>CAWAYF010000025.1:0-125526 GCA_963786135.1 uncultured Verrucomicrobiae bacterium | reverse complement strand
GGATGACAACGCGAATCACATCTGCTGCCTCATCGACGTGCACGGTCTCCTGACTGAACGCGAGGCCCGCGCTGCGATCCAGCGCGTGGTCGAGCGTCAGGAAGTCTTGCGTCTCTCAATCCTTCCCGGCAAGGAGCGTCCCACTCCAGATGATCCGAAAGAATTGCGGGATCAATTTTGATTTTCGCGATGCTTCAGCAGACGATGCGCGACCGGAAGCGATCGAAGAACTGGTAGCCGAAATTTTCCGCGCGCCGTTCGATCTGATGCAAGGACCGCTCTATCGCGCGGTAGATTTGCGTCGCGCAGCGAATCATCACGTGCTCGTCTTTGCGATTCATCACGCCATTGCGGACGGCTGGAGCCTCGGCGTTCTGGTTCAGGATCTCTTTGCTGCCTACATCGACGTCGTGATGGGATCCTCGGATCCCTTGCCGGCGGTCCCGCAAACCTACTCAACGTGGGGCGCGACCGAGCGCGCTTACTGGAAACCGGAGATTTTGGAGCAGCGAATCGAGTTTTGGCAAACCAGGCTAGCCGGTTTGGGTCGAACGTGGAACCCGCCGATTACACCCGGCCCACCCAAACGATGGCTTTCCGCAGTTCCTGCTGGCCTGACTAACGAGATCCGTGAACTGGCCCGCCGGACCGGCATCACATTCTTCAGTGCTTTGTTTGGAGCTTTCCAAATTGCGTTCTGCGAATGGAGCAGTTTCGATGATCTCGTAGTGGGAACGCCGGTCGCCAATCGCACCGGGCAAACGACGCGCGAAACAATGGGATACTACGCGGGCATCGTGCCTTTGCGCGGGGAGATCGATCGCTCGCGCGTTGTTTCTGATCATTTACGAGCAGGACATCAGGTAACGATTGACTCTTTTGCCAACGCCATTCCTTTCGTCGAGTTGGTGCACGGTCTCGGCAAGCAATCGGAAGCAGGATACAACCCGCTGTTCGACGTACGCTTTGCCTTGCAGAATCATCCCATGCCGGAGATTTCGCTGCCGAATCTTTCCGCACGCCTCAGCATGCGCTCGACTGGCACGGCGCGTTTCCAACTTGGGTGCGAAATCACCGAAGACCGCGAAGGCTTGGAAATCGCATGGCTTTTCCGCGAGAATCTGTTTTCCCCGCGTGACATTGAAAGCCTCGATGGCATATTTCAGCGAGTGCTGGCGGGGATCTGCCGCTCGCCCGAGAGCCGCATCTCTGAAGTGTTGAACCAACCCCAATGAACGCAGGATCCATCGATGAAGACTTTAGTAAGATGCATGAGCCGCATTGGGTCTTGCGGGGTGCGTTCCAGTTTCTCGTTTTGGGTTTGGTTTTCACTGAAGTGATGCTCGCGATGGCGGTCTATCGCGGCTGGATCTGGCTGGCGGTGCCACTCGTGCTCGTGGTCAGCCATTTGATGCACGGCCTCCTCATCGGCCTCCATGAGGCGGCTCACGGGCTTCTCCGAAAAAATCGTCGCTTCAATGAGTTCGATGGGATGGTGATTGGCACCCTGAGCCTGATGAGCTTCAGTCTCTACCGTGTGATTCATCAAACGCATCATGCCTATCTCGCGACGGAACGTGATTGGGAATTTTGGCCGTTTTCCCATACGAACATTCCACGGTGGAAGAGATGTCTGGCCGCATTTTTTGAGCTGAATTTCGGATTGTTTTATGGCCCGTTTGTTTTCCTGCGAGCCTTTCTCTGTTCTTCGACTCCGGTTCGAAGCAAGCGCATTCGTCGCCGGATTTGGGCCGAATTGGCGCTGACTGCTGTGATCTGGGCTCTGATCCTTTGGACTGCGGCAGCATTCGGTTTGTGGAAATATTTCCTTTGGATGCATCTCGTGCCCTCATTTGTGGCGGCTAATCTGCAGAGTTGGCGCAAGTACATCGAACACGTGGGAATGACGGGCGACACGGTCAACGGTTCGACGCGGAGTATCGTGGCGAAGAGCTGGCTGGGACGGGTGGTTGCTTTCACCTTGCTGCACGAACCGTTTCATGGCGTGCATCATCATCGGGCCGGGTTGCCCCATGCCTTCCTGCCGCAGCACGTGGAAAAATTGCAGCCGACCAAGCCGGGCGAGCGGATGCCGTACCCAAGTTATCGTAACGCATTAGTGGACGTGATACGCTGCCTGGCTGATCCGCGGGTCGGGCCGCAATGGCAGACCATTTGATAAGGAGCAATTAGAAGAGCAGATTTGCTCGCTCTCCATTACGCCGGCGCATTTTGCGGCCGGCCTAACAAGCGCAACCAAGTGATCCAGCCCGCTCCCCGTGACCCCGCCCTTCTCGAGGCAAAATCTCTTACCCGCGATTTTGACGAAGGACAGGTCAAAGCACTGCGCGGAGTCGATTTTTCTATCAAAGAGAGCGATTTCGTCGCCATTACGGGACCAAGTGGATGCGGCAAATCGACCTTGCTGCAATTACTCGGGGCGTTGGACCGACCGACTTCCGGAACGCTTCTCTATCGCGGAAGCTCGCTGCCGGATCATCCCAATCCCTCAGCCTACCGTGCTCGCGAGGTTGGATTTATTTTTCAAGCCTTTCACCTTCTACCAACTTTCACCGCGTCTGAGAACGTGCAGATTCCAATGTTCGAAGGGGATTGCTCGGCTTCCGAGCGACGCGAGCGCGCTTTCGAATTGCTCAAGCTGGTCGGCCTTGAGCATCGGCTGGATCATTTTCCTTCGAAACTTTCCGGGGGCGAGCGTCAGCGCGTGGCTATCGCCCGCAGTCTGGCAAACGGGCCGTCTCTGCTTCTGGCGGACGAACCAACCGGCAATCTCGACAGCGAAAATGCGCATGTCGTGCTCGACCTCATTATCCGTCTGCAACAGGACCAAGGCCGCACCATGGTGCTCGTCACTCATGATCCCACGATTGCCGAGCGGGCGGGAAGAATTCTTCGCATGATGGACGGTCGAATTGTATCGGACGCCAAAACATGACCTTCTTTACCGTTGTCATCCGCGGTCTCTGGCGCCGGCCTTTGCGCACGGGTTTGACCCTCGCGGGAATTTCCATCGGCATCGCTGCGGTCGTGGCCCTGGTTGGAATGTCGCGCGGATTTGAGAAAAGCTGGCAGGTAGGATTGAAGGCGCGCGGAACCGACATCGTCGTCAGTAACAAAAGCGGATCGCTCACGCCGAAGCCCTTTGATGCGTCCGTCCGCGACCGTATCGCCAGCCTTCCGCGTATCGCCGCGACCTGCAATCAGCTCGTGGAGGTGACCAGTATTGAAGACTCCGACCTGATGATTCTTTCCGCCCGGGAGTGGGGAGGATTTACCTGGAACAATCTTGAGATTGTCTCCGGACGCATGCCGAGCGACGCCACCGAACAGGCAGTGGTTTTGGGTCAGACCGCAGCGGAAATTCTCAAGAAAAAAGTCGGTGATCCAATCCAGATCGAGACCAAGGCACTGAAGGTCGTGGGAATCGTAAAGGGTGGCGCGCTCGTCGAAGACGGGTCGGTTATTCTTTCTTTGCCGCTCTTGCAGGGAATTATGGGCTCTCCCAACCAAATCAATGCAATCGACGTTCGCGTGACGTCCTTCAACTAACGAGCAACAGATCCGGGAACTTATCCAACAGATCCAGCAACAGGTCCCGGAGGTCCGCGCAGTGACCGTGAGCGAACACTTGAGCCACTTTGAGGGATTTCGCATGGTCCGGGCCATGAGTTGGGGCACTTCTCTTCTCGCCGTGCTCGTCGGTGTGCTCGGCGTGATGAACACCATGCTCATGACCGTTTTCGAGCGCACTCATGAAATTTGCGTGTTGCTCGCGGTTGGTTGGACGCGCCGGCGCATCATGCGGATGATTCTTTACGAGTCCGCCTTGCTCGGCCTTTTCGGCGGCGTCATTGGCGTGGCGATCGGTGCAGTTGGCGTCCAGGTGCTGGGTGCCACGCCGGCTATTCGGGGGCTTTTGCAGCCGGATCTCAGCCTTCCGCTTCTTGGAATTTCCGTCGTGATCGCAGTCGCCGTTGGAATAATTAGCGGCCTTTATCCAGCCTGGCGCAGCTCGCGACTAATGCCGAGCCTGGCGCTGCAAGCCGGATGAGGGCACTTTAATCCGTGAAACCTTTCTTCGTCCTAGCCCTTGCCACTGCTGTCCTGTGTGTCATTTCCGTTCGGGCGGAGGAGCCCGCGCTGTCCGCCGCGGAACTTGCCGATCGGATAGAGGCTACCAGCCAGGGAAGCGCGCTGATCCGCACCAAACTCGAAGTGCAATCACCCGGAGGCGCCAATCGCGTCCTGCAACTTCAAATCAAGCAACGCCGCACGAAAACGGCCACCGATCTTGTTTATCAGGTGCTTTGGCCCGACGAGCACAAAGGCGAGGCGGTCATTCTGCATCAGGCCCAGGGTACGGCGACAGGCTCGATTATCGTTCCGCAACAGCCGGTTCGCCCGCTCAAGTCCTCCCAAATGAGCGAGGGATTGTTCGACAGCGATCTCTCTTATCAGGATGCGGTGGAGAATTTCTTTGCCTGGAAAAAGCAGGCTGTCGTCGGCGCGGAGGTCATCAACGGAGTGAACTGCCAAATTCTTGAGTCCAAGCCGGACAATGCTTCCATATCCATCTACGCCAGGGTGCGGAGTTGGATTGATCCCCGGCGTTTTGTTCCGCTGCGGATCGAGAAATATTCGTCCTCCGGCGAGCTGATCCGCCGCATCGATATCACGCGCGTCGCGCGTGATGAAAAACACAATCCAATCCCAGCCAGTCTCACAGTGCATGGCCCTCGAAAAAATAGCGTGACGCAATTCAACGGCGCGCGCATCGACCAGGACGTGAACTTCACCGACGCCGATTTCACACCGGCCGGTCTTTCGCAATGACACTTATGGATTACTTTTTGACCGCGTCTTCGACCAGCCGACCGGCGTTGAGCAGGCCCGCCTCGGCCATCGCCGGCCCGATCAATTGCAAGCTCGCGACGGGGACTTTCGCCCTGTGCAGGGGCACGGGGACTGCCAGCGCCGGGTTGCCGGCAAAATTGACTGCCGCCGTGTTTTGCAATGGAAGCATCTCCGCTTCGCGAATTCCTATTCTCAAATTGAGTAGTGGAAGTTCCGGAGGCAGTTTTTGAAGGGTTGGCAACGCGATGAAGTCCACCTTCTCGAAAACTTTGCGCAGCGTCTTCTGCCACGCATCTCGCCTGGCCAATGCGCCGCGGTAACTCGTGGTATAGTTTATCTGACCGAGTCGAAGAACAGACTGGGTTCGAGCTGTGCAAGCGAGCTGAAATCGCCCGTCGCTGATCCACGCCCCCGCTGAGGCGACGGTGGTGCCGTCCTTCTTCGCTTGCTCGAATTGTTCGCTCACGGTTTCGTCCAGCTCGACCACTTGGAACCCTGTTTTGGCGAGCGCATCGTCGATAGCTTGATCGATTTTTCGATCAGTCCCTTTCAGTTTGAGACGTCCGACCCGGATGCTTCGCGCGGTAGGCTTTGCTGCCTTCGCTGCCGCATACTTCGCGGCAAAACCATCTTGAAGAAGCTCCATGCCTTGAACGGTGTGATCGATGTCTCTCCCCATCGGGCCGACCGTGTCGAGATGCTTTTCAACCGGATAAACACCTTCGATCGGAATTAAGCCGAACGTCGTCTTCAAGCCGACGACACCGCAACAGGCGGCAGGCACACGGACCGAACCGGCCGTATCCGTGCCGAAAGCCACGTCCGCCATTCCAGACGCCAACGCGACCGCATTTCCAGACGAAGATCCTCCAGGAATCAGGCGTCGATTCAACGGATTCACGGCCGTCCCGAAATATTCATTCATGCCGGACGGCGAGACGGCGAATTCGCTCAGATTGGTTTTGCCGACGATCTGCACGTGACGCCGGCGTGCGATCGCCAGACACGGGGCGTCCTCTTCCGCAGGCTTGTGGGTTACGGAAAAGATTTCCGAACCGGCGGTCGTAATTACGCCCTTCATATCGATGTTATCCTTAACTGCGAGCCTTAGGCCCTGGCTGTTTGGATTTGGCGGCCAGTAGTCAATGAAAGCACGATTGCCGGAGAGCTTGCTGGGACGAGGCACGAACGAGCAGCCGCTGCACAGGACGACCGAAGCCAGCGTAACCGGCAACCATTTAAAGCCAGCGGGGCCGGTGTGTTTCATCCGCGCAACGCTGGATGTCCGCGTGCTTGTTTGCAAGTACGATTGGCAAAACACAGCTTCGCGAAAGCGCGGTAGT
The DNA here is from genome assembly GCA_963786135.1 of uncultured Verrucomicrobiae bacterium. Taxonomy (GTDB): domain Bacteria; phylum Verrucomicrobiota; class Verrucomicrobiia; order Chthoniobacterales; family UBA10450; genus AV40. The sequence continues at coordinate 119,308 of CAWAYF010000025.1, read as the reverse complement.
CGCAGCGTAACGGACGGCACCCGGCGCATTGCCCTAACAAGTGAGATGTTCGCCAAATCGGGCACCAGACCAGATCCGTTGACTGAACGTTAGCGGTGATAGGCGAACGCACCGACCTTTATCGGATCATAAGGGACGTCACCGTTTAGCGCCTGTCGCATAGACAAAGCCGTAGCGGTCCTTTTTTATGTCCACTGGCTCGAGAAGTAAGTGTTTGTTTGTCGCCTTTTCCGTGTATTCCTTCAGCACTCGGACGGTTCCATTAAAGCCCCACATCAGAAATCCTGTCCCGAAAAGCCCGCCGCTGGGGAAAAGCTCGTCCAGCCCAGCCATGGCATGAAAGCAACTGATAGCGACTTTGTCCTTTCGAGTAAGACGGTCGTCCGCCTTATACTTAATGGTCCCTCCGTCGAGCAGGTTTTTGCGCTTCACTCCGAGATCAAACGCCGCTTGTTTGATCTCATAAGGTCCCCACATGGCCACCGCATTCTTTTGATCCACAGCCAGCTTGATCGTTTCGGCGAGCGTAACGTTTCGGCCGGGCACCACGGGACATTTATTGCTCTGTGGAATAAGGCGGGCGCCCGGGCCGTCAAAGACGCACAGATTAGGATTGGTCGTGAAATCACTAGGCAGCCAGCTGATGGTAAAGGCTTCAAATTCCCGATTCTTGTACTTTTGCACTTTAAGACCAGGAGTCTGTTTGGGCTGCTTGTTGTCCGCCAGCACTCGGATGACAGAGAGAAACGAATGAGAATGTTCCGGATGGTTCCCGCGGTCTTGGTAGGCAAAAGGAATAATGAAATAGCGATCGCGCGGATTATCGCCTTCACCAAGGCGGGCCGAGACTTTGGCTTTGATATGATCTGTGATCTGGGTGTAAAGGGGCACGTCGTAGTTTGAAAAATCGACATCCCCGGCCTGCGCGACTATCGGCAAAGCAAGAAGGAAAACGAAGGTTCTGAAAGACATATGGATGAATTACCCACGAACGCGCTTAATTGGAAGGCGTTAGTCTGTGAATTCCGTTTAGGGTTTCGCATCGCGCGACTCCGATTCCAGTGATACCCAGAGCCTACAGGCTCGAACCTGAGATCGATCTAACGCAGACCTGAAATCCTTCGAGCTTGGTGTGCAAGATTTGGGCAAGCGCATAAAGTGAGTGCCTTCATTCGCAACCGACCATTCCAATGAGCAGGCATCGACTTTCGGATGGGAACTATATGTTGGCAGATCGGGCCGCATCATCGGCATGAAACTGTTCGGAGCGTCGGCGCCGCTCGAGGAGCTCCAGAGAAAGTTCGGCTTCGAGCCGGGTCAGGTGGCAACGGCTGCGAAGGAATTGCTCGGAAAGAAATAGCGCGGACATCGACGACACGACTGCAGCAAACGCGGCTGCTGCCAAGAAAAAACTCACGAAACGCTGCTATGACCTGCGTAAAAATCTGTTAGGATCGCTAAATTGGTCTGACCTCAGTCTTATGAAAACTCATCTCGCGATCGTCATACTACTTATGTCCGTGGCAATCACAGTTTGCGCTGGTGATGTACAGGTGCCACTGGCACAAGGTGATTACATTCTGGTTTACGGTAGCGGCCTGACCGAACTGAAAGTGTCGTTCAGTAAAGGCAGCGACGGCAAGCTGGCACTGTCATGCCCCGAAGCACCGTCTAGTCCATCCGCAATGCTTCAGCAAGACGGATTGTTCCAGTTCTCGATTGTCTATACTAGCCCGAAAGAAAGTTCTGTTCGATGCCTTGTGTTCGTAGGCTACGGAGTGAAAGACGAGGGTACTGGAAAAGAGTTCTTTCGAGGTTCTTTTGCTCAAGTCGAAGCAGTCGGCCCTCCTCGATCCCGAAGTAAGTCAGCCGTGCGGGAACAAGGCAACTTTCTTCTCCACAAGGTAGCCAATATACCCTAGCCTATTCTTGGTTTTTTTGAGTCTCCCGGAGTGTTCGCGATCGGCATGGGAATCGTAGCCACTGCAATCATACGTAGGCTGGGGCACCGCTAAGAGGTTGGCGACGCGATTTCATCTAATCAAGCGATGAAGCGAATCGCCACCGGGCGAGAAAATCATTTTTCTGTGATGAAATACATTCGCTGCGAATCGGCTTCATTCTCCGTGAGGTTTCGCTTATCTTGTTCTCGTTAGATCTTCGCTACAATTCCGTTCCGATGCGACTTCCGATTGCCACGCCGCAACCACGATCTTTCTTGGCGGAATATCGCTATGCCCCAAGGCGTAGCAGCAACCGGTTTTCTCAGGAAGCGCGACCGTTACAAATCAGCTGCTCTACCAACTGAGCTATGCGGGCTTTTGGTCGGGGAAACTACTCTCAACTCTGTCTTTGGCGAGCCCCTTTTGGTGAGCCGTGACTTAACCGAAACCTTGTCCAACTTTCCGTAGATTTCATAGCCCTCGCATTGGTTCTAGCGGAACTACGGTTCGCTCGTCTTTTTCACGAGAATCGCCCCGAGCAAATGATGTGGTTGCGGTAAGTCCGGTTTTGCCAGCACAATGTCGGCCGACGTTTCCGTTTCTTTGATCAACCACGTGTCCGGAGAAAAATTCTCCTTCAGGTAGGACAGGCTCCAATCCGTAAAATACTGGTCGTTCCCCTCATTAAAAAAGAGGGCGTTAGGCACGTAGACCGCCGCTGCCGGCGACGCGCGTTGAATTTCCTCCGCGGCGGCGAGTTGTTTCTCGCGAATGTTTTGATAAGGGCCGTAAAGTGGAAAAAGGAAAATGTAGCGCGTGGCCGAAACGCGCCGCGCGTAAAAGAGCAACTCCGGTTCAGCGCCAAAAATAAAGACTCGTTGCTCGGGTGACGTCACAATGCCCAGTCGGGCAGCGAATGCCGGCATCTCAGCGAAAAAATTCCCGGGATAGATTTTCCTCACCGCGTCAGCCGGCGAGTAGGAAAACCAAAACGGCAAGAGCGTCCGCACTGAAAGGGCAACCAGCAACAGACTAACGACTGCTCGCGGAATCCACGAGTTTCGCCAAATTCGAAGCTCGCTCACCGATTGCGCGCCGAAAGCCGCGGTCAACGCCAACGGCGGCAGCCACTGTTGAAAATAATGCGGAAAGAAATAACCGCTCGCGCTAAGACCGATCGCGCTTGTGACGAGCCAGCCGGCAAAAAACGCGAACCATTTGAATTTTTGCATGGCAAAGAGCGCAATTACTCCAATGGCAGTAAAGATCCAGGCGAGCGATTCGCTTCGCGCGAGCGTCGCTAGCGTCTCCACGCAGAAATGAGTCCGATCGGACCACGTCATCGCGCCGACGTACTCCAGATTGTGCGTGAACACGTTGTCGATTAACTCAGACAGCCCGCCGCGTATCCAAAAGTAACAGGCGATCAGCCCGACCACCGCGAGCAGACCCGTAATCGAACAAAGGGCGAAGCTGATCATGCCGCGCCAACGTTTTTCCGGCGAAACGAAAAAAGGATAAAGCGCGACCAGCAGGAACCAATTCACCGCTGCGACTTGCTTGAACGCGATCGCGGCCCCAATCAACACACCACAAAGCAATGTCGACATTGTCGGGCGCGCGCCCTCGAACGATTTAACAAAAGCAATTTGGGCAAGAATCAGCGGCAACAGCATGAAAAGTTCGGTGTTTGCCGCTGTTCCTTGAACGAGTGGATCGACAGAGAGCAAACCGAACAACGCAGCGGCCACCAATGCCCAGAACCGACTCGTGAATCGCTGCGCTAGAAAAAACAGCGCGCAGGTTGAAGCTGCTGCAAACAGCAGCGCGACAAAATGCACTGCGCGGATCGGATCCATCGGCCAGGCCTGCGCCGCGCGATAGACCCAGAAGATCGCAGGCGGCTTTTGATCCACCCAATCGCGACACGGCAGTTCGTTGTGTCCAAGCGCCACCCGATGTAGGCGTATTCGCCTTCATCGCGCTCGAAAGGAATTCCGAGCAGGGGGATTCTTATCGCGGTGACGAACAAAACGAGACCGGCGACGAGCAGAACTGTTTGCCGGCCGGATTGCTGAGGTCGCAAACCGGTGCGCCTTCGATTAGCGCGAGCGCGACGTCACCCGCAGCGGCTCGGCCGTTTCCAGGTTCTTGATCACGGTGCTGAGATAAACTGATTGCGGATAAAACGCCTTGTACTTCGTGATCTCGGCACGGTTCAAAACTTTAAAGCCGTAACGCTCGAACATTTGTTCTCCGCGCCGACTTTCAAACGTGACGATCTGTCCGTAGACGCGTTTTTCGCCGCAGCGATAAAGATAACTTAGGTAGGCGCTCATGAGTGCGCGCGTGGTCGACATTTTCCGCGCGTCCGGAAGCAGGTTGATGTGGAAATGCGGGACCCGCCGCGGTGCGGCCGGCACTTCGCGCCAACCATTCACCAAAATCCATCGCACGAAGCGACGGGACGCGACGTTGTAACGAAAGTAGCGAGTCAGCGCCTTCAAAAAGAGCGAAATATTCTGCCAAAATGAGTAGAGCTGATTACGCAACGGCTTCCGCGAGCCAAGGAGGTAGCCACGGATTTCCCCATTGATTTCAATCACAAAGGAGGACTCCGGTTCCCAATCCGTGTAATAGGTCGTGAGAAAGTCAGCGAACAATCGTCGATCTTCGTAGACGGGATCGATCGGAGCTCCCAGAAATCCGGTGTCGCAACACAGCTGTCGCACCGCCTCGCGGTCGGTTTTGCGATAACTGCGGATAGTGAATGAGTTGTCGGCGCTCATTTTTGCGAAGTTCCTTTGTAGTCTGCACATACCTCGCGGTAAATGCAAAAAAGGCGTTCAAAGACCTTCGGCCAGGCATGCAACCGCGCCGCCTGCTCGGCGGCTTCCTTCCCGAGGGTCGGCAAGTCGCGCGCACTGAATCGCTCGATCGCTTCGGCCAGCGATTCCGCGGTGTTTTCGTTCGCCCAGCCGCTCTGATCGTGAAAGATCAAATCGTCCAGCGCCGTGCCACGGATTCCAACGACCGGTGTGCCGCAAGCCTGACTTTCCAACGCGACGAGTCCAAATGTTTCCTGCACGCCGGGATGAACGAACAAATCGGCTGCCCGATAATAGCGGGCCAGGTCGCCCGGCTCCGCGCAATATTGGATCCACGAAACGCTCCGCTGCTCTTGCTGTAACCGGCGCAGTTGGCTGCGCTGCGGTCCTTCGCCGATCACCAGCAGGTGAAACGCATCTGGCTTCCGTTGATTCAAAATCGAATAGGCGTTGAAGAGCCTGGCGGTGTTTTTTTCTTTCGCGAGTCGTCCAACGTAAAGCAGCAGCTTCCGGCCAGGTGCGATCCCTAACGAACGCCGAACCGGCTCCCGATCGCTCTCGTCCGGGTGGAAGATGTCGACGTTAACTCCGAGTTTCACAACCCTGACGTTGCGCACGCCCCAATCGCTGAGCACCTTTGCCAACCGGTCCGACGCCACCAGTGTAACGGAGAACCGATTGTAGAGCCGGCGCACGTAACCGCGAGACAACTTCATCACCCGTCCGGCGGCCCGTTTTCCCAGAAGCTTCGCGCTCGCACGTAAATACGCTTCCGGAAAATGCGAATGATAAAAACCGACGACCGGAATGTTCAGCGCGCGGCCGGCGCGAACTGCTTTCCAGCCAAGTTGATAAGGATCGCCCGATTCGATGATGTCCGGACGCTCGCGTCTTCAAAATTCTGCCGACCGCGCGGAGATTCACCAGCGCGCGATAACGTCCAGTTCTCGAAATCAGCGGTGAACGGATTGAGTAAATCCGCGATCTGCCGCGGACTTCGACCTTGGTTTTCTGACCGGGAACAATGAGCACGTCTTGATCGCGCGGCGTATGCTTGTCGATGTAGTCGAGCTTTTCGTGCAGGTAACGCTTAACCCCGCCGCTGCGCGGCGAATAAAACTGGGTTAGATCACAAACTTTCACGCATTCTACGGTGTTGCAGGCCAAGCGCTCCGCTTGCCTGCAATTCGGAAGTCACTCACGAGCGCGATTCCAATTCGCTCAAGTACTTCTCCGCCTCGAGCGCGGCCGCGCAGCCCGAGCCGGCTGCCGTGACCGCTTGCTTGTAAACGCGGTCCGCGACGTCACCGGCGATAAACACGCCGGGATGTTTGCTTTCGACCAGACGTTTCGCAATCAAGTACCCGTCCGGATCGGTTTCGAGCTTGCCGTGATACGCTTGCGTATTTGGATCGTGACCGATCGCCACAAAAACGGCCGAGACGGGCAGCTCGCGTTCCTCATGCGTGTTCACGTTGCGCAACATGACTGCAAACATCTCGCCCTTTTCATCCGGAATGTATTTCGTAACGACTGTGTTCCAGATCGGCTCGATCTTTTTGTTCGCGAACACACGTTCCTGCATGATTTTCGACGCCCGCAGCTGGTCGCGTCGATGGATGAGATAAACTTTCGAGGCGAATCGGGTCAGGAAGATCGACTCCTCGGCCGCGGAATCCCCGCCACCGATTACGGCCACCGGCACGTTCTTGTAGAATGCGCCGTCGCAAGTCGCGCAACTCGTTAGGCCGTGGCCGATCAGTTTTTCCTCGTCGTCCAGCCCGAGATAACGGGCCGACGCGCCGCTGGCGATAATTAGTGCCTGCGTCTCGAGCCATTCGTCATCCGCTTTGACCCGAATGTGATTGTTCATTGGCTCGAAATCCGTCACTTCGGCGTAGGAAAAGCGCGCACCGAATTTTTCGGCCTGCTGATGCATGTTCATGATCAGCTGCGGTCCGTCGATTCCTTCGGGAAATCCCGGAAAATTTTCGACCAGCGTGGTTGTGGAAAGCTGGCCGCCGGGCTGACGTCCTTCTAAAACGAGGGGACCCAAATTGGCCCGCGCGGCGTAGATTGCGGCGGTCAGGCCTGCGCAACCGCTGCCAACGATGATTACTTTCTCCACAAACTAATCTAGCATGTGGCGCAAGGGCGGAAAGCCAACGGCACGAATGGCGCTTCAGACGCTCGATAATACTCGATCCTACAGGCGAATTTCATAGAATGACCATAAAAACTGGTCCGACGGCCACTCACAACATTCTCGAAATGACACCGGCGCTGATCGCTGCTCAAGTCAAGCTTGGTCCCGGCCGGATCGCAGTCCAATCAGATTCCGGGGCGCTGACTTACGGAGAGTTAGAGCGCCGGGCAAACCAACTCGCTCATCATTTTTCTCCGTCTTTGGCAGGCTCGGAACCGTTGGTTGGCATCTGTCTCGAAAGATCACCGGAATTTATCATCGCTGCTCTCGCGGTCATGAAATGCGGCGCCGCGTATCTTCCGATGGAGACGGCCGAGCCGTCGGAGCGATTACGTTTCGTGACTCAAGATGCGGGCGTCCAGCTCGTAATCACAAACGGAAAACTCGCGCGCCACTTCGTTGGCTTGGATATCAAAACCGTCAATCTGGATGCGGACCAAAAAGATATCGAACGGCAACCAGCGACGCCCATTAAGAGCAACATCCGACCGGGGAACCTGGCCTATGTCATCTACACTTCAGGTTCAACCGGGCAGCCGAAGGGTGTTGAGATCGCACACCGAAATCTTTCCAATTTGATCGACTGGCACTTGCGGGCCTTCAAGGTGGACCAATCCACCCGTGCGAGTTTTCAGGCGGGGACCGCGTTTGATGCCGCGGTGTGGGAGATCTGGCCTTATCTCGCCGCCGGGGCGACAATTTATATACCCGATGAGTCGACCCGGATGTCGGCCACAAGTCTGCGAGATTGGTTGGTAACAAATCGAATCACGATCAGCTACGTTTCCACTGCGATTGCCGAGCAGTTACTCGATTTAACCTGGCCGAAGGAATCGGCTTTACGCTTCCTGCTCACCGGCGCCGACACCTTGCATCGTCATCCGCCGAGTGGTCTTCCATTCACGTTTGTAAATAATTACGGTCCGACGGAATGCACCGTTGTCGCTACTTCAGGGACAATTGCGCCGAGCGAAAACTCCGACTCGTTGCCGTCTGTTGGATTTCCAATCGATAATGTTCACATCCATATCTTGGACGAGCGGCTCCAACCGGTTTCTAAAGGCGCAGCCGGCGAAATTTATATCGGAGGACTCGGCGTCGGTCGCGGTTACCGGAATCGGCAGGAGTTAACCGCAAAACGATTTGTCGCCGATCCTTTTGGCAGCGATGGCGGAACGCTTTATCGAACCGGAGACCTCGGCCGTTTGCTGCCGACCGGTGAGATAAGCTTTTTAGGGCGCATTGACGATCAGGTAAAAATCCGGGGTTATCGCGTGGAGCCGGGCGAAATCAGCGCTGTGCTCAACCAACACCCATCGGTGCAAGCGAGCGTGGTCGCTGCGCGCGAGGACGATTTCGGTGAAAAGCGACTCGTGGCCTACGTTGTTCCAAAAGCCGGATCGAAACTGACGGAACAATCTCTGCGCGACGCGATTCGCCAACGGCTGCCCGACTATATGGAGCCGTCTGCATTCGTTTGGCTGAAGGTGATGCCGCTTACGCCCAACGGAAAGATCGACCGCGCGGCCTTGCCACCGCCGGAGGTTCGAACACGTGCGACTGATGCCGAGTTTGTTGCTCCTCGTAATCCAACCGAGGAGGCTCTGGCTGAAATTATTAGCGACGTGCTAAAAGTATCGCGAGTGAGCGTGCACGACGATTTCTTTCATCTCGGCGCACACTCCCTTCTCGGAGCGCAGATCGTCGCACATGTCCGCAGTATATTCGGGGCCGAGCTTAAACTACTCGATGTGTTCGATGCCCCGACGGTGGCCCAGCTTTCAAAAAGAATCGAGCAGGCTCTCGCGCGGAAAATCAGCGCGATGAATGAAGCAGAAATCGACGCGGCCATGGCCGCACTGAATGAAAACGCGAAAAGGGAATAATGCCCTCATCGGATGCCAGTTTGAGTCTTGTCCGATTGCTGGAACCGGAGGTTCTGGCAAATCCTTATCCTCTCTATCATAAACTGCGGTCGGAAGATCCAGTCCATTGGGACCGCTTTCTGCAGACGTGGGTCGTGACCCGGTATGACGATGTAGTGACCGTGCTCAGTGCTTTCTCAGCCGATCGCACCCCGACGCCGGAACAACTTTCCAGCATGGGCCTTTCCGCGCTGAACCCGATTGCCAAGGTGATGGTGAAGCAAATGCTTTTCATGGATGGTCCGGCTCACGCCCGCCTGCGTGGCCTCGCCTCGACTGCATTCACACCGCAGCGCGTCGCGGCGTTGCGATCACATATCCAGGAAATCGCGGAGAATTTGGTCGATAAAGTTCAGGATCGTGGACAAATGGACATCATCGCGGACTTCGCCGCGCCGTTGCCGGCCATTGTCACGGCGGAAATGCTCGGCGTGCCGACCGAGGACCACGTGAACCTTAAGAAATGGTCGGCCGACTTTGCCGAGATGCTCGGAAATTTTCAACATAACCCCGATCGCGTTTCGCGAGTGCTCGCGAGCACAAACAATCTCGTGAATTACTTTAAGGAAGCGATCCGAAGAATGCGCACACATCCCAAGGAGGGATTGATTCACTCATTTATGACCGCCGAACTGGATGGCGATCGGTTATCAGAAGAGGAGATCGTCGCGAATTGCATTGTCACGATGGTCGGCGGACAAGAGACGACGACCAATCTCATTGGCAGCGGTCTGTTCACCCTGATGCAAAATCGCGAACAATTTCAGCGCTTGCTGGACAATCGAGATCTCATTTCCGTCCGCCATCGAGGAACTGCTGCGTTACGAAAGCCCAAGCCAGCACACCGGTCGCATCGCTCGTGAAGATGTCGATCTTGGCGGAAAGAAAATCCGAAAAGGCCAGGCAGTCATGGCCATCATGGCCGCGGCTAACCGTGACCCGGAACGTTTTCCGGATCCGGATCGGCTTATTCTAGATCGCAAAGACAACAAGCATCTCGCGTTTGGCTGGTCGAGTCATTTCTGTTTCGGCGCGCCGCTGGCGCGCATGGAGGGACAGATTTCGTTCGAAGTCCTTTTGCGAAGACTGGGGAGCTTGAACCTCAAACCCCGGGCCATTGACCTGGCGGGAAAACTCAGGTCTGCGCGGACTTACCGCGTTGCCGGTAACATTTTCCAAAAACTGAATGCAGCCTCACGAGAAAACCGTAGCCGGAATTTCGGAAGCGCGGCAGCGCCCTGCTAAAGCAGTATCTCCGCGGAGCGAAGCCGGCAACGATTCCAAGAAGAGAAGAATCCGGGCCGACGCCGCTGTCTTATCCGCAGCGTCAAATCTGGCTGCATTCGCAACTCGCCGCCGGTTGGTTGATCTACAACGAACCGATCACGATTTATCGGTATGGTCCGCTGGACGTTTCGGCTCTGGAACGAAGCTTTACCGAAATTGTTCGCCGCCACGAAGCCTGGCGGACCACTTTCAAATGGGACGGCGATGAGTGTGTCCAAATTGTTCGGCCCGCGCCGAAGCGCGTAGAAATTCCAATTGTCGATCTTCGCCGGCATCCACAGCCCCAAGCCGAAGCGCTTCGTCTCGCCACCGCCGACATGCACCAAGCTTTCGATCTGGCAACGGGCCCCATGTATCGGCTCCGTCTCGTGCGGATGCGCAGACGACGAGCACCGTCTCTACATCACGCTTCACCATATTATTTTTGACGGCGTCTCGCTCTATCAAGTGTTCTTGCCCGAGTTGTGACGGGTTACGAAGCGTTCTCCAAAAACCAGTTACCGCAGCTCCCCGAGTTGCCGATTCAATATTCCGATTACGCAACCTGGCAGCGGAAGATCCATCAAATCGATTCCGTCGCAGGACCTCTCATATTGGAAAAGTGCCCTGGCGGATTTGCCGGCTCTGAATCTAAAAACTGATCATCCACACCCGTCGTCACCAACTTATCCGGGGGCGATGGAGCTGTTCGAGGTTTCAAGCGAAACGAGCGCGGCGCTCAAGGCGTTGAGTCGAGACCAACGGGCCGCGCCGTTCACAGTGATGGCTGCGGCGTTCACCGCGTTGCTTCACGGATACACCGGGCAGGAAGATATTGTCGTCGGCGGAATCAGCAGTGGCCGCGACCGCGCGGAGACGATGGATCTGCTCGGTTGCTTTTTGAACACGATTCCGATCCGGTGTGCGTTTTCAAAAGCGGATCGATTTGTTGATCTCGTCGCGCGGATGCGGGGAAACGTTCTCGAAGCGCTCTCGCATGAGACGCCGTTTGAGTTGTTGGTCCAGAAGTTCGCCCGCAAACGGGATCCGAGTCGCGCGCCGTCTGTTGCAAGTGCTTATGGTGATGGAGCCTCCTCTTGATCCGCTTCCGCCCGGCTGGGGTTTTGCCTACATGGATGTCAAAGCGGACACGGCGAAATTCGATCTTCAACTCGGTCTCGAGGATCGCGATCGAGGACTGGCCGGAAGTTTCATCTACAACACCGATCTTTTCGAACGCGAAACGATTCAGCTGCTAAACTCTCGCTGGCTGAAATTGCTCGACAGAATCGTCGCTACTCCAACTGAAACAGTGAGCAATCTGGTCAGAGCGGTTTGGCAGGATACGTCCCGACTGCCGCCGGTAGAATGGAGCGGAACGCGAACCGATTACCCTCGTAACGCGACGATCCATCAAATCTTTGAGCAGCAAGTCTCGCGGACTCCGGCAGCGGTCGCCATCGCCTTCGGCGAAACAAAGCTGACTTACGCAGAACTGAATCGGCGCGCGAATTGTTTGGCGACGCGGTTACAGAAGCTCGGAGTTGGACGCGATGTGCCAGTTGGCGTCTACATGGAGCGTTCGCTGGAAATGGTGGTGGCGCTTCTGGCCGTTCTCAAAGCGGGAGGAGCTTACGTTCCACTCGATCCATCGTATCCGGCCGAACGAATCACCTCGATGATTTCCGACACGGAAACGCCGGTAATTTTGACCCAAAACAAACTTGTAGGAGATCTCGGCACAGTCAAAGGCGAATTCAAAAGATTATTTGCGTCGATACCGAATCGTTCCCGGCAGAAGAGGCGACGAGTCCTCAGCCTGACGTCGCCGCCACCGACATCGCTTACATTATGTACACGTCGGGATCGACCGGGACTCCGAAAGGTGTTGCGGTTCCGCATCGTGCCGTCGTCAGGTTGGTGAAGAATACCAACTACGCGTCCTTCTCGGCGGACGAGACATTCCTCCAACTCGCGCCGATCTCGTTCGACGCGTCCACGTTTGAAATCTGGGGCCCGCTTTTAAATGGCGGAAAATTGGCGGTCATGCCGCCGGCACCACCAACTCTTGAAGAGATTGGACGCGCGATTGCGGAACATGCAGTAACCACACTCTGGCTTACGGCCGGTTTGTTTAACGCCATGGTCGACGAGCGCGTGGAAGATCTGCGGCCTTTGCGTCAATTGCTGACCGGCGGGGACGTTCTTTCGGTTCCCCATGTTAGCAAGGCGCTCGGCGCCTTGCCCAACACCCGTCTGATAAACGGCTACGGGCCAACTGAAAGTACGACTTTCGCATGTTGCCATCCAATTCGGTCGGTTGCGCCCTCAGACCGTTCCGTTCCAATCGGGAAGCCGATCAATAACACTACCGTTTATGTTCTCGACCCCAATCTGAAACCGGTCCCGATCGGCGCGCCCGGTGAATTGTGCATCGGTGGCGATGGACTCGCGCGCGAATATTGGCGGCAAGAGAAATTGACCGCGGAAAAATTTGTCGCGGATCCATTCAGTCATGGATCCAAACTCTACAGGACTGGCGACCTGGCACGCTGGCGCAACGACGGTGCGATCGAATTCCTCGGCCGGAAAGACAGCCAGATTAAGCTGCGCGGTTTTCGCGTGGAACCCGGTGAAATTGAAGCTGCGTTGAAACGGCAGCCCGACGTTCATGATGCCGCTGTCGTCGCACGCGAAGACGTCCGTGGGGAAAAGCGCCTCGTCGCCTGCGTGGTCGGACAGGCGTCCCCCGAAAAACTTTTCGCGACGCTGCGCAAATCGCTGCCGGATTACATGGTGCCATCCGTCATCACGACCTTATCAGAGCTGCCCCGCACGGCGAATGGCAAACTGGATCGGTCCGCCCTGCCGATTCCCGATTTTCATGATGAATCGACCGTCCGGGTTGCAGCACCTCACACATCTTTGGAGCAAAAACTCGCCGCGATTTGGGCCGGCGCTCTTGGCTTAGATCACGTGAATCCGTTTGAGAGCTTCTTCGATCTGGGAGGCCATTCTCTGACGGGACTCCGCGTTGTAAATCAATTGTCGGAAAATCTCGGCCAGCGTCTTTCGCCGGCAATTTTCATCGAGGCGTCAACCGTGGCTGCAATGGCGAAATTGCTGGAAACGAAATATCCGAACGCCGTCGCGGGCTGGCTTGGAAAAGCAAAGCGCGGCTCAAATCAAAAAGTGCGCCCGTACCTTAGCCTTCAACTCGAGCTCATCGCCATTTGGGAAGAGCTGCTCGGCGTTCGAGGAATCGGAATCCGGGACAACTTTTTCGAGCTTGGCGGCAATCCGAAGCTGGTCTCGCGCATGTTGCAACGCGCCGAAGATCTTTGCGGCACGACAATCGATTCATCATCCAAATTCGCGGAGAATCCGACCGTCGAAGCCCTGGCTGCCGAAATCGTGCACGAAGTCATCGATGAATCAGCCAGCTTGTTGACGATTCAAGAGCATGGATCGCGGACGCCGTTCTTTTATTTGCACGGAGACCTTCTCGGCGGCGGATTTTATACGTTGAAGCTGTCGCGAGCCTTAGGGGCGGATCAACCTCTTTACGTTCTGCCGCCCCAACAGATAGGCCACCCATCACAGATGCCGAGCATTGAACGGATGGCGTCAGTCCATTTGAAAGCGATCCGCACAGTCCAGCCGAAAGGTCCATACATCATCGGAGGATTCTGTCTGGGCGCGATTGTCGCTTACGAACTTGCTCAGCAGATTATCGCCAGTGGCGAGACCGTCGAAATGTTAGTTCTTATCGATGCCGAACCGCGAGACAAGCCGTTGCAGGCAGTACGGTGGGTCTGCGAAACTCTTGGTGAATGGCTTCGTTGGGACGACACCACGCAACTGGACCGATTTAAACAGTGGGCGCTGGTCCGGGCAAAATTTGCTTGGTGGTGGAAACTCGATATCGCCGAAAAGCTCCGATCTGCGATGCGGAAGATCCGAAATCGCACCACCTCTGCCTTGTCCCGCAATCGGCCGACGATATCCACGGCACAAGACGATCCAATGCCGGAGCGAGATGTGGCTTCAAGTTTTCTGTGGGCAGCCACAGGTTATCGGCCAAAACCATACTGCGGTCCGATGTCCGTGCTTCTGTCTGAAGACCTCCTGGAACGGGGCGATCATCTCGACCGCGCCTGGCGGCGGTTGGCGCATAAGGCCGCAGTATTTCAACTAAAGGGCAGCCATCTCGAATGCATTACCGCGCACGTCGGTCCCTTGGCGGAAACAATCGATCGTTGCCTGCAAAAGGTCGCCGTCAACCCGTACTCGTCGCGGTCTTCGGTTCCCGAAGAACTGAGTTTCCGGCAATGAACTGTGGCGTTTATCTGAAACCAGAAACCTTGTCGGGAGCGCGGCAACACTTTCAGTCGCTGTCGTCTCCGGAAAGCGGTGTCCAACTTTGGATCGCCCATCTCGATTCCTTTTCGCCGGACGAAATTACGCAGTTATTCGGTTCGCTCGATTCTTCCGAGCGCACGCGCGCCGAGCAATTTTACCTCAAGCGAGATCGGCATCGCTACGTTGCCGCTCACGGCCTTCTCCGCCTTGGGCTCGCAGGGATCCTTGACTGTTCGCCGGCAGCACTCGTCTTGGAAAAATCCGCGCAGGGAAAACCGGAAGTTCAAAAAAGAGCGCGCGATCAGCGAAAGCTAAAGTTCAATCTTTCTCACGCTGCAGGCTGGGCGTTAATCGCAACCAGTTGGGACCGCGAGTTGGGCGTGGATTTAGAATCGCCTGAATCACTCCCGACTGATGAACAAGCATTATCCAAACTCGCTGCGCGCGTTCTGTCCGAACGTGAGCTCGAGGTTTGGAGCGCAATTCCAAATCCGGCGCTCCGCTCTGCCGCCTTCTTGCGGACGTGGACGCGAAAAGAAGCTTACGTTAAAGCGACTGGCGAAGGTTTGCGCCGCGACCTGGCAAACATCGAACTGCCGGCGGATTCGGCAACGTTTGATGTCCCATCCGCTGAACTGCCAGCGGATCGCTGGATCGTGCACGATTTGTCCGTTCCAGCGGGATTGACTGCAGCCTTAGCGATCGAATTACCTTAATGCATGCCAGAGCTGGCGGAGGTCGAATGGTTTCGCAAACAGTGGAACGCCGGCATCGGCCACGAAGTCGTCGAGGTTAAGGCGCATTCTCGGAAATATGTCTTTCGCGGGACCGACGGCGATGCCCTTCGTGAAAATTTGATCGGCCAAAAATTGTTGCGATCGCACCGAAGCGGCAAACAAATGCTGTTCGAGTTCTCAGAAAATAGCTGGCTCGGCATTCATCTCGGGATGACCGGCAAAACGCACGTCGAACCGACGGATTTTCGCCCGGGCAAACACGATCATCTTGTTCTTGTTCAACGCGAGCGTGCACTTGTCTTCACCGATCCGCGCCAACTCGGGCACGTTCGTTTTCATCACGGCAAAGAAGAACCGGATTGGTGGAAGAATCGACCGCCAGAAATCGATTCACACGAATTCGATCAGGAATTTTTCAACGCGTTCATCGATCGGCATCGCAAGGCGCCGATCAAAGCCGCCCTCCTGATGCAGAGTGGTTTCCCGGGAATCGGAAACTGGATGGCCGACGAAATTCTGTGGCGGGCGAAAGTTTTGCCTTCGAGACGAATTCGAAAGCTCACAACCCGCGAACGCGCCGCTATTTTCCGCGCAACCAAATGGGTTGTGCGCCGGTCGCTCGAAACGCTCGGCAAAGATTTCTCTGATCCTCCAAAGAACTGGCTCATCCATCAAAAATGGAAACGCGGTGGCATCTGCCCGATCCATCGCATTCCACTTCGCCACGCCACCGTCGCCGGCCGCACCACCGCCTGGTGCGCGAAGTGTCAGAGATAGAGGTGATTGACCTCAATCGCTCGCGGGCTCCGAACCGTCCCTACCTGACTCACTACGCAGTCACGTGCACGACGATCTTGTGAAAACCGGTGACGCCGGAGAACGGGCTGCGGTCTTCTTCCCATTCCTGGACTTCGCCTTCACCATCGGTCGCGCGAACGACGATCGTGTAATCGTCGGGACCGTCCGGTTGCCAATCGTAACTCCAAAGCGCCCAGGTTAATTTTGTCCCGGGATAATCAATCTTCGCGTCAGCCCACGTTTCGCCGTCGTCGTCACTAATTTCGACGCGCGAAATTCCGCGATCGCCGCCAAACGCGATGCCTTTGATTTTGACCGGGCGATTCGTGAATCGAGAATCGTGAATCGTGATCAGGAACGTCAATTCGCGATCGTGTCGGCACGATGAAGTCCGGGCCCCAGCCCTGGGTTTCGTAAAAGCCTTTCGCGTCGGCGCCGGCGAGCTCGATGCGAGTCAGCCATTTCACATGTTTCTCACCGAAATATCCGGGAACAATCGCGCGCATCGGATAACCGTGCCGGTCGGGCAATTCCTCGCCGTTCATTTCTAAGGCGAGCAGCGTGGTCGGCTCGAGCGCTTTCTCAATCGGGATCGTGTCGGTGTAATTATCAACGCCATAGAGTCGAACCCGCTTGGCGTCGGCCAACGGGCCAGCGGCGTCGAGCAAGTCGACCAGGGCGATGCCTTTCCAAACTGCATTGCTCATCAACCCGGCGTCGAGTCCGTTGCTGATGCACATCAACGTAGTTTCCTGTTCGACTTTTGTGAACCCTTCCAAGTCCTGAAATCGATACGCTCGTGGATTTTGAACGAGCCCATTCACTTCCAAATGCCAGAGATCTTCATCCACGCTCGGATCAATCACATTCTTGGTGACGCAATAGAACAAGTCGTTAGGCGTAATCGGCTTGACGATGCGGCCTTTGTATTGGGTGCCGTCGTAACTGAATGCCGCGTCGTCATAGAGTTTTCTCAACAACGCAATCCCGCCGCCGGTGACGAGGATACCGAGCCCACTCAGGATCAACGCGCGGCGCCCGATTGGCGGCGAAAATTCCGCGCTTTCGCCTTGAGGTTTCGCCCGCGTGAGAAAATGAAAGCTTCCCACGAGCGTTCGCTCAAAAACCAAAACGCTCAGCGCAAAGCCGATCAACGTGATCATTCGCGCCGAGGCGATCGGGAAACCGATGTAGCTTGTGCCGAGAACCGGCCAGAGAAGAACCGCGAGCGCGATAATTGGCAAGACGACGAAGATCGACATCGTCCACGCCGTGACGCCACGCCGTGGATTGCGTCGCATCAACAAACCAAACATCGCGCCGCCAAGCGCGCTGACGAGCAACTGGCCCGCCATTGTCGATCCGACGCCGAGTTGTTTGAGATGATTGTATCCACCGACGCGGCCCATCAACCCGAGGAATGGTCCAGGTTTAATGAAGACCGAAAGGCGATCGCCAATGATCGCGAGCGGCGTTGCTACGCCGAACCATGCGAGCAACAGCATCACCACCGTCAGGGCGATTCCGGCGACAAGTCCGGCCAGCAAACCGGCAAAGACTGCTCTGCCCGTGCGCAATTCGTAAGGTGAGTTCATCCGAAATCGGTTCGCCACAAATTAACACGGGTAAGCACAGATCGGCAGACAACTGTTTTTTGCAAATCTGTGTCAATCTGTGTGCATCTGTGGCTTTCTGCTCATCGCAATTCTCAAAAAGGTTGCCAAGATTCGCGCGCCGGCGACGAATGTTCCGCGCAAAGTGCCGGAAACTTTGGATACGCCACCGGTGCGACAGCGATGATTGACCGGCACTTCGAGAATTCGCAACCCGGAGCGCGCAGCTTTCATCTGCATTTCCAAATTCCAGCCGTAGGTTTCCTCCTTCATCGACAATCTTTCCAAGGCGTCGCGCCGGATCGCGCGAAACGGTGACATGTCGGTGTAACGAACGCCGTATAAGATCGACATCAGCCAACCGGCGAATCGACCGGCAAAAACTTGTTGGAAATTCATGCTGCCCGGTTCGCGTCGACCGCGAGTGCGCGAACCAATCACGAAATCATATTTACCGGTCGCGATCGGATCGACGAGTTGCGACATGAACTCGGGGCAATCTGCGCCGTCGCCGTCGAGAAATACAATGATTTCGCATGTTGGCGATACAGCGCGCACTCCGGCGGCACAGGCTCGGCCGTAACCGTGCCGCGGTTCGCTTACGACTCGTGCGCCTGCTTCACGCGCGCGATCCGCAGTTCGATCGCCACTGCCGTTATCGACGACGATGATCTCGTTCGGAATGCTTGTGGCGAGGCATTCGCGCACAACGCCGGCGATCGGTTCTTCCTCGTTCAGAGCGGGAATTACCACCGAGACGTTGCTCATGACAACACGATCCGCGCAGCCGTGAAATAAATACCGAGCGCGCAGATGTCGGCCAACGCAAGAGTGATCGGGCCGGCGGCGATTTTCGGATCGAGTTTGAATCGATGCAGCAATGACGGAACGCAGAGCCCGAACAGAGATGCGGTGACAAGAGAAAGAGCGATGCTGCCGCCGATCGCGAGTGCGCCGGGAAGATGATGCCGCCAAATCAACACGATTGCGGCCACGACGGTGCCGCAAGCGAGTCCAATCAAAACCGCAGTCATCAATTCGCGCCGGAGCGCGGTTGCGAACCAGCTCCACGTTACCGGCGCGGACCGCAGCATTTGAATGGTGACACTCATCGATTGCGCGCTGACGCTTTCGTTGAGACCGAGCACCATTGTCAGGAAAAATGCGATGACGAGGCTATTGGCGAGAGTCGCTTCAAACGCACCCGCGAGTAACGCGCAAACGTGTGCCGGCTGTTACGGTCACCAACAGCCAAGGAAAACGAAACCGGAAAACTCGCCAAGGCGACGCACCGCGGATTTGTTCCAGGTGAAATCCGAGAACTTCAAAGACGTCGTCGCGAATCGGCACCGCCGGGCGCGTTTGGTCTTCGCGCTCGCCCAAAATTTCCTCGGCGAACAGACCCACATCGACCACTCCGACCACGCGTCGTTGGTCGTCCACTACTGGGAAGGCGAAAAATTTGTAGAGAACGAAAAATTCGCACGCATCCAGGATTGTGGCGGTTGCAGGAATCGCGACGACACGGCGGACCATGATATCGCGTAGGAGCGTCTCCGGCGTGGCCGTCAGCAAACGTCGCGTCGGAAGAACTCCAACCAGACGCTTGTCGCTATCGACTGCGAAAAAATAAATGACCCGCTCGCCTACGCCTTCGCGCCGGATGCGCTCGAGCGCTTCGGCGACCGTCATGGTCGCGTCGAGCAGTGGAAAATCCTTCCGCGAATGCTGGACAACTGGAGAGTTGAAATCAGGAGTGCTGACGGCCTCAGGCATTTTACCCTTCCACTCGATGAACGATACCTTTGCTCTTTAGAATTTGTTCGGCTTCGCTGAAATAATCGCGGATATCCGATTGGGTCCTGATCCAATCGATGTAACGCTGAATTCCCTCTTCGAGGTCGACCTGCGGCTTGTAGCCGGCCGAACGAACTAGTTTCGTGTCGCTGGTGAGATGACGCATTTCGCCCGGCCGAAATTCGCCGCGCGCTTCCGCTTTGATGTCGATCTCGAGAAGCTGCGAGAGAATTTCGGCGATTTTGCGAATCGGCGTCCCTTCACCACTTCCAACGTTCACGGCGAGGCCGTCGAGTTTGTCCGGTCTCAGCCGCAAGCAGATTCGCGCGTGCGATGTCTTCCACGAATGAGAAATCGCGTGTTTGCTCGCCGTCTTCGTAAAGGACTGGCGGGAGATGGTTGAGCAAACGCGTGCAAAAAATTGCGATCACCCCGGTGTAAGGATTGAAAATCGATTGGCGGGGTCCGTAAGTGCATGAGTAACGCAGCGCGACGGTGGGAATCCCGACTTGTTTTCCCCAGAGCAAAACCAGCTTTTCCTGATCCAGCTTTGGTCAAACCGTAAACGGTTTCGCCGCCAACGGGTGAGTTCTCCGGAGTTGGTGCGCTCTGCGTGACTTCGCCGCAGATCGGGCAATGCACCTGCCAATCTCCATTCCGCAATTGCTCGACCGGCCGGACGCCGGGAAAAACCAAGCCATGCTTCGGACAGGTGCCCGCGCCTTCGCTATAAACGGCTTGCGAACTTGCGACGATAATCTTTTGGATCGGCAGTTTTTTCTCTCGAATGACTTCGAGCATCTGGGCCGTGCCTAACGAATTAACGTGGACGTATTTTGAAATCTCCGGCATGTACCCGCCATAAGCGGCCTGATGGAATACGAGGTCGATGTTATCGAGCGCAGCGGTGATGGTAGCTCGATCCCGAAGATCACCTTCAATGAATTCGGCCCCGGCATTGATCCACGCCTGGTCTGCCGCGGCGATGCGTATTCGGCTCGAGATTGTCGAGCACGCGCACCTGCCATCCCTCGCGAACGAGAAGATCCGTGACATGCGAACCGATTAGACCAGCGCCGCCGGTGACAAGCGCACGTTTTTGGTTCCTGGCCATGGGCTTAGAATCGCTTCTTCGCCATCAGTTCGGCCAGAAATTTCCGCGTTTGCGGCGCGACGCCAGCGCGGGATTTGTCTAACAGCAACTCGTCGCACAAGCGCTGCAATGTCGTGGCATCATCGACATCAAAAGCAGCCGG
This sequence comes from uncultured Verrucomicrobiae bacterium, assembly GCA_963786135.1. Taxonomy (GTDB): domain Bacteria; phylum Verrucomicrobiota; class Verrucomicrobiia; order Chthoniobacterales; family UBA10450; genus AV40. The sequence goes on along the minus strand of CAWAYF010000025.1, from coordinate 98,577 downwards.
CAACAACGAAACCTCTAAGGCGAGCTCCTCGGCGCGTTGCTTTGTTTGTTCCAGGACGCGTTCGGTGCTCCAATCAATTCCTTCGAACAGTTTCGGATGATCGTCCCCCAGGCCGATCAAATAATAGCCGCCGTCATCCGAAGGACCCAGCACTACGCGGTCGGCGGGCTGTGATAACAGCGCAATCGCCTGGACGTAGGCGGCGACGGGAACTGTTGGGCTATCGGAATCGATCAGGCAAACCGAAGAAAACCCGCAACGAAAGAGATCTTCCGCCGCAAAGGCAAGTCTCTCACCAAAACCATCGCCACGCTGCGGGAGGAGTTGAAACTCGGACGGCAAGATATCGAAGTATGCAGCCTCCGCACCGATGGGCGTATAGACCCCAACACCGATGGCGCTCCCGGGACAAGCCTGCTGAATTGTCGCGGCGGTGTCCTGAAGAAAACAGACGTTTAGTTGGGCCGCTTCTTCGAACGTGAGAGGCGGCACCAGTCGCGTTTTAACAGTACCTGCGCGCGGAGCTTTGGTCATTACCGCCAGTGCGCAGAGTTTTCCTGACGCGTGCGGTGGTCTGGCAGGATCCAGAATTCTCAGCCTTTTTCGCAAAGCGCGTACTGATACTGTCCGTCCCGCCAGATGCGAACAGATTTCCATGGCAAGTGATCAAATAAACGCGCGAACGCGCGAACGTTTAGAACGGTTGCTGTCATCGGCTCGCGATAGCCGTTGCCTGAATGAATGACGCTTGCCAGTAACCACATGGAAAAGAGCGGAATGGAAGCCCAAAAAGCGAAGCGCGGCTCGGCAACGAAACAGCGACCTCCCGATTTTAAGACCCGAAACATCTCGCCTACAGCCCGACGCTGCTCAGGCAGCACCGTAAAGATTCGCGAAGCAACCAGAGCATCAAACGATGCATCCGCGCATGACAGAGATAAGATATTCACGCGCTTAAACGCGCAATTTTGAACTGAACCGGCATTTGCGCGTTGCCGGGCCCAGCAAAGCTGGCGTTCCGAACGATCCACACCAGTGACCACAATCTGTGGAAATCGCTGCGCCAGTTTTCTTGAATAAAATCCCGGACCACAGCCGAGCTCGATCACCTGAACTCCCGACGGCGGACTTTGATTTTGCCAAAGCGCGGAAATAATTCGGTCCGTGTCGTCCCGAAACAGTCGTTCTCGACAAAACGCATAAAGCCAGGCGACGCGTTCGAACAAACTGTCAGATGATTTGGACGTCGTTGTCGCCTTAGCAAATGTCGACCCTTGGGCGGCCGGCCGATCTGGTGCGGCGACATTTGGCAGCATAGCGTTGCTATCTAGATTCGCAGCAAGAGCGCAAGTTGTTCGCAAATAGAATTAGTATTTCTAATTAAAATACCCCTTCTTCTTCTTCTTCTTCGCGCGAACAACTATGGCGCTGTGCCGGGACCTCGCAGCAGAGCAAGCTGTTGATAACAGTGTCAACAAGTGCACACAACCCTGATCGAGAACGGGCGAATGAAAGTTATTGGAAGTTATTGGACCTTGTTGGCTTGTTGCTGTGGCATCGCTTAACAAAGCAACATGAAATGTTGGAAAGACGTTCTCTGGCTCTGGCGCTCGCTCATGTGAACTCGATTTTCCGATTTTGCCTTAGCGATTCAATTGACCTGAGACGCGCCCGGCAGTAAGCGCAAAGCGCGATGGATTTACTAGCCGAACTGGAAGAGCGGGTCGTCTGCGGTGACGGCGCGATGGGCACGCTGTTGCTCGATCGCGGCGTACCCGTGGATCATTGCCTGGAAGAACTCTGCGTGAGCGAGCCGGGTCGTATTGTGGCAGTTCATCAGGAATATGTCGCCGCGGGCGCGAGTGTGATCGAGACAAATACGTTTGGCGCCAATTCAGTGCGACTGTCGCGTTTCGGGTTGGAACACCGGGTTATTGAAATCAACAAAGCGGCCGCGCGTTTGGCGCGAAAGGCTACCGCCGGGAAAGAAATTAGCGTCGCAGGAAGCGTCGGTCCGCTGGGAATCAGCAGCCACGAAGCGGAAGAGCGCGGAATCGATCGCAGCGAATGTTTTCGCGAGCAAGTGACGGCGCTAATCGAGGAAAATGTCGATCTTATCTTCTTCGAAACGTTCCAGAATTTCGAAGAAATGGAGATCGCTCTTCGAGCAGTTCCGAAAAGCGATTGCATCGTGGTTTCGTTGTTTGCCTGCGAGCCCGAGGCGCGTCTTCAGTCGGGAATGCCTTTGGCCGACGCGTTCGCGCGTAGCCGTGAGTTAGGCGCAAAGATCGTGGGAGCCAATTGTCTCAATGGTCCGCGAGCGATGGTCCAGTTATTTGAAAAACTGCCGGCCGGCGAACTGTTGGCGGCGTATCCGAACGCAGGATATCCCCGCTACACCGAAGGCCGGTATGTTTATCCCACGGATCCCGATTATTTCGCGAGGGCGGCGCGCGAAATCGCGACCCAGGGTGCGCGGCTGATCGGCGGTTGTTGCGGAACTACGCCGGCACATATCGCGGCCGTGGCAAAGGCCATTACCGATCTTCGCCCGGTTAGATCGAAAACTGTCCACGCGATTTCACAACCGAGTCGCGCGCCATTGGAGATCGAGCGCAAAGCGGAGGAAAGTTTACTCGACAAGATCGCCGCCGGGAAAAGGGTCGTAATTTGCGAACTCGATCCGCCGAAAACATTGGCGCTGCAAAAATATTTCGAAGGCGCGCAGGCCCTGGTCGAAGCCGGCTGTGATGCGATCACTCTGGCGGATAATTCCCTGGCGATTCTACGAGTGAGCAATCTGGCGGTCGGCGCGATGTTAAAGGAAAGGTTCGACATTACACCGCTGCTGCATTTGAGCTGTCGCGATCGAAACCTGCTGGGATTGCAAAGTGAATTACTGGGGATGGCGGCGCTTGGCATGCGGCACGTTTTGCCGCTCACCGGCGATCCAGCCCGAGTCGGAGATCATCCGGGAGCCGCCTCTGTCTACGACGTGAACTCCGTGGAGTTGATCTCGATCATTAGACAACTCAATTCCGGATTCACGCATGCCGGCAAATCGTTGAAGGCAGCTACGAATTTTGTGATCGGTTGTACCTTTAATCCCAACGCAAAGAATCTGGATGCGCAGGTTCAACGCCTGGAGCGTAAGGTTGGAGCCGGAGCGCAGTTCGCGATGACGCAGCCGGTGTTCGATGTGGACATCGTGAAGGAGATGCATCGGCGCGTACGGCATCTGAAAATCCCGATCTTCACCGGAGTATGGCCTTTGTTAAGCGCGAAGCAGGCGGAATTCCTGCATCACGAGGTTCCAGGAATTATCATTCCAGACTCGGTGCGAGCGGAGTTAGGCAGATGCGGTGACGAGAAAAGCGTTCGGGCGTGTGGACGGCGACTTGCCGAAAAGATTATTGGGGCAGCGTTTGATTTCTTTCCGGGCGTTTACCTGATCACACCGTTTCTTCATTACGAGACGACAACGGCTCTGGCCGAATTTGCACGGAGTCTCTGAGCCGCGCAGACTGCCGGAATGTTCGAGAGTCGGCGGGCGACCTATTTTCAGTTGGCCGGGTTTGCGATCGTGATCCTCGGCCTCGCACTGCTTTCGCACTTCTTTCCAATTATTTCTTTGGTGGCGGAGCTGCAGCGTCGCGTTACCGGAATGGGCAGATCAGGCGCGATCCTTTATCCACTTCTTTTCGCCGCATGTAATGTCCTTCTGTTGCCGGGCGGAATCTTGAGCATTGGTGCGGGATTTTTCTTCGGTCTTTGGTGGGGATTTTTTATCGTGCTCTTGGGCAACAGTATTGCAGCAGCGGTTTCATTCGCGCTCAGCCGCTGGTTAGGCGGACGATATCTGAGCGCAAAATTTTCCAGAGACCCAATGCTGCAGGTGCTGGAAAAAGCAGTCGCGCGTGACGCATGGAAAATAATTTTTCTGTGTCAACTCCACCCATTGTTTCCAACGAGTCTCCTCAATTATCTATTTGGCCTAACCAGAGTCCGTTTTTGGCCATACATGCTTTGGACGGCAGCCGGGCGCGCACCCGGACTTTTTCTTTATACTTACCTCGGAACTCTGGGGCAGCTCGGTCTGAATCTGGCGCGCGGCCGGAGTCACCCTCGTCTCGTCGAGTATTGGACCTGGGGTGGAGCGTTTGCGATCACGGTGCTTTTGTTTATTCTCTTAACGCGCATGGCGCTGAGGGCTTTGCGAGAAACGCCCTCCGATCAGATTTCCAACACTTCGGCTTCCTAATAGCTTTGTATCCATTGTTAACGCTTTATTTATGAGCATGTTACACAATATTTACAGACTAACGATCGAGCAAAGAAACCCCTTAGAAAATGCCCTAATGTTTAAGCTACCTACTCACTATGATGTGATTGTCGTGGGTAGCGGCCACGCGGGAATCGAGGCGGCACTTGCGTCGGCCGGGGTTGGATGCCGCACCCTGATGTTAACTCAAAATCTGGACACGATTGGCCAGATGTCATGCAATCCTGCAATCGGTGGGTTGGCCAAGGGGCAAATAGTTCGGGAGATTGACGCGCTTGGTGGAGCGATGGGTCTAAACGCCGATGCCACGGGCATTCAATTTCGAATGTTGAACAAATCCAAAGGACCGGCAGTGCGCGCGCCGCGAGTCCAGTGCGACAAGAAAGCGTATCAATTTCGAATGAAGGCGATCCTGGAGCGAACGCCTGGATTGGATTTGAAGCAGGCCACAGTTTCCAAGGTGCTTGTTTCCGATGGCAGAGTGACCGGCGTCGAGACTGACTTAGGCCTCACTATAAATGGAGAGAGCGTGATCGTTACGGCCGGCACATTTCTGCGTGGACTGCTGCACGTCGGTGAAAATAGCAAGCCAGGCGGAAGAATGGCCGACGCCAGTTCCGGGCTGAGCGCCAATCTCAAAGAGCTGGGGTTCGAAGTGGGACGATTTAAGACGGGCACCCCATGTCGCCTAAATGGTCGCTCGATCGACTTTGCCCGTTGTCAGATCCAACAGGGAGACGAACCACCGCCCCGCTTCTCGTTTTGGGGGGTGGACGAGGTGAAAGCGGCCGGCGATATTTTTACCCTAAATCGAGTCTCGAGGACGGAGTTCCACGTGGAACAACTCCCCTGTTGGATCACACAGACGACCGCAGAAACCCGGGAGATTATTAAGAAGAACCTCCACCGGTCGCCACTGTATGCCGGTCGAATAGAAGGTACGGGGCCGCGTTACTGTCCGTCAATTGAGGATAAAGTCGTAAAGTTTGCTCACAGGGAGAGTCATCAGCTTTTCTTGGAACCGGAGGGGCGACACAGCGAGGAGTATTACGTTAACGGCATTTCTACCAGTCTGCCTTACGATGTGCAGCTGGAGTTCGTCCATTCTATTCCGGCTTTGGAGCGAGCGGAAATAATGCGGCCGGGCTATGCCGTCGAGTACGACTATTTTCCACCCACTCAGCTTCGGCATACGCTTGAAACGAAATTGGTCCGCGGCGTTTATTTTGCCGGCCAGGTCAATGGCACCTCGGGCTACGAGGAAGCTGCAGGGCAAGGTTGGGTTGCCGGAACTAACGCTGCCTTGGCCGTTCAAGGCCGGCCGCCGTTCACTTTAAATCGCAACGAGGCGTACATCGGCGTCTTACTCGATGATCTCGTCACAAAGGGCACTGAAGAACCTTATCGAATGTTCAGCAGTCGCGCCGAGGAGCGACTCCATTTGCGGCACGATAATGCCGATCAGCGTCTTACTCCGCGGGCCTTTGAACTTGGGCTGATCAATCAAAGTCGATGGGCATATTTTCAGGAGAAAATACAATTGCTTGAGAAGTGCCGCGAGTTAGCGAGCCAGGTAAAAGTCGGCGGCGTGCCCACCAGTCAATTACTAAGACGCCACGAGTTTCGATCCTCGGATTTGCCAGAGCAAGTACGAGCCGCAGCCCCAATGGAGATCTGGGAGCTCATTGAAACGGAGATTAAGTACGAAGGTTATTCGCATCGGCAGACTCATCAGAACAAGGAGTTGGAAAAGAGCCGCCTTCAAAGAATTCCAGACGGCCTCGATTTCGACACGGTTACCGGCTTGAGTTCCGAAGCTCGGCAAAAACTCCGCAAAATCCGTCCAACGTCATTAGGGGACGCTGCACGCCTGAGCGGAGTGACTTCGGCCGATGTTTCTATTTTGCATATCTGGCTTATGAGGAACGCTTTATTTATTGGAAATGGTAGTGCTATCGAATCCCCAACTCATTAGCCTAACCATGCTTTGCTTTGTCAGCGTCGGCTTGCTCGCATACCTGCTCGGCTCTTTTCCGTCCGGCTACGTTGCAGGCCGTTTGCGCGGGGTCGACATGCGAAAAACCGGCAGCGGAAACGTGGGCGCAACAAATGTTACCCGCACCCTGGGCAAACAATTCGGGTATCCGGTGTTCCTGGTGGACTTTCTCAAAGGTCTGGTTGCCGTTTTGCTTGCAGGTGCAATTGCGCATCGTTGCCATTTCGATTCAATGGCCACTGATTTTTGCGCGGCGCTCGGTGGAATTTTTTCGGTAGTTGGCCACAGTTTTCCCGTATGGCTTGCCTTTAAGGGTGGCAAGGGAGTTGCGACGTCTCTCGGCGTTATTTTTGGCATTAGTTGGATAGCCGCGGTAATCATGTGCGCCGTGTGGATCGTCCTCTTCAAGATGACACGCTACGTTTCCGTGGCTTCGATTGCGGCTTCGATCGCGCTGCCGGTGGCGATGATCGCATTGCTGTTTTTGCATCAATTGCAATCGCCCGTCCTGGTTTATTTTTCGTTGTGCCTCGGGGCGATTGTCGTCATTCGCCACCGATCTAACATGTCGCGTCTGCTCAGTGGCACCGAGCCACGCTTCCCTCGCAAGTGAAATTGGAACGAATAGCAGTCATTGGAGCCGGCGGTTGGGGTACCGCATTGTCGCTAATTTGGGCAAATCGAGGACACGCAGTCTTGCTCTGGGGAAATGACGCGTCGCGCGTCGAAGAGATCCGACAGAGACGCGAGAACAGGATTTATCTTCCAGGCGCGACGCTCCCAAAATCGGTCGGCCTAACGAGTGAACTGAGAGACTGCGCCGGTGCGGATTTGATTGTTTTCGTTACGCCGTCTACGGCGCTACGAGAAGTTGCCGACCGATTGCGTCCGTTTGTCAGCAAGAGTGACGCGGTCCTTCTCAGTTGCGTAAAGGGCATCGAACACGGCACGGGCAAGCGCATGAGCGAAATCCTGACTGAAATCTACCCAGAGCAGGCCGTGGCCGTGCTTTCCGGACCAAATCTCGCGATCGAAGTTTCGCGCGAACTCCCGACCGCGACTGTATTGGCTTGCACAGATTCGGCGCGGGCAACTGAATTGCAAAAGTATTTGGGCACGCCGCGTTTCCGGATTTACACCGGCGAGGAGCTCACTGGAATCGAGCTTGGCGGAGCGCTAAAAAATATTTTCGCCATTGCGGCGGGAGCTGGCGACGGACTCGGGTTGGGCGACAATTCGAAAGCGGCACTGGTGACGCGGTCACTGGCGGAGATGATCCGGCTCGGCACGAAAATGGGCGCGGACGCACGAACCTTCTACGGATTAAGCGGCGCCGGAGATCTCGTCGCGACCTGCTTTAGTCAACTGAGTCGCAATCGCCGCGTCGGTGAACAGCTCGGAAGAGGGCGACCCCTGGACGAAATTACCTCGTCGATGCAAACGATCGCCGAAGGCATTCCGACCTCAAGAAGTGCTTACGAATGTGCCCGTAAATTGAACGTTGATACGCCCGTGATCGACGAAGTCTATGCCCTGGTTCATCAAGCCAAACCTGCCGTTCGCGCGATGGAAGATTTGCTGGCCCGCGATCAAAAAGCGGAGCGCGGTTAGGAAGAATGCTGGGCGCACAATTGCGCGATGACTGCGGGATAAAGTTCGTGCTCGGCTATCTGGATTCGCGCGTGCAAACTTTCCGCAGAGTCGTTAGGCAAAATCGGGACTTCGCGCTGGGCGATGATATCGCCGTGGTCTATTTTCTCGTCGACATAATGCACGGTGCATCCCGTAACGGATTCGCCGGCTGCCAGCGCTTGTTTCCAGGCTTCCAGTCCCGGAAACTTCGGTAGAAGCGATGGATGAATGTTGATGATTCGATGTCGAAACGCCTCGAGGATCGTTGATTTGAGAACTCGCATGAAGCCGGCGAGAACGATCAGATCGACATCCGCCGCGCGCAGCATTCGGACCAGTTCCGCTTCGACGCCCGGCTCCAGTCGGGTACGAAATTGCCCCGGCGGGAGATAGGCGTTCGGGACCGAAAATTCGCGCGCGATTTCTAGTATCGGCGCGGTCAAGACATCGGAAATCACGACCCGGGCGTGCGCCGCCAACGTTCCCGCCCGGATGCTCTCCAGAATTGCGCGACAATTTGATCCTTTGCCCGACCCGAGAATTCCCAGACCGAGCGGCTTCATTTATTAGTTCCCCGAAGTTTTTCCAGCAGTCCCGAAGTCGAGTAGCCTTTTTCAAACGGCAGGATGTCGATTTTAGAACCGATTTTCTGAAGCGCCGCTCGTTCCTCGGCATTAAGCGTCTCAGAAGTATAATCGCCGCCTTTCACGTAAACATCCGGCGCCGCGAGTTCGATGAATCGCGTCGCGCGCAGCTCCGGAAAGATTACGACCAAATCAACCGAGTCGAGCGCAGCGAGAACGGCGGCCCTGTCGCTTTCATTGTTAATCGGCCGCCCGGGACCCTTTAATTTGCAAACTGATTGATCTCCGTTTACGCCAACAACCAGCACGTCTCCTCTCGCGCGCGCGGCCTCTAAGTAGCGAACGTGTCCAACGTGGAGCAAATCGAAACAGCCGTTGGTGGCGACGATTTTTTTTCCTTCGGCGCGCAATTCCTTAACGCGCTCCGCCCAATTCATTCAGCGGTACTATCTTTGATCTTGTCACTTAACGATGAAGTTTAGCGCGCGTGGCATAATTTGAAATACAGTCGGTGCGTTACCGACCAGTTCGCCGTCGACATTGAACCACATTCCTGGGCGCGATCGAACCGCGACCTTTCGGGCTTGTCGAAACAGGGTTGCATTGCTCGAGAGATGTTTACCTAAAACGATTTCAGCGGCCAGCAATGCTATTTCAGCGGGGCCGAGCTTTGGAACCAGGACGACCTCGAGTTTTCCATCAGCGGGATCAGCCATTGGCGCAATCGGCAATCCGCCGGCAACGAACCGGCCATTTGCGATGACCACATTGTAAAGGTCGATGGATAATCGTTCGCTATCATCCAAGAAGATTTCAGTCTTGTAGGCGTGGAGTTTCGGCAAGGCCGCGGCCGCCCCGCGAACATAGGCCAAAGGTCCCCACGTTCGTTTGATCTCGGGCGTCATTTTCTCATTCACGAGGCCGCTGAAACCGCCGGCAGAAACATTCACAAAATAACGGTTCCGTCTGCTCGTGACTCTAACAATGTCGATCGAGCGCGCTTTGCCCGAGCGAAGAATGTCGATGTTATCGTCAATAGAGGAAGGGAGTCCCAGCGTGCGTGCAAAATCGTTGCCAGTTCCAAGCGGCACGAGTCCGATGCGAAGACTTTTCGCCCGCCCGCCGACACCGTTAACCACTTCATTCAATGTTCCGTCGCCGCCGGCGACAACAATGTATCTTGCCTTGGAAGCACGAGCTTTTCGCGCCCATCGTTCTGCGTCTCCGGTCCTGCGAGTTATGCGCAAAGCAATTGGCTTCAGTTCCTTGAGCCGCGCTATAGCAATTTCCCGATCGCCAACCGAGCCGGCATTCGGATTGAAAATGATGTAGGGCTTCACAAGTCGCTCGAAAAATGGGCAAATCGACTGTCAATGTTCTGCGATTTGGCGCAAATTCCGCTTTCTGTTTGTTCGATTTCCGGCGATTTTATCGCAGATAAAGAGATGTCTGAAAAAGCAATCAACGAAACTAATCCGCGCGTGACCGGACCGCAGGGATACCGGGTGTCGAATGGGCCGGTGGTTCGGCTGGCGAGGAGTGACGCCAAAGTCACCGTCCGAGTTCTCCGATGCGATTGAATTGCCGCGCGTTTATGGTGCGCCGCTTTTGTTTGCGATCGCGCGTGATCCGAAAACACTTTTTGTTTATTGGAACATTGATTGGTCCGTTATTTTCGAGAACACCGCTCCGGTGGATCGACAAGTGCATTTGCGGGTTCATCGCCCTGACGGCTCAGAAGAGACGTCGGAAGCGGTCGAGCCGCTGGCCGGCAATTGCTATTTAGCCGTCTCGGAACCGCGGGAGGATTACCGGGTGGAGATTGGTTATTATCAGCCTGAAAAAGTATGGAACTCCGTGACGACTTCCGAGCAAGTGACCACACCCGCTGAGCGCGTTGCTACCAGCCAGGATGTCGATGTTGCGACGATTCCATTCCATCTCAGCTTTCAACGGCTGATCGATCTTTTCCGCGCTTCAAATACGAACGCCCTTAGCGAAATGATTTCGCGTCTGGAACAACGCGCCGTAAGTGAGGAGGATCGCGCCCTTTTGACGGAACAAGACTGGGAAATTTTGCGGGCGATGAATTTGTCGCCTGACGAACTCGCAGCCGCGCGGCGTGTGTTCGTCGCTCGAGAAAATGGAGCGGCCCTGCGTCGACGCGCCGAAGCTCTTCTGGGGCGTGGCGCGACCAGTCCGATGAACGGGTTCAGCGAGAGCAGCTGGAGTTAGGCCTAACGAGTCAGGTCAATTCCCGCGGGCATTTCAGGGGGCTTGGGCGCATCAAGGCGGCTGTGTTTCTTGCCGTAGCTGAAATAGAAAACGAATCCGATCACTAGCCAAACAATCAATCGCATCCAATTGGTCCAGCCCAGGCCGTAAATCATCGCGCCGCACACAATGATTCCGAGTGTGCAAACAACGGGCGCTGCGGGAACACGGAACCCGCGCTCCAATTCGGGACTCCGGACGCGCATGATCCACACTCCCGCGCAGACGAGAATGAACGCGAACAATGTTCCAATGCTGGTCATTTCACCAGTGACGTCGGCCGGGACAAACGCGGCCAGGAGGCCGGTGAAAACAAAAAATAGCATGTTCGATTTGTAGGGCGTTCGGTAACGCGGATGCACATCCGAGAAAATCTTAGGGACCAGTCCATCGCGACTCATGGAGAAGAATACGCGCGATTGGCCGAGCAACATCACGAGAATAACCGACGAAAATCCGGCGAGAATTGCGACCGTGACTGATTTTGAAAGCCATTCGTAGCCGTGCATGTATTTGCTGATCGCGAAGGCGACGGACGCTTCACGCCCCGCGGCGCGAAAATCCCCGACCGTCGCGACACCGCTCAAAACATAGGAGAACAGCACGTAGAGAATCGTGCAGAAGACGAGCGAGCCAAGGATTCCGATAGGCATGTCACGTTTTGGATTTCGTGCCTCCTGAGCGGCGGTCGAAACGGCGTCAAAACCTATGTAGGCAAAGAACACCACCCCGGCGGCACCGAGAATTCCCATGATGCCGCCGTAACTATGAGTGATGCCCTGGGGCGTCGTGTAAGTTGTCGGTGCCGGAATCAGCGGTGTGTGATTTGCCGGGTTAATAAATTGCCAGCCGATGCCGATAAAGAGCAGAACGATGCTCACCTTGAGGATGACGATTACTCCGTTGACCATCGCCGATTCTTTCGTCCCTCGAATAAGCAACAACGTCAGGGCGAACAAGATCAGCAACGCCGGGATATTCATGATTCCATAAACGCCGCCGGGATCATGTTCGAATGGCGAATGGGTCCATTGATACGGAATTGCGCAGTGAAACCAACTGAGGACGCGGTTGAAATACTCACTCCACGCAGTCGAAACCGTGGCCGCGGCGACTGCGTATTCGAGAATAAGGTCCCAGCCAATGATCCAGGCGATGAATTCGCCCATGGTCGCGTACGAATAAGTGTAAGCGCTGCCCGCAACCGGAATCATCGAGGCGAATTCCGCGTAACAGAGTCCCGCAAACGCGCAGCCAATGCCCGCGACAATGAACGCGAGGACAACTGACGGGCCGGCTCGATCCGCAATGGCCGCCGCAGTTCGAACAAACAACCCCGCGCCGATGATTCCACCAATGCCGAGGGCAACCAGGTTCACCGAGCCTAACGAACGTTTGAGAGTATGCTCGCCAACTTCCGCGGCTTCGGCCATCAGCCGATCAAGCGGTTTTCTCTTGAATAGATTGCCCATTCGTCAGGTTTCCTTGTTTCGGTGACTAAGTCGGTTTTGATTGTCGCCAAAGAAAATAGATTGGCACGCCCGTAAGAACAATGATGAGACCGGGCCACGTCGTCGCTGTTTGATAGATGAAGAGCACAGCCAGGATTATACTCGCGCCCACGATGTAAAGCGCGGGGACGAACGGATAACCAAAAGCTTTATACGGACGTTCCGCGTCGGGTCGCTTTTTGCGCAGCAAGAAGATTCCCAGGATTGTCAGGATGTAAAAAATCAGCGCGGCCGAAATCACGTAGTCGAGCAGATTGCCGTAAAGATTTCCGTAGCCGGTGACATTCCCGGCGGCGTCCGTTTTGACAGTGCGCGGCAAGACAAGGACGCCGGCCCAAATTCCCTGGATGATCAGGCCCCACGCCGGAACGTGATTTTTGTTTAACTCGCCTACTCGCCGGAAGAAGAGACCGTCGCGGGCCATCGCGTAATACGCGCGCGCGCCGGCGAGGATAAGGCCGTTGTTACAGCCAAATGTCGAAATCATGATCGCCACAGCCATGATCGTCGCACCGGCTCCGGGAAAAATTACGTTGGCCGTCTCAGATGCGACCCGATCGCTTGGCGCGTTCTGGATTGCCGCGAATGGAAGCGTCGCCAAATAGGCAACGTTCGCGAGCAGATAAAGTCCGATCACGAGAAACGTTCCAAACGCGAGGGAGAGCGGAATGTTGCGCCGCGGTTCTTTCACTTCGCCGGCGGTGAAAGTGATGTTGTTCCAGGCATCCGCCGAAAAAAGTGAATTGGTTTGGGCGACGCAGATGCCGACAAAAAGTCCAAACGCGGTTGCAGCAGTCAGTCCCGCGCCGACTTCCTGTAATCCGCCGCGGAGACTCCAAAAGTTGTGGAAATTTTCCGCGCCGGCGCCCGATTTCACTCCAACCACAATTCCAAGCACGATGAGCGCGATCAGCGCTCCGGTCTTGGCCGTTGTGAAAATGTTCTGGATCAGCTTTCCCAGATTTAATCCGCGCGTGTTCATGTATGTCAGGAGCGCGATCATTGCCAGACCAAGAAACTGCGCGGTGGAAAGCGAGAATGCGTAACTCCCAAAACGCACCGGTGCGACCAGGTAGTTCGATTCCGAAAACCATGGAATCAAAACACCGGTGTAGCGCGCAAACCCGACCGCGACCGCGGCAATCGTTCCAGTTTGAATGACGAGGAAGAGTGTCCAACCATAAAGGAATCCCCAAAGCGGCGAGAACGCCTCACGCAAATACACATATTGCCCGCCCGCTTTCGGCATCATCGCGGCAAGCTCGCCATAAGAGAGCGCGGCCATCAGCGTCAGCAATCCGGTCACGATCCAAACGATGAGCAGCCAGCCAGGCGCGCCGACTTGCCGGCCAATGATTGAAGATACGATAAAGATCCCCGAGCCGATCATGGATCCCGCGACGAGCATGGTCGAATCAAGCAAGCCGAGGCCCCTGACGAATTTCTGGTCGGCTGCGGGGGGCGAGGTCGTCGAGGTGTCCACGGTCTAAAGAGCGCTCGGAGTCGCGGAGAGTTAATCTTACCGGGTCGAATCGGGCAACGCCAAAAAGCTGGGCGGCATCTTTTCTCGAATTAGGCCGTCAGAGAATTCATTTCCGCATTCTGGGAAAGATGATAGTCTCGGGCGCGTGATTTCCAGGGGCCGACTTCTTTTGTGGGGGACGCGTGTCATTTTGCCGATCGTTTGCGGGATCGGTGCTTCAGTACCTTCGGCATCGTTGGCGGCTTCGGCGCGTTCTGCATCTTTGGCCGAGCGACAAGCTGCCCAGTTCGAAGCGCTTCCACTGGTCCGCTCCCGACAAAACCATTTGCTCGTCCATGCCTGGATCAATGGTAAGCCGGCGTTGCTGATCGTTGACAGCGGATCGCCGGGGACGGTTATCGCTTCAAAGCGACGCAGCCATTTTGGAGTGAGCGAGGTCCCTGCCGATTCGAAATATCCCGCGCGGGTCAGGGTCAACGGTTCCTACAATCGTTTAGTGATGGCGCACACCCTGCGCCTCGGTGGACTGACTGTAGGAGAGCTGCCCGCGATTTCCGCCGACCTGAGCGGGCCACGCCACCTCGCGCGCAGTCTGCACGAACAACAGGCGGATGGAATTCTTGGGACCGATGTTCTTTTTGCCAGCAGGGCCGTCCTGGATTGCCAGCGACAACTTCTGATCCTAAACCTTCAGCCAGACCAACCCCTGCCCGTGCCCGGTCTCGATTTCCGCGGTTTTCAAAAAGTGCCGATGTTTGTGACCGACGGTTCCAATTTGTACGTCGATGGTTTGGTTAACGGTTCGCAAGCTCGGCTGATGGTCGATACTGGCGCCTTCGCGACGCTTTTGCATAGGCCTTTCGTCCGTCGTTTGCACATTCCGACCGAACAGACGCGGTTAGCGTCAGCCGCGATCAATCTCAAGGAAGAAGACTTGGACGTTGCCCGGATTCGGAAACTGTCGGTTGGCGTCGTCGACATTGGCCGGAATGATGTAGGCGTGATCGATTTAGGCGGCATTTTGCACGAGGCGTTGCAGCTCTCTCCGCCGGCGGTTGGACTGCTTGGTGCCGAAATACTCAACCGGCATCACGGCATTATCGACTTCGGCACGCGCACGCTCTACTTGAAGAAGACCTGATCCGGCTCGGTCCGGTCGTTCGCTAGTTGATTCATAGACTAGCGCCTCTATAGCGGCATCATTTGCCTGGTTGGAAAGAATATGCAACCGTTTGGTTGCATATTTCTAATGGACGACGTCTTCAAAGCGCTGGCCGACCCAAGTCGCCGCGCCTTGCTCGATCAACTTCACCAAGACAACGGTCAGACTCTAAATGAGCTCTGCCGGCACCTCGCCATGACCCGGCAGGGAATTAGCAAGCACCTGAGTTTGTTGATCAAGGCAGGGCTGGTGGTTCCACTGTGGCGCGGTCGCGCAAAACTCCATTATCTAAATCCCGCCCCGCTCAAGCAGATTTCCGAGCGTTGGATTGATAAATATCCGCGCAGGATTCGCCTCTCTTTAAGCGAACTCGAGCAAGGTCTGACGCAGCTTGCACCGAGATAACTCAAATCCACTATTCTTTTAGCGTCGATCCAACCCGTACGCCGGAACGGTCTGCTCCGCAGCTTGCCGGTAATGTGCATGAAAATCGGACTGGCCGCGTCTTTGATTTCGATGTCACGGTAATTTGCCCGACAAGATTTACGGCGTCACGCGAGTGGCGGATGGTGATGTTCGAAAGGCACTTTCAAGCCCGACAACTATTCGACGTCGACTTCCCGCACGCCTTTTTGCTGTCGAATGGTTTCAACCTGGTTTCGGATCAGATCGGCAAGACCCGCGTGCCGGGGAACCGCTTCAATTATTGCCAGTGGCGATGACGCGTCGGAGGTATTGAGCAGGACGTTCTCGATTCCACATAGCCGATAAAGAAACGGCTGCTTACTCTCGATGTCCTTGATTCGATAGAACTCGAGCGTGTCGGTCACTTTGCTCAAAACTCCTTCGGTCGTTTTCAGACGTTCATTGGTGACTTCGTAGATCGTGCATTTCGTTTGGAGATAACGCCTCGCAGCGATAAGGATTGGGACCGCCAGCAAAATTAAAATGTACGGACTCAAGTTCCTCATCTCGGGCGCGCTCCGACGGGTCATTACAAAAATAACAATGATCAGCGCCGCGAACACCGCTTGGACAGCGAAGAACCCGCAGTTTTTCCATTGCGACACACTCCCCCGCCAAACGGTTTCTTCGGGCATGCTCGATTTTTAACGCCATGTCCGAGATCAAACAAGCATTCGTCCTTGGCGCGGGCCTTGGCACAAGACTTCGCCCGTTGACCGACGAATTGCCCAAACCACTCATCCCCATTTTACAAAAGCCGCTCATCACTTTTGGGCTTGATCACCTGATGGACATCGGCATCCAAAAATTTTTCATCAATACCCATAGGCTCCCGGAAAAATTCGCGGAAACATTTCCGGAAAATCGTTATGCCGGAGTCGATCTCACTTTGGTGAACGAACCGGTGCTGCTCGAGACCGGCGGCGGTATCAAAAACATCGAGCCCCTGCTCGGCAGTGAACCATTCATTACTTATAGCGGCGATATTCTAACGGACGTCCCTTTGCGGCCGCTGATTGACGAACACTTCAATCGCGGCGAATGAGGTCACGCTCGCGCTGAGGAAAACGAAGTTGGGTTCGGCGATCGCCTTTCAAGACGGCCGCGTGGTCGACATCTCAAACCGGCGCGGTGTCCCGGGTAATTTCGACTTTGCGAACATCGCTGTCTGGAATCGATCGGTCTTCCAACATATTCCGCCCGGCCAAAAGATATCCTTCATCCCGATTCTGGCGGACTGGATTTCTCAAGGCGGCAAAATCGGAGGCGTGGTTTTGGACGACGGCAATTGGTTCAATCTTGGATCGCGGGCCGAATATTTCGACGTCCATCGAGCGATCCTTGCCGGTTGGCGACTCGATTACGTAAAAGATCGGGAATGGTTGGAGCCGGTGCACCCAACTGCCGTTGTCGATCCCAGGGCGCGGCTCAGCGGTTGTTCGGTCGTCGGCCGGGATTGCCGTGTCGGTGGGAACGCAGTGCTAGAAGACACAATTGTGTGGCCGGGTTCACAAATTGCTTCCAATGCCGAGCTGTTTAGTTGTATTGTCCGCGCCCGAAAAACCGTCACCGGGATTCATCGCAACATCGACGTCTAAACCATGAAAACCGAACTCCTCCTTCGGCAAACGCGACGGCATTTTCCGCGGTTCAAAGTCGATGAAGTAAAAATTACGCCGATCGAAAAAGGCGGGTCGGACCGGAAATTTTATCGCGTCCGCTGTTCGTCAGACCAGTCGTTGATTCTGGTGAAGTACGATCTCTCGCGCGACGAGAACCGTCATTACGTTGAAATCGCGCAGTTTCTGGAGTCCCACGAGATCCGCGCGCCGAGAATTTATTACCACGACGTGACCGAAGGCCTGATCTGGTTGGAGGACCTCGGAGAAAGCGATTTATTTAATTATCGAACCGAGCCCTGGCTGGTTCGGCGGGCATTTTATGAATCGGCTTTGGATGAAGCTCGCAAACTTCACCAGCTCCCGGAATCGGTTTGCACCGATATGCAGCAGCATTTGCCGGCCGAGTTCAACGCCCCGCTTTATCTCTGGGAGCAGAGTTACTTTTTCGAAAATTGTCTCGGCCGCTATTTCGAAGTCGATAAATCGACAATCGAAAACCTCGCGCCAGCGCCGGTTTTGCACGAGATCGCAGAGAACTTGGCGCAGCGGCCGCGCGTCCTCGTCCATCGCGATTTTCAATCGCAAAACATTTTGATCCGAAATGGCCAGGCTTATCTGATCGATTTTCAGGGAATGCGGCCGGGGCTGCCGCAATATGATCTGGCCTCATTGCTCTACGATCCGTATGTCGATCTCACGGACGCGGAGCGGAATGAATTGCTCGAACACTATTGCGGTGGAAAGCCAGACAGCGATTTCCAGAAGACGCTCCGGCTTTGCGCGATGCAGCGGTTAATGCAGGCCTTGGGCGCCTACGGATTTCTTGGTCTGGTCAAAGGGCACAAGCATTTCCTTGAGCACATTCCGAAAGCGATGAATTCGCTCCGCGAAATCGTCGGTGAGATCGACGGTCTGGAATCATTCCAAAATCTTCTGGCCGGTCTGCAGTAATTTTTTCCCGGATTAATTTTGGACCCGAGTGGGTCAGCTGACGAACGGATTCGTCATGCGTTCGGTTCCGATTTTCGTCGGTGGCCCATGGCCCGGCAAAACGGTCACGGCGTCACCGAGCGGAAAAAGTTTTTCGCGGATTCCGCTGAACAGGACATCGGCGTCTCCACCTGGCAGGTCCCACCGACCCACTCCGCCTGCGAAAAGAACATCTCCACCGATCAGCAACTGGTCCGGGCGCGAGAAAAAACAAAGGCTCCCGGGACAATGACCCGGGACTTCGAACACCTGCATTTCCAGGCCGAGAAATTTTTGGCTTGGAGTTTCTTCAACGAAGAAATCAGGCTTCGCAGGCTGGATTTCCAACTCGAAGCCAAAGTCCCGGAAGAAATTCGGGTCTGAGATCATCGGCGCAGTCAGGGGATGGCAGCCCAGCTGGCAGCCGAAGCGCTGCTTTACAGCCGCCACGTCCTGGACGTGGTCGATGTGTCCGTGGGTAAGCAAGAGTAATTTTAGATCGACCTTCTGCGAGGCGACCCAATCAGCCGCCCCTTGCGGCGCATCGAACAGGATCCATCCCTCTGGCGCGGGAACAAGGTAGCAGTTCGTTTCGAAAATCCCGCCACAGAACGTCTCGTATCTCATTCCACCCAGTCTAAACGTGCCGCTCTGTCGGAGCTAGCCGGGCTCGGGAATAAACCGATGACAGCCTCAGGTCGCGGTTCTTGAAAGATTTTGAATGTTCTGGGCGTATCATTGTCTCAACTGCTTACATGTCGATTCGGGGTCATTGGTTGCTTTTAGGCACGAACTCTGCGAACGTGGAGACCGCGCCGATTTCATGAAAACACGTCTTTCTCTGCTGCTTGCGGTCACTTCACTCGCTTTCACCGGCGTTACACCTCAGGCCGTCCAGGCAAAATCGGACGCCGAGCAGATTTGCGTCTCAGTCGGGCGGCTTCTTGAGGAAGGTCATTACACCCATCAACCACTGAACGCCGATGTCTCCCAGAAGTTCCTCCGTAACTACCTCGAGCTGCTCGATTTCAGTCACCTTTTCTTTACTCAAAAGGATGTCGACGCCCTGACGGCGAAATATGGCACCGCTTTGGCCGATGACGTGTTGCTGGGAAATTTGAAGCCGGCCTACGAGATTTACGATCTCTACCAAAAGCGGGTCGACGACCGAGTGGCCAAGGTGAAGGAACTCCTTAAGCAGCCGATGGATTTCAAAACGAACGACACTGTCGAAGTGCGTCGGGAAAAAGCGCCCTGGCCGAAAGACGAGGCCGACGCGGACCAGCTTTGGCATGGCCGTATCGCCAGCGAGTTGCTTCAGGAAAAGTTAAGCGAGCATCCGATCGAACCCGGTCCGCAACTGATTGCCCGCCGCTACGATCGCATTGACCGCAATGTTCACGAGGAAGATCGCGACGAGCAGGTGAAACTTTACCTCGATGCGCTGGCCCAAACCTACGACCCGCACTCGGAATATTTAAGCAAGGCCGACTTTAAGAATTTCAACATTCAAATGGGTCTGTCGCTGGTCGGCATCGGCGCGATGCTGCGGACCGAAGATGGCTACGCGAAAATCGAAAGCCTTGTTCCCGGCGGACCCGCCCAGACAGACGGGCGCCTCAAAGTCGGCGATCGAATTACCGCGGTCGCGCAAGGGCAGACCGAGTTCGTTGATGTGCGTGACATGCGTCTCGACAAAGTCGTCGAAATGATTCGCGGCAAGAAAGGAACCAAAGTGCGGTTGCTGGCGATTCCCGGCGAACGCGCCCGATCCATCTCAGCGCAAGACAGTCGACCTGGTGCGCGATGAAATTAAGCTGAAAGACCAGGAAGCTCGTGCCGACATTATTATTAAGAAGGACGAAAACGGCGACCCTGTGAAACTCGGGTGGCTTACCTTGCCCTCGTTCTACGCCGACATGGACCGGCATTCCAAGAGCACCACCCGCGACGTGCTCGCGTTGCTGAAGCGTCTGAAGAAGGAAAACATTGTCGGGACTCGTGGTCGATCTTCGTCGTAATGGCGGCGGCTCGCTCGAAGAAGCGATCTCGCTGACCGGATTATTTTTGAAATCCGGGCCCATCGTGCAAACGAAAGGCTCCAACGGAAACATCGTTGTTTCGAGCGATCCCGATCCGGGCGTCGCTTATGCCGGGCCCCTGATCGTTTTGACCAGCCGGCAAAGCGCGTCGGCCAGCGAAATTTTCGCCGCGGCGCTCCAGGATTATGGGCGCGCGATCATCGTGGGCGACAAAAACACTTTCGGCAAAGGCACCGTCCAAACGATTCTGCCGATCGGACGATTTACTTCGTTGCTTGGCAGCCGGTCCGATGATGACGGCGAGCTGAAACTCACCATTCAGAAATTCTATCGCGTGGCGGGCGGATCGACTCAACTTCACGGCGTCGCGTCCGATATTGTTTTGCCGACATTGACCGATCTTACCTGAGTTTGGCGAAAGCGCGCTAAAGAATCCGCTCCCTTACGACGAAGTGCCCAAAGGCGCGTTACACCAAATGGTCGGAGGGCCATCCGTTGTTCATCGAAGAATTGAAACAGCGTTCGGCCGAGCGTGTGCAAAACAATCCGGAATTTCATTTCGTGATGGAGGACATGGAACGTCTCCGCCAAAAGCTTGACGAAAATCGCATTACCTTGAATGAGGACGCGCGCCGGAAGGAACTTCAAGACGATAAGGCGCGCAAAGATGTGCGGTCCAAAGAGCGTCTCGCCCGGCATGAAGAAGAACCGAGCATCTATCGGGTCACCCTCGACAATGTCGATAAGCCGAATCTTCAGTTGATCATGTATCCTGGGAAACTGGCGCAGGCGAAAAAAGATGGAGTAACCAAAGTTTCACCAGAAGCGGCGCCGGACGATTCTGACGATTCGGATACGATCGGTTCGGGCGACGACACGAAAGAACCGGCAATCGATCCCGAGCGCGACGAAACGCTCAACATTCTGGCGGACCTTGTCGACCTTTCCAAAGGTCCAAAGACGGCAGCCAGCTCGACGGTAAAGAAGACGACAACGCAACGTCCGTAAAGTCTTCCGCTGTGGAGACGCTGTTAGCGTCTCGGCCCAAGTTGGGAAGCTAGCAGCTTCCCCTACAGAAAATTGGTTACCGGTCAATCGGCCGCGACTCGTAAACTCGAGGAGGCGGTTCGTACCGCGGACCGAACGGCGGCCTGGACCACGGCCACGAACCGCGCTGCGGCTGTGGACCAAATCGAGAATATTCGTTGGTGCGCGGCGTTCGCCCGAAAACTGTGACCGGCGTACCGACGTCGACCGCGTTGTAAAACGCGATTGCCAATTGGTCCGGCATTCGGACACAGCCGTGCGACGCAGGATAACCCGGCAAATAACCGGCGTGCATTCCGTCCGCGCCGTGAAAACGCATGAACCACGGCATCGGCGCCGGAACGAATTTGCAACCGGTCGGCACTTTCATGTCCACGTCGGCATCGGTGACGACGGTTCGGCCATTCGCATCGACAATTTTGCCGTAAATGCTCGAGGAATGGTTCCGTTCTTTCTCGATCACTTTGAACGAGCCGGTCTCGGTGAGATGTCCGTAACGTCCGCTCGAAATCGGCGATTGCATTACAATTCGCCGGCCGCGAATCAGATACGCGGTTTGCTGATTCAGGTCGATTTCAACTCGAAACGGATTTTCGGTCTGCGCCGAAGCGACTGTCGCGACTAGAAATAAAATTAGTGTTACCCAACATGCCCTCACATCTTCTTTCAACCCGACTTGACGGTGAAAGTCTCGCAAACCGACTGTGGTGGCAGCTGATTGCCGCGTTAATGTTTCGCGCCGAGTAGTTTCTCGAGCGCCGGCAACATTCTCAACGCCATCACGTGAAGACCGGCGGCATTGAAATGATTCTGCGGATCGCCGGGCACATGATACTGCGTATCTGGAAGGCCGCCCCACATCACGCACGGCGCACCTTTCGATGACGCGACGTCGCAGACGTTGGCCGAGGGATGGCTGACCACTAACACTCGCGAGCCGTTCGCTTTCAGTTTGTCGATTACCGCTCCGACGTTTTGGCGAATCGTTCCCGGCGGCACGTCGCGCTTCGCGTCGTTGACTCCAACCTGAACGATCACCACGTCTGCTTTTCCGACGTTGCCTACGTTTGCAACAGCATCGCCCGACGTCAGGCCGTTAACTCCGTCGTTGGTGACCGTGACGTCGTAACCTTTTTGCTGGAGCATTCGCTGCAGCTGCGCCGGATACGTTTCGTTTCGGGCAACGCCTTTGCCGTAAACGCCGCTGTCGCCGTAGGCGACGATGTGCATCGATGCAGCCAGCGCGAACCTTGTTGTTGCTACCAGCAAGGCCGACCCGACCAGGAATGTTCTCATACCGCGATCGGCGCCTTGATCGACGGATGCGGGTCGTAACCGACGAGTTCGAAATCCTCGAACTTGAAGTCGTGGATGTTTTTCACCGCCGGATTCAATTTCATCTGCGGCAGAGGCCGGCATTCGCGAGTCAGTTGCTCGCGCGCCTGCTCGAGATGATTGGTGTAAAGATGCAGATCGCCGAAGGTGTGGACGAAATCGCCCGGCTTCAGACCGACAACCTGCGCGACCATCATCGTGAGCAGCGCGTAGCTGGCGATGTTGAACGGCACGCCGAGAAACAAATCCGCGCTGCGCTGGTAAAGCTGGCAGCTCAACTCGCCGTCCTGCACGTAAAATTGAAACAGCGCGTGGCACGGCGGCAGCGCCATCTTGTCGATCTCGCCCGGATTCCACGCGCTCACGATGAGCCGCCGGCTGTCCGGATTTTTTTTGATCTGCGCGATCAACGTTGTCGATCTGGTTGACGCGCGCGCCGTTGCCGCCGCGCCAGTCGCGCCATTGCGCGCCGTAAACGCGGCCGAGATTTCCGTTTTCGTCGGCCCATTCGTCCCAAATCGTGACGCCGTGTTCGTTGAGATATTTGATGTTGGTGTCGCCGCGCAAAAACCAGAGCAGCTCGTAAATGATCGACTTGATGTGCAGCTTCTTGGTGGTGAGCAGCGGAAATCCCGGACCGTTCGGCCGCAAATCGAACCGCGTTTGCGCGCCGAAGACCGAAAACGTGCCCGTGCCGGTGCGATCGTCGCGCGGCTGACCTTCTTCCAAGAACGAGCCGGAGAAGATCGTGATATTGCCGCACCCGAAAAAGTACGCGTGCACGACGATTTCGCCAAAAGAATTTCTTCTGCCGGACTGTGGAGGCAGCCGTCCCCGGCTGCTCTTCTTAAATTGCAGGCGAGACGCCTGCCGCTACAAGTTTAGCGCCAACTGCTTTGCGCCCAGATCTTTTTCGAGCTGCGCTTTGCGTTCGTTCAACGTTTGCAAACGCAATTGCCAGCGATGCAACTGGATCGTGAGCTGATTGATGTAACCGGTCACTTCGGCGCGTTGCGATTCGTTTTCCTTCAACTTGCCGCGAAGTTCGTCCGCGTAGTGCCATCGCGGTTGCGTTCGGTGCTTCTGGTTTCGGCACCAGCGTTTGCTGGCCGCATTTCTGGCAGGTCAGATTCAGCCCGGCAGCGCCGATCGATTCGCGACCAACGCGGCTTTGCAGTGCTGGCAGTGAAAGAAAATATCCGGATCGGATTCAACCTTTCGGACCGAGCTGGTTGGTCGTTTCCATGGAGGAGCAACGAGCAGAGGCTATGCCGCTGCCGGGCAGAAGATCCCAGGCTCCAAATCCCAAGCCGCAAGGCGGAAGCTCCAAGTTCCAAACCCCAGCTCCAGGCAAATTTATGCCCAAACCCCTAAAGATCTCATCCGGCTACGTTTGGATTTTGGCCATTGGAATTTGTGTGACTTGGAACTTGGGATTTGTTTCGGGCGTGCGCCGCGGTGGCGCGACTGAACGACGCTAGAAACCGCAAAATGTGACGCGTTGTCTCGATTTGGCCGGATTACTAGACTCGCAATTATCGCGTTAACCTCTGATCATCTAGGTAGCTTACGATCAAGCAGTCAGTCCGCGGCTCAGCCTGTGCTAAAGACACGCTGGGTCGAAGTCTCGCCGCACATGGTTTGAGGTCGTATCGGCGAGTCGACCAACGAAAGGAAACCGAAAGGAAAAATAATTTTATGGCAAAAGTTTTAGGTATCGATTTGGGCACCACCAACTCCTGCATGGCCGTCATGGAAGGTGGCGACCCGGTAGTTTTGGAAAATTCCGAAGGCGCGCGCACGACGCCGTCGGTCGTCGCGTTCACCAAAAGCGGCGAGCGACTGGTCGGCCAGGCCGCGAAGCGTCAGGCCGTGACCAATCCGCAGAACACCGTTTTTTCCATCAAGCGGTTCATGGGCCGCAAGTTCGACGAGGTGCACGAAGAAGAGCATCGCGTTCCCTACAAAGTCGTGAAGGCCGCCAACGGCGACGCTCACGTGCAAGTGGAAGTGAACGGCGAACGCAAAACGTTTTCGCCGCCGGAAATTTCGGCGATGATTTTGGCGAAGCTCAAAGCCGACGCGGAAGCGAAGCTCGGCGAAAAAATCACGCAGGCGGTCATCACCGTTCCGGCGTATTTCAACGACTCGCAGCGCAAGGCGACCAAGGACGCGGGCAAAATCGCCGGCCTCGAAGTGCTGCGCATCATCAACGAGCCGACCGCGGCGTCGCTCGCCTACGGTCTCGACAAGAAAAAGGACGAGAAGATCGCCGTTTACGATTTGGGCGGCGGCACGTTCGACATTTCCGTTCTCGAAATCGGCGACGGCGTTTTCGAAGTGAAAGCGACCAACGGCGACACGCACCTCGGCGGTGACGATTGGGACGCGAAGGTGATGGATTGGATCGTGGACGAATTCAAAAAGGACACCGGCATCGATCTGAGCAAGCAGCCGGACGCGCTCCAGCGCATCAAGGAAGAAGCCGAGAAAGCGAAGATCGCGCTCTCGAGCTCGCAGGAATACGAAATCAATCTGCCGTTCATCACGGCGGACGCGAGCGGTCCGAAACACATTCAGAAGAAGCTGACCCGCTCCAAGCTCGAGCAGCTCACCGACGATTTGTTCAGCGCACGATTCCGCCGGTCAAAGCGTGCTTGAAAGACGCGAAAATTTCCGAGCGCGAAGTGAACGAGCTCGTGCTCGTCGGCGGCATGACCCGCATGCCGAAAGTGGTCGAGACGGCGCGCGGCTTGATCGGCAAGGAGCCGCACAAAGGCGTGAACCCGGACGAAGTCGTCGCGATTGGCGCGGCCATCCAGGGCGGCGTGCTCAAGGGCGACGTCAAAGACGTGCTCCTGCTCGACGTGACTCCGCTCACGCTGGCATTGAAACCGCCGGGCGGCGTGGCCACGCCGATGATTCCGCGCAACACCACGATTCCGACCCGGAAATCGCAAATCTTTTCGACTTACAGCGACAACCAGCCGGGCGTGGAAATCAAAGTGTTACAAGGCGAACGTCCGCTCTCGCGCGACAACAAGAACCTCGGCACGTTCCATCTCGACGGAATTCCGCCGGCCCCGCGCGGCGTTCCGCAGATCGAAGTCACCTTCGACATCGACGCCAACGGCATTCTGCACGTCTCGGCCAAAGATCTCGGCACCGGCAAGGAGCAGAAAATCTCCATCACCGGCTCGAGCGGCTTGAGCAAGGACGAAATCGAGAAGATGCGCCAGGAAGCCGAAGTCGCACGCCGAAGAAGACAAAAAGGCGAAGGAAGCGATCGAGATCAAGAACAACGCCGACACGCTCGCTTATCAGTCCGAGAAACAACTCAAGGAACTGGGCGACAAGATTCCGGCCGACAAAGCAAACCGGTCGAGGACGCAATCGCCGCGGTGCGGGAAGCGATCAACAAGAACGACACCGACGCGATGAAGCGCGCCTACGACGATTTGCAGAGCAAGTTCCAGGACGTCAGCGCCGAGCTTTACAAACAAGCTTCAGCGCAAGGTGCCGGTCCGCAAGCCGGGTCCGCAACCTGGACCCGGACAGCCGCCAGTCCGGCTCGGCCGTCCCGGCTCGCAACCGCAACGGCGAAGCGTGGCCCCGCCAATGGCGGGCGACGTTGTCGACGCCGAGTTCGAAGTCGTCGACGAAGACAAAAAGAAGTGACGAGTGACGTGTGACGCGAAATTCGTGAAGAAGATTAACTAAAGAAACAATTTGCCGGTGGCCCCGAAAGTTTTCGGAGTCGCCGGCTCAACCCAAAAACAAAAACAACAGAAGAAAAAACTAACTTATGGCAAGCGTTAACGTAAAACCGCTCGGCGATCGGGTGCTGGTGCAGCCGATCGAAGAGCAGGAAACAAAAAAAGGCGGGATCATCATTCCCGACACTGCGAAAGAAAAACCGCAGGAAGGCAAAGTGGTCGCTCTCGGCACCGGTAAGGTGAACGAAGAGGGCAAGAAAGTCGATTTCACCGTGAAGAAAGGCGACAAGGTGCTCATTTCGAAATACGGCGGCACCGAAATCAAAATCGACGGCGAACAATTCCTGATCATGCGCGAGGACGACATCCTCGGCATCATCGTGGACTGAATGCCAGGTTCTGATCTTCAATCTAATTCCTCAACTCAACTCAACTAAGCAGAACTAAAAATTATGGCAGCTAAACAATTACAATTCGATGAAGCAGCGCGGCACACTTTGCTGCGCGGAGTCGAGAAACTGGCGCGGGCCGTCAAGGCCACCCTCGGACCGAGCGGTCGCAACGTCATTCTCGACAAGAAATTCGGCAGCCCGACGATCACCAAGGACGGTGTGACGGTCGCGAAAGAAATCGAGCTCGAAGATCCGTATGAAAATATGGGCGCGCAGCTCGTTCGCGAAGTCGCTTCCAAGACTTCGGACGTCGCGGGCGACGGCACGACCACGGCGACTGTTCTCGCGGAATCCATTTACCGCGAAGGTCTCCGCAACGTCACCGCCGGCGCAAACCCGACGTCGTTGCAGCGCGGCATCAATAAAGCCGTCGAAGCGATCGTCGAGGAGCTGAAAAAAATCTCCAAGAAAGTAAGCGATCGCAACGAGATCGAGCAGGTCGCGACCGTTTCGGCCAACTGGGACAAGACAATCGGCGAGATCATCGCCGACGCCATGGACAAAGTCGGCAAGGACGGCACGATCACGGTCGAAGAAGCGAAATCAATCGAGACCACCCTCGACGTGGTCGAGGGCATGCAGTTCGATAAAGGCTATCTGTCGCCTTACTTCGTGACCAACGCGGAGGAGATGGAAGCCGCTCTCGATAATCCGTACATCCTGATTTACGAGAAGAAAATCTCGAGCTTGAAGGATCTGCTTCCGTTGCTCGAGAAAGTCGCGAAAGCCGGACGTCCGCTCCTCATCATCTCGGAAGACGTGGAAGGCGAAGCGCTCGCGACTTTGGTCGTGAACAAATTGCGCGGCACGCTCCAAGTCTGCGCGGTCAAAGCTCCGGGCTTCGGCGATCGTCGCAAGGCGATGCTGGAAGACATCGCGGTGCTGACCGGCGGCAAACTGATCAGCGAAGACCTCGGCATCAAGCTCGAGAACATCAAGATTGAAGATCTCGGCAAAGCCAAGCGCGTCACCATCGACAAGGAAAACACCACCATTGTCGAAGGTTCGGGCAAGGGTGCTGACATCCAGGGCCGGGTCGCTCAGATCCGTCGTCAGATTGAAGAGACGACCAGCGATTACGACAAAGAGAAACTCCAGGAGCGCCTCGCGAAACTCGCGGGCGGTGTTGCCGTCATCAACGTCGGCGCAGCGACCGAGACCGAGATGAAAGAGAAGAAGGCGCGCGTCGAAGACGCGTTGCACGCCACGCGTGCGGCGGTCGAGGAAGGCATCGTCGCGGGTGGCGGTGTCGCATTGATCCGGGCCCAGAAATCGCTCGAAGGCATGCGCGGCCTCGATGCCGACGAAAAAGTCGGCGTCCAGATCGTGCGTCGCGCGATCGAAGAGCCGTTGCGTCAACTGGCCGACAACGCCGGCGCGGAAGGCGCGCTCATTGTCGAGGAAGTGAAGAAGCGCAAAGGCAACGAAGGTTACGACGTCGCCAAAGGCGAATATGTCGACCTGGTGAAGGCCGGCATTGTCGATCCGACCAAGGTCACGCGAAGCGCGTTGCAAAACGCCGCGTCGATCGCGGGTCTGTTGCTCACCACCGAAGCATTGGTCACGGAAGTTCCTGAAAAGGAAAAAGCTCCGGCAATGCCTCCGGGCGGCGGCATGGGCGGCATGGATTACTAAGCCGAACGAAACAATGAATTACAAACAGCCGGAGTCGAAAGGCTCCGGCTGTTTTGTTTTAAAGAAGATCGTTGCACATGCAGATCGACATCACCCAAGTTCTCAAGGATACCGAAAACGCGTTGCGAGATTTCATCGCCACGATGTTGACAAAGTCTCTCGGTGAAGATTGGCCGACGAAATGCGGGGTGTCTCCGGAGCGAGTCCTGAAATGGACTGAACGCAAGGACATTGAGGCAAAACGTCAGAAAGGCGGCGTAGTCGAAGCGCGACTGATCTACTACGCCGACTTTTTCGACATTCGGACAATTCTGGAAAAACACTGGGACAAGTTCACGGATGCTCTCGGGGACTTAAAAACAATGCGCGTGTATTTAGACGAACTGGAAAAGTTGCGGGATCCGGAGGCACACCGCCGGGAGTTATTGCCTCATCAAAAGCATCTCGCGACAGGTATCGCGGGCGAGATACGGACTCGATTGATCCGATATCGAAGCAAGCTTGAAACGAAGGAGGATTACTTTCCGAGAATTGAAAGTGCCCGAGACAGCATCGGCAATATATGGACGCCTGACTCCTCCCGACTGCGGGCAATCGTGACAAAGCAAATCCTGCGCTCTGGAGATCTTGTCGAGTTTGTGGTTACGGCGAGCGACCCAATGGGTGAGCCACTTAAGTCTCTTCGATTGATAACTAGCGGTGGGCGCGAGGGAAAATGGCAGGACGATAACACTTTTTCCGTTGTTCTTTCCGACAAAGACATTAGTGAAACATTTCGGATTGAAGTTCAGATCAAGAGCGAGCGTCAACATCACGCTCAATCGGATTGCGATGCTGATGTCAGTTTTTTCTATACCGTATTGCCAAAAAAATGAGTGCCATCACAACCGTGGCATGACCTGGCAAGGAGCCTAAACAACAATTAACAAGCAGCCGAGCTCGCAAGGGCTCGGCTGTTTTGCTTTAGATTGAGATGGCATAACGCGAAAAGTAACTGCAAGTCAATGACCCCGGCAGCAGTCAGCGTAATAGAGGGTCAAGTCTAAATCTTCGAGGAGCCTGCCTAACAAACGCCTTGATACGAAAAATGTATTTCCTATAGCATTGTTAGCTAATCTTTTTCCCCTAATGAAGCGCACGTTGAACGTCATTTTAGGTGTAGTTTGCGCTTTGGGGTGGGCTTGGACCGGATGGCTCAAAGACAACAGCTACATCGGTGAGTCATCTCGATTAAGGGTATTGATTGCCTTAACCTTGGTGCTTCTCATTCAGCAATGGATCTTAACGGGCCGTAAACCAGTTGGTAGGAGTAAAGTCGAACAAAGGCGGGATGTGATCGAATTGAAGCTGGGCGGTTTGCTTACCGACTACTACAAGCAAATTAAAGGTGCTGCCACGATCCCGCCAATTCGCGCCAATCTTTCCCTGCCAAAACGAACGTGGCGTTATGCTTGGCGTCTGCAGATTTACTATTTTAGGACGCCTGATGGCTCAGCGTTTTCTAACGACGAGCTAAGAATGAAGTTCAAGAAGGGCGAGGGCGCTATCGGAAGAGCTTGGTCGGAGAAAAATATAATTATTTACGACAAGAACAATGTTCGTTTTCAGAGCCCTATCAATACTGTGCATCGAAAGAAGATTCCGTTTGTCTCTCAAATAGAATCGGTATTGGCGGTGCCCATTTTGGAAACAGATAAAGTCGTCGGTGTATTGGCCTTAGATAGCGAATTTCCGATAACTGCGACAAGGTTTGATCAACGGGAGATCGCTGCGCTGGCACGGTCTCACGCAAATCATCTAGCCGGGTTATGCTTTTTCGATGGTGTAAAATGAATGTGAGTGTAAAATAAGGTAGAAATGACAATCAAATCAGAGGATGGAACCGGGTTCTCTGTGGTCTATTTAGACAAGGAAGATTTGCAGAATTTGCCGGAGGTCACGCCCTTACCGAAACCGGAACCATTACCGGATGACGTGCTGCAAAAGATACACGCCGCAAAGTTGACTCTAAAGGGCTCTCTGGAAACAACGAAGCTGCCACAGGCAGCCTCTTAATTTTTCTGCTCCTCCCTCGGGCTGCCTTGGGCGTTTTATCATTTGATCGCTGATTTTGATTTTGGCGCCAGGCCCTTTATTTGCAGGGCGATGATTTCCACTCAACCGTCGCTCCTTGGAATCGGAAGCCGGGGTCACACCTAAACATTTGACGTTTTAGGCGGCACTCGACGTAATCCTCGGTATGCGCCCGATCTTAGCTTTCGTTCTCTGCGGGTTGATCACGTCGAGCGTCGGCGCCGGACATGAACGCGGTCGCCGAGCGCTATGCGCATCTGGTTTTGGCGCTCCGACAACACGGTCCGGATTATGTCGATGCGTTTTACGGACGGCGAACAGGCGTGGATGAGACATTTCCCGGTGGATAGACAAGTTTGGTCTTCGGCGGCCTCCTTGGTTGGATGCTTCCAAGATGTGCCACCAATTTGATTTCGTTGATCGCCGGATGCGGCTTGGTGGTGGCCTTATTCGGCTGCAATCGTGCGTTCACGGTCGACGATGTTGTGGATCGCAATAGCAAGGCGATGGGCGGCCGGGCTGCGATCGAGGCGATTCAATCAATCGCAGTGGACCTGCATATCAGTGACCCGGGATTTGAGGCCGACGGGATTTATTATGCGGCGCGGCCGGGCCGGATGCGGATCGACGTCTCGGCGGCGGGGAAACACGTTTTCACAGAAGCATTTGACGGAGAGCACGGCTGGGAGTGGAACGGAAAGGAATCGAAGCCTGCCTCGGCAAAGCAACCGCTGCGCTACAACACGGAGTCGAGCTTCCCGGAAAACTTTTCGGTCTGCACGAGCTCAAACAGCGAGGTCATCAGATCGAACTCGTCGGGCGAGAGAAGATCGACGGGATCAACTACTATGCACTGCCACTGACGTTGAAGGATGGTTATCGCACTACGCTCTATGTGGACCCGAACAGCTGGTTGATCACGCGGCGGCGCGACATTCGCCCGTTGCACGTGGACATCGACCCGACTCCAACGACGATTGAACAGAAGAGTTGGGATTTTCGAAAAATAAACGGCGTGCAATTTCCGTTCGCGGGATCGGAAACCGATTTGAAGACCAGCAAGTTGCTGGAAAGTTCGCTGATCAAGGAAATCAACGTCAATCCGCCAATCGATCCGTCATTTTTCGAAAAGTCCGAGCCGGACAGGCACTGATCCGAGCGCCGAAATCTCTGAGGAACGCAAGAATCGAGGAAAGGGATTTCCGAGATAGAAGGTAAAGCTACGAGGGAGCGCGGGCAGCGACCGAGTTTCAAAGCACGAATTTTCTTAACCGCGGATTACGCGGATTTAGACGGATACGGATAATTCTTTTTTCTGTTTTCCTGAGTTCCTGATTCCTGGATTCCTGATTAAATAGTCTCTCCATGCGTCTGCTGAAGATCGCGCAATGGCTGGGGCTCGTGTTCCTGTTGGCGCTGTTTGTTTATTTTTTCGCCGTCTCCTGGCGTAAATGGCCCGACCCGCTCGTCGACTTTGGCCGAGAGCTGTACAGTCCCGTGGCGACTTTCGCAGGGTGCTCTTCTCTATCGCGACGTTGAAGAGGCTTACGGCCCTTTCTCACAATACTTCAACGCCATGCTCTTCACCGTCTTTCGACCGGGCATGATGGTCCTGGTGACGGCTAACCTGATCATTTTTGCAGCTATCCTGGCGCTGTTCTTTCTTCTTTGCCGGCGCGCCTGGGGTTTCGCCGGCGCTCTCGCAGCGACTGCTACCTTCATCGCGGTCTTCGGGTTTAGCCAACTTGTACGTATCGCCAACTACAATTACGCCACACCTTATTCTCACGAAGCGACCCACGGCATGCTGATAAGCCTGGCTATGGTTTATGTGCTGTCGGGCTGGATCGAAGAACCGGCGCCGTTCAGGACTTTTCTCGCCGGCCTGTTGTACGGTTTTTGTTTTGTCTTAAAACCGGAGTTCATACTATCCGGAGCAGCTCTGATCATTGTGTCCGCCGTGCTGTGCTGGCGATACCACAAGCTACCTTCGTGGCGTGCTGTTCTGCTTGGACTTGTCGGGACTGCGCTTCCCACCCTGGCCTTCACAAGTTACTTCGCCGTTTTTGTTCCGGTGAAAGAAGCCCTGGTCATGTCGGCGGGCGCTTACCGGGAAATTATTGCAGCGAATGCGGGAAATTATTCCACTGGCTTACAGGGCGACTTCTCCGGCATGTCGGAGGCTGGCAATAATCTCAAGCAACATCTCATTGCTACTTTGGTGGCCTTCCTTGTCATCGGCGCAATTGCTCTGGTTGGCTGGCTCGGTCGAAAGCTGCCACCTAATCGAGTAACTATCGGATCGGCCGTGGTTTTCACGGGTGCCGTGGGGGCAATCGCATCCACCGCCGTACATTGGCGGGAGGTCGGTCGTTGTTTGCTTGGCCTGCTCGTCGTTTACACCTTGGTCCGCTTCATAGTGTCTTTGCGATCGGTGCCCGGGAACAGGCGTAAGATTATTACCGCGACCTTGCTGGCGGTCCTCGGAACGGCCTTGATGGCGAGAATGTTTTTGAACGGTCGAATTTATCATTACGGCTTTTTTCAAGCTGCCATCGCAGGTTCAATCGTTCCTGCCGTGCTTCTGAGTGAGTTACCGGAGTGGTTACGGCTCGCTGCCCGTCAACGTGTTCTGGTTGTGACCGCCGTCCTCGCGTTGCTTGTTCCGGGCGTAATCAACATCGCGCAGGACTCGCAACAATTGCTGCGTCTGAAAACGGACTCTATCGGCGAAGGCATCGATCGTTTCTACACCTTTCCGCCTCAGCTAGACGGAACTGGCGAACTGGTCGAAGGCACAACCACATCTCTGAAGCAGGACGCCAGGATCAAGAGCCTCGTCGTTCTACCGGAAGGCGCTATCATCAACTATCTCGCTCGGATTCCGAGCAGTGTGCGTTACTACTACTTTTTTCCATCCAATTCCGAGATGGCGGGTGAACTCGAGGCTAATCCACCGGACCGCGTTGTTCTTATCAGTCGCGACCTGCGCGCGCATGGAATTGATCGTTATGGTGAAGCCCCTGGAAAAGGCCGTGAAATTCTTGAGTGGCTGACTCGGGATTACCAACTTCATGCGTACGGTGGCGATGATCCGCTCGATGTTGGCGGCTACGGCGCAGCTATCTACAAACGAAAAACCGAGCAATGAGAGAAGTTGATTGTTGATTGAACGCTCAGCTTCGCTTCGCTTTAGCTGAGAGGGACGCGAATCCGGCTCGGATCTATCAACCAAAGGCGAAGCCGTTCTATCAACTAATGACTATGCAAATCTTGGGCGAGCTGAAAGCCGGCAGCACGCAGCGGCACCTGATCAAGTTGCCGGGCGCGGCGTTGGCGAAGGATGAGCCGCGACCAGTGATTTCAATCACTGGTGTGAAACCGGGGCCGGTGTTGTTCGTGAACGCCGGTGTTCACGGCGGCGAATATCCGGCGATCGAAGCGGTGATTCGATTGAGCAAAGAGCTCGATCCGAAAAAGATCGCAGGCACGGTGATTTTGATGCCGGTGTTGAGTTTGCCGTCATTTCGATCGCGGACGCCGTTCGTGTGTCCGGTCGATAACGTGAATCCGAACCGCGTGTTCCCCGGCGATTCCACTGGAAGTTATTCCGAGCAGATGACACACGCTCTCATTCACGAGTTCGTTGTTCACGCCGATGCGTATATCGATCTTCACGGCGGCGATATTCCGGAAGCGCTGGTGCCGTTTGTCATTTGTCGGTCCGAGGCCGGACTGGCGGACAAGAAAGCTCGTGATGTAGCCGTGCGCTCAAAGGAGATCGCGATAGCGTTCGGGTTGCCATACGTGCTGACGGTCAGCAAACCAGTTCAGCCAGCGAAAGGTTCATCAAGTTATGCGGCCGCAGCGGAGAAAGGTGTTCCAGCGATTTTGGCGGAAGCAGGTGGAGTGGGACAGCTTCAACAGGACCAGGTGGAATTGCTCGTGAATGGGGTCCTAAATGTGATGGGACATCTGGGAATGATTGCAGGCGGACCGAAATCCCAAATCCCAAGTTCCAAATCCCAGGTAAAAACAAAATCCCCAACGAAGAAGACGGCGCATAGCGCCGTGGCTACAACCAAAACCTTTGCGGCCGACACTGCCACCACAGAAGAATCAAGAGTGCTGACGAAGTTTGAGTGGCTTTACACGAAGAATGCCGGCATGTGGTATCCGAAGGTCGCGGCGGGCGATTCTCCAAGTAAAGGGCAAGAGATCGGAACGGTTGGCGATTTGTTCGGCGATGTGCTTGAGAAAATCATTTCGCCGGTGAACGGCGTCGTTCTGTTTCTCACGATCAATCCGTCCGTGCTCGAGAACGGATTGTTGATGGGCATAGGAGTTGAGTGAGGATCTCTGAGGAAAGCAAGGAAAGCAGGAATTCTCTTAGCCGCGGATCAATCGGATTGCACAGTACCCTTCTAAGTTCCTGCGTTCTTGGGTTCCTTCGGGATAGGGGTTGGATTTGCTGAGACAGCGATCTTCTGGCAGTGTTCCCGCCACCTGTGGAAAAATACGTGTCGGAGTTGATGGCCGGAGTCAAAGCGAAGAACCCGGGTGAATTAGAATTTCATCAAGCGGTCCAGGAAGTCGCCGAATCGCTGACGCTGGTGCTGGACCGCGAGCCGCGTTATCGCAAAGCGAAAATCCTCGAGCGAATCATCGAGCCCGAGCGCGTGATCATGTTCCGGGTCGCGTGGCAGGACGACAAAGGCGAGCTGCACGTCCAGCGCGGGTTCCGGATCCAGATGAACAGCGCGATCGGCCCGTACAAAGGCGGGTTGCGATTTCATCCGACGCGTGAATTTGGGAATCCTCAAATTTCTCGCTTTCGAACAAGTTTTCAAAAACGCGCTGACCACGCTGCCGATGGGCGGCGGCAAAGGCGGTTGCGATTTCGATCCGCACGGCAAGAGCGATTCCGAAGTGATGCGGTTTTGTCAGGCGTTCATGTGCGAGCTGTGGCGGCACATCGGGCCGGACACGGACGTGCCGGCGGGCGACATCGGCGTCGGCGCGCGCGAGATCGGGTTCTTGTTCGGCATGTACAAGAAACTGAAAAACGAGTTCACCGGAGTAATGACCGGCAAAGGTCTCACCTGGGGCGGCTCGGTCATTCGGCCGGAAGCGACCGGTTACGGCGCGGTCTATTTCGCGGACGAAATGCTCAAGACGCGAAAGGAAGATTTGAAAGGCAAGATCGCGCTGGTCTCCGGCAGCGGCAACGTTGCTCAATACACGATCGAGAAGTTGATTACGCTAGGCGCGAAGCCGGTCACGCTGTCGGATTCGTCGCGGTTACATTTACGACGAGGCCGGAATCGATCGGGAGAAGCTCGCGTTTGTGATGGACCTGAAAAACAACCGGCGCGGTCGCATTTCGGAATACGCGGACAAGTTCAAGGGCGCAGTGTTCACCAAGACCGATCCGAAGCTCGATTACAATCCGCTCTGGAATCACAAGGCGCAATGCGCGTTTCCGAGCGCGACCCAGAACGAAATCAACGGCAAGGACGCGGCGAATCTTTTGAAGAACGGCTGCTACGTTGTTTCGGAAGGCGCGAACATGCCGAGCACGATCGACGCGGTGAATCAGTTTCTCGATAAGAAGATACTCTTCGGGCCCGGCAAAGCGGCGAACGCCGGCGGCGTGGCCACGTCAGGATTGGAAATGGCGCAGAACAGCATGCGAATTCGCTGGACGCGCGAAGAAGTCGACGCGCGTTTGTTCAACATCATGAAAAACATTCACGACGTGTGCTATCGCACGGCCGAGAAATACGGCACGCCGGGTAATTACGTGAACGGCGCGAACATCGCCGGATTCACCAAAGTCGCCGAGGCGATGCTGGACCAGGGACTGGTGTAAGAAGAGTTGATTGTTGATAGAACGCTCGGCGTCGCCTCGCTTTAGTTGAGAGTTGCGGGTGAGCCGACGGATAATCAGTGCCTCATGACAACGCGTAAATTTCCGAAAAGCCCGAAGGAGATGACCAAGGGGGTAATGTATTTCCCGAGAATGCTGGACAAGATTCGGCTGCATTTGCGCGGCGAACTGGACAAGGATTATCAGGAGAACTTTGGCGCGCCTGGAACTGCCGACAGCACCTGCTGCAATTTTCTGCGGGTGGATCATGACGAATTGATCGAGCGGGTAAAACAAGGCGGCACGGATGAAGAGATTTTGGAATGGTGTTTCGAAAAAGGCAGGCGTCCAAACGAAGGCGATTTGTTCGTCTGGAACGGCTTCGGTTCCAAGCTCGGTTGGCGCGACCGTGTGACGCCGCGATTGGAACAGCGAAAAAAGGAGATGGGAATCGCCGATCGCAGTGACATCGTGACGATCCCGGATCTGATCGATTTCGATGAAGGAAGGATCAAATAACGCGGATTCGAGGGATTTAACTGATAATTTTGTAAATTCTGTCTAGCTCGGTCCGTAACTCTCAACCAAAGCAAGCGCAGCGAAGCGTTCTATCAACCATCAACTTCTTTTGTAACGCTTGTCATTCACGCGGAACTCTACATTTTCGTTGGATGACGAAGTGGCGATACATTCTTGGTGTCGGGTTTTTGCTGACAACTGTCGGATTGGCTAAAGTCTGCCGAACCGGTGGCAAAAACTTCTCCCGGAGAGAATGATGAGGCGTCGGCAACCCCATCGCCGACCGCCACGCCGGTCGTTTTCTCTACCCAAACGCTCGCTGATCTGAAGCGACTGCAACAAGCTGCCCTCAGCAGCGATTACGCATACCGCGAAGTGGCGCATTTATCGGACAACATCGGACCGCGATTGAGTGGTTCGGCGCAAGCGGCGAAAGCGGTTGAGTATGTGGCGGGCGAATTGAAAGCGATCGGCTGCGAAGTGCAGCTCGAGAAGACGATGGTGCCGCACTGGGTCCGCGGCGAAGAAACCGCCGCGCTGGTTCAGTTTCCGGGAATGGCGGAAGGCACGACTCAGAAGATTGTGCTTTGCGCGCTCGGCGGAAGCGTCGCCACTCCGAAAGAGGGAATCACCGCGGATGTCGTTGCTGTAAAAAATTTCGACGAATTGAAAGCCATGCCGCGCGACAAGGTCGCGGGTAAGATCGTGCTTTTCACTTATTCGTTCGACAAACAGTTGGCCGCGGTAGGACGCAGCGGCGAAGCCTATGGCGAAGCGGTTACTTATCGAAGCGACGGGCCAAGCGCGGCAGCGCGGCAGGGCGCAGTCGCATGCCTGATTCGTTCGGTTGGCGGCGCCGAATATCGCATTCCGCACACCGGATCGACAAGGTATGCGGATGAGGCCCCGAAAATTCCCGCGGGCGCGGTCACGAGCGAAGACGCGGACCTGATTGCCGATCTGGTGAAGCAGGGTCCCGTGAAAATGAAACTTGTGCTAACGCCGCAAACATTGCCGGACGTTGAAAGCGCAAATGTGATCGGCGACATCAGGGGCAGCGAACATCCGGAACAAGTCGTGATTGTTTCCGGCCATCTCGATTCGTGGGACCTGGGAACCGGCGCGATCGACGACGGCGCGGGCGTGGCGGTTTCAATGGAAGCTGCGAACCTCGTCCACAAGTTGAATTTGAAACCGAAACGCACGATCCGCGTGATCGCGTGGATGAACGAAGAGAACGGGACGCGCGGCTCCAAGCAGTATGCCAAGGATCACGAGAAAGATTGGGCGAACCATTTCGCCGCAATGGAGACGGATAACGGCGCCGATCATCCGGTTGGGCTTCACGTCAAAGCAAAGCTGGAAGTGAAGACGCTGTTGAAACCGGTCGCGGCGATACTTGCAAGAGTCGGGCGCTGGCGCCCTTGAATTGAGCGAGCACGCAGGCGCCGACATCGAACCGCTGGAAAAGGCGGGCGTGCCATCGTTCGCGCCGATTCAGGATGGCCGGTTTTACTTTAATTATCACCACACGGCGGCGGACACGCTCGACAAGATCGATCCGAAAAACCTGGCGGAAACGTCGGC
Source organism: uncultured Verrucomicrobiae bacterium (assembly GCA_963786135.1). Taxonomy (GTDB): domain Bacteria; phylum Verrucomicrobiota; class Verrucomicrobiia; order Chthoniobacterales; family UBA10450; genus AV40. The sequence goes on along the minus strand of CAWAYF010000025.1, from coordinate 60,322 downwards.
AATCGTGGCGGTATGGGCCTACGCCATGGCGAACGCGGAACAGCCGATGCCGCGATAAGAGAGTGACCAGTGGCGATGTGACGAAGTGACCAGAATGGCGTCGTCAGATGCGATGTCGTTTGGTAAAAGGTCGGGCGTGAAGCTGGAAACGATCAACGCGATCGCGCAATTGATCGCGGCGATTGGCGTTGTCGCGTCGTTGTTTTATCTAGCGGTGCAAATTCGTCAAAACACCCGCTCGCAGAAATCGGTCGTGGTCGATTCGCTGACCAGGTCGCTGATGGAGCTGCTTGGGCCGCAAGCGCACGACGTCGAATTTACCCGCGCATTCACTCGCGTGATCAAGGATTGGGACGGTGCCAGCGACGAGGACCGGGCACGGACCGTCGCTGTTTTGCTCGCGGTCTTCAAGCTTTCCGAAAACGCGTGGTTTCAAAAACGCCAGGGGACGCTGGACGCGCAGCAATGGGAAGGGTGGGACGCTTACGCGCGAATGTACTTTCACCTTCCGGGAGTGCAGAGCTGGTGGCAATTGCGGCGCGCCGCCTTCGCGCCCGGCTTTCGCGATTATATCGAATCAAGCCAGCCGATCGCCGAAATGGTTCCGCTGAGCGACGTTATTCGCGGTAAAAGCTGATCGTCGCATGGAAGGCGCTTTTCCAAATCGCTCCGAAGCCGGACGATTTCTGGCGACCAAACTCAGCAAATATTCGGGGCGCGATGATGTGATCGTGCTGGGACTTCCGCGCGGCGGAGTTCCAGTTGCATACGAAGTTGCACAAGCGCTGCGTGTTCCGCTGGATGTTTTTATCGTGCGCAAACTCGGTGTGCCCGGATTTGAAGAGCTCGCGGTCGGAGCGATTGCGTCCGGTGGAGTGCGGGTTTTGAATGAAGATGTCGTGGCCGCTTTGCCGAACGCGGAAGAAATCATCGAAGCGGTTACGCAACGGGAAACCGCCGAACTCGAGCGCCGGGAACATGAATATCGCGACGGCCGGCCAGCGCCGGAAATTACCGGCCGCACGGTCATTCTGATCGACGATGGTCTCGCTACGGGCGCTACGATGCGGGCTGCGGTGAAGGCTTTGCGGCAACGGGGCGCGGCAAAAATTGTCGTCGCAGTGCCGGTTGGTCCCCCGGAAACCTGCCGCGAGTTCGAAGACGTCGCGGATGAAGTCGTTTGCGCCAGCGCTCCGGAATCTTTCCAGGCGGTCGGCCAGTACTACGAAGATTTCTCGCAGACGAGCGACGAGGAAGTGCGCGACTTGCTGGCGAAGGCTGCGAAATAATCACCTCTCATTGAGGTGATGTTTCGGGAGTCGGGGTGCCGTTTCGGTGCTGCCACGAGCCGCGATGCTGTTGCATCCAATTCCGCCGTCGCTCTTCCATCTGTTTCAGCCGTTGCTGTTGCTCAGGAGTGAGGTACTGCGCGATCTCTTGATGTGATTCGGCAATCACGTCGCGAACGCGCTTACCGGTGTCACCGCGGATTTCTTCGAGCTGTGCGCTTGTCTTATCGATGATCGGCGAAATCTTCGTCATTTGTTCGTCGGTCAAGCGTAGTTGCCAGCGCAAACGATTCTTCAACGCGGGTCCAACCGGCGGATGCTGACCAAACATGAATTGGTGGCCGATCGTCATCGTCAGGAATACACCAGCGGCGCAACCGGCGATGAACACCAGCAGAAAACCGGCGATTAATTTCCACTTGAGCGCGCTATTCATTGCGCCACTTCGTCCTGAATAGCGGAGTCAGCAATAGCGAATTCGTTAGCGGACGATACGATGGCGTCCGTGCTGCGGTCGAATTCCAGGTAAGCGCCGGCGCTGGCAAAAACAATTACGGTTGCAGCGACCAGCGCGACCCGGCGCAACAGCCGCGCCATGGCGGAGCCGTTTCCGTTTCTGCGCGAAAGAGCGATGATGCGGGTGTCGAAGCCGAATGGCATTTCGACCGGCGCATCGTCTTTAACGCGGGCCGCACTTCGCAGCAGCCTATCGAGGTCGAAATCGTTCATAGGCTTGTTCCGGCTCCAATCTTTGCCATTTGGGTTTTCATCTTTTGCCGCGCCCGGAACGCCCGCACCTTAATGGCGGCAACGCCGAGCCCGGTAATTTTGTGGATTTCTTCAACCGAACGACCCTGTAAGTAAAGCAAATCGACCACCAGACGTTCAACCGGTTTGAGAAACTCCAGCAGATGTTCGACCAGCTGGCGGGAGGCCAACTGACGGTCCGGCGCGAGCTCGTCCGACGCGACTGCGAGGTTCTTGACGACAGCTTCCTCTTCCTCACTCAAATCCGCGTGGCGCAACTCCGGTCGCACTCTTTCGGCTTCGATCTGGCTGAGGCAGGTGTTCACGGCGATGCGTGAGACCCAATGTTCCAGCGGAACTTTGCCGGAAAACTGAGAGAGTTTCTGAAAAACTTTGATGAAAATCATTTGGCAAAGATCCTCTTCAGGAGTTCGTCTCGGCCGGTGGGACCGCACCATTTTCGCGACAAGCGGATAGAGTCGGCGCACCAGTTCACGAGCCGCTTCGTCGTCATGCCGAAGAGCGGCTTGAACCAGCGCATCAGGTTCAGGATCATCCATGTCCAAATCGTATCCACGCTACACGTAAAGACGCGGGCGGAGGCATTTTGGTTACGAATAAACGCACCAAATCCCAAGCTCCAAATACTCCGACTCCAAAATTGCAAGTAGCAAAGGTCTTGGCCGCGGCGTTTCAAACCGGGGCGTTTGGAGTTTGGCCATTGGGATTTGCCGTTTGTCATGCGTTGGAACGGCAGCAAATAAAAAATCTGTAACCAAAACCCGCATCGCTCCGTCACCAATATCAAACAGCCCATGAAAATGGGCCGAACTGGAAAATGGGAAACAAATATGAAACGAAACTTACTTACACTCGCGGCCGCGAGCGCGATTGCGCTGGGTGGCTTCGCATTGGTTAACGCGCAAGACGGAACCGGCGCTCCCGCCGGTCATCACGGCTTCCGCGGGCACCAATTTGGCGTGCAACAGCTGACCAAGTCATTGAATCTGACGCGCTGACCAACAGACGAAGATTCAACCGTTACTGGATCAGGCCAAGCCGCAGATCATTGCCATCCACAAGGATGCCATGCAAAAGACTCAGGCGATCATGGACAAAACAATGTCCCAGATTCGCCCGATGTTGACGGCGGACCAGCAGTCAAAGTTCGACGCGATCCAAAAAGCGAAACAGGACCTGCATAATGCAATGCAGGAACTGCACAGCGCGATGACTCAATAAAGCCTCAGGGTCATGGGGGAGAGGACGGCGGTAGGCTAGAAATGGCCGCCGCCGTCTAATTTTTTTACGCAACCATCTGTAGGGTCACAGGTCAGGCCACCGACGCAATTGTCGAAGCGACATTCAGGGCCCGGCCATTTAAGATCCGGTTCGTGAAATTCGGCAGGCGCTTAGATATGAATCAGATCGTCGCGAAAATCGACGTCGAACGGTTGAGCGCAATTCAACGGCGCCACAGTGGTTCCGACTCTCGTTACGCGAAGTATGCAGATGTCTCCCGTTGGCTGGAGATCAATCGTCCGCGCATCCAGCAACTGGAACTCGATCGCTCTGAGCCAAGGCAAATTCTCGATCTTGGCTGTGGCGGCGGGTTTTTTTCTTTTTCTGGCGAAACAGTTTGGCCATGGCTGCCTCGGCCTTGACGTTGGCGATTATTCGCTCTCCAACGAATTGATTGAGCTCTTCGGAGTCGATCGGCTCACCTGGCGGATACGCGCCTTCGAGCCGTTGCCAGATTTCGGGCGGACATTCGATCTCATCACCGCATTCTCGGCCGCGTTCAATCGCAATGCTGATGAAACCCGCGGTTGGAAGCCGGACGAATGGGAATTTTTTCTGAACGACCTGAACCGGCATCTAAAGCCAGGCGGCCAGATCCTATTGGAAATTAATTCCGGCAAGGATGGGCGATATTTTCTGCCCGAAATTCGCGAATTCTTTCTGAAGCGCGGCGCGCAGATCGATGGGGAGCGCGTTCGCTTTGGTTGAACGCGTGTTTTCCTAGTGTTGACGGCAGAACCGGATGCAACGTCGCGTTGCTAGCCGCGTCGCTTGCCCAACGAAAACAGGAAGAGCAAGACCGCAAGCCCTGCCAGCACGGCCGCGATGGCAAAACTGCCATAGGAGATTTCCGCCCGGTAATGGTATTCGGCCTTCATTCCACCGGCCCAGCCGATGAGCGCAAACAGCAGCGCGCTGTAAAGGAGAATTACGCTGATTCCTCTCTGGTCATCGGTTTTCATCACTTGGGTTCGCACTTCCATCCATGATTTGGCTGCAAATTTCAAGCCTGCTTATTGCCAATCTGACCGGCTGTAAGAAAAACAACGTTAGTTGTTAGGCATCTTTTCCGGCGCAGTCACCCACTTGCCGCCCTCTGAGGTGAGAATGGGAAGCTCTTCCATCATGAACTGCGTTTTGCCGAGTGCGCCGATCATCTTGATCCCGGTGGCGTGATAAAACCACGCGCTCATCTCTTCGCCGGTGTGACAGCCCCAGCTCTGAACGTAGGCGTTTTTGGCGAAGATGTTGCCGTGGATTTCGCGCAGCTGGGATTCGTGCAGGAACGATTTCGACGCGCTGTCGACGTTGCTGCTGTAGTCGAACATGAAACAGGCGCGGTTCGAGTGTCCGAAATATTCAAATCCCGCGACCTTCAACTGTTTACGGTCATGGCCGTTGTTCAAATAATTGATGACGTCATCGCCGTTTTTGATCCAGACGAGTTTGAGATTGAATTTGTCGCGAATGGTTCCGATGAACGCGATGAGATCTTGTTTTTCCTGGGCGGCCCGATCGATGTAGCCCTGCTTGTAAACAAGCCAGGTGATTGGCGCGTCCGGCCCGAGGCCGTCGCGCAGTTGCTCGGTCCGCAAACGCGCGGCCCGAACGAAGTTCGCCCACCAATGATCGTGCGGTTGCTGCTTTGTATTGTTCCCATTCCTTGAGCGAGGGACCGCCGACGAGCAGGACCCATTCGCCTTTCGGAACGTTATCGCCGTTCGCCATCCACGGCAGGATCAACAACATGCAAACGAGGAGCAGACGTTTCATCTCGATTCGAGGGGAAGCACTATTTATGCAGGAAACCGAAGATCTGCAACTTTGAGGTTCAATTGGTTCGCTCCTGTTTTAGGTACCGATCTCCCAATCGGCCGATTGGAAGACCCCGCCGCCAGAGACGGCGCCAGCTCCAACGGCGTCTAGACTTCATTCGCGATCAAATCATTCCAGGTCTGCCGTTTGCGAATGAGGTTCAGCTGGTCGCCACGAGACGAGGGCCTCGGCCGGCATCGGTCGCGAATTATAATTCGAAGCCATGGTAAATCCGTAGGCGCCGGCGCTCATAATCGCGAGCAGGTCGCCTTCGCGCACCTCAGGCATCTCCCGATCGAGCGCGAAGAAATCACCGGATTCACAGACGGGTCCGACAATGTCGATTTTTTCTCGATGGAGGACGACCTCGTGTCGTCCTTTCTGTGGGACCGACGAGCCGTCCCTACCTTGTTTCGACCGGAACGATTTCGTGAAAGCTTTGGTACAGCGCCGGCCGAATCAGATCGTTCATTCCGGCGTCGACGATCGCGAATTTTTTTGGACCTGATTCTTTGATGTAACGCACGCGCGTCAGCAACGCACCGGCATTGCCGACCAGAAATCTCCCGGGTTCAACCAGGATCCGAACGCCGAGGTCGCGGAGCAATGGAATGATCGCATCCGCGTAATCTTGAACGCTGAACGCAGAAGATTCGCCGTCGTGGTCGTGCCACCATTTACCGGAGCCGCTCTCCAACGCGCGACGGTAAATGATTCCCATGCCGCCGCCGATGCTGAAGAACTTGATGCCGTGCTTCGATTTCAAATCGCGAACGACCGGCGCGACTCTGTTGATTGCCGCGGCGAACGGTCCAGCTTCGGTAATTTGCGAACCGATGTGCATCTGCACGCCGACGATCTCGATGCTGCGCATTCTCGCTCGCGCGCTCATATATCGCCGGCGCATCAGTCAGCGCGATTCCAAATTTGTTTTCGTGCGAACCGGTCGAGATGTATTTGTGAGTGTGCGCGTCGACGTCCGGATTCACGCGCAGCGCGACCGGTGCACGTAATTTTTTCGCGCCGGCGATCTGGTCGATGAGCTCGAGCTCGGCTTCACTTTCGACGTTGAAACTGTAAACGCGCTGGTCCAGAGCATATTCGATTTCGCCGGCCGACTTTCCGACTCCGGCGAACGTGCACTTTTGCGGATCGGCGCCGGCATTGATCGCGCGGAAAAGTTCGCCAGCGGAAACGATGTCGAATCCCGCCCCGGCGTCGGCCAGGAGTTTTAGGATTGCGCGGTTCGAATTGGCTTTGACCGCATAACAAATCAGGTGATCGACCGGCGCGAGCGCGGCATCGAGCCGGGTGAAGTGATCGAGAATCGTGTTCGCGCTATATATATAGAGCGGTGTGCCGAATTCTTCCGCGGCCCGGGCAAGATCGACATCTTCGCAAAGAAGTTTTCCGTTGCGATAGCCGAATGAGTGCACTTGCGAATGTAGCAGACGCGTCGCGCTCTGGCATTGGCCAAGTGAATCGCACAGCCAGTCCGGCTGGAAGCCTCGAGACGAAGTAACGGCGCGGCTGGACAGTGTGGGCTGGTTGGATTACGAGTCCCAAGCTTACACGTGGACGCGACGCAGCTTTACTTTCTCATCTTCGGCGCACTGACAATCATCGGCGGGGTGATCGGTTATGTGAAGGCCGGCAGTTTGCCGTCAATCATCGCCGGCGTGGTCACAGGCGTTTTGCTACTTGTCGCCGGTTGGATTTTGCCGACGAACCGGGTGATTGGAATCGTCATTGCGCTGATCGTTTCATTCCTGCTGGCCGCGCAATTCATCCCGAAATTCATTCGCACCGGCAAAGCGATGCCGGCCGGCCTGATGTCGATCCTGAGCGTGATCGGGATCGTGGTGGCAATCATCGCCTGGCTGAAAAAGTAATCCGTGGCAAACCTGAGTTTGCGGACGTTGCGAAGACTGGTCGTTCTCCTGGCGGCGATAATTTTCGCTTTGATTCTGTATCGCTGGATTTCGCAGGAGCGTTTGCAATACTTCGCCGCCGCGAGAAACTTCGCCGACCCCGACTCCGGAGCCGTCGCCCACGCGACCGCCGGTGATTGCCGGTAAACTTGATACCGGCCGATTATTCAGCGGCATCACTTTGCATTCGACTGTTGAGCCGACTCCAGGAGCAGATGCAACCACTGAGCGCGTCGATCCCGAAAGTTACGTAATTGAGTTAAAATTGAAGGCGCGCGTGCCGACGCCGAATCGAACCATCGAAGAACTGGCGAAGGTGAATCCCAAACTGCCGGAGCTATTGCCCGGGCTCTCAACGATGCTCCCGGCCGAGCCGGTCTCGCCGTTATTCGCTCAGCTCTACGACACGAAGCTCAGAATGCTGCGCGAGAATCTTAGCCGGCTGGATCTGCTGCTCTCACGTCACAACTTCTTCGATTGTCAGACAATCCTGCAATTGCAGCACCCCCAAACCCATCGCAAAGCGCTCCTGCTTCAAGCCGACATGGATGTCGATTGTGATGGTTCGGATAGCGACCGGATGCCGGTCGGGACCGGTGCGCCGACGAACTTCAAGCCGTTCACCAGTTATCGTTGGTCGAAGAAAACGCCGGCGCCAAATCCGTATCTCGCCGCCACCGAAGACCGGTTGAAAAAGGCCGAAGACGAATTCAATGCAAAGACAACTCCGCCGGATCGCAAACGCGATTTACGAAACGCGATCACGCAATTGCGGGCCGAAGTGACTACGCTCCAGAAATACAGCTTCCTCATCGGCACGACCGATCCCTACATCGTGATTCCGGGCGCGTTCGCGCACGACCGGGATGGAGCGAAGACTGGCGACTACGCGCTTGTCGTTTTCGGTGATGGAATTTATCCGGCGATTGTTGGAGACATCGGACCGAACGATAAAGTTGGCGAAGCCTCGTTTCGGATCGCAAAAGAAATCAATCCCCAATCCACGCCTTACAGTCGACCGGTCAGCGAATTGAAAGTGACGTATTTGATTTTTCCCGGAACGGCTGACACGCCGTTTGGGCCGCCAAATTTAGACAAGCTCCAGGAACGCTGTCAGAAACTGTTGAGGAAATCGGCGGCGCGACCGCCTCCCGTTGGCCGCCAAATTTAGACAAGCTCCAGGAACGCTGTCAGAAATTAGTTGAGGAAATCGGCGGCGCGACCGTGCCCCTGCATCACTGGGAAAATATTATTCCGCCGCCGCCGACTCCGACGCCCACGGCGTCGCCGAGTCCATCGGCAGCATCGCCATCGGCGAGCGTCCCCTCGACCGCTTCACCGTCGGCAACATTTGCGTTTCCGCTGCCGAGTCCCGCGCCGAGCAGATAATTGGCTGCCCCGCTTGGACTCGAACCAAGAATAACGCCTCCCCGAGGCGTTGTTCGGGCGGTGAATTTAAGAATTGACCCCCGTATCCACCCAGGGAACCTGCTCCATCGCTGTAAAACGCCTGTCCTATGCTTTGTCCCCGCCGAGCTTGCCCTAGGGCCTTGTCTAAGCCTGATAGAGCACCTGATTTGTAATTGCCTAACGAGTTTTTGCGCAGTTTTTCGCGCATTTGCATAGCCTGTTTTTCAGAGGTGTCGATCATCGGAGTGGTTTGCACCACGTGTCGGGATTTTGCGCAGTTTTGCTCCAAAAAATTGACCAACCGTAGAAAACAACCGTGAACGACTATCCTCGCGCGTGCGCATGGGATTGTTCGAGCCCAACAAGGAGTTGTTCCGAATCCTGGAGCACTCCTTCACCCAGGTGATCAAGCGCGCCAAGGCGCACAAGATTTCACATCGCACCGCCGCGATGGCTATCGGCGTCGAGCGCGTAATGCGGGCAAAGAAAATCCGGGGTCTGTTCCCATAACGGCGCCAGCTTCGGATACCGAAAGTACAAAAAAAGCCGCGCCGCGGAATTAACCGGGGCGCGGCGCGACTGCCGAGTAAATCTTAGTTCACATTCGGCGTGCCTTGCGGCGGGGTGGCCGATGCCTTGCGGGGCGGGTTTGCCGATGCCTTGCGGAGCGGGCTTTCCGATGCCGCCAGCTTTGGGATTTTTCCTCGGCTTCATATCACGAACGTTGATTTTCTTATTGGCTTTTTTCATTGGGGTTGGGTTTCTAGTTGGGTTTAATTTTTCCTACGTGGGACCGCGCCGCGGAATAGAACCTCCGGCGCGGCTGTCATACATCAATTGGTGCTTGGACCTTTGCCACTCACCGACGCTCCTCCGCCCAGTGGGGCCGGGCCTTTGCCGCTTAGGGAGGGATGGCCGGAGACGGCAGCACCGCCGCCGGAGACAGCCACGCCGCCGCCTTTAGCGTCTTTCTTTGGGTTGAGGTCACGAACTTTGATGTTTTTCTTGGTTTTCTTCGACATATCAGTTTTCTTGTTTTGGGTTGTTTATTGTTTTTGTGTTTTGTACTGCGTCAGTGACGCCGAACAAAAATTGACGACCGCCGGTGACGTTCTGTTTTGGGATCAGATCATCGAGGCGGATCAATCTTTCCTTTTTGCGTTTGGAGCTGGAATGTTTTGGATTCCCGCTCGTCGCATATTTTTTGTTTTTCGGTGCACTCACTTCGAGTCCGCTATTACCAGCATTCGTGCCAACACCAATTAACGGCGGAGACGGCAAGGGCCATCGGCCCTCAGGTCCAGTCACTTACGTATTGCAGATTTGTTAATCGCGTAAAATCAGCTGCCATAAGGATGGCATCGTCTTTAGGCCAGCTGTGCCTAACATTGAGGCCGGTGCGTGTTTTGATTCTGCGCCGCGTTTCGGAACACAACTCAAAGTCAACCCCGATCACAAGATTGCAGCAGCTATGCCAGCCGCTATTGTCGATCATTCGCGCGAATCTTTGACCCCCGGTAAGCGGACGAATACGCTTTTGATCTTGCCTAGGTAATCAGTGGCACACAGCAAAAAAACTTAGTCTGCATCTCCGGTGTCACGCCACCAGGCTTAAGCTTGACTTATCAATATCTAAACCCCAAAAAAGGCGTCCCTTTTTGTGGGTACACGTCCCAGAATTCGCAGATGTTTCGCGCTGACGGGGTTACTTCTTGCTCCGCCCATCTTTCCGTTTTCAATCGCAAGCGCCACTTCTCAAGAGGTACGAGTTACAGCCATCGTCAAAGAAGCGGATCTGGTGACCAACGACGCCGGGCGCCGGGCTGCTTTAGTTGGCGATCCGGTCAGGATAGGAAATGAAATAATCCAAAGCCAGCAAGAAGAGAAATCGAACAGCAAGTTGATCGAAACCAACCTCGTAATTTCGGGAAGCGGCTCGTCAGTTTCGATTGTTGATCCCGCAAATGGTAAGACGCCCAAGTCTGGTTCAGCCATACTTCGGCCTTCGGAGGAGGTTCGACCTTGAAAACCGCAGACACGACTCGTGGGCACAGGTATGCTTTGAAGCGGCGGTTATTGATCCGCTATTCGGCACTTTCCGCATGCGTGTTCGCATTATCAGCGGCAGACGGGGCGTCACCGCTGCAAAGCGCACGAGTTTCTCAAGTTTTTCGCGACGTAAGTTTGTTGCGGTCAAACGCGGCAGCGAGTCCTGCTTCGTTAAACGATGAAGTCAGGCTGGGAATGGCCGTACGAACCGGGGGACAATCAAGAGCAGAGCTGACATTTGGCGACCTGACGATTACGCGTCTTGGCGAAAACACGGTTTTCAGTCTTAACGAGGGAACTCGCCAGCTTCGTGTGGAGCACGGAACTGTCCTTCTGGAGGTCCCGCCTGGAGCTGCTTCCGCTAAGATCATCTCCAGTGTGACTACAGCAGCTGTCAGTGGCGGTACCGCCATGTTTGGAACCGGGCCGCCGGCAAAGTTCATGGTCCTGGAAGGCGTCGGCACTTTTTATCCGATCGGTCATCCGGAAAAGGCAGTTACTTTGCACGGCGGAGAAATGGTAACCCTCGACGCCAACGGTCACTTGGTGAAGGGAACATTTAATGTCAAAACCGTGATCGAGACATCGCAGTTGATCGTTGGCTTTCCTGATCTGGCCAATCTACCGCTGATTTTGCAGGTGATCGATGAGCAGCAGACGGCGCAATTAAACCCTGGAACAACTCAGCCACCATTAAAAGACCTGGTCGATGTAATCTCCGTAAACACGACTTCAAATCCTAACATAACCACCGCCCACGCCCGGACCGTCGGCATCGCCGTCACCGACCGCCCCGCCAAGTAAGTTTGGGCCACTGCCCACGATAACGTCGCCCAATCCATACGTGATAACCAGCGGGACGCAGATCAATACCGATCCATTGATCACGACCAATGGCGCAACTGATTTCGGCAAGATTTACCGAGGCCCGGCGTTGGACGGGTCTGAATTTGATTACCTCTTTGGTTCGACGAGCTCGTTCGACACGACCATAGGGGAATTCTTCAACACGAACGGGAACGGGGTCCCGGTAGCGGTATTCAAGTTTTCAAGTCTGGAGCTGACCGGGGACCCAACCATTACCATCCCGAGCGGCGCCACAACCTTCCTCGGTTTGGTTAGCGTTGGGGATGTTACTTCAGCTGCGCCCGCCGGGACGATCTTAACCTTCGCTGGGCTCGATCGACTTTTTATCGCAACGCAAAGCGGCTCGATCACTCTCGGTCCCGATATCGCATTTTCCGGTATTTCACATCTCACTTTTTACGCGCGCGGCACTGGTTCCAACCTGACGCTGGCAAGTCCGATTTCAGGCGCCGATGTGGTGCATCTGGATTCTGAGGGCACGGTCCAGATCAACGGGGACATAACCGCCACGACGGAATTCAGATCGTTTTCCGGCGGCGATTTTCTCGCAGGAACGGGAATGATCACCGCGCAAACCATCGATATTGAATCGCTTTCCAACCTGAATATCGATGCCCGTCAATTTCCGAATCCGACAGGCGACCTTACCTTTATCGCCGGTGGCACGCTGAACGCCACGCTCAATCCGGACGATGGCGGCACAAGTACCTTCACTGGGACGTCCCTTACGGCGCAGGGCACCACCATTAATATCACGAGCAGCATCAACCCAACCACGTTCGATCTCGGCACCGCCACGGTTTTGTTCACTGCCGGAAGCGGCGGATTTCAGGCGCCGACCATCGATTTCGTTGCCGGCGATCTGACGCTGACTTCGGTCGGCGACATCAGTGTCCACGGCCTCGACGTTCTTAATAATACGCTGAGCAACACGGTGACAGGCGACGGTTCCTTTACCGCCGCGAGCGACGTTAGAATCAGTACGCTGACGGCGGGCACTTTCATTTCCATTGGAGGTAACGCTCTCGTAAGCAACATGACGGCTGGAACGACAATTGATGTGGCCGGCCAGCTCGGGGCGTTCGGGACAGTTACCGCCGGCGGCAATATCACGGCAAACGGTGTCGATGTTGTAACAATCGATGCGCCGAACGGGGTTCTAACCGTCGGCTCGAATGGAATCCGAGCTTTCGTTGAAAGCCCCGGCGGCGCGGCCGTGCAGGAGACCTTTAACGTCAATTCCATCGTCTCACCGGCAGGGATCGATTACAGCGGGAACCAATTCGACGGAATTGATGGTCTCTCCTCGGGCGGCAAGCTGACCATTAACGCCACCACCATTACTTTCGATTCGGAGACCGGAATCGGAAACACCAACTTCAACGGCGCTGACGCTGGAAGTTTCAGCGGGGGCGGCCCGGCCAACGGCGGCGATGGCGGGGTCTTTATTGTCAACACGACTGGTGACATCACGGCCAATAACGGTACCGACATTACCGCGACAACAGGATTGAATAGCGCTCCCGGAATCTACAGCGGCGCGGGCGGCTCGGTCACGTTGCTATCGACCGCAGGCATGGTGACCGTAAACGATACTATCCAGGTCTCGTCCGATGATTCTGAGGCCCCACGGCAAAGCGCCAGCGGCGGGACGATTGATTTGCAAAGTGATCTCACCACTGGCACCGGAATCACGGTCGGTGCAAACGGGCAATTGCTTTCATTGCTCAACGCGAACGCGCCGGGACCGGGCGGTTCGATCACCCTGTCGACCATGGGTGCCGACATTGTTGTTAACGGAACGATCGAGGCGGATCGCGGTACCATTACGATGGACCAAAACGATCCCGCGGGTTCGACGCCAACGATAACGATCGATGGCGCGTTTTTGTCTTGCGATCTACTGACCATCACCGGCGCGGGCGACGTGAACATCGGGCTGAACAATCCGGTGACGATAAGTGCAAACACGATCTCGCTGTCAGCGCCGGGATCGATTCAATTCGATTATGCCGGCTCGCTAAGCGTGAACGAATTTGACGCGGCGACTCAAGGTGGCGATCTCAATGCGCAAATCAGCGGAGCATTCTCTTTAAATGGACCGCTGAACTTCACTACAGCTGTGGCTCAGGGGGTAACGGTCGCAAATGGCGCTAGCGTCACATTAAATGTCAGCGGCGACTACACGGACAGTTCGACAACTGGGGCATCGTTATTTCAGGTGACCAACCGTGGAACAGTTACAACCGGTGCAAATAGTTCGGTGACGGTGACGGGTAACCTGAATTTGGCAAGCTCGATCAGTGGCGCGTCCAACACGAGCTTGTCGCTTTTCGTCGACAATTCCACTGGCGGCATGATCAACAGCGGCGGCAACGTAACGTTGGATGTTACCGGGACAACCATGCTGAACGGAACGTTTTCCGAGCAAATCGCCAACGCCAATGGAGGCATGATCACTACTGGCGGAAATATTAGCGGGAGTTTCGGTGGCGACGTTACGGAAACTTCAGGAAATTTTCACAGCCTCAACTTTTTCCTGGATAATGGCAACATCGCAGGAGGCGAAACTGGCGGAACGATAGGAACCGGCGGCAATATCAACCTGACGTTTGACAACAATGTGCAAACGAATGGCACCGAAGATTTCGGCTCCTTTGCGACTGGGATTTTCAATGAGGGTGGCACTATTACAACGGGAGGAAATATTTCCGTAAGCGTAGACGGCAGTTTGTCGTGCGGCCACGTCCTTGAGGGACTCATTGAGAATGACACCGGGGGCACCATTGGTTCCGGAGGCGGTATCACATTTAATATTACGGGAGACGTTAACGACGTCGGGAATGCGCGTTTCGAAATCGACAATTATGATGGAGGCTTCATCGGTTCCAACGCGGCAATCAATGTAAGCGCGACTAACTTTTCTACTGCCGGTAACCTCAACGCAATTATCGATAACGAAAACGGTGGGACGATTCAAGGTAGCGCTGCAATTAACTTTACGCTGTCTGGAAACCTTACCATACAACCGGGCACAGGGGCTAATAACGCAGCCGGGAACGGGCATTTCGAAATTTTTAACGACGCGGGCGGCACAAATGCAGGAGTCATAGGTTCTGACGCCACGGTGAACATTCAGACGGCAAACATCTCTGCCGCGCAGGATTTTGTCGCTCAAATCGTTAATTCCAACGGCGGTTCCATTGGAGGAAAGGCGGCGTTGACCCTCAATGCGACCGGCGACGTTAGCACCGGAGGCTTGTTATTTTTCGGACTCTTCAACAACCCGGGAGCGATCGAATCCGACGCGTCAGTGGATGTCAGCGCCGCAAGCTTGACGGCTGGGAGCACTTTCGAAGCCTTTATCGAGAATATCGGGGGCACGATTGGTGGGAATGCGACCGTCCAAGTCGGAACGACGGGAAATCTTAACGCCGATCATTTGTTCGTGGTGATTGATAGCAGCAGCGGTGGTTCTGTCGGCGGAAACGAAACCATCAACATGAATGTCTCGGGTACCGCAACGGTTAACAATGAGGCCACGGTTCAGATTCTTGGTCCCGATCCGACCGGATCAGCGGCTATCAATTTCAACGGCGGGACGTATGAGATCGGTGGAACGTTTTTCAATACAATCGATGGGAACGGCACGATCACGTTCAACAACACGGATATTCATGCCAACGTCGTGCAAGCTGGGGTTTTCGGCGCCAACGGCAGCTTGATCATCGGTGGGAGCGGCAGCAACACGATTTCGGCCGATACACTTCTCAAACTGTACGCGCCCGGAAGCAACGGGCTCCTGAAGTTTGTTGCCAACGTCACGCTGAGCAGCGGCACGGAAATGGACCTGGCGGCTAATAGGATCACGATTAATTCCGGGGTCACGGTTACTATCGCGGGCAACGGCGGCGCGGCCAACATCTACACTAACAACGCCAATTACACTGGCTTTGGCGGAAACGGTTCTACCACGGGAACGTTTGCTGGCAATGGCGCCAACACCCCGCAACCTCTGGGAAATGCACCAACGTTCGGGGCCACTCCTCCTAGCCCATCCTCTTCCGGCAGCACGACAGGGGTAAGTAATCAAACCTCATCGAGCGGTGGCGTCACTTCGTCGGTTAACGCAAAAGGCGGTGCGATTAACGTGACCAATTCCGGGCAGCTGCTTTCGCTGCTCAATGGCTTCAATCCCGGTCCAGGCGGAAAGATCAACGTTCCGAACCAAGCAGCTCGTTCTCGCACTCCTACCTCTGCTAACGCGACCGAGCAAGTGATTCTGCCTGGCGGTAGAAAAAACGTACCGATTAGCGGAGCCCGGCGATTCTCCTCGACCATGCCGATAGCTCCAGGGACACATTGACAAAGCTCCGCCTAAGAATTTTCTGTTCCGCAGGGTGGGCAGCCGTGGTGTTTCTAATCGCATCCCTGCTTCCTGCCCGAGCGCAGATTGTTCAGCTAAATCAGGTGGCGCTGGTGCAAGCCCAAAACCAACCACTGGTTCAGTCTACGGCGCCTAACAGTGGAGTGATTGGCGATCAGGTGGTGCCCAGTCCCAACGATGCTGATTTAGGCGAGCAGCAAATTCTTAAGCGCACCGAAACGTACCAGCCGTTCACCGCGTCGTTCTCGACGCCGATTTTTTACACATCAAACGTTGCGCTCACAAACAGCGGCGAGGTCAGCGACGTGATAATTGCCCCGCTGGTGTCCGCTTTTTACGATCCGAGAATTGCTCAGAATCTTTATGCCCATCTCGGCGCACAGGAACAGGTTTTTTACTACGGCAAATACACCTCGTTCGACTTCGCCAGCCTCGATTGCCAGGCGGGTCTCACTTATTTTCTCCCGCAGTTTCACAATGTAATGTTACGGGCCTGGTACGATTTCAATCGGCTCACCAACGGCGACCGGTTGGGCGACGAATTTTTTTCCAATCACCAGATCCTTCTCGACGCGGAGCTGCCATTTCGGTTTGGCCGCGCCCAGCAAGTCACCGTGGGTGCAGACACCTACCTCAGCGTGGCCGCGGACCATCAATCGCCGCGCCGCAACGATTATGAGAGCTACATCGGCTATTCAGTCGATCTTACTCGGGCATTTTCCATTGGAGCAGTCGGCCGTTTCGTGGTGCGCGATTACCACCAGAACGGCCGCAACGAGATCAGTGAAATCATTTCAGCCACGGCCACCTATCGCGTCACCGACTGGTGTTGGATTAGTGCCATCAGCTCGTTTGCCCACAGCGATTCGAACCAGGACCAGTTTGACTACAATGTGGGCAACGCTGGCGGTGCCCTTGAATTCTCGGTCAAGTTTTAGGAGGCGACGACCGTAATGAAAACATTGCATCCAAAATTAAGTCTCGTTGCCGTCGTCAGTCTTTCCGTGATCATGGTCGTCACCGTCGTGCTGGCCGCGGAAAGAAAGCAAGCCCGGGTGACTGAAGTAATTCGCGACGTTCGTCTGCTCAGCGGGCAGGCAGCAGGGCGGCCTGCCGTCGTCAACGATTGCGCGCTTCCTCGGTGGGCTGCGCTTGCGACGTTTCTAGGCATTGCGGAGTGTTTATCCGCCGCGTTGGACTAATCTCTCGAGGGATCGGGCGTTAATCGATCCACTTGCGCAAGGATTTGTGAAAGATTGACTGATTCTGGATCAGTTGTTTCAACTCAACGAGTCAGCAGGCTGGAACAGGTTCGCGTTCCATCAGAGTTCAAAACGGTTTCACCGCTCAAAATGTTGTGCCGAATAGTTGACGAATAGACTGCATTTTTGTGCGTTTCCATTCGCAAAGTCCAAATCGCGCATTTGCGACATATCTTCTTCCTAGCGCGAGAATTAGAGGGGAATTTGGATGGCTGCCCCGCTTGGACTCGAACCAAGAATAACGCCTCCAAAGGGCGCTGTGTTACCATTACACCACAGGGCAACGGACTACCTAGATTGTCCGTTTTGGGTGAAAGCGCAACGATTCGAACCAAGAATAACCTCGAAAAATCTTCGGGCTACGCCGACGTCACGTGAAAGGACAACTAGTCGTCGCCGCGGTGCGTCCGACTACATGAAGTGACCTGAATTCAGTCTCCGGAATCGTCTTAACCAGCCAGCGAAGAATTGCCGCCAAATCCGCCCATTCCAGAGTATTTTGCACTCTCCAAAATTGCTTTCACCTGGCTGGCGATCTCGTCCGGCGCGAACGGCTTTCGTAAGTAACCGGATAGGCCGGCACTCATCAAGCGTTCCAGCCGTTCGTTCTGAATGAAGCCCGTGCAAAGCAGAATCGGCACATCAGGCCGGATCTCCCGCAGACGATGAAAAGTTTCCTCACCGTCCATGAATGGCATGGTCAAATCGAGCAGGACCAGCTGATAAATAAGTGGCCGGCGCCGGAACAAATCGAGACACTCAAATCCAGACTGGGCGGTAGTAACTTGGTATCCGGACGTGGTCAAAAGTTGTTTGACCAACATCAGCGCCATCTCTTCATCGTCGACTACGAGAATTTGCGGTTTGGCCACCGGCATCTCGGCGACTTTTTTCGATTTCACAAATCCCGAAAGCTGCGGATGCATCGCAACTTTTTGATGGGTAGCGCCGGCTTGTTCAGCCAATTGACCTGCGACCGCTTCGGCTCGTTGAATGCTCGTCCGAAGCATTGAGAGATATTGGTCAGAACCATCGCCTCCTTGCCTCATGTTGGCGATTTCAGTGGTAGTGCCAGAAATGATCTGCAGCAGGTTGTTTAACTCGCTGGTCGCTTTCGAGACGTCCTCTTTCAAAAGCGGTTTATCGGTAATACTGGGGTCTTTCTCGTCGGAGTTCACAAGGTCTAATCTGAGCAATCGGAGTGCCTGGTGATGGGAATTATAAGAAGAAGCTGCGCCAGATTGGCGCGCACATGCGGGCGTCAAAATGCTCAAATCCGATTCGCAATCACCCCGAATCGGCTTATATTTTTTATCCTGCTTATGAACGAGCTTCGCGTTGAGAACCTCCATGTCGCCATTGGCGATCAGCAGATCGTCCGTGGTCTGACGCTGGCCGTGCCGCCGGGCGAAGTGCACGCCATCATGGGGCCGAACGGCTCCGGCAAGAGCACCCTGGCCAAGGTGATGGCCGGCCATCCGGATTATCAGGTGACCAAAGGCAAAGTCACGATGGACGGCGAAGATCTTCTCGCGCTGGAGCCCGACGAGCGCGCCCGCAAAGGTCTATTCCTCGCGTTTCAATATCCGAGCGAAATTCCGGGCGTGACCATCGCGAATTTTCTGCGCGCGGCGTTGCAAGCGCGCTTGCCGGAAGGCGAAGAGCTCGAAGCCACCGATTACTACGCAAAGCTTTACGAAAAAATGGAGCTGCTCGGAATGGATCGCTCATTTACCTCGCGCTCGGTCAACGAAGGGTTTTCCGGCGGCGAAAAAAAGCGGACCGAGATTTTGCAGCTGGCGATGCTCGAGCCCAAATACGCCGTGCTCGACGAGACCGACAGCGGTCTCGACATCGACGCGCTGAAGATCGTCGCTCGCGGCGTGAACATGATGCGCGGCCCGAAGCTCGGCATTCTTTTGATCACGCACTATCAACGACTTTTGAACTACATCGTGCCCGATCACGTTCACGTCATGGTCGCGGGGCGGATCGTGCGGAGCGGCGGAAAAGAACTGGCGCTCGAACTGGAGGAGCGCGGTTACGATTGGGCGCGCGAAGACGCCGGCGAGATGGCAGTAACTAGATAGGACCGATAATGAAAACTGAAACCAAAGCCGTTAATATCGATCGCAGCATCGGCGATTTCTCATTACGACGTCGCCTACGCCAAGGACGCCGGGCGCGGGTTGAGCGAGAAAACCATCCACTACATTTCCGACGTCAAAGAAGATCCGGATTGGGTCCGTGAATTCCGTCTTCGCGGTCTGAAAACTTTTCTGGAGAAACCATTGCCGACGCATTGGGCGAGCAAGGATCTCGAGGCGATCGATTTCGACAAAATCCGTTATTACCTCGCGTCCGGCGATGCAGCCGAAGCGCACTTGGGAAGAAGTGCCGGAAGACATCAAGCGCACATTCGAGCGGCTCGGCATTCCGGAGCAGGAACGGAAATTTCTCGCCGGAGTCGAAGCGCAGTTCGACAGCGAAGCGGTCTATTCCAACATCAAGAAAGCGGTCGGCGAACAGGGCGTGATTTTCGTCGGTTCGACCGAGGGACTGAAAAATCATCCGGAAATTTTCCGGAAATGGTTCGGCAAGGTCATCCCGATCGGCGACAACAAATTCAGCGCGCTCAACGCGGCGGTGTTCAGCGGCGGCTCGTTCATTTACGTGCCGCCCGGCGTGAAGGTGAAACATCCGCTGCAGGCTTACTTCCGGATCAACGCGGAAAATTTCGGCCAGTTCGAACGCACGCTCATCATTGCCGACGAAGGCAGCGAAGTGACTTACATGGAAGGCTGCACCGCGCCGAAGTTCGAGACCGCCACGCTGCACAGCGCGGTGGTCGAGCTGGTCGCGCTCAAGGGCGCCAAGATCCAATACATCACCGTGCAGAACTGGTCGGCCAACGTTTTCAATCTTGGTCACCAAACGCGGCCTCGCGCACGAAGACGCCGAGATCAAGTGGATCGATTGCAACATCGGCTCGCGTCTGACCATGAAATATCCGGGCGTGGTACTGAAAGGCCGCAAAGCGCGCGGCGAAGTGCTCTCGATCGCGCTGGCCAACAACGGCCAGCACCAGGACACCGGCGCGAAAATGATTCACGCCGCCGACGAAACGACATCGAACATCATCTCGAAGTCGATCTCGATCGGCACAGGCCGCGCGACCTATCGCGGGCTCGTCCACGTGCCGAAGCATCTCAAGAATTGCAAAAACAACACCGAATGTGACGCGCTCCTGATTAACGCGACTTCACGGACCGACACCTATCCGGCAATCACCGTTCGCGGAACCGGCAACGCAGTCCAGCACGAAGCGAGCGTCTCGCCAGGTAAGCGCCGAACAAATTTTCTACATGCAGCAGCGCGGTTTGACCGAAGCGCAGGCGATGAGCTTGAGCGTGAACGGATTCGTTAACGATCTCGTCCGCCAGTTTCCGATGGAATATTCGGTCGAACTGAAGCGTTTGATCGAGCTCGAGATGGAAGGCTCGGTCGGTTAACGCCGAGCGGCGGTTTGCCGCAAAAATCGACATGCCGTCAGTTACACAGGAGAAGCAATCTAAAGTCCTCTCGGGATCCTCTCGGGCCTGGTTGAGTCGCGGTGACTTGCCTGATTGGTTTCGCGAACAACAGCTGGCGGCCTGGAAGAAATTCGAATCGATTCCGCGTCCGATACGCAAAGATCAGCCCTGGCGTTTCTCCAATGTCGATCTTCTCGATCTGTCGCGCATTCGAAATTCCGGGTCCACTTTCGGAAGACGACCGCAAAAATATCCTGAAATACTCGAGCGGTCTCGACGAAGTAGCCGGTCGCATGATTTTCGCGAACGATCAACTGGTCGAACGTAACGTCGTCTCCGATGATCTGAAAAAGCGCGGCGTGATTTTTCAACCGCTCGAGCGCGCGATGGTCGAGCACGCCGATCTTTTCCGAAAATATTTCATGTCGACCGAAGCAACGCTCGGTTCGGCGAAGTTCGCCGCGCTGCATCGAGGCGCTGGTTTCAAATGGAACGTTTCTTTTCGTGCCGCGTGGCGTCGAGATCGAACTGCCGATCGAGATCTTTCACTGGTTGCGCGCACGACAACATGTCGATCTTTCCGCACTTGCTTCTCGTTACCGACGAGCTGGCGAAAGTGACTGTGATCGAACATTTTCGCTCGTGTGATCAGCAAGCGCGCGGGTTTCGCCTGTGGCGTGAACGATCTGATCGCCGGTCCGGGCGCGAAAGTTACTTATGTTTGCGCGCAGGAATGGGGCCAGCAAAGTGATCGCGTTGCAAATGAACTCGACCACTGTCGATCACGACGCGTCGGCGATGAGTTTGAATTTGAATCTCGGAGCGCGTTACTCGCGATTCGAAGGTCTGAGCCGGCTAGTCGGTGAAGGCGCGCGCAGCGACATGCTCGCGGTTTCGGTCGCGACCAACGATCAGGAATTCGATTCGCGCACGTTGCAGGACCACATTTCGCCGCGCACCGCGAGCGATCTGCTTTACAAGAATGCGCTCGACGATAAGGCGCGTTGCACGTTCGGCGGACTGATCCGGGTCGAACCGCATGCGCATTTCACCGATGCCTATCAAAAAGTTCGCAACCTTCTCTTGAGCGACGATTCCGAAGCGAACTCGATGCCCGGTCTGGAAATTCTGGCCGACAACGTCCGTTGCACCCACGGCGCCACCTCCGGTCAGATCAACGAAGACGAAATGTTTTATCTGCGCTCGCGCGGAATTCCGCCAAGAGTCGCCCAGCGTCTGCTCGTCACCGGCTTCTTGAATGAAGTCATTCAGCGTCTCGATCAACCGGCCATCGGGGACCATCTGCAGCGCTTGATCGACCGAAAATTTGCGCTGTCTTCCTAGGTTCGCGGAAGGATTCTTCTCGCCGGCACGGGTGCGCCACTCTGAATTTCCTTTGCCTAGGCGACGCGTGCTGTTGTATTTTAGAGTTCCGCGATTTTTGGATTTATGGACGTCAGCGGAAATATCAGCGCAGATCCTCGGGCAAAAGCCTGCGGAGATCTTTTCAGTAATCCCGGAGATGTGCGTCGACGATGCCGTCAGGATGATGGATGAGAAAAATGTCGGCGCGCTCCTGGTGATGAAAGGAGACAAGCTCGTCGGAATGCTTTCAGAGCGCGATTACACCCGCAAGGTAATGTTGCGCGGCAAGAAATCCTCCGAAACGAAGGTCTCCGAGATCATGTCGACCAACCTGACCGTGACGCATCCGAACGAAGGCGTGGAAGAATGTTTGCGCGTGATGACCGACAAACGGTTCCGTCATCTGCCGGTGCTCGATGGACGGCAAAGTCATCGGCGTGATTTCGATCGGCGACCTGGTCAAGCACGTGATCGCCTGCCAAAGCGCGACGATCGCGCATCTGGAAAGCTACATCAGCGGCGGCTATTCAGCGGTTAATCTCTGTGAAGGCAGGCGTCTCGCCTGCAATCGCCTTCAAATCTGCAGCCGGCGATGGCTGCCACCACAGCTCACAATTTCCAAACCGTTTTCCCGCCGACGATCGTTCGCACCGCGCGGCCTTTCAATTTCCATCCGTCGAACGGCGAATTGCGCGAGAGCGATTGAAATTGATCGACTTGCACGGTCCATTCCAGATTCGGATCGATCAGCGTGACATCGGCCGGCGCGCCGACCGATAATGTTCCGGCTTCGAGCTTCAAGAGTTTCGCCGGTTCGATCGTATACATCTCGATCAAACGCGTAATGTCGATCTTGCGATGCTTGTGGACGAGCAGATCGATGAACAAACCGAGCTCCGTTTCGAGTCCGACGATTCCGAACGGCGCCTGATCGAACTCGACTTCCTTTTCGAATTCGGCATGCGGCGCATGATCCGAGCACAGGATCGACAGACGTGCCGTCGGCGATTCCTTCGAGGATTGCATCGACGTCGGTCTGCGATCGCAACGGCGGATTCATTTTGTAATTCGTATCGAAGTTCTGGATCGCTTCGTCGGTCAGCGCGATGTGATGCGGACAAACTTCGCCGCTGATTTTCACGCCGCGCGCTCGCGCTTCGCGAATCAGCCGCACGCTGCCGGCCGCGCTGATGTGCTGGCAATGAATGTGATGATCGCAAAGTTCCGCCAGCAAAATGTTGCGCATCACGATCGCTTCTTCGCCCGCGGCCGGCCAGCCGGGCAAGCCGAGCAGCGTGCTCCAGTAGCCTTCGTGAACCACGCCGTTGCCGACCAGATTGTAATCCTGGCAATGATCGAGCACCGGCAATCCAACCATGCGCGCATACTCGACCGCGCGCCGCATCAACTCGTGATTTTGAACGCAATGACCGTCGTCGGTGATCGCAACCACGCCGGCCTGGCCTAACGAACCGATCGGCGCCAGTTCTTCGCCCGCGATATTTTTCGAGATCGCGCCGGTTGGCAGAACATTTACGCACGCCGCCTCGGCTGCGCGATCCTTGATCCAGGCGATCGTGCCGGATTGTCCGCGGCCGGCGACGTGTTCGGCATGCAGACAATCGTCGTGAATCCGCCGGCTGCGGCGGCGCGCGCGCCGGACTCGATCGTTTCCTTGTGACCAAATCCCGGCTCGCGCAGATGCACGTGGATGTCGATCAAACCCGGCGCGACGATCAGACCCTTTGCGTCAATCTCTTCAATTGCGGATTTCGGATCGCAGATTGCGGAAAGTTCAGCGATCTTGCCGTCGACAATGGCAAGATCGCCGATCTCATCGCGCTTGTTCGCCGGATCGATGATACGGCCGTTGCGAATGATGGTCGCGCTCATGTGGAGATTCCTCCGCAGAGATAAAGAACGGCCATGCGCACGGCGAGGCCGTTGGTGACCTGATCGAGAATCACGCTTTGCAGGCCGTCGGCGACTTCGCTGTCGATCTCGACGCCGCGATTGATCGGGCCGGGATGCATGATCAGGCAATCCGGCTTCAAAAGTTTCGCGCGCTCCTTGGTTAGGCCGAAGAGCGTGGTGTATTCGCCGATTCCCGGAAAATATTCTTTGCGCTGACGCTCGTGCTGGATGCGCAACAGATTCACGACGTCGGCGTCCGGCAGCACTTCGTCGATCTTGTGCGAAACCGTGACGCCCAGTTTTTCGAATTCGCGCGGCACAAGCGTGCTCGGACCGACCAGTGTGACGCTGCGCGCCAAGTTTCGTTAGGCCAAAAATATTCGAGCGCGCGACGCGACTGAACAGAATGTCGCCGACGATGGCGACGTGCAGTCCGGCGATCTTTCCGCGCTTTCTCGCGAATGGTGTAGAGGTCGAGCAGACCCTGGGTCGGATGTTCGTGCGCGCCGTCGCCGGCATTGATCACGCTCGACTTCAACCGCTGCGCGAGAAATTGCGGCGCGCCGGCGGAGCTGTGGCGCAAGACGAGAATGTCGGCGTGCAGCGCCTCGAGATTCCGCGCGGTGTCCTTGAGCGTTTCGCCTTTCGTTAGACTGGAGGTCGAAGCGGAAATGTTGATGACGTCGGCGCTCAGCCGGAATGCGGCCAGCTCAAACGACGTGCGGGTGCGCGTGCTCGGCTCGACGAAGAAATTGATCAGCGTCTTGCCGCGAAGCGCCGGCACTTTTTTGATCTCGCGCGTTCCGACCTGCTTGAACGCGTCGGCGGTTTCGAGAATGAAATTGATTTCGTCCGCGGAGAGTTCGCGCAGGCCGAGCAAGTCTTTGCGGGTCCAGCGTGTCATTCTTTGAGCAACCAGACGGCGTCCGGTTCGTTGTCGACGTTCTGCAATCGCACTTGAATTTGTTCGCGTGTCGCGGTCGGCAGATTCTTGCCGACGTAATCGGCGCGAATCGGCAATTCGCGATGGCCGCGATCGATCAGTGCGGCGAGTTGAATCGCGGGCCGGGCGGCCAAAGGAACTGATCGCATCCATGGCGGCGCGCGCAGTGCGGCCGGTAAAAAGAACATCGTCGACAATGATGACCGTGCGTCCTTCGAGCGGCAGCGGCAGTTTCGATGCGTGCACCATTGGCAACTCGGCGCGCGTGCCGACATCGTCGCGATGCATCGCGACATCGATCGTTCCCGTTTCGATGTCGATCTTGGCGACTTCGCGAATGAATTCCGCGATTCGCCGCGCGATCTCGACGCCGCGCAACGGAATTCCGGCGAGCACAACCGATTTCAGATCGGCGTTTTGCTCGATAATTTCGTGCGCGATCCGCCGCAGCGCGCGCTGGATTGCTTCGGCGTCCATGATTGGAGACGCCGATCTTGTCAGTGTTTGGTGTTCGTTCATTTACATCCTTCGCGACCTCACTGGATCGCGTTAAAGGAGTACAAAATTTAGGAGGCTGCCTTTTCTGTGCGAGCCTCCTTCATTCGCTTCGCTCGCCAATTGGAGCGATGTTTCACGATCCAATCGAGCAGCGCTTTTTCAAAGCCGATGTCTTTGCCGGCTTTTTCGCTCTCGATCCACTTGTGTTTCAAAATCTCCTCGCGCTCGGCCAGGAACTCCTTGTAGAGCACGGAGTTCTTGACGAACTGCGATTTTTCCTCTTGCCGACAGGCGGCATCTCAGCCGCTTTTTTCCATAAAAACGAGAACCGGTCAATCAGAAACCGATAACTCGTTCACAAGTATGACGTAGCATCGGCCATACCTATTTAGATTTTGCGCGGCGAATCGCGAGTTCAAGCTAAGCGCTTCGCGAATTCGGCCAGCAATTTTCGTAAACTCCACTCGCCACAGGAGATTGCTTGATCTTCGCGCAACAATCGGCATCGCCGCGGTCGCCGGCTTCGCGCGTTGCGATGTCGATCGGGATCTGGCCGAGCAACGGAACGCGCAGTCGTTTCGCTTCGCGCTCGCCGCCGCCGCTGCCGAAAGATGTCGTAGCGCTTGTCATCGGACGGCGAAACGAAGTAGCTCATGTTTTCGATCAAGCCGAGCACGGGCACGTTGACCTTCTCGAACATGGTCGCCGCTTTGCGCGCATCGATCAGCGCCACTTCCTGCGGCGTGGTGACGATGATTGCGCCGGACAAGCGCGACCGTTTGCACGATGGTCAGCTGAATGTCGCCGGTGCCGGGCGGCAGATCGAGCACCAGAAAATCGAGTTCGCCCCACTCGACCTGCCGCAAGAAATTGTTGCGTATAACGCGTCACCATCGGTCCGCGCAAGATCGCCGGCGACGTGTCGTCGAGCAGAAATCCCATCGACATCAACTTCAAGTTGTACTGCTCGATCGGGATGATCTTGTTTTCGTCGGTGGCGATCGGCCGTTCGCGCGATACCGAACATGAGCGAAATGCTCGGACCGTAAATGTCGCAATCGCACAAACCGACGCGCGCCTTGGTTTGTTCAAGCGCGACCGCCAGATTCGCCGCCACGGTCGATTTTCCGACGCCGCCTTTTCCGCTCGCGATCGCGATGACGTGTTTGATTCCAGGGATGCGCGTGGCGCCGACAGTCGCGCCGGCGCCGGCGGGTGGTGCGTGGATGTCGATTAAAACCTTTGCGGCGCGAACGCCGTTCAACGCACCCAAAGCTTTCTCGGCATCGCTCTTGATCGTAGCGGGAATGTTCGGATCGTTGGTGGCCAGCGCGAGCTGCACTTTCACTTCGCCGTCGTCGATGTTGATACCTTTGACCAAGCCGAACGAAACGATGTCGCGGCTAAACCCCGGATATCGGACCGTGCCCAGAACCTTTCGCACCTGTTCTTCTGAAATCGCCATTACTGCAACTTAAGCTGGGAGGCATGTCAGTAAAGACGATGCGCTGTTCTTTGCTTGAAAAGAGAGTCCGTCACAGACAGCATCGAGGCATGAAGAAACGGATTTCGATCGTTGTCGCGTTGACCGCAATCGCGCTCCTCGCCGGGTGCGCCATGTTCCAAGAAGCCCCGCAAAATTCGCTCGTCGGGACCTGGACAAATGCGCTGGGCACGGTTTGGGCGCTCAAGGCAGACGGCACTTTTGAAGTTGCACTGAACAACAGCAATCATCCGAGCGTTTGGGGCAAATACACTGTAGCTGACGACACCATCACGATTAAGGAGTCGCGTGGATCGCACACCCCGAAATCCTGTAAGGGAGAAGGCGTTTACAAATTTAATCGCGATCAGGACAAGCTGACGTTCACGATGGTGAGCGACAAGTGCAGATTGCGCACGAAAAACGTGCTCCTGCCGTGGAAACCGTGGACGGGTAAATAATTCCAAGCCTTGCCATTCTCGCGGACGTGTCGCGTTCCAGCGCGCAGACCTGGAATCAGGTCACATCACCTTTTTCCCAATTGATATGCCGATGATGAAGAAGATCAGGCATACCACCAGGAACAGGAAGAACAAGAACTTCGCGATGCCGGCCGCGGCCGAAGCGATCCCGGTAAATCCGAGCAAGGCCGCGATCAGCGCGATAACCAGAAATATAAAAGCCCATTTCAACATTTGATTCCCTCCTGAAACGATTCGCGGCCCAGGGGGCGTTCGCGCGTCTCGAAGATTTCGACGCTGTGATCAGAGGCGAAGTCCGTTTCCGAAAAAAATGCGTTCGCGTTCGATATCGGCGCCACGACTCACAAAGAAATCATGCAGTTCGGACGTCCAATACTCCCCGCTCGGTAGCGGATTAAGCGCCAGATAGACTTTTCCGCCGGGCGCGAGTCGCGATTGTAAATCGCGCAGCAGAAAATCCCATTCCTTGGTTCCCCATCGCCCATTGGTTTCATGGTCGCGATCAAAGCCGATCGAGAATGCGGTGATCCAATCGAATTGCTGGCGAAGATCGGGGAGCAGCTGCAACGGTTTTATTTCGAAAACAACGCGGGACACGCCGAAGGCCTCGAGCAACTCGCCGAAAAGTTTCGACCGATCGACATCAAGACCGAGCACAGAATGATTGAAACGTTTTAGGATGAAGAGGAAATACCCGCCGCCGCAGCCGAGATCGAGAACGCGTTGCGGCGGGCAGCGATGCAATTTCAAATCCTGGACGCGTTCACGATTGACCCGCAGCCACTTGTCGACGTTGGCGTATTTGGACCCCGCATAGCGTTTTTGAATTTCGCGCAGCCGATTCTGATCGACCCGGGCAAGCACTGGCTCGAACGGCAGTCGGAAAATGGAACGCTGTGCGCGTCGCCAGGCGCGTCGGTAACCTTCTCGACTCACCAGTTTGCCGAGTTTTCGCGCCAAGTTCATTTCAACGCTTCCGAGATTTCGCGCAGCAACGAAGGTCCGCGATAGATCAGGCCGGTGTAGATCTGTATTAGCTGCGCGCCGGCTTCGAATTTTTCGCGCGCCGACTCGGCGTCGACAATTCCGCCCGACGCGATGACCGGAATTGTCGACTGCGTGGCGATTGCGCGAACCAGCGCGGTGGATTTGTCGCGCAGCGGCGCTCCACTCAACCCGCCTTGCTCATCCTGATCCGACGGAATCGAGGAATGATCGAGCGTTGTATTAGTTGCGATGATAGCGGCGACTCTGTTTGCTTCGCACGTACCGACAATTTGTTCGAGATCGTTCGGCGCCAAGGTCGGGCGCGATTTTCACGACGATCGGTTTACGCGTGATGAGATTTTTCTCGCCGATCGCGCGCAACAGTTCGCCGAGCGCTTCGGATCCTTGCAACTGGCGCAAGCCGGCAGTGTTTGGCGAACTGACGTTTAGTACGATGTAATCGGCAAATTCTCGGAGCAGCTCGAAAGAGTAGAGATAATCCGAGGCTGCGTCCTCGAGCGAAGTTACTTTCGATTTGCCGATGTTGATTCCAATCGGCACGGCCGGCCAGCGTCCGCTTCGCTTCAATTTTTGCAGGCGTTGCGCGATCGTGTCAGCGCCGTCATTGTTGAAGCCGAGTCGATTAATTAACGCGTTTTGTTCCGTCAATCGAAAGATCCGTGGTTTGGGATTTCCAGGCTGCGCTCTGGCCGTGACGGTGCCGATCTCGATGAAACCAAAGCCGAGCGCCGCCCAAGCGGGCAGGGCAACGCCGTTCTTATCAAATCCGGCGGCGAGGCCGATCGGATTCGGAAAATTAAGACCCGAAAACTGTTCTTCGGCTTCGGTTCAGGATGAAAGCGCTTCAAGCGCGCGTAGAACAGGATCGACAGTGCGATGCCAGTGCGCAGACAAGCGAGCGCAAAATGGTGCGCACTCTCGGGATCAATCGAAAAGAGGAGCGGCCTGACGAGTCGCTCGTAAGCATTCTTCATTTGCCGATGCAAAACTGACTGAAGACGGAATCCAAAATTTGCTCGACGCCTGTCTCGCCTATCACTTCGCCAACGTCACGGAGCGCTTCGTTCAGATCGACGGCGAAACATTCTGCGGAAAATGCCTCCTCCATTCCGCGTCGCGCACGATCACATGCTTCAAGCGCGCGGCGCAAACAATCGTGGTGGCGCAGGTTGATGGCGACTGCGTTTTCCGGCCGCAGATTCTGTTTGCCGAGGCGGGCTATGATCTCTTCCTCGAGGTCTTTCATGCCCTTTCCCGTAACACAGGAAATCCGAAGCCCGCTGGAATTCTTCCAATCATTGTGCTCAGGCAAGTCGCTCTTGTTTAGGACGATAATTTCATTCCGATCGATCGCGTCTTGTTCGAAATGCGCGGGGCGCGGCAGCGTTGCGATCGAAGATGTGAAGGCGCAGGTCCGCATTCATCAACGAGCGCTCCGTACGCGCAATTCCTTCGCGTTCGATGTCCGATGTCGATGTTCGCAAACCAGCGGTGTCGAGGAGGCGCACTGGAACGCCGCGGAGATTCACGGTTTCTTCGATCGTGTCACGAGTTGTTCCGTGAGTGTCGCTGACGATCACCCGTTCGTAGCCGAGCAAACGGTTTAGCAAACTCGATTTGCCGGCGTTGGTCGCACCGTAAATCACGGTCCGAACGCCTTCGCGCAAAATGCGGCCTTGGTCCGCCGTGGCAAGAAGGGCTGAAATCTCTTCTCGAATGGAATCCAGGCGGCCACGCAATTGTTCGCCCTCGTCCGGCTCGATTCCTTCCTCCGGAAAATCGATCGAGGCTTCGATGTGGGCGAGAAGGTCAACGAGTGCATTTCGAATCGATCTGATTTTTTCTCCGAGCTTCCCTTCGAGCTGTTCAGTTGCCGATCGCAGTGCCATATCGGTCCGCGCTCGAATCAGGTCGATGACCGCCTCGGCCTGGGTCAGGTCCATTTTGCCATTTAGAAATGCGCGCTCGGTGAATTCGCCTGGTCGAGCGCCGCGCGCACCTGCGCGCAAACAGGCTTCCAGAACTTTAGCAGTCACCAGGGTTCCCCCGTGACAACTGATCTCGACCAAATCTTCGCCGGTGTAACTCGCGGGCGCGCGATGGACCGACATCAATGCCTCGTCGATTAAATCTCCGGAATCGTTAATGATCTCGCCCAGATGTTGAACATGCGAACCGAAGCATGATGCTTTTTCTTTCCCCCGAAAAATCTTGTCCGCTATCGCAATCGCTTTCCGGCCGGAGATTCGCACAAGAGCGATGGCCCCTTCTCCGACTGGAGTAGATATCGCCGCGATGGTATCAGCGCCGGACGTCGATTCTATGTGAGTACTTTCTTTAACGCGGCGATGCATTGTTTGTTTTGTTCCATAGTTCCGACACTTATCCGGAGCCAGTCGGGCAATCCGTATCCGACGAGAGGACGGACGATGATTTTGCGGGCCAGCATCTTTTTAAAAACCGCCGGACCATTGCCCACGTGAACGAACACAAAATTCGCGGCACTCGGAACAAATTTTAGTTTCATCGCGTCAAATTCCTTCTCCAAAAACGCGCGGCCGGCGTCGACAACACGCTTCGTTTCGGCAATGTGATTTGCATCTTCGAGCGCCGCCAATGCGGCGAGTTGGGCGATTCCATTGACGTTGAATGGTTGCCTCGTTTTTTGTAGAACCTCGATAATTTCCCGGCGGGCGATTCCGTATCCCACGCGCAAGCTGGCCAGGCCATGAATTTTCGAGAACGTGCGGAGTATTATCACATTTCGGTTTCGAATGTGACCCAGGGTGTCGCGAGGGTTGTCGAGGAATTCAAAATATGCTTCGTCGAGCACGGTTACGATGTTTTCAGGTACGCGCGCGAGAAAGTCTGTGATCTTGCCCGGCGGAATCAATACTCCGGTTGGATTGTTTGGGTTCGCGATGAAAATCACTTTCGTTTTGGGTGTGATCGCCGCCAGCAACGCGTCTAGATCCGGCTGAAACTCCGAGGCCGGGATCTCAATGGCCCGTGCCCCGAATAAGTTGGCGACGAGCTTGTATGCTACGAAGGCGTGCTCGAACGCAATGGCATCGTAACCAGGTTGCAGGAAAGCGTGGCCGACGAATTCAATGATTTCGTTCGAACCGTTCCCCAGGATGATGTTTTCGGACCCGCAGCCGAGTTTCATGGCGAGCCGATTGCGCAAAAGAAATCCCCCGCCATCCGGATAAAGTTGGGCGGAGCCGGCAGCAATCCGAATCGCGTCGATCGCCTTTGGAGAAGGTCCCAGCGGATTTTCGTTGGAGGCTAACTTGATGATTTCGTGAGGCGGCACCCCCAGCTCACGCGCAGTTTCTTCGATCGGTTTGCCCGGTTCATAAACGGCAAGGCCACGCAGTTGCGGATTGGCATGGTCCCAAACGGAAGTCACGAACCTAACTTAACGAATCAGGCGTCAACGAAAAGGACGGGGTCGGCCCGTTCTGGACGTTTAACTTTCGCCAGACTTCGGCAAGAAATTTGCGGCACTTGGGCGAAGCTGCGCAGGCGGGATTGTTCGACGCGCGGGCGGACCCTCATCCGCGTCGTAGGGGAACGCCTTGCAGCGCAGTTTGTTAACTCCTGTTAACTCCAAATGGCACTCAATGTGCTCCTATGAAAATTATAATTCCTGGTCGTGCCAGCACTGAGACTGGGCCGATTCGACATATGAGACACCGTCCAAAACAAACCTGTGATCCCGCTGGATTCACAATGGTGGAGACTATTATCGCCATTGCTGTCCTAGGTCTTGGAGTTGCCACCACCATTGGAGCACTAACCAAGGTCAACTCCCTTGCGACAATGAGTCGCAATAGCACCGGCGCTTATACGGTCCTCACGAATCAGGTTGATCTGTTCCAATCGATGAGCCCGTTTAATCCTCAGAAGACCAACTCGGATGGAACCGCTCAAATCCCCCAGGATACCAGCCACGGCAGCTATGCGACGTACGATATGACCGTGGGCACACACAACATTTCCGTCAACGGCACTAACTTCAATGTTCCTGTTTATGAGTATCGGGATGCCAGCAACAATGTTGTTCTCGTCGTTAATGGCACCCTCACGGAAACGGTAACCGATCTGTCGGGGAGCCTTCCAAACACTTATCAAGCTGTTTTCACGATCACCTTCACCTACCTGAATCGTAATTACACGTATTCAGTGAGCACCATCCGCACGTCTGACATATGAAAGTTTCTTCGCAATCGGCTGGTTTCAAACTTGTGGAATTGATGTTTACCGTCGCCCTCATGGGGGTGGTCGGCTTGGTTTTATGTTCGATTTTGTATACGAGCACCGTCCTGGGCGCCAAGAACACAGCCGTCAACGTCGCGCATCAGCAGGCCCGTGTGGCGATGGTTGACATGCTTCAAGACCTGCACTCCTCCGTTTCGCTGCCTGCGTTATCTGATGCTACCGGCACGGCGTATCCTTCGCCGGCACCCACTGCAGCCGAGGGAATCTCCTTTCAACAATGGTCAAGCGGCCCACACGAGATCAAGAATGATGTAAACGCGGGCGCCACTCAGATCCATCTGGTGCTGACACACGACTTCGGGACCTACCCCAGTAGCCGGTCAACGACTAATCATTCCGGCTTATCAAATCGAAGCCGACATTACGTCAGTCAGCGGCAATTCGGGTGACTTTCGCTCTAATCTCAGCAACATATCCGGTCCGGCGTTGACTCCACCGGTGACCTATCCGATGAGCACAATACCGCTCGCAATCAAAGGCACCGGGAGTACAGGCGGCGATATTGTGTGCTTCATAACGGACCGGTGTTCCTACGCTGTATCCAGCAACAACCTGAATTGGAAGTGGAAAGGCAACACCAAAGCTGTGGCTAATTATGTGACGAACTCCACTCCGTTTAGCACTCCAGCGACTGCGGCCGGCGCCCTTTATTACCGTTTCGTCGCCGCGATCGATCTGTCTACGTCTGACACTCAATACAGCAATCGCGGCTACAAATCCGCAAACATCCTGCTCAACGGCCAGGTTCCCTTCAAAACACGACTTACCACTTACCAATGAAAACAAAATTCGATCACAGACAGTGTGGAAGCACACTCGCCGTAGTCATTTCGACCATGGCAATCCTGATGGCCATTGTTGCAGTGGCAGTCTACTACACGACAACCGTTAGCCGTAATACGCAACGGACAACTACCTTGCAGAACGCCCTCGCGATCGGAGACAGTGCGATCGAGGTAATGTTTAACAACTGGCGCTCTACCTGTCGCACGTCGCCAACCACCGTTAAAAAGACGAGCGATTTTTCGGCCATACCGACGCCATCTCCCTTCCCCAACGTGTCGAGCTTCGAATTTCGTGAAGCGAGGGGCGAGCTATGATCCGGCAAACGATGAGTTCGACGCGACCTACACGATTTCGAATTATAAAGTGGTTGGAGTTGATGCTGAATATAACGCGGTGGCTAGCGCGGCTGCGACTCCTGAAGCGCAGCTGGGACAATTGACTACTAACGTATCGTCAGTTTCACCCACTACGTCCGCGACTTACAATTACATCGCGTCGGCCGACGTAACCTTAAATAGTTCGTTCGGATCTTCTACCCAGCGCGAGGTCGTAGCCAAAGTGCGGCGCGTGTTCTCGAAGCAGCAGCTCTCGCCGTGGAATTGGGCGATTTTCTATGTCGATCCGCTCGAAATCCATCCCGGGCCATTGTTCACCGTAACCGGGTGGGTGCATACAAACTCGGATCTGTACACTGGTCACAACACCCTTACATTTGCCGATAAAGTAACCTATGGATCGGACTGGTTTGTCGGCTTTATGCCTGGAGATGGGCAACACCCGGAGACGCCCGCAGCCCCGAATTATCCGAGCGGCCTCCCGCCCGCTCGCGACCAGGCAATGCAACCTTTTGGTTTGGATTCGACCTCGATTTTTAGTACTACGGACTCGAATCCGAATAACGACAGCTATGCTGAGCTGATTCAGCCTCCAGTTGCGGGAAATAGTGATCCGCTAGCAGGTCAGCGACTCTGGGACCAGGCCGGTGTGATTATTCAAATTAACGCGAACAACACCTACACCATCGGTTATCCGAGCGGAGCCAACTATGCGTTCACACCAGTTTGGACTAGTGGGACGGCGGCACCATCACTAGTATCGCCAAACTACTGGATGTATAGCATGTTTAATGGCGCGATTAGCACGGGTCAGACGATCCAGGATAACCGCGAAGGCGCCACGATGCATGTTTCCACACTCGATGTCAGTGCGATAGAGAGCGGCGCCGGCGCCAATCCGAATTACAAGTCAGGCAATTTCAACGGCATTGTTTATGTCTACGACCCAAATAACACGACAGCCAGTCGGCGTGCCATCCGACTCAAGAATGGGAGCAAGATCCCAACTTCCGGACTCACTGTTGTAAGTAGTAATCCGGTTTACGTTCAGGGAGACTTCAATACCGGAGGAACAGGAAGCACGGTTCCGTCGAATAATCCTGCCAACTTCAATGCAGATGGCACCTACATCAATCCGTCCAGTCCGCCGAGTTCTAGCGTTTCCGGCTATACCCGAGCACCTTGCTCGATTCTTGCCGACGCGCTGAATCTGTTATCCAACAGTTGGAGCGATGCGAATTCCGGAACTGTTCCCACTGCGTCGCCTACGACTTACAATGTGGCGGTTGTCGCGGGGATCGTGCCTACAGCAACCGTGGGCGGAGATGGGTCTTACAGCGGCGGCGCGGAGAACTTCCCGCGTTTCCTTGAAGACTGGACCAATCAGACGCTCAGCTATTACGGTTCCATGGTGGAACTATTCAAGAGCCAGCAATCCATTGGTGAATGGGGCAAGGCCAACGTCTATGTTCCGCCCACGCGAGAATGGTACTTCGATACGAACTTCAAGGCGAATCCGCCGCCAGGTACGTTGATGGTTGTGAGTTATATTAAGGGCAGATGGTACGTTCTCTAATTTTCGCATTTGTCGCGAGCCTCTTGCTGGCAGACGTCGGCAGAGCCGCGTTGGTAATGACACCAACGGTCGATGAATACGTGCTGGACGGCGCCAAACTAAAGCAGCTCGCCTTTGCTGACGGGGACCAGAAAGTAACCTATCAGTCGCCGCGTGGCTGGAAGTATTCTGCCACAGCGACCCAACTTACGCTGTATCCCCCAAATAAAACTCAGGCGGAAGCAACAATCGCAACAATCTCACGACCGGATCAGAGTCAATTCGATGATGAGACCCTAAAGAAACTGGTGGCGGAAGTTGTTGCCTTGGTTCCTAAAGGCAGCAGCAATGTGGTAGTGGAGTCCCAAGAGAAAGCTCCCCTGCGGATCGGAAAGAGGGAAACCTTTCTCGTTGTCATCAGCTACAGCGTCGGCGGCAATAATTACAATCGGTCGATTTTGTTCGTAAACCGTGGCCCAGAACAAATCCGCTGCCAGCTCACGTGTCGATCACCCGATTTCAAGGAACTGCAAAAGGCATTTCTTAGCAGCCAGTACTCCTGGCGAAATCTGTAACCGGCGCCTCGTCGCGAGCGCAGTACCGGTTTTTGGCAGCGCTTTTGCATCGAGCACGACCCCTCCAATCGTGATGGGTAGAATGGCCCCGCCGTCGGGGCGGAACCCTCCCCAATTGTTGGCCGGTTCCGGGGGCGCCTGCCACGCTTGAGGGGCAAATTTTCTTGACTTGCCGGGAAAAGCTCCCTTAAAAAGGGGGGAGATCGGGAGAAAGTTTGCGGGGTGGCATGCGATTTTTATTGACCATGTGACGCAAATATGAGAATTATGGAAATCATCAAACAACGAATGAAGTTATCTACGCTTTCCATGAAACTCGCCCTGGCTTGTTCCGCCATACTAGCCCTGGCCGCCACGCCGGCTGGAGCTACCCTCGTCACCTGGGATTTTAACCCTGCCAACGCCAATGCATCGGTCGGCACCGCCAGTCACACCTTTGCTTCGAGCGGTTATTCCATTACCGCATACGGCTTCGACGTTGTCAGCGGACCTGACACGCCCCACGAGCTTTATTACAAGGATGCCAGCCCAGACCACGGCCTCGGCTTCGTCGGCACGCCGCATAATGAGATCCAGACAGACAATTACATTCAATTAGATCTGAGCTCGATCCTCAGTAAAGGGTTCACGGGCGGGCAAGTGAAGGTCAGCAGCGTCGATCCGAACGAGTCGTTCAGTCTTTATGGGTCGAACACGCTCGGCTCCCGCGGGACCTTCCTCAATACCTACGGCGATTCGACCAATGACACTTGGATCAGTGTTCCGAGTTTCGGCACGTATAATTATATTTCGGTGATCGGGGCCACTGGTGACGAATTGCTATGGGCCTTCCAAGCAACGGTCTCTCCGATTCCGGAAGCCACGAGCCTGATCCCGACTGCTTTGTTGGCAATTGCCGTGACTGCCTTTGAAGCCCGTCGCCGTCGCCGTGTGACAGCCTAAGAATTTGACTCTTGTTTGACTGAAGAGCGACCGTTCCCATGGACGGTCGCTCTTTTTTTGGTGGCAACTCTGCTATTGGAGCGAGCTCTCGGCTTTCTTAACCAGCGCTTTTTCTTCGGGAAGAAGCTTGGCTGAGGTACCGAGTTTGAGATATTCGCGGGCGCCTTGCGCATCGCCGCTGGCCGCGAGAATAACACCATAATAAGCAGCCACCGCAGGATCGCGCAGCTGGCTTTCATTTAATGAGTTCATGATTTTCACCGCGCCTTTGGCGTCCCCATTTGTGTAGAGAGCGAATGCGTAGGTGGATGCGTAAGCAGGATTCGTTTCCTCCTTTCGATACAGTTCCTCCGCGAGTTTCCTCGCTCGTGCCATATCGGCGTTAAGCAGGAGAGAAACCTGGGCGAGGTTATTTTGAATTCGTTCGTCGTCTGGAAGTAGTTCGAGCAATCGGACAAGGACCCGATAAAGCCCTGCGGTATCCCCGTCGTTGGTGTATTTTTGGTAGAGGCTTTGCAGGGCTTCGAATTGCGTCTCGGGGTAATTGGTG
Source organism: uncultured Verrucomicrobiae bacterium (assembly GCA_963786135.1). GTDB lineage: Bacteria > Verrucomicrobiota > Verrucomicrobiia > Chthoniobacterales > UBA10450 > AV40. The sequence goes on along the minus strand of CAWAYF010000025.1, from coordinate 23,010 downwards.
AGATTCCAGAGCAACTCGGTCCACTCTTTCTTCCAACGCCATTCTGAAGTCGCTCGAGTCAGCATCGATAGAAACATCGCTTCAGTTGCTGCCTGCTTTTCCGCCGCCGCCCATTCCTTTTCCGCTGCGGCTGTTTTGTTCTGATTGCGCAACGCCAGCGCCAGGTAAGCGTGCCGCATAAAATCGGATTGCCCCCAATCTTTGTTGGTGACCCACGCCTCCAGCGCCGCCCAATCGCCGAACTTAGCGTAAGCTTCAGCCATCGCGATTGGCACCGGCCATTTGTTGACTGTCTCAGGTGGCGACCCCCGCACGAAGTCGATCGCCACCAGGCTCAGGCCGCTCGTCGCCATCCACGAAATCAACGCAGCCAGTTTTACCGGATCCGAATTGGCGTCTTGTTCGAAACTGGTTAGCTGATTCGCAAATTCCGGCGCGTGCAACTGTCGCAAAATATCCAAATAGAGGAGGCGATCGTTGAAGGTCGCTTCGGGATAAGCTTGCAGCGCCTGCGCCATCCCTAGCAGGGCATCGCTGTTGATGCGCTGCGCTGCGCCATCAGTAATTAGCGCCCGTGTTGCCGGAACTCGTTGGACGGGATCGGCTCGAAGCGCGTTCAGCATCTCTTCGCCGGAGGCGTGGCGCTTAGGCTCGTTGGCTCGAAGCCGCAGCGTTGCTAGCTGCAATCGGTAAGACGAATCTTGCGGGTCGAGGCGAATCGCCTCGGTCCATTCCTGATCAGCCTTTTCGTCCTCATGCATCGCTTGCCCAAGAAGCGCGCAAGCCGCGTGAAATTCTGCTGTGTTCCGCTCGTTTTGTTCAACTGCATCCAATGTCCGCCGGGCCGTAACGATGTCTTTGAACTGGAGTGCGCAGCGCGCCAGAGCTAATTCGTCGGAAACCGACTTTGGTTCTTCTTGAGCAACTTTGCGGCGCCAATCCAGCGCGGCCCGGTCACCCCGTCGTTCAGCCAGCTGCGCCATGATCCGTGCCGCTGGCGCACTAGCCGGCTTCAACTCAAGAATCGTCCGTGCCGCGAGATTGGCATCACGATCATTTCCGTGCTGTAAGTCAACTATTGCTCGTCGAGCCAGTCGCTTCTCCTGCCAGCGAATGTAAAGATCGCGCCCGCCCCAGATTGCGGTAACCACGAACAGCACGATGCAGACAATGGCCAGGAACAGGTTGATGAATGTTCGCTGGGTTCTCTCGACCGACTTTTCCACGGGCGCGCTCACATGAGTCAAAATGAGATTGTTTCTAGAATGTCAATTCCAGGCTTGTTCTCGCCTGTTATTGGCTAACGACTGTCGCGGCCGGCGGTTCAACGAGTTTGACGATCATAGGCGATTTCTTCTTTCAGCTTAGAACGCGCCAACCGTTATGCCACTCCATGATTGTTCGGCGTTATGTACCCAATCTCAACAGCTCTACCAGGAGCGACTCCGGACTGGCGGCCGTTGAACTCGGTGAGCGCCTGGCCGTCACCACCCTTCCGGGCGCGATCTCTGCTTTAAATCAGCTTAATGGCGCGCACACTCGTAGTGCTATCTTTACTGGTTTCTGCTTCCGTCCTTGCTGCAGTTATTCCGCTGACGGTTAAGGACGTGAGCCTAATGTTGCGTTCTGGTTATTCCAGCGAAGAAGTATTGCGAGAATTATCGGCCAGGAAATTTGCCGATACTTTTGATTCCACGACTGAAAAGGAACTGACAAAAGTCGGAGCCAGTGCGGCGTTAATCGAAGAACTTCGGAACCGTGTTAGCCAGTTATCGGCCGCGGAAATTGCGGCCGCGAAAGAAGAGCAAAAAGGACTGGAGCGCGGACAGCAGACCAGCGTACCCGGTGTGGCTTTAGCGACGGGCGATCGACCCGGCCCGCCGGCCGCGAATGTGCCGCAGGAAGGGCAAATCGGCCACACGATGTATGACCTTTTCAAAGACGACCTGGTTTTCTGGCACGAGGGAAGTTTGGTTCCGTTTGATGACGAAGCCCTTCAGTCGAAGAAGTTTTATCTTTTATTTTTCTCGGCGTTCTGGTCGAAGGACGGCCGTCAATTCACATCGCGCCTTATAAATTATTACAATCAAGTTGCTCCTCAGCATCCAGAGTTTGAAGTCATCTTTTGCAGTGTCGACCACTCGGCATTTGCAATGGAGAATTACATCTCACAAACCAATATGCCGTGGCCGGCCATCGCTTTCGATAAGCGGGAGCGGCAAAATTGGGGCGATTCAGGAAAAGCTCGTTCGCGAGGTACCGCACCTCATCTTGGCGGACGTAGCAGGCCGAGTTCTGTCTGACAGTGGCAATACTCAGCCAAATCTCGACAAGGTGATAGCCGACCTGGACAAGATTCTGGCTGTCGCCAAGTAATAATCGTAATGACTGACCACTGCGGCCGATAGTTGCTGTTATCGCGGGATACAGATCTCGCGGCCGATGCCGGTTAGGCTCCCTGGTTTCTCCCTAGGGGCTCGCAAGTTGCTCGGGCTCGGCTACCCTTATCCGCACATGGACGAGACGATTGGGCAGGCTGCGGTTGTCCCTGCGAAACGCGCCTTACCCAAAGGCTGGTTCATCGGGGCGGTCGGCTTTGGATTGCTCTGGTTTGAGCTGATCAATCAACTGAGAGGCGAGTGGTGGCTGAATGCCCAATACAATTACGGGATCATCGTTCCAATCCTGCTGGCCTACCTGCTTTGGAAGCGTTGGCAAACTCGGCCCGCTCCGACGGGCACGGCGCCAACGGCGCGCACATTGTCGATTTTACTCATCGTTGTCAGCGCGGTGCTGTTTTTGCCGATTCGATTTGTTGCTGAAGCAAATCCCGACTGGCGGTTGTTGAGTTGGTTGCTCGCGCTAGTCGTCGTTACTATTTCCCTTTCGTTTGTTTATCTCACCGGCGGTGGTGGCCGGCTGCGACATTTCGCCTTTCCATTTTTGTTCTTTCTTGTCGCGGTTCCGTGGCCGGTCCGAATCGAGCAGATTGTCATTCAAGATCTGATGCGGGCAGTTACCGCGTTGAATGTAATATTTCTTCAACTCGCCGGGGTGCCGGCTTTGCGCCACGGGAACGTCATCGAAGTTGGTTCGGGTTTCATTGGAATTGAAGAGGCCTGCAGTGGTGTTCGTTCGCTTCAAGCCACTCTCATGATTTCGCTTTTTCTCGGTGAACTTTACTCCTTTAGCGTGGCGCGCCGGATTCGTCTTGTCGTCATCGGCGCCGTTCTCGCCTTCATCTGCAATGTTATCCGCACCGCCATTCTGGTTTGGGTCGGGACCAATCGCGGCGCGAGTGGAATCGAAACGTGGCACGATCCGGCAGGCTTCTCCATCCTGATCGTCTGCCTGTTCGGCCTCTGGGTCGTAAGCCTCGTGATGCTGCGTCGCGGAACTGAAGCGCCAATCTCCCGCGTTATTCAGAATGAATCGCCTACCGCTCGTTTCAATTGGGTGCCGATCGCGCTCTTGGCTTGTTGGTTGGTCCTCGCCGAAGGCGCGGTCCAGTTTTGGTATCATTCGCACCAGCCGGTCGTCGCTTCGCATTGGGCGGTGCACTGGCCGGACTCGGAGAGTAACTACAAGTCTGTTCCGATTACTCCGGAAGCGGAATCGTTACTCCAATACAACGAAGGCGGCGGCGCGAGTTGGGAAGGTGCTGACGGCCATCAATGGCTCATGTTTTTCTTTAAATGGTTTCCGGGACGGACCGCGGCCCGCTTCACCAAAGTACATCGTCCCGACATCTGTCTCCCGGCGAGCGGTCGCACGATGGAACGGGATAACGGTCTGCGAATGCTCAAGGTGAACGGAGTCAATTTGCCAGTCCGCTCCTATCGATTCACGGACAACGCGGGCCCCTGCACGTTTTTTACTGTTACTGGGACGCGCGTTCTTCTTACGACAGCGTCGCCGCAGCCATAGAGGAAGACTGGTCGTTCCGTGGGCGCTTGCGCGCGGCATTGCGCGGCCGGCGCGAGATCGGCGCGCAAATCCTCGAGATTGTTGTCTGGGGCTACCAGGATGACAACGAAGCCACTGAAGCGCTGACCCGCGAGCTCAGTCGCGTAGTGCAAGCCAGTTAAACCACACTCGCGGTTCGGCCAAACGTTTGTAAAATCGTAGCAAGAAGCGGGTGGCTTCGCCTTCAGGCCGATGACAAACTGCTGATATGAACGATTACGAGCGCGTCGCTAGGGTGATCCGTTTTCTGGATCGACATCATACTGAGCAACCTGACCTCGCTGCACTCGCCGGTGCGGCAGGATTGAGTCCATTTCATTTTCACCGGCTTTTCTCGAACTGGGCGGGCGTTACCCCGAAGGATTTTTTGCAGTGCCTTACCCTCGAACACGTGAAACAACTCCTGCGCGAAGGCGACAATGTTTTCGACGCCGCGATTAACGCCGGCTTGTCCGGACCTGGCCGATTGCACGATCTATGTGTCACCCTTGAGGCGGCCTCTCCGGGTGAAATGAAAAGCGGCGGAGCCGGGCTCGAAATCGATTTCGGCTTCGCTGATACGCCGTTCGGCGAAGCGCTCATTGCCGAAACCAAACGCGGAATCTGTCATCTCAGTTTTGTCGATGAACACGGGCGCGACTGCGCGCGCGATCTCCTCGCGTCACAATGGCCGAACGCGAAGTTGCAACGCAACGACGCGAGAATCGCTGAAGTTGCCGCTGGGATTTTTGACCGTGCCGACCTCGCGACCGTGAGTCGCCCTCTTCGCGCTTTTGTTCGCGGAACGGAATTTCAGATGCGCGTCTGGCGCGCGTTGTTGCAGGTCCGGGCCGGTTCTCTGACAACCTATGGGCGACTGGCGGAAGCGATCGGTCAATCGCAAGCCGCGCGAGCGGTGGGCAGCGCAGTCGGCGCGAACCCGATCGCATTCATCATTCCGTGTCATCGTGTCATTCGCGAGACCGGCGCGCTCGGGCATTATCATTGGGACCCGGTCCGCAAGCGCGCGATTGTCGGCTGGGAACTTTCTCTTCGCGATCGCGCGGCCGCGGCGGCCGCCTGAACTCAACGCCCCATCGACATCTTCAGTGCGACGAATATCGTAGGCATGAACCGCTTACGAATGGATCAGACACCGCTCGATTACGCCGGCTTCCGTCACGAATACATCGGCGAAGGATTACGTCGCGCCGACCTCCCGCCTGATCCGATCGAGCAATTTCATCGTTGGTTCTCCGCTGCGATGAAGGCCGGCATTCACGACGCGAATTCGATGACTTTGGCCACCTGCGCGGGCGACAAACCGTTCGCTCGCATCGTTCTTCTGAAACATTTCGATGAGCGCGGTTTCGTCTTCTTTACCAACTACGACAGCGAGAAAGGTCGCCAGCTCGAGAAAAATCCAAACGCGGCGCTCGTGATGTACTGGATGGAAGTGGAGCGGCAAATCCGCATTGAAGGAAAGGTCGAGAAAACTTCACGCGAAGAATCCGAGGAATATTTTCACAGTCGGCCGGTCGGCGCGCAACTAGGAGCCTGGGCGTCGCAACAAAGCCAGGTGATCGATGCCCGCCGCGTTCTTAGACGCTCGTTTGCAAGAGATGAAGCAACGTTTCGCTGAAGGCTGTGATTCCGCTGCCACCGCACTGGGGTGGATATCGGCTCAAGCCTGATCGAATGGAATTTTGGCAGGGACGTCCCGATCGGTTGCATGATCGGTTCCGTTACACTCGTCAGAAAAGCGGTGGATGGTCGATCGATCGGCTCGCGCCGTAATGGCCAATTCAAGAATCGGCATTATCTGCGACGACATTACCCAGCTCGATGTCGACGCAATCGTGAACGCTGCCAACACGACGTTGCTCGGTGGCGGCGGAGTGGATGGCGCGATTCATCGCGCGGCTGGACCCGAATTATTGAAAGAATGCCGCACTTTGGGCGGTTGCCGGCCGGGCGAAGCGAAAATGACTCGCGGGCACAATTTACCGGCGCGGTTTGTCATTCATACGGTCGGCCCAATTTGGTCTGGCGGACATCGCGGCGAACCAGAAATCTTAGCGAATTGTTATCGCAATTCGCTGCGTCTCGCGACCGAGAACAAAATCAGGACTGTCGGGTTCCCGGCCATCAGTTGTGGCGCTTATGGCTATCCGATTACCGAAGCGGCTGCGATTGCCACCCGAACCGTGCGCGATTTTCTGAAAGAAAATAGCAAGCTCGACAAAGTGATCTTCGTCCTGGCAACGGAGGAGATCGTAGCCGCCTACGAGCGACTAAATGTTTCCGCGGGAAAACATTCGGAGACATGATAAGTTCATTTACCGGCGCACGAGGCGCAGGACTTGCGAATTAGTGGAGGATGGACCCGATGGAAGAAGACTTTATAAATGATGATCCGCTGGCTTCAGCGGAGCAAAACGGCCGGCCGCGCCCACGCCGGCGCCGCCAGGTCTCCAGCGTTTTGGAACCACGCCCTCGGCGTCGGGAACAGATACGAAGCAGATCGACTTCGGCCCGCGAACGCACTGAATTATTTCTGCGCGAGAATCCTGTTCCGATGATCGTTGGCGCGCTCGCCGCCGGCCTTGCCATTGGTCTGGCTATCCGATACGCGTCGCGCTCAAATGACAAGGATTCGAAAGCACCGCTCGATCGAATGAATTGGAGTATTCTCTCTCTGCCGTTTCTCTGGCCGGCGTTTCGCTCGATGAAGGAGAAATTCGAGGAATCCGCCGATGCGGTCAGCGAAGGCGTGAAAAACATCGACCTCGATCGCTACACAAAGCCGATTCGAAAACGCTTCAGATCCTGGACGAGTTAGACCTTCGACTCGTTGAATCGTTGAAGAGTTAAAGGAACTCAACGCGCCGTCCGCACCGACGGACAGGGTCATTACGATTTCGACGCGGCTGAATTCGGCAAACATTTGTGTGACGGATTTGAATCGAATTTGACGTTGCGCGTCGGACGTTAAAAGTTGGACGTTTTCAGGGAAACATGAGGGTTTTTTCATTCATAATTGCCGCCGCTTTTTTAATCGGTTGCGCCGGTGACAAAACGCCGGCCTGGGTCCGCGGTGCCTCGAAGGCGTCGAACAAGTGGGGGCATTACAGCGGTTACGTCGAAGCGCGCTGGGAAAATGACGGACGCACCATGACGTTGTTGAGCGAGCTGCGTTACACCGATCCGAGGGCGTGGTTTGGATCGCCCCGGCCGGTTCGGTCGTCGATGGCGCGTCCATTCCGCGATCGCTTTGGTCGCTCATGGGCGGGCCGTTCGAAGGGAAATATCGCAACGCGTCCGTGCTGCACGATGTCTCGTACGATCAGCACACCCGGCCGTGGCAGGAGTGCGATCGAATGTTTTACAACGCGATGCGTTGCAGCGGAGTGGGCGCGGTCGAAGCCGGGACGATGTATTATGCGCTCCACAAATTCGGACGTCACTGGAAAGCGCCCAAGGCCGCGCCGGTGAAAGTGGGCGAGGAGATCGTGGCGCGTGCCGAACCGGTGAACCAGGGCGATATCAACGCGACGCGTGACTGGATCCGCACCTCAGGTCCGAGCTTGCAACAAATCGAGCAGCGCGCCGACGCCGGATCGGACGTCTCGCACTAATCTTTTCCTTCGCCGTCTGTCGCTGCGACCGGATGCGCCGTTTCCGTCCGCGCCGTCTTTTTCCAAAGCGACGGCGAGGACTTCATCGACATTTTCGACCGGAACGAATTTCAGTTTCTGTTTCGCTTCTTCCGGAACATCGACCAGATCTTTTTCGTTCAGCTTCGGAATGATCACCGTCGAAATTCCGGCGCGCATCGCGGCCAGACTTTTTTCCTTCAGTCCGCCGATCGGCAAAACCAGGCCGCGCAGCGTGATTTCGCCGGTCATCGCGACATCGGGCCGCACCGGTCTGTTGGTGAACAGCGACGCAAGCGCGGTGAACATCGCGATGCCCGCGGACGGTCCATCCTTCGGCACCGCGCCGGCCGGAACATGCACGTGAATGTCCATGTCCTTGAAATCTTCCGCCTTGACTCCGATCTGGCCGTTGCGGCTTCGAACCAGACTGAGCGCCGCCTGCACCGATTCTTTCATCACGTTTCCGATCTGGCCGGTCAACGTGACGTTGCCTTTGCCCGGATAACGCGTCGCTTCGATGTGCAACACTTCGCCGCCGTACGGCGTGTAAGCGAGACCGGTCACCACGCCGGGCTGACTCGTTTTCAATTTGCTCTCGCGCACATAACGCGCCGGCCCGAGCGTTTGTCCGACAAATTCCGGCGTAACCTCGACGTCGTTGGCATTCGCCGCGCGCGCACTTCGCCGCGACCGACCGGCAAATCGCGCCGATCTGCCGCTCGAGTTCGCGAACGCCGGCTTCGTGCGTGTAATCGTTGATGATCCGGCGAATCGCATCCTCCTGAAATTCGCATTGATCGGGCTTGAGTCCGTTCTCCTCGAGCTGTCGCCGAACGAGATATCGTTTCGCGATCTCCAGTTTCTCGCGCTCGGTGTAACCGGGCAGCGAAATCACTTCCATCCGGTCGCGCAACGGTTCGGGCACGCCGTCGATGTAATTGGCCGTGCCGATAAAAATGACCTGCGACAAATCGAACGGCACATCGAGATAGCGATCGACAAACGCGTTGTTCTGCCGCGGATCGAGCACTTCGAGCAACGCGCTCGCCGGATCGCCGCGAAAATCGGCGCCGATCTTGTCGATCTCGTCGAGCATGAAAACCGGATTGCGCGTCCCGGCGCGGCGCAATTCCTGAATGATCCGGCCCGGCATCGAACCGATGTAAGTGCGGCGATGTCCGCGAATTTCCGCTTCGTCGCGCATTCCGCCGAGACTGATCCGGACAAATTTTCGGCCGAGCGCGTCGGCAATCGATTGGCCGAGACTGGTCTTGCCGACGCCGGGCGGTCCGAGAAAACACAAGATCGGTCCGTGTCCGTTCGGATTGAGTTTGCGCACCGCCAGATATTCGATCAGCCGCCTCTTCACTTTCTCGAGATCGTAATGGTCGCGATCGAGAATTTGCTGCGCCTGATCGAGATCGAGATTGTCCTCGCTCAATTTGTTCCACGGCAAATCGGCGATGATCTCGATGTAACTGACGATGACGGAAAACTCCGGGCTGGCCGGCGGAATGAAATCGAGCCGCTTCAATTCGCGCTCCGCCTGCTTCATCACTTCCGCCGGCGGCTTCGGCCTTCTTCAGTCGCTCGCGCAATTGCTCGACCTGTTCTTCGCTGCCGGTCTCGCCTTCGCCCAGCTCGTGCTGGATCGCTTTGATCTGCGAACGCAAATAAGCGCGGCGTTGCGCATCGGAAAATTGCGATGCCACGTCCTTCTGCAGTTTTTCCTGGATCTGCGCGATCTCGAGCTGCGCCGAGATATGCTTTTGCACTGCGCGCAACGCGTTTCTCGACGTCGAGCTCTTCCAGAATCGCCTGCTTCTGGGCGACATCGACGTTCAGATTCGGCGCCAGAAAATCCGCCAGCTGCTCGGGATTCGTTGATGTTGAGCACCATCAAGCGCGCTTGTTCCGGCGTTTCCGGCGTCAGCTCGAACAAGTCTGCGCCGCCGAATCGCGCAAATTCCGGAACGTCGGCTTCCCATTCCTTGCTCGGCGGCGGCGAAATCGATTTCAGCAAATCGATCTCCGCGCGAATGAACGGCGCAGTCGCCACGATTTTGCGCAATGTGAATCGCCGCAGACCGTGCGCGATGATGAGCACGTGATCGTCCGCCTGGCGAATCATCTTCAGCACCAGCGCCGCTGTGCCGACGGAGATAAAGATCCTGCGGTCCCGGATCTTCCTTCGCTTCGTCGCGCTGCGTCAACAAGACCGATCACTTTTGTGCGCGGCAACGTGTCGTCGAGCAACTGAATCGACGCCGGACGCTGCACATTCAGCGGCACAATCGTTCCCGGAAAAACCACGAAGCCGCGCACCGGCAGGATCGACAATTCCTCCGGAATCCGCGGCGTCGTCGCTTCGTCGGTGATGTCGGCCGCGATGGTCGGGCTGGCTCGCGGACTTGGCTTCCAGCTCGGTCGCGGCCAGGAATTGTTGTTCGCTTAACATTGTTGTTTGATCGGAAGCGAAATCCAAAGTAGTCCGTTGCGTTGTTCGGCGTGCGCTTCGTTGATCTCCACTTCGACCGGCAACAGAACTTCGCGTTCGAACGGGCCGTAATCGATCTCCATCGCCAGCAATCGCACCGTGCGACCTTCGTCGTGTGACGGCTCGGGCAAGTTCTCGCGTGCCGCGAATCAGCACCCGGTGCGGCTCGACCGTCAGATCGATCTGCGACCGGTCGACGCCGGCCAGATCGACACAAATCCGGATGCACGTTCTCGCAGCGATAGGCATTGATCGCCGGCTCCCAGGTGTGGGGCGCGAACTGGAACTGCGACCGCGCCAGCTCGTAAGTGACGTCGTGCAACGCGCCGTGGAGCCAGCGCAACTTGATGCTGCCAATCGGGTCCATTTCAATAAAACCACTCCGCTTTCTATAATAGACTACGCTGAACGCCGACTCGTCGCGTGTCTCTTTCGAGAGATGGCTGTTAAGATGGCTGATGTCACAGACACACCGAATGACACATTCGCGATGTAGGAAATGGTAGACAACCTAGTCTCGCCGTTCGAATGACGGTTTGCTCGATGTCGGCAGGATCGAACCAGCGCGACCGAAGACCTTCAACGTAGCAACGGCGCAATCTTGATCGTCAAGTTCGGGCAACATTTTTTGGCCATCTGCATAATCATACAAGAGATCCTGATCGCCCGATTTAAGTTCGCGGCCGAACGTGTCCATAATCTGACGAACAGTTCCGCCAATCGTGCAGCGCTTGCCGACGTAAACGTGCCATTCTGTCTCTGGTTTCGTATTGACGATTGATGACTTGCATCATATGCGTGCGACCTGGCGCAAAGTGCTGAGCGCAAAGACGAGAATCACCGGTTGCTCGCATACTTCGTGTCATTTTGTTTTCCCCGGACCCCACAAGGCGCGGCCCGGTTTGGCGTCGGTATGCTCGCCTTCCTTGATTACTTGCACGCCGTTCACGAAAACGTGTTTCATGCCGGTCGCGTACTGATGCGGTTTTTCGAACGTCGCGTGATCGGTAATTGTTTTTGGATCGAACACGACCACGTCGGCGAACATTCCTTCCTTCAGCATTCCGCGATGATCGAGTTCGAGATTTTGCGCCGGTTGTGCGCTCAAACGCCGGATCGCTTCCGGCAACGTGATCACTTTTTCGTCGCGACAATATTTGCCGAGCACGCGCGCGAAATTTCCGTAGGCGCGCGGATGCGGATTCGATTTCAGGAACGGCGCCTTCCGGCGCCTGCGACGCTTCATCCGAGCCGAACGAGATCCACGGCTTCTGCAATTCCTTCTTCACGTTCTCTTCCGACATCAGGAAATAAACCGTGCCGATCCGTGATTCGTCTTCGGCCACCAGATCCATCGCGGTGTCGATCGGATCTTTGCCGCGCATCTTGGCGACTTCGGCGAGCGTTTTGCCGGTGAGCGGTTTCAATTTCTCCGACTTGAACGCGACCAAGCAGAATTTTGTCCGGCGAACCGGCCGCCGAGATAAAGATTTTCCCATTTGTCGCTGTCGATCTTGACTTCGGCTTTGATTTTCTCGCGCGTGGCCGGATCGCGCAGCCGTTTGAACAACGCCTCGTAACCGCCGTCCTCCGTCCACGGCGGGAAACAGGCGTCGAGTCCGGTGCCGGCGGCGGTGTAGGTGTACATGTTGGCGCGAATCTTTAGTCCTTCCTTTTGCGCCGTTTCGATCCGGGCGAGCAACTCGTCTTCCTTCGGCCAATTTTTCTGGCCGGCCGCTTTGATGTGATAAACCTCAGCCGGAATGTTCGCTTCGCGCGCGATCCGGAGCAGTTCGTCGAACGCTTCGAACAATTGGTTCCCTTCGCTGCGCATGTGCGAGATGTATTTGCCCTGGTATTTCGCCGCGACTTTGCACAGCTCGATCAGTTCATCGGTCTTCGCGTAAAACGCCGGCGGATAAATCAGCGACGTGCCGATGCCGAGCGCGCCCGCTTCCATTTCTTTGCGGACGATCTCGCGCATCTGATCGAGCTCGTGCGGTGTCGGCGCGCGATCGTCAAAGCCGATCACGTACGCGCGGATCGTGGTCGCGCCGACAAACGACGCGACGTTGCAGGAAATGCCGCGCTTCTCCAGATACTGCAGATATTCCGCGAGCGTGTTCCATTTGATGTCGTATTTGATGTCGGTCTGCTGCTTCAACATGTAGTCGCGCACGCGATCGTTCACCGGCCCCATCGATTCGCCTTCGCCCATGATCTCGGTGGTCACGCCCTGCCGGAGCTCGCTTTGCGATCGGCCATCCTGAATCAGCGACTCGGTCGACCAGGAAAGCATGTTGATGAATCCCGGCGCGACCGCCAGTCCGCTCGCGTTCACGATCGTTTTCGCGCTCGCTTTGGAATAATCGCCGAGCCCGGCGATTCGATCGCCTTTAATCGCAACATCGACATGTTGCGCTTCGCCGCCGCTGCCGTCGTAAACGTCGCCGTTGCGAATGATGACGTCGAAATCCTGGGCGAAAGCGGAGGAAGCGATCAGCGAAACAATTAGCGCGCTTTTCATGGTGCGATTGAAAAATCGCGACCATGCGATGTCGATCTTATTCTGGTGCGAGCGAGAGCTCTTCGAGTTTCTATTCAGAGATCGCGCATCGCGAGACGCGTGCGCTCCCCGGAAACCTGTCCGCGAATCCGCGGTTCATTTCTTCTCGACTCCTTGAGCAGCTCGACCAGCTGATCTTTCCACAGCGCGGCAATGGTGTGGCTGCCGTGGCCGCGCGTTTTATCGCTGAATGGAATCACGATCGCGCGGCCGTGTGGAACGCGTTTGATCTCGCGCTCCAGAATTCCGAGCTCCGGCGGATTGATCAGATCGTCGGCGGAATTGATCGCCAGCAACGGCGCCCGAATTTTTTCCAGGTTCGGGCCGGGATCGTAATCGTGCGACGCTTCGAGTGCGTAAAGCACATCGTTCGCGTCGTCGGTCTTGATGATTTGGTCGACAAATTTGTCGAGGACCTCGTCCGTTTTCGCGAGCGTCGGCGCTTCTTTTTGTCGAAGGACCGGATTGCTGCTCATGAACCAGAGCATTTCCGCGGCGGTGCGCAGACTCGGCGGTTGCGTTTTGTATTCGCCACCGTTCCAGGCGGGATCGTTGCGAATCGCGTCGATCACCATTCGGCGCCAGGCGCGATTGCGTCCCGAAATTTGCGTCGGCAAACTGGCCAGCGGCATGAGCGCGTCCATGAAATCGGGATGCATTTCGCCCCAGAGCCAGGTGTGCATTCCGCCCATCGATGTGCCCATCACGAGCCGCGCGTGATTCACGCCGAGGCCGTCGGTCAGCAAGCGATACTGCGCCTCGACCATGTCGACGTAACCGTAACGCGGAAATTTCGCGTGCAGCCCGTCGCTCGGTTTGCTCGATTTGCCGTGACCGATGCCGTCCGGAAGCACGATAAAAAACTTCGTCGCGTCGAGCGGTTGATCTTTGCCGAAAAGTTCGCCGGCAAATTCCGGTCGAATGAATTGCGCGCCACTGCCGGTGGTTCCGTGCATGATCAGAACGGCATTCGTGACCTGTCCCTGCGCGTTCTTGTCGATCTTGCCGAGCGTTCGATAATGAATCGTCAACTCGGGCAACGTTTCGCCGGACGTGAATTTGAAATCGCGAATCGTGTAATCGCCTTCGGTCGGCGCCGGATAATCGGCAGCGAATGTGACCTTATTTACTGCGAGGAAAAAGAACGCGACGGCGAGAATCCGGCTCATGATTTTTTGTAACACTGGTGGCGCAAGGATTCCAGAGAACTTGACAGAATTCGCGGGTAACTGATCTCACCACGTGACCGTGGCATTCCCCGCCGCATCAGTCGCAACGTTCCGCCCAACCAGCCGCAGAAAACGGAACTTGGACGGGACGTCATACTCGACTCGGCCGTAGAGAGTGATTTCGGCACCGCTCGAGTCAGTCGGGATCGACTTGAACGCGTTCAGATCGGGTTTGGCCACCATGACCGAGACATGTTCGAACTTGCCGCTTTGACCGGGAACCGGTTGCCAGATCGAAGTCTCGTACCAATTCGGCTTTATGTGATGGATGTCCTTGCCGCGAAAATTGCACTTCACTCCACGAGCTCGCGCGTGTGCGCTTCCAAATTCTTGCTCAAAGTGACGACGTCGTATGTTTGCACCGCGCTCCAGACTTTCGCGTCGTAGAGAACGGGCGCGCCAAACGTGATTGCCATGCAGGTGGCAAAAAGAACCGCTGAAGGAAACAACGTTCGTTTCATAACCGCTAAACGCTCTACAAGAGGCGTCGTCTTTTGGAAAGCAACGAAATCGCAGAATTCAGTCGAATTATTTGGGCAAACGCGTTTCGCAGATCTCACAGATCACGTGGAGAATGAATTTGTGCGCTTCCTGAATGCGGGCAGTCGAAACGCCTTTCACGACCAGGTCGAGGTCGGCTAGCCCGGCGGTCGAACCCCCGTCCCGTCCGAGCAATGCGATTGTTTTTACTGTGTGCGCGCGCGCTTCCTCGATGGCGCGCCGGATATTTTTCGATTTACCGCTGGTGGTAATTGCAATCAGAACGTCGCCGGAATTTCCGAAGGCGCGCACTTGTCGGGCAAAGATTTCGTCGAACCCGTAATCGTTTCCGGTCGCAGTGATCAAACTGCCGCCCTGCGAGAGATTCATCGCGGGAAATGGCCGGCGATCCTCAATGAAGCGGCATGCGAACTCGGTGCAAAAGTCTGCCGCATCGGCCGCGCTGCCGCCATTTCCACAGGCTAGCACTTTCTTGCCATTCGTTAGGCATTCGGAAATTAATTCCGCCGCGCTTATGATCTGCGATTCAAGATCGGCAATCGATTCAATCGTTTTTGTGGCGGCGCCGATCGCGTTCTTGAGAATTCCGGGCTGGCCGCGCATTGGAAATTACTGCTGCTGAGTGGAGCCGAGATGAACCTGACCGCCGTTGATTTTAACCGGCACATAAAGCTTGTATACGGTCCGCGGTTTAACGCGCCATTGCTGGAGCGTGGCGACCAGAGCGTCATCGACTTCTTTTACTCCCGTGCTTTGCCAAATCCGTGCGATATCCACCAAGCCGGTGCGAACGGAAAGATCGAGAATCACCACACCGCTTCCGTTCCAATGGCGCGACATCTTCGGAACCGGACCGTAAATGATGGCGTGCTCAAAAGTGCCAAGCCGTGTCATGACGCCAAAATCAGGCGTTAAGGTGCCCGCTGGAAGATTCGGAGTCAGGGCGCGAACCGAACTGACGCAAATGAGCACCGATACCAAAATGATAGGAATCGATTTCATAAAAAGAAACTGGTGCGCGGTAGAGGTTTCGAACCTCTGACCCCTACCGTGTCAAGGTAGTGCTCTACCACTGAGCTAACCGCGCGTTCCTGAAAGCAGGAGTGATAAGTGACCAGTGATAGGTGATCAGTCAAGATCCGCGCGATCGTGATCGCTGGCCAGCCGGCTGGCAGTTAGTCGCGAGCGAATTAGGCAGCGAGCTTGACTGCTTCCTTGTGTCCGAGAATGCGAACTGTCTCTTTCAATTGCTCGACCTTGAGCGGCTTCTTCAAAACGGTGATCGGACCTTTCGCCAAAATCCGGTCCAGCATCGCGCTGTCGGGATAACCCGTAATAATAACGATCGGGCATTCGGGTTGCTGCTTCCTTGACCGCGTCGTAAACGTCGTCGGCCGGACCATCCGGCAATTTCAAATCGAGAAAAATGAGATCGAATTTTTGCTTCTCGAGCGCAGCCAGCGCTTCCTTGACCGTGCCGACGACAACGCGGCTGAAGCCGATTTTGCTGCAGGAACAGTTTGAAAAGATTCTGCAGACTTTCGTCGTCATCGACCACCAACACGGTGGGCTGGCCGGACTTGTCCTCCTTCAAGAATGTCCTTATCGAGCGAGGACTTTTTGATCCGCCAGCGGCCGCCGATTTGGATGGCCGGAAGCTGGCCACGCTGGACGAGATAATAAACGGTCGGCAACGGGATGCGCAGGTATTTGGCCGTTTCCTTGACCGTCAGGAGGTTATGCATGTGGGAAAATCACCAATTCGCAGGAAAATGGGCAAGACATTTCGCAGGCTTAAGCATTATAAATTCTAGAATCGATGTCAATCCTTTCTTTGGCTTAATTTGGGCTTATTGGACACAGTCGGAACTCGCAAGGCCAGCCGAGGCCGCCCGGCGCACTCGCGACTGGACAATCCCCGGGCTGAAGGTGACTATTCGTTTTTCGATGAGCGCGCTTTTCTTCAAGCGATTCCTGAAACGACCGTTCCAGATCGCCTCCATCGTGCCCAGTTCCAAGGCTTTGGTCGAGCGGGTGTCGGACAAAATCGATTTCGACCAGGCCCGGGTAATTGCCGAATACGGTCCGGGCGAAGGGGTCCATTCCCGCGAGATCGCGCGCCGGATGCGGCCGGATTGCCAATTGCTCCTTTTCGAACTCGACCCCGCGTTTTCGCGCGATTTGCGCCGTCAGTTTAGCGACGACCCGCGGGTGCACGTGATTAATGATAACGCTGCCCATTTGCCGCAGGAACTGCATCGGCGTGGTATTGCGGCATGCGATTACATCGTCTCCGGGATTCCGTTCAGCATTCTCCAGATCGACAAGAAGCGTGCGTTGCTGCAACAAACCCACGACGCGCTCGTGCCGGGCGGTCGTTTCATCATTTATCAAGTGACGAACGAACTGAAACAGCACGCCACGATTTTTGAGCACGCGGAATCCGAATATTTCCTGCAAAATATTCCACCGATGTTCATCACAGTTTTCGAGAGAGGAAACGGCCAGAACGGCGAGACGGCCGGTCGCGGCCGAGGCATCGACCTTCCGCAAATAACGGCATGGCGGCCGGGGGAATGCGGATGGAAAAAGATTCGATGGGCGAAATGTCGCTCCCTGAATCCGCCCTTTACGGCGCTTCGACGCAGCGCGCCGTCCTCAATTTTCCGATCAGCGGTTATCGTTTTTCGCGACCATTCATTCGCGCGCTGGGTTTGATCAAATGGGCTGCGGCCCAGGCCAATCACGATCTCGGTTTGCTCGACGCCGAACGCGCGGCCCTGATTGTGCAGGCCGCCGAAGAAGTGATTGAGGGCAAACTCGACGAACATTTTCCGCTCGATATTTTTCAGACCGGTTCCGGGCACCAGCACCAACACGAACGCGAACGAAGTCATTGCCAATCGTTGCGCCCAGCTAGCCGGCAAACCGATTGGATCGCGCGAACTCGTTCACCCGAACGATCACGTCAACATGGGACAATCGAGCAACGATGTGATCCCGTCCGCGATTCACATCAGCGCCGCGGAACAACTGAAGAATCATCTCGGTGCCGGCTCTGACGAAATTGCACGCGGCGTTGGAGGCGAAGACCAAGGAGTTCTGGGACATCATTAAGATTGGCCGGACCCATTTGATGGATGCAACGCCGGTCCGACTCGGTCAGGAATTCTCCGGTTACGCTCAACAGGTCGCCTACGGGAAGCAGCGCGCCGAAAAAGCACTCGAGGTTTTGCGCGAAGCTCGCGCTGGGCGGCACCGCGGTGGGAACCGGGTTGAATCGCCATCTCGATCTTCCAAAGAAAATGATGCGACATATCGAACAGCGGACCGGAATCGCGTTCTACGAAGCGAAAAATCATTTTGAAGCGCAGGGCGGCAAAGATGCAGTGGTAGAAGCAAGCGGCCAGCTGAAAACGATCGCGACAAGTTTGTTCAAGATTGCGAACGACATTCGTTTGTTAGGCAGCGGACCGCGCTGCGGCATCGGCGAGATTCAATTGCCGGCGACACAACCGGGCAGCTCGATCATGCCGGGCAAGGTGAATCCGGTGATGTGCGAATCGATGATGATGGTTTGCGCACAGGTTTTCGGCAACGACACGGCCATCACCTGGGCGGGCGCCAATGGAAATTTCGAGCTCAACGTGATGATGCCGGTGATGGCGCACGATCTTCTCGAATCAATCCGGTTGCTTGCGAACGTGGTGGACGTTTTCTGCGAAAAATGCGTTACCGGCATCAAGGCGAACAAGGCGCGTTGCGAAGAACTGGTCGAACTGTCGATGGCGATGGTAACGAGCCTCGCCCCGAAAATCGGCTACGATCGCGCGGCCGAGATCGCGAAAGAAAGCGTCCAGACGGGGAAAACGGTGCGCGAACTTTGTCGCGAAAAGAAAATTCTGCCAGAAAAGGAACTCGAAGCCGCGCTCGATCCGGTCGCGATGACGGAACCTGGGGGCACGGGCGCTGGCGGCGGCTGACGATGTCGATCCACAAATTTATTGGAGTATTGTTTCTGGCCGCTGGCCTAACGAGTTCAAGTTTAGGCGCGGATAATCGTCCAGATGTCGCGCAGATCCTCACCAAGTCCGACGCGACCGAAATTTTAGGTGAAGCGGTAAAAGATCCGAGTCCGCGGAGTGGCGAAGGCGCCGACGGTTACTATTCGAAATGCAATTACTACAGCCTGCGTCGCGGAAAATCCCTGGTCATTCGCCTTCAGCTGCCCAGTCCGAATGCGATTGCCCCTGATAAAGAACTTCAGCTGGTCGCGGCGGCGAACGGGTCAATGGAAGATGTGCCGGGCGTCGGCGATGCCGCCCAAATGTTCGCTGCCGGCGGGGAAAGCGGATTCGCATCGCGCGTGCTGATGCTTTACGTCGTCAAAGGCAACGCGTTTCTCACTATTGGCGTAAGCGGCTTCGCCAATGACGCGACCGCCTTGGAAAAGGCAAAGACCGTCGCCCAAAAATTAGTCGAGCATCTTTGACCGCGGCGGCCCGCGAGGTTAGATCGATCTTTATGGTGGCCAAGCTTGATGGACCGCAATTCTCCGGTGGCGCCAACATTGCCATCAAGTGTCCATCGCACACCTACGAGCAAACCGTCGCCTTTTATCGCGATACGCTCAATTTGCCTTTGATCGAGGAGGAACCGGACGGCTGCATCTTTCAATTCGGCCCGAACCGCCTCTGGATCGACAAAGTACCGAACCTCAGTCATCCCGACATCTGGCTCGAGATCGAAACGAACGACACGGAAGCAGCCGCGGCGTTCTTAAAGGTTCACGGCGTCGCGCGCCGCGACGAAGTGGAGAATTTGCGGGAAGATTTCAACGGCTTCTTCGTCTCCGAGCCCGGCGGCGTCATTCATCTCGTGGTCGGTCAGGAGGAAGTGTGAGCAGTTGTCGATCTTAGGCGTGCCAACCCATGATAGTGAGATCGCACTCGACGTCGTCGAGACGCGCGACACCGGGCAGCAATCCCCATTTTGCGAACCCAAGTTCCTCGAATAATCTCAAGCTGGGTTCGTTGTGTGCGAAAATCAGGCCGACCATTGCGTTGATTCCAAGCGATGGCGCGCGCGAAATGGCTTCGGCGAGTAATGCGCGTGCCACTCCGCGCCGCCGGAATTTTTCGTCCACGTAAACGCTTACTTCGGCCGTATCGCGGTAAGCACCACGCGGCAAAAAAGATTTCAAGGTCAGCCAGCCGGCAATTTCGCCGTCGATTTCCAAAACCCAAAATGGATGCCGATCCGGCGAATGATCATTCAACCAATTGCGTCGCGCCTCGAGCGTCACCGGTTTCCAGTTGGGCGGTGGAAATACGGGTGACGATCGCGGCATTGTAAATCCGGATGATCGCAGGGAGATCGGCGTCGCGCGCGTCCCGGATCTTCATTTCACGATTGGCCGCGACCTTCCGCCGCGGCTTGTCAGTCGCCATCGCTGGACTCATGCCGCGGGAAAAAATGCACTCTCAAACGTCGGCTGGAAATGTCCGCGCGTTGTTTCGCCGATCCGAAATTGCGGGCTGATATCCGATTGGGTCGCGCAAAAGACTTCGATGTCGATCTTGCCGCATTTCTTGAGCGCAGCGCGCACGGTTTGAAGCGCGAGCTCGGGCGTGTTGCAATCGCGACTAAGATGTCCGAGCACCACCCGGTCGACTTTTCCCGGCAGTAACTCTTCGATCACGCTCGCCGCCGCGCTGTTGGAGAGATGTCCGTGGCGTGATTGGATCCGTTGCTTCACCGGCCAGGGCCGATGCGTATCGTTCTGCAAAAGTTTTTCGTCGTGATTGGTTTCGATGACGAGCGTATGCACCTGCCGCAATCGCTCGACGATCATCTTCGTCGCGTAACCGAGATCAGTGATGAAGCCAAGGCTGCTCGAGCCGGCGTAAAACGCGAAGCCGACCGGATCGACGGCGTCGTGGGGCACCGGAAAGGTTTGCACGGTGATGTCGCAGATCGCGAACTCGGCGCCGGTGCGAAAGATTCGCCAGTTGCGATGTTGGTCCAGCGAACAACCGCAGCGCACCGCTTCGGCGGTTTGCGAATTTGCGTAAATCGGCACGTCCAGTTTCCGGCAGAGAACTTCGAGGCCGCAAACGTGATCGCCATGTTCGTGCGTGAGAAGAACGCCGTCGAGTTGCTCGGGCAAGACGCCGCATTGCTCCAGCCGGAGAACGATCTGACGCGCGCTCAGTCCGCCATCGATCAAAATCTTGCAATGATCGGTCGCAACCAGCGCACTATTTCCGGCACTGCCGCTGCCGAGCATCGTCAAACTGAACACGAGCTGTATTTAGCGACCGCGATCCTGTTTTCGCAAATTAAATTCGCAAGAGCGGCGGAATTTTTGCAGCCGGAAGGCGAGAATCCGTTCTTTTTTGCGCCTGTAATCGAGCGATGCGGAAAACAACGGATTTCCTCGACGCGTCGTAGCGCGTTGAGCGTGTCGAGATAGTGCGTGTAACTGGCAGCCAGTTCGGTCGGTTTCCAAATAACGCGCGCGCAGGTTTCGATCGGCGAACGCGTCCGGGCATTGGCGATTGAACAGATGAAATCGCAACCAGCGCCGATCCGTGCGCGAGACGCGCTGCGTTTTTCGAAAGAATGCGACGAACAAAAGCAGAACGAGGTAAGTGTCGACCTGGGCCTGGAGCTCGAGATTGCGCGCAAAATCTTCCGAGGCAATCTCGCGCGCGCCGTTCTGGAACTGAAGCGCGGCGTGCAGCGCGTGATTGATCTCTTCGACGAACACGATTAGCGAACGAATGTTTCGATCGCTCAATCCGGCGCGCGGATCATGGCGTTCGAGCTGTTCGATCAGCCAGCGCGAATAATAAATGCCGACGTAAAGACGATCGTCTGCGGTGCGGAGAAAAGTCCGGGCGATCTCGCTCAGTTCCCGGGCTGATTTGCCGGCCAGCATCGACAATTGCGCGCAGCGACGGCTGTCGATCAAACAATCTTCCAGATTGATTCCGACCTGAGCGTAGGTGCGCTCGAAAAGTTTTTGGATCTGGCTGAAGAGCGTCTCGTTCACAAAACAAGGGACGGCCGTAGATCGTCGTCGAGATTGAGTAACCGATCGGAAAGATCGTTCAAGGCGAGGCGAACATCGCGGAATCGTTCGGCCAGGTTCGCGAAGACATCGTTCAGCTCGCAGCGCCTCGCGGTTTCATGCGAGGCAACCATTTGATAATTGGTGCGGCCGATTTGCTCGTAAAATCTCAGGTCCGGTCCGCCGCGCTGACTGCGCCGTTGCGTGTTCTCGTGAAAAATTCCGCTGATGAACAAGGAATAATTTCCAATGTGCGCTCGCAAGCAGGAAGGTTTGCTCGCGCGTCATCCGTTTCAGCGCAATGAGCATGTCGGAAATATATTCGAGAGCGTGGTTCTCGATCTCGTCGGGGCGTTGCAACTGGCTGGCGCGGGAAAAGGTTTCCAAAAGAGATCCGACGTAATCGCAAAGTTTGCGGTCGCCGATTCCGGCTTGTTGCAAAACGTGGCGGGCAAGCACGTAGAAATAAAATTGCGACGAAATGCGCAAGTGCGCAGGGTTGGACAGGATCGCTTCGACCAGCTTCGGATGATCGAGCACCGCATCGCGCGTTTCGGCATCACTCAGAAGATCGACCAGTGAAACGTGATCGTTCGATGAATGAGCGAGTGTGCGAACAATGAAATCGAAATCAGCGGCGGTGAAGCGTGCCCGACAATTCGCCCTAATCATCGCGCCTTCCCTTCCCGAGCATTGACGATGCCGCAGCCAACGTTGTTCGAGGCGACGTTTAGTGCGCCGCGGACATTTAGTCAAGAATGGAGCGCGTGGGACGCCCGGCATAGAAGGGTCCGAGCCGGACTGGCATTAGCGACGAGGGCAGGAGCGGGCGAACCGGGTTTCAATCTCTCGCTTCAGGAACTAAGAAACGCCGAACGTCTGACGCCGAACACCGAACGGCGAACTGTTTGCATTCGACGTTGGATGTTGGACGTTGACCGCCAGTCCGGCCCGCCGATGGACGGACTCGTCCTGTGGCGAGCTCGGATCGTTCGCAGTTTTCTGCCGATTGAAAGGGAAGGGTGGCTGAGTCCGGTTTAAGGCACTCGACTCGAAATCGAGCGTGGGGCAACCCACCGTGGGTTCGAATCCCACCCCTTCCGCCAGCCTGCGGATTTAGACTTTTCTCTAAGCGCTGTCGGGCCCGGCCCATAACTTTTCGGAGATTCGAACGCCGTTTCGACGACAAACGATTGCGGCGTATCGTGGCGGTCATGAAAACATCGCATTTGATATTTTTCTTCTTCGGCGCTGCGGTGATGTTTGGTCTCGGCACACTGCGAGGATCCAACGCGGAACCCGGACATCACGTTTACGAGCTGCGCCTGTATCATGTGAACGCGGGCAAAATGGACGAATTAAAAGCGCGGTTTCGCGACCACACCGACGCGATCTTCAAACGGCACAACATGAACAGCGTAGGTTACTGGTCTCCCCAAGATCCCCCGAGTTCTCAAAATCTGTTTATTTACATTCTGGAACATCCAGGCCGGGAAGAGGCGGAGAAGAATTGGGCCTCCTTCCAAGCCGATCCGGAG
>CAWAYF010000024.1:0-11390 GCA_963786135.1 uncultured Verrucomicrobiae bacterium | reverse complement strand
GTCTGCGGCTCGCGGTGGGAAATTAAGAACAGAGCGTCAGAGGAACAGGACGTTTGGCAATCACCAATTCTCCGGCATATTGCTCGCTATTTTTTGGTGAGGTGGCTGAGTGGTTGAAAGCAGCGCTTTGCTAAAGCGCCATACCCCAAAAGGGTATCGAGGGTTCGAATCCCTCCCTCACCGGTGCTTGCCCTAATTATTTTCGTGCAAACGTTTGCACGGGCCGGCACGCGGCGAGGTGGCCGTTGGCTTCATAGCCTTGGTTAGGCTTCCTTAGGCGGCTTAGGCAAACTGCGCTGCCCCTCGCTCTTGTCCGACGACTTCGCAACAGAAATGCGATTAACCTGTAACATGACAGCCGCACCGAGAAAGAAAATCACATACCAGCGCAGATGGAAATGTCGGTGAATGGCGTAGAACACAAAAGCTATGCAGAAAATGGCGACGAACCAACGGAAGCTTATGTCGAAGCACAGCGGTGTGCCACATGATGGGCACGGCCAGCTTACCCAAATCCAAGGTCGGGCGTAAAGACGCCACCAACTCACGCGGTGGCCGCAAACGGGGCAAGAGTGATGATGGAATTTCGGCTTCACGCCTGACGGAGGCCTATGAGAAAGAGATAAGCCACGGGCGGGGTCGGTGGCAAACACGCAGGAGTTATATCGCGGATGCTTCGACCGAATAATGTGCAGGTGATGTCATCCAATGGTCTCAAGCTCCCTACCGCTCCGGCAGACGCAAGTAGCGAGCAATGAAACCAACTGCATTAATATCCGCGAGACTTGCTTGCGGCGCGTCGCACAGGGGCCTTGTGAGCATGTTGTCTGCGCTGTTTCGCAGAAATGTCTTCCGGTCGCGATGTGTCACGTTTCGGCTTTCCGCTCCAAAACCCTCCACCGAAGGCCTGTTTGCGATTTTGTTTAGGCATCGACGAATATCGGTGAGTTGCCCCGATTTGACAATGAACGGCAGCCAGCGGTTGGCTGCAGCGATGGTTAGGTGCTATTTCTGTCGTACCAGAGATCGGCCCATATTTTTTGGTCCGCGGGAGCTCTCTGCTGAGATAGCGGTTCCGCGCAATATACTTAACGCGATATCGACCAACGCGGGAGCGCAATCCCTCGCTGACCGCGCTTAATCGCTCGACAGGCTTTGATGCGGATCGAAGAGTAAGAGAAAGAATGATTAGCGAAGAAGATGCGCGTGCGAAGATTTTAGAATCGGTTCGGCCATTGCCGTCGCAGCGATTGTCGATTCTGGAGGCGTTTGGTCGATTCGCCGCTGAAGATTGCTTCGCGCGAGTGCCGCTGCCGGTGTTCGACAATTCGGCGATGGACGGTTACGCCGTGATTGCGAGCGACTCCAAAACAGCGCGCGTTTGCGCGTGATCGGCGAGCAACCGGCCGGAGCTCGATCGAAATCTGCACGTTTCGAATGGAAATACGGTGCGGATTTTTACCGGCGCGCCGATGCCGGCCGGCGCGGACGCGGTCGTAATGCAGGAAGATGTCACGCGAGATGGCGATGAGATTCTCGTGAACACAGATGTCGATCCTGGTGAATTTGTGCGCCGGCGCGGCTGCGATCTTGGCGAGGGTCAAAAAATTTTGACCGCGGGCGAGCAAATCACCGCGGCGACAGCCAGCTTACTCGCGTCGCAGGGATTTGGCGAGATCGCGGTCGGCGGCGAGGTGCGCGTGGCCATCATTTCGACTGGCGACGAATTGGCGAATCCGGGGGAGCGACTTCGGCCCGGCCAAATTTACGACAGCAATTCGATCCTGCTTCAGGCTTTGTTGAAGCGCAACGGAGCCATCGTCGCCTCGAGCCAGCGCTGCAATGATGATGCGGGTTCGTTGAGAAACGCCTTTCAAGCATGCGCGAAGAACGAAATTGTCGTTGTGACCGGTGGCGTTTCGGTCGGTGAACACGATTTGGTTCAAGCAACGCTGCGCGGACTCGGCGCCAAGATCGATATCTGGCGGGTCGCAATCAAACCGGGGAAACCGTTCTTGTTCGGGCGACTCGAAAACGCATTTGTGTTCGGCTTGCCGGGAAATCCGGTTTCCGCCTTTGTCACATTCTTGCAATTCGTCCGGCCGGCGATTTTGAAAATGATGGGCGCAACCGATCTCGAGTTGCAGAAGGTGACCGCTCGATTAACGGTCGATCTAATCAACGACGGCGATCGCGCGCATTACTTTCGCGGAAAATTCGAGAACGGAGCATTCGCGCCGATCGGCCGGCAGGAATCGCATGCGCTGTTTGGACTTGAGTCAATCGAACGCGCTGTTGCGTCTGGATCCGGGAGAAGTCGCAAAGCGGGACGACCTGGTCGAAGTCGCAGGTCTGGTAATTGCTTTTTACGTGCGACGGAGTTTGACAGGTCGAGCGGCGCATTTTAGCTTAAGACGCTTTGAACACGGAAACAGCGTTCGCAGAAAGCCTTCCCAATCAATTCCGTGCCGACGCCGAACGTCTTTCCCACATCGTCTTGGAGATGCAGCGTTGCTTTGTTCTGCATCTCTGCAAGGAACTCGCGCCCGGGCAACGTTTCCTTTCCGCAATTTTTTCTTCTCGCCTATCTCGATCAAAAGGAAGTGCTGACGATGTCGGCGATCGCGCAGAAAATGGGACACACCACGGCGGCGGCGAGCGGCCTGGTTGCGCGCCTCGAAAATCTCGGAATGGTGGTGCGCTCGGTCGCGCGCGACGATCGCCGCAAGGTGATGGTTTGCATCACGCCGAAAGGCTCGGCCCTGGTGCGGCGAATTCGTCAGGAAATGGTCGGCAATCTGATGAAGATCATGGAATATCTTTCGCCGGAGGAACAAAAAGCGTGGCTGCAGATCTACAGCAAAATCTACGATTATTGCCAATCGAAGGATTGTCGATCCTTCGGCAACAGTGCTAAAAGATGAATCAGCATTGATTGAATCCACGCCTTAACCTTTGCGCATCTAATTCTCGACGCTCCTAGTTTGTAATGCGAAAACAGATCTTCTTGCCGGACTTGGCCTGGACGGCATTTTTGACGGTCGCCTTGTTGCTTTGCGCAGCCTCCGACAGTCCGACGGACACGCCGACGTCGCCGACGCCAACCGATACGCCCTCGATCCACCGATGCTTGTCTCAACGGCGACGCCATCGCCGCCGCCGTCCTGCACCCCGAACGATGCGGGCACCGTATCGGTGCCGTCAACCTTGGCGACGCCTCGCCGATCGCCATCGAGCCATCCCCGTCGGCAACGCCGATCGGCATCGAGCCGCTGCCCTTGGCGAGAGCGATCTCGGCTGGTCGGAAGAAGGTGCGCCGATTTTCCGGATCGACCAGGCGGTGATTACCGCGCTTGCAAGAAATCCGGCTGTCCTGCAAGCGTCTGCGAGGAAATCAAACGGACCAAGGGCGTCATCATCGAAATTCGGGCGCGAGGCGTTGCCGCAGATTGGCCCGAGCTTTACCTGGGGTTGGACGGATCCGAATCTGCACGACAACAGCAGTTTTTCGACATTCAGTCGGCGAGCGGCGCCGGCGGCGGGCGGCACCGGCATCGGTGTTGGCGGCATCAAAAATTTGCGCAGCGATATCACCTACAACATCAAGGTCACAGGATCGCAGCTGGTTTTTAATTACAGCACGTTTCGCGCAATTCGCGGCACGTTCTTCCAGCGCGATTCTGCCTACTTCGCGCTTCGCAACATCGTCGATCAAACGATCGCGACCGTGAAGACGCAATTTTATCAGGTGATCGTCAATCGCGAGTTGATCGTGGTGCAGGAGGAATCGGTTAACCTGTTGGAGAGCCAGTTGAAAGATCAGCAAAACCGTTTCGAAGCCGGAACCGTCCCGCGGTTCAACGTGCTCCAGGCGCAGGTCCAACTTTACAATCAGATTCCCGCAATTGATTGCGGCGCGGAACAATTATCGAATCTCCGTGTTGCAGTTGGCCAAGACTCTTGGCCTGGATTTCAATCCGGGCACGCGGAATTCCGCTCCGCTGCGCGTCATCCGGAGATTTGGCTTACATCCCGCGGAAAATCGATCTGCTGGCGGCGATCGAGGCGGGCAAACGCAATCGGCCATTCTTGAAAGCAGCAGCGCGCGAACGTTTTGAACCAGATCGAGCAAGTCCACGTTGCGATCGGCAGCTGGTTACCGAACGTCAATGCCAACGGCGGCGGCGAATGGCTGAGTAGCCAATTCAATTCAAGTTTTGGCGATGTTTCAAAGGGCTGGTTGACGACAGTGACCGGCAGCTGGCCGATCTTTGATAGCGGCATGGCCTGGGGCAAGATCAAGCAACAGCGCGCGATTCTTGTCGGAGCAAGAGATCACCTACGACGACGACGTTCGTCAGGTCGAGCTCGAGATTCAGCAAGCGGCTTCGAATCTGCTCCAAAACCGCGAGACTCGTTGTCAGGCAACGGAGAAGAATCTGGAGACAGCTGCGGAAGCGGTTGCGTCTGGCCAAAGCGCGATTGGACGCCGGCGCGGGCACGCAGCTCGACGTTTTGAATGCTCAAGTGCAGCTGACGACAGCGCAATCGACGTACTTGCAGGCGTTGTTCGGTTACATTTCCTCGCTGGCTGAGTTTGATCGCGCCACTGGGACGCAGAGCACCTATACGCGAACGATTCGACGGTATCGCGCCGCATGCGACCAAGAGCCGAACCTATTATACCGGCAGCGATGTCGATGCTCGCGGGCAGACCGAAACGCAATCGGGGTTTCCAGACGACCACCACGACTACGACCATCGCAGACAGGAGCCGAAGTAGATAACCGGCGAAACTGTTGACGTGAGTGCACGCGCTCCGGTGGAATATTTTCCGGCGCTGAAAGCGATCGCGAATATTCGTCACGCATTCATCGAACGCGAATTCCCGGCATCGACGTTTCGCAGGACAAAGCCGAAGCGTTGAAGCGCGCTTGAGGCTGTCCATCGCGACGATGCGGCGCGAAATTGGAATCGCGGACTGGCCGCTGCTCACCGCGCAGCAGGTTCACGGCGACAAAATCGCAGTTGTTGATCGCCCGATCGCCCGCGACACGAGTTTGCCGGTTGCGATGGTCTGATCACGAACCAAGAACGAATCGCACTCGGGATTCACGTCGCGGATTGCTGCGCGGTTTACATTGTCGATCCACAAGACGCCGGCGATCGGCCTGGTGCATTCCGGAAAAAAGGGAACCGAGCTGGCGATTGCCGCAAAAGCGATTCGAGCAGATGCGCGAAAATTTCGGATCGAATCCGGCCGACTTGATCGTCCAGCTGAGTCCGTGCATTCGTCCGCCGCATTACGAAATCGATTTCGCTGCGACAGATCGTCGAGCAATGTCGCGCTCGCCGGCGTGAAACAAATTCACGACTCGCGGCGTGTGCACCGCCTGCGATATCGATCGCTACTATTCCTATCGCGCCGAAAAAGGAAAAACCGGCCGAATGCTCGCGCTTCTTGGGTTGAGGTTAGGGATCAGCACGCTGCGCTGCGTCCCTACGGTTCGTCGGCGCCGCGTTTGAGCGGACAAATCCCGCGCTTCTTCGCGTTCGCGACGAAATCGAGAAATTCGCGCGCGGCTGGCCAAATTTCATCGTCGTGGCTTTCTTCGATCGCCTCGCCGACGTTCAATCCGCTCGTGTAAATCAACTTGAACGCGGCCTTGATTTCATCGCGATCCTTGCGCGCTGAATCCGGCGCGGCGCAGTCCGATCACGTTCAATCCGAAAACGTAATTGCGCTCGGCCGCGATCACGAACGGCGGAATGTCTTTGCTGAAAGCCGACGCGCCTTGGGTGATCGCGAGTCGTCCGACGTGCATGTTCTGGTGAAACACGCAACCGCCGCCGAGAAATGCGCCATCGTCCAACACGCACGTGACCGCCGAGCAGACAATTGTTCGCGATGATCACGCTGTTCCCGATCTCGCAATTGTGGCCGACGTGCGCGCCGGCCATCAGAAAATTCTTGTCGCCGATTTTTGTCACGCTTCCATCGGCGCTGCCGCGATGAATCGTGCAATGTTCCCGAATCACATTCTCATTGCCGATCTCGACGCGCGTTTTTCGCTCCGTTCGAAAAGGAAAGATCCTGCGGCGCCGTCCCAATGATCGCGGCGTGATCGATGATATTGTTCGGTGCCGATTCGTAACGTCGGCTTCGATGACGACGTGCGATCGCGATCGACTGACCTGTCGCCAATCTCCGCATGCGGCCCGATCACCGCGTACGGACCGACGTACCTCAGCGTCGATCTCGCCGTTGGATCGACAATCGCTGTCGGGTGAATGTTGCCGCTCATTTAGTTTCGGATTCAATATCCGAATTTCGACGTTCACAGAGCACGCCTGCTTCTTTGAAACTGAAATAACCGGGACCGCTCTTCGATTGGCCGCCAATGATGATGTGATCGAGCAAGTTTGATTTGCATCAGCTCGGCCGCTTCGGCGAGACGACGCGTCAAACTATGATCGGCCTGGCTGGGCGACGGATCGCCGGAGGGATGATTGTGGACGACGATCACCGCGTAGGCCGACGCGATTACCGCCGGACGAAAAATTTCGCGCGGATGGGCAATGCTCTCATTCACGCTGCCGCTCGAAACTTCCTCGACTCGAATCAAATGATAACGCGTGTCCAGCAGAACACGCGCATCGCTTCTTTGCGGAGCATTCGCATTTCGCCGCCGACCAGTTCGTTCACCAGTTCCGGCGAATCGATCTTTTGTTTCGCCAACGTTTCGCGGGCGAGGCGTTGTCCCAGATCGAACGCCGCCACCAGCTGAACGCGCTTTGGCAAATCCGATGCCGCGAATTTTTGCCAATTCATCCACGACTGCAGCGACTCAACCGCGTTCAACGAGCCGTATCGTTTCAAAAGATCGCGCGCGACTCGACTGCGTTCGTGCCGGTCACTCCAGTGCGCAACAAAATCGCGATCAGTTCCGCATCGGTCAGAGCAGACGCGCCGTGGGCCGCGAGTTTTTCACGTGGCCGCTCATCTTCCGGCATTTCGCGAATGCTCGATTGCAAGGCTGGGGGGATGTGACGCGAGTTTGTCCGCAGATTTGTTAAAGAAACGATCAGCTTCGAAATTGGTCGAGCATTTCGCGCAAAGCGTCGGCCAAGCCCGACCAGCGCCTCGGTATACCGGTTCGGCGGGAGGCTTTCGATCTGTCGCTTGCGCTTCGGTGATCAGTGCCTGTCCAGCTTCGATCGACGCGCTCAAGCGCGCCATTGGCCTGCGGCGAATTCAGCAGTTGGCCGATTTCTTCGAAACGCGCATCGAGAATCAATTGCGAAAAATGTTCTTTGTCCGCTCCATTCCGTCCGCCCAGCAACATCAAGACCGGCAAAGTAAGCTTCCCTTTGCGCAAATCGCTTCCCAACGTTTTGCCGGTCAACCGTTCGGTTCCGGCGATGTCGATGCAATCGTCGTAAATCTGATAAGCCGTGCCGATTTTCTGGCCGAAAATTCTCAATGACTCCTGCACCGCCGGAGTCGCTTTGCTCAGCAGGGCGCCCAATTCGGACGCCACTGCAAAAAGCGAACCGGTTTTCATCTCGATGATGCGCAGATAGTCGTCGATGCCGAGATGAAGATCGAACCGGCGTTGGGTTTGAATGATTTCGCCCGTGCAAACTTCACGCGCCGCGCGGGCAATCGACGCGGCTGACTTCCACTTCTCAAAATCGAGCCGACAAATTGAGAGCGTGTGCAAAAAGCCAGTCGCCCAACAGCACGCTGAACGAATTTCCCCAGCGTGCGTTCAACGTTGGCTGCGCCCGGCGCCATTCCGCTTCGTCCACGATATCGTCGTGCACCAGCGTGGCGACGTGAATCAGTTCCACAATCACCGCCAAGATCGACATGTTCGGATTTGATCGACCCAACTGCGCCGCCACTCAGCAACGCGACCAACGGGCGCAAACGTTTTCCGCGTCCGCCGATTGCATAACTGACGTAACCTTCCACCGCCGGATCGAAGGAAGATGCCTGGGCGATGATGCGCGACTCGACATCGTCGAGTTCTCGTCGCACCACTTCCGTCACTCGGCTCAGCGCCCCGTTCGGAACTGTGGGCGCGAACGTCGAGGGTACCGGTGGCTTCCACAGGCGCAGAATAGAAGGGGGCGCCAGCGATTGTCAAAGCAACACGTTCGGCAAACTTGGCTTTGGCTAGGTAGGGTCAATCGCCCCTACCTCAGCGTTTACGCAACCACGCTTCGGTTCCGTATTTTTGCTCTGCAATCTCCTGGGCGCGTGCGATCAAAGCGGCGTCTAACTCTTTCCAGCAATGCTCGCCGCAAAGCGCCCTCGCAAACAAATCAGCGAGATCATTTCCAAACTCCGCATTCTGAATGCTGCCTTGCTGCAGAAATC
Organism: uncultured Verrucomicrobiae bacterium; assembly: GCA_963786135.1. Lineage (GTDB taxonomy): Bacteria > Verrucomicrobiota > Verrucomicrobiia > Chthoniobacterales > UBA10450 > AV40. Next base: position 3,004 of record CAWAYF010000024.1, on the reverse strand, counting down.
CGCGACGCGTTCGTCTTTGCGCGGCGCCGGCGATTTTGCGCCCGTTCAACAGAACGTCGGCGCGAACCGGATTTGCGAAACAGAGCTCTCGTTGGTAGCGGCGGTTTACGGCTGCCGAATCTTTTTCCGGTCCGCGCTCACAGAGCGCCGCTACACTCGTTCCACTCGCTGCCAACGCCGCAGCTAACGCACGATGTACCTTCTCGTAGATCGACATCGACGATTCCTCAAACGCCCGGACGCCCGCAGGAATCACGAGGGAGTAAGTCAAATCTTCGCCGTGGAAGACAATTCCGCCTCCGGTCCAGCGTCGAACACTGTCGCGGTTGTAGCCGGCGACATCTTCAAATCGTCCAAAATATCCGAACGAGAGCGCCGGATGATTCCACTGATAGAACCGAATCGATGGGACCGTTGCGGTTTCGAATAACGCTTCATCGATCGCCATATTGAGCGCCGCGCTTCGAGAGTCGGTGTCGTGATAAACGTCCAATGCAGGAAACAAGCAGGCTAAACCCTCACCTGCCGTAAAGCCGGCTTCCTCTCCCTGAGGGACAGGAGGGAGGTGAGGGCGAATCATGTTAGTTCCGGCAAAATCTTCTCGAGCGCTTCGCCCGGATTCTTATGCGCGGTGATCGGCCGGCCGATCACCAAATAATCTGCACCTGCCTCAATCGCTTCGCGTGGCGTCATTGTTCGCTTTTGATCGCCAGTTTCCGCCCATGTCGGTCGAATTCCCGGGACTACGATTTTGATTTTGTCGCCGAACTTTTCCCGAAGTGGTTTGATTTCATGCGGGCTCGCCACAACGCCGTCGATCCCATTTTCAACCCCAAGTCTCGCCAGGCGCAAAACCTGGTCGTCGACCGTATCTGAGATTCCTATCTCGCGCAAAGTCGCCTCGGTTGAGCTCGTCAGAACCGTCACTCCCAGAATCGACATCTGGCCTTTTTTTGCTTTTGTCGCGGCCCGAATCATCTCGCCGCCGCCGCTCAAGTGAATCGTCAACATCTGAGCGCCAAGTGTGCTCGCTGATTCTACGGCTTTGGCGACAGTGTTCGGAATATCGTGAAGCTTGAGATCGAGAAAAACTTTAGCGCCGGTCGAGAACACGGCCCGCAGGATTTCAGGTCCCTCCGCGGTGTAGAGTTGCAGGCCGATCTTGAAGAATGAGATCTCAGGGCGCAATTGCTCGACCAGTCGCAGGGCGTCCTTTTTCGTCGGCACATCGAGCGCGACGATGATTTTATCAGCCATCTTTGTCATTTTCAGGTAGCGTCTGTTCACCGAACCGCCAAAATGCCAGTCCGGCTCGGATCGGTTGAGCTGAACCGCCGCTACCAAAAGAGAGATTCCTCGACTTCGCTCGGAATGACAAAGAAATTGTGCAAATGGAGATTCTCGCTCCGGCAAAGATCAATCTCTCGCTGCGCGTCCTCGGAAAACGCCCGGATGGTTTCCACGAAATCGAAACCCTCATCGCGCCGATTTCGCTCTACGACAAAATCGACATCGAGAAGCAAAATCGCTGGATCGACTTCAGTTGCGACGATCCAACGCTTTCCAGCGGCGATGACAATCTGGTTGTGCGCGCCGCGAAACTGTTTCTCGAGCAGGCGAAGATCAAAAGCGGCGTCTCAATTAAGCTGCAGAAAAAGATTCCGCACGGCGCCGGTCTGGGCGGCGGCAGCAGCGACGCCGCGGCGACTTGCGCGGCCTGAACGATCTTTTTGAAACCAAACTGTCGGGCGAAGAGTTGGGAAAACTGGCAGCGACGATCGGATCCGATGTTCCGTTCTTCCTTTTTGAATCGGCAGCGATCTGTAAAGGCCGCGGCGAAATTGTCGACCCGACGAAATTGAAACAGAAGTTGCCGATCTTGTTATTGAAGCCGGCATTCGGTGTCGCGAGCGCATGGGCTTATTCCCGGTGGAAAGAAGCAAAAAAGATTCCCGGAATTTCGTATGATGCGCAGAGTCTGCGCAGGGCAGACCTTAGTCAACGATCTTGAGCGACCGGTCTTCGAGAAATTCGTTTTTCTCGCGCAGTTGAAAACCTGGTTACTGAAACAACCTGAAGTCGGCGCGGCGCTGATGTCGGGATCGGGCTCAACGGTGTTCGCGATTCTGCACGACAAAGCCAGCGCCGATTCATTAGCGGAGCGGATGCGAAAAGAACTGGATCGCGAGATTTGGACTTGCGCCGTTCAAACGCTCTGATCGGGTGGATCGAGCAGTCCCTTGCTCGATGTTCAGCAGCCACCGCATTAGCCGCCCGCGGAGCGGCCGATCCACCTATTCGCCGGCGCTACGTTTCAAACTCGCCCGCGAATATTCGCGATTGAGTTTGGCGATAAAACTGGCGCTGATCTCAGCCGGGCAAACCGCTTCGCACTCGTACGTGTTCGTGCAATTACCGAAACCTTCCGCGTCCATTGCGCGAACCATGCCGATGACGCGCCTCGCGCGCTCCGGTTGGCCCTGAGGCAATAGCGCAAGGTGCGAAACTTTTGCCGCCGTGAAAAGCATTGCCGACGCGTTCGGACAAGCCGCCGCGCATGCGCCGCATCCGATACACGCCGCCGCTTCCATCGAAAGATCGGCGTCGTGTTTGGAAACCGGAATCGAATTCGCTTCCGGCGCCGAGCCCGCGCGTGCCGAAATGAATCCGCCGGCCCGAACAATCCGATCGAGGGCGCTTCGATCGATCACTAAATCTTTAATGATCGGAAAGCCTTTTACTCGAAATGGCTCGATCACGATCGTGTCGCCGTCTTTGAACCTTCGCATGTAAAGTTCGCAGGCAGCGCCGGGATGGTCTGGACCGTGTGCTTCTCCGTTCACCGTGAGCGAACAAGTGCCGCAAATTCCTTCGCGGCAATCGGAATCGAAAGCGATGGGTTGTTCGCCTTTCAGAAGCAGACGCTCATTGACGATATCGAGCATCTCGAGCAAGGACGCTTGCGGTGGAATGTCGAGTGCGTCGTAATCGACGAGCTTGCCAT
>CAWAYF010000023.1:0-4745 GCA_963786135.1 uncultured Verrucomicrobiae bacterium | reverse complement strand
GACGGCAAAGTGCCGGAGGATTGGAAAACGCGGATGATGGACACGATTTTCAATCTCTACGCCGACCATGAATTCAACGCCTCGACGTTCGCTGCGCGGGTCACGTCATCGACGCTGGCCGACATATACGCGGCGGTTACGTCAGCCTGCGGTACGCTAAAGGGTCCGTTGCACGGCGGCGCGAACGAGGAATCGATGAAGATGCTCGAGGAAATCGGAACGCCTGACCGGACCGAGGCATGGTTGAAGAAACAACTCGAGGCCAAGGCGAAGATCATGGGCTTCGGTCATCGCGTTTATAAAAAGGGCGACTCGCGCGTCCCGGCAATGCGTGAAATTGCGCGCGACCTCGGAAAACGCACCGGCAAAGAAAACTGGGTACCCGATTTGCGAGAAGCTCGAGGAGCTGATGGATCGCGAGAAAGGTCTTTGTGCGAATGTCGACCTTTACGCTGCGCCCGTCTTTTGGATGCTCGGCTTCAAACCGGAATTGAATACCCCGCTGTTCGCCGCGTCGCGCGTCGCCGGTTGGTGCTCGCACGTTGTCGAACAACACGATCACAACCGGTTGATCCGGCCGCGGTCGCTTTACGTCGGGCCAAAGCCCCGTAAATACCCCGGTCCGCCGAGCTCTTCATAAATCGGTAGCGGCGGTCTACGACTGCAGTATTTTTCGCCCGACGCTGATAAAGCGCCGTTACAATGGAAAAATCGCTCCAGGAAAGATACGCGCCGGAGAATTCCTGCTGGGGTTGCGGACCGGCCAACTCCGAAGGACTACGCATTCGAAGTTTTCCGAGAAACGGCGAGGTCGTCGCGGAGTGGAAGCCCCAATCGAAGTACGAAGCGTTCCCGGGAGTGCTAAACGGCGGAATCATTGGTACCCTCCTCGATTGCCACTGCAACTGGACAGCGGCCTATCACTTGATGAAAAACGCCGGCGCGGACCATCCTCCATGCACAGTGACGGCGGAATATTCGATCAAGTTGCTGCGGCCAACGCCGACCAAAAATCCAATTTCGCTCGCCGCGCACGTTATCGATCTAAGCGGTGATCGCGCGACAATTGAAGGAACACTAAGCGGCGGCGGAAAAGTTTGCGCGACTTGTCGCGGCGTTTTCGTGGCGGTCAAGGAAGGTCATCCGGCGTTTCATCGCTGGTAACACGGTTTGCGCGTGCGTTGGCTCGCTTTGCTGGTAATAGCGTGCGCGCTCGCGGTTTCATCTATAGCCGTCGAAGTCGATTTTGAAAATCGCATCGCGCAAATCGAAACGGAAACAGGAAGCCGCATTGGCATCGTGGCGATTGATTCCGCAACCAAACGGCGACTTGACCATCGCCTGAACGAGCGATTTCTGATGTGCAGCACATTCAAACTGTTGGCCGCGGCCGCGGTGTTGCAGCGAGTGGATCGCGACGAGGAAAAATTGGATCGCTTCGTTCGTTACACACAGGCGGACATTCTCGAATACGCGCCAGTGACGAAACAACACGCGGCTGAAGGAGGCATGCTCCTGGGCGCGTTGTGCGAAGCGGCGATCGAGCAGAGCGACAACACGGCCGGAAATCTTCTACTGCAATCGATCGGCGGTCCGGCAGGCCTGACGAGGTTTGCACGATCGATCGGCGACAACACAACGCGGCTCGATCGTATTGAACCCGATTTGAATATTTCAAAGGATGGCGACCAGCGCGACACGACGTCGCCCGCAGCGATGTGCAACGATCTCGTACGGATTCTTACGACCGGTTTTTTGTCGGAGAAATCGCGCGACCTGTTGCAAGACTGGCTATTGAAAAATGAAACCGGTGCGACGTTGATCCGGGCCGGCGTCCCAAAGGACTGGCGCGTTGGCGATAAGACAGGTCGCAGCCGCCAGGGCGCAACAAATGATGTTGCCGTTCTTTATCCTCCAAACGGTGCGCGAATATTCGTTGCAGTTTATGTCACGGCGCCGTCGCTTTCGGACGAAAAGAGCTCCGAGATTGTAGCGAACCTGACCCGGGAGGTTGTAAAGGCCTTCTCTACTACGCAAAAGAATTAGAGTTGCGGAGAGAGTAGTCCGGCGACGTGATCGAGCGGATTGCCCAAATGAAATCCGTCGACTTCGTTCAACGAGACTTCGCGCGATCGTTTTTTGTCGAGTTCGAACAGGTGCGCCTGTTGAGCGGCAAAGTCAAAGCTAAGGACGTCGAGATTTGCCTCGTCGTTGAGCCGAATTGACCGATTGTCGAAGTTGCCCGAGCCAACTGACACAAATTTATCGTCGACGATCATCAACTTGGTGTGAAGCATCGTCGGTTGGTATCCGTAAATCTTGATCCCAGCTTTCATCAACTCCGGCCAATTTCGCCTCGACGCCGAGCGCACGAGTTTCTGGTCGATCTTTTCACCCGGAACAATGATCTCGACTCGCGCGCCGCGTTTTGCGGCTTCAACCAGTTCTTTCCGGACAAGATCGTCCGGCAGGAAGTACGCGTTCTCGATGCGCAACGATCTTTTCGCCGATGCGATTGCCAGCAAGTACATCAAGTCGAGATTTTCGTAATGCGCGCCACTCCGAATCGCCTGGGCTTGAAGTGAGCCGCTGTCCTCGAGCGGCGGAAAGTATTTTGAGCCGTGAAGAACATCGCCCCTCGTTTTGATCCAGTTACTGATGAAGCTCCCCTGGAGCTGGGCGACAACCGGGCCCGTGACTTTATAATGATTGTCGCGCCAATGTTTGGGCGAATCCGCGTTACCGGCCCAGAGATCAGCGATGCCCGCGCCGCCGATGAAAGCGACGGTGCCATCGACGATGAGTAATTTGCGGTGACTGCGATTATTGTAACGGCGCGGATCCGGCCAGAAAGCGCTGTGATACTTCACGATTTGGGCGCCTGCATTGCGCAGCTGCGCGGTGTTTTCGATGCCCATTTTTTTTGTTCCCTGGGCGTCGAGGATCAAATTCACTGCAACTCCCTTTCGCGCGCGCTCGGCAAAGCGCTGCGGTAAATTCTTTTGCGATCTCGCCGTCCCAGAAAACATACGTCTCCAGATTAATTGAACGTTTCGCAGAACGGATCGCGCTCAGCATTGACGGAAAAATCTCGTCGCCATTAATCAGGGTGCTGATGCTGTTACCGCCGACGAAGTTTGGCCCGAGTAACGAGCCGGCGGCCTGTCGGAACTCGGGCGATCGCGCTGAATAGAGTGACTCGACCTCCTGTCGCGGCTGTTTGCCAAGCTTCATCGCGCAGCCCGAACAGAAGTAATGAACCGAGCAAGAGCGCGCGGATCGCAATTCGAACCGGCGCCTCAGTCATGCTTGGCCGCTCGATGCGTTTTGAGTGATACAATCAACCAGTCATCAAGGTGTAATTCTTTTCCGTCTTTTGTTTGAACGAGATACGGTTGGCCGGTTAGCAAACTCTTGGAGGCGGACAGACGAATAAAATCTTCCGGGGTTTTGATTTCGCTTCTGAAATGTTCGTACTTCGCTTTGATGTGATTGGCCGCTTCCTGTGGCGTGTAGGTCTGGCCATTGCGAATGAAAGTCGCATCGGATTTGGCAACGTAATCGAGCAGATAATTAATGGTTTGCTCAAGCGTCTCGGCGGCCTTGGCTTTCGATGGCGCAAGCGCGGGAATAATGGCGAGCGCTAAGAGGAAGCGAGCAAGAACGTTCACTGTTGTTGGTTCGAATTTGGTCGCGACGTCGCGTGCAGCGATTCCAGATCGATTTCAAAGCGCGCCCGGGGTGACTCGAACACCCGACCTACGGATTAGAAATCCGTTGCTCTATCCAGCTGAGCTACGGGCGCATCTCCTACGGCACAAGTCCGGCGCCTATTATGCCAGAAGCTTTGCAGGCGGCAAAGAGGTTTAGAAGTCGCTTTGGATGCAGCGCGTCGCGAACAAATTCCGCAAGTCGTGATGCGTGATGCGCATTGCTCAGGCGCAGCGTGTAAGCTTCAGGCTAGCAATGACGAAGCAGGCTGACGTGATTGTTTTCCCGACGACGGCGTGAACGTGACTTCGGCAGGATTGTTGTTTCGGGAATTAAGGGTGGGTGCACCCGGACGGTAGCCCCTAAAATCAGGTGCCGGCTTTGATCCGAGAGTACTCTGAAAATACCGCCAGTTCTGTCTGGCGGCACATGCCGGGCGGGGCCGGGGCGGCTGGACCCACGGAATTTTTGCTTGACGCTCCCGCCCCGAACCGACAGTCTCCGCGCGTTATGAACAAATCCTTAATCAAATATTTGTTGCCATCGTTTGCTGTGGTCGCTGCAATTCTTATTGGAGCGTCGACCTTTGGAGGTCCGGCTCCGGTTGAAAAAAATGTCATGCCTGCTCCGCCTTCGTGTGATTGGAGCGGCTTTTACATCGGTCTTAACGTCGGAGTGGCCGGTCTCCACACCAACATCACCGACTTGGATGATTGGTTTGATCCCTTCACCAACACGATCGAGGACACCAACGTCGCTGCCGGCGGCCAAATGGGATACAATTGGCAAATGGGATCATTCGTTTTCGGAATTGAGGCTGACGCCGACTATCTCAACACCGAGTGTACTCACACGGATTTAGCAGACCAGGAGACGCCGGCCATCTGCAGTATAAAGCCGACGTCGATTTTCAGGGGAGCTTGCGCGCGCGTGCCGGCGTCGCGGTCGATAAAGCGCTCATCTACGCCACCGGCGGTGTGGCTTTCTCGCACTCAAACGATAAATGGATAACTGAGGAAGGTCCGAGCCCGGGA
>CAWAYF010000022.1:0-14297 GCA_963786135.1 uncultured Verrucomicrobiae bacterium | reverse complement strand
TCTGGAGTGAAAAACAGCGAACCGTCCGGTCGCGGATTAAAATCAAGAAGAAGCCGGCCGTTTTCGTTCAAGAATCGCGATCGCATGTCGTTGATAAAAAATTTCCAGTCGGCTGTGGACCATTCGACACGGTCGCGGACTTTGCCGATTCGGTGAAAACAAATCCGATGGGCAGTCACGAGATCGAATTTTTTGCCCAGATCGGGCAGGGGAGTCTGCCGATCGATCCGGCCGATAACGCGCGGAACGTCGAGCAAGCTCGATCGTCGCGCTGAAAAGCGGCTCGTTATCGGTATCGAAGCCGAGAACATCGTGACCGAAATGCTTGCAGACGTAGAGAAAGTACCCGGCGCCGGACCCGAGATCGAGAATCTGCAACGGCGATGAACGATCGAGCCAGAGGTCTTGGGCCCGCTCGACGTTGATGTCGATCCAATAAACGACGTCTTCGAAGCGATTGATCTGCGGCGAACCCGGGCGATACGGATATTTGTGTCGCAAATCTTTGAATTGCAGCCAATCGATGTCATCCAGAATCTCGGCGCTTATTGACTGGATGGATCGAGCGGTTGAGATGTTCCCAGGCGCTGGCGAAACAGGTCGGGCGAAAACAGCTTCCGGAGCTTGCGTGAGAATCTCATTGCGGCCAACTAATGCTGCGCGTAAATGACGGACTCTGCTGAGCGGGCGTAATGATGCAACAAGCGAAACGAATTCTTCTCATTGGACTCGGGCGCTGGGGTGTGAATCACCTTCGCGTTTTGCAATCGATGCCGATCGAGCTTGTTCGTCGCCGACAACGATCCGGCGCGGCTGAAATTCTGTCGAATGTTCCGCAAAGTCATCGGACCGCTGACGCGACCTCGCTTTTTCCGATCATCGATGCCGCAGTCGTCGTAACGCCGGCGCAGACACATTTTGAAATTTGCCGCGACCTGCTCGATAGCCGGCAAGGACGTGTTTGTCGAAAAACCGATCACGTCGAAATCCGCCGACGCGAACAGAACTGGTCGAACTGGCGAAACGTTCCGGACTGATTCTGCAAGTCGGTCACATTTTCCGGTTCGATCCGGCGTCGGTCTGGATGCGGGACGCAATCGCGCAAGGCCGTTTCGGTGAGATCAAAATGTTGCGCGCAAATTTCAGCGGCTTCAAGCGTCCGCGTCAGGACACGGGCGTGACCTTCGCCGACAGTATTCACTTCATCGATCTGTTTCGGTTTTTGCTCGGCCGTTCGCCGCGGCGAGTTCACGCGGTGATGCGCAATTTCATGGGCCGCGAAGACGAGATGGATGACGAATCGCTAATTGTTCTGGAATACGATCGCGACGACGGCCCTCCGATTCTGGCGACGGTTGAGGCCGGCTATCATTTGCCGGGAAAAGTGCGCCAACTGGCCATCGTCGGCAATAGATTCGTCGGCGATCTGCGATTACAATGTTGCGCAGTACAAGATTAAAACGTTCGAGAACAGGCACGTCGTCGAGGGCGGCGAAATAAGAGCGATAGAAGGCGCGATGCATCAACTCGAGTTTCCGCCGGAAGAACCGCTTCGCGCGGAACTGGCGGCGTTTCTTAACGCGATTGAAACGAGAACGTCCGCCATTGGTCGATGGAGCAGACGGAACGGAAGCGGTGCGCGTGGTCGAAGCCGCGATCGAATCGGCGCGCACCGGAAAGTGGATCGACATAGGCGAATGACGGAGATGAAGAAGATTCCGTTATCGAAAGTTTTCGTGGACGACGAAGTCCGCGAAGCCGGTCTGCGCGCGATGAATTCCGGCTGGTACATCCTGGCCAAGGAATGCGAAGCGTTCGAGGCGGAGCTCGCGGCCTACGTCGGGACGAAAGAAGCCGTGCTTTGTTCGAATTGGACGACCGGCGCTGTTGATGCTGCATCACGCGATGGGCGTTTGCCCAGGCGACGAAATCCTTGTTCCGTCGCACACCGCGTTTCCGTCAATCGAGCCAATGATTCATCGCGGTGCGCGACCTGTTTTCGTCGACATCGACGAGACCTATTGCATCGATGTCGATCAACTCGAAGCGGCGATGAGCGCGCGCACGGTAGGAATCTTGCCGGTGCACCTTTACGGGCATCCCGCGAACATGGACGGAATTCTATCTGGCCGCGAAGAAACACGGGTTGTGGGTCGTGGAAGATTGCGCCCAGGCATTCGGCGCGCAGTATCGCGGTCAAACTGTCGGATCGATCGCCGGATCCGGGCGCGTTTTCATTTTTTCCGTCAAAAAATCTCACCGTGATGGGCGATGGCGGCTGCATCACGACGAACGATCCCGCGCTGGCGAAAAAACTACGGATGCTGCGCGACCACGGTCGCAGCTCGAAATACGTTCACGATTTTGTCGGTTACAATTTCCGATTCAACGAAGTACAAGCAGCGATTGGGCGAGTTGAATTGCGCAACGTCGACAAGTTGAACGAACATCGGCGCGAGATCGCGGCGCGGTACAACGAACGGCTGGAGGGCGTCGTTAGAACTCCTCCTGAGCGACCGTGGGCGCGGCACGTTTATCATATGTACGTCATCGCGACTGAACGGCGCGATTCGCTCGCAGAGTTCTTGAAAGAGAAAGGCATCGGTACGGGGATTCACTATCCGATCGCGAATCATCAACAGCCGGCAATGAGGAAGATGTATTCTGATTTACCGCGTTTGCCGAAAACGGAGGAGGCGGTGACGCAAATCCTCTCGCTTCCAATTTATGGCGATCTGCCGATCGAAGATGTCGATTACGTTTGCGACGCGATCCTGGAATTCTTTGGAAAATTCGCCACGGCGAATCCGTCCGAAGGCGGAAAATGACCACGCCAGAGCTGAGCATTGTGATTCCGTGTCACAACGAGGCAGAGAATCTGCGGCCGTTGCTGGCGGCAATTCAGGGCGCTGTCGACCCGATCGGTTTGGATTACGAGGTAGTGATCACGGACGATTGCAGCACCGACGATTCGTGGAGCGTCTTGCAACAGCTCGCCGCGGCCGATGCGCGGATTCGCGCGCAACGTTTCAAGTTCAATTGCGGCGAATCGGCGGCGAGTTGGGCCGGAATGCAGATCGCGCGGGGCCGCTACATCGCGACTCTGGACGCCGATTTGCAAAACGATCCGAAAGATCTGCCAGCGATGATGAAAGCATTGCGCGACTTCGATTGTGTCTGCGGCACCCGCGTCGACTCCCGCGGCGAAGGGGACAGCTGGCTTCGGATAGCTTCATCGCGCATCGCGAATTGGGTCCGCAACAAATTATCCGGCGAAAACATCAGCGACGCCGGCTGCACTTATCGTGTGTTCAAGCGCGAATGCATTTCGCGGATCAAATTCTTCAACGGCGCGCACCGTTTTCTCCCGACGTTAATCAAGCTCGAAGGATTTAGCGTTACCGAAGTCCCGGTGTCGAACAATCCGCGTCATGCCGGCCAAAGTCATTACGGAGTTTGGAACCGGTTGTTCAAATCTTTTCGCGATTTGCTTGCCGTCCGATGGATGAAATCGAGAAGATTGCGCTACGAAGTTGGTGAATCCCTGAATTGTCTATGAATAATTTCTTTATCGCCGCGACGTGGATGGGCCAGGAACACCGTGTTCTCGGCCTGGACTGGAACTATCTCGTGATAATCGGCCTGATAGGCAACGCGACTTTCTCGATGCGTTTTCTTGTGCAATGGTACGCGTCGGAAAAGCGAGGCGAAAGCGTCATTCCGGTCTCGTTCTGGTACTGGAGCATCGGCGGCAGCATCATCATGTTCCTGTACTTTCTTTTTCGACGTGATCCTGTTGGCGTCATAGCATATCTGCCCAATTCCATCATCTACATTCGCAATCTGATGCTGATTCGAAAGCGGAAGTTCGCCTACACCGCCGCGACATCATCCCAACATCCACGAGAGAACGAATAACGATGATGACGAAAAAGGATCCGCGCGTTGACGCCTATATTAAGAAAGCGCAGCCATTTGCCCGCCCGATCTTGAAACGGTTGCGGAAACTCGTTCACAACGGCTGTCCGCGTTGCGTCGAGTCGATCAAGTGGCAGTCGCCGTTCTTCGATTACAAGGGACCGGTTTGTTTCATGGCTGCGTTCAAGGAACACGCCGCGTTTGGTTTTTGGAAAGGCAAACTGCTATTTAGCGGCAAATACAAAGGCGCGATGGGACATTTCGGTCGGATCACGTCGCTCAAAGACCTGCCGAGTGACCGGAAATTGATCGGATACGTTCGAAGAGCGGCCCAGTTGAACGAAAGAGGAGTGAAGACATCGCGGCCGCGTTCGAATGCAAGACGAAAGGTAGTCGTGCCGGCAGATCTCAAGGCGGCGCTACTGAAAAACGCGAAAGCGCGAAAGACATTCGAAACCTTCAGTTACAGCCACAAAAAGGAATACGTGGATTGGATCACCGGCGCGAAGCGAGACGAAACGCGGCAGAAGCGCTTGAAGACGACGATCCAGTGGCTTGCCGAAGGCAAACCACAGAACTGGCGATACATGTAATCACCGTCGTTGTAGCTGTCGCCACCTCCGGCAGGCAGCTCTGTTACGGATTGCCAACAAACCGCGCAAGATCTCCCGGCAACTCAGATGTCCATTCATGCTTGTTCTTGATCGCGAGCTTCGCGGAATGCAAAGCCTGGTGCGGCAAAAGTAATTCGCGCTCCAATTTCGGTGTCCAGCCGGTCTCGATGAATTCCAAATAAAGTTTTTCGTCTGGCCCGTAGATCTTGTCGCCAACAATCGGGTGGCCAACCGAGGCGAGATGGACTCGGATCTGATGAGTGCGTCCGGTTCGCGGAATTGCGCGAATCAAGGCGAACTCATTTTCGGTGGTTGTCGATCCTTCGATTGCGTTCAAGACGGGCCTTGCAAATCGTCGCTCGACGCGCAGTTCTGTTACAGCTTCCGCGCCGCTCGGATGAATTGTTTGTTTCAACCAAATCGTGGACGGCTGATGTTTTCCCTGTCGATCGAGCGGTGCGTCGACGATTTTCGTTTCCCATTCAGGCCAACCCCAGACAATCGCGAGATATTCTTTGTGGACGGCGTGCCCTTGCATGAGCAGACCAAAGCGGCGAGCGGCCGCAGCCGTTTTTGCAACCAGGACGAGTCCACTCGTTTCGCGGTCCAGTCGGTTCACGATTGAAACCTGTCCGCCATTGGCGATTTCAAACGCGAGCAGTTCGCGCAATTGTTTCCAGAGCGTCATCCGCTGATCAGGCTTGGTTGGGTGCGTCAAAAGAAAAGCCGGCTTGTCCACCACGATGTAATCGCCGGTTTCATCGACAACGTTGAAGGGTGGCAGTGAAGCCGGCTGCGAAACAGAAACGTTCGACATGCTCGCTTCGATTCTACTAGTCATTCCGATTGTAATCTGTGGCCGGTTGGACGCCGCAGCCGTCCTGGTTTGCGTTGTCCTCGAGATTACGTTCGGCACGTTTTCCAGCAAGTATTCGGTCTGGGAGAGCCTTTCCGAGCGGTTGGAACTCCTCCGGCCGTTAATTTTTTCTTCATTTACTGCCGGCGATGTCCGGGTCGTTTTTGGTGGCGAGGCGGTTTCAGCCGGGTGGATGTGAGTGTCGTCCGACGCCCTACCACGGGGCACAGACTTGACCTACCCGGCAAAACCGCTTTACCTAACCACCTCACTCGAACTAGGGGAAGCTACGCCGTGGAGCTCAAAGACATCAAAGCCATCATCGATTTGATGAAGGAAAACGACCTCTCCATTTTCGAAATGGAGAAGGACGGCTTTCGCTTAAAGCTGCAAAAAGGCTTGGGCGATCAACCGATCGTCGTCTCCGCGGCTGCGCCCGGCAGTTGCGACTGGGCCGACAGCCGCAGGGGCCGAAGGAGTGTCTTCGGCTGGCGCTGGGCTCAAAGACATCAGTTCGCCAATGGTCGGAACTTTTTATCGCGCGGCCTCGCCCGATTCCTCGGCATTTGTCGACGTTGGAACAAAAGTGACGGAGGACACCGTGGTTTGCATTATCGAAGCGATGAAAGTGATGAACGAAATCAAAGCGGAAACCAGCGGCGTGATCGCCGAAGTCGTGGCCGAAAACGGCAAACCCGTCCAATTCGGTCAGGTGCTTTTCAGAGTTCGTTAGTTGAGAGTTGATCGTTGATAGGTTTCAAGCTCAACGGTCGCTTCAGTCAGCTATCAACTATCAACTAAAAACTCTGAGCTGATGTTTGAGAAAGTCCTGATTGCCAATCGCGGTGAAATCGCGCTGCGCGTCATTCGCGCGTGCAAAGAACTCGGCATCCGCACGCTCGCCGTTTATTCCGACGCCGATGTCGATTCGCTGCACGTGCAACTTGCGGATGAAGCGATTTGCATCGGCGCGGCGCCGAGCTCGGAAAGTCCTATCTAAAGATCGATCGCATCATGAGCGCGGCCGAGATCGGCGATGTCGATGCGATTCATCCCGGTTACGGATTTCTCGCCGAGAACGCGCACTTCGCCGAGGTCGCGAAAGCTGCAAAATCAAATTCATCGGACCGCCGTCGCACGTCATTCAAGAAATGGGCGACAAGGACATGGCGCGCGCGTGCGCGCGCAAAGCCGGCGTCCCGGTCACGCCCGGCAGCGACGGCATCGTCGCGGACGACAAGGAAGCGATCAAGGTCGCGAAGAAAATTGGTTATCCGGTGATGATCAAAGCGGTGGCCGGCGGTGGTGGTCGCGGAATGCGCGTAGCGCACAACGAATCGAGCCTGATCACCGGGTTTCACAGCGCGCGGATGGAAGCGGAGAAAGCGTTCGGCAATCCCGAGGTTTACATCGAGAAACTGATCGTGAATCCGCATCACATCGAATTTCAGATCATGGCCGACAGCCACGGTCACGTGATTCATCTCGGCGAACGCGATTGTTCGATTCAACGTCGCAATCAAAAAGTGATCGAGGAATGCCCGTCGCCATTTCTTGACGCCGTCGCTGCGCAAGAAAATGGGAAATGCCGCGGTCAAGCTCGCCAAAGTCGGTTGGCTACGAAAACGCCGGCACGATCGAGTTCCTGGTCGATGACGAGCGACAATTTCTACTTCATGGAGATGAACACGCGCATCCAGGTCGAGCACACCATCACCGAGGAAGTTTACGGGTGCGATTTGGTGAAAGAGCAAATCCGCATCGCCGCGGGCGAGCCGCTTTCACCGCATGTTGCGCACGCCGAACCGCATTCACACGCCATTCAATGCCGCATCAATGCCGAAGATCCGGCCGAAGAATTTCCAACCGTCGCCCGGTCGAATCAAATTCTATTACGCGCCCGGCGGTCGCGGCGTGCGGATCGATTCGCATGCTTACACCGGTTACATCGTTCCGCCATACTACGATTCGCTGATCGCAAAACTTATCACTGTCGGGGCGACTCGCGAATCGGCGATCGACCGGATGCGGCGCGCGCTGGACGAATATTACATCACCGGAATCAAGACGACGGTGCCATTTCACGCCGCGATGATGCGCAGCGGCGAATTCCGGGACGGCAAATACGACACCGGCTTCGTCGAGCGAATCATGTCGTCGGAGAAATTCCATTTGGTTCCGGCGCTGGCGAAGCTTCACGAGTAAGCGTTTTGCGAAACCTAAACGATTGCCGGCTCTACGGCATTCTGGATCTCAGCTTACGTCGCCGTAACCGACGTGGAACGCGTAGCCGGGGCCATGATCGAAGGCGGCGTCGATCTTATCCAATTGCGCGCGAAGACGTCACTCGGTCGCGGAGGTTGTTGATCTGGCAGGAAGGCTGCACAAAATCACTTCGGCGGCTGGACTTCCGTTGATCGTGAATGATTACGCTGAAGTTGCCGCGCAAGTTCCAGTCGAAGGCGTGCACGTTGGGCAAGATGACGATTCCGTTGCGACCGCGCGCGAGAAAGCTGGGCGAGCGATCATTGTTGGCAAATCAACCCATAGCCTTGAGCAAGCGAGCGCCGCGCAACGCGAAGACGCGGATTACATCGGCTTCGGTCCAATATTTGCCACCCCGACAAAGCCGGATTACAAGCCGATTGGAGTGAAAAACATCAAGCGCGTTCATGCCGATGTGAGTCTCCCAATCTTTTGCATCGGCGGAATCAAGGTGGACAATCTGGGCGAAGTTGTCGCCGCCGGCGCGAAGCGCGTGGTGATCGTTTCCGGTTTGCTGAAAGCGCCGGACATCGCCGAGTACGCGCGAGCTTGCAAAAAGTTGCTGACTTCTGTCCTCTGATTTCTGTCACTCTGCTTTTATGAGTCGTGCTAATTGTTGGTTCGATTGCGCTCGACACTGTGAAAACTCCGGTGGAAGAGCACAGCGACTTGTTAGGCGGATCAGCGTCCTATGCCGCCGCGGCCGCCAGCTATTTCGCGCCGGTGCGATTGGTCGGCGTGGTTGGCGACGATTTTCCACAAAGCGAATTCGATTTTTGGAAATCCCGCAAGATCGACACCGCGGGTGTGCAGCGCGTGGACGGCAAAACGTTTCGCTGGTCGGGTGAATACGCCTGGGACCTGAACACTCGCGAGACTCGCTCGGTCGCGCTCAACGTTTTTGAAACGTTTCAGCCGAACGTTGCCGGAATCGTATCGGTCAGACCGATTTCGTTTTGCTGGCGAACATCGCGCCCGCACTGCAGTCGCACGTGCTCAATCAAATGAAGAAGCCACGCTTCGTCGTTGCCGACACCATGGATCTGTGGATCGAAACCACGCGCAAAGATCTCGATGCGCTTCTGCCCGAATGTCGATCTTCTGATCTTGAACGACAGCGAAGCGCGCGAAATGACCAAGGAGACGAGCCTGATCAAAGCGGGTCGCGGATTCGAAAAATGGGACCGCGCTATGTCGCAATCAAGAAAGGCGAGCACGGTGCGCTGCTTTTTGGTGAAAACGAATTTTTCAGCTGCGGCGCGTATCCGCTGGAAGATATTCACGATCCGACCGGAGCAGGGGACACGTTTGCGGGCGGAATGGCCGGCTATCTGGCGGGAACGATCGGCGGCAAAATCACTTTTACCGATCTCCGCAAAGCGATGATCTACGGCAGCGTGCTGGCGAGCTTTTGCGTCGAAGCATTCAGTCTGGAACGATTGCGCAACCTGACCATGGACGAGATCAACGAGCGCTACGAAACGTTCAAACTGATGAGCCAATTCGAAGTGGTTGAATGATTCGCAAAATTCGTTTCCGGCGGCGCGCTCATTTACTCTTTTTTGCTTTACCACGCAGCGCTTGTCTTGATAAAAGGGTTAAAGGTAGGGCTCAAGGAAACAAGGTGTGATTTGGCGATGGCTTCTTGTTTTAAGTGCGCTGCTATTTGCCAACAGCGCGAATTGCGGCAGCGGCTACCAATACACAAGAGACGGCAAGACCTTAATCTGGAACAGCTTTCTTCGCCGCGGTGACGTAGTGGGCTGGTCGGGCAGCCGCGACTCCGCAGGGTTTGCCACTGGATATGGAACGCTGACGTGGTACAAGCGCGGGCAGACCATCATTACCGGATCGAACATTCCTTCTTCCACGAACGGTAGCGTCGTCCTCGGCCGTTACTCGGGGCAGATGGTCCGGGGGAAATTTCAGGGACCGGTAGTCAACATCGATGCGAACGGACGAGCCTTTCACGGCACCTTCGTCAACGGGACCAAAACCTCCGACTGGATGGAAGGACGTATGGCATATACAAATCCCTCATTGGTTCAACGCGTTCCGAATAGTGCTGCAAAAAAAGAGACTGCGCCGCCGGCCGTGGGGTCACCACCCCCGTCCAGCAATCCACAATTGGTTCAACACGCTCCGCAAAGTGCCGCTACAGAAGAGCCCGCTCCGCCGGCTGCGGGCCCGCCGCTTGACGAACATGGCGCTGAAAAAGCCTCGGCCAGCGTTGCGGACACCAAGCCCGCATTTGGTGAATCTTTGCAAGCGGTGACACCGCCGTCGTCATTGCGAGCGCCGGTGATAGCGGCGATTGCGTCACCCGCGTCCGTCTCAGCCCCGCCACCACAGCCGTCGGTAAGTCCGATTACAGTGGAGCCCGTGGTCAGGAACCGCATCATTGCGGACTTCAAGCAAGAAACCGAATCGGTTGTCTCGCGCGTGAGTGATGCGACGGGTAACTTCCACGAGATCAATCGCCTTGACTCTGTGCAAGAGCTGCCGACCCCGGTATCCGAAACCGTTGACGCATTGATGGATCGGGCGCGGGATTGTCGGGCTAAGCTTGGATACGAAACGGCGTTACGCGAGTGTCGAACGGAAACGCAAACCACAGACGCCCTATCCGTTGTCGATCAAGTAACGCATAACATTGCCACTGGTAACGCGGCCGAAGCCGGAACGAGGGTAAGTGAATTCCTCAAAAATAATCCAGAGCCTCCCGGTGAGAGTCGAAAAAACCTATGGGGTTATCTAGCTTCCGTGCGGTCATCGTGCAGCCGGTCGGAGAAGGATGCCGATGTCCATTTGCAACAGGCGCAATTATTCGTTTCGGCGGGCAAAATAGGCGATGCGATCCGCGAATATCAGGAGGCGCTCCGAATATTCCCAACTCCGGCCACTGCGGAGAAAATCCGTCGGCTTCAGGAAAACAGCCTCGGATTGTGAAGAAACAATATTTCTTCGGTTATTTGTTTGTTGGCGGTGCCAAGATATTTGCGCTCCTGGTAATCGCGGCCGGCATCGGATTTTGCCTGCTCCAATATTCTCAAGCCAAGACCGCGACGGCGGCGGTGGCTTATCAGCCTTCCCAAAAGCTGCAACAAGCGCTTCGAAAACTACAGGAGGCCGTTTCCACAACGGTAGAAATCGTCGACTCGTTCGACAAAGACAACGAAACAACGCAACCGACTGTCGAGCCGCCGGCGGTTCCCGCAGTAATTGAGTCGAACGATGACTTCGAGCGAGTCGGTGAAGAATTGCTTCGAATAAATCAGGACCGACAAGATTTGAAGCAATCGATCGTGAATCGCTTTGAAGCGTCGGTCGCGAGCATTGAAGAAAAGCTCCGCACCTACGCTGCGAGCTTGGATTCCTCACGGACCATAAGCGCGCCAGCAACTGCTCCGAGCCCCGCCATCGCGGCGGTTTTGGCCGCCCCACCGCGGCAGCAAGATACTCTTTTGTACTCACCGAAGCTGGCGGCGGGTGATATTAAGGACCGCAAAGCGAGCCTGGCTCAGCGAAAGGAATTCATCAAATTTCTCGAGAGCAAAGCCGAGAATGCCGAGAATCGAGCAATACTTAACGAGGCGGCAAATCAAATGGATCAGCTGAGCAAGCTGCTCCCGGAGAAAATTGAAACACCGGTCGCTTCTCAATTAAACTCCGCTTTCCCGACGAACGGGCCCCCGGCGGACCAGGGCGGTACAGTTTCGCTCTCCGAGCGCGTTGCCGGCCAACTTGAGCAGCTTCGCAACGAAGTCAGGCAAGCGCTGCTCACTTCATGGAAACTTGATGACGCTTTCGATCAAGCCAACGAACTGACTTCGATTGAGCGCGAGAAATGCCGGGTTGCCACGCTGAGCCAACAAGGCATCTGGTTGTCGGCCGGGTCGAAAATGCTGCCTGGGCTGTTTATGGCAGTTTTGCTGAGTTTTCTCATTCTTGTCTTTGCCGATCTCGTCCGCACCCTTCTTGATACCGCAGCGAATACCGGGACCGTCGCGGACGCAGTTAACGCCCTTCGGGGGTCGTTTAGGACTGGAACCTCCTCGCCAAGCGAATCGATCTTCGAAGTCGCGAACAAAGAAGATAGGCACATCGTGGAAGACGAGGAGACGCCGGTCGCAGGCGGATCCTGAAACGATTTTAAAATTTGTCCGGTGGTCGGATTTATTCCCGGCCGAGTGCAGATACGTGGGTTATGAAGCAACTAGTTGCGTGCTACGCTAAACCAGGCCCAGTGTGCATTGTGGACGTTCCGGTGCCGTATGCGACAACCCCAAAACTGCTTGACCCTTTCACGTCAAGGAGGACCGGATTACCGCCTAGCGGGCATCCTCCAAAGCCCTAACTCTGTCTCGTTAGACCTCGAAGACCGTCCATTATGCGAGACCCTATCGATCTCACCGACCGAGAGCGATTTATTTTGAGCTACTATCGCGATCCTCGCCTATCGAGTTGGCGACGTTCCGCCCTGCTCGAAGGCGCGTTACCATCTGGAGGGCGCGTCGATATATGAGTGCGTTTCGCAGCATCGTCATGAAATATGACGCAAAACTCAGAGAGCGTGCTACGCCGGAGGTCTAACCAATCGATGAAGCCAACAGCCCCTCAGCGAATGAACGCGAGCAATCTTGCAACGACACCCTGCGTTGGCTTATCTCTTTCTCGTTAGGCGTCGCTTACGCTCGCTGAAACAAAACACAAATAATGCAAACACATATCGGTTCAGCAACGTTGCGATGGCTCTCTTAATCCACCGACCTTCCGCACTCTATGAACATCTTTAGTTTATCCCACCTGCTTGAGCTGGTGAAGGAACTCCCAAATCCAGAGGATTTCATCCATGCTGAGCGGAATCGCAGTTCCGTGTTTCGCATTCCAGTTCGTGATTGGGATGCCGTCCGAGACGCAGATCATCCCGAACGCGAGTTTGACGCACACGAGAACGCTTACGTCGAGTTTGAAATTATCCAATGGAAGAACACCAAAGGTGTCACTGCGCCACGCTGGGTGTTGAGAGGGTTCGTTGCTATGTGAGTCATGAGCATCTGCTCCAGTCATTCCGCAACGCCTAACCAATCGATGAAGCTAACGGCCCCACTGCGAAACAACTTCAGTCTGTTTGCCACGACACCCTGCGTCGGCTTATCTCTGTCTCGTTAGACCCATGCGATTATTCCTGCTCTTGGCCGTTGCGCTTGCAGGATCAGTCGAGGCCGGACAGGTCCGTGAATACCGTTATACGCACGGCCTGGTGGCGGCCCAAGTGATTCATTTTATCAAGCCTGAATATCCCCTCGAAGCTCAACGCAAGCACCTTTGGGGTGAGGGTTACTACCGTCTCTACGTGGCGCGCGACGGTAGCGTTACCGCCGTGAAGATCATAGAGAGCACGGGGCACGAAGTATCGATGTTGCCTGCCTGAAGGCATTCAAAGATTGGCGACTGAAGCCGGGTTTCCGTCGCGAGATAGATTTGTCTATCTCATTTACCATTTCTTCTGCGACGGGTTCGTATTCGCCCCCCACATACGTCGAGCATCGGCCAGCGATTGTTCGTCGAATTTCGAGACTGACGTTGTAGTTATGGCCTAACCAAGCGATGGAGCGAATCGCTGCTCGCGTGAAAATCGGTTTTTGGATGAGAAAAGCAGCACGTGCGAGATCAGCCTCGCTGTCAGCGGCGTCGCTTATCTTGTTCTCGTTAGGCCGCATGACCGATTCTGAGCGCCTGACATTGCTTGTGCTGATGAAATAAAAATATGAAGCGAATACTGATTGGTTTAGCGCTGCTCGGGCTGGCCGGGAGCGGCTCTGGGCAAGAGATGAAGATGATGAAGGCGGAGGACCTGGTGTGGACCGAGCATCCAGTGTTCAAGGGTGCCCAGACGGTAATCTTAGTTGGGGACCCGACCAAGGCTGAGACGATAGTGCAACGGACGAAGTTTCCGCCGCACTACAGGGTCCCTCCGCACACGCATCCGTATGCGGAAGTGGTGACGGTGTTAAGCGGGAATTACTGGAATTCTTTTGGGCAGAGCTTTGATAAGAGTAAAGGGACGGAGTTGCCTCCGGGGAGTGTGTTCGTGCTTCCGGCTGGGCACGCGCATTATACGTGGACGGAAGATACGGAGGTTATTGTCCAGGTGACTTTTACTGGCCCGGCGGGAGTGACCTTCATTAATCCTAATGACGATCCGCGAAAAAAGAGGTAGAAGACAAACTCGCCAAAGTCCGGATGCCTTTGGTCCAAACCGGTTACCGCCGGCTTTGTTCGGCCAGCATGCTGAATAAGAGTTCATCGCGCCGATCTCGTTGAAGGGGGCGATGGGAAAAGGGAAGCTAAGCCTCTTGTTGCTCAAACGGTTATCGAGTGGCGTGACTCGGTCAGGGATTTTTTGAGCACACTCATCGCTGCTAAGGTCGTGACTGATTTTGCCCCGAAGATGTACGAACGACAGAAGCCCGGAGCAGATTTGAAAGTCGATTAAGGTCGACGGGTATTTGAGGCCTCTGCGGCCAGAGCAGCCGGACGCGCGGAGTCTGCGGAGCGCGTCCATGCGAGCCGCTTGAATGGACGGCGCTGGAAAGCTACTGTTCCCTCCGAGTCAGGGTAGCGAAGCGCCCACATCATCA
>CAWAYF010000021.1:0-4231 GCA_963786135.1 uncultured Verrucomicrobiae bacterium | reverse complement strand
GATAGTCGCATTTTTCCTCGCGGGAATTGTCGCCGCGCTTGTTCTTGGCAGAAAGACCGCGGCTGCCACTTAGATTTCTCTAGATCCCCAGTTTCGCGCCCGCAACAAATAGAAAATCATCGCGCCGGCGATTGGCAGCCCGATCAATGTGCGCAAATCGTGGCGGACGAAGACGTTCGTCAAATCGCCGATGAGATTAACGGCGAGAATGATTAACCCGAGGTTGCGTCCCCACAGCCGGTTCCTGGCTAGACCGATGGCAGCGAACGCGCAGGCCGCGCCGACGATCAGCATGAGCAAGATAGACATCTTGCCGAGCGATTGAAATGCGAGGTGAGCATCGGTGAAGCCGCCAGAGCGAATCAAGCCCGCTACCGGGAAAAAGCAGGGAGCAGGATTGTCAGTACATGAGCACATGCTTAGCCAAACGCGAAGAAGATCGCGAACAACTGCATAACGAATGGCCTTTGGCGCGTATTCAATCTGTAGCTCGGCCGTGTTTTCCTTCGTCCGTCGTACAACATTCGTTTCGCGCCGGCTCGTTCCTCGATCAATTCACTCGCAGGAACGGTATGAAACGAGACAACGACCCAGTCGGTTCCTTTCGGAATGACGGGTCGATGCCAGATATTTTTTGCGATTGAAATCCAGCGGCCCTCTAGTGGCGCGTCCGGGTCGCTGATCAAAATATGGGAGTGCCAGGCAATCTCAGATTCAGCCTCCACGTCGTTTGGCGTCCCTTTGGCGTCGATCTTCATGTCGCCTGTTCCAGCGAAGGTCATCATTCTCTGATGACTGTTCGGGTGGCGTTCAGCGCCAGTGTCCAAGCCGGCACGAAGGACAAAAACCCAGCCTGACTGGATTGCCGGCGGCAAGTTGCCGCCAAAAGTTTCAAGCGCGACCGGCTCCCACGTCATCAAAGCATCCGGTTTTCGCGCCAGATCTTCGCACAGGCGCTTCGTAATCGGAAGAAGGTGCGAGCGGACTTCATCGGACTTCACTATCTTGTCCAACGTTTCCAAGACCAATCTTTCTTCTTTTGTCATTTGTTTCCTAATTGAAACTCGCTCGCTGCCCACGCTTGCGAGTTGCTACCCTCGCAATTTTGCCTTCTATGTCACTCGTTCCCACGAGTTCCATTCTTAGCTCATCCTCCATACTTTACTCTATGAACGAGGCCTTTACCGAGTTCGAACATCAGGGTTGGGAACGCGTCGCCGGAAAATACGATTCCACTTGGTCGACTTCGACGCGCCAGTTCATCGGGCCACTGCTGGACGCTGCGAGAGTTTCGTCCAAGATGTCGATCCTCGATGTCGGTTGCGGGCCGGGTTACGTCTCCGCCGCGGCCGTCGAACGCGGCGCGAACCCGACTGGCCTCGATTTCTCCGCGGAAATGATTGCGATCGCGAAGAAAATGTGGCCGAAAATTGAATTTGGCAAAGGCGACGCCCAGAATCTACCGTTTAAGAACGCGACTTTCGATCGGGTGGTTGCGAACTTCGCGTTGCTTCATCTCGCGAATCCGGAGGGCGCGATGGCCGAGGCAGCACGTGTTCTGAGGCCCGGCGGACGTTTCGGATTCACGACTTGGGCGAAGGTCTCGGAGAATCCGTTTGTGAAACTGGTCGACGACGCGATCCAGGCATACGCCAACCTCGAGGTCGGTCTTCCGCCCGGTCCGCTGTTTTATTTGTTCGAGAACGAAGAGGAATTTCGGAAGGCGCTCGAACGCGCCGGGTTCGACGGACCATCAATGATTTTCAAACTGCATACCATCAAATGGAAAGTGCCAAGCGCGCGTTTCATTTTCGACGCGGAGTTCAAAGCGGGCGTTAGAACAGCCGGATTGCTCGCGCGACAAACCCCGGAAGCGCTTCGTAAGATTCAGTCGGCAATCGAAAGATCGGTGCAGCAGTGACCGCGACGGCGATGGGTTCGCGATTCCGAAGGCCGCCTATATTGTTGCCATAAGTAAGAATTAGGAAACTAAGAAAGTGTCCTCCCCACGGAACACAATCTGAACGATCGAACCAAAAAGTTCGGCCTTCGCATTATCCGTATGTTTTCCCAGTTGCCGAATACGCCCCAAGCTCAGGTTATCGGTAAACAAGTTCTGCCTTCCGGCACTTCTGTTGGCGCAAACTATCGCGAGGCGTTTAGGGGTCGAAGCAGAGCGGAGTTTATTTCGAAATGTGGCGATTCACTTCGCGAGCTAGAAGAGACAGCGTATTGGCTGGAGTTGCTAGTCGACGCTAGTTTAGTGCGCGCGGAACGGTTTGCGCCTTTGCAGAAGGAAACTCACGAGCTGACGGCTATCTTTGTTACGATTTTGAAGCGTTCGAAAGCGAATCCTTCTTAACTCATAATTCTTAATTCTACCTTGATTCACGTCCTCGATACTCAGCATCTCGGTCGGTCTGGCATCGTCGCCGCGACCGCGTTGGAAACCGACGACGGCATCGCCTTGTTCGATACCGGACCGGAATCGACCTTCGACAACGTAGTTGCCGAGCTCCGGAAAGCTGGGTTCGCGGCGAAGGATGTTCGCCACATTTTTCTAAGCCACATTCATTTTGATCATGCTGGGGCGGCCTGGCGATTTGTCAGTCCAAGCCGGACTGGCGGTTCGGACGCCACCGTTTATGTCCACCCCCGCGGCGCGAAACATCTGATCGACCCCACAAAGTTGGTGGAGTCGGCCCGGCGAATTTTCGGCGACGACATGGAACGGCTGTGGGGAAAATCGGACCCGTGCCGGCGGAGCGGGTGAAGATTCTGGAAGACAACGACATAGTGCGCGTTCCGCCGTTTGAAATTTGCGCAGTCGCCACGCCGGGCCACGCGAGTCATCACCACGTTCTATCATTGGAGCGGCAACGTCTTCGGCGGCGATGTCGCCGGTGTGCGAATTGGCAACGGTCCGCCGATCCCCCCGATTGTGCGGCCGGGAGTCCCTGACGTTGATCGTGGCGCGAATCGATCGCCAGGATCCGAAAGCTAAACGCTGCGAATCTTTACCTCCCGCACTTCGGAAAAATTACCGGCCCAATTTCAGAACACCTCGATCTTCTTGACGAATGTGTCGTGCGCTGGTCGGAATGGTTCCGGGAGAAATTGCGCGCCGGATCGGATGACGTGCAAATGCGGACCGAGTTTGCTGCGCTCGAACACTCCGAGATCCGTCGCTTCGCTCAGCCGGCTCGTCACTTGTTACCGATCACTCGTCACTGATCGATGAGGACCGAAGCGGCTGATCCAAAGTCACATGGCCCCTCCGGCGGCAATCCGTTACTGGAACAAATTCCATCCCGAGAAATTACTCGTCATGAACAGAGCGACATGCGAGGCCACTGCTGCCTGAAAACTCTTTTATCCCAGCATTAGCCGCGTTGACCGCAATCGCGGCGGAGCTGCGCATGGCAGATCGAAAACATGCCGCGGTTTAATAATGGCGTTTCGGCTCGGACGAAACCGTACAAGCTTTGGATCACCGGATTGTAAGTTTTTGTCGATAGCCATCAGTGCGAGCACGCCTCCTGCTTATTGGGGAAAAACTCCCCCGTCGCCGTGGTTGATAACGAGACATTCGAACACCTGCTTTTGCTCGCCTATCAGTGGGCGAAAACGCAGGAAAACTTCGTGTTGGAACATGGAAGCAGGTTGAGCGCGCGTCACATGGCCGACGCGGAGATTGCCGGCGTTAAGGATCCCGGTCGCGTAAGAGTGTTGGTGGTTGATCGAATTCCGCCGCCGACCGATCCTCAACTTGCCGAAGCCTCGAGGCGGATCGGTATCGTCACTGAGGACACGCGCTGCATGGCGTTTTTGGTCACGCTTTGATCATCCGAGTGCACGCATGGAACGATCGCGAATTGATTTTGCAGAACCTCGTCCACATCGCGCAGTGCGAGCGCAGCGGCGGACTCGAAAATTGGTGCCGCGAATATCTGGGCGACCGCACCAACTGTCCAAGGTTCACGATTGGCTTATTGGAAGAAGAAGCGCGTCGACTTGCGCGCGAACTCTGCGCCGCTGAGGTAGCGGCCTGACTTCTTCGGAAAAGTTGAATAGACAGCGCCGCGCGCTGGTCTTTTTTTCTGAAAGGGAACGGAATTAGAGGGTTATGCATTCAAAGACTGAAGGCTGGAGGATGAAACGGTTCCGCGCTTTTGGCTTCATAATTTATAATTCTTACTTCTTAATTTCGGTTGGCCATGGCTTCGACAAC
>CAWAYF010000020.1:0-10668 GCA_963786135.1 uncultured Verrucomicrobiae bacterium | reverse complement strand
CTGCCGGGATTCCGGCGATGCCAGGTAAAGAGAATGCGACAATAAGAAACCAGCGATTCAATTGCATAGGGAGGTTAGAATCTACAGCTTGTGCGCGCGTTCAACGATTTATATTGATTCAGGGTAAAATCGAATCGGCCGGATACATTACGCCATTCTTGACGACACTATCGATGTCTGACGCGTGGGAAATGTCGTCCACGGGATTCGATTTCAGAATCACAAGATCGGCGAAACATCCGCTGTCGAGCCTGCCGATATGGCCGCCGGTTTCGCCGCCGAAAAGCATGGCCGCGTTTGCCGTAGCACATTGCAAGATTTGCATATTCGTGAGCCCCGCCTCTTTCATCAGCTGAAATTCGCGGAATAACGCCGGGCCATGAATCGTGCCGATATTTCCGGCATCCGTCCCGGCGGCGATCGTCACACCTGCGTCTTCCAGTTTTTTCAAGTTAGGCAGCGCGACTTCATGGACTTTGTTGATCCGATCCATCGCCGTTTTCGGATCCGCCAACGCTTGCTTTACCCGGTCAGGCAATTTGTCTTGTGGAATTTTCGTCACATCCAAGGATGCGATCACTTCGGGATTTCCCCATTTCTGTTCCTCGGGTGTGAGATTCAACTGATGCGAAAACACCCGGCCGTAACGTTCGAACACGACCAGCGTGGGACACAAAATAGTGCTCCGATCCTTCAACAGTTTCACGAACGCGTCGTCGACCGGTTTATCAATCACGCTGTGGACGAGAATGTCAGCGCCTTCTTCCACCGCTGTGCGTGCGGTTTCCAATTCGGTGGCGTGCACCATCACGCGAATTTTGTGGGCGTGGCTCTCTTCAATCGTCGCGCGCACGATCGGCCGGAACGAATCGACCGGATGATCCTTGTCCACGATGTACCATATTTTAACGAAATCCGGTTTTTGCTCGGCCAGTTTTCGCACGAAATCGCGGGCCTGCTCCGGACTGTCGATCTTCACAATCGGCGGATCGCCAAGATCGAGTTTTTCGCGCGAGACGCTGGAAATTAACGGACCGGCAACCGCAACGCGCGGCGCTTTCGCGGTTGCGTTCGCCTTTTTGCGGACCTCGAAGTTCCACATCGGCCCGCCGTCATCAACTACGCTGGTGATCCCGCAGCGGATGTAACGCGCGAACACGTCATCGAGATGGGACTTGATCCACGCGACTTCATCTTTGTAGGGACGAACGCTGTTGAAATCGGCGCCGTCCGGCCGAGTAAACAAATCGGCCGATTGGAAGAAATGAACGTGCGTGTCGATATAGCCAGGCAAAATAAATTTGCCGACGCAAGGGATCTGTTTTCCGAGCGTGGCGGCGTCCTGCTTGCCCATCGCGACGCGCTCGATCTTGTCGCCGTTGATCACGACCGTTGCGTTCGGCAATATTTTGCCGTCGGCCGGATTAATGACGGTCGCGCCGACGAATGAAATCTTTTCGGCGTGCAGCGTCGCCGCACCGATCAGAAGAAGAATGACAATTATCCTTTTCATTTCAGACGCGTTGTAGCGGCGTTTGTGTCAAACGCCGAGCTAAATAAATAGGCGCTTGGCACAAGCGCCTCTACAACTTCATACTGTTTTTACCCTTCCGGTTCGTCTGTGATCCGCAAGACAATTTTGCCGCGGGTATGATGTGTTTCCGCTTGTGCGTCGGCTTTTGCTGCATCGGTCAACGGCAACACCTGCGTGACGATCGGTTTGATTTTCCCCGCCTCGATCAATTTCGTGATTTCGGCGAGCTCGTTGGCGTCAGGATGCGAGAAAACAGCCGCGCCGCGGATGTCCCGTTTTTTCAATTCCGTCGGGTCAGCCTGCGAAATGAGCGTCGCGATGGTGCCGCCTTTTTTCATGACGCCGTAGGTTCGCTTCATTGTTTCGCCGCCCACTGGCATCAGCGCAAAATCGACATCGTGCACTGTGTCTTCCCAATTTGGCTTGGTATAATCAATCGCAACGTCGGCGCCGAGTTGCTTGAGCAAATCCTGATTGGCGGCTGACGCTGTTGCGATCACGCGCGCGCCCCGCGCTTTGGCGATTTGAATCGCAAAACTGCCCACGCCGCCTGAGCCGCCGTGAATCAGAACGGTTTGTCCGCCCTGAATCTTTCCGATGTCGACCAATGCCTGCCATGCGGTCAACGCCGCGAGCGGAACCGCGCTCGCTTCAACGAAGTTGAGCGATTTTGGCTTAATCGCCGACTCGCCCTCATTCGAAATGCAGTATTCCGCCCAGCCTCCTCCCCAGAGAAGGTAGGCGTAAACGGGATCGCCAACTTTTAGCTTTGTAACTTTCGCTCCAATCTTCACTACTACGCCGGCCATGTCGTAACCGAGAACCAGCGGCAGATGCGTTCCAAATTCTTTGGCGTATTTGCCGTTGAGAATGAGTGGGTCGGCCGGATTCACGCCGCTGGCGATCACGCGGACGAGAATTTCGTTCTCCTTCGGTTCCGGAACAGCAATTTCCTCCAGTTTCAAAACTTCCGGGCCGCCGTACTCGTGGGCGACGCTTGCTTTCATCGTCTTCGGCAACGGCTGGGCGAGACCAGCTGCGCTAGAAAGAATCAGTAGCGTTGTAGCGGCGTTTGTTCTCAAACGCCGAATTACTAAATAGGCGCTTGGCACAAGCGCCTCTACAACGCTTGAGAATTTATTGCGCCTGGGAATGGGCATCATTCTTTGGATTCAGGCACCGCTTTTTCTGCGGCTTTGAATCCGATTTTGGAATGCGTTCCGTCGCAAAACGGTTTCTCGGTCGAGGCGCCGCAACGACAGAGCGCCATTCGCGGTTCGACCGGAAACTTGTTTCCATCGGCATCGAAAAGTTCCACTTCGCCCTTCACGATGTAAGGGCCATTCTTGATTGTCTCGATTGTTACCATGCCCGTACTCTACCTGATGTGACCGGCGCTGAAAACGTTATAGAGGCGGCTGTGTCAGCCGCCTGTTTATCGAACAGGCGCTTGGCACAAGCGCCTTTACAACTTCATGCGATCTAAAATAAACGCTTCGATGAACGATAACCTTACAGCTTACCTAAACGATCATCTCGCCGGCTCGGTCGCTGCGATCGAGTTGATCGACGATTTGGTCGACGCGTCCGATGACGTGTCGCTGAAACAATTTTTCGCCGATCTGAAGCGCGACATCGAATCGGACCAGAAAGTTCTGGAACAAATCATAGCCCGCGGCGGCGAGAGCGAAGGCGGGATTCGAAAAGTTGCGGCGTGGGTGAGTGAAAAGGCTGCGCGCGCGAAGTTCAAAGTTGCGGGGGAAAATTTTGGCGGGCTCGGGTTGGTCCAAGCGCTGGAGATGCTTGCGCTCGGGATTCACGGGAAGGAGTTGCTCTGGCGCGCGTTGCGGCGTACCGACCCCGCCGCGCCGGCCGATGTCGATTTTACGAAATTAGAACAACGCGCGCTCGAGCAGCAGAAACGAGTCGAAGACAAACGCGTCGAAGCGGTGAAGGCGGCGTTTGGAAGCAAAGCATTGTAGAGGCGGCTGTGTCAGCCGCCTGTTAAAATAGGCGCTTGAGACAAGCGCCTCTACAACGTCAATATTGAAAACACATGAGGATTAGATTTTTCATTCCGATTTTCTTTCTGGCCGTTAGCGCGTTCGCCCAAACCGCAAAGCACCCGTTCACGTTCGAGGACATGATGAAACTCAAACGAATCGACGAGCCGGTGCCGTCGCCGGACGGGAAATGGGTCGTGTTCTCCGCGACCGATGTCGATCTTGAGGCGAACATCAAAATTGCGCACTTGTGGATTGTTCCAGCAAGCGGCGGTGAATCGCGTCGGTTGAATGAAACGCCGAATCACGAAGAGCGCCCGCGCTTCTCGCCGGATGGCAAACGACTCATTTGGACTGCGAAAGCGACCGATCCGACGCAAATTTGGATGTCCGATTTCAACTCCGATAGCGGGACCCTGGCTGGGCAGCCGCACCAGGTGACGAACATTTCAACCGGCGCGGACGGTGCGATCTGGTCGCCGGACGGAAAGAACATCGTGTTCATCTCGGAAGTTTATCCCGATTGTAAAGATGACGCGTGCAACAAGCAGCGCGACGAAGAGCTGAAGAAGAGCAAAGTCAAAGCGAAGGTTTTCGCGAAGCTTTTCTATCGGCACTGGAACGCGTTCACCGAATTCAAGCGGAGCCATCTCTTTGTCATAAGCTCCGCTGCCAATTCAAACTTGACCGTTTTGAACGGTCAAGTTGCCAGTGGGCAGCAAGAAATTGCGAACGAGCCGCGTGATCTCACCCCGGGTGATCATGATGTGCCGCCGTTTCATCTCGGCGGGCAGGATATGTATGCGATCTCGCCCGACGGCCAGGAGCTCGCTTATACCTCGAATATTGATGAAGTCGAAGCGACCAGCACGAACAACGAGATTTTTGTCGTGCCAATTACTACTGTGGAGGCAACTGTGGCGGCAGGCGTCTCGCCTGCGGGAAAGCAGCCGGGGATCCCGCTTAGCGGGACCACCACAGCACCTCAGTCTCGGAAGATTTCCACCAGTCCCGGCGCTGACGAGACGCCGCTCTATTCACCCGACGGAAAATACATCGCCTGGCGTTCGCAAGCCCGCGCCGGTTTTGAATCTGATAAATGGCGACTCCTTGTCCAAGACCGACAAACTGGAAAAACGCGCGATGCGACGGAGAAGTTTGATCGCTCGGCGGGTAGCTTCGCTTGGAATCGTTCGCAAGACAAAGTCTGGTTTACCTACGAAGAGCAGAGGGCAGTCAGTGATCGGACGCCTGACATTCGCAGGAGCAGGGACGCTTCAATTGTCTCCTGCCTGGCCCGGCACGACACACTCGCCGACGCATCTCGTAATTGCTCAGATCGCGTTGCCTGTTCTTCACGCAGATGTCAGTTGGCGCCGAACGAAATTTGGAGCTTCGGCATTCCGAGTCCCGACTCGACCGGGCCTGCAACAGAGCACAACCAACTGATGCGGTCACGCACATGAACGACGCGCTGTTGGCGCAGATCGACATGCAGCCGTTGGAGTCGTTCACGTTCAAAGGCGCGAATGACGAGGAGGTCCAGGGTTTCATGGTGAAGCCGCCGGGATTCGATCCGAACAACAAATATCCGCTGAAATTTTTGATTCATGGCGGGCCGCAAGGGGCGTGGGGAAACGAGTGGACGTATCGCTGGAACGCGGAGTTGTTTGCGGCGAATGGCTACGTGGTGGTGATGATCAATTTCCATGGCTCGACCGGTTACGGGCAGAAGTTTACCGATTCGATCAGCGGCGATTGGGGCGGCAAACCGTATGTCGATCTGATGAAAGGGCTTGATTACGTCGAGAAAACTTACCCGTTTATCGATAAAAACCGCGAGGCCGCGCTGGGCGCGAGCTACGGCGGTTACATGGCGAACTGGTTGCTCGGCCACACCAGCCGATTCAAATGCATCGTGTCCCACGACGGGATCTTCAACGCCGAGTCGGCATTCGGAACGACCGAAGAACTCTGGTTTCCGAATTGGGAATTCAAAGGGCCGCCATGGAAGAACCGCGAACTTTACCGGAAGTTTTCACCACACGAGTATGCGGCAAATTTCAAAACGCCGACGTTAGTCGTGCACGGTCAGCTCGATTACCGGCTCGATGTCTCAAACGGGTTCGATCTTTTTACCACGCTCCAAACGCTGAAGGTGCCGTCGAAGATGTTGTATTTCCCAGACGAAGGTCACTGGGTGCTCAAGCCGCAGAACTCGCGACTGTGGTACAAAACCGTGAACGATTGGGTGGACCAGTGGTGCGGCGGCAAGAATTGAAATCGTTGTAGAGGCGCTTGTCTCAAGCGCCTATCTATTTAGTTCGGTGCTTGAGAACAAGCACCGCTACAACATTGTCGACCCTACCTGCGCCTTCTTCCGTAAGAAAACCCGCGATGACTCCGTCCGCCCCCGATGGCGCGTCGTCCGCCGACCGCTGATTCCGGTTCAAAGAGAATCGGTGTAGAGATACGGAAAATTCTCCAGCTTCAGTCGCGGGATTTTTTGACCGATGAAATGTTCGATTGCTTGAAGCGCCGGCGACTTCTTCGCCGTTCATGAGCGTGAACGCGTCGCCGACATTTTGGGCACGACCGGTGCGGCCAATGCGATGAACGTAATCTTCGGGATGTTCGGGCACATCGTAATTGATGACGTGACTCACTCCTGCGATGTCGAGACCGCGCGACGCAATATCGGTCGCAACCATCACTTCGTATTTGCCGCTCTTAAATCCTTCAAGCGCTTCGATCCGTTCGCGCTGGGTTCGGTTGGAATGCAGGACCGCAACGGCGTGATTGCCCTGCTTCAATTGATGCGCGATCCGATCGGCGCCATGTTTGGTCCGACAAAAAATCAGCGCGCTGTCGAACTTCGTGCGTTCGAGCAATGCCATAAGCAGATCGAATTTTTGTTCGGCGGCCACTGGATAAACCGCGTGTGTGACCGTTTCCGCAGGCGAACGGCGCACGCCGATTTCGATCAGCTCTGGTTCGCGCAGAACCCATGTGGAAAGTCGTTCGATTTCCGGCGGCAGAGTCGCCGAGAAAAGAAGCGTTTGCCGATCGTTCGAAATTTTATCAACGATCTGACGGACTTGCGGCAAAAATCCCATGTCGAGCATGCGATCGACCTCGTCGAGCACGAGAATATTCACATCGCGAAAATGAAGGGTCTTCTGTTCGAGATGATCGATCAGTCGCCCCGGGGTTGCGACGACGACATCAACGCCGTGTTTCAAATCTTCGCGCTGTTTGCCGTAACCAACGCCGCCGTGCACGACTGTCGCGCGAATGTCGGTGAAGCGTCCGTAATCGCGGAACGCGGTTTCAACTTGCGCCGCCAGCTCGCGGGTTGGTTCGAGAACGAGACAACGAAATTTTCCATGGTGGCCGAGTAGAGTCAGGATCGGCAGTGCGAACGCGGCCGTCTTGCCGGTTCCGGTCTGAGCGGTGCCGATCAGATCCTTGCCCGAAAGAATGATCGGAAAGGCGCGAAGCTGGATCGGTGTCGGCTCGGCGAAACCCATCGCCTGAGTGCCCGCGCACGACTTCCGATGAAAGGCCGAAATTATTAAATGACACAAGGAGAAGCTACAGAATCAGCTAGAGCAGGCAATCCGCCCAAGGCTCCAAAGCCCAAAGCCCAAGCACCAAGGAAATTCCAAACCCCAATATTCAAAAGGTCCGGTGCAGATTTTTCAGTTTGAGTCTTGGGTCTTGTTTGGGGCTTGGATATTGGTGTTTGGAACTTCCGCGCCGGATGAAGATATTGGTTCTCGCCGATACGCATAATAAACTTCCACAAACGGTTCTCGAGCTGGCGGCAAGCGCGGACGAGATCTGGCATCTGGGCGATGTTTGCGAACCGACCATCACCGACGATCTCGAAGCGATCGGTCCGCCGCTCACTGTCGTGCGCGGCAATTGCGACTGGAACTTCGACTGGCCGCTGGTTGTCGATCTCAAGCGCGACGGTTTGAAATTTCGACTGCAACATATTCCACCCGATATTCCGCCGGAGGATGTCGATGTTATTTTGCATGGTCATACTCATGTGCCGCGTAATGAAAAACGTCGCGGCGTGCTCTTCTTAAATCCCGGTTGTGTAACTCGCCCGAATCGCGGTTCACCCCGAAGTGTGGCCTGGCTTGAAATCGACCACGGCAAGGTTCAGTGGCGATTAGCCCCGTTGGTATAGCAAATCCGAATATCAAAGCACGAAATCCGAAACAATTTCCAAAAATCGAATGACCGAATAGCAGAAAAAACTTCCCGGTCATTTCCGAACTCGAATTTATTTCGAGATTCGAGATTCGTATTTCGAGTTTATTCTTCCTTTTTTCGCCCGAACCAGCGCCGTTTCTTCTTCGGCTCTTCCGCCGGTTTTTCTTCCGCTTTGGTTGCAGCCGCTTCTTCGCGCTTCGGTTCTTTCGTTTTCTGCTTCCTTCACTTCCGGTTTCGGCTCTTTCTTTTTCTTTTCCTCCTCAACCGGTTTTTCTTCGACGACGACGGTCGCATCGACCCACTCGATGAAAGCCATTGGAGCGGAATCGCTTTTGCGCTGGCCGAGCTTAATGATGCGCGTGTAACCGCCATTGCGCTCGGTCGATGCGCGGCGCGATTTCGTCGAACAATTTCTTCACCGCGTCCTTCTGCCGCAACGTCGCGAGCGCGGTGCGCCGCGCATGGAGCGATCCGTTCTTGCCGAGCGTCACCATTTTTTCCGCGAGCGGACGAACGGCTTTCGCTTTGGCCAGCGTGGTCTTGATCCGCTGATGCTCGATCAAACTGCAAACCTGATTGGCGAGCAGCGCCTTTCGGTGCTCGGCGGTGCGGCCCAGTTTGATGGTCTTCTTTTGATGTCTCATACGCGCTGGTTGTTTCGGCTCAGAGCAGTTTACTTTGCTTCGGCAGCGCTTCGTCGCCACTCGCGGTCGCGCCATCGGCTCCGACGGGATGTCGACCAGGCCGGCCTCGAATTTCATGCCGAGACCCAGACCGAGCTGCTGCAGCTTGTCCTTGATCTCGTTGAGCGATTTCTTGCCGAAGTTGCGATACTTGAGCATCTCGCCCTCGGTCTTTTGCGCGAGCTGACCGACGGTCGTGATGTTGGCGTTGTTCAAGCAATTCGCCGCGCGCACGCTGAGCTCGATCTCGTTCACGCTCATGTTGAGCAGCTTCTTGAGCTTCATGTTTTCCTCGCTCACGCCGGCCGGCGTCTCGTCGAACTCGATCACGTCTTCGTTGAAGTTGACGAAGACATCGAGGTGATGGCGCAGAATCGCCGAGGCCTGGAGCAGCGCGTCGTCCGGCGTCAGGCGGCCGTCGGTCCAGACTTCGAGGATGAGCTTGTCGTAATCGGTGCGCTGACCGACGCGGGTGTTTTCGACCGCGTATTTCACCCGCGTGACCGGCGAAAAAATGGAATCGATCGGAATGAGACCGATCGGCTGATCGGCGCGCTTGTTTTCGTCGCCGGTGGCGAAACCGCGGCCGACGCGGACTTCGAGCTCGGCATCAAACTTGTGTTTCTTGTCGAGCGTGCAGATGACCTGCTTCGGGATTGAGCACTTCGTAGCCTTGCAACGTCCTGGATGTCGCCGGCGGTGACTTCGCCTTCCTTGTTCACGGTGAGCGAAAGTTTCTTCGGCTCGTGATCGTTGCGGCTTTGAATTTCACCCTCTTGAGGTTGAGGACGATGTCGGTCACGTCCTCGACCACGCCCGGCAAGGTGGCGAACTCGTGCTGCGCGCCGGTGATTTTCACCGCGGTGATGGCGGCGCCTTCGAGCGAAGAAAGCAGGACGCGGCGGAGCGAATTTCCGACCGTGTGACCGTAACCGGCTTCAAACGGCTCGGCGACGAACTTGGCGTAGGTATCAGTGGCTGTGCTCTCGTCTTTGACGAGAGTCTTCGGCATTTCAAAACGACCGTAACGAACTGGCATAGTGTGAATTAAGAATGTAGAGAATTATGAATTAAGAGAATGGCGCGCTAACGACACTTCATCCTTCTGAATTCTTCCTTCTTCCTTTCAATGCGCCGGGTTTCCCCTGGCGAGTGTGGTTTCGCGTCCAGCGACGGAAACCCAGGGACCAACGGCGCAATTAAAAAACTCGCTGCGGAGCGGGGAATAAAGACCAATCGCGCCGCTTTGCAAGCGGTGATTTAGCCCTCAACCACCTCGTCCGGTAGCTCGCCGGTCGAGTGTCGATCTTCTCGGGAAATGGGCAGCCAGCGCTTCGCCGATTTCGTGGATGGCGTCGATCAATGCGTCACTGAACTTCTCGTTCCGGAAATGGTCGCGCATTTTCTCGACCAAACCTTGCCACAATTCGTCGCCACATTTCTGGTGAATCGCTTCGTCTCCAAAGATTGCGAACTTGTGCGCACGTGGCGCAACGAAAATCAAAACCGCGTTCCGTTCTGGCGCCTTATGCATTCGGAGCTTGCGAAATTTTATCTGTGCTGCCGCCAGCGGGTCGTCTTTCAATTGACCGCGCTGAACGAAGACACGGATCTCGCCGGAAGTTTTCGTTTCGGCGTCGCGGATCGCTTGCACGATTTGGTCGTGCTCGAGCCTACTGAGAAATTCTTTTCGTCCGCATGGCGATTACCAACCTCCGCTTGAACCACCGCCGCCAAACGAGCCGCCACCACCACTGAATCCGCTAAATCCTCCGCCTCCGGATGACCCGCCTCCACCTCCGCCAAAACCCATCGGAATAAAAACAGGTCCGCTTCGGCCCGAAAGTGGGAATAACTATAGCCGCCCAGTCGTCGCATCATCCGGGAGATAAGACTCAAAACGACGAAGAAAATGATGAACCAAACGAAACTTGGAACTTGGTTATTTCTTCGTTGTTGCTCCGCGATTGTTTTGCCGGAACCCGTGTACTCCCCACGAATCGCTTTGAAGATCGAATCGATGCCCGCCGCCAATCCTCCTTCGTAATCCTGGTTCCGGAAATGCGGAGTAATCTGATTGACGCGAATATCATAGGCGATCACGTCAGGCAGCGCACCCTCAAGGCCGTAGCCGACCTGGAGAGAGATTTTGCGGTCGGCGATAAAAACAAGCAGCGCGACGCCGTTACGTTGCGCTTTCGATCCAGCGCCCCATGCCTCC
>CAWAYF010000019.1:0-54401 GCA_963786135.1 uncultured Verrucomicrobiae bacterium | reverse complement strand
CGATTGTTGAAACGAATCGATTCGTTGCGATCGATCGAAATCGGTTTGCACTTGCGTCGCCATAACCGGCGGATTTTTCGCGCCACTCGAGGGAATGATCAGATTCATGCTGTTCTCGAGCAGCGGCGTGGTGATCATGAAAATGATGAGCAGCACGAACGCGAGATCGAGCAACGGCGTGATATTGATCTCGGAGAGCGACGAGAGACTCTGCCGCTGCGAATAACGTCTCATCTCCGAAAGGCCGACTCGCGCACGGCGTGATCGACGAATTTATGTTCAAGCTCGGACGCCAGTTCGGCCGCGAAGTTGTCCATCTCCACGATCATTCCGCGGATGCGCGTGACCAAAAAGTTGTAACCGAACATCGCCGGAATCGCGACGCAGAGAGCGGTCACGGTGGTGATGAAGGCGCCGGAAACGCCTGGCGCCATCGACGCGAGACTCGGCGCACCGGCCTCGGCCACGCCGGTGAACGCGTCCATCACGCCCCAAACCGTGCCGAGCAATCCGAGAAACGGCGAACCGCTGACCGCGGTCGCGAGCAAGATCATTTGCGACTCGAGCTCGAGCGCGGTTTCCCCGACTGCGCGTTCCATCGCAGCCGTGACCGAGCCCATTTGCGCCGCCGAAATTTTGTCCGCGATGCCGAGCCGCGCTTTGAAGGTTTCATCGACTTCGGCCGAGCCGAGCAACTGAAAGGTGATCTCCTGGCACCCGGCGCGATAAACGTTGAAGAGTGGCGAACCCGGAAAACGCGCATTCTTTTCGAAGCAAACGCAACGGTTGCCGGTCCTGCCGAAAAGCATGGAGAAAGCGCGCGTTTTGTTTCCGCGCGAACTGGACCACGCGCAGCTTCGTGACCATCACCGACCAGCTGAAGATCGACGCCATCGCGAGAAGAAGCAGGACGAGCTTGCCGGCAATGGTGGCGTGTTCAAACGCAAAGAGCAGACCGCCGGCTGCAATCAACAACGCTATCAATCAATTCACCCGCCGGAACTATTAGCGGATTCTGACGAAAGCGAAAGGGCTAGTCCTGCGTCGCAGCCAAGTTTTTCGGAAAGCTTGGCCGCAGTTTGGCGAAGATGACAAACGCGAGCCCGATTGCGATGAGAAAAAACGAGAAGAACTGGCCATGGGTGAATGGCCCAATCATGCTCGCATCGGGTTCGCGGAAATATTCGCACACGATCCGAAAGATCGCGTAGAAGATGAAGAACAACCCGGTCAGAACGCCGTTTGGCTGCCGCATTCGCGTGCGCACGAACCAGAGAATCGAAAAAAGGACGATCCCTTCAAAGAAAGCCTCGTAAAGCTGCGACGGATGTCGTGGAGTTAAAATTCCCCGCAGAATCTCTTTCACCTGCGGCTGGTGGCGCACTGCGGCGACAATCGCGTCCGGCGTATTGAGCGCCGGATCGAGTTTGGTGCATGCCGTAATCGCCTGACTCGGCCTCTGCGAAGTCTTCGGTCAGCTCCTTCGGAAACTGCATCGCCCAGGAAACGTCGGTAGCGCGGCCGTAAAGTTCGCCATTAATGAAATTTGCGCAGCGCACGAGAAATAACCCAATCGGCGCCGTCACGACGAGATTATCGCCGAGATTCGTCCAGGAAACTCTGTGACGGCGTGCGAAATAAAATGTGAACAGCAGAACGGCCGATGCATGCCGCCGTGGCTCGACATTCCGCCTTCCCAAACGCGCAGAGATCGACAACGGCTCGCGCAACATCTCCGGTTTGTACAAAAAAACGTAGCCAAGCCGGCCGCCGACGATCACGCCAAACAGGGCGCAGGCTGTGATGAAATCTCCGACTTTCGTTGAGCGGCAGATCGGCGTAACCGCGCCGGACTAACGCTCGATAGACGACATAGGCAAACAGAAACGCGAGCACGTAAGCGAGCCCGTACCACCGCGGTCCAACATTATCGTAAATGCGAAAGATCAGCGGATCGAGATCGTGAATGCAGTAAGCGAGCATTTGGTGCGCGATTCTCACCGCGCAGTCGAACGATTCAATACTTTTCGCAAGAACGGCGCCGTCCGGCTGGTCTTGTTCTTCGCGACTTGCTCCGGCGTTCCAACGGCAACGACTTTGCCGCCGTCCGCGCCGGCTTCCGGTCCGAGATCGACAATGTAATCGGCCTCCGCGATCACGCTCAGATTGTGCTCGATCACGATCACGGTGTTTCCTTCATCGACCAGTCGATGCAGCACCTTGAGCAGAAGCTCGACGTCGGCCATGTGCAAACCGATCGTCGGTTCTTCGAGCAGATAAAGTGTCGATCCGGGCTTGCGCATTTTGCGAATGCCGCTCGTTTTCCGCGCGACCGACGCCGCGTTTCAATTGCGTGACGAGCTTCAAACGTTGCGCTTCGCCACCGCTCAACGTCGGACTCGGCTGGCCCAGCTTCAGATAACCGAGTCCAGTATCGACGAGCAACGAAAGCGGCCGCGCGATCTTCGGATGGGCCGAGAAAAACTCCGCCGCTTCTTCGATCGTCATTTCCATCACGTCGCCGATCGATTTGTCGTTGTAGAGAACTTCGAGCGTTTGCGGATTGTAACGGCGTCCGCCGCAGTCCTCGCACGGCACGAGCGCTTCCGGCAGAAAATTCATTTCCAGTTTGATCACGCCCTGGCCCTTTGCAGGTCTCGCAACGACCGCCTTCGGCGTTGAACGAAAATCGGCTGGCCGAATAACCGCGGACGCGCGAGACCGGCAATTGGGCGTAGAGATTTCGAATCTCGTCGAAGACCTTGATGTAAGTGCCCGGGGTTGAGCGCGACGTTTTGCCGATCGGCGATTGATCGACTTCGTAAACTGCTTCGATTTCCTCCGTGCCGCTGACGAGTTTGAACAATTCGCCGTTGCCGGCCCGCTTTTTGTTTTCCAATTGCTCGAACACAGCCGGCAACAACACATCGTGCATCAAGTCGATTTTCCCGATCCCGAAATTCCGGTGATGACCGAAAGGCGTCCGACTGGAAATCGAACATCGACATTTTTCAAATTGTTCGCGTGCGCGCCGTGAATGTCGATCCAGTTCTCGACCTTCGCAACGAACGGCGCGATTTGCGGATCGGATGACAAAGCGGCGTCTTCAGACAGCGACCGGTCTCAGAATTTTTGGCGCGCTCGATATCGCGCAACGTTCCGGTGGCGACGACCTCGCCGCCGTGCAATTCCCGCGCGCGGGCCAAGATCGATAATGTGATCGGCGCGCCGCATCGTTTCGTCGTCGTGTTCGACGATCACGAGCGAATTTCCTTTCTCGCGAAGCGCGTCAGCGTG
Organism: uncultured Verrucomicrobiae bacterium; assembly: GCA_963786135.1. GTDB lineage: Bacteria > Verrucomicrobiota > Verrucomicrobiia > Chthoniobacterales > UBA10450 > AV40. Next base: position 51,104 of record CAWAYF010000019.1, on the reverse strand, counting down.
TCGAGCAACCGCAGATTGTCGCGCGGATGCAACCCGATCGTCGGTTCGTCGAGAACGTAAAGCACGCCGCGCAAATTCGAGCCGAGCTGCGCCGCCAGACGAATTCGCTGCGATTCGCCGCCGCTCAAGGTCTTCGCCGAACGTCCGAGCGCGAGATAACCGAGCCCGACATTCTCCATGAACCGCAAGCGCTGCCGGATTTCCGGAATCAGATCGGCCGCGATCGTTTGTTGCGTGCCGGTGAACTTTAACTTGTCGATCTTGTGCGCCGCTTCGCTCGCGGAAAGATTCGTGAACTGATCGATCGGCATTCCCTGCACCCGCACATGTCGCGCAACCTCGTTCAAGCGCGAGCCGTGACAACGCGGGCATTCGTGCGCTTCGGTTTCTTCGATCCATTCCGATTCGCGCTCGGCGCGAAGCTCATTTTCCAAAACCGAATCGCTGGTTTCCTCGGCAGCGGTTTGAAATTCCTGATCCCAAATTTCGCCGAACCCGCCGCATTCCTCGCAGGCGCCGTGCGGCGAGTTGAACGAGAACAAGCGCGGATCGAGCTCTTCGAAGGCGCGCCCGCAACCCGGACAACTCATCTCCGTGCTCATGACCGTGAGCCGATGTTTTCGAATCGAGCAGATGCGCCGTGCCGCGGCCGATCTCGAGGGCGCGCTGCGCGAGATTGCGCGCTTTCACAATTCGCTTGGCATCGATCACGCCGACAACGACGTCGATGGTGTGTTCCTTGAAGCGCTCCAGTTTTCGAAATTGCGAGATCGGAATGAGCTGCCCATCGACAAAGAGAGTGTCGAATCCCTGACGCTCGGCCCAGCGCGCGACATCGGTGTGAAATCCTTTTCGCGCTTTGACCAGCGGCGCGAGCACCTTGAGCGGGCCGCGCTTCGCCGCCGTCTCGATCTGTTTCACGATCGCGGCCAGACTTTGTTTTTCGACCGGCAAATCGCAGTCCGGACAAAACTGCGTTCCGGTTTTCGCAAAGAGCAAACGAAGAAAATGATAAACCTCCGTCACCGTCGCGACGGTCGATTTGCCGCCGCCGCGGGTGACGCGTTGCTCGATCGCCACACTCGGCGGCAAACCGGTGACAAGATCGACATCGGGTTTTTCGAGTTGCTCGACGAACTGCCGCGCGTAGGGCGACATGCTGTCGAGAAATCGGCGTTGTCCTTCGGCGAACAAAATGTCGAACGCGAGTGTCGATTTTCCCGAGCCGCTCAGTCCCGTGATCACGACCATCTGGTCGCGCGGAATTTTGACGTCGATGTTCTTGAGATTGTGCTCGCGCGCGCCGTGAATGCCGATCGCGCCGTTCGTTTCGTTGATTGCGAAACGCGGCGGCGTTTCCGCTGCGCGCGCCGAGCTCCTGCTCGTCATCTTCCGGATAATGAGATTCGTGGCGAGGCGCCACGAATAGCACGCGAGGCGCGTGCGCTCCCAGAATTCGACTTGCAGAAAATCTTCCGGTGTGCGAATTCTCGATCTTCGCGATCTGCTCCGGCGTTCCGGTCGCCAACCACTTCGCCGCCTTCATCGCCGCTTCCGGACCAAGATCGACAATCCAGTCGGCGCATTTAATCACTTCGAGATTGTGCTCGATCACGACGATCGAATGTCCGGCGTCGACCAGTCGCTGAAAGACCTGAAGCAGCATCGCGACATCATCGAAATGCAAACCGGTGGTCGGTTCGTCGAAGATGAACAAGTTCCCGCGATGGTCGCCGTCTCCGTTTTCTGCAGGCGAGACGCCTGCCGCCACGGAAGTCTCAGCCAAATGACGAACGAGTTTCAGGCGCTGCGATTCGCCGCCGCTCAGCGTGTTCAACGGCTGACCGAGTCGCAAATAACCGAGACCGACTTCGTCCAAGACATCGAGCGGTTCCGATAACGTTTTCTGTTTCGCCGATCTGCGCGAAGAACTGAATCGCTTCGCTCACGGTCAGCTCGAGCAGATCGTGAATCGATTTGCCGTGCAGTTTTACTTTCAGCACGTGCGGCTGGAAACGTTTCCCTTCGCACTCGGCGCAGCGCACATAAAGATCGCTCAGGAATTGCATCTCGATCTTCTCGAATCCGGTGCCGGAGCAACGTTCGCAGCGGCCGCTGCCGGAATTGAACGAGAACGCGCTCGCGGTCAGGCCTTGCGACATCGCTTCCGGTTGCGCGGCGAACAATTCGCGGACGCGATCGTAAAGACCGAGATAAAGAATCGGCGTCGAACGCGGCGTGCGCGCGAGCGGCGATTGATCGACCATCACGACTTCGCTCAATGCGATGCGCGCCGGTGACCGATTTGCACGCGCCCGCTTCCTGATCGGACGATTGGCCTTTGGCGACGAGCAGATTTCGGTAAAGCACGTCGTGAATCAGCGTCGATTTGCCGGAACCGGAAACGCCGGTCACGCAGGTGAAAACGCCGAGCGGAAGATCGACATCGATGTTCTTCAGATTGTGCTCGCGCGCGCCGGTGATCTTGATCGACGACGCTCGATTTCCGTCGCGTTTTCGGGACGGGAATCGATTTGCGGCCGCTCAGATAATCGGCGGTCAGCGATTTGTTGCTGGAACAAAAGTTGATCGAGCGCTCCGTTGAAAACCAATTCGCCGCCGCGTTCGCCGCGGCCGGGCCCGATGTCGATCAAGTTGTCGGCCGCGCGAATGATTTGTTCTTCGTGCTCGACCACGAGCAGCGTATTGCCCTTGTCGCGCAAATTGTGCATCACGCGCACGAGCCGGCCGACGTCGCGCGGATGCAAGTCCGATGCTCGGCTCGTCCATGACGAACAGCGTGTTCACCAGCGACGCGCCGAGACAGGTCGTGAGATTCACGCGCTGCACTTCGCCGCCGCTCAAGGTGCGCGTCGAGCGATCGAGCGTGAGATAACCGACACCGACTTCGCAAAGATAATTCAGACGCGCGCAAATCTCGTCGCGCAACATCTCCGCGGTCGAATCGTTGTGCTGCGATGTCGATCTTCGCGAGAAAATCGCGCGCGTTCGAGATCGAAAGAGCAGCGAAATCGGGAAGAGTGAGAAGGCTCGCGGATCGCGGATCGCGGATCGCGGACGAGTTTGTAATTCAGCGCTTCGGGCTGGAAACGGCCGCCGTTGCAGCTCGGACAGGTCGTGTAAGCGCGATACCGGCTGAGCAGAACGCGCATGTGCATCTTGTAAGTCTTGCGTTCGGCCCAGCGGAAAAATCCGCGCACGCCGTACCAGCGATCGTTTTCGTAATCGTCGTCGGTGTAACTCTCGCCTCGTTCGCGCGCAGTGCGACCGACTTCTCGCCTTGATCACGAAATCCTGATCCGCCTTCGGCAATTCCTCGAACGGAACATCGATATCGATCTCTTCGCGGGCGCAGGCGCGGAGCAGATCCTTTTGCGATTCGCCGAACTCCTGGCCGCGAAAAACGCGGACCACGCCCTGTTTGATCGACAACGAGCGATCGGGAATCGCCTTGTTCAGATCGATCGCGATCGTGCGTCCGAATCCGCGACATTCCGGACAAGCGCCGAGCGGATTGTTGAAACTGAAAAGTCCAGGCGTCGGCGGACGAATATCGAGATCGCAATGCGCGCAGTGCCAGCCGGTGGAAAAAGGATGAGGGCTGAGCGATGAAGGTTGAGAGGCAGAATCAATCGGGATGATGTTGACTTTCCCTTTGCCAAACGCAGCGCGGTCTCGATCGCTTCGACCAGGCGCGCGCGATTTTCGTGCGCTGATCGCGATCCGATCCTGAATGACCTGAACGCGCGCGCCGAGCCGCTTGATTTTTTTCGAGTCGACATCGACCCGCACGACTTCGTTGTCGATCCAAACCCGGAGATAACCTTGTTGCTGGAGAAATTCGAAAAACTTCTTGCGGCTCGGTTTTCGGCGGGAACTGCAACCCAGAACGTGATCAGAACAGTTTTGCCGGCGCAATCGTGCAACGCTTGATCGGCGATCGATTTTGCGGTTTCCGGTCGGATCTCGCGGCCGCAGCTCGGGCAAAACGCTTTCGCGATGCGCGGCCAGAGCAATTTCAAGTAATCGTTGATCTCGGTCATCGTGCCGACGGTCGAGCGCGACGTCTTCACCGGATTCGATTGCTCGATCGCGATAGCCGGCGGGATTCCGCGAATGTCGTCGACGCGCGGTTTGTCCATGCGATCGAGGAATTGCCGCATGTAAGGCGAAAATGTCTCGACGTAACGGCGCTGGCCTTCGGCGTAGATCGTCTCGAACGCGAGCGAGGACTTGCCGGAGCCGCTCGGGCCGGTGACGACGGTCAATTTTCCGAGCGGAAGATCGACATCGATGCCTTTGAGATTGTTCTGACGCGCCCCTCGAATCTCGACGCAGTCGCGCTCGCACCGGCCGTCGCGCGTTTTTTTTGAGCAATCTTCGAACCCACTGGAGATTATCGGTGCGCGTCAAACGCGATGCAACTTCGGTGCAACGCAATTGGACCAATCGATCGCGCCCAACCTCGCGACTCGTCGGATCAATTATCTACGCCAAACTCGGCGGACTAAGGATTTTGGGTGAACGTCGCGGTTTCAGTAATCGGGCCGTTCATGGTGACCGAGCCCATTTTCGTTGTTCCCGAGAAGGAGCCGCTGCCAGTGCCAGCCCAATTGCTGAAAGTGAAGCCAGTGGATGCAGTTGCGTTGATCGTTCCATGGGCGCCACTGTTTTGCCAGCCACTGCTTGGAGTAACCGTTCCGCCGGTCCCGGCGACCATGGTTAGAAAATACTGGGTGGTGAAGGTGGCGGTGTAAGTGGTGTTGGTTGTTGGTTGAACCGTGTGGGAAATCGCGCCGCTATCGCTCCACTTGGTCCATACATACTGTATCCCGGTGCCGCCGCTTTGAGGCGAAGTAGTGGCAATGGTGTGATTGGAGCCCGAGACCCAGGAAAAGTTCTGAGTCGTTGAGTAGTTTGTCCCATCAACGGTGAAGGTCGGTCCAGCGACACTGGTTTGGACCGTTACCTGAACAGTACCTGGGGTAGGCGTTGGGGTGGGCGTAGCTGTCGGAGTTGCCGTCGGAGTCGGTGTTGGGGTAGGCGTCGCAGTTGGTGTCGGCGTTGGCGTGGCTGTCGGAGTTGCCGTAGGAGTCGGTGTTGGGGTCGCAGTCGGCGTAGGAGTTGGTGTAGAGGTAGGTGTAGGCGTTGGGGTAGAATTGGAAGTAAAAGTTGCGGTTTCAGTAATGGGACCGTTCATGGTGATTGAACCCATTTTCGTTGTTCCCGAGAAGGAACCGCTGCCAGTGCCAGCCCAATTACTGAAAGTAAAGCCAGTGGACGCAGTTGCGTTGATCGTTCCATGGGTGCCACTGTTTTGCCAACCGCTGCTCGGAGTGACGGTTCCACCGGTCCCGGCGACCATGGTCAGGAGGTACTGGGTAGTAAACGTGGCGGTGTAAGTGGTGTTGACCGTTGGATGCACCGTGTGAGAAATCGCGCCGCTATCGCTCCACTTGCTCCAAACATACAGAATACCGGTGCCCCCGCTCTGAGGCGAAGTAGTGGCGATGGTGTGATTGGAACCCGAGACCCAGGAAAAGGTTTGAGTGCTGGAGTAGGTGGTACCGTCAACGGTGAAAGTAGGACCAGCTACACTGGTTTGAACCGTGATCTGAAGACCCGGCGTGGGCGTTGGCGTAGCTGTTGGAGTAACTGTCGGTGTCGGAGTTGGAGTGGCGGTTGGGGTGGGAGTCGCAGTTGGTGTTGGAGTTGGCGTGGGTGTCGCCGTAGGAGTAGGTGTTGGGCTTGGGGTAGGCGTCGGTGTCGCAGTTGGTGTGGGAGTTGAAGTAGGCGTGGGTGTCGGTGTCGCAGTTGGAGTGGGTGTTGGTGTTGGCGTTGAATTGGAGGTGAAGGTTGCAGTCTCGGTAATGGGACCGTTTATGACGATCGAGCCCATTTTGGTTGTTCCGGAGAACGAACCGCTGCCTGTGCCAGCCCAATTACTGAAAGTAAATCCGGCGGATGGAGTCGCGTTGATCGTTCCATGGGTGCCACTGTTTTGCCAGCCACTGGCCGGAGTAACCGTTCCGCCGGTCCCGGCGACCATCGTTAGGAAATACTGGGTAGTAAACGTGGCAGTGTAAGTAGTGTTGACCGTTGGATGCACCGTATGGGAAATGGCGCCGCTATCGCTCCACTTGCTCCAAACATACTGAATCCCGGTGCCGCCGCTTTGAGGTGAAGTAGTGGCAATGGTGTGGTTAGATCCCGAGACCCAGGAAAAGACTTGGGTGCTGGAATAGGTGACACCATCAACGGTGAAAGTAGGACCAGCTACACTGGTTTGAACCGTTATCTGAAGACCAGCCGGTGTAGGCGTAGGCGTCGCTGTTGGCGTAGGCGTGGGTGTTGGAGTGGGAGTAGCTGTAGGAGTCGGCGTGGGTGTAGCTGTAGGAGTTGGCGTCGGCGTTGGCGTGGGGGTAGGAGTTGGTGTTGGACCGGTAGTGACGGTAAACGGAAGAGCGCCGATTGCTCCGCATACAGGCGGTGGATTGGTGTTCGGGAAGCTATCAGTCCAGATCTGGAAGGCTCCGGGACTAGCGATCTGCGCTGCGGTGACGGGAACAGTGATCTTGGTGCTATTGACGAACGTTACAGTTGGAAATGCTGTGTTTACCTTCACAACCGTGTGCGAAGTAAATCCGGTGCCATTAAAGGTCAGCGTAAAACCGGGGCCGCCGGCTGCGGCCAGGGCCGGGCTGAGACTGGTAAGGGTAAATGGCGTCGCGTTTACGTTGTAATCGGCGGTGACCAGAACTTCGTCGGTTACGGTCAACTGCTGGGAAGCCGTTAACCCGGTGAGATCGTATTGCCAGCCGGTGAAAAGCCAGCCGGAGTTTGGAGTTTCGGAAAAGGTGAGAACGGTCCCGCTAGGATAGAATCCGTCGCCAGAACTGGGAGTTACATTGATGGAGCCGGCGCAACCCTCGTTGACAGAGTCCGTCACGAAGAACTGAGGAGTGAGGTTCGCGGTGTAAGTAGTGCTGGCGGACGGAAGAATGACGCTGTGAGAAATGGCGCCGCCATCGCTCCAATTGTTAAACGCGTAACGACTGTTCGAGCTGTACGGGAATTCAAGGGAATCTACCTTAAGCGTGTGGCTGCTGCCGGGCGTCCAACTCGAATCGTAATTGGTTGATGGATTGCCAGGATTAGAAGAGAAGTTCTTGGGCGCAGGCCAGAATATCCCGTCGACGTAAACGTAGAGGTTCGAGCTGAACGAGTTGGGTGCGACGTTGACTGTGTAGACGGGTGCGGTAGAGAATTCAGCCGTGGGATTAACGGTGAGACCGGTGTCGGGGACGTAGAAAGTCTTCGGATTAGCGCCCAAGCCGCCTGGAAGCCAGAAAGGCGCGTTGTTGAATTCGTAGAAATTTTGTCCCGCATTCGGAGTGGCGGTAATGGTGACTTGCTGGCGCGCGGTGTAAAAGAGCAGCCCTGATCCCGAATAGCTTTGAGGCGCTGGTGACGGCGTGACAGTTCCCGTCCCCGAGGGAAAAGCAGACGACGAGTAAGGAACCAGTTGGATGAAGTTCGCGGTGTAAGTTGTTACCGCAGGAGAGGTGGCGGGAGTAGTGAGCGCACCGTTTCCAGGGGTCACTGTTATAGTATGAGAGACGGAGGTGGAATCGTTCCAGCGCCCGTACGTATAATAGAAAGTCGTAGGGTCGTTGCTATTTACGATGTTGCCAGACTGGCTCTGGACGTTGGCGGAAACATTGAGTGTATGCGTAGAATTCAGCGTCCAGTTGAATACCTGGGGCGTGGTAACGGTCGTGCCGTCGACAATGACTTGTAATCCGGGCGGATTGCTCGTGACCGTTACCGCAGTAGGAGCATTCCCATAAAGACGTTTGATTCCGTCAATGTCGGCCGCAGTGTAACTGTTCGGATTTGAAAGTGGTATCCCAGCCGGAATCGATTCAATGGCTGGACCACCGTTACGGGAAAAGGAGAACGGGGGGTACTCCATAATCGACGCGTAATCGAACAAGGTGGGTTGCTGGGCGTTATCGAAGATCTGATTAAAATTGGAAATCGAGCCTTTGATCAGATTGTTGTAATTGACCGAGACGAAAGTGTTGCGATCGGAACGGGATTGTTCGTGCCAGAGACCGACGGTGTGGCCCATTTCATGGAGGATGGTGGCAACGGTGCACGGGTTAATCGATCCGCCCGCGCCTCCAACCTCTTGTTGTCCGCCGACGCGCCCGACGGTGGCTTCGCCCTGGCCGTTGTTGTGGCTGGGATCAAAGTAAAAGTTAACGTAGTCGGTCTCGCTGGTGCGCGGGACGAATTGGATGATGTTGGTAAACGTGCTGTTGAACTGAGAGATGGCGGTATTGAGATTTGCCGTATTGCCGCTACCGGACTGAATGACGTACGGGATCTGGTATTGGTTGCCAACCTTTGGCCAAAGGTATTGGCTGTAAGCGACGCTGACGGAATCAGTCCCGGAAGAGTCGACGGTAGTCGAAGGCAAGCGTTCTCGGGTAGCGATGGAGTCGACTTTCTCGAGGATGATGTCGCCTTGGAAAATAGCTTTGCCGTCCTTGACGACATAGGTCACGGGCATCCCGCGATAGAAACCATCGACCTGCTGGGTAATAGGAGACCGCGAGATCGTTGGTGGATTTGCCGCAAAGCTCAACACTGCCAGCGCCGCGCCGGCCAGGCACAAAGTAAGCGACACCACGACGCGTGAAATGAAGTGGCCTGGTTGAAGAGAGGAATCCTTTACCGGCATTTATACACCCTTTTTATTTCTGCAATCGAATCCATTTGTTCAGGCTCGAGCAAGGAGCATTAACGTATTCCCAACGAGGTCTGGCCTGCTTGACTGCCTTGATAGATAGCCATGATCTATCGCTAAAAGTAAAGCCGATTCGTCGACGCAGATCGACGCTATTTTGCGAATTTTTCGGCGAGCCTGTCGTGTTGCGCGATGCAGTTCGCGCGGCATGTCTTTGCCCAGCGAGTCGAAGAATTTCTGCTGCGCTTCGAGCTCCCTTTTCCACTCGTCGGGCTTGATCGTGAACAACGCGCGCATCGTTTCGCGAGTGACATCGAGCTCGGCGAGGTCGAAGTCCTCCGGGCGCGGGATCGTGCCGACCTCTGTTTCGGCGCCGCCGCCGTGACCCTCGCAGCGATCAAGGATCCATTTCAAGACGCGCATGTTTTCGCCGAAACCGGGCCACAAAAATTTTCCGTCCGCACCTTTGCGGAACCAGTTCACGTGAAAGATGAGCGGCGGATTGGTGAGGCGCGGGCCGATCTCGAGCCAATGCTGAAAATATTGGCCCATGTTGTAGCCGCAGAACGGCAACATCGCCATCGGATCGCGCCGCACCTGACCGACTGCGCCGGTCGCGGCCGCGGTCGTTTCCGAACCCATCGTCGCGCCGACGTAGGTTCCGTGCTCCCAATCGCGCGCTTGAAAAACGAGCGGCATGGTGTCGCTGCGGCGTCCGCCGAAAATGATCGCGCTGATCGGAACGCCTTCGCCTTTTTCGAAATCGGGATCGAGCACCGGATTGTTGCGGCACGGCGCGGTGAAACGCGAGTTTGGATGCGCCGCTTTTTCTTTTGAATCCGGCGTCCAATCGTTCCCGCGCCAATCGATGGCGTGTTTCGGCGGCGGACCGTCCTTGCCTTCCCACCAAACGTCGCCGTCATCGGTCAGCGCGACGTTGGTGTAAAGCGTGTCGTGCGCGATCGATTTCATCGCGTTCGGATTCGATTTGTAATTCGTTCCCGGCACGACGCCGAAGTAACCGTTCTCCGGATTGACCGCGAACAAGCGGCCATCGCGAATCTGCATCCAGGCGATGTCGTCGCCGACGGTGGTGACTTTCCAGCCGGCGAAATGTTTCGGCGGAATCAGCATCGCGAAATTGGTTTTGCCGCACGCGCTCGGGAAACGCCGCCGCCACGTAATGTTTTTTCCCCTCGGGCGATTCGACGCCGAGGATCAACATGTGCTCGGCCATCCAGCCCTGCTTGCGCGCGAGATAAGAGCCGATACGAAGCGCGAGACATTTCTTGCTCAGCAAAACGTTGCCGCCGTAACCGGAGCCGACAGAAATGATCGTGTTGTCCTGCGGAAAATGGCAGATGAAACGCCGCGCCGGATCGACATCTAATAATGAGTGCACGCCGCGATTCCACTCCGCCTTCGGATCGTTCCCGAGTCGCTTGACCGCGATCTCGCCCATGCGGGTCATGATTCGCATGCTGAGCACGACGTAAATCGAATCGGTGATCTCGAATCCGACCTTGGTCAGCGGCGAATCGGGCGGACCCATGATGTAGGGAATGACGAACATGGTGCGTCCGCGCATCGCGCCTTTGAGCAGTCCGTGAAGTTTCGAATACATCTCGGCCGGTTCGCTCCAATTGTTGGTCGGACCGGCTTCTTCTTTGGTCGGCGTGCAGATGAACGTGAATTGCTCGACCCGCGCGACGTCGTTCGGATTCGAGCGATGCAAATAAGAGCGCGGCACTTTCTGCTCGTTCAGTTTGAACAAGACGCCCTGCTTCATCGCCTGCTCGAGCAGGAACTGCGTGTTCGCGCTCCGGACCCATCGCACCAGAAAATGTTTTCCGGTTTGGTCGAGCAGCTCGACTTCGTGCACCCAATCGAGCACCGCCTGGTTTTGCGGCTGGCGATCGCCGATTCCTTGCGGCGGCGAAATAGCGGGTGCGAGGTTCTTCATGACTACTCGGCTCGACCTTGCAGGGTATCGTCCTGCTGGATCGAGCGAGTGAGGAATTTCCTCCGGTTCGCGCCGTTCTCCAAGAAATTTTTCGTCCGAGATAGGAGCCCAATCAGCGTTGGGCTGGCAGCTTAAAGATTCAATGAGTCTTGCACATGCGAATGCTGCGGTTGTCTATTTGTAACATGTTCGGAGTCACTACCTCCGATGACTACCGGCCGGTGACGTGGATGGGGCGTTACCCGGTTGATGTGACGACGATCTTGGTCGGGGTGCACGTGGCCTGCGCCATCCTTACGGCCTTCTTGTTTGCGATCGGGCACGCTGGCGTTCTGAACTACGCGATGTTCGATAGCACGGAGGTTTTGCGCGGAGAAATCTGGCGCCTCGCTACTTACGCCTTCATTCATCAGCCAGGGGGATACGCGCTCGTTCTGTTCGCGATCGAAATGTACATGCTGTTTTTCTTTCGGACGCGAGGTGGAACGATTTGTTGGCCGCCGAGCCTATATTTGGCTCTACCTGCTCCTGCTGGTCGTACCGACGCTCATCCTGGCGGTATGGGGGCTGAAAATGCGCACCGGCCTCTCGGGTTCGGGCGCGCTCCACTTCGCCGTGTTCGCCGCGTTCGTGACCCTTTATCCAAACGTTCAATTCTTTCTCCGAATCGCGGCCAAATGGGTCTTCGTCATTCTGGCGGCCATCGCTACCTTGAGCGCACTGGCAGCGCACGATTGGCAGGATCTCCTGGTGCTTTGCGCAAGTTGCACGCTGGCGTTCATCTTCATCGAATTCCGCGGCGCCGGCCCGGAGTTAGCATGGGTCGGCAACCTTAAATCGCGGCTGCGGCCGAAACCAAAACTGTACGTTGTGCAGAAGCCGACACCGCGCCGCGTGGTCGACCCTGAAGATGTCTACGCGTCGATCGATCCAATCCTGGACAAGATTTCCAAGTCCGGTATGGGCAGTTTGACCGAGACGGAGAGAAAAATTCTCGAGCGCGCGCGAAACCGTTTGTTGAAGAAAGATTAGAAAACGGTTGGAGGGCAAGCGAACGCCGCAACGATCTGGCCGCTCTAAAATTGGCAGGCGACGCACCTGCCTTACAATTTTCAGATTGAAGGCATACTGAGAAGGTCGCCACAAATTCATCCACGCTCTCGGCATGAAGCAAAAGTGTTCGCAACGGCCGGTCCCTGGTGATGCGAGCAATCGCGCCGACGACAACGAGATAATCGCTGATTAATCGTTCCGGCACAGCGATGAGAAAAATCAGGTGCGCGATTTCGCCTTTGCCGGTCCACGGAATTCCTGCCTCGCTTCGGCCGATCGCCAGGACAATTTCGTCGACGAGTTTGCTGCGAGCGTGCGGAAACGCGACTCCGTCGGCGGCATAAGTCGAATTCACGTCTTCTCGCGCCTGCAGTTCCTCCAGAAACTTTGTCGCATTGTCGATCTTCCCGGCGGCTACGAGCAAGATCGACAAGCTCACGCATCGCGTCCGACTGGGTGCGGGCAGAAAGATTGAGCGCGATTTGTTTCCGATCGATGAGATCAGTCAGGGCAATAGCCATGGAACAGTAAGGAATACTAAGCAGGAAATGTTGGATTCTGCGTCAGTTATCCAGTTAATTGATCGGTCGTGGCAACCGAAAACAGCGTCCCGGCCGCAACAACCCAGGAAAGGACCGTCTCGCTCCAGCGCAGCATTTACGATCCCGGATACGTCAATGCGATGTCGCATTTTTATCGTGGCGAAATGGGCCGCATCATGGTCTGGCGGCAACGGCTCGACATCACGACGAACTGGGCGATCACCAGCAGCACCGCGATCATCACCATCGCGTTTTCGAACGCGGCAGTGCCGCACATCATTTTCTTTTTCAATCTCGCCATCGTGTGGGTGATGCTCTGGATCGAGGCGCGGCGCTATCGCTTCTACGACGCTTTCCGCGCGCGCATCCGGATGCTGGAAGCGCATTTTCTCGTCCCGATGGTGATGGAAAATCGCGATCTCCTGCAGGGCGAATGGAAGAAACTGGTCTGCGAAGATTTGATTCTGCCCTGTTTCAAGATCAGCAAGCTGGAAGCGATCGGCCGCCGGTTGAAACGAAATTACGTTTTCATTTTCATTCTCATTTTGGTGGCATGGATCACAAAGATCTTTCTTCACGCGACCGATGGCGATGGACAGCCTCCCGTCGTTTCTACCACGCGCTGCGGGTCGGCCATATTCCATCCTGGCTGGTCGCTTTTGTCTTCGTCGGCACCTTCGTCAGCGTCGATCGGAATCACGATTTACGTGAGCAAAAAATCCTCCGGCGAAATCTCTGAATTCGGAACGCACCGCTCGCTCTGGCGCATTTGAAGAAGTTGATAGTTGTTGGTTGAGAGTTGATAGAAATGCGCGATGCCGACCGCTATCAACTATCAACAATTGACTAATAGCTTTGCCAAACTTTGCGAGATCGTCGCCAAGTTACGCGCGCCGGGTGGTTGTCCGTGGGACCGCGAACAGACAAACGAATCGCTATTGCCGGCGACCGATCGAAGAGGCCTACGAAGTCGCCGAAGCGGCGCGGGCAAAGGACGACGCGCATTTTCGCGAAGAGCTGGGCGATCTTCTGCTGTTGGCGGTGATGCACGCCGAGATCGCGCACGAAGCGGCCGATTCAACATCGATAATGTGATTAGCGAAGTTACTGAGAAACTGATCCGTCGGCATCCGCACGTTTTTGGGAACAGCGACGCCCGCGACAGCGGCGCGGTGTTGAAGCAATGGGAAGCAATCAAACGCGAAGAGAAAAAGACCGACACGCACTATCTTGCGAGTTTGCCGAAAGCGTTGCCCGCGCTTCAGCGCGCGCAAAAAGCGCAGAGCAAAGTCGCGCGGGTGAATTTCGACTGGACCGAACTGGGCGACGTAATCGCGAAAGTGGAGGAGGAGCTGGGCGAACTGAAACGGGCGATCAAAAGTGAAGATCGACCAGCGATTGAAGATGAAACCGGCGACCTGCTGTTCGCGGTCGTGAATCTCGGCCGCAAATGCAAACTCGATGCCGAATCCACGCTCCAAGCCGCGACCGACAAGTTCGTTCGCCGGTTTAACCTGTTGGAAGACGAGCTAAAAGCGCGCGGGAAAAAGCTCGGCGACGTCGATCTTGCCGAGCTGGACTGCGATTTGGAACGAGGTGAAGAAAGATACTCGATCGTAGATCCTTGATGCTCGATTCCGACCAGTCTCAAGGAGCCGGCATCTTTGGCGAAGCACGTTTGCTTCCGCCCCCGATCGCGGCATATTCCCCGTCCCCGATGCAAATCCTGATTAACTTCCTGCTGGCGATTTACGTTCTGGTCGCGCTGCTGATGATCCTCGTGATCTTGATGCAGCGCCCCAAGAGCGAAGGACTTGGCGCCGCGTTTGGTGGCGGCATGACCGAAAATATCTTCGGTGCTCAAACCACGAACGTTCTGGTCAAGTTTACCGCGTGGCTAACCGGAATTTTCTTCATCCTTACCTTTGTCTTGTCGATCTTTTATGCGCACAGGACAAGCCGCGACACCGGACTTCGCAATGAATTGCTGAGACAGCAAACGACGGCACAACCATCGGCGTCACAGCCGCCAGTGAATCCAAATGCGCCGGCAGTCCCGGCACCGGGCGCACCAGTTTTGCCACAAGCGGGAGCTTCGCCGACAACGACGCCACCGATCGTTCCATCGCCTACACCGGCGCCTTCCAAGCCTAAGCGATAATCGCTCTGTGGCCTCATCGTCGAGGTTGCCCAGCCCTTGGCAATTGTCGATTCGCGCGCAGGACAACGAAGCATTCCTCGATCTGCTCGTGCGCCAAATGCAAGGCCGTCGAAGTCCACCCTCGCTTACATGCTGGACGGCGTCGCTCGGGCCTAACTGCTAAACGCTAACTCGAAGCGCCGACGATTCACTCGGCAGCGGTGGTCTTGGGAGATCGCGATTGACGTGAAGTTCCGAAATTGGCGCTCCCGCCCGCTAAACTTCCCCTGCGCGAGTTCACGCAATTGTTACTTCGCCGTCATCAGACCGTAACAATCACTTTCTAGCTTCTGCGCGTTGCGAGGAGGGCGGAGGCGGACGGCGCTCAAATCGCGATCCAACTCTGCGGCGAATGCCGCAACCTAAAAAAATTATGCCTAACCAAAATATGTTTTCACTAACAGCCGGCGGTTGCTTGGCTGCATTGATGTTACTACCTCTTCAATCGCTCCGTTCGGAAACGTCTTCAGACGTCGACCGGCTGACGAAGCTCGAGCAGGCGGTTCAGCAATTGCAGAACCGTAACGCTGAACTGGAGAAAGAGGTAAGCACTCTAAAAAAACAAGCCGTGTCGGCGGTCGCACCTCCGGCAGAGGGACCGACGAAGAGACAAGTCACCTACGACGGAAAAACCTACGTTGAGAAAGAAGTTCCGGTTGAGAAAACAGCCGCTGATAAATGGAAGTTATCCACGCCGATCACGGAACTCGAACTCTTCGGAGACGTTCGATTGCGTTACGCCTACAACGGTGGCCAGACAGATGACGATTCGCCGCTTGGTGCGCGCGCTAACGGCGTCGCGGGCCATGACGATTGGCAGGAGCGTGAACGCGAACGTTATCGAATTCGGCTCGGCTTGAGAGGAACAGTGACTGGATGACTGGTTCTTCGGGATCAGACTGGAAACAAATGCCAGCGATCGATCGACCAACGTAACGTTCGGTGATGATACATCGACCTCTTCAGCCGGCGGCGGCGGTCCTTTCGCGAAAGGCAGCGACGGCATCGACGTGGGTCAGGCATATATCGGATACAAGGGTTTCAAGGACATCACCTTGACTGGCGGCAAAATGCCAAATCTGCTGGTGACCACACCAATGGTTTGGGACCCGGACATCAATCCCGAAGGCCTTACCGAACAGTGGAAGCATACGCTTCAGCTTTGGCGACCGCGGGTGAAGCGCCACCGCAGTCTTACAGCAAGGACGGCAAGAATGTCGCGCCGGTTGACGGTTAAGACAGAGCCCCTGGTCAAGCTCGATATCTTCGTGAACCTCGCTCAGTACATTTACGACGATGCGAATCCGGAAAATCCGCTCGGACCGCGTGCGACAACAACCGCGAACGGTGGTCATCAATTTGTCCCGAACACGGACGCATTCTTAATGGCTTGGCAGGTTGGGGCGAAGGCCACTTTTCCACATGGCATTTTCTTTCAAATCGCCCCGACACTGTATAACTACACGGGCAACGGCGACACGTTCAACGTTCATTATCAGGGAGGCGATCCGAACCTGACCAACGCAGCGTCGCTGGCGCAAAACCAGACCGGCATCAACAGTTTACTCATCTTCGACATGCCAATGGAGTTCGGCTGGAAGCTGTGGAATCTCCCGATGCACATTTTTGGCGATTTCGCAGTCAATTTCGAAGGGGATGAGCGCGCCAAAGCAGCCGGACATCCTAGTTTTGGAGATCAGCGCTATGCCTTTCAGGGCGGCGTCGGGGTTGGGCAACTAAAGAAGAAGCACGATTGGCAACTCGATGTTTACTATCAACTTTCCGAGCAGTACGCGCTCGATCCGAATTTGGATGATGACGATATCTTCGACAGTCGCATGAACATGGAGGGCGTCGTGGTAAAGGCGGGCTACGCGATCAGTGATGCTGTGAGTGTTAACTTCACGTATAACTATGGCTGGCGCTATAATGACGCGCTCGGCACCGGTGGCACGCCAATCGCAATCGGAGTCAATCCGCTCGATCAATACCAGCTGTTCTTCGCAGATCTCAACATCAAGTTCTAGAGAACAATCAGAAGAAGAATTCACACGACAAGGTTAGGTCAGTTTAAGCCCGCCGTGGAGGGCTACCGCGGCGGGCTTTGTCGTTTCAAGAAACGTGGAGCTCGACCGATGTCGACCTTAACTCAGCCCCGATTCTCTTTTGAATCTCCGATCACACCGCGGGAGGGGATCCATCACGTGCGAACGGCATGGATTTCCGACGTTCATCTCGGCACGCGGACGAGCAATGCCGCCGCGCTTCTGGAATTTCTTCGCGATTACGAATGCGAACAGCTCTATGTCGTCGGCGATCTGATCGACATCTGGCAATTACGTCGAGGGCGTTACTGGCCGCAGCAGCACAACGACGTGATTCAGAAGATTCTGCGCAAAGCGCGCAAAGGCGTGCCGGTAATCTTCATTCCGGGGAACCACGACGAGTTCATCAATTCGTTTGGCGGTGCCTACGGAAACATCTCGATTCAACAACACGCAATTCATCACCTGGCCGATGGCCGGCGAATGCTCGTCATTCATGGACACGAGCTTGACACCGTGGTCCAAAACGCAAAGTGGCTCGCGTATCTCGGCGACGTCGGCTACCAATTCCTGCTCTCGCTCAATCCTGCGATTAACTTCTTCCGCCGGCGATTCGGCCTCGGCTACTGGTCGCTCAGCGCCTACGCAAAAAAACGGGTGAAGGACGCGGTAAACTTTATCGGTGAATTTGAGAAGGCAATCGTACGCTATGCCGAGAGGTTTTCAGTCGACGCCGTTTTGTGCGGCCACATTCATTCAGCCGCGATTCGTCAATTCGGCGATGTCGCTTACTACAATTGCGGAGATTGGGTTGAGAGTTGCACGGCGCTGGTCGAACACCAGGATGGCGCTCTCGATCTCGTCAGCTACCCAGCGTTCCCGGTGAAGCAAAGTGGAAGGATGGTCACGCCTTTGGCAAGCGTCACCGCATCGTCACGCGCTTTTGACAATTCGTAACCTGACCGCGCGCGGGCCAATGACGGTTGGAACAGTGTGCTCGATCGTTTGGAAAAATTCTTCAACACCTAATTGTCGATCTAACCAACGGAGGAAAAATGAATACTGAAGAAATAGCGAAGAAAGTGGTGCAGTTCGTTCGCAAACAAGCGTGGTACGAAGCGCTCGATCAGTTGTACGACAAAGACGTTGTCAGCGTCGAAGCAACCGCGCCGGAATCGCGTGGAAAGGAGGAAGTTCGCAAAAAAATCGACTGGTGGATGAAGGCAATGGAAGTCCACAGCTTCAAGGCGGACGAACCGTTCGTGGCACAAGACCGGTTTGTCATTCAATATGACGCTGATCTGACCGACAAAGAATCGAAGCAACGTCGACGCCTGTCTGAAGTCGGCGTTTACACGGTGAAGAACGGCAAGATCGTCCGCGAGGAATTTCTCCCCCGCGCAAGCGCCTAGCTCTTTTAGACGCCGGCGCACTTCTTGCGACGCCATCTCGGCCGCGTCCAGCCGGGCACACGATAAACAGTTTTCGCCTGACTGCCGCGGCATTTCTTCGGGGTTACCGAAAAATCCGCAGCCGATGGACAAAAGTACCGCCGTTATTGCAACGCCAGCCAAAATCCGATTCACTGGTGAAGCTTGGCAGCACTTGCAATGAAACACACAAAAGGCCGCGAGATTGAGCGCAAGTTCCTGATCAAACACCTGCCCGTTCAGATTCTGCACTCGCGACACTTTCGCCTTCGACAGGGCTATTTGGCGAACGAAACGCGCGGAAGGCACGTCCGGGTGCGAAAAAAAGGTAAAGTGATGTCACTTACGTTCAAGATGAGCCGGGGGCGCGGGCCAAGCCGGGAAGAGCGCGAGATCAGACTGAGCAGCAAGCAATTCGCCACCCTGTGGCCGGCGACAAAGGGCAGGCGATTGAGCAAAACGCGCTACGAGATTCCGTGGAAAAAACTCAAGATCGAAGTCGACATTTATCACGGTTGCAATCATGGTTTAATAGTGGCGGAAGTTGAATTTCCGAACCACTCGAGCCGTCGGAAATTCAAGCCGCCGCGGTGGTTTGGACGAGAAGTCACCGGTGAAAAGCGTTACAGCAACGTGCGATTGGCCCGGGAATAATATCGACAATGAGCTATCAACTGCGAAAGGGAGAAAAGCTTGGCGAAGGTCTTCGCCGGATTTGCCGAAAGCAAATCGAGAGCGCAATCGCAGTTGCGACGGGCGACAAGAAAGCCAGTGATACACCTGTCCACGACATGCGCAAACATTTGAAGAAAGCGCGCGCCGCTCTGCGACTCGTTCGGAAAGAAATCGGAGCCGGTCTCTTCCGCGAGCAAGACCATTGCCTGCGCGACGTCGGACGCCTCACCTCGGAGATCCGCGATGCCGAGGTGCGTCTGCAAACGGTCCGAGAACTCCAGGGAATCTCTCAACGCCGGCGCCGCGCCGCCGCCTATCCCAAGCTCGAAGGAATGCTGATGCTGGAGTTGGAAAATTTCATGGCGGCGTTTGCGGAATGGCAAACTCAGGCGGCGCCGATGCTGAAACGCGCGGGCGCCAACGTCGATTGCTGGCCGCTCGATCATTTCGATTGCAAACAACTCCGTCGCGCGGTGCAGCGAAGCTACAAGAGTGCACGAAAAGCGCTCAAATGCGCAGAGGCTTCACCCACCGTGGAAAATTTCCATCGCTTTCGAACCTGCGCCAAAAGACTTTGGTACGAGGTGCGCATTTTGCGTCCAGTGCATCCGGTCGTGCTAAAGAATCTGTCCGATGACTTGCACGCTTTGGCTAGTCTCCTCGGACGGGCCCACGATTTGAGTTTTCTGGGAGATCGTCTTCGGCGCGAGAACCAAAACTCGGAGTGGGAGCGCGAAGGGCATAAGTTGCTGGCGCTCATTGAAGTCAGTCAGGGTGACCTACAGCGCGGCGCGGCAGAGCTGGCCGGGCATTTCTTTGCGGAACGCCCGCGCGATTTCGGCGATCGGCTCGCCAGTTGGCTGAAAGACTGGGAGAACGACGAATCGTCAGCGATCCTGGAAAAGCTCGTTGCCTGAGTTCCCGAGTAACATCGGGACGGATTACTTGGTAGCAACCTTTGGCGGAATGAGCCAAAGCAACCGGCCGTCGCGCCACGAATGATTTAGCTCGACCAAGGCGATGCCTGCCTTGGAAAGTTTCATCGCTGCCCCGGTCAGAGTCGGAAATCGTTTCGGTAAAGTCCGGTTCGTGACCGACGATCATCAAACTTTCCTCGGGATATTTCTTCAACAAGCGCTCCAGATCGGCACGACGGAAACCCGGTGCGAGCAAGTTTGTCCTCGCGGCATTTTACTTCCAGACGCTCGGCTGCAATCTCCGCAGTCTGCGAGGCGCGCGGAAGCGGACTGGTCACGATCAGGTCCGGCTGCGCTTTGATTCGTTTTAAAAACTTGACGCGACCTCGTGCATTTCCTTTCTTGCCGCGCTTGGTCAGCGGCCGTTCGTCGTCCGATCTTCTTCCAATTCGGGCCAATCGGCCTCGCCGTGTCTGAGAAAGTAAAGGTCCATTGTCTATCTTGTTTCGTTGTTCCTAAAGAATTTGCCATTTCGCTTGGCGAGTACGGGCGTCGGTTCTGCCAGAGCCGGACGCCGCCTAGAAAGGCATTGCGATTGTGCCCACGCTCGGTGTCCGTCAGGGAAACGGTCCCAAGCTTTTTGGCCTTGCCGCCGCCGAGCACAACGTAATCCGCGATGACCGATTTTTTTAGCTGGCCCACCGCGAAGGTGACTTCGCGTTCCCATTCCTTGTCGCCGAGTTCATCGATTCCAGTCTTTCCCAAAAAATCTTCGATGATTCGATGATCGCGATAGGGCAAGTCTCCCAACTCCAGCGGAAGCACCATCTCAGGCAAGATCGAGCGTCGAGCCCAGCCCGGTGCCCAGTCCGAGAAAGAGCATTCGTCCGCCGCGATAACTGCCAAGCGCCTGAAGCGCCGCGTCGTTCAAGATTCGGACCGGTTTTCCGAGCGCCTTTTCGAAATTGAACCCGACCCAGCCTTTGCCCAGATGTTTCGGCTCGCTCAAAATCCGACCATGCCGCACCGGAGCAGGAAATCCGATTGCGATCGCGTCATATTTCCAACCGTTCAACTTCGTCCTTCACGTGCGTGATCATCTCGCGCGGCGTCATTTTCGGTCCCGATTTGAATTTGCGCCGTCTTGTCGCGCGAAATCATCATTTTCACGTGGGTGCCGCCAATGTCGATTACCAGAATTTTCCGTTTCACGATTTCGTTCGGCGGCTCCGGCGCGACCGTGATTGGGATCAACTTATCAGCCGGAGGCGGTTTCTTGCGGCCCTGTTTCTTGGCGCGTTCGCGCGAAACTTCGCGAAAATGCCATTGCGCCTGCGAACGTGCTTCCGGGCCTTCTGGTTTCAAGCGACGATAACTCCCATCCGGCTGCAACTCGCGTGCTTTGACCCGATCATCCAAGAATCTCGGGAGAACTTCATTGATGATGATGATCGCGCAACTGGGGCGTCTCGATCGGAAAGGCGACTTCGACCCGGCGAAGAAAATTTCGCGGCATCCAATCGGCGCTGGAGAGATAGACTTCGGGCTGCCCGCCATTTTCGAAATAATAGATCCGGCTGTGCTCGAGAAACCGGCCGACGATGCTGACGACGCGAATGTAATCGCTCAGGCCCGGAACCTTCGGTCGCAAACAACAAATCCCGCGCACGATCAAGTCGATTGTCACTTCAGCGCACGACGCTTCGTAAAGTTTTTCGATGATCTCCTGATCGACCAGCGAATTGAGTTTGGCGACGATGCGGGCCGGCTTGCCTGCGCGGGCATTGTCCCGCTCGCGCTCGATCTTAGCGATCAAGCGTTGTTTCATGTCGAATGGCGCGACCATCAGCTTTTTCAGACCGGGATAACCGGCAAGACCGGTCAGGGTGTTGAAGACAATTGCGACTTCTTCGGTCAGAGCGGGATTGCTGCTTAGCAAACTGAAGTCGGTGTAAATGCGCGCGGTCCGCTGGTGATAATTGCCGGTCCCCAGATGAACGTAACGTCGGAGCTGATCGGTATCGCGCCGGACGATCAGCAATCGCTTTGCAATGAGTCTTCAGTCCGACCACGCCGTAGATCACGTGCGCGCCCGCTTCCTCGAGTCGGCGGGCCCATTGAATATTGGCCGCTTCATCAAATCGCGCGCGCAATTCCACAATCGCGGTCACCTGCTTGCCGGCGTTGGCGGCGTCGATTAGCGCCTCGACGATCGGCGAATCGCCGCTCGTTCGATAAAGAGTGATTTTAATCGCGAGCACTTGCGGATCGTGCGCCGCTTCCTCCATGAGATCGACAATCGGTTCGAAACTGTCATAGGGATGATGCAAGAGAATGTCCTGACGCCGCATCACTTCAAACATGTCCGCGTGCGGCGGCAGCGCCGGATCGCGGCCGGTTGAAACGGCCGGTCTTTCAAATTGGCAAACGCATCGTTGGTCAAAAGCGGGCTGAGATGCGTCATCGAAAGCGGACCGTCCAGATTTGTAGACGTCGGCTTCGGTCAGATCGTAAAATTCCAGCAGCAACTCGATGAAATCCTTCGGACAATCGGCTTCCACTTCCAATCGAACTGCGTCGCCCTTGCTGGAACGCCGGAGTTCCTGCTCGATCGTTCGCAAAAGATTCTCCGCTTCTTCGTCGTCGATATAGAGATCGCTGTTGCGCGTGACGCGAAAGGCGTGAACCCCGTCGAGAATCAAATCGGGAAATAGTTCGGCGATGTGCTGTTTGATCAACGACGCGAGATAAATGTAATCCCACGGCTCGCCTTCCCTTGACCGCGCGGCATCAGAATCAGTCGCGGAATGACGCGCGGGACCTGGACAATCGCGAAGAGAGGTTCGCCGCGTCGTTTCGTCTTCGCGCGCACCAGAAGTTGTGGCTTTTGTTCAGCAAATCCGGAAATGGATGGCTCGCGTCCACCGCCAGCGGCGTCAGCATCGGAAAAACTTCCTCCCGAAAATATTTCCGCGCCCAGGCCGCGCGTTTGGTGTTCAGTTCCGAAACGTTGCGAATCCGGATTCCGTTTTTTTCCAGCTCAGGAAGCAATTCCTTGTTCCAAAGCTCGTACTCGGTTGCGACCAGCTCGTGGGCCAGGCGCTGGATCTGGTTGAACGGCTCGGTCGGACTCAATCCATCCGGACCAACGTCGCTGGTTTCGCTCTCGATCTGTTGCTTGATGCCAGCGACGCGAATTTCAAAAAACTCGTCCAGGTTCGAACTGAAAATGGCAAAGAAACTTCACCCGCTCGATCAACGGCTGAGTCGGGTCCTGCGCTTCTTCCAGGACGCGGCGATTGAATTCGAAGCCAGCTCAGCTCGCGATTAATGAAATTCTTCGGATCACCAAAGCGCTCGCGCGCGCGTGCGCTCATCTTTGACGTGGGACAATCGGCGCGCTCTTCCGTTTCGACCCTGGATTGCGCCTGCGGCCATCTTTCAAGATCGGCAATCAGCGGTGCATGACAAGCGGCCCGAATTCAGGTCAGAGCGAGCGACAGTTTGGTGGCGAATATCCTCGGCCGCCGCCGCGTAAACCGCGTCCTCGGCGATGTTGGTGGCGTGATCGCCGACACGCTCGAGACAGCGCGAAACGAAAATCAGATTGAGATAACCGCGCAGCTGCTTCGGATCCTGCGCCATTCGATCGGTCAGCCGCCGGTTCGCCTTCTTGTTCATGTAATCGAGATCCTTGTCCCGCGCGACCACCGCGCGGCCAAGATCGACATCTTCCCGGGCGAACGCGTCGATCGCTGTCCTTGAACATCGCCATCGCGTGCGCCTGAATCGGCACGATCAATTCAACTTCCGGAAGCGGCGGATGTTTGTTCAACTTGCGCGCGCGTCGGGCGATGTTCGTCGCCTGATCGGCGATGCGTTCGATGTTCGGCGAAAGCTTCATCGCGCCACGACCCGGCGCAGATCGGACGCCACGGGTTGAAAACGAAGCAGCACATCCACGCCGTCCTTGTCGATTTGTTTTTCCAGCTGATCGATCTCTTCATCGTCCGCGATCGCGGTCGCGCAGAGATTGTCGTCGCGTTGCAGCAAACCTCTGATCGCGCGGTCGAGCGTACGCTCGGCCAGGCCGGCCATCATCAACACATTGTTGCGCAACGAAGTGAGCGCTTCGTCGAAGGTTCCAAGAATATGTTTCGGTGGAATCATTCTAATTTCTCCGCCGCTAGTCTATTAACCAAATCGTCCGGTGATGTAATCCTCCGTCTGTCGTTCGCTTGGGTTCGTGAAGATTTTCGTGGTTGGCCCAAACTCGATCAGCCGTCCGAGATAAAAGAAGGCGGTGTAATCCGAAACGCGCCCGGCCTGCTGCATGTTATGGGTCACGATCACGATGGTGTAATTTGTTTTCAGTTCGTGAATCAATTCCTCGATCTTGGCCGTGGCGATCGGATCGAGCGCCGAACACGGTTCGTCCATCAGAATAACTTCCGGTTCGACCGCGAGAGCGCGCGCAATGCAAAGCCGTTGCTGTTGGCCGCCGGACAGGCTCGTGCCTGGCTTATGCAAATCGTCTTTGACCTCGTCCCACAAGCGCCGCCATCCGCAGCGATTTCTCCAAGACGTTCATTCAGAAACTTTTGATCGCGCACGCCGTTCAGGCGCAAACCGATGACGACGTTCTCGCCGATCGACATCGTCGGGAACGGATTCGATTTCTGAAAAACCATCCCGACGCGCCGTCGAACGATCGCGGGATCGACATCGGCCGCGTAAAGATTTTCGCCATGCAAACGACACTGTTCCGTCCATTCGCGTGCCGCGGGACGAGCTCATGCATGCGGTTGAGTGCAGCGAAGAAATGTCGATTTTCCGCAACCGCTCGGTCCGATGATCGACGTGACCGCGTTTGATGGAATGTCGAGCGTCACGCTATCGATCGCACGTTTCTCGCCATACCAGATCGAGAGATTCTTGACTTCAAACGTCAGCGGCACTTCTTCTGTGTCCGGAGACGATTCCGGCAGTTCGGTCGTGCGTCTCGAGGACGGTTGGATCCGAAGCAGGCATAATTAGATTAACCATTGTAGGATTCCTACGACGCAGATGGCGCGCGTTCGCGAGTGAGAATCCTCACCAACACGTTAACGCAAAAAATTCCGATGACGAGCACAAGTGCGCCCGCCCAGGCCTGTCGATGCCAATCGTCGTAGGGCGAAATGGCGTAGGTGAAGATCTGCAGCGGGAGGGCGGCGATCGGCTCGGCTAAGATCGTGGTTCCAGAAACGATTGCCGAAGGCGGTGAACAGGAGCGGTGCCGTTTCGCCGCCGATTCGGGCGAAGGCGAGCAAAATCCCGGTGATGATTCCCTTGGATGCCGTCTTCATCACGATGTGGACGATCGTTTTCCAACGAGCAATGCCCGAGCGCGAGCGAGGCTTCGCGATAACCGTTCGGCACAAGCAGAATCACTTCCTCGGTCGTCCGCAAAATGAGCGGAATCATCATCAACCGAGCGCGAGTCCGCCGGCGTAAGCGGAAAAACCCTTGAATCGCAGGACGACCAATCCGTAAACGACCACGCCCCAAGTGATCGACGGAACGCCGTTCAGCACATCGGCAATGAAACGCAGCATCGAGTTGCCGCGCGCCGACCCGTACTCCGCCAGATAAACGCCGCCGAGAACCCCGATCGGAATCCCGATGACCGAGCCGAGAGCAAGGAGTTCGAGTGATCCAGACAATGGCGTTGGCCATTCCGCCGCCGGCCCGCCGACCGGCTTCGGCAATTGGGTGAAAAAATCCCAGTTCACGGAGCTCGCGCCGTTCACCAGAAGGTGAAAGAAGACCAGACCGAGCGGTGCGATCACGAGAATGGCAGCGGCGAAAGCACTGAACGAGACCAGCGCGCTCTTGATCTTGCGCCAACCATGTTGATCTGTTGCGTTTCGAATGCATTGCTACTGGACCGCCCGGGTTGTCGCTTTTGTCGTAATTGTCTTGAGAAGCAGTTGCGCGAGCAGATTGACCAGAATCGTCACGCCGAAGAGCACGAGGCCGATTTCAAACAACGCTTGCAGATAAATATCAGTCGTCGCTTCGGTGAACTCATTCGCGATCACGCTGGCCAGCGTGTAACCCGGCTTGAAAAGCGAGGCTGCGATTTGCGGCGTGTTACCAATTACCATCGTGACCGCCATCGTCTCGCCAAGCGCGCGCCCAAGCCCGAGAATCACCGCGCCGAACAATCCTTTGCGCGCGTAACTGAGCACCGCGATGCGCGTCACCTCCCAGCGAGTCGCGCCGAGTGCGTAGGCCGCTTCGCGCTGCAGATTTGGAACGCTGCGCAAAATCTCGCGCGAAACCGACGTGATGATCGGCAGAATCATGATCGCGATAATGATGCCGCCCGCGAACATGCTTGGCCCGTAGATCGGCCCGGTGAAAAAAGGCGTCCAACCGAACAGTTTTTTCAATACCGGAAACGGATAGTCGCGCAGCCACGGGATCATCACGAAAATTCCCCACAAACCGAGAATGACGCTCGGAATCGCGGCTAGCATTTCGATCAACGAAACGAGTGGCTGCCGAATCCAGAGCGGCGCGAGCTCAGTCAGATAAACCGCGGTGCGCGATGCTCAGCGGCACGGCGATGAGAAGCGCGATCAGCGATGAAACGAGTGTGCCGTAAATGAACGGTAACGCGCCGAATTGCTCGGCGACCGGATCCCAAGTTGAGGTGGTGAGAAAATGGAATCCGAATTTCTGGATTGCGAGCGAGGAGCCGCGCGCCAGTTGCCAGCCGATCAAAAAGACCAGCAGAATGACGACGAGCGCCATTCCGAGGGTGAGCCACTCGAACGCTTTGTCGCCGAAGCGGGACGGCGGCGTCATTCGCGCCGCGGCGGAACCCGCATCTACCGGCATTGGTACAGCGACAGCCATGGTTCTGCTTATATCATTCTCAAGATTGCCAGTGCTTGGGCATAAAAACCTACATCTTGATTTCGTCGATTCGTTTTAAGACCCGCGCCTGAAGCGATTCCGGCAACGGCGCATAATCCAGGTCCTTGGCCATCTTTTCTCCGTCCTTTTGCGCCCATTTCAGGAATTCGACCAACTTCTTACCTTTGGCCGCGTCCTTTTGTTGTTGGTAAACAAGCAGCCAGGTCGCGCCGCAAATCGGATATGCCTCATCGCCCGGCGCGTTGGTGATTGAAAACCGAAAATCCTCCGGGATCTGCGCAGTCGCCATCGCCGCCGTGATCGAATCCAGCGATGGCTTCACGAATTTACCCGACGAGTTTTTCACATCTGCGTAAGGCATTTTGTTTTGAATCGCGTAAATCAACTCGACGTAGCCGAGCGCGCCGGGTGTCTGTTTGACTTGTCCGGCGACGCCTTCGTTGCCTTTGCCGCCGATACCGGCCGGCCAATTCACCGAAGTGTTCGTGCCGACTTTCGATTTCCAATCCGGGCTGATCTTGCTCAGATAATCAGTGAAAATAAATGTCGTGCCGCTGCCATCAGAGCGATGTACGACCACGATGTCCTGATCGGGTAAACTGATGCCGGAATTCGTAGCGGCAATTTTCGGATCGTTCCATTTTTTGATCTCTCCCAAAAAAATGCCCGCAATTGTATCGGCATCGAATTTCAACGCCGGATTTCCGGGCAAATTGTAGGCAACTACGTCCGCGCCTGCGACCGTCGGGATGTGGAAGAGTTTCCCGGGCGCTTTGGAAAGATTATCATCACTCATCGGACCATCCGATGCGCCGAAATCGACCGTCTGAGCGAGGATCTGTTTCTGCCCGCCACCCGAGCCGATCGATTGATAATTAAATCGGACCGATGGATCGACTTTCGTATAAGCGTCGAACCATTTTGAATAGATCGGATATGGGAAAGTCGCACCGGCACCGTTGATCATCATTTGCGCCGAAGCGCTCGCGATCAGCCCAAATGCGAGTGTGAGCCCAAGAAGTTTGCCACGGAGTCGAGAAAGAATTGTCATGCGACGAAGTTGCCGCACGCCGGTTCAGCCGGTCAAAGCGTTTACTGTTACGTTTGTGTGACAGACTGAGCCGGACAGGCGTTGGGCAGAATTACACGGATCGTCGTTCCTTTTCCCACTTGGCTGTTTGCTTCGACCCGTCCGCCGTGAAGCTGGACAATATGTTTGACGATCGACAACCCGAGGCCGGTACCGCCAAGTTGACGGCTACGCGCCTTGTCTGCGCGATAAAATCTTTCGAAAATCCTGCGGCAGATCTTCCTGCGCTGATTCCAATCCCGTCGTCGCTGACACTCAACGCGATCGCACCATCTCGCCGCTCTCCCCTGAGACGAATCTCCCCGCCTTCGTCAGAGTACTTCACCGCGTTATCGAGCAGATTGTCGTAAACTTCCCGCAGCCGTCCTTCATCCGCGCAAATGATCGAACAATCGTCCGAGACGTCGACAACAACCTCCAGTCCCTTGGCCGAAATTTTCTTTTTCCAATCGCGGACCAGGTCGGAAAGAAATCGTAACAAGATCGATCTCACTCGTTTGCAGACTTGAGCTGCCCGATTCCATTTGCGCCAGCGTTAACAAATCGTTGGCGAGCAAGCCAAGACGCTTCGAGTGCTGGTCCATCACTTCCAGAATGCGAGCGGTTTCGCCGCGCGGCATTTTCGGATCATCCAGCATGGTTTCGATGTATCCTCGGAAGATCGACAATGGCGTGCGCAGCTCGTGCGAAACATTCGCCACAAAATCGCGACGCATTTCATCCGCCTGCTTCAACGCGGTGATGTCGTGAAACAAAACGACAGTCCCGGCCTTCGCGCCGTTACCATGTTGCATCGGCTCGGCGCTGACATGCCAGTGCCGGTCCGCCAGCATGATCTCACCATGAGTTGGTTCGCGATTTCGAAATGTGCGAGTAATAAGCTCGTCGAGGCTGGCCTCGCGCACTTCCTCCAGGAGTGGTGCACCCAACGGATTTTTCATCAAGGCCAAACAGTTTTTGAAACGTGTGGTTGAACAGCGCGATCCGCCGTTCGCCGTCGAGAACGAGTAAGCCATCCTGCATCGCGGAAAAAATCGCGCTTTGTTCCGAGGCCCGCCTGGCAGCTTCCCGATCGAGTTGTCGCTGACGTGAGGAAATTTCTTCAAGCGCGACACCGACCCGTCGCGCTTCCTGGCCACCTTCTATCAAGAATGTGCTCGGTTGATCGCCGCGTCCAATTTCCCTAACGAGCCGCTCGATTTGGCGCCAGGGCGCAATCCATCTTCGCCAGACGACGAATCCAACTACAATCGTCGACCCGACGATGGCGGCGAGCAGGATCCAGGACATCGTTTATTTCTCGCGGAGGCGGTAACCAAAACCGCGCACGGTCTCAACGATGTCTCCCGCTTTCCCGAGCTTTTCGCGCAACCGTCGCACGTGAGTATCGACCGTTCGGGTATCGATGACGCTTTCGTAACCCCAAACTTCATTCAGCAACCGGTCGCGCTCTTGCACGCGACCGCGGCGTTGCATCAACGTTCGCAACAGTTTGAATTCGAGGCTGGTTAGATTGACTGCTTTGCCGTTGACCGAGACCTGGTGACGCGCGGGATCGATCCTGATCGCACCGGCGCTCAATTGTTCGTCAGTCTCTTCCGCAGAGCCGCGGCGGAGAATGGCTTTGATTCGCAGAACGATCTTCGCGCGGACTAAACGGCTTCACTACATAATCGTCGGCCCCGAGTTCCAAGTCCGACGATCCGATCGATTTCTTCGGCTTTGGCCGTCAACATCAAGACCGGAATTTGTCGCGTCGCCGCATCGGTCTTGAGAATCTTGCAAACTTCGAGGCCAGACATTTTCGGCAGCATGAGATCGAGAATGATCAGGTCCGGCTTTTCGCTTCGCGCTTTTGCCAGACCGGTCGCGCCGTCCGACGCGCTGGCGACGACGAACCCGCCAGCTTTGCGCAGGTTCAGGCTTAAGAGGTCGACAACGTCTTTTTCGTCTTCGACAACGAGAATTCGCTTGCTCGACACGGTGTCCATGCGCGCGAGGGATTTGCGAAAAGCTACTTCGCTTCCCCGGCCACGGCGGGTTTCACCCCGGCCTTTTCGTTCAACAACTGGGTGAACTCCTGCAAGCTGGAAACGATCTGCGGCGACTTCGTCAGCACCGTGCTGGCCAATTTCTCCGCGTAATCGGGACGGCGCTGTGACATTTCCGACATCGCCATCATGACGGCCAGGGCGTTGTTAATGCCATGCTTGATCTCGCTGAATTTTTTTTGCAACTGGGCCAGCTCTTCAGGGGACAGGCCGCGATTTGATTCATTCATAACTCGGGATTTTCGCTGGAGAAAACGCGTGGCTGTGCTTGACTGATAGGTTCGAGATTTCTCGGCAAAATGCCTGCGCAAGTTATCAAGATCAGTGGTGCCCGCCAGCACAATTTGAAGAATCTCCACGTAGAAATTCCGCGAGAGAAGCTGGTAGTGATCACCGGTTTGAGCGGATCGGGGAAATCGTCGCTGGCCTTCGATACGCTCTACGCCGAAGGCCAGCGCCGCTACGTCGAAAGCCTGTCCGCTTACGCCCGGCAATTCCTCGATCAGATGGAAAAGCCGGACGTCGATTTCATCGAGGGCCTTTCGCCGGCCATCGCGATCGAGCAACGCAGCGCCGGCGCCAATCCGAGATCGACCATCGCGACCACGACCGAGATTTACGATTATCTGCGCGTTCTTTTTTCGGCGGTTGGCCAACCGCACGATCCCGACAACCGGCAAACCGGTCCATCGACAAACGCCGCAGCAAATTGTCGATCAAATCCTGGCCTACGAGCCGGAAGCAAAATCATTGTGCTCGCGCCGCTGGTGCAAAACCAGAGTCGGCGAATTTCGCGACGTCATCGAGAAGATTGAAACGCGAAGGCTTCGTGCGCGCGCGAATCGACGGCGAAATTGTCGAGCTCGATCGGCCGGAGCCGATTCGATTGAAGAAGAATCAGCGGCACACGATTGAAGCGGTGGTCGATCGACTGGTTGTGCGCGAAGGAATTCGGATTCGGCTGACCGATTCGGTGGAGACGGCGCTGAAGTGGGGCGACAACAAGCTGTCGATCTTCATCAGAGAGCAAAGCACCGACGCGAAGATCGAATGGAAAGAGCACCGTTATTCGACAAACTACGGCAGGCCGATTCGGATTTCTCGCTGGGCGAGCTGACGCCGAAACATTTTTCGTTCAACAGCCATCTCGGCGCGTGTCCGGCCTGTCATGGTCTCGGCACGCAATCGGTGATTGATCCCGACCTGATGATTTCCGACCAGGCCCGAAGTATCGCCGAAGGGGCGATCACGCCCTGGCGACGAGGAACGAAACGAATGCGCGCCTATTACCAAAAGCTTGCAAGGCGCGCTGGTGAAACATTTCCGACATCGACGAAGACGTTCCGTTCGCGGATTTGCCCGAGGAATTCAAGACCGCGCTCTATTTCGGAACCAATGGCACGCCGATCGAAATGAATTTCGGTGGGCAATGGCGAAAAGGAGACGGCCGTTCGAAGGACTGGTGCCGCAAATGCAGCGGCTTTACGAGCAAACGCAAAGCGAATTCACCCGTAACCGGATCCGCGCATTCATGACGCGCGTGCCATGCAAAGTCTGCGGCGGCGCGCGGCTGAAACCGGAAATTCTCGCGGTCACGATCAAAGATCGGCAAGGACGCGAGCTGAACATTCATCAGTTCAGCGAGCAAACGACCGAAGCGGCGGCGCATTACATCGACAATCTCGAGCTGACTCGACGGCGCAGAAGAAGGTCGTCGCCGATGTGGTGCGCGAAATTCAATCGCGACTGCAATTCATGGTCGAGGTCGGCCTCGGTTATCTGACGCTCAATCGCGAAAGCGGCACACTCAGCGGCGGCGAAGCGCAGCGAATCCGCCTCGCCACCCAGATCGGCTCCGGATTAGCCGGCGTTCTTTACGTTTTGGACGAACCGAGCATCGGTCTGCATCAACGCGACAATGCGCGGCTGCTCGGTACGCTTGCGCCGACTGCGAGATCTCGGTAATTCCGTGATCGTCGTCGAGCACGACGAAGAAACGATTCGCGCCGCCGATCACATTGTCGATCTTGGCCCGGGCGCAGGACCGCGCGGCGGCGAAATTGTCGCCCAGGGAAAACTCGAGCGACATCCTTACCGCCAAGAATTCGCTCACCGCGGATTATTTGTCCGGGCGTTTGCACATTCCCGGTTCCGAAACATCGAACCGAGCCGCGATCGGTCCGAAACCGGGCGACGAAGAACGAAGAAGGCTGGCTGATTGTGAAAGGCGCCGCCGAAAACAATTTGAAGAACATCGAGGTGGCGTTTCCGCTCGGCTGTTTCACGTGCGTGACCGGTGTTTCCGGCAGCGGCAAATCGACGCTGGTCGACGACATTCTGCGGCGCGCGCTGTTCCGGCGGTTTTACAATTCGAAAGAAAAACCAGGCGCGTTCCGGGCGTTGCGCGGCGTCGAACAGATCGACAAAGCGATCGTGATCGATCAAAGCGCGATCGGACGGACGCCGCGCTCGAATCCGGTCACCTACACCGGCGCATTCGGGCCAATTCGCGAATTGTTCGCGCAACTTCCGGCAGCGCGGGTGCGCGGGTACGGCGCGGGCCGGTTCAGTTTCAACGTCAAAGGTGGCCGCTGCGAAAATTGCGAAGGCGGCGGTTTGATCAAGATCGAAATGCATTTCTTGCCGGACGTTTACGTGCAATGCGAAGTCTGCCACGGCCGGCGTTACAATCGCGAAACGCTCGAGATCACTTACAAAGGAAAAAATATCGCCGACGTTCTCGATCTTACGGTGGACGAGGCGGCGCGATTTTTCCGTAACGTGCCCAGCATTTCGGACAAGCTGAACGCGCTTCTCGATGTCGGACTCGGTTATCTGCAGCTAGGTCAGGCCGGCACGACGCTTTCCGGCGGCGAAGCGCAGCGAGTGAAGCTGGCGACCGAGCTCGCAAAAAAGGCGACCGGTCGCACCGTTTATATTTTGGATGAACCGACGACCGGCCTGCATTTCGCCGATATCGAAAAACTGCTGCAAGTGTTGATGAAACTGCGCGACGCCGGCAACACCCTGATCGTAATCGAACACAATCTCGAAATGATTAAGTGCGCGGACTGGATCGTCGATCTCGGGCCGGAAGGCGGCGAACTCGGCGGCGAACTGGTGGCCGCTGGTCCGCCGGAAGAAATCGTGGACGTTGCCGCCAGTCATACCGGAAAGTATTTGCGGCCGTCTGCTTGCAGAAGAAATGAAACGCGCTCTCAACCTCGCCGGCGTCGTTCTGATTGCGCTGTCTTCATTCGGGCGTGCGGACATTTCAAATCAGCTCACGGAGGCGGCGGGCCACTAAGCGATGGCGTCCCGGAAGTCGCGGTCACTCGATTGGAGGCTTTGTTGAAGCAAAATCTGTCGGAGGCGGATTGGCGCGCTGTCGCGGAAAGACTGCTCGAAGCGATGGTGGCCGCAAATCAGACAGCTGATGCCCTGAAATTGTTGGAAGACCCGCGATTGCAGCAAAGATCGCATCTGCAAGTTTTTGGCACGCGCAGTTGCTGGCCAGGCTGCATCGCGAATCTGAAGCGTTGGCGCTGTATCAGGCAAATCGCAAGCGGCAGCAACTCCAGCCTTTCGCGCGGACGCCGTCTTTGGCGCCGGGGAAATGTTGCGGGCGCTCGGCCGGCGAGATGAAGCGCTGGACAATTTTGCAACGTTGTTTCGCGACCCGAAATGGAGCGTGAAAGCGCAGCTGCGCGCCGCAGAGATCTATCTGGACAAGTCGGACGCGGCGAACGCGCGACGTTTGCTCGACAAAATTCAGCCAACAATTGCCGAGAAAAAGGAACGCCATTTCCTGCGAGGCCGGCTTGAGCTCGCTTCCCAAGACCCGACCGGGCCATTGCGACTTCAATTCGATTTTGAAGCAACCGGAGGGTGCAACGCACGAGACGTTGACGGCTGTCCTTTTCGCATTGGCGGACACGCATCTGCAGCTGAACACGCCGGAACTCGGAGACGACTGCGCTTGAAAATTTTATCGAACATCATCCTTACGATGTCGATCTTGCCCGCATCTTCGCCAAGCTGGACGAACTTTACCGCGCGGAACGAAAGCCTTCGCGGACCGAACTCGATCGATGGGCGCAGGGATCCGGCCGAGCCGCGGCGCGCGTTCGCTCAATGGTATCTGGCGCGATTCGATTTGCGGAACGGACGGCGCGATCGAGCGCTGGAATCGTTCGCTGCGTTGCAAAAGAATCATCCGCTGAACCCCGCTCTCACCCCGGCGTTCATCGAGTTTGCTCAATTCGAGCTGGAAGATCGTCGTTTTGATGAAGCGCTCACGATATTGGATGACGCGCGAATGCTGCGACCCGAACCGGCAATGCTCGATCGCGTCAACCTGCTGGCGGCCGAAGTTAAGTATCGAGCAAGGCGTTTTGACGTCGCGACCGCCGACTTTGAACAAATAGCCAGGTCCGGTTCGGCCCTGGCGCCGGTGGCAATGTTCAACTCCGCGCTTGGCTCCTTGCAACAAGGGGATCGAACCGAGGTTCGTCGCCAACGTCGAAGAGTTTGGCAAAAAGACGAGCGATGAAAAATCGCGGGCGGATTTGCGATTGGAAGCGGGATTATCGAAGCGGCCAAAGGTGACCAGCGCGCAGCCGAGTCGCTGAATAAGTTTTTGCGCGAATTTCCCGACGAGCGAGCGAGCTGCGGACGCGTGGGTCGCGCTGGCCGAGCTCGCGTTTCATGCGACATCCACCACGAATCGATGAAGCCCGTAAATATCTTGCCCGCGCTGCGGAAGCGAAACCGAGCGCGGTTGCCCAAGAACGAGCCGACTACCTGGCGATCTGGTTAGAAGACACGTTGCCAGGTGCCGAAACCAAGGCGACGGAGCTGGCCAAGCGATTTGTTCAGCAGCACGACACTTCCACTCTTCTGCCATCGGTCCGAATGAAGTTAGGCGAGATCTATTTTCGGCAGGAAGATTTTGCAAACGCGGAAACGCAATTCGAATTACTAGCCGAGCAGGATCCGAAAGGCCCGCTCACGGAACGGGCGCTGTTTTTCGCAGGCGAAGCAGCGATGGCTGGCATGGCCGCGCAATCGCTCGACCGCGCACTCGTTCTGTTCGATCGAGTTGTGCAGCTCAATGGCGATTTTAAATGGGCGGCGCGTAACGAGCAGGCAGTGATCGAGCGCAAACTAGGCAAACCGCAGGACGCGCTCGCTCTTTATGAAGAAGTCTTGAATGGCGCTGCTCGTCCGGCCGAGAAACGCGAAGCGATTTGCGGCAAGGGCGACATCTTTTTCGAGATGGCAGCAAACGATCCGCAAAATTATCAGCGCGCCATCGAGGCTTATGACCGTCTGGCGGCAGATCGAGAGGCGCCGGCGCATTGGCGCAATCAGGCGTTGTTCAAGAAAGGAC
The DNA here is from genome assembly GCA_963786135.1 of uncultured Verrucomicrobiae bacterium. Lineage (GTDB taxonomy): Bacteria > Verrucomicrobiota > Verrucomicrobiia > Chthoniobacterales > UBA10450 > AV40. Next base: position 16,043 of record CAWAYF010000019.1, on the reverse strand, counting down.
TCTGTTTGGAAAAGAAATCGGACCGCGCCGGCGCGCTCGCCAGCTTCTACGCCATTCTTGAAGAAGGAATCGCATTCGGAGCGACCACACGAATTCTTCTGGTTTTACAAGGCGGGATTCAATGCGGCCCAGCTCCTGGAAGCTGATTCAAAGTGGGAATCCGCTGCCGCGGTTTATCGAAAAGCTTGCGGCCGCGGGTGGCACTCGCAGCAACGAAGCGCGGGACCGCCTGGACCGGCTTCGTCTCGAACATTTCCTGCGCCAGGAGTAGTCGCCTAACGAGCGCATTTTCACTTGCCTTTGGCGTAAAAAAGGCTCACCCTGTTGTTATGACAACTGTGACTAAGTTAGCCACGGTCGCTCTGTCGATCGCGATCTGCGCGTCGGCATTCGCTGCTCCGCAAAAGAGCATCACAACCTCGAACAAGCCTTCAAAGGCTGTGAAGTGCACTGTGATGATCACTGGTTCTGCCTGCCGGCAGGACTGCTCGCGGCTCAGCGTAATCCCGAACACAGCGTATCAGCTCGATCGAATTGGCGGCCATTCGGCAACAAACGATTGATTTTCAGCGAATAATTTCGCTGGAAGTAGTTTCCGGCGCCCTCACGCCGGGCTGGATCTTTGTTTTTGTTTGTAATTCCTGAGGCGGCAAGCGTGGGCCGCCTCTGTTGTCTCTGGACATCGTTTCCATCGCCTTGATGATGCGGGTAAGTGCGTCGTTCACCGGGCAATCAAGACCGTGACGCGCGCCGAGCGTGACGACAGCTCCGTTCAAGTAATCGATTTCCGTAGTGCGACCGCGCATCAGGTCCTGTCGCATCGAGACGATGTTGCGCGACCCGGCATAAACCGAATTTATTTCATTCATAAAATCAACATCGAGACTAATCTTTTCTGCGGCGGCGACCGCGACACATTCGTTAATCACGAGTTGCTTGAGGCGAGATAAGCCTGGATCGACAATTTCTCCGACTTCGCACTGAAGTATCGTCGTAATCGGATTTACGACACAATTGAAGACGAGTTTGCGCCAGACTTCAGTATTGATGTCGGGAGAAATGCGGCAATCAAGTCCCGCCGCATCGAGAACATCTGCGACGGACTGGCTACGCTCATGGTATTCAAGAAGTGTAGAACCTTTCGCCATATACCGAATCGTCCCGGGACGGTCGAAGATTGCGCCAAACTGAGTAATTCCACGGATTACGACTCCACGTCCTCGAACTGTGTCACGCGCTATATGGTCGCTATCCAAACCGTTTTGAAGTGCGACGATGGTTGTGTCGTCACGGACAAGTGGTCCAACCGGTTCGAGCGCTGCCACCGTTGCCGGCACTTTAGTGGTAACCAGGATTAGCGTATCCGGCAGAATGCAATCAATGTGCGTTGCTGCTCGCACGCGAACAGTTTGATTCTCAATGCCCTCGATACGCAGACCGTCTTCTTCAATCGCCCGCACGTGATCGGGGCGACCAACGAGCGTGACGTCATTCGTCACGCTGCAAGCTTCGCGCCGTAGAGACTGCCGATGGCGCCGGCGCCGAGGACGATGATCTTCATTGCGACAACCGTAACATGCGCTGACCAGACAGCCGCTAACAAGCCGTCGCGAATTAATGCCGGCCGCAGCACCCAAATTAAAGCGAGACCGAGTAGGTGATTCGCTGCCAGCCCGAAGCCGGGAGACCTGCGCCAGCGCGGCATGGGCCTCGTCTCGCGGCCCATTTTCGTCGAGAACGTTGCGAGAGTAAAATATACTGACTCGGTTCATCCGGCTGGCGCAACAATTGCGCGACGTTGCGATCCGGAGCGCTTCATCTAAACGATCTTCATTCACCCAAATAAAGCAATAAGCCGCAATGCATTCGGCGTCATGAACATCGAGGCGTCTGGCATCACGGAAGCTCGCTCGGCCCGTTAACGACGTCCTCTTCTGCGCATAGAGATGGCCGAGCGCGAGAGAAGCGCCGTAGTGCCACCAGTGGTTGCGAGCGAAATTCTTCGACAATAGGTATTGCCGCATCGAGACCTCGATTACACCCGACGAACTCACGACTCGAAACTAACAAGGTCCCACACATTCGGATTTGAAGCGCCGAGTCCGCCAGAATCTTCAACGCCGCCTGGTCGTCCTTCGCTTCATGCTTCATCTGAGCAAGGTTTAATGCAGTCAGCCATGAGCGCGGGTACTCGTGCGCGGGTAGTAACGGCGAGTTTCACCGTCGCATTGAACTTCAGCGAACAACACTCGGCTCTTACTTTCCCTTCGCGACCAAAGAACCGCGGCGAGGTCATTCCGGGCGATGGAATAACCCGGCGTATTCATCAGAATTTACCGAAATATTTGCTCGGCCTCTCGCGTATTCGCCACGGCGGAATAAATTTGTGCGAGATTCACGAGCTACACGCGCGCTGCGGTTGCCGGCTGCGACAGGTCCGTCTTATAAAAGATTTCTTCGTTCGACCAATCCCCGCTCCGAACAAAGCTGCGTCAGCTCAGGGCGATGATCGCCAGCAGGTGCCGCAAACCCCGAAGAAAATTGCGCCAACGTACTGGGCAACTCGATGCACAGCCCGCAACGAAAATCAGCAAACCGACGCTTGGAAGATAGAGCCAATGTTCCGCCACTGTAGCGTTAAGCTGAACGATGTTGGAGATCGGAAAATAAGCTGCGAAGAAACCAAATCGACGCCGAATAATCCGCACGGATCTGCCCCGGCCGTTCCAAAGCGCCGTAAACGCACAGCCAGAACAATGAGGCCCAAAATCGACAAATACTCAATCCATAACTGTGCTTCCGCCAGACTGTAGGGATGCCGCCACCGTCAACGACGTGCGTTCCATGTGAAGGTTACACGGAAAAACCATCAGCCGCGCGTAATCACCGAGCGAGCGTGCCATTAACATCGCACGGACCGACAGCGGGTCCAGCCGCCGCTCCGGGCAGCCGCTGTCGGCCGCTCCTCCGGTAGCTGTCGAAACCCGGCGTAAACCGCAATCAAGGACGACGCACCAAATAACTGCCCGCAGCCGGCGACGATGCGACGATTCCTTTCTCGAACCACAACAGATGCGCGACCCCAAAAAGAGATAAGCCAAATGCAAGCCATCTCACGAGAAAGTAGAGCGAGAAGGCCGAAATTCCAGCAGATAATCGTAAAATGTCGAGCTTGCCGTGAAGATGCAGCCAGACGTCTCGAGCTCTTAGAAACAAGAGCCAGCCAAGCGTCGGCGGCAAAAAGGAAAGCCAAACTATCCGCGCGACCGGAAATGTAATCGATCGCTGCGCTATGCACTGGGTGGACCGCCCAAAGTAGAGCCAGAAGAAAGCTGTGGTCGCGATCGACGGCACGCAACGCTGTGGAAAGATCGACCTCTCTCGAAGAAGATGAACCAGCCAGATCGCGAAGCGAAATAAGGATAATTCCTGACCCGGCATGCAACAAGGTGTTGGTGAGATGGAAGCCGAACTCGTCGGTGATTCCAGGAAAAACAGTCAAAGATGCAGCGGAGCGCTGGGCTGGGCGTGCAATGGGCAGGACATCGGTCGAGAAGCAAATGATGGCGAAACGTTTCCAGAATCAGATACGGACTTTTAATGAACGGATTATCCCGGAGAGATATAATAATCCCAATCCGTTGGCCCTGCAACGCCGGTAGGAACCAGGATTCCGACTGGTCGAGAATGGCGCGCGAATGGCAGTCCTTAAAACGCGCGATAGCTGCGACGCGATGCCGTCTGACGGATCTACATCTTGGTCCGGACTCTCGATGAAAGGGTTGTCCCGTACGAGGAAATTGTCATCCCAGCTCGATCTCCGGATAAGCCGGCGCGCGCACCGTAACAGAGGTGCCGAAAATCACTAAGACCTTGACCCAGTCCCTGCTCCAGTGATGCAGAAACGGCGCCAAGCCGAAGTCGCACCGGGAAGGATCCGAGCTGGACCTCCGAGATAGCTGGGCATGGCTAGGCTGTGGGGTCACTTCAGAGTCGGCGAGCGATCCCCGACGCCTTCGTCGGTTTCTCACGACTCATTCCCTGCCACTCCGGGTCGACCGCGAATGACAGGAGAATGAATCGTCAGATTCGTTTACGGACCGTAGGGCGACCAGAAACCAGTGCCGGCCACGTCAGACAACACGGAGTAGTCTGCTGCGGCACCTGCGGAATCGTGTCCACGGTCTGAGTACCGTAGGCTGTGCCCAGGAGGCTCTTGCCGTTGTTGTAAAGGAGCGAACCCTTCTTCAAGTAGTTCGTCCAGTCGGCGACTGTGACCGTGTCGCCGGTTTTCCGGTTGGTTTCGATCGCGTACTGGTCAACCGCTGAGTCGATCATGCGCAGATCGTTCAGAATACGGCTGGCCTGCGAGCGTTTGCGCGCCCGGAGAAATCCGGGGACGGCAATCGCGGCGAGTAACGCGATGATCGCAACTACGATCATGATTTCCACGAGGGTGAAACCCCCGCGGCGTTTATTGATGGCGTTTAACATGCTATTGCTTTCTTTTGTTTGTTTGACTGCGCTCCACGATCTCCGACCGCGAAGTGAGCCAAATGTGAGCAGTGTTAATGCCAACATCCCTGAAAACTAAGCCCCGAGCCGGGCGCTTCTTCCTAGGGCTAGATAGCCTGATTTTCCTCGTCGCCTTGGCCGATCGCCTATGGGCCCTTCTGCGGCTGACCCATTCAGCCCTTTTGATCCCCTCGCGGGGCGACATGCATTTTTACAACGACTGGGCGAGACAAATCCTCCACGGACAATTCAGCCAGTCCCTCGCCTTTTATGGGCTGCCTGGCTATGCCTACCTCCTCGCCGGTCTCTACAGGGTCGTCGGCGAAAATCCCTTTATTCCGGGGTTGCTGCAGGCTGCTTTGGATGCCGGGACGGCCGTTCTCATCTTTCGCATCTGCCTAGCCGTCTTAACACCTATCGGGTCGACGCCTACCGCGAAAGCGAGCATCGGAAGCGCGCTCGCTGCGGTCGCATGGGCGTTTTTCGTGCCCGCCCAAGCTTACTCAATCGTCCTCATGCCGACCGCTTGGTTCGTTTTCGTTTTTTGGTTCGTGGTCTGGCGACTCGTCCGGAAAAACGCGGTCCCAGCAATTCTCGAGTGTTTTTTTCTCGCGGTCCTCGTGGGCATCGTGGCAACAGCGGTGGCCACAGTGCTCGCTGTCATTCCCCTAATGCTCGCAGCCATCGTCTGCAAAAAAGGAAACGGTGGGAGGCGGGGATTAATTACGCGCATCTTACTGTTGGTCGTCGGTCTGGTGCTGGGCACCTCGCCCTGTTGGGTGCACAATTATTTCATCGCGCACGATCCGGTCGTGTTGTCTGCCCACAGCGGCATCAACTTTTGGATCGGCAATAATCCTCAAGCCAACGGCTACCCGCGTTTTCCGCCAGGATTACGTGCCGGCCAGGCTGCCATGCTTCAGGATTCCATCGATCAGGCTGAAGCGGCTGCCGGTCGTCCCCTCAAACACGCGGAGATCTCCCGCTATTGGTCGAGCAAAGCGAGAAACTTTATCGCTACACAATTCGGCGACTGGTTGAAACTGCTGGGACTAAAGCTACGCAATTTTTGGAGCGCGTTTCAGTACGACGATCTCAGCATCATCACGATTCTGCGCGAAGAAGGAGTGATTTTGCCCGGTCTTTATTTTGGCGTGATCGCCGCCCTCGCGATTCCGGGAATTATTTTGGCCTGGCGTATCGCATCGGCATCGCGGTGGGTTCTTTCGGCGATCTTCTTGTCGATGATCTCGTTGCTGCCCGTTTTTATCACCGAACGTTATCGACTCATCGTCGTGCCCGGTCTGGTGATTTTCGCGTTGGTTGGTTTATTGACCTTATGGCAGAAGATCGTCGCCGGCGACCTGCGAGCTGCGGCTCTGTACCTGGTGATTCTTGCCCCATCAACAATGTTCGTTGCGTGGCCGCAACGTGATCCGTCGCTTTGGGCACTGGACGCCTATAACGCTGGTTGGCAGGCGCTGGAATCAAACAGTTTGGCGCTGGCCGAGAAGAAACTCGCCATCGCACATGCTTACGTCCCTGAAAATTCCGAAACCCTTTTTGCAATCGGTAATCTGCGCTTAGCGCAAAACAAGCCTGAAGCCGCTATTTCTTTTTATCGGGCCGTGCTGAAACTCGACGCCCGGCACAAAGGCGCGTTCAACAATCTCGGAATCATCGCTCTCGAAGCCACCGACTACGAAACGGCCGAGACTTGGTTTCGACGTGCCGCCGAGGTCGATCCTCGTAACGCCAAAACCCATTTTCTGCTTGCGAAGACTTTTCTCGGCAAAAGAGACCCTGCTACTGCGCGTGCTGAAATCGAAGCAGCGATCGCCATCAAATCCGACCAGCCGGAGTTCATCGAGCTGAAAACCGAGATCGACAACCAATTACTCCGCTGATCCTCTGGCAGGGTTCGAGGGGTACTGAAGCTGCTGAGCTTCGGCACGATGGAACTCTCTCTTCGGCGCGACTTACAATTCGCAGCAGGTGAGATGAACACCGGCGGGTTACGCACGCTTGCGGAGAATTCCCGGATTCGCCAGCAAAATGTTCTGATCGTTGGCGCAGCGTTTGTTGGGTTCATGCTAAAGCTAGCGATTGCTTTCAACACGTTCGGCACAAATGACGTCGCCGCCTTCTATATGTTCGCCGGATCGCTCCGCGAACACGGCTTGGAATGGACTTACCGAAACGGTGTCATTTTCTTCTCGAATTTTCCTGTCTTCAATCATCCGCCAGTAACGGCCTACTATCTCGAGCTGATCGACCATCTTTCGAAGAATCCGCTACTTAGAGACTACGGCGTCACGTTTCCGTTTCTACTTCGGCTGCCAGGAATCATCGCTGATTTGATTTCAGTTCTCGTTCTCGCGGCAATTCGCAACACGACTCCGACCCGCCAAATCCCAATGTGGGCAATGCTGCTCTTTGCCTTGAGTCCGGTCTCGATCATGGTCTCCGGGTTTCACGGAAACACAGATCCGATAATGGTGATGTTCCTGATTATTTCGGCCTACATGTGTTTGCGCGAGCGGCCAGTGCTTTGCGGAATTTTCTTCGCCTTGAGTTGTCAGATCAAAATCATTCCGCTTCTTCTGCTGCCGATTCCCTATTTCTTTTGGCTGAAACGCGGGAGCGCGAGGCTATTTGTCGTCCCGTTCACGCTTTTGAGCATGGTATTGTGGATACAGCCGGTGACACAATTTCCCGCGCTTTTTCTTCGAAATGTTTTTTCCTACAACGGTTATTGGGGCAGCTGGGGAATCGGCTATTGGCTGAAACTAACCCACTGGTCGCAGCTCGACGGCGGTTTTTTCAATCTCCCGACTGGCGCGGCTGCCATTTCATGGACACTGAAAATCGGGATTGTGTGTACGATAGTTGTACTGGCCTGGCGTCGGCGCCACCTTTCTGACAGGGCGCTGGTCGATTCGATCGCCTACGCCTGGGTTGTTTTCTTTGTCTTCGCTCCGAGCATTGGCCCGCAATACCTCGTTTGGCTGGCACCATTCATCCTCCTGCTTTCCCCGAAGTTTTACGGCTGGCTCACCTTCAGCAGCACGCTGGCTCTCTTTTTTCTTTACAACGATCTCACTGGCGGGTTGCCGTGGTACATCGGCATCGCCAGAAACAACTCCAATGGCATGAGCCCAACGACTGCTTGGGGAATTTGGCCGTGGGCAACCCTGCTGGTCGGCATGGTTCTTTTTTGGAAAGACGCGATCATGAGCCATGCGCTTTTCCGCGCCGAGAGGGCGTAGATCATGACCGAACCCCGGCCCGGCATTCGTAAGATCGAGATCCTGTTGTTGGCGATCATATTCGTCGTCGGAATTTTCCTCCGAATCACTCCGCAGGCTTTTTCTCCTGGTGCAATGCTAAACGCGCTGGCCCCGATTCATCCCGAGCCAGCCTACAAAAAGTTGGGTTTTGATGAGGAGCTTTATCGCAAGTACGCAGACGCTCTCACCCAGGAAGGACTGAGTTCGTATCCCGGACTCGTTGAAGCCTACATCGAAGCGCAGCCAGAACTTAAGGGGCCCGTTCTTCCGCCGGTCCGCTTTCTCTACATCTTTACCGGTTATTTATGGCACTCCTTGTTCGGCGTCGAAACACTTGAAGGTCTTCGTCAGATCGCGTCGTTGTTCAGTATCTTGACCCTGACATTGGCAACGGCGTTTGCATGGCGGTTACGCGGTCCGAAATGGGCCTGCGCCATCGCAGCCCTGATGGCATTCGCGCCGACACAGCTGCACATGTCCCAACACGCGCTAATCGATGGCTTCTTCACTTTCTGGGCGCTGCTCGCGCTTTGGTTACTCTGGGAAAACTTAACCGTGCCGAATGATTGGCGACGACTCCTCGGTTATGGCTTTGGTCTCGCCCTGCTTGTCATCACAAAAGAGAATTCGTTTTTCTTCTGGCTCGCGATTGTTGGGTTGATCATTGCCAACCGCTGGCTGCAATTCGGAACTACCACCCGCTCGCTGTTGCTCGTTACAGTTGCCGGTCCGCTACTCGGAGTCGTGATCCTCGCTTTCCTGTCGGGTGGTCTTGGCAACTTGGTCGAGACGTATCGCTTGCTGGTGACCAAAGCGTCCACCGCGCGATACGCCATTCTGACTGGCGACGGACCGTGGTATCGTTATCTGGTCGATCTGCTACTTGTCAGTCCGATCATTCTGATCCTCGCGATCGGTGCGCTCTTTAGACTCAATCGAACGATGAAGCCGGAGGTTTATTTCGCGATTTTTATTGCCGCGAGTTATGTCGTGATGTGCAACGTGAAATATGGAATGAACCTGCGCTATGCCAACATGTGGGACATGCCGCTGCGGTTTCTCGCGCTGGGTTGCCTTTCCAGTCTCATTGAACCGTTCGCTCGTTACCGGAATCTAATCTTCGGTGTCGCGGTGGCGCTGATCGCCGCTTTTGAGTTCCATCAATACATCATTCTGGCAGTGCGTTACCCGCTCTACGAATTGATCACGCACGACATTCTTCAGGCGCTAAGAATCCTGAAAACACCTTACTAGCTCTCGCGATCAAGCGGCTCGGATCAGCGCTTCGGCCTTTGCTCCACTGCTGGAAATCGTTTCCTGCAGCAAATTGTTGACGGTTGGACGCGCTTCCGCCCGGATGAAAATCTGGTAAGCGAAAAGACCTTTGCTCAAACGAATCAGCACCGCGTTCAGCGTCAAGAGTAGTCGCGACAGAAACGTTCGGCCCAACGCGAGCGGAAACGGCGCAGGAATCCCGCGCAATTCGAGAATCTTGTAGCCTGACTGAGTTAACAGTTCGCTAATCGACCGGAATGTGAACAAACGCGTGTGGGTCACGTCCAGAATTCCCTTTTTGCCGTAATTTAGCTGACCGAGCGTCAGCATGAATCGAGTCGCAAAAAATCCGATGTTCGCAGTCGTCAGGACGATCTCCGGCCGCTTGCAACCGGTCGCGAACCGCAGTTCATCCATAAAATGCGCCGGATCCTTCAAATGTTCGATGATATCGAGCAAAAAAATCTGATCGAATTGCGAAACGTTGATTGGAAATTCGGCGCGATCCAAATCCCAGCGGACGAAATCCATGTTCTTCCTTCGCACATCGTCACTCGGAATGTAACGATCCAGCCCGGTGACGTGACAGCCGAGCTTCGCAAATTCAGCCCCGACCCGGCCTTGGCCACAACCGATATCTAAAATTCTGCCGCCCGGTTTGGCCGCCGCGATTGCCGCGGTATGCGAGGAAGCGTATCCGAGCTTTAGATGATAAATTTCCTCCACCGCCTCAACGTCGTAGCGTCGATCGTAAAAGAGTGACAACTGGCACAACCGCGCCCGCGCCGTGGTTTTGAAAATGTTCCAGGCGTACTTCATCGCGTCGCGGTAAGGAATTCCGTCGCCGTAAAACATTGGAATAGCCGCCTCCAGAATTCGGAGTTTCTTCAACAGGAACTGAATGACGATCTCAGTGTCGAAATGGAAATCGTTCGTGTTTTTCTCAAACGGGATTTGGGCAAGAGCGCGGGTCGCGTAAATCCGATAACCGCAGTGAAAATCCGAAAGCTCCGTGCCGAGCACAGAGTTCTCGAACGCCGTAAACACGCGATTGCCGATCCATTTGCCAAAAGGCATGCCTCCTCGCAGGGCCGCATGTTTGTCGATCAATCGCGAGCCCAGCACCGCGTCCGTTTTGTCCTCGATCACCGGTTTCAGTAACGCCGGCAATTTCTCCGGAGCGTATTTTCCATCGCCATGGAGTAGTGCGACGATGTCGAACCCGTTGTCGATCGCGTAGCGATAACCGAGCTTCTGATTGCCTCCATAACCTTGGTTTTCGGGTGTGCGCAGGACGGTGATTTTGAATTCCGAGTTCTGCTGCTGATAGCCGACGCCGCGGGCAAAGGTTTCGTCGCTCGAAGAATCGTCGATGATCAGCACTTCGGTCTCGTTCGTCCGCAACGCTGGCGGGATCCGGCGCAACACTTTTTCGATCGTCGCTTCGGCATTGTAAGCGACGATGAAAATTAGCAGCCGTTTGCCGGCAAGATCGACATCCTCGGACGCAAAACGATCCAGCTCGTTTAGACGCATGCCTCCCCGGCAGCTAGAACCGCGCCAGCCGATAGTCAGCTGACGACTCGGGCTTGATCCGATTGACGAGAAACTTTAGGACAAAGCCGAATCGGCGGCTGCGAGGATGAATTTGTCGTCATTATCGCCCAGACCAGCAAGAAAACTGCGGATCCTTCGGAACGATTGCCTCAGGAAAAGCTCGGGCGCGGTGTTCTTCTGCGACTGCGATCCCCCATTTCGCTGGGAAAATTGAATCTCCGCATCCCATCGGCTCAGCGTTGCCGCTGACGCAAATAAATCCATCGCCGCGCCGGCAATTCGTTCCTGCACCAGCTGCATGTCCAGAATCGGTTCGCGATAAAGGATCAGGGACTTGTTGACTGCCAGGTTGAACCGCCAAATCAATCGCCCGAGTTGGTTAGCCAATGATTTCAGTTCGGCGCTGCGCACGGGCACGTCAGGAATTCGCACCGTAGCGCCGAGACGATTCATGCCCGCGCTCCAAGCTTTACCGATTCCGCCTTCGCGCGTCGGTTTCAACACCGTGTCGTAAATTTCCTTGAACTCCATGCCCGGTCCTCGCATCCCCACCAGCGCGATGAATGATTTCAGAACTTCATTGCTACCTTCGCCGATCTGGTTGATGCGCGCGTCGCGCAACATTCGCTCGAGTGGACAATCGGTCATGTAAGCCGCGCCGCCATGGATCTGAAAAGCTTCGTTTACGCATTCCCACAGCAGCTCGGTCGTGAATACTTTCAACATCGCGGTTTCGACCATGTAATCTTCGAGACCGCGATCGATCAGCGACGCCGTGATCGTCGTCATCGCTTCCATTGCATACGCGTCGGCCGCGATCCGCGCGATTTTCTTTTTCACCAAGTGAAAACTGGCGAGCGTCTTATTGAACTGTTTGCGAGTGTTCGCGTGGTTAACCGCAAGTCGCAAACAAGTCTTCGCCGCACCAGTGCAGCACGCGCCAAACGTGGTGCGTCCGAAATCAAGAACTGTCAGTGCGACTTTCAAACCTTTGCCAAACGGTCCAAGAATATTTTCTTTCGGCACCCTGACGTTGCGCAATGCGAACCGGCCGGTCGCCGTTCCGCGGATTCCCATTTTTTCCATTCGCGGTTCGAGCAGATCGAACCCCGGCATGTCCGGCGTGACCAAAAACGCAGTGATCGCGTCCTTGCCTGGTTTGCCTGGAACCGGTGTGCGCGCCATCACCGTCAATACCTGCGCGATTGCGGTGTTAGTGATGTAACGCTTCTCGCCGTTCAAAATGTAATGCGACCCGTCTTCGCTCGGTGTCGCCGTCATTTGCACGTTGGCGGCATCCGAGCCGGCTTCACGTTCCGTCAACGCGAATGCTCCGAGCCATTCGCCGGTGCAAAGTTTCGGCAACCATTTCTTGTTTTGTTCGGGCGTGCCGAACAACAACAATGCGCGAATGCCGATCGAGTGGTGCGCATTCACGAAAACGGACGTTGATGCGCAGCGCGTTCCGAGCTCTTCCAAAATTCTCGTATTCGCGAGCTGTGAAAAACCGTGCCCGCCGTACTCTGCCGGCGCGGTCATCCCCAAAACGCCGACTCGCCCAAGACCGTCGATCACTTCCCGCGGAATGTCCGCGTTCCGGTCGATCGCCGTCGGATCAAGCTTGGCATCGAGAAATGCACGCAGCTCCTTCAGCGTTTGGTCGAGCTGCGTTTGCTGCGCCGCCGGGATCCGCGGATACGGCATCACCCAATCGGAAACGAAATGCCCCGCGAATAATCCTTTTACAAAACCAAGCGCCTGCGGACCGGTGAACAACAGTTCCTCGGCCTGCTGCATTTCCTTCTGTCTTTGGAGTTCCGCTTCAGTCATAGGCAAATTTATTACGCCGTAGGTCGCCGCGGCGACCCAAGCCGAGAGCGACCGCCGTCGAACGAACGGCGGTCACGAATTGTAGCTAACCCACAGCGTCTGTCCAACGTTGTAGGTGAGGTTTGACCGCGTTGGCTAGCTGCAGCCCTGGCTAGTTCCGCACTCCGTGCAAACGCCACAGGCGCCGGCCCGGATCACTTTATCGCTGCCGCAGTGGGAGCAGACGATGTCCATGAACATGTTCCCGAGCGCTTCCTGCACCCGGTCGGCATGGCTATGGCCGTTCCCCACCATATGTCCCGCCATGGCGGGACCGTCGTTGGGAATATGATTCGTGATCACGTCGAGAATTTCTTTTTCGCCAGTGCGCGCGAGATCAGAAACCGGACGATTGAGCGCTTTCTTTTCCATCTCCGGAATTTCTTTCATCGGCAGCTCGCCTTGGCCGCGACTCGGTGAAGTCGCTTCCTTGTAACCTTTGATGAACTGGCAAGCCAACCAGCGGAACACGTAGTCCGTGATGCTGGTCGCGTTGCGAATGTCAGGATTCTTGGTGAACCCGCTCGGCTCGAATCGTTGATAGGCGAATTTTTTCGACGAGCGACTCCAGCGGCACGCCGTACTGGAGCGCGATCGACGTCAACGTTCCAACGGTATCCATCAATCCGCCGATGGTGCTGCCTTCCTTCGACATGGTGATGAACAGTTCACCCGGCTGTCCGTCTTCGTACAAACCGACCGTGATGTAGCCTTCGTGGCCCGCGATCTCGAACCGGTGGGTCAACGACATCCGAGTGTCGGGCATCCGATGCCGAATCGGTTTGTCGATCTTGTCGCGCATTTCTCGAAGTTCGTCTTCGAGCTCAAGGATTCGTTTCTGGAAATCTTCCCGATCGACCGTGACGTCAAGCGCCACATCGATGTCTTCCGTGGTGCCGCCCATGTCGCGGGTCTTTCGCGTATTCAACGGAGCGGAACGCTTCGAGCCTTCGCGATAAATAGCGATCGATTTCAATCCTAATCGCCAGCCTTCAATGTAGCTGTTCGTGATGTCGTCAACCGTTGCGGCTTCGGGCAGGTTCACTGTTTTTGAAATCGCGCCGCTCAAGAACGGTTGCGCTGCGGCCATCATCCGCAGGTGCGCCATATAATTAAGAGAGCGTTCACCTTTGAACGGTTTGAACGCGCAATCGAAGATGGGCAAATGCTCCGGCTTCAATCCGGACGCAATGGTCGTTCCGTCGGAATCGATCACGTCCTCAATCGTATCGAGCGCGTCGATGTGCGCGATAATCCGGTCGATCTCCTCCGAATTGTAACCAAGTTTTTCCAGCGCAGGCTTGACGGTTTGGTTCACGATTTTCAACATTCCGCCACCGGCGAGCAGTTTGTATTTCACTAAAGCGATGTCCGGCTCGATCCCGGTGGTATCGCAATCCATCAGGAAACTGATCGTTCCAGTCGGTGCCAGCACCGTGACCTGGGCGTTGCGATAACCGTGGCGTTTGCCGAGTTTCGCGGCGCGGTCCCATGTTTTCGCCGCCTCCTTCTTTAGATAAGCGAATTCGGCGACATCTGGAATCTCGTTCACTGAGCACTTGTGCAAATCGATCACTTCGAGCATTGACGTGACATTGCTTTTCGCGACCGGCTTGGGAACGCCGCTGCAGCGCGCCTCTTTGTAGCCCGGGAATGGGCCGAGCGCCTCGGCCATGCGGGCGCTCTGTTCGTAAGCTTCGCCAGTCATGATCGACGTCACGGCGCCGCAAAGCGCGCGGCCCTCCGTGCTGTCGTATCCGTAACCGTAGCTCATGATCAACGAACCGAGATTTGCGTAACCCAGTCCGAGCGTTCGGAAAATGTGCGAGTTCTCCGCGATCTCCCTGATCGGATAACTGGCGTTGTCGACCACGATTTCCTGCGCGGTGATGAAAACGCGAACTGCGGCCTTGAAACGTTCAACATCGAACGTGCCGTCGGCGGTCTTGAACTTAATCAGGTTCAGCGACGCGAGATTGCAGGCGGTGTTGTCGAGAAAGAGATATTCACTGCACGGATTCGTGGAGTTTTGGCGACCGGTGCCTTTGCAGGTATGCCATTTATGAATCGTCGTATCGAATTGCATTCCGGGATCGCCGCAAATGTGAGTCCCTTCGGCGATTTTTCGGAGCAACGTGCGGGCGTCTTTGCGCTCACAGGGTTGGCTGTCAGTGACCCGGCGGGTCCACCATTCTTTGCCTTCCAGCGCCGCGTCCATGAACTCGTCGCTTACCCGCACGCTCAGGTTTTCGTTTTGATACATGACCGAGCCGTAGGCGTCGCCGTTGTAGCTGCCGTCGTAACCTTGCTCGATCAACGCCCACGCTTTCTTTTCCTCCTTTTGCTTGGCATCGATGAACTCTTCAATATCCGGGTGCCAATCTTTGAGCGTGTTCATCTTCGCGGCACGGCGCGTCTTGCCGCCGCTCTTCACCACGTTCGCCACTTGATCATAAACTTTCAGGAACGAAAGCGGACCGCTCGGCTTGCCGCCGCCACTCAATTTTTCCTTTGTCGATCTTAACGTGGAAAGATCGGTGCCAGTGCCGCTGCCGTATTTGAACAGCATCGCCTCGCTCATCGCCAGACGCATGATGTCTTCCATTGTGTCTTCGACGCTTTGAATGAAACAGGCGCTGCCTTGCGGATATTCGTATTGGGTCGGTGCGCGCTCGGCCTTTCCAGTCGCGCGATTATAAAAATAATTTCCCGCACCGGCGTTCTTCCCGATGCCGTACTCATGATAAAGACCGACATTGAACCAGACCGGCGAATTGAACGCGCCGTGTTGATTCAAACAAAGCCAGGTCAGCTCGTCGTAAAAAATTTCCGCCGCCTCCGCATCGGCAAAATATCCGTCCGCGATTCCCCAATCGGTAATCGTCCGCGTCACACGATGAATCAGTTCGCGCACTGAGCTTTCGCGTCCGCCCTTGTGGGGGTCAGTGCCGTGCGCGATGTCGCCGTAAAAATATTTCGAGACTGCAATTTTGGTCGCGAGCGCGCTCCAACTCTTCGGCACCTCAACGTTCTCCTGTTTGAAAATCGCCGTGCCGCTATCGTCGGTAATTTCAGCGGTCCGCCGCTCCCACTCGGTTTGTTCAAATGGCCGAATGTTGGCGTCGCTGAATGTCCGTTCGAACTGGAGACCCCGGCTTTTGGTTGATCTCTGCCGGCGGCGATCGACGGATTTGCGCGGTTTATTCAGGGTTGACGGTTGGATTCCGGGTTTGAGTTGGATCATGGGGCACTTCCTACAACTGGTGAATTAACGGTGAATTGATGCTAACAGCCCGGCCAACAAGTTGTGAATTTCAGGGAACAACAAGTAATAGCGGAAGGCCATTGGCGGACATACAATATGCAGGGCAAAACGCGTTCAAATCAAGAATTTAATTGTAACATTTCGCCCCGCTGATGTCTCCAGACGTCTTTGCTTCACTGCAACGCCGAGAAGCTAGTTGGATCCATGAAGTACCGGTCAATATGGTCCACCAAGGACCCATTTTTCTCCGATTCGGCCTTCACCTTTTGCCA
>CAWAYF010000018.1:0-13429 GCA_963786135.1 uncultured Verrucomicrobiae bacterium | reverse complement strand
ACCGGCGCGAAGAGGTCGCCAAGTTTTTCGACGCGGGCCAGCGTTTGGTCGGAACGAAATTTCAGGAGAGCGCGGCTTTTTTCTTTTTCAGACAATTTGCCACTTCCTCCCAGGTCACCGGCGTCGAAACGGTCGGCTCTTCCTTGGCGCGGAAGCGAATAAACACAGATCGTCGTCTTGTGTTCGTCGTTCTGGCTCCAATCGACGAACACTTTTCCTTTGCGCAGCGCCTTCGACATTTTGGACGCGACCAGGTCGGATGTTCGCGCTCCAGAAACTCCGCGAGCGCACGCGACAACTCCTTGGTTTGGTCGAAGGTGACCGGCGTGTTCAGCGGCACGTAAACCTGCAGGCCTTTTGAGCCGCTCGTTTTCGCGAAGCTTTCGAGTTTCATGTCGCCTAGCAAATCGCGCAGCCAAAGCCCGACCTGGCAGCACTGCACGATGTCCGCCGGCGCGCCGGGATCGAGATCGAAGACCATCATCGTCGGACGCGCGACATCTTTTCTTGCGCGACAGCGAAGTGTGCAACTCGAGATCGGCGAGATTCGCCGCCCAGACCAGCGTCGGCAGATCCTGCGCGAGGCAATAATCCATGGTGCGCTTGTTGCCTTCGCTCCAGACCTTGGCTGTCTTGCACCCACTTCGGCCGATGAGTCGGACAATTTTTTTCGTAAAAAAATTCCGCTTCGACGCCATTCGGATAGCGCTTCATGGTCAGCGGCCGATCCTTCAGATGCGGCAGCAGCACGGGCGCGATCCGGATGTAATAATCGATCACCTGGCCCTTGGTGAAGCCGACCTTCGGATAAAGGACCTTGTCGAGATTCGAAACCGGAAAGCTTTTTTCCTTCGACGATCAGTTGGGCTTTCTTGCATGGCATTTCGCATAACGTCACGCAGCACACGGTTCTCACAACGGACGCAACGGTGTCGACAATCTTATCGATGTCCCTGTACTGCAGTCCGAGATGCTCACTTCGTGTTGACAGATTCATCAGGCAAAGAATCGCTCCGGCGAAAGCATCGGCTGCGGCTGGCAGATGCGCGCGACGCAATGTTCCCAGGTTTCATGGCCGCTCAGGATTTCGATCTCCACCCGCAGAAAATAAATCGGCACTTTTCTTCGTTGCCAAGTCGCGGCATACGGACGGCGTCTTTTTCCGTCGTCACGATCATGTCGAGGTCGCGCCGGATGCAGCGATTGATGAAGCTCTGCAGCTCGGCTTCGCTGTAGCGGTGGTGATCGGTGTAGCGCTTGGCCAGATCGAGCCGCGCGCCCGAGTTTGCGCAGGCCTCCTTCGAAACTTTCCGGCGCCGCGATGCCGCAGATCGAACCGATGTAGGTGTCGCGCAGGCGCTCGAGCGGAAGTTGTTCGCCGGTGTAAATGTTCTGCAAATAAAGCGGTTGGTGCGCGCACTCGATGATCTCGGCGGTGCGATTGTAACGCCGGATGCGCTCGATCAGCGTCGTCGTTAGACTCGCCCGTGCTTCTTGGTGATGAAGATGTAACTGGCGCGCCGCAGATTTCGCGGCGGCTCGCGCAACGTGCCGCGCGGAAGAAGAAACTCGTTTCCGAACGGCGCCTGCCGATCGATCAGCACGATGTCGAGCCGATGTTTGAGGTGCAGATATTGCAGGCCGTCGTCGAGCAGGAGCGTGTCGGCTTTCCATTTGTCGATGGCGAAGCGGCCGCTCTTCACCCGATCCTTGTCCACGAGCACGATCACGTCCTTCAAATTGTTCGCCAGCATGTAAGGCTCGTCGCCGGCGGTCAGCGAATCGAGCAGGAGCGATTGTCCGTCGGAAACAACGCGCGGCGGATCGCGTTCCACGCCGGAAACGCTCGACACCAACTTCGTTTGGTCGGTTCGCGGCACGCTTTTGTAACCGCGGCTCAGAATGGCGACGCGGCGACCACCGGCCTGCAGGGCGCGCGCAAATTTTTCGACGATCGGCGTCTTGCCGGTGCCGCCGACGGTCAGATTTCCGATGCTGATGACGAGACAACCGAGCGTGCGCTCGCGCAAAATTCGTTTGCGATAAAGGAAGAGACGCAGCTGGACGATGCGCTCGTAAATCAACGAAAGGACGTAGAGCAGAGCCCGCGCAGGACGGCCGCGCGAAACCCGTGGCGCCGCTCGAGAATGACGTCGATCGCGAACTGCTCGAGATTTTCAAGCCAGCGGCCCACTGAATTAGTTGATGGTTGATAGTTGAGAGTTGAAAGCGACGCCGCGATTGTCAGCCGTGGTGATTATAATTTGCGAGCGCGTTTTTGCGGCGCGCTTCATGGCGGCGCCAACTCTTTGCGCGTTGCGCAAGCAGACGCCGGCAGATCGTCGAGCCACTGCCACTCAAAAACGCACCAAGCGCGCCGGCTTCTTCAGCGGCGGCGATAACGCGTGGCAGGAAACGGAACTAGTTTGGCGCGAAACGGTTGATGAATGTGGTCCACGAACGCGCCTCTGAGGTTTTCGTAATTGCGCGACGCAAATGCAGCGGTGATTGCGCAGGCGTTACCGGCGCTCTCGACCGCCGCCGTCCGGGAGATTCTCGCCGGCAGAATTCTTCGCGCAGCCGCTGTTCGGATTTCAAAATCGGGAATCAAGAGAACGAACTCTAGTCGCTGAGAAACTTCAGAGCGCTGAACATTTTCACCGCGCGCGACGGTGAATCCGCCGAATGACGCGGGTGCGGCGTTATCCGGATGGCCCTCAAGCTCGGCGCACAGTTGGAAGATCAACGATCGATCGAGCGGCCGGCCCGACAAGCTCGTTGAGTCCGTGCAACATCGCGAGACGAATAGTGGCGCTGCTTCCCAAACCGCGCGAGCGCGGAATTTTTTCGTGCGCTGAGCAGGAGAATGCGAAATGGGGGCGCTTCGTTCGCTTAAAAAATAAATCCGCCGCCTCCGCGACGATCTTTTCCTGGGGTTGTCGATTGTTTGCGCGACTGATCGTGACAGAGTTGTAAATGCGCAGCGCGACGCCGAGGCAATCGAACCCCGGACCCGAGGTTCGAAGTGCTTGCCGGAACACGGATCGTGACTTGATTTGTCATTCTGAGCAGAGCCAAGAATCTCTGATCACTCTTGCAGAATTGAAGCAAAAATCAGAGATGTTTCGCTCGGCTCAACATGACACTACATAAAGGCGAATGGATCGATAGCGGGCTGCTTCGCCACTTCGAAGCCGATGGAACTACCGCGCACCGGCTTTGTCCCCATCGACGACGGTTGGGCAGAGCGTTGGTTCTGACGTTCTGATTTTCGTTTCGAACTGAACAGGCGCGCGATCGATTGGCTTCGGAACTTCGCGAAGCGCAGAAGTCGCTCGGGCTGTTGATTGCGCGCCTGTTCGGCCGGTTTTTGCCAAAGAAGAATGAGGAGCGCGAGACGCCCAAACTACTTTCAGGAAAAGAAGATGAGAATTTGCACACGGTCGCGACTGAAAATCATCTCAGATTTGGAATCGATTTCGGTGCGGGTTACTCAGTCGGATTGTTTGTCGATCAACGTGAGAACCGTCGGTTTGTCCGGCAGGCAAGGCCGAAGCGGGTTCTCAATTGCTTCGCTTACACATGCTCGTTCTCAGTCGCAGCCGCGTCCGCCGGCGCTGAAACCGTGAGCGTCGATCTTTCGAAGAAATCCCTCACTCGCGGCCGCGAAAATTTTGGGCTCAATAACCTGTCGACCGAAGGACATGGCTTTATCGCTGACGACGTGCGTCCGGTCTTGCGACGAATGGCGCGCCGTAGTGAAAAATTCGACATGATCATTTTGGATCCCCCGACCTTCTCGCGAATCAAAGGCGGCCCTGCGTTCCATGTCGAAAAAGATTTCGAAGAGCTGATCGCGGCCGGCTCTGGAAGTGACCGGACGCAATGCGGAAGTGTTGCTTTCGACCAATTGTGAGACGCTAAATGAAAAGGTGCTGGAGAGAATGGCGCGATATTGCCTGAAACTTTCTAGGCGCACCGGGACCCTGCATCGACAATCTGCTCCCTTGGATTTTCCGCCGGGAACCGCCGCGCGCTCGATTTGGCTGAGTTTGCGTTGACCAAATCGCAGGCTCGGCCAAGTTAACCAATGGACGAAGGAAAACACGACGATTTAGCAGAACGCGGGTTGCGTTATACGCGCGAGCATTTCGATGACCTTCTTGCGCAAACGGAAACGTATGTTCGCGGAAATCCGGTACAGTCGCTCGCTTATGCAGTGCTGGCGGGGTTCGTTTTGAACCGGTTAGGCATCGGACGAATCATCAGGGGCATCGTGCGACTCGCGTTGTTAGCGCTCAAACCGGCAATCCTGATCTACGGCGCGGCCAAGCTCTACGAAGCATCCCAGGAAGAGGAGAGGTAGCCGCGGTTCACCGAACCGCCATGGCGAGCCGGATCGGTATCGTCAATCGCTGCTACCCTTCTAAGGTGAAGCCAACCTTCAGCGTCACCTGCCAGTGCGCGATCTTTCCCTCTTCCAGGTAACCACGGGTATCGATGACTTCGAACCAACGCATGTTGCGAACGGTCTTCTTTGCCCGCGCAATCGCGTTTTTCACAGCGTCTTCGACTCCCTTCGGCGACGAACCAACCAATTCGATTCTTTTGTAAATATCATCAGACATATCTTCAGTTTTGAGTCGTCCGGGCGACAAGACAAATGAAAATCACCACGAAAGTGACGAAGGAATTCGGTTCGGATCTAACTTCGTGGTCTTCGTGGTGACAAGTTTAAGTTGAGCACGCACTGTGGGCGGTTAGCGTCATTTCCCGAACTTCGAATGAAGATCGACAATACTGCCAGTCCGGCTGGGACAAACATCGAGTCACACTTGAAGGAGAAGCGCGTCTTCAGACCTTCGAAGGAATTTTCGCGGAAAGCGCGAATCAAGAATCTTGCCCAATACCGGCGGATGTATCTGGAGTCGATCAAGCGGCCAGACAAATTCTGGACGCGCGAGGCGAACGAATTGGTGTGGCAAAAGCGATGGCGAAAAGTCCTCGAATGGAAACCGCCGTTCGCGAAATGGTTCATAGGCGGCCAACTCAATCTTTCCGAGAATCGCCTCGACCGGCATCTCCCAACAAACCGCCGGAACAAGGCAGCGATTCTGTGGGAAGGCGAGCCGGGTGAGCGGCGCACGCTCACCTATCAACAATTGCATCACGAAGTTTGCCGGTTCGCCAACGTGCTCAAACGAAACAAAATCGGCAAAGGCGATCGCGTCATCATTTACATGCCGACCACGCCTGAAGTCGCGATCGCGATGCTGGCGTGCGCGCGAATCGGAGCGGTGCACTCTGTTGTTTTTGGCGGTTTTAGCGCGGAAAGCATTCGCGATCGGATTGCGGACAGCGGCGCAATTGCGCTCATCACCGCGGACGGTAGTTATCGCCGGGGCGGGATCGTTCCCTTGAAGAGAAATGTCGATGACGCGCTTCGCGGCGGCACATCAGTGAAGCGGGTAATTGTTTTTCAGCGCGCCCACAATGAGATCCACATGGAAGAAGGCCGCGATGTCTGGTGGCATCGCGAATTGGAATACGTAGACGACATTTGTCCCCCGACGCCGGTCGACAGCGAACATCCGCTTTACATTCTTTACACCAGTGGCTCGACCGGGAAACCGAAAGGTATTCTCCACACGACCGGCGGTTATTTGGTCGGCATTTATTCGACGACCAAATACGTTTTCGACCTCCGTGAGGAAGACATTTACTGGTGCACCGCCGACGTCGGCTGGGTCACCGGGCACAGCTACGTCGTTTATGGTCCGCTCGCTAATGGCGCGACCACGTTCATGTATGAAGGAGCGCCGAACTGGCCCGAGCCGGATCGCTTCTGGCGAATCATTTCACAAAACAAGATCAATATTCTCTATACCGCGCCGACGGCGATCCGCGCTTTCATTCGCTGGGGCGATCAATGGGTGAAGAAACACGATTTATCGTCGTTGCGATTGCTCGGAACCGTCGGCGAGCCGATTAATCCTGAAGCATGGAATGGTACGACAAAATGATTGGAGGCGGACGTTGTCCCGTGGTGGACACCTGGTGGCAAACTGAAACTGGCGCGATCATGATCACTCCATTGCCCGGTGCGATTCCAACGAAACCGGGAAGCGCGACACTTCCATTTTTTGGTGTCGATCCGGCGATTGTCGATTCAGATGGAGAAGAAGTGGGCGCGAATGTTGGCGGGAAACTAATTGTTCGCCGGCCGTGGCCGTCGATGTTGCGCACGATTTACGGCGACAAGGAGCGCTACAAGAAACAGTATTGGAGTGAATATCCCGGTAAATATTTGACCGGTGACGGCGCGCGACGCGATGAGGACGGATATTTTTGGATCGTCGGCCGCATTGACGACGTGCTGAACGTTGCCGGGCACCGGCTCGGCACGTCTGAGATCGAAAGTGCGCTGGTAAGCCATGCGCGAGTCGCGGAAGCGGCAGTGGTGGGGCGGCCGGACGAATTGAAAGGACAGGGTGTGGTAGCGTTCGTAACTTTGAAGGCTGGAATTGATCCCTCTAATGACTTGAAGAGTGAATTGCGCGAGCATGTCAGCATTCACATCGGTGCGATTGCCAAACCGGATGAAGTCCGGTTTGCGGAAGCACTGCCAAAGACGAGGAGCGGAAAAATCATGCGGCGGCTTCTGAAAGAAATCGCAACAGGCGCAAAAGTCACCGGTGACACCACCACGCTGGAAGATTTCAGTGTCCTGGCGAAGCTGGCCGAATCGGAGGAATCTTGAGCTTCATTCGCACAGGTCTGCGTGAGATCGGACTAAAGATTCGCCGGCAGCGAACACGAATGATTTTGCGGCATGAGAAACGCGTGCTGCAGAAAAGCGAAATCGCGCTCGGTCGGGAAGGCACGTCACAGGCCGCAAATTTCCCCGAGCTGCGCAACGAGATTGTTGCGCTCAAAAAGCTCGAGCAGGAACAGAAGGAAGTCGCGCTTCGGATCGCGCAAATCGAAGAGGGGATCAAGAAGATCGAGGGGCAGCGGGATGCGAACGTCAAAGAGCAAAGCGAGGCGATGGCAAAGTTGGAGACGGAGAAAAAGCCGATCCTTCAACGGCGTAATGATGCGAAGAACGCGGCTGAACTTTGCGAGCGCGAAGTGAATGCGGTCGAGCGCCGGATTCAGGAAAACGATGCGACCGACCAGGAGCTGTTGAGAAAATTGTCTGAACTGCAGGC
The DNA here is from genome assembly GCA_963786135.1 of uncultured Verrucomicrobiae bacterium. Lineage (GTDB taxonomy): Bacteria > Verrucomicrobiota > Verrucomicrobiia > Chthoniobacterales > UBA10450 > AV40. The sequence goes on along the minus strand of CAWAYF010000018.1, from coordinate 6,218 downwards.
AGCAAATCCGCCACCGGCCGACCTCGAAACCGAAGTGGCCGGCATCGGCACGCGGCGGGCGCGTTTGCCCGACGAACGCGCCGAATTGGTCCGCGCCCGAATGGGAAGCACTGACGCGTCACGGCTGGCGAAAGAAAAACTCGCTTCCGCAGAGGAAGAACTGGCCGCAATCGAAAAAAATATCGCAAAGGTCCGCGGCGAATACGAAGCGCGCGACAAAGGATTCGCCGAGAGCATTAAGTCGCAACAGGAAGCCGTTCGCGAGGCGAAACAACATCATCAAGTTGTCGAAGAACGGAAGAATCCCGCATACTTAAACATTGGCCGCCATCTCGCGTCTCAGGGAATCGCGCCGCCAAACGCGCCGCATTTGCTTGAGCACGTGCGAAAGCATCGTACGTCGGTCGAGGAATATTTAAAACACACTGCGGAATTGGCGCTGCTTTCTAGCAAGATCGACAAACAGGAGCTGCGCCAATTTTATTTCAGCGTAGTTTCGGGCATCGCCCTGCTGGCGATCATTCTGCCGTTGGTCGCAAAATCGCCGCGCAAGCGCGAATGGTTGCCGCAACAAACCGAAGCGATCCTGTCGATCAACACTGACCAGTTTAATAAGAGCGACTTGCTCAAGCGCTGGCAAAAGGAGCAACCCGATGCCTACCAGGCAGTTTGGAACGGATTGATCGGCCCGGCCGCCCGCGCGCCGGTCTTGAATTTGCCGCGAGACGCGGTCCAGATCACGCGGGCAACGACGATTTCCGACAACGGTAGGACCCGTGAATTCATTTTGATCGAGACGCGCGCCGATCTTTCGAACGTCATTCGAGTAGTCCAGACCGACAAAGACTTTCAGAGGCGGACGATTAGCGGGCTGCATGTATGGGAGAAACCGGATTTGGCGCTGGCGCGCGTCGGATCGCAGACGCTTGCCATCGGAACTTCCAGCGAAGTGGATGAGCTTGTTCGCGTTCGACTTGGGATCGATCTCGACCTGAAAATCACCGGCCAGTTGTTTGATCGATTCGAAGCATTGGACAGCGAGAGCGCGGTCCGGCTGATTTCCCGGGATCCGCTCGATTTGCCGCGCATGTTTCATTCGGTTTTCGTGCCTGAACTGCTGGACAGCACGCAACTGCTCGGACTTGCTTTAACTTTCCAAAATCCGGTGAAAGCGCGGTTGCTCTTGAAAATGAAAACCCCGGAGAATGCCTCCGAGTTTGCGCGCGATTTGCATAACGAGCCGCAAAAATGGCTGCGGCTCCAGGATTCAAATTTGATGCTCTATGCGCAGCCGCCCGATGTCTCGCGGCAGGCCGCCAACCTTGAGGTTCATTTCATCGTGCCCGACGAAACCGCGCGCCTCCTCTTGCAACGAATCGCGAAAACGGACACCGCCGGCGCGGTTGCTGGCGGCAATTGATTAGCCCAGCGATTTGAGCTTATAATTGCCGCCCAATGTTGCGTTTTCAGCTCTTTTCACTCGTTGTCGCCATCTCGATATCGATTCTGCCGGCGTCGCGGGCAGCCACACCGGAGCTCGTGGATATTGCGACGGTCGATCCGACCATCGTCATTGATTTGCGATACGCCACCGAGAAGAATGTGACCGGACACGCGTTGTATGCGCGCGGAACGAAGGCTTTGATTTTGCCAAGCGTGGCCCAGCAGCTAGCCGGCGCGCAAAAATATCTTCAGCAATTTCGTTATCGACTGAAGATCTGGGACGCGTATCGGCCGAAGGCAGCGCAGGAGTTGCTCTGGAAATACGCGGCTAAGGACCAATACGTTGCGAATCCGGAGAAAGGCTTCGGTTCGATGCATTCATACGGCGTCTCGGTCGATGCGACGTTGGTGGACGACTGGAGCCAGGACGCAACGATGCCGACCAGGTTCGATGAGTTCACGCCGCAAGCGATGATGGGCTACGTTGGCCGCGATCCGTCGGTAAAGCAGCATTTGACCTTGTTGCAGCTCGCTATGGCGCATAACAATTTCTACGGCCTGCGCGTTGAGTGGTGGCATTTCACTACCGCGGACTGGAAAAAATACGTGCCGTATTGGGAAGATCCACAAGTGTCGCAAGCGGAGAAAGCTGCCGCTGAGCCCAAAGGCTGATTGTTTGTTCCTTAGATGATCGACGCCATTCTGCGCGACCTTCGTCAGCCGGAATACATCCACGTTCTAATCAATCCGTTGCCAGTCTACGGACTGGCGATGGGATTACTGGGACTGATCGTTGCGTTTTTCTTGCGAAGCCGGCCGGCGCAAATCGCGACCCTGATCATCGTTTTGACATGCGCGGCTTCGGCGTGGCCAGTCTATGAATTCGGTCAGCAAGCGAAGGACCGCGTGCTTTCGATGGAAAACGAAGTTGGCGACGCCTGGTTGGAAGAACACCAAGACCGCGCCGAGGATTTGATTTGGATGTTCTACGCGCTGGCAGTTCTAAGCGCGATTGCGCTGGTTGCTCCAAAAAAATGGCCGCGCTCGGCTATGCCATTGGTGGCAATGGTCATTCTCCTTGGCGTTGCCACTTTGGGTGCGGGCGGTTACATCGCTTATGCCGGCGGCAAAATTCGTCACCGCGAGTTTCGGAACGTTCCGCCGCCGGTGAGAAAACCTGAGGAGCAGCGCTAACATCGATATCTAGTGGACGATGAAGCAATGAAGCCGGTTTGCTAAAAGCTCCAAATCCCAAAACCAAACACCTCCTGATCTCCAAACGTTAATTTTCAAAAAAGCCGTTCCCACATGCTCTTTTGGAGCTTGAATATTGAAATTTCCCTGGGCTTTGGAGCTTGGGATCTGGGATTTCGCGATCCTTGGCCGTGAGCTCTCAACCTTTCAACGGACCGATGACTACAGAGCTGGGTCGCGCGGAACACGATGTCGAAACGCGCAGCGAATCGCTTAAGAAACCGCTCGGTCTCTTCGACCTCGTTCTCACCCAGATTCTTTTCGTTGTCGGTTCGAGCTGGGTTGGAGCTGCTGCAAAACTCGGACAAGCGCATCTGTTCTTCTGGTTACTTGCCATTTTGCTTTTTTACATTCCGCAGGCGGCGGTCGTCGTTTACTTGAGCAACCGCATGCCGCTGGAAGGCGGAATTTATCAATGGGCCAAGCTCGGTTTCAATGAGTTCGCCGGATTCATTACCGCATGGAACTTGTGGCTGCTTTCCATCACCGTGATCGCGCTGGGCGGGATGTTCGTCACGACCAACATTTCCTACGCGCTTGGCGCCCCCTGGATGCCAAACAATAAATGGTGCGTTTCGTTGATCAGTTCTGCGCTGGTCGTTGGCCTGGGTTGGGCCTGCCTCCGCGGCCTTTCGTTAGGCAAATGGCTTCACAACATCGGTGCCTTCGCCATGTTTTTGGTCTACGGGGCGCTGATTTTCCTGCCGCTGCTCGGTCTTGCCCGTGGCGAAATAAAAAATTACCAGCCACTGCCGCTCGCCTTGCCAACGATCTCGATCTTTTACTGTTTTAATATTTTTACAAAACTCGGCATTGGCGCGTTGAGCGGATTTGAATACGTGGCCATTCTTGCCGGCGAAACGCGTTCGCCCGGACGTGACATCGGCCGCTCGGTCCTGATCGCGTCGCCCATCATCGCACTGATGTTTATTTTAGGAACCAGCTCCGTTCTCGCTTTCGTTGGGAATAACCCGATCGATCTGATTGGCCCCGTGCCGCAAACCCTGCGGCTCGGACTGCACTCGTTCCCGATTGCCGGCGCGATTGCGTCGGCTGGCATTTTGTTAATGACCGTCCGGACGATTTCTTCGACGAGCGTTCACGTCACTGGGAGTTCGCGATTACCGATGGTCGCAGGCTGGGACCAATTGCTCCCGCGTGGTTTTGTCGTTTGCATCCGCGTTACAAGACTCCGGTAAACTCGATCATCTTCGTCGGAACACTTACCCTCGCGATCGCAATAGCGAGCCAAATCGGAACGGGCATCCAGGGAAGCGTTTCAATTGGTTGATAACGCCGCTAATGTTTTCTACGGAATCGTATATTTCATGATGTTCGCGATCCCGCTTATCGGAGCGGTCGGAGTTCGCACGAAGTCGATTTGCCTGCGCGTTGCTGCGATCTGCGGCGCCGTCGTTGCGCTCTCCGCGATTTTTTTCACCGTCTATCCGATCATCGACGTCCCAAGCCCGCTGACCTTTGGGGCAAAGATCGCCGCCGTGACAATCATCGCCAACGCGATCGGGATCACGATCTATCTGCTTGCCAATAGACGTCGAAGCGCGCCTTTTCGAAGTTGAATGCTTATTGCATTCAACTTTCCGTGATTCGGGAGAGAGCATTCGTGCCGCCCCGCACAAATTGCACGCTATCCAGTCGTCGATCGTCTTCGCCAATTACCTATCAGCACCGAGACGAGGAATGCGGGCGCAAAGAACAGCAGCATGAATGGGCCAAACTGATACATTGCGCTGACGATTAGGTGACTCCAAGCCCATTCCGTAGGCCCAGCCAATTTCAAAGCGAGGAAGGCATAATACAGCACGGCCGTTACGAACGATATGAACGCTTGAAGATAAATTCGTCCGCAGCAAACCAACCCGATCGCTGCGCCGAAGACGGCGCAGACCGGAACACTAATTAGGAACAGTCGAACATAGCGAACGCGCAACCTAACTGCAGTTTTCAACCACCCAGCGCAGGTATTCCGGTAAACAGCTCGAGACTGGAACGAAAATTATTTCAGGAACTTCGTAAGGATGAAGCGAGCGGAGTTTTTCTTGGAACGCGGATTGCCGATCTTCGCTCAGTTTAAACAGGACCAGGATTTCGCTTCCGGTCTCCAGCTTTTCTTTCCAGCGATAGATCGACTCGATCGCCGGTAAAATATTCGCACAGCCCGCGAATTTCTCTGTGACGAGCTGCGTTGAGATTCGGTGGGCGGTTACGCGGTCTGGAAACGTACTGAGCGCCAGCAGAATTCTCTCCGTCATTCGTCAGGCTGAGACCAAAGCTTCAATCCGCCTGGCCGGCTCGGTGCGGCAAATCCAGCCGCCCGCAACCACCACGTCGCCATCGTAGAATACCGCCGCCTGCCCGGGCGTGACCGCCTTCTGCGGTTCATCCAGCCTAACGAGTGCGCGATCGTTCGCCAACGGAGTGAGCGTGGCGCGCGTGCTCCGGGATGACTGTAGCGGATCTTCACCGTCACGGCGACTTCGCTGCAGCTGAGCGATCAGCTGCCTCCACCCGACTGCTCCAGTTGACCCGATCGATTTCGAATTCCTCGCAAAGCAAATCCTCCGCCTCGCCAACGAATGACGCGATTGCGTCTCCGGATCGATATCGACGACGTAGCGCGGCCGCGGCGAACCGCCGGGCAGACCTTTGCGCTGACCGATGGTGAACATCTCAATCCCTTCGTGTTCGGCGAGAAAGTTGCCGGAGAGATCGTAGATTCCGCCCCGATGAAATTCCGTTTCGCCGAGATGCGAGCGCAGGAACGCCTTGTAATCGTTGCCCGGGAACGAAACAGATCTCCTGACTGTCAACCTTGTCGGCGACCTTCAGGCCTAACGAGCGCGCGATCGCGCGGATCTCCGGCTTGGACATCGTGCCGAGCGGCGTCAGCGCGCGCCGGAGCTGCGGCTGACGCAGGCTGAAGAGGAAGTAGGACTGGTCTTTGCGCGGGTCGCGCCCTTTGCGCAGGATGGCGCGGTCGGCCCCATGCTCGATGATGGCGTAGTGACCGGTCGCGATGTAATCGCAGTCGAGCGCGCGCGCCTTTTCCCAGAGGCTGCCGAACTTGAGCTTCTCGTTGCACATCACGCAGGGATTCGGCGTGCGCCCGGCCTGGTATTCGCTCGAAAAATAGTCGATCACGACGCGCTCGAACTGGTCCGCCTCATCGACCACGTAATGCGGGATGCCCAACGAATGGGCGACCGCCGCGCGCGTCGGCGATCGCCTGCGGTCCGCAGCATTTGTCCTCCGCGCGCGAGATGCAGTCCTGCGGCCAGACCTTCATCGTCACGCCGACGACGTCGTATCCCTGTTCGCGCAGCAAATAGCCCGCGACGCTGGAATCGACTCCGCCGCTCATACCGAGGAGGACGCGTTTGCCGTTACGATTCATTGAAGCGAAGAATTTCGATCAAACGCTGAGCGAGTCAATGCTGGTAGGGGCGGTTCACCGAACCGCCCGCGGGCGATTGGGGTCAATCGCCCCTACCTTCGCGCGA
>CAWAYF010000017.1:0-133213 GCA_963786135.1 uncultured Verrucomicrobiae bacterium | reverse complement strand
TCAATGCCTGCTCGCACGCCGGTCCCCGCCGGCTCGCCGGAAGCGACGAGGCGGCTTTTCGTCATGTCTCAGCCGATCCGCCGGACGATCGTCGAGACCTACCTGCGCCATCGCGGCATCGAGACCGTCCACGATGCGGGCGCGCTGCGGTTTCATCCGCGCTGCTATTATCGCCCGGACGAGAGTTCGCCGACCGAGACTTGGCCGGCGATGATCGCGGCGGTGACCGATCTTGCCGATCGCATCACCGGTGCGCATCGCACCTGGCTTGCGCCGGACGGTATTGGCAAGGCGCCGGTCGACACACCGCGACGGGCGATGGGCGATCTGCTCGGTCACGCCGTCCGCTTCGGCGTTCCCGACGATGTCCTCGCTGTCGGCGAAGGCATAGAGACGATGCTGTCGCTTCGGCAGATCATGCCCTCGATGCCGATGGCGGCCGCGCTGTCCGCCAACCACCTTGCCGCCTTTCTGTTCCCACCCACGCTGCGCCGGCTCTACATCGCCCGCGACGCCGATCTTGCGGGTGACATGGCGCTCGAGGTGCTGACTGAACGCGCCGAAGGGGTTGGCATCGAGGCGGTGGCGCTGTCTCCGCGCAGGGGCGACTTCAACGAGGATCTGTGCGCGTTTGGCCGTGACGCGCTCCGAGCGGCGCTGCGCATCGAACTTGCGCCTCAGGATGTCGCGCGCTTTATGCAGCTCGCTAGTTTTGGACCGCTTTGACCGATCGGCGTTCCGCGCTGTCGGCAACTAGGTGGCTGCTAACGCTCTGAATTTACTTTCGCTTCCGGCGGCACAAGGGACAACGCCGAACTTGGTGCCGGTGTCGTCCCGTCGCGAATGACCTAAGCCGAGGTAGCTCTTGCTCGCGCACGACGGTATATGTTCGGCAGAATCGCACGGGAGCACACCATGCACATCACGATCGCCGGTTCGGGCAATGTAGGCCGTGCGCTGGCGGGCGGATGGCTCAAGGCGGGCGATCGCGTGACATTCGCGACGCGCGACGTGGCCGGCGACAAAGCCGGAGAGTTGAGAGAGCAGGGTTTTGGCGTCGTCCCTTTGAACGATGCTGCAACCAGTACCGATGTGTTTGTGCTCGCGGTCCCCTGGCCCGCCGTAGAGGCGACGATAAGATCGCTGGGTGACTTCGCCGGCAAAGTGTTGATCGACACGACCGATCCTCTCAAATCCGGAAGGGAGCTTGCGATCGGATTTGACGATTTAGGTGGCGAGACCGTAGCGCGGCTTGCGCCGAGCGCGCGCGTCGTCAAAGCATTCAGCACCACAGGCTCCCGCAACATGGCAGACAGCAACTATCCCGGTGGAAAGCTGATGATGGCACTTGCCGGCGACGATACGCCCGCCAAGCAGATCGTCATGGCGCTTGTCGCAGACCTCGGTTTCGACCCGATCGACACCGGTCAACTGGCCATTAGTCGCTACCTTGAGCCTTTGGCAATGCTGTGGATCAACCTCGCTTACACGCAACAGCTCGGACCGAATATCGGGTTCGCGCTGCTGCGAAGATGAAGAACCGATCTGGTCTGACGAAATGGCCACCCGAGCTGTAATTTCGGCAGGTCGATCGCGAGGAAACGATCGGCCAGGACTGATCGGTACGGTCATTTGGTGTGAATGGCGGGGATGGCCGTCGGTCAAAAATCTCCCGACGGGAAGCTGTCGGCAAGATCGCGTTTCCATCGACATGGAGACACGATCATGTTTGAAGAAATCTTCTTTCCCCGAACCGCTGAGAGATATCGAGCAGCGCCACTTGTCGAGCAGCGGGAGCGATATCTCGTTCATCTCAAGGAGACAGGCGCCAGACGACCGACCTTGCGGAAATGCGCCAACGATCAATTGAGCTTGGTGCGCCTTCTGAACCTGAAAGAAGGCGACAGAGTGCGCCTTTCGCAGATCGAGGCCGCGGCCGCGATCTGGTCGCGGCCGAAGGCACGCAGGTGCGATCGGTCGGCATCACCCAAGGCGAGCAGCGCGCTTCGTCAGCCACGGCAGTCCAATGGCTGCGCTTTTTGGGATGGCTCGATGAACCCGAACGGGAGCATCATCCGCATCACGCCGAGGTCGCGATCTTTGAGAAGTGGCTGCGCGAAGAGCGCGGCCTGTCCAGAGCGACCATACAAGACTACTGCCGCGGCCGCCGACCGCTTCTTCTCCTGGCTGGCAGGGAAGAGGTACGCCGCTGGACGCCGTCCGGATGGCCGACATCGACGATGCCGTTGCGGCAGAGCACAGGCGGGGAGCCTGGAGTCGCCGAACGATACACGATTACGCGCAACGTCTGAGGGCGTTCTTCCTGTTTGCCGAAGCGCGCGGCTGGTGCCGAGCGGGGCTGGCTGCGGGGATCATGGCGCCCCGGTTCATGGCGGACGAGACCGTGCCGAAGGGCCTGAGGCGCGAGGATGTCCTGCGCCTGCTGGCGTCCGTTCAGGGGGATCGCCCGGTCGACAAGCGCGACCGCGCGATCCTGATGCTGTTTGTCGCCTACGGGCTGCGGGCCGGAGAAGTCGGCGGCCTGCGGCTCGACGATCTGGACTGGGAGAACGAGATCCTTCGCGTCCGCTGCCCGAAGCCGGGCCGAACCCATGTCTGGCCACTCTCGCCGGGCGTCGGCCATGCCATTCTGCGCTACATACGGGAAGCCCGGCCGTCCGGCTTCGGGCGCAGCCTCTTCTTCACGTCGCATGCGCCGATCCGACCGCTCGACCGAAAGACCCTCGGCAAGATCGTCCGTGATCGTCTCGCAGGCATCGGCATCGTCACCGGTCGGCGCGGTACGCATGCCTTGCGGCATGCTGCGGCCCAGCATCTTCTGGATCAGGGCATGTCGATGAAGGTGATCGGGGACTTTCTCGGGCACCGCGACCCGTCCTCCACCGCGATCTACGCCAAGGTCAATCTCGCGGCGCTTCGCGAGGTGGCGGCCCTCGATCTGGAGGGTCTGGCATGACGCTGCGCGAGGCGATCGAGCAATACATCCTCTGGCGGCAGGCCCATGGCGCGAAGTTCACGACCGGGGCGAACCTCCTGCGTCACTTCCTCGACTATGCCGACGGAGATGCCGCCTGCGACGCGGTCACCACGGCAGCAGGTTCTGGCCTTTCTGGCGGGCAAGGGGCCGCTGACCCGGCACCGCGAGAACAAGTATTACGCCCTTGCCGGCTTCTGGCGCTATGCGATCAGCCGCGGCCATGCGACCCGTTCGCCGTTGCCGGACAACGAACCGAGATCGCCGTCCGGACGCCGCCGTACATCTACTCGCGCGACGAGTTGCGGCGGCTCCTTGATCCCGCGACCGTGGAGATCAGCCGGCGCGGCGCGGTTCAGCTGGACGCAGTGACATTCCGGACCCTGCTTCTCCTGTTATACGGCGCCGGGTTGCGCTTCAGCGAAGCGACGCGGCTTACGCTGGCGGATGTCGATCTGGCGGAAGCCGTTCTGACCATACGCGCCACGAAGTTCTACAAGAGCCGTCTGGTTCCGATCGGACCGCAGCTTGCAACGGTGCTGGCGAACTACATGCCCCTGCGGCGGCGCGGCGGGCTTGCGCAAGGCGAGACTTCCTTCCTTCTGGCGAACCGGGACGGCACGCGGCTCGCCAGCAGCACCGTTCAGGCGGCATTCGACGCGCTGCGGCGCATCGCCGGGGTCCAGCGCGCAGCCAGGCGGGCGACAGAGTCCCGCGCCTGCACGATCTCCGGCACAGCTTCGCGGTCCACAGCCTGACCGCCTGGTATCGTCAGGGAGCGGATGTGCAACGGTTGCTGCCGGTGCTCTCCACCTATCTCGGCCATTCCGATCTGGAAGGCACGAAGGTCTATCTGTCGATGACGCCGGAGCTTCTGCAGCAGGCGTCGCTGCGCTTTGCGCGCTATGCGGGCGGAGGTGAGGATGCCTGAGCTCGTAACCCTCGGCCCATGGCTCCGGCGCTTCCTGTGCGAACATATCGTCACCGAACGCAATCTGGCCCGGAACACCCGCACGAGCTATCGCGACACCTTCAGCCTGCTGCTGCCCTTCGTCAGCCGCAAGCTGCGCAAGCCCGTGGACCGGCTGGCCGTCCGCGATCTCACATCCCGGCTGGTGCTGCAGTTCCTCGCGCATCTCGAGGAAGATCGCGGCTGTTCCGCCCGGACCCGCAATCAGCGGCTTGCCGCCATCCGGGCATTCGCCCGCTTCGTCGGCAGCCGGGATCCGGCTCATGTCGAATGGTGCGGCCATATCCGGGCCATCGCATCGAAGAAGTCCATGCCGACACCGGTCGGATGGCTGACCAGGGCGGAAATGGAGGCCATGCTCGCCGTGCCCGACCGCAAGACAGAGCGGGGCCGCAGCGAATACGCGCTTCTGCTCTTCCTCTACAACACCGGCGCGCGGGTCTCCGAGGCCACGCAGCTGAAGGTGCGCGATCTGCAAATCGGGCGCGGCAACGGCGGGCACGATCTCGCCACCCTGCACGGGAAGGGCGGCAAGACGCGCCAGTGCCCGCTGTGGCCGGAAACCGAACGCGTTCTGGCCGACGAGATCATCGGTCGCGCGGCCGATGACGCCGTGTTCGTCAGCAGGCTCGGAACGCCGTTCACCCGCTTCGGAGTCTATCGGCTCATCGAGCGCTGCGCGGCCCGGGTGCCGGAACTGGCCGACAGAACGATAACCCCGCATGTGATCCGGCATACGACGGCCTGCCACCTGGTTCTCGCCGGCGTGGACATCAATACCATCCGCGCCTGGCTCGGCCATGTCTCGATCAGCACCACCAACATCTATGCCGAAATAGACCTCACGCTGAAAGCCAACGCCGTAGCTCTTTGCGAAGTCGGTCAGCCACGACCCGGTCGCTCATGGAAGGAGGACAAGGATCTCATGGCCTTCCTGAAATCCTTGTGAGTGAAGGCACGTTGCGGCGTCTGTGCGCGTCGGGACGGCGCAGCAGATCACTCCGTTCCGCGTCCCGGCTGTCCTCTGGCGCATGAAGCGAACGACATCCTGCGGCGCGAGCTGGATGCGCAGTGCCGCCCGCAGCGCGCCGAGGCCGAATGCGCGCAGGTCCTCGTTGAAGTCGCCCATCCGCGGAGACAGGGCAAGCGCCTCGATGCCCGCAGCTTCGGCGCGTTCGGTCAATGCCGCGAGCGCCATGTCACCCGCGGCATCGGCGTCGCGGGCGATGTAGAGCCGACGCAGCGTCGGCGGGAGCAGAAGGGCGGCAAGGTGGTTGGCCGAGAGCGCGGCAGCCATCGGCATGGCAGGCAGCGCACAGCGCAGCGACAGCATCGTCTCGATGCCTTCGCCGACAGCGAGGACGTCGTCGGCCGCGCCAAAGCGGACGGCATGGCCGAGGAGACCGCCCATGGCCCGTCGCGGCGTGTCGACCGGCGCCTTGCCGAAGCCGTCCGGCGCAAGCCAGGTGCGATGCGCGCCGGTGATGGCGCCGGAAAGATCGGTGACGGCGGCGATCATCGCCGGCCAGGTCTCAGTCGGCGAACTGTCGTCCGGGCGATAGTAGCAGCGCGGATGAAACCGCAGCGCGCCCGCATCGTGGACAGTCTTGATGCCGCGATTGCGCAGGTAGGTCTCGACGAGCGTCCGGCGGATCGGCTGCGACATGGCGAAGAGCCGCTGCGCCGCTTCCGGCGATCCGGCGGGGACGGGTGTGCGAACGGGCTTTGGGCTGCGGCGCGGTTCGGCGCGCGGCAGACTCAGAAAGCGTCGTGCCTCATCGGCGACATCGCGAAAGTCGACGAGACCGCAGCTCTCGCGGATCACGTCGAGGAGATCGCCATGTTCGGCCGAGGCGGCATCGGTCCAATGCCCGGCGGCGCCGGGACCGGATTCCGGTCCGCTGAGCCGGACGAACATCGACCGGCCGGGCGTATTGCGAACGTCGCCCACCGTCCAGTAGCGACCCTGGCGCCGCCCGTTGGACAGGTAATGGCGGCAGACCGCCTCGGCATCACGGGCGAGGCGGCGCGCCAGTTCGGAAGCGTCGCGGGGCATCACGCAACCTCCCGCGCGCGCTGGCATTATGTTGCGTAGAAGCTGTCGATCGTCTGTGAGACAGCACCCAATCGCAAATGCGCAACATAACTCTCGGCGCAACATATTCGGTCTTATGTGCAGTTGAACATAAGACCGATGCCGCGACCGGCGAGCATGGCGATCTCCTCGACATCATTCGCGAGAGCCGAGGCTTACGCGAGTTCCGCGAGGTCGCCGAGGAGGCAAGGCGCTTTCTGAAGTTGCCCCATACTGAAGTGGAGCTCGTCACGAAACCCGCTCGTCCAGCAGCACCGGTTGGATCGCAGGAGGCCGCGAGACGGCTATTTGCGATCTCAGGTCCGATTGGGGGTACCGTCGTTGAGACGTACTTGCATCGCCGCGGAATACTGCGCGTGCACCATGGTGACAGCCTGCGCTTCCATCCGCGCTGCTATTATCGGCCTGACGAGCACCTGCCGACCGAAACCTGGCCGGCGATGATCGCTCGCGTCACCGACCTCGACGGCAAGATCACCGGAGTGCACCGTACCTGGCTCGATCCGGACGGCTTTGATCACGCTCGGCTCGGCAAAGCCCCGATCGACACGCCCCGACGAGCCATGGGCGACCTGCTCGGCAACGCGGTTCGTTTCGGCGTGGCGGACGAAGACGTGCTTGTTGCCGGCGAAGGCATCGAGACCATGTTGTCGCTACGCTGCGTGCTTCCGACCTTGCCGATGGCCGCTGCACTGTCGGCCAATCACCTCTCTGCCATGGCGCTGTCGTCGAGTTTGCGTCGGCTCTATATCGCCCGCGATGCCGACGCCGCCGGTGACGTTGTGCACGCCGTTTTGTCGCAACGCGCGGAAACCGCCGGCATCGAAGCAATCCCGTTGTCACCTCGGCTGGGTGACTTCAACGAGGATCTGCACGTCTTCGGGCTCGAAGCCCTCCGCGTAGCGTTGCGTATTCAGCTGGTACCGGAGGACGTATCCCGCTTTTTCCTCTTGTCGGCCAATGTCGAATAAACGCATTTGGCTGCCATCGACGCCGACAGTTCGGTCACGACGGCCCAATGCTGGAAAGGCGCGACCACGGCCTTCTAGAGGGCGATCGGACGGCAGACGGCCCAGGCCGGCAATGGCTGCGACCGGCTATTTTCCGCCGGCCCTTCGGGCCTTTGCATCGCGAAGCAAAATAGCCGGCCTTCGCCATCCTCCGCTGGCGCTTCGGCCCTCCGCGCTGCTCCGGGTGCTGGCCCGCGCCGCCCGCCGTCTGAGTGATCGCCACGAAGGCCGCGATGGGCGCGGCCAATCCGGCAAAGGACCTCATCCCATGACCGATCATGACGACATCGAACCACCGCACGCGTCATCTCCAACCGACCACGTCCTCAGCGAATTACAGCTCTTTGGCTACCGTCCATTCGACGACCAGCCCGACCCGAGACCGCTGCCCGAAGGTACGATGATCGCTGGCGCAATCGCCGACATCTTCGACGCATTGGTCGCCACGCTGAACGACACCCGGCTCGAACCGGACCTCGAGGATCTGCTCTGGTCGACCGTCAACCTCTTCCATCGTGCGGCAGACCGAATCAATCGCCAGCTTGACGACAACGAGCAGGCGCAACGCAAAAGCCAGCGCGAGCAGAATGGCTCCGAAGTGCAATCAGTCGAGCTTGAGCGCCTTACGGCCGAAGGCATCACGCTAGTCGAACGCCGCAATTGCCTCGAACTGTTCCGCGATCAGGCCATCGAGCGTTTCGAGGTCCACACCGGTTCATCCTGGCGCCCCCGATCGGGGTCACTTGTCAATCACCGCACGCTCACGGCAGCAATGATCGACTCCCGAGATTTCATCGCCGCCAAACGCCGCGCCGACACCGAGGTCATGGTGCCGGCCGGACCGAAGGTCGCACTCACCGGTGGCCTCGACTTCAACGACCACCACTTGATCTGGGATCGCCTCGACAAGGTGCACACCAAGCATCCCGACATGGTCCTGATCCATGGCGGCTCGCCAAAGGGCGCTGAGTTGATCGCCTCCAAATGGGCGACCACCCGGAAAGTGCCACATATCGCTTTCAAGCCTGACTGGACGAAGCACGCCAAGGCAGCGCCTTTCAAGCGTAACGACGCCATGCTCGAACTGCTGCCGATCGGTGTCATGCATTTCCCGGGCACCGGAATCCAGGACAACCTCGCCGACAAGGCGAGACGGCTCGGCATCCCCGTCTGGAAGTTCGGCGGCGCATAAGCGCCGTCTGCCGCCTTTCACACCACCCAGGCGGAGTTGCATATGCTGCAACTCTGCCGCGTTTCGACGCTATATTCAAACTTGCGCCGCGGTGGTGGTGGAAGGCGCGACCATTACACCTTTCCACATGGAGCCACCACCATGCTCGCCCTTGGGCTCCTCCTCAACACCGTTGGCCTCGGCCTGTTCTGCTGGCTGATCTTCACGCTGGCGGTATTACGCCTTGCCGTTTTTCGTGTTATGTGGCCGGCCACATAACACGAATTATGTGGCGTTCTGCGATATGTGGCGCAGGCGTGGTGAGTGTTTCTGTGGAGCCCGATAGCGGGCTTCTTACGCCACATATTTTTGTGTGGATGATCGCTGTCCATCCTTGCGATGGAGATCGATCATGTACGACGAACTATTCGAGAACCCGGCCGTCGTGGCGCGCTATCGGGCCGCACCGTATGCGAAGTCCCGAGAGCAATTTCTCAAAAAGGCGCAGGCGAATGGCTATTCGCCGCGGACGCTCATGCGTATGGCATGGGCGTTGCTGGTCGTCGCTGAGATAGTTCGCGATGCGGGAGGAAGCATAACACCTGAAGGGCTGAGAAGCGCACTCTACCGACAGGTCAAGTCAAAATGGGCAGGCCGTCCACCATCCCAACATACCATTAAACTCATTCTTCAGGCGGGCGTGCCGTGGCTACGGAACTTGGGTGGGTTAATTGTCGAGCCCAAACGGCCACAAAGGTTTGCGACGGAACTGCTCGCTTTCGACAACTACTGCCGCGTTGAACGAGGCCTTTCCCCGGTAACGATTACGTCTTGCGACGAAGCTATGCGGTGGTTCTTCAAATCATTGCCACCTCGGGTGCGCTCGCTTGATGCGGTCACACTCGCTCACGTCGATGCGTTTCTGAAGGACCATGCAAGCCGGGGATGGAGCCGTAAGTCGTTACACGCGCTGGCTTGTAGATTGCGTAACTTTTTCCGCTACGCCGGGAGTCGGCAATGGTGTCGATCCGATTTCGCACGCAGTATCGAACTGCCGCGCATCTATAAACTTGAGGATGTTCCTCGGGCCCCAAGCACTGAACAGATCGACCGGATTCTCGAAGACACTGCGTCCAGCGATGACCCCGCAAAAGTCCGCGCTCACGCAATTCTATCGTTGCTAACCCATTATGGTCTGCGGCGCGGTGAAGTAGCGCGACTGACATTGGACGATCTCGATTGGGCAGCTGAGACGATCCGTGTCACGCGACTGAAGATGCGACGAGCACAAGCCTATCCAATGTCGGTCCCCGTTGGCGAGGCGATCCTGCGTTATCTTCGTCAGGCACGTCCGCGGAGCCCACATCGGTCTCTGTTCTTGACGGTCCAGGCACCAATCCGCCCGCTGTCAGGTCCGAGCATCACCTCTGTGGTGAGGACGCTGTTGACCAAGCAGGGCGTGAAGCTCACTTGGCGGGGCGCCCATTGCCTTCGTCATGCCTGTGCAGGCCAACTCCTCGATGCTGGATTCACATTGAAGCAGATCGCCGACCATCTTGGTCACCGAAGCCTGGATACCACGCGGATCTACACCAAGATCGATCTGCGGGGGCTGCGTCAAGTGGCTGAGTTCGACTTGGGAGCGCTGCTATGAGCATCAACGATATTATCGCCGCCTACATTACGCAGCAGCGCTCACTCGGCAAGCGCTATTCGAGCGAGGCCAATACTCTCAAAGCCTTTGGAAGATCGATCGGCAACGTTCCAGTACGGGATATCGATCCGGAGATGATCTCGGGTTTCGTGGATCGAGGCGCGACGAGTTATGAGACGCGGAGCAAGAAGTATCGCGCGCTGGCAGGTCTGTTTTTCTTCGCTGTCTCTCGCCGTTTGTTGAAGACATCTCCGATGCCACGACGGCGCAAGCGCGTCTATTCGACCTTTGTTCCCTACATTTATTCCGAAGCCGAGCTTAAACGACTTCTCGCAGCGATTCCGTTAGCGACGGAGGGAGCGCGCCTGGTGATCGATGCAGATACGTTACGCACGTTCCTGCTCCTCTTGTATGGGGCCGGGCTGCGCCGTGGCGAAGCAATGCGCCTCAAGATCGAGGACGTCGATCTCGAGCAATCGCTGATACACGTTCGGCAGACGAAGTTCTTCAAAACGCGCATTGTTCCTCTCAGCGACAGTCTGACCGCGGTGATGCGGGCGTTCATCGCAAGGCCAGGTCATTCCCATTCCGCCGGGGCCGAGAGCAGGCTCTTTTCTAACCACGATGGCACGCCTCTGTGCGGCGAAACGCTCGGCGTCGCATTTCGTCGCCTCTGTAAAATCGCGGATATTCGAAGAGATGGTGGTGCCCGCAACCAACCGCGCATGCACGACCTCAGGCACTCGGCGGCTGTTCATCGTGTCACCGCGTGGTATCGCGGCGACGCCGACCTGAACGATCTTCTACCTAAGTTGGCGACCTACCTCGGCCATACCGGTCTTGCCGGGACGCAGCGCTATCTAACGATGACCCAGGAGCTGCTTGCCGAAGCCAGCTCCCGCTTCGAAGCGTTCTCGGGAGGGCAACGTCATGGTTGACCAGACCTTGGCGGGGCATTGGATCCGCCGGTTCCTGATGGAGTACAAATCGTTTCGCGAACAATCCCCACAAACGTTCGCCACTGACTTCGCTCCGGGCACAATCGAACCCGAGCACCGGCCGTTTCGAATTTTCTTTTCGCGGCTTGTCGATCTTCGCAGTAATGCGGAGCCAATCGCGTACGGCCGCGATTTGTCCGAACGGAATGCCAGTTTGTGCCATCCCGAATGGGCCCGGATTCATCCCGAGAAAAATCACACGCTTCGTGCTGTTACCGTAACGGCGGAGATAAATTTCGTGCGCGCGCCAGGCGTAATCGAGTGGGTTGTAAACGTGCGTGACGGGCGCAGCGAATCTCTGTTTGCGAACCGCGGCGCTGAGTTTCTGCGCAGCGACGATTAATCCTTCGCTCGTTGTCACCGAAGAAACTTAGTCAGGAAAGCAGGAAGCCAGAAAACGAATTAACCACGAATTACACGGATCAAACGGATGAAGAAGGCTTTGACCGCAAGCTATGGGATCAAATGCTCTGAAAAATATCCGCGTTATCCGCGATCTCTAAATCTTTGACGATCGAGACCAAATACTCTGGAAAATATCGGTGTTATCCGCGTAATCCATGGTTAATGATTATCACTTCCAACAAGTTTCTCGAATCGCGGGTCCTTACGTAAGGGGTCCCACAGCGGATTGGTACGGAGATCGCCGACGGTTTCGCCATTAGGTACTTCAAGCAGATGCGGCAAAGCGGCGATGGCGGAATCGATATCGCCAAATTGTGCCTGGATAATAGCCAGAGTCTGTTCGGCAAAAGGCTTGGATAGAGCATCGGTGGCGTAATCAGCAATGGCCTGTTGCGCCTGCTCCAGCGCCTTGTCTTTTTCGCCAAGACCGGCATACGCGAAGGCGAGGTAGCACGGCAGCTGTCGAGCATCGACCGGGACAACCGCGTCGGACGTTGGTTTGAAGGCTGCGACCGCGCGCTTGAACGTATCGCGAGCTTCGTCGTTTTTCCCCGAAAGCTTCTGGCAGAAACCGAGGAACGTGATCGTTCGGGGATCGTTCGCCACGGACGGCGGCAGGTTGTGCTGAACATAAACAATCGCGTCGTCGAACCGCCGCTCATCGTAAAGTTGAACAAACCTCTGGATGTTGACGCCGTCGTCCTGCGAGTTCGCGGGAATTTTCGCGAGAACTTCAGCGGCTTCCTTGAGCCGGCCTTGCCCCTGGAAAATCGCCGCCTTCGACGCAAGTGCGGCCTCGTTCCCGGGCGAGATTTCGAGAACGCGATCAAGGATGGTCTGCGCCTCATCAAAACGGCGCACGGTCTGGAGCGTGTCGGCAACAGTTGAAAGAATGCCGATGTTGCGCGGGTCCAGTTGCGCGGCTGCGTCATAATGCTTTTGCGCGGCGTCAAACTGACCGAGTCGCCGTTCAAGGTGGGCCATCTGCTCGAGCACGAAGGCGCTGTTCGGCAGACGCCGGAGCGCTTCTTCGTACGATTGAAGCGCGCCTTGGAAATCGCGCAGGACACGGTAACGATAAACACCCTGCGCGAGCCATGCTTCTCCGAGGTCCGGTTGGAGCGCGATCGCGCGATCGGCTTCTTCTTTGACCTTCGCGCCGGTGTTCGTCTGCAGATCAATGCCGTTGAAATAGAGTTGGCTGCGCGCAATCGAAAGCCGCGCCCACGCCAGCGCGAATTGAGGATCAAGCCGCACCGTCTCGGAATAAAGAGGAACGACCTGTTTGGTGATGTCGACGGTAGCAGCGTCGTCGATCGCGACCGCGTGCAGGTAAACGTCATAGGCGGCCGCATTTTGAGTGGGTCTCTCGGCCACGGCTTTTTGCTCGGCGCCGGAAAGCTTGGTCTTGAGCTGGTCAGCAATCGCGCTGGCGACTTCACCTTCCACGCCGAAAACGTCATCGAGTTTCCGATTGTAACTCTCGGCCCAGAGATGTTCGTCGTTGGCAGCGCGAATCAACTGCACATTTACGTGCACGGCATTCGCGACTTTTTGTACGCTGCCCTCAAGCAAATTCGCCACGCCCAATTGTTTCCCAACATCGCGCAGATTGTCCGGAGCGCTTTTGTATTTTTGGGTCGAAGTCCGCGAGATGACCTTGAGCGCCGCAATCTTTGAAAGCCGGGTGAGGATTTCGTCCTGGATGCCGTCGGTAAAATAGGCGTTATCGGGATCCCGGCTGAGGTTCTCAAACGGCAGAACCGCGATACTTTTTTCGGAGACCGCCGCCAGCGCGGGCTCTACGCGTCCGGCCGCTGTTCGGAATGCGGTGCGGCTGGCGAAAAACAGGGCCGCGGCACCGACAACGATCAAAGCGCCCAACCCGAGAGCAATCATCGAATAACGGCTACGGCTGGGTTGGATTGCGGCCGGGGCCGGTTTATCCGATTTCTGGAGTTTGTTCGGCAACGCGGAATTACCGATTTCGTGATTGTAGAAATTTACCAACTGCAATCGCTCACCATGCTTCACTTCGCATTCGCCAAGATCGTGGAGATATGGATGCCATTGATCGTATTGCTCGAGATCTTCGGCGGCGTGCTTTGAAATCAGAATGTGGCCCGCGTCACCGCAATCCATCACCCGCTGCGCAATGTTGATTCCGGCGCCGGCAATATTGGCCTGCTCATTCAAGTCTGTGACTTCGTTAACAGGACCGCTGTGAATCCCCATGCGGACGCGAACATCCGGATGGCTCCGTAGCCCGTTGGCAATTTCGACGGCACACAGAACCGGCCCTTCCAGACTGCGAAAGACCAGCGCGCCACCGTCCCCAGTTGGCAAACGCAGAAGTTTTCCCTCGGCATCCGCCACGCGAAACTGATCGGTGTTGCGAACGATTTCGCGCAACATCTGAATCTGCGCGCTTTGCTCGGTAGTCCGAAGTTTGGAATAGCCGACGATGTCGATGAAGAGGACGTGGGCAATTTCCAGACGCAGGTTCGGTTTTTGATCTTCGGCCATTTTGCTTACGGAAAGACGAGGTTCAGGATTTCAGGAAAGACGCAATATTCTAGCTGGTTGAAGATTAACGACAAGAAATCTAGGAATCTGCCAAACTTGCGGTTCCTAACTTTCGATTGAACGCCAACGGGTCAAACAGAGACAACAGAAGTGACGAGTGACCGGTGACAAGTGACCAGAAGCCGACGAAAGTAAGAACTGTGAAGTCCGAAAGTTCAGGAGCGCGACGGGTGATCATCGCTGGACTCGTTTTGGCCACTGTCTGCGTTGTTTCGCTGATCGTCGCCGGGATAACGAGCGTGATTACGTTGGCGGACAGAATTCATCCGATCGCAGGCAGCGTTGTGTTTTGGACGATCCGTTCTCGGGGCTGCGGCGACGGCTCTCTACTGCGCGATCGCCTACGCAAACTTGCCCGGCGCACTGATTCCGCCGGAAGAAACGACGGGACCGAAGCACGACGCCTATCTGGAAGCACTGCGACTGCGGCTCGCCGCCAATCCACGAATTCGCGGCGTGTCAGTTTCCACGAATGAAGAAATCGAGGCCGCGATTGGAGTTTTATCGACCGAAGCGGACGCGGTCGTGCGCAGAACCGCGAGCACGGTGTTTCTGACCACCGCGTTGATGCAAAACGGGCGGCTTGATGCGCTGATTCTCCTGTTCACCCAAATCCAAATGGTGACTCGGGTCGCGCGGGTGTATGTGCAACGGCCGTCACCGCGCGAAATGATTCGGCTTTACGTAAACGTGGCCGGCACTGCGTTCATTTCCAGCGGATTGGAATCACTCGATCTCGGCGAAATGGTCGCGCCGCTCGCAACTTCCGTAGTGCCGGCTTTGAAAGGCGGAATTCCGGGACTGAGCGGAATCTCGGCACTCTTGGTCAAATGCGTTTCCAACGGCGCGGCCAACGCATTCCTCACCCTGCGCGTCGGCGAAGTCGCGCGACGTTATTGCGAACTCACGTCGCGCAGCTCGCCGGAGCTTATTCGAAAATCAGCGACGGCGGCTGCCGTTCAACATCTCGGCCGCATCGTTCGCGAGAATGGGGCGCTGGTCGTGCGCAAGATTTGGGAAAGCACCGGGCGCGCGTTGATCGACAGCGGCGTGTCCAAGGCGGAAGACATCGCAGCTGCCACCCGCGACCTGTTCGGCAGAATCTCCCATTGGCGAACCAAAGAAGAAGTGACGAGTGATCCTCCTTCGCCAAGCCTGCGGCGGACAGGCCTGTGAGTTGTGACCGCTGACGATAATCCCGGGGTCATTGCGTTTCCGCCCTTAATCTGGCTGATCGGCGCGGTCGCCAGCGTGCTTATCCACTTCTTCGTCGTCCGCGAACCGATCATGAACTACAACGCATGTCTGGTTTGCGGTGTCGTTCTCGTCATCCTCGCGCCCGCGCTCGCGATATCGGCGTTAATCGTAATGAAAAGGGGCGGAACAAA
The DNA here is from genome assembly GCA_963786135.1 of uncultured Verrucomicrobiae bacterium. Classification (GTDB taxonomy): domain Bacteria; phylum Verrucomicrobiota; class Verrucomicrobiia; order Chthoniobacterales; family UBA10450; genus AV40. The sequence goes on along the minus strand of CAWAYF010000017.1, from coordinate 117,941 downwards.
CGTGGACCCATACAAGCCGGCACTGACAATTGTGCGCGGCGGACCGTTTCGGTTCACTCGAAACCCAATGTATCTCGCGCTCTGTTTGCTTCAGCTCGCGCTCGGATTTTTTCTAAACGACTGGATCGCGCTGCTGTTTGCCGTTCCTCTCGCTTTGATCCTTCATTACGGCGTTGTGCTCCGAGAAGAGAAATATCTCACGGCAAAGTTTGGCGAGCCGTACCTGCTGTTGAAACGCGAAGTGCGCCGGTGGATCTGAAGGAAGAAGTGACCAGTGACGAGTTTATCTCCGCGGAGCCATGCGATGGCGAAGTTGTAAGAACGGACGCTCAACTGTGAAAAACAAAACCGTTGCCGCGAGATAAACGCAGATCTCGACACCAATGAGAGCGGAGGCCGACGTCAGCGCGACGTTGTGACTGGTGCAGAACTCCCAGACGAAGTGAATTACCAGTTTCTGAACCAGATATGCGCTGTAAGCGATGCTGGCGATGAACGCCGCACCCGGAATTTTGATGCGGCTTAGAAATGACCGTCGACTGACCGCGCAAACGAGCAGCGCCGCGAACCCGAGAGCAAGAAGCGGAAACTGCCAGACCGCTGCGGCGATACTCAGGTAGTCGCCTTCACCAAGCCATAAGGCGTAAACGATCAGCGCAACCCCCGGCAACCAGAGCCAGATCGCAAAGTTCATCAGCCGGCTCCACCATTGTTCGCGGAATTTTTCGATCGCCGCCAACGCGACGCCGAACACGAGGGGGTCGAGCCGGGTCCAGGTCGGGTAATAAATCCAGGTCTGGAACCCGCGGTAAGAAACTCCGACATCTTCGGCCGGATTTTCGTAAGCGAGAAATGTTCGAAGCAGAAGACCGCCGACGAAAATCGAGCAGGGAACAATCACCGCTGCGCTCGGCCAGCGATTCACAAAGAGCAAAATAAACGGAAGCGCGAGATAGAATTGATCTTCCACCGCAAGCGACCAGGCATGCGAGAACGCAGTGCCGCCATGAAGACCTATGTTCTGGACCGAGACTAAAAATCTCCACCACGGCGTCATCTCCGGATATTCGCGCCAGGACGGCAGAAAAATGTAAATGGCGAGAATGACGAAATAAGCCGGCATGATCCGCAATGCGCGCCGCGCGAAAAATCGTTTGAGATTGATCGATTGATTGCGCGCGAGCGGCGCGAGCAATTGGCCACCGATCAAGTAACCGCTAAGAACAAAGAACAGATCGACGCCGATCCAGCCCCAGCGATGAACACGGCCCGGCAACGGAAAACCCATGATGCCCGCGTGATAAATGACGACGACGATGATGGCGAGTGCGCGGAGAAGATCGAGACCCGGCTGGCGTTCGCGATCTTGAAACCGAGGATCGATGGAAGTCAGTGACGCGTGACGAGTGACCGGTGACCAGGGAGAATCAGACACGATTCAGGAAATGAGGAAGTAGAAATTACAAAAGAGGAACCTGTAGAGACTGATTACGGAACTGAGCAACGACAATCGACGATCCATAAAACATAGTTCGCGACGAATGGCCAAATCTTTCGCTGAATTCTTGGAATCCCGGGACCATCGACTCGGGTCAATCGCCTTCTGGTCTGGCTCATCAGCGCGTCACTGGTCACTTATTTATATTTTTGGATGAGATGATCGATATAGGCGCTGTAGGCCTCGGCCAGGGACGCAGACTCAATGAACAGAATGTTTTCGGCGTTGAATTCGGCGCTGCGAGAAAAGTTATAAGACCCGGTGATGACGGTGTCGTCGATCACCAGAACTTTGTTGTGCATGAAATCGTGAACGCTGGTCGGCGTATAAGGCGTGGAATTCTTTCCGACCAAGTTCGGCGCGGAGAACGATCTCCTGGAGCGCGGGAATCTTCCACCGATTCGACGGCACCTCCTGCCATTGTTTGTAAACGTCTTCCATCTGCGTGCGATCGTAGATTCCGTCGACTTTAACGTCCCGCCGCTGCAATAAATTGATCAGCTCGGAGATGAGCGTGCCGGAATTGATCAACAAGCTGCAAATCCGGACGCGGCGTTTGCGCCGCGCGAACGCGACTCGCGATCTCGGAATCGATTGCCAACCCGCATCCCGGCGAAAACATGACGCGGGCCTCGGCCGGTTGACCGGAAAAAGCGAGCGACACCGGCACAGTCTGGATCTCGCCGGTGTTATCGAAGTTTTCTTTTTCCCAGATTTGTTCGAAATCCTGCGCGTAGTAATTGGCCAACAGCGCGGAATCGATCTCGACGATGTTGTTTTCCATCAGGGTAAAAGCGTCATCGGTCAGGTTGGTCGACCCGGTCCAGACCGATTGGGCGATCGCGGACGATGAATTTGCTGTGCATCAGTTTCATGCCGGCAATGCGTCGCCAGGGATAGCCTAACGACTGGACAAATGCGCCAGTGCCCGCCGGCGCGGGATCCTGACCGGCGGCGACATTTGGCTGGAGCGGTTTGTCGCCGTCGTAGCAAAAGCGAATTTGCACACCCGCCGCGGCACGCTCGCGCAAAGCCGCGCACGAGCGCAGTTTTTAGCGGATCACTGAAGCGCATGTCGTAAACGGCGAAATCGAGAGTTTGCGGCCGGCACCGCGGATGAACGTCCGTCAGCCGCTCCATCACCGAATCGGCGGATTGTTCGCCTTGAGCGAGAAAAAAGACGGAAAGCGTGTCCAAGAAAGTGACAAGTGACCCGTGACGAGTGACAAGTGCAAGCAACAAAACTATGCGTGCAACGAAATTTGAGTTCGAACATCGGTTCTGGATCATCATGGCGATTTATCTCGCCGGGTTCGCGCTAACAGGAACCGATCACACCTCGTTTGTTGTCTGGCTCCGGCATTGGATTGCGCCCTCCGTCGCTCGCGGCAGCGCCGAAGCCGAAGAGTTTGCGCGAATTGTGATCACGACCGGCGCGCTGTTGGTTTTTCTCACCGCAGCGATCCGAACCTGGGGCGCGGCTTATCTGCGAACGGACATCGTCCACGACACTGCGCAACACTCGGAAGCACTGGTGGCGGACGGTCCGTTTCGTTATGTCCGCAATCCACTTTACTTTGCCAATCTGCCGATGGCGGCTGGAATCGGCGTCCTGGCAAGTCGCGCCGGCTTTATCTTCCTCGTTCTCGCGAACTGGATCTTTGTTTATCGCCTGATCTTTCGCGAAGAGGAGGCATTGCGTAAAACTCAGGGCGAGCCTTACCTCGCTTATTGCCGGTCGGTTCCGCGATTCTGGCCGTCACTGAAACCAAGGGTTCCTTCCGGAAATCTTGAGCCGCAATGGCGCCAGGCGTTCGCGGGCGAAACTTTCGTCTGGTTGTTCGGTGTCGCTGAATTGGCAATCGCGATCACGCTCAGGCCCGAGATAGGATACATCCTCTTTGGCCTCGGATTCGTCGCGCACTTCATCATCAGTCGCGGAATTCAGAAAAGAAAAAAATAAAAGCGCCCGCGAACCAACGTCCGCGGGCGCTTCGACAAAAATTACTGGAAAACAGCGGCTACTTCTTTTTCGTGTAGTTAATCTCCATCGTCTTCTTTTCCTGACCGCCCTGCATCTCATACCAGTCGAGACTCATGTGGTTTTTGTCGGCAATTTTCACGACCTCGCGCACCTGTGTTTTCATCCCGGGCATGGGCTCCATCTCCGCCGTGTAGGTGAGTGAGTTCGTGGAGGGATCATAAGTGCCTTCGGAGGACTCGATGCCCGTTCCCATGTTGTCGACCCACGAGGCCACGAATTTCTTCTTCACGTTGTCGTAGCCTTCCAAGCCCATTCCCTTGAACGTGACATCTTTCATTTTCCCTTTTTCATCCGGCATTTGCATCTTGCCAGTCACATCCATGGTCACGTAGCGCCCGCCCATGATCGATTTTCTGACCGCGGTCCCTTTCGATTCCTGCGGCTTGGCGTTTGGGTCGGGGTTCATCCAGAACTTGATCGTGTAGTTCCAGTCGCCGTCGAGGCTGGATAGAAGCTTGTGGTTCTCGTTCAACTTCGACATCTCCATCATCTGCGCCATCATTTTTTGCATGTCAGCAGCACTCGGCTGACCGGTTGGCGCGGTCGCTGTAGCTCCGCCAGATGAATTCGCGGGAACCGCGACCTGGCCGGTATTGGACATTTTGTCGCCGGGCGCGGGCGAAGTTGTCGTTTGAGCGAAGGATGAAACAGCGAACGAGGTCGCTGCAAAAAACACGGTGACAATCAGGGATGATTTCATGGACGCATTTTGCCAGTGACCAGTGACAGTGACAAGCGACAAGTATCGACAAGTTGGTCGCGGCGAGGCGCCGCAACCAGCACGCGAGCGCGCGCTCCCGAAGTTTACCAGCCGAGGACTTTTGCGAAAATCAGCGGGGCGACAATTGTGGCGTCGGATTCGATGACGAAGCGCGGCGTGGTCGACGCGCAGCTTGCCCCAGGTGATTTTTTCGTTCGGCACCGCGCCGGAATACGATCCGTAGCTGGTGGTCGAATCGCTGATCTGACAGAAATAGCCCCATTCCGGCACCTGTTCGGTGACGAGGTCCTGATTGAGCATCGGGACCACGCAAATGGGAAAATCGCCGGCGATGCCGCCGCCGATCTGGAAAAACCCGATCGACGATTCCTTGCGATTCGCGCCGATACCAGTTAACCAGCTCCATCATGTATTCGATGCCGGAGCGGACGGTGTGGACGTCGCAAATGTGGCCGGTGATGCAACGCGCAGCATAAATATTTCCGAGCGTGGAATCCTCCCAGCCGGGAACGAACATCGGCAGATTCTTGTGCGCCGCCGCCATCATCCAACTGTCGGTCGGATCGATCTCGTAAAATTTTTTGAGGTGGCATTCACGCAGAATCTTGAAAAGAAATTCGTGTGGAAATTTTCGCTCCTTATTTTTCGCGGCCCGAACCCATTCATCGATCACGATCCGTTCGATCCGACGCATCGCTTCCTCTTCCGGAATGCAAGTGTCGGTTACGCGATTGAGATGGCGATTGAGAAGCTCTTCTTCCTGCTGCGGACTGAGCTCGCGATAGTTTGGGAGCCGCTCGTAATGACTGCGGGCAACGAGATTGAAGAGGTCTTCCTCCAGATTCGCGCCGGTGCAGGTGATGGCGTGGACTTTGTCGTGTCGAATCATTTCCGCCAGCGAAATACCGAGCTCGGCCGTGCTCATCGCGCCGGCGAGGGTGATCATCATTTTGCCGCCACCATTGAGATGCGCGATGTAAGCATCGGCGGCATCCTTGACCACCGCGGCGTTGAAGTGCCGGTAATGCCGATCAATGAATTCGCTGATCGGGCCCGCTTTACGCGGTGAACGTTCGCGGCTTCACCTGTCCGCTTTTGCTGCACGGAAAATCTATAACGTGATTTCTAACAAATGAGCACGCATTTTTTTTGACTGGAGCTAAAATTTTTTAGGGCATCGATCTGGCAATCAGGGCCGCGAGGTTCTCCGGCAGCACGCCGAGGAGAAGAACCGATGCGGCAAGAATCGCCATGACGGATTGCTGAAGCGCGGTTGTTCCGAACGCGGAAGGGGCAGTTTTCCCCGGCCTTATCGTTCACGAAGATCACTTTGAGAACGCTCAAATAATAATACAGCGAAACGAAACTACCAAAGAGGGCGACAATAACCAGCCAAAGCAAGCCGTGATTGCCACCCGCCCGAAACGCCACGCTGAACAGATAAAACTTTCCGAAAAACCCGGCCAACGGCGGCAAACCGGCGAGCGAGAGCATGAAGATCGACATGCAAGCTGCTACCAGAGGCGAACGCGATCCCAATCCGGCGAAGTTTTGTAAATCGTCACCGCCGGTTTGGCGTTTCACAAGTCCGACCACAGCGAACGCGCCGACCAGCGTGATCGCGTAGACCGTGGTGTAAAAAAGCGTTGCCGAAAAGCCTTCCCGCCCGCCCGCCACCAGGCCAAGCAAGGTATAACCGCCGTGCGCGACCGCCGAGTAAGCAAGCAGCCGGCGGACGTTGGTTTGGACGAGCGCAACAAAATTTCCCAACAAGATCGACAACGCAGCCAACACTGCGAGAACAGGCGACCAGCCGGCGACCATCGCGTGCCAGGCAGCGCTGCCACTAGCCGGGCCGAAACCGATGAGCACGATTTTTCCGAGCACGACGAACGAGGCAACTTTTGAACCGGAGGCAATGAAAGCGGCGCTCGGAATCGGCGCGCCTTGATACGCGTCGGGCGCCCAAAGATGAAACGGTGCGGCAGTGATCTTGAACGCAAAACCGATTAGCGTCATGACGATTCCGACGGCAAGAAGCGGTTGGACCGAACCGGCGGTGAGTCTTTCCGCAACGGAAGCGAGCGCAGTCGTCCCAGTCATTCCATAAACCAGGCTGATTCCGAAAAGCGTGAACGCGCTCGCGGTGCTGCCAAAGAGAAAATATTTCAGGCCGGCTTCGGCAGAACGGGTGTCGGTTTTATCGAATGCCGCCATGACGTAAAGCGATAAACCGAGGAGTTCGAGCGCTATGAAAATCATCAGGAACTCTTCGCTGCCGACGAGCAGCAGCAGTCCGACCGTGCCTAACAACAACATGGCCAGGTATTCGCCAGGGTTACGGAGAGCTTTTTCCGACGCAGCGAGTGGAATCGTGACGAACGCCAGCGCGAGGCAGACAATCTTGAACAACGAATTGAGTGGCGAAATTACCAGCATCCCGCCGAACAAATTGGCGTGCTGGGGCAACCGAACCACGGTCCACATCGCCAACAGAGTTCCAAGGGCGGCAACTATTGCAGGAAAATTACCGGGTCGAGCGCTAGTTAGGCCGATGGTCAGCACCGCCAGCGCGACCAAAACGATAATCGCTTCCGGCGCGGCGAGCTGGAGAAGTTGGAGATAGTTCATTTCAAGAAGCGCATCGCTTCGACCGCGGGTTGGATTCGGTCGAGAAGGATTTTTGGATAAAGTCCGACGGCAAGGGTTGCGAACATCAGCAGGCCAGCGCCAAGTTTTTCGGGAACCGTGATTGGTTCGAGGTGGATCGAGCGCTCCGCGCGCGATGTCTTTTCGGTCGGCGAAGCCGGCACTTGTTTAGCATCGTCCGACGGAGCGGCCGATCCACCAGGATCGACATCGAAAAATGAACGCTTCAATGCCCGGAGCGTAAAGGCAGCAACCAACACCATGCCGGCGCCCACGATCCAGACTGCAAGAGGATATGCTTTCCATGCGCCGATCAGGATCGTGATTTCGGCGGCAAATCCGCTGAACCCGGGAATGCCCATCGAAGCCGCTGAGGCAACGACGAAAGTGAACGCCGCGAATGGAAGCGCGCGGCGAAGATTCATCGCCGATAGCGCGTCGAGATCGCGCGTGTGAGTGCGACGATAAATCATGGTTCCGGCAACGGCGAAGAGAAGGGCGCCGATCACGCCATGGGAAAACATTTGAAGCACGGCCCCGGAAACGCCGAAAAGGTTCGCGGTTGCCAGGCCGAGCAAAACGAAGCCCATGTGACTGACGCTCGAATAACCGATCACGAATTTGAGATCGCGCTGACGCAAAGCGACCGCGGCAGCGTAGACAATTCCAACAACCGCGAGAACGGCGATCCAATTGCGCCACATTTGGAAGCCTTGCGGAAAAAGATTCATCGCCACGCGCAACGCGGCGTAGGCACCCAGCTTCATTACGATCCCAGCGAGCAACATTGAACCCGCGGTCGGCGCGGCGACGTGCCCGGTGGGCGCCCAGGTGTGCAATGGCCAAATGCCGGCAAGCACCGCAAACCCAAGAAACAAAACCGGAAAGGCCCAGGACTGGAGTTGGGGCGGAAATTGAAATTGGGCGAGCTGATTTAAATCAAGCGAGCCGCCCGCGACATAGGCGGTGATCACTCCCAAAAAGACGAGCGCGCCGCCAAAAAATGAATACAGCGTCAGCTTCATTGCGCCGTACTCCTTGTTGGTCGAACCAAAGATCGCGATCAGGAAATATTTCGGAACAATGACGAGCTCATAAAAGAGAAAGAGAAGAAAAAGATCGGCGCTGAGGAAAACGCCGTAGGAACCGCCGACCACGAGCAGAAGCCAAAAGAAAAACTCATTCGCACGCTCACGAACATCCCACGAAAACAAAACCGCGCTGATTGCAACCAAACCTGTAACAAGAACCAGCGTCAGACTGATGCCATCCAAGGCGAGATGAAAATTCATTCCAAGTGCCGGAATCCAGGAGACGCGAACGATCGTTGTGAAATGGGCAAGATCGACATCGGGGCGGAAGAATGTCGTCAGACTGATGGCGAGACCGACAGTAGTCGTGAGGAGCGCGATCCAGCGGGCAAGGAGCCGCGGAAGCAACAAAACCACCACCGCACCGGCGAACGTGATGTAAATCGTCCAGGCGATCATCCCATTGTCAGCTGAACAGTCGCGCCATGTGAACGACGGTTGTGTTGAAGATGTTGAAGACGAATTGAGGATTGAGGCCAATCGCAAACATCAACAGCGTCACCGGAACGATGACGAGTTTCTCATTGAGCACCAGATCGGAGAATCCCGAACAGCTTTCGGCGAGTGGACCGCTAAAGAGCGATTGCATCGCGCGCATGAAAGTCACGGCCGTAAAAAGCAAACCGATTACCGCGATGGCGGTAAATCCAGCGGCCGTCGCGAACGAGCCCTTGAAAATTAAGAATTCGCCAATGAACCCGTTGAGTCCGGGCAAGCCTAACGACGAGAACATCGCGACGCTCATCCACCCGCACAGCAGCGGTGTGCGTTGCATCAACCCGCCAAAGTCATTGATCCCCGCGCAAACCGCGTCGCTCTTCCAGCAAACCGACAAAATAGAAAAGCGCGGCCGCGGTCACGCCGTGATTGAAGATCTGGAGAAACACACCGCTCAACGCAGCATGATTGTCGATCGCGGACGGCGTCGAAGTCGCGGTGATCGCGAACAAGCCGAGCAGACAGTAGCCGAGGTGGTTGATCGACAAGTATGCGACCATTCGTTTGAGATCCCGCTGCGCCCAGGCCGCCAACGGCGCGAATACGATTGAGCAAACGACAAGCGTGAGTAGCCACGGACTCGGCGACTTTAATTTCGTTCGGGAAAAGCGGGATGAGTAATCGGATGAAACCGTAGACGCCCATTTTCGAAAGCGTGCCAGTCAACACCATCGAAACTCCGGTCGGCGCGGTTTGGTAGGCGTCCGGCAGCCAGGTGTGAAATGGGAACAGCGGAACCTTGACGGCGAGACCGAGAAAAATTCCGCCGAAAACGAACCAGCGAAAATTTCCGGAGATCAATCCGCCTTTGCCGAGGTCGGCCAGCGCAACGAAATCGAATGTCCCTTTGGCAAAATAAATTCCGAGAAACGCCAGCAGCATCGTGACGCTGCCGAGGAAGGTGTAGAGGAAGAACTTGACCGCCGCGTAGTCGCGCCCCGCCCCGGCGGTCGCCGTACATTTTGATGAGCAGAAATGACGGCACGAGGCTCATCTCGTAAAACAAAAACCAGAGAACAAAATTCTGGGCGGTGAACGTGCCGTAGAGCGCGGCCTGCATCACGAGCATTAGCGCACAGGCGCCGCGTTCCAGTTTTTGCGCGCAAAACGCGAACGGAAAAATCAGCGATGTGAGCAAAACGAGAAGCAAACTTAAACCATCAATGCCCACGACGTACTCGGCGCCGATCGATGGGATCCAGGTATGACGCTCGATTAGCTGCAATCCAGGCGCAGTGGCATCGAACTTTTGCCAAAGCATGAGTGCGTAAAACGCAGAGAGCGCGTTAAAGATGAGCGCGACCGTGCGCGGATTTTTCGGATGGCCCGATGTAAAGCACGATCGCGCCGGCAACGGGAATGAGAATGAGCGCTGTGATCAAGCCAACCATGCGTAGAAAAGAAGAAGCGCGAGCATTCCGAGCGCGACCGCGCCGAGATAAATCTGAATTTGTCCCGAATGAAATCGCGACATCACGCGACCAAAGCCGCGCGCACCAACCGTAGTCTCATCAACGCCGGCGTTGATAACGCCCTCGTCGGTCCCGGCCGTGATCGCTCCGAACAATCGCCCGATCGCGCCGATGCAGCGGACGAGTCCGTCCCAAATGTAACGATCCATCCAATCGGAGATACGAGCTGTAAGCGCGGCGAACGCGATGATTGTGCGCTCGTATAATTCATCGATCCACATCTTGTTTTCGAGAAAACGAAAGAGCGCGGGCAGTTTTGTTTGGACAGGATCGACTTCGCCAGCGCGCCGGTACAACCAAACACCGATCGCGATGCCGGCACTAACGAGCAGAAGTGAAAGCAAAATCATCGGCTGAAACAGGAGATTTGAATCAAATTCGGCCGCGTGCCCTGTGAGATAACTTTCGAGCCATGGCCATGCCGGCGTAAGCACGATGCTGAATGCGATAGCGCAAATCGCGAGCACGATCAGTGGAATTGTCATCACGCGCGGACTTTCGTGGGCGTGGTCGGCGTTGGCGCGCGGCGTTCCAAAAAAGACGTACATGACCTGCCGCGTCATGTAGAGCGCAGTGAGAATAACGCCGATCAACAGCAGGTAATACGGCGCGGGCGACTGCGGCCAATGCTCCGTCGCGTGCAGAACTTCTTCCTTCGTCCAACCGCCGGAGAAAAAGAACGGGACGCCGCTCAGTGCCATCATTCCGACGGCGTAAGTCGCGAAGGTAATCGGCATTAGTTTTCGCAAGCCGCCCATTTTTCGAATGTCCTGCTCGTGGTGAAGCCCGTGAATGACCGAACCGGCGCCGAGAAAGAGCAGCGCCTTGAAAAATCCGTGCGCGAGCAGATGCATGATGCCGGCCGCGACCCCGCCCACGCCTAACGACACCATCATCAAACCAAGCTGCGAAACGGTTGAGTAAGCCAGAATGCGTTTGATATCGGACTGCGCCACCGCAATGAGCGCCGCCATTAATCCGGTGACAACGCCGATCCAAACCACAACGCTGAGCGACGAAGTTACCCCATTGATCGCGCCGACCGAGAAAATCGGATAAACGCGCGCGACCAGAAAGACACCCGCCGCGACCATCGTTGCGGCGTGGATCAATGCGCTGACCGGCGTTGGACCTTCCATCGCATCCGGCAACCAAACGTGAAGCGGGAATTGCCCGGATTTGCCGACTGCGCCGCAGAAAATCAGCAGGGCAATGAACGTGGCGCTCGCACCGAGGACCACGACGTTCTCCAGACAACCGTGGCCACGGTCATAGAAAAGTAACGTCCCGCTTCGATGATACAACCACAGGATCCCGAGAAAAAAACCCATGTCACCGATGCGAGTGGTGATAAACGCTTTCTTTGCTGCCGCCGCGGCGCTCGGTCGTTCGATCCAAAATCCGATCAACAAATACGAAGCGAGGCCGACCAACTCCCAGAAAACAAAAAGAAGAAGCAAACTGTTAGCGACAACCACGCCGAGCATCGCGCCGGAAAAGAAGGAGAGATAAGCAAAGAACCGGGAGAAATTTTTGTCCTCGGCCATGTAACCGATGCTGAAAACAAAAATGCAAAGGCCGACGAGGGTGATCATCACCATCATCGCGGCGGCCAGCGGATCGAGAACAAAACCGATGCGCAACGGTTGCTCGCCGAACGTGAACCAGGTCAAATTTAGGACTGCGCGAAAAGCGTGATCGTGCAAAGTCGGAAGAAAGGCGAGAATCGACATCGCCAACGCTGCGACTTGTCCGATCACCGCGACGATTGCAGCAGGTCAGGCGCGCGTGCTTTCCGAAACTCAGGATGAGAAGCGCGGCGACGATCGGTGTCGCCGGGATTAGCCAAACATCGGTTGTAATCCAGGAATTCATCCTTTGAGCCGATTGAGCTGGTCGACGTTCGTGGTCCGGAAATGTCGATAGACCGCGATCACCATGGCCAGACCGACGGCAGCCTCGGCGGCGGCGATCGCGATGGAAAAAATCACGACCATAACGCCGACCGGATAAGGCGGATCGCGGACCGAACCGCCAGAAAGCGATGAAGTTTAGGTTCGCGGCGGCAAGCATCATTTCGATTCCGATCAAAATGAAGATGGCGTGACGGCGGCTCAATGCGGCGAGCAGCCCGATGCAAAAGAGCGCCGCACGGAGAACTGGAGGGATGCATCGGAGCAAGACGTCGCACGCTCGCGATCGCAAGTAATCGTCGGCGATCGACGTTCGCAGCCCGACGCGAGCGCGTGTCTGATTCGACAACGTCATCGTTTGTCCTCCATCACCAGAACGAGGGCGCCGATCAGCGCCGCGGTCAGCAAAACGCCGACGCAGTGCAGCGGCCAGACGTATTGTGTCATCAGTGCTTCGCCGATTTGCTTTACGGTAAGCGCCTTGGCAATTGGCGGCGTGGTGGAAACAAATTTCGTGTTGAGAATTGCCCAGCACCAATCCGGCAAAAACCAAGACAGCAACCAAGATTCCGCCCCACTTGAACCCGTGCTCCTGTTCGGCATCCCGTCGGGTGAGCAAAATCGTGAATACAATCAACACTGCGACCGCGCCGACGTAGACAAAGATCTGCACGAGGCCGACGAACTCGGCGCCAAGCAAGAAAGAAAAACGCGGCAATCCCGACAAACATTACGGCAAAACTGAGCGCCGCATGCATCAGCCGGGGATTCGTTGCTGCAGCCAACGCGAAGGTGAGTGTGAAAATTGCGATGACAGCAAACGCGACCGTGTTCATTCGGCGAAACGATAAGTGCGCGGCGCGAATTTCTTTCGGGTATCGAGAAACAACGAAAGCGCGACGTAAACCGCAACAATGACCGCAAACGACCAAAGCCATCCGCGCCAGACGCCGGCCATTGTAATGCCAGACTGCCGCAGAAACGAAGCAGGTGAAAGCCATCGGCAGCATGAACTTCCAGGCGAAATTCATCATCTGGTCCACCCGCATGCGCGGCAACGTGCCGCGGATCCAAATGAAAACGAAGAGCAACACCGACAATTTCGCGAAGAACCAGACGTAGGACGGGACAAACGCGAGCCACGGCAGCGGCGCGTGCCAGCCGCCGAGAAACAGAGTCACCGCCAGGCCGCTGACCGCAAACATCCCGAGATATTCGGCCATGAAAAATGTGGCGTATTTGAACCCGGAATATTCGGTCATGTGGCCGGCGACGATCTCCGATTCGCCTTCCGGGACGTCGAACGGCGTGCGATTCGATTCCACGAGTCCGGAAACGAAAAACAAAATGAAAGCGGTCGCGCCCCACGGCGTGAGGACGAACCAATGCGGCAGGAATCCAAAGTGATAATACTTTTGCGCGACGACGATTTTGTCGGGATTGAGCGAACCGACGACCATCACCACGGGCAACACTGTAATAATGAGCGGTAATTCGTAACTGATCATCTGTGCGATCGCGCGCATGGCGCCGAGCATGGAGAATTTGTTGTTGCTGCCCCAGCCGGCCATGAACACGGCCAGCTCCGTGGTCGATCCTACGGCGAAGAAAAACAGAATCCCGCCGTCAATCGACGAACGGCGTCATGTTTCGACCGTAGGGAATTACGCCGAGGGTGAGAATCGCCGCAGCTGCGATCAGGATCGGCGCGAAAAAATGGACGACTTTGTCCGCCCGCGCCGGCACGATGTCTTCCTTGATCAACATTTTGATGCCATCGGCCACCGGTTGGAGCAGACCGAATGGACCGACGCGATTCGGGCCGTAGCGATTTTGCATCCGGCCAAGAATCTTTCGCTCGAGCACCGACATTAGAGCGAAGAGCGTCAGAAAAACTCCGAGCAAGACGGCGATGTTGAGCAGGCTGGAAACGATCTGAATCGCCCAATCCGGGGCGTGGCCGCTCAGCATCGAGAGCAGCCACTGTTTTGCGTGGATAAAAATCTGGTCGGCTGAATTCGCCATTTTTGGGTTGCCACCGATTAACACAGATGGAACACAGATCAAAGAGTAGTAGTATTATTTCTGTCTATCAGTGTAAATCTGTGTCGATCTGGGGCTGATTTGTCGATCTTTCATTCATGACGCCAAATCCGTATTTGTTCATCGTCATCTTCGCCGGCGTGGCCGCTGATGTTTCCGCTGCTGCCGCTCGCGCTGGCCTGGATGTGGCGAAGATTTTTCCAGCCGCCAAAGCCGGGTTTAGAGAAGAATGCGATCTACGAATGCGGCGTCGAATCGATCGGCGAAGCGCATGTTCAATTCCGATCGCAGTATTATCTCTACGCGATCATTTTCCTGATCTTCGATGTCGAAGCGATTTTTCTGGTGCCGTTCGCGGTCGCGTTCACAGGCCTTGCCGGTCGGCGCATTCATCGCGATTCTCGTCTTTCTGTTGCTGCTGATCGAAGGACTGGTTTGGGCGTGGGGCAAAGGTTGTTTAAATTGGGCGAAGTAGAAGTTGAGGACTGAGCACGTTGAGAAATGACGTCGAAGGACAAATCGACGAGAAATTACGCGGCGAACTGCAGCGTCAGGGCGTTTGGGTCACGTCGATGCAGGAGCTTTACAACTGGGGCCGGAAGAATTCGATCTGGCCGCTCCAATTTGGACTGGCCTGTTGCGCAATCGAAATGATTGCGACCGCGGCGTCGCGTTACGACCTCGCGCGGTTTGGCGGCGAAGTTTTCCGGCCGTCGCCGCGCCAGGCCGATCTGATGATCGTCGCCGGCACGGTGACCAAAAAAATGGCGCCGCAAATCGTGCGCCTCTACAACCAAATGCCCGATCCGAAGTACGTGATCTCGATGGGCGCCTGCGCGATTTCCGGCGGGCCGTTCAAGCAAGGTTACAACGTGCTCAAGGGAATCGATCGTTACATTCCGGTCGATGTTTACATTCCCGGTTGTCCGCCGCGGCCGGAAGCGTTGCTGCACGCGTTCATGGAATTGCAGCGCAAGATCGACAGTCAGAAACTGAGCGGCGCGGAGAAAGCGGAGTTTCTCAAGCCGGAGCAGCCGAGTGAATTTCCGGTGCCGGAATTTGGCGAACACGATTTGGACCCGCCGGCGAATCCGGATGTTTTTCAGCCGCCCGTACTGGAAAGGCAACGAGTTACAGAAGCGCGATCTGATCAGGGATCCACTGCATGGAAACGCTCGAGCAAATCAAAAATCGCGCGGAGCTGGCCGCGCGCGGCGCGAAGATCGAGATCGTCGCTAATCCCGGGCCTTCGCGGACAATCCTCGCTCTTGATCGACAACGAACACGCGGTCGCGGTTGCCAAGTTTCTGCGGGATCATCCGGCGCTGAGTTTTGATTTTTGCTCGAACGTGACCGGCGTCGACTGGCTCGATCGAACGTCGTAAAGAAAACCGTGAAGGTGAAACAGGTCGTCGATGGAGTGGAAAAAGAAGTCGATCAGACGAGCGAGGAGAAAATTCCCGGTTATCTCGAAGCGGTTTATCACCTTTACTCGATCAAGCTCAAACACGGCCCGCTCATTATTCGAATGCGGACCGCGAATCGCACGGACAGAGCGCGACTCTGCCGTCACTCACGCCGGTTTGGCGCAGCGCCGAACTTCAGGAGCGCGAAATCTTCGATCTCTACGGAATTCATTTCGATGGCCATCCCGATCTGCGCCGGATTTTGATGTGGGACGAATTTGAAGATCATCCGATGCGCAAAGATTACGTGCAGCCGGACGATTTCGAATGGGAACCGACGCCGCACGATCGAAGTGCTGGAGCGTGCGAAACAGCATTACGCGCCGCGACCGCAACTTTGGATGGCGCAGAACGAACATCGCGGCCGCAACAGCGAATTGATGCTGCTAGTCGTGCAAATCGAAATGAGCGCGACAGTCGAAACGATCGAGGCGATGGAGCGGCCGCCAGTCACAATGAGCTCGCGACTCGATGGCGAGCTGCTCGAAGTGTCGATGGGACCGCAGCATCCGTCGACCCACGGCGTCTTTCGAATGAACGTCGCGCTCGAGGGCGAGATCGTTCGCAAGCTCAAGCCGGTCTTCGGTTATCTGCATCGCAACCACGAACAAGATCGGCGAGAACACGACTTATCTCGGCTCGATGCCGTACACCGATCGGCTCGATTATTTTTGTTCGATGACGAACAACTGGGCCTACGCGCTCAGCGTCGAAAAGCTCGCCGGCATCGAAGTTCCCGAACGCGCCGAATATTTGCGCGTCATTCTGGCCGAGCTGACCCGACTGCAAAATCACGCGTCGCTGCTCGGATTTTTGCTGAGCGACATGGGCGCGTGGGGCACGCCGCTGATGTATGCGTTCCGCGAACGCGAAAAGATTCTCGATCTGTTCGAATCGCTCTCCGGCTCGCGGATGATGTGCGATTACATGCGCTTCGGCGGTTGTCGGGTCGATGCGAGCGATGAGTGGCTCGCAGCAGCGACGAAAGATTGTCGATCGTTTCCCGAAGTTTCTCGACGAGTTCGAGGCATTAATTTTGCAAAACGAAATCGTGATCGCGCGGACGCAGAACGTCGGCAAACTCTCGCCCGAGCTCGCGATCAGCGCCGGTATCACCGGTCCCGATGTTGCGCGCGTGCGGCGTGAATTACGACATTCGCAAAGTGGACGGCTACGGAATTTATCCGCGATTCAAATTCCGCGTTCCGCTAGGCGACCACGGCGACACCTACGATCGGTTGATGATGCGCGCGCTGGAGATGCGCGAGAGCGTGGAGATCTTGAAGCAGGCGCTTCCGCAAATTCCGGCGGGACCAATCGTGAATCCGAAAGTGAAAGTGCGCGCGTTTCGTCCGCCGGTTGGCGAAGCCTACGGCCGAATCGAAGCGCCGAAAGGCGAGCTCGGATTTTATCTGATCAGCGACGGCGGCCCGAATCCGTATCGCTATCGAGTTCGTCCGCCGAGTTTCATCAACCTCACCGATTCTCGAAGACATGTGTCTCGGCCACACCGTCGCCGACGTGATGGTGATTCTCGGCAGCATCGACATCGTGATGGGCGAAGTCGATCGCTGACCGGAATGTTAAATCGTTAGAAGAGTTACAACGTTACAACAAAGCGCGCCGAGAGATGAACGAGGCCGCTGCAACAATGTGACCTTTTTGACTTTTTTAACTCTTCGTCATTTTAGCCAGCCGCCGACAGCCTGGATCGGCTCAATGTGATTCGGCGCAGTAATCCACGCGGCAACTGCGCCCGCGCGCGGATCGGCAACGAATGGAATTTCGCTCTTCCCGTCGACATTTTCTCGTTCGCCAACGACAGCACGACAAAATCCTGATTCAAATTGCGACCGCTGTTTTCGCCGGCGTTCACTTTCGTTGTCAGATCGAAGCCAAGGGTCGCGACATGAAGATCGACATCTTTGGTTCGTGCCGTCGGTCGGAACAAACTCAGCGACAATCTTTTGGTCTTTGATCGACAATTTCAACGACGCCGGGCTTTTCAGTTGCGGCAGCCGGAATGCTGCGGTCCATCCATTCGCGTCCATCGAGCACGAACCCAGGAGTGTAAACGCTCTCGCTCTTCCAATTCTCGGAATATTGATACTGCCGCGCGGTCCATTCCTTCGAGGCGAACGGATCGCGCCAGCCAAGCCGGTCCCAATAATCGACATGAAAAGCGAGCGGCACGAAATCTTTCCACAATCGCGGCTCGTTTTTCAGTTTGGAAAGCCAGGCTTCCGCCGGCGGACAACTGCTGCAGCCTTGCGACGTGAAGAGCTCGATCAAATGCGTCTTGTGTCGGTCCGCTTTCGAAAATGCGATCGCCGGCTCGAGCCGGTTAATGCGCAACGCCAATCAAGAAAATAGGACGCGGAGCGCACCGCATCAAATTTTCCCTGTGAATATGACGCCGTTTCGGCAAGATTGAAAACTGAATGATTGGCACCGGAATTTTGAAGGGAATGGCGGTGACGCTTCGGAATTTCGCCGGAAGCTACTTCGAGAAGGAGCGCCTGATCACCGTGCAATATCCGGAAGAGCGAAGTCCGCTCCCGGAAAATTACCGGAATTTCCCGTTCCTGATTTATGACACCAACGATCCGCAGGCCGGTTTGCGGTGTGTGGCCTGCCAGATTTGCGAGAAGGAGTGCCCGCCACAGTGCATCTATATAGTTAAGAGCAAGGACAAGAAACCGGATTACGTCGGGAAGCCGCAGTTTTATCCGGCGGTGTTCGACATCGACATCTCGGTTTGCATGAGCTGCCAGATCTGCGTTGAGGTGTGTCCGTTCGAAGCCATCAAGATGGACAAGGACTTCGAGCTGAGTAAACGCGAACGGTTCGATCATCTGCTGCTGCGCAAAGAACAGCTGTCGAAATCGAACGATTACTATCACAAGATTCATCCGATCGAAGCGGCAGCCGTGGACAAGAATTTAGGGGACGCGGCAGCGGCGGCCGAAGCGAAGAAGAAGGCCGCAGCTGAAGCAGCGGCAAAGGCAGCGGCAGCCAAAGCAGCTTCTGTAGGAGACGCTGCCAGCGTCTCCAGCCGACTGCGGAGGAGCCAACGACTTCCCCTACAGAACCCGGATCTACATCGGCACCAGGCCAAGCGCCGCCCGACACAACAAAGCCTTAAAGCGCAGGCGGCACGAGCAGTGCTTTGGATCATGGCCCTGCCATGATCTCTCTACTGAAGAAAACGTGTTGGCTCTTAATTATTGCCGGTGGATCGACATCGGCCGGCTTTGCCCAATCGACCTTTTTCGAAGTTGGGTCGACTCCGTACGACCACCAAATGGAGCGGGTTCACCCGACTCTGGCGACACGGTCGACTTACAGCATGTATGGACCATCGTTGAGCGCCGTAAATGAGTGGATGACGGCACTGCGCGCGATGCCCTATCGCTACTCCCGTCAATGGCAAACGCCGTTTGAAGTTGAAACCGCCAAAGTTGGTGATTGCAAAGGCAAAGCGCTCGTTCTTTACCATCAGATGCAATCGAACGGCGCCACCCATGTGCGCCTGGTGATCGGAAAACGATGGGCCTACGATTCGCTTACTCACGCGTGGCTGGAATGGCAAACCAAAGTCGGCACGCTCCTGCTCGACCCGACCTTCAACTGGAACGCCGCCTTCAAATTGCGGGATCCACGAACTTACATCGCGTTCTACGAATACGAAGGCCGTCACAAATACCAAGCCGGCGATTCGTTGCTAGTAAATCGCTCTCGCGCGACTCGCGCGCCGGCGGCCCCGGCACATGGCGTTAGGGCGAGACCCGATACGATCCGCTTCGAGACTTTGTTCGAACTCGTGGTTCGACCAAGGGCCTGTCGATCCGCGATTTTTCTGGAACCGGCCGGGCCTTTAACTTCACGCCCGGCGCAAAGTGAGGTGGACGATTTCGGCCGGCGCGTTCACACGCAGCGGAAACCAATTGCCGACGCCGTTTGAGACGATCAGTTTGCTCGCGCCACGTTGGTAAAGCCCCGACCAATAACGAAAGAGCGCGGGACCAAAGCCTAACTGTTCATTCAACATCAACTGGCCGCCGTGAGTGTGACCCGAAAGTGTCAGAGGCATTCCGGAATCCGCCGCCGCATCGAACGCGTGCGGATGATGCGCGAGTAAAATCGGAAACGCGTTCGCGTCGCGCTGCTCGAGTAGCTTTTTAACTTCCGCTCCAATCGCGGCGTCGCGACCGTCGCCATGAACGCGCGTCCAACGCAGTCCGAGAAGTTGCACGGGAAATCCGCGAACGTTTACGGTCATCGATTCGTCAAGCAGGAATGGGATGCCAGAGGCGCGCACCCGGGTTTCGAATTCGAGCGGGTTCTCGATCAAATCGTGATTCCCTTCGATGATCGCGAGACCGAAACGCGCTTCCATCCGCCGCGCTAATCCAAGTCCCATATCGAGATCGGCGAGCGCGTCGTTAATTAAATCGCCCGTCAGCAGCACCAGGTCCGCTCGCATGTCGTTAACAAGGCGTACCGTTTTTTCCAGAACTTCTCCTTTAGTGAATCGCCCGACGTGCATGTCGCTCACTTGCGCAACGGTCATTCCGTCCAAGGCGCTCGGAAGATCAGCGATGGGCAAGGTGAAACGTCGAACCCGAACACTGTTGAGTTGAGCCATCGCGATTCCGGTCAGGCCGAGAGTGAAAACCGGTGGCAGCACTGCGGCGCCAAACCGAAGAAATTCACGGCGACTCCAGCCGGGTGCCTCCGCCGATTGCTCAACAGGCGTCGGCGCTTTGTGAGACATGATTTTTTGACCGAGCAAAATGGGGATCAGCGCCAAACCGATCAATGCGAGCAGTCCGAGGCCGATGAAGTGCCAGATGAAAATTGCCGAGACGGCGAATTTTGGAACGACCCGGTCCCAGCTGGCCCGCGACATGCGCGCGGCGATGATTCCGATCAATCCGAGCATCATCGCGAGCATGAAAATCGAAATGATAATTCGGCCGGATTGATTACTGAGCCGGGCAAGGACGATCCACCACAGAATGTCCAGTGAAACCATCAACCCAATGATGGTGAAAATGAATCCCATTTTCAGAATCTACGCGGGTTTTCGCGATTTTGGAGGGACGACCTCCGTGTCGTCCAAAAGTGGGACTCGACGGAGCGCGTCCCTCCAATTAACCGCCGTCGTTACCGATCGCTTCGACGGGGCAACCTTCCATCGCTTCCTTGCAAAGGCCTTCCTCCTCGGGCGACTCCGGTTGCTTGTAAACGTAGGAGTGACCGCCATCGTCGTTCCGCTTGAAATTCGCGGGCGCAGTCTCCCGGCACAAATCGCAATCGATGCATTGCTCGTCGACGTAGAATTTGCCAGCTGCGTTCTCGGGATACTTGTTGGCGACGTCAGCCATAATTTTCTCCGTTAAAGGAGTCGGAAGTTAGGTGGAAACGGTCCGGATGCAACTGTCACTGCGGCTCGCACCTCAAAGTCCGAGAGTTTCGCGCGGGTCGCGGGCGAATTTGAACCCTGATAACGACGGTCCAAGATCGATATCTTTCTCCAGGGCAAGGACTTGGAAGCTGCGGCCGAGCATTTCGGGATGAAGAAGCGTTTGCAGAGCGCGTTTCGATTTCTCGTCTGTGACGATTTTTGGGAACACCGAAATAATTCCGGTCAGGAAATGGTGCTGATCGGTAAAGCCCGCGACGCGTAACCCACTTTTCTCGGCCGCGACAGCGATAACAGTCCAGTTGATGTGCGCGGTGATATCGGCGTCACCGATCTCCTCAAAAGGCGACTCGAGAGAGCGATGGCGAGAGCGGACCTGGAGAACTTCGTGAAAATCGCGTGCGGCAAACCCGTAATCGATCGCGAGCACGAAACCACGCCGGAGACGAGAGGCAAGCTTCTCGACCCAGTCGAGTTGCGAAAAGTTTGTGGTTTGTTTCGCCGGTGAATCGATAAAAACGAATTTAGCGCCGTTTAAGCCGACGAGTTTATCGCGCAGATTGATCGGCATCGCGTCGAGTAACTCGTTCGAAAAATGAATTCCAACGAACGGTTCGAGATCATCGATCGAGCTTCGCCATTGAACGTGACCGCCGAATTCCCGCAACGTTTGCGATTGTCGATTTTGTAATCTCGGAAACGGTTCGACGATTTGATAGCGCACCGCCGAGAAGAATTCGGGAGATCGTTGCCGCAAGAGTCTGAGAACGTCGCTTGCGAATTCGCCGTGATGGGCGCCTTGTTCGACGATCGTGAAGTTGTCGATTTTCCCGAGTCGCTCCCAAATCTCCGCGAATTGAACCGCGAGCAAATCGCCAAAGAGCGGGCCGACGCTGACGTTGGTAAAGTAATCGCCGCGCCGGCCAATTGCCGCACGGTCGCATGAATAGTAGCCGTGGTCGGGATGATAAAGCGCCTGTTCCATGAACCAGGCGAACGGTTGCGGACCATCATCGTCGATCTTACGGCGGATGATTTGGACGAGTTCAGCGTTCAACCAGAAAACGTCGAACGCCAAACCCTGAACGTCCAACGCAAGAAATTAAGAGGTTCGTGTTCGATGTTGGACGTTGAGCGTTCGGTGTTTGCTGCCTAAGTTGCTGCCCTTCGCCGTGAGAACGCCGTCGACCAGTCCGTATCTCAGCCCTCCACCGGGATATCATTTTCGCGAACCGTGGTACAAGCGGCCGGAATTTTATGTGCCGATCATCGTCGCGGCATTCGTTCTTGCCGGCCTGGCCATTTATATCTCGATGAACCTGGCCGATTTGAAGAGCCAGGCTGCGACGTTCGACCTGACTAAGCTCGACCAAATGGAATCGGCCAGCGTGATTCTGGACCGCAACGGGAAGATTTTCGGTCAAATCTACGTCGAAAACCGACAGACCATCCCTTACGACCAGATTCCGAAAGACTTGGTGAACGCGGTGATCGCAGTTGAAGATTCCGGGTTTTACCAACATCACGGTTACGCAATTTCGGGAATTCTGCGCGCCAGTTTGAAGAACCTGACCGCTGGACGCGTTCGTCAGGGCGCAAGCACAGTCACGCAACAGCTCGCGCGCAATAGCTTCGCGCTCAAAGGAAGAACGTTTCGCCGCAAACTCGTCGAGATTTTTCTGGCCCGGCGGATCGAGGACAATTTCAACAAGCAAAAAATCATGGAACTCTATCTCAACCGGATTTATTTCGGTGGAGGACTCTACGGCGCAGAAGCTGCCGCGCGCGGTTATTTTGGCAAATCGGCTCGCGAGATGACACTCGAGGAATGCGCGATGCTCGCGGGATTGATTAAGAGTCCGAATCGACTTTCGCCGTGGTCCGATAAAGCGGCCTCCCGTGACGCGCGCAATTACGCGCTCAGTCGCATGCGTGATCTCGGTTTCATCGATGCTGCAAAATGTGCGGAAGCACAGCGCAGTGCCGTGGTGATTGGCAATCGGCAAAACGCCCAGGGCCAGAACTACGCTGTCGATTACATCCGGCAACAGGTGATCAACGCAGTCGGCTGGGATCGCGCGATGAACGAAGGATTTAAAATTCACACTACCATCGACGGCGATTTGCAAAAGGTCGCGGAGGAATCATTGCGCAAAAGTTTGGACAAAGCCGAGCAGCACGCCGGTTACGATCATCAAACCTACGCCGAATACGCGACGCGCTTTAAACAGGCAAAATCCAATGGCACGGCATCGGCCCTACCAGCGCCCGATTATTTGCAGGGCGCAGTGATCGGCATCGATAACGAGAGTGGCGGAATTCGAGTTTTGGTTGGCGGCCGCGATTTCGAACATAATCAGTATGACCGAGCGTTGCAGGCCAAGCGTCCTGCCGGGACAGCGATCCTGCCGTTCGTTTACGCGGCGGCATTCGAGCAGGGAATGTATCCGGGATCGTTAGTGGAAGATTCACCGCTCGATAATCGCGCCGTGATGATTGGCGGCACGACTGGAATCCTCGGCGAATGGGGACCTGAGAGCGCCGACAACCGCTACGAAGGGGCGATGACCGCGAGGCAGGCGCTCGCGAAATCAAAGAACGGCGCCACCGTCCGCATTGGAATGGACGCGGGACTGGATAACGTTCTGCAACTTTGCCGCACGGCCGGCATCCATTCGAACCTCCGCCCCTACCCTGCGACTTTGCTGGGCAGCAGCGAGATTACCCTTGCCGACCTCGCCCTCGCTTACACAATTTTCCCGAACGGCGGCTGGCGGGCCAATGCCCCGCACATTTTAGAAAAAATCGAAGAGAAAGACGGCACGGTTTGGGTCGCACAGCGCTCGTTGAAAAAAGAAACCGTGATCAAACCCGAAACCGCTTACGAAGTGCATTCCTGCCTGGTCGACGCGCTTGACACTGGGACCGGCAAAGCAGCGCGCACAGAATACGGGCTGAAAAAATTCCCAGCAGCCGGGAAGACCGGCACCGCCTACGACTTCACCGACGCACTTTTCGCCGGCTACGACAACAAGTTTACCTGCGCAGTTTGGACCGGTTTTGACAAGCCTCAGAAAATCTATCGCGGTGCGTTTGGCCATGAAATCGCGATGCCGGTTTGGGTCGACATCATGAATGTCGCGGCCGAGCATGATCCCCCATTGGAAATCAAGCGACCCGGCACCTTAAAAGAGGTCGAGATTTGCTTCCGGTCCGGATTGCTGGCGACCAACAAGTGCTACGACGCAATAAAGGGACCGACCGGCGACCTGGTGCAAAAGCGCACCACTTACCTGGAGATTGCGACCGATGCTCAAATGCCGAAGGAGCCGTGCAATGTTCACGGCGAGCCGCGAACACCAGTCGTTACCGAGGCCGAAACCGAGGGTGGCGAAGCTCCGCGCGCTCGAGCTCGCCGCCGATCTCAGTGAGTTGAAGCCGATTACGTTGAAGGGACCAACTCTCATCGCCCAAAACGATCCTTACAATTCGATCAAATCCACCGTGAAGATTGATGCGGTCGAGAGCGCGCAACCCACCGAGAACCAACAAACGATCGACGACCGGCAAAGCGCCGCCGCGCCCGACGGTGTTCGAAATCAAAAAATCGACAGCGCAAAACAGGACGATGGGAAACCGATCCTGCGCGCGATTCCCGTCGAGCCAAAACCGGAAGAGACACCGGTAGAGATTCGACGCGCGATACCGGTTGGGCCGATGGACGAAGTGGACCAGGGCGCGCTTTTGAAGGCGGCCACTCCATCGCCCGGAACATCAGGCGACGAATAGGATGGCGTCGAACGACGGAAGCGATTTTCGACTCGGCGTCCTTAATCCTGGCGGACGCGACCTCGAACAATATTTCGACAAGCCGGCCGGTCCCGACGCCAAAACGCATCCACCTGTAAATTTTCATGGATTTGCCGCCTGCACGCGCGGGTCTGTCCATCGATCGGCAAAAAATGTGATTGAGGAAAAATATTCAATTCTCCTCTTACTTCGGGGCAATTTTCGCGCGACTGAGCGTGCCCTGGTCGAATGCCAAAACGCCGGCAGGATCGTCGCCGTGGCGCTCAAGGAAACCGGACTTCATCAAATCGCGGAGCAGTTAGGAAATCCGTCAAAACTCGCCCGCTTCGTGCGGGTGCTTGAGCGGGCCGACGGATGCGTCGCTACGACTCCCGAAGCCGCGGAAATCTTTCGACGTGTCCGACTCAAACACGACGCGAACACCGTCGCGTTTATTCCAACGCCGTATCCACTCGAAGAAAGGGCCTGGGATTTCGCGATCCCGCCAAATCAACAATCCGGAATCTTCATCGGCACGCGGGAATGGGACGTGCCATCGCGCAACCATCTCGCAGCGCTCTTACTTGCCCGCGAAATCTGCGAAGCTAGCGGCGAACCAGTGACGGTTTTCAATCTTGATGGACGGAAGGGCGGAAAACTTTTGGAGGAATTGAAATTCCCGCCGGGCAAATTGCGAATCCACGACAAACGCGAACCTTACGCCGATTACGTCCGCGAAATCGCAAAGCATAAAATTGTTTTGCAGCTCGATCGAAGCCGGGTACCGGGACAGGTCGCGGGCGACGCATTGCTTGCCCGAACAATTTGCGTCGGTGGCGACGGCGCCATCGAGCGAATCGCTTTCGCGAATTTTTGCGGCGAAGGCCGCACAACCGTCCAATTGAAAACGATCGCGCTCGACTTGCTCAAGAATACCGCCGCGCGTGCGACTGCGATTGTCGAGTCACAGTGGCGCGGCGCAGAGCGATTATCATTTCAAGCAGTCCGAAAGCAGCTCGCGCTCTTTTTCAAGAGGCTTTCGACCGAGCAGATCGAAATTCAACCCACGCTGCCAAGCATCCTTAAGTAAATTTCCTCGAGACGCCGAATCTGATTTCGCTGATCGAATTTTTCGGCAACAACATTCGCGCCGTTGCGCGCGAGTCGCGGAGAGAAGACCTGGGTCATTCACCGAATCGAGCAATGCGTGCGAAAGCGCGTCGTTGTCACGCTCGGGCACGAGAATTCCGCTCACGCCATTTTCGATCGCTTCCGGAATTCCGCCGTGATCGGTGGCAAAGACGGGGAGCCCGGTCGCCATCGCCTCCAGCATCGAATTGGGAATGCCTTCCTGGTTTCCGTCACTCCCGGTTTCGCTGGGATGAAGGAAAATGTGCGACGCGTAATAAAGCTCGCGCAGTTTCTCTTGCGAAACGAATCCCGGCAGATCCACGCGATCCGCGATCTTGAGTTTACGGGTGAGTTCCTTCAGCTCGGCGAGCATCGGCCCTTCTCCGGCGATGGTTAGGGTTGCTTCCGGATAGTTATTCAGAAATGCGGTGAACGCGTGCAAGGTCGTCGCGATGCCCTTTTTCTGAACCAACCGGCTTGCTTGAAGAAAACGCCACTTACCGTTGGTCGGAAATTCGCGCTCCCGAAACGGAAACTCTTGCAGCGGAATTCCGGTCCGCACGATGTCGATCTTGTTTTCGTCACAACCCATCTCCACCACCGCGCGTTGCAATGAACTCGAGCGAACGAAGACTCGCGTAACTGCATCGAGCATTTCCTTCGTTGCTCTTCGATACGCGGGTTTCTCCATGTCGACCAGAACGTCGGCGCCGTGAAATGAAACCACTCTTTGATTCGGCCATGTCCGAATCAGCGGCAAAAGATGAACAGCAATGTGCCCAAAGAAAATGTGCAGAAGCTGGGCGCGTTCTCGATTTAGAACTTCCGTAATCGCGCGCAGTTCGCCCGTTGAAATCTGCCAGGGCTTGTTGCGAAGCTGTCGAAACCAGAATCGTCGCAGAAAATGCGTCGCCGGTTTCTCAACGATGTCGATCCGATCGAACGGAAATTTGTCGGGATTTTCGCGTTTCTGAGCGATGACGACGGGCTGGACCCGGCGGAGTCCGGTGATCTGCCGGTAAATATGCAACATTTCCGGCTTGAGAAACGTCGCGCAGTAGAGCGCGACGACCGGTCGTGATTCAGGCGCGTTGCTCAAGGCTTGAAATCAAACCCGCAATCTGACGAGTCCGTCCGCGAGACAGACCATCAAACAGCGAATATCAAAAGTTAATTGTGAGAAGCTTAATGCCCTTCCACTTTCCGGTTTCGGGGTCGAGGTAAACATTGTCCTCGGCCGTGCCGTAAACGGCGGGCGCTCTCGGATTCAACATTTGCAGCGGATTTCCGCCACGAGAAGCTCGAGCAAGCACGCCCTCAGTATTTTCCTTGGGCAACGGGGGCGGTGACGGAGCGGGTCGCGGTTTGTTGGTCGTCTTCGTGGTAAACTGTCTTCTTATGCGGTTGCGGCGATTGCGCGAAACCCAAGCTCGCGACCACCATTAAAACCCCGAGTAGCACGAGCTTTTTCATCACTGTTTCTCCGGTTAAGGTCAGGCCTTGCTGGTTAGACTCCTCCGGCGCACAATTGTCAAGACAAATGGATTATTTGGAAAAAGCCAAACGTGTTATGGACCTCGAGATCGTCGAGCTCCAGCGGCTTCGTCAACGGTTAGGCGACGAGTTTTCACGAGCGGTCGCGCTAATCAAAGAGGCAGTCGACGCGCGCGGCAAAGTGGTTGTCCTCGGCGTTGGAAAATCAGGACACATCGGGAGCAAGATCGCATCGACTCTAACCAGTACCGGATCGCCGGCCGTTGTTCTCGATTCGTTGAATGCGATGCACGGCGATCTGGGCGTCGTCGCGGACGGCGATGTTGTTCTCGCCTTGAGCTCAAGTGGCGAAACCGAAGAGCTGGTTCGAATGTTGCCGGCAATCGCGCGGTTCCAGGTAAAAATCATCGCGATGTGCGGCGACGCGGATTCCACGCTGGCCAAAAACGCCCACGTCGTTCTCGATGTGAACGTCGAACAGGAGGCATGTCCGCTGAATCTGGCGCCGACCTCGAGCACCACCGCTATGCTCGCACTCGGCGATGCTCTGGCCATGGTTTTGCTGGAAGCGCGCGGATTCAACAAAGAACACTTCGCCAAGTTTCATCCTGGCGGAAAAATTGGCCGCAGTTTGCTCATGCGCGTTTATCAAGTGATGCGGCCGCGAGAATCGATGGCGGTCGTTCCGCCAACTGCAACTGTGCGCGAAGTTTTGAAAGCAATGACAAGCGTCCGCGCGGGCGCCGCCGTCGTGGCCGGCGAAGATCGACAATTGCTTGGGATTTTTACTCATGGAGACTTCGCGCGGCACTTTCAATCCGACCCCAAAGTTGGCGAGCGCCTGGTGGCCGATCTGATGACCCTGAATCCGGTGACCGTGCACAAGGACAAACTCGCGGTCGAAGTTCTCAAACTTGCTCGAGACGCACCGCATCGACGATCTGGTCGTGGTGGACGACGAAAAGGTGCCAGTGGGCGTAGTTGATTCACAAGACCTTACCCGCTTGAAGTTACTCTGAGCGCGTGTAGAGTCCGCGCTCCGTTTTTCCTCTCAACTCTCAAGCATCAACTATCACCTTTTTCATGGCCGCAGCAGCTAACGACCTTCGCCGCGGAATGGCGATCAAGTATAACGGTAACACCGCGATCGTGCTCGAAGTGCATCATCGTACTCCGGGGAACCTGCGTGCGTTCGTGCAGGCAATTATTCGCTACATTAACACCGGCAAAAGCGCCGACGTCCGTTTCGGTTCCACCGACAAAGTGGAGCTGGTCGACATCGAGCGAAAACAACTTGAGTTCAGTTACAAGGACCACAACGGCTACCATTTCATGGATCCGGAGACCTACGATACCGTCGTCTTTCAGGAAAATTTGATCGGAGACGCCAAGGATTACCTGGTCGAAAATCTGGCGGTCCAGGTCCTGTACGCCGAAGGCAAGCCGGTGCAGATTGAAATGCCCGCGTCAGTCAGTTTGAAAATTGTCGAGTCAGCTGAGGGTTTGCGTGGCGATACTGCCAGTAACGTGACCAAACCGGCGAAGCTCGAGACGGGCAAGACAATCAACGTCCCGCTGTTCATAAAAGAAGGCGAAACCATCAAGATCGACACCCGGACCGGCGCTTACATGGGCCGTGCCTAGCACTCTTCCTCCTAGTCTCATTCTTTGCACCAAAGACTCCCCGTAGTGATATAGAGACGTTTTGCGATAGAATCGCACCGATGAATCGAAGATCGGGAATGGTCCGCAGCCAGAAGACGTCCCGCGGAGTGAAAGCCGCGCATTATGTCGGACCGACACGCCGGGGCTCCGCTGGCGATGACATCCCTGATGGTCCCGACTCGATGGGTAAAATTTTTCTTCGGGATTTTTCTCCTACCGGTCTGCGGGATCGCTGACTCAGACTTTCTTCACCGCGTTCGCGCGCGCGACCGTCTCTCAACACTTATGGACCGCCGAACCGTTTTGGTTTTTTTCGTTGGGTGCGGTCCTCTGGCTCATCGCGTTTATTGGCCTGCCGCGGCCGATTCTTCTCTATGTTTTCGGCCACGAGGTGACTCACGCAATTTGGGTTTGGTTAATGGGCGGCCGCGTCAGCCGTTTCCGCGTCGGACGCGACGGCGGCCACATTGTCACCAACCGAACGAATTTTTGGATTGCGCTGGCGCCGTATTTTTTCCCGTTCTACAGCATTCTCGCCATCGCGATTTACGGTGTCCTCAGCATTTTCTACAACGTGCAACCGTACGGCCGATTGCTTTACGCTATCATCGGCGCGACCTGGGCGTTTCATCTCACGTTCACCTGCTGGATGATCCCAAAAAGCCAAAGCGACCTGCGCGATCACGGCACATTTTTCTCACTCGTTGTGATCTACCTGATGAACCTTGTTCTCCTGTCGGTGTTATTAATCATCGCCTCGCCCCACATCACATTCGCAAGCTTCGGAGCAGATCTCGCGAAAAACCTCGGAAACTTTTCCCACTGGTTGAGTGATTTGACGGAGCGCTTCGCCCGAGGCACACAACATTAGTTCGCCACGATTGCGAACGGCAGGACCGACATCGCGTCAGCAACTCGAATCTGATGATTCTGAATCTGGCAATTCACGCCCGGTAAAAATTTCGCGTGCCTGACCGACGACCATCGCTTCGGGCAGTTCGATCGCAGTGTCTTTCCAACGGTCGCCGATGGGCGGGAAGCCGACGCGCGACGAAAGCCGCGTCGCGATTACGACGATCCACTTCGCACCCAACTGCCGCGCAAAGGCAATGCAATTATCGGCAAATGTGCCGACCGGGTGTAGCGGCACATAGTTTCCATTTTGGAAAAGATCGACATTTTCCGTCCGAAAACGCAGCGCTTGCTGCGTCAGAAACATTTTGATTCGGCCGTCGGGCCAGTTTTGCAATAGTTCCTCCGGCGCTTTGCTGGACAAACACGACAGCATTTTCGCGCGGGATTTGTAATCGACCCGCCGGCGATTGTCGGGATCGACTAGCGAGAAATCCCAAATCTCGGTCCCCTGATAAATGTCCGGAACGCCCGGCGAAGTCAGTTTTAGTAAAGTTTGAGAAAGCGAATTGATCGCGCCCAGTCGCGCGATTTCCTCCGCGACCGGGAGAAAAACCGGAAGAAATTTGTTCTTCGGCGTCGGATCCAGAATTCGCGCCACGAAATCACGCGTCGCGGCCAGCCAGGGCTCATTAGGCCGGATCCAACTTGTGTTGAGCTTGGCTTCGTTCAACGCCTTGGTCATGTAATTCTGGATCCGATCGACATATTCTGCACCGACGTCTCGCCTCGGCGCCCCATCCGGCCCGATCGGCCAGGTGCCGAGCAAAGTTTGATACAGCAAATATTCCTCATTCGCGTCCGGAGCTTCCAAGTCATCGACATCTTTCTTCCACCGCCGATTCGTGGTTCGCCATTTTTGAAGCGAACGCCGCCACGCCTCGGCGATTTCCGAAATCGCGAGCATTCGCGCACGAACGTCTTCGCTCCGTTTGGTATCGTGGGTGGAAGTTGCGAGCAACGTCGCCGGCCAGTCCCGTTGTCGATCCAAATTCCGCTCATGAAATGCTTCGACGTTCAGTCCGAGTTGCTGTGGTTCGCCGCCGACCTCGTTCAGCGCGGCGAGTCGGTTGTAAATGTAAAAGACCGTGTCCTCGAGCCCCTTGGCCATAATCGGTCCCGTGAACTGTTGAAATTTCAGCACGAAACGCATGTGCTCGTCGCGCGCCTGTGCATCCGAGTTCTCCGAAAAACGAAACAACAAAATGTCGCGCAGAAAATTGAAGATTGATTCCTCGGTCGCTGGATTGCGCCGCTTGGCCGCGGCGATTGCCCGCTCGATCACTTGCCGATCTTCTTCGCTGACCGGCTGACCCGGCACAAGATACGTCCGATAAACCGGGAAACACGCGATCGTTTCCCGCACCGCGCGAGCCAGGGCTTCAAAAGTGAAGTCGCGAAACCACCGATTTTTCTCCGAAAGACGATCGAGCATGTTCCCGAGCACATCCACTTCGTTCGCCAGCGCGATCCGCATCACCAGGCGTTTCTTGGCGTAAACGAGGTGACCGAAATTCATCGTGTGACCGATGAACCGATGAAATGTTTTGGTGATCATTGCTTCTGCGGAAGCGTCTACTAAAACCCCGGCCAACTGATTGGTGAAATCGTAGCCCGTGGTTCCGTGCACCGGCCAATCGGCGCGCAACCTCTCGGTGCCGGTAAGAATTTTTTCGACAATCATGTAAACGGCGCGCCCGTCTTTTGGCAGCGTTATGCCGAGCGCTTTGCCGCTGCGCCGCTGAAGTTTCTCCAAATATTCCCTGGGAAGATACAAACCGTCCGGATGATCGATCCTCAGTCCGGTGACCGCGCCGGTGCGGACGAGGTCCAGGACCAGCTCGTGCGCGGCCTCGAACACTTCGGGTAATTCCATTCGGATCGCCGCCAGATCATTCACGTCAAAAAACCGGCGATAATTAATTTCCTCCGCCGCAACCCGCCAGAACGCGAGACGATAAGATTGCGCGTTGAGCAGTTCGTCGAGCTTGTCAAAACTGCGCGGATCACCCGGGCGTCCGTTGACTTGCGCAAGCGCTTTTTCGATCGCGCGCTGTACCTGGGGGGCTTCCTGGCACCGTCGCTCGAGCCGGCGTTTCACAATTTCCTTTTCTCGCGCGCGCTCCACAGTTTTTTCGGGATCGGTCTCGGTCCGGCGCGGCAAATATTCGAGTGCGGTCAGAATACTTTGGAACTCCGCATAAAACGCTTCGTCCTTGTACTCGGCAAGATTTTCCAGCGCCAACTCGAGCACGTAGCGATACGTCCCGGGCGCGATCGGCAGTCGGTGGTTTCGATATTCAAGACAGAAAGCGCCTTCATCGAAAACCACTTTGAATTCGCCCCGTTCGAGCACGCGACCGTATTGGTCGGTCAGGATCGGGAGAAGAACTTTGTCACGCAGGTCCGACTTCAGCGGATGCCAGTCAATGTCGAAATACGGCGCATACATCGAGCTGGGGCCATTTTCGAGCACATCCATCCACCAATTGTTACCCGACTGCATCACGCCCATGTGGTTCGGCACGAAATCAAGGACCTGTCCCATTCCGTGCGCGTGCAACTCCGCCACGAACGAATCGTATTCCTCTCGCGAGCCGATCGCAGCATTCAGCTGGTTATGATCGGTGATGTCATAACCATGCATGCTGTCCGGACTGGCCTGGAAATACGGCGAGGCATAAACGTCGCTGATTCCGAGCGCGCGGAGATATGGAACAATCTCACGCGCCTGAGCGAACGTGAACCCCCGATTGAATTGCAACCGATAGGTACAAACCGGAATGCGCGGATGTTCGGTTTTCATGAGACCGAAGTAAACGTCGAACGTTGAACGCCGAACGTCCAACGCCGAATGCAGAATTTGATTTTACCTTCGGTGTTCGGCTTTCGAAGTTTGCCTCACATCTTTTCCGGCACCTTGATGCCTAACAAGTCGAGTCCGCGCTGCAATACGCGGGCGGTCAAATCGCATAACGCGAGACGGGACCCCCGTGTCGGCTCGTCCGACTTCAGAACCGGGCAGGCTTCGTAGAAACCGTGAAAATTGTTCGCCAGCTCGAAGAGATAGTTTGCCAGAATGTTTGGCCGAAAATCGTTCAACACCTGCGGAACAATCTCAGCGAACTGGCAAAGTCGTCGCGCCAGATTGATCTCCGTCGCTTCAAGCAATTGGAAATTCGTTAGACTTGACGTCTTAAGGCCGTCGAGTTCGCGTTCGGTCGCTTTCCGAAAGATCGAGCGAATTCGGACGTAGGCGTTTTGCAAATACGGCGCGGTGTTCCCTTGCAACGCGAGCATCTTGTCCCAGGAAAAAACGTAATCCGTCATCCGATACTGCACGAGGTCGGCATACTTGACCGAGCCGATACCAATCGTGCGCGCGATGTCGTTCTTTTCCTGTTCGGTTAAGTCCGGATTTTTTTCGTCGATGATTTTGCGCGCGCGGCTGCACGCTTCTTGGAGCAACTGCCGAAGCGGGACGTTGTCGCCCGAACGTGTCTTCATCAGCTTTCGGTCTTCGCCAAGAACGTTGCCGAACGGAATGTGACGGAACTCCGCCTTGAACCCTTCGCGGCGTGCGATCTCGAAAATTTGTTTGAAGTGCAATGTTTGCGGCGCACCGACCACGTACCAGAGCGTGTCGCGCTTCAATTCATTGATTCGGTACTCGACGGTCGCGATGTCGCTGGTGGCGTAATTGAATCCGCCGTCGCTCTTGCGAATAATGCACGGCTTGTCGGCAAGCTCTGGTATCTCGTGGAAGAAAACGACGACCGCCCCTTCGCTGACTTCAGCAATCTTCGATTTGAGCAAACGGTCAACGACACCAGCGAGGCGATCGTTATAAAAGCTTTCGCCGCACTGGAGGTCATAGTGAATGTCGAGCAATTCGTAAACATCCTCGAAGTCCTGCATGGAAAGTGCGACGCATTCGTTCCAGATATCGAGGTTTTCCTTGTCGCCCGATTGAAGCTTAACCAGCTCCTGGCGGCAGGCTTCACGCACTGCATGGTCGGCTGTCGATCTTGCGTTTGCCTCTTTGTAAATCCGAACAATCTCGGCGAGTGGCTCACGCTGAAGCGCCTCGCGATTGAGGAGGTTTTTCCAACCCCAGATCACCATTCCGAACTGCGTGCCCCAATCCCCGACGTGATTGTCGCGGATGACGTCGTGACCAAGAAACGAGGCAATCCGCGCGAGCGCGTCGCCGAGCGCGGTGCTGCGAATGTGACCGACGTGCATCGGCTTGGCCACGTTTGGCGAGCCGAAGTCGATCACGATTTTTTTCGGCGATGTCGATTCTGTAACTCCGAGGCGTTCGTCCGCGAACAGCTCCCGGATTTGCCTGGCAATCGCGTCGGTCCGCAATCTGAAATTGATGAAACCCGCGCCGGCGACAGTTGGGGTCTCGGAAACGTCGGCGACGTCGAGATGTTTCAGAATTCTTTCAGCGACATTTCTCGGATTTTCACCGCGTTGTTTTCCCAAAACCAGCGCCGCATTCGTCTGGTAATCACCGAAACGCTGGATCGGTCGCCTGGGTCAGTTCACCGGCATTCGGCAATCCGGTTTTCGCCAGGGCGTCAGCCAATTTTTTCGCGAGAATTTCCTGAAGCGTTTGCATTCGGGTTCCACTTTAGCCGCTTCGATGCGCGAAGCGAGAGGGGTGGATCGAGCAGTCCCTTGCTCGATGTTAAATTTGGCGGCGAAGCCGCATTTATTCCAGCATCGCCCGCGGAGCGGCCGATCCACCTACACTTTTTGCGCCGAGCTTTGGAAGATCGACAAGATCTCTTGAGTGGATTTGGCGTTCGCCAGTTTATCACGCGTGCTGCGATCGTTCAGGAACTTGGCGATCGAGGCCAAAGTGCGCAGATGGGTCTGAAACTGGTTCTTCGGAACAATAAACAGCACGACGAACTTCACCGGCGCGTTATCGAGAGCGTCGAACTCGATGCCGCTTGTCGACCGTCCAAATGCCGCGACCACGTTGTCGATCCGATCGGAGGAGCAGTGCGGAATCGCGATCCCGAAGCCGATCCCGGTGCTCATCGTTTCCTCACGTTGTTTGAGCGACGCGAGGATGCTGTCGCGGTCTTCGGCCTTTATTTTGCCGAGGCTCACCAGCAAATCGATCAGTTCGACGATGGCCGGCCAACGCTCGGTGGCCTTCATCTCGGGGACGATTTGTTCAGCCGAAAGTAGATTTCCCAACGACATGCGAATGCGCGATTTCGGGAGCGCAAGCTTAGCGGTGACGGTTACATTGACAAGCGCATTTCAGGCTCAGGAATCGCGTATTTTATAATTCAATCGCCTTGAAAGCAGCCATCGGACGCCGAACATGTCCATCGTTGCCCGCCATGCGCGGCTACCGAAGCCATATTTCGTCTGACCGAAACGGCGCGGGCGATGATTTACCGGAATCTCGACTAACCGATAGCCGGCACCGCGAACGAGCGCCGGAATGAATCGGTGCATTCCCTTGAATGGAACCAGCGCATCGGCGCATTCGCGCCGCATCGCTTTAAGAGTGCAGCCTGTGTCGCGCACATAATCCCTGGTAAACCGGCTGCGAACAAAATTTGCGATCCGACTCGTCAGACGTTTCGTTATCGTGTCCTTCCGTTTAGCGCGATAACCGCAGGCCAAATCGGCTCCGCGCGAAATTTCCTCGAGCAACCGCGGAATGTCGACCGGATCGTTTTGCAGATCGCTGTCGATCATAACGATCGTTTGACCGCGCGCGGCCTTGATCCCGGCGTAAAGCGCCGCGCTTTGCCCGGCGTTTTTTTCAAACCGAAGAATGCGAACGCTCGGCGCAGATTCGATTTTATCAGCGCTGCGATCAGTCGAGCCGTCGTCGACAAAAATGATTTCATGGTCCAGGCCCGTGAGCGCGGCGCGCAACTCGGATTGCAAGATAGACATGTTCTCTTCTTCGTTGAAAACGGGAACGACCACCGAAACTGCCGGCGAGTCTCATAACGGAAGCGTCCGATAATGCCGGCAGAGGAACAGCTGCCAGTAGCGCACATGTTTGCCGAACCGCTTCAACTCGATTGTTCCGAGTGGCTCCGCAGATTCGAACGCCGCGCGAATGTTATGAGGCGGTTTTTTCGCAAAGTTCCGGATCAATAGCGCGCTGCGGCCGACGAACGGGTTCACGCCTTTTTGCTCGGTGAAGGTATCATCGGGCGATTGGTTCGGCTTTGTCGGCGCCTCCACGAATTGATCATACCGCGGCCAGAACGAAAACTGGTTAATCAGATCCTGCGACTCGACCAGATAACACGGTGGATGGCCCGGGCCTTCGACGCGTTTGTCTTTCAGATAAAACGAAATCTCGGATGCGCGATGACGTTCATCCGCGATCAGGAACAATCTCTCGCCGAGCTTATCTTCCATCTCGGTGCGAATTCTCTCCACCTCGGCAGTCATTATTTTCCAGCCGCGAAGCCGGTCGCTCGGATCGCTGCGCCCAAAAGGGATGCCGGCGCTGCGAAGCAGATCGGAATCAAGCGCAAAAATGCTAATTACAAATCCGAGGAGCACCGCGGCACCGAGAAAAGATCTCGTGACGCGAGACTGCGCGTGCTCCTGCCAATAATGGATCGCCAGCAGTCCGAAACTAATAAAGGAGACCGCATCCCAGTTCGGCGTCGCGACGTGATTAATCGAAAGCAGAAAGTAAAAAGCGAATACCGGCGCGCCAAACCAGAAAAGGAACAGCACTTTGAATTGCTGATTTACCCGGCGCCAGCCGGCGATCACCGCCCAGACCAGCGCGGCAAAAAGCAGGGGCGAATAGAAAATGAAATGTTCGCCGAAAAATTTGATCGGCTCGAGCGGCCGGAACCCGACGTCTTGGGTCAGGCTGCCGCGGGTGCGTAAATGAAGCAGCGTGATCCAGGCGTGTTGCGCGTTCCAGACGATCGGCGGCAGCGTGCAGATGATGAAAATTCCGAGCAGCCAATACAAACCGGGCCGCTTGAATTCCTGTCGCAATCGCGGCGCGAACGCGAGCACCAGGAGCACGCAGACAACTTCGAATGCGTTGGTAAATCGGCTGAGAAACCCGAGGCCGATTAGCAATCCAGTCAGCGGCCACCAAAACGAAAACCGCGGACTCTTTTCAACCGCCAGCCAGAACGTGAACATCGACGCGGTCCAAAAGAAGATCGACAACGCATCGGTCGTCATGACGAACGCACCGATGTTGAAAATTGGTGTGACGTTAAGTGCGATCACCGCCCAAAGTCCGACGTTCTCGTTGAATAACCGCCGACCGAAATAGAAAAGGAGCAAACTTGAACCTGCCGCGAGGATCGGACTCCAAAAGCGCACACCAAATTCGGTCGGGCCGAAAATCGCCGTGCTCGCGCGAATCGCGAAGGCAATGCCCGGACCTTTGCTGAAATAACCGGGCGCGAGCCGCTCCGACCACATCCAGTAATG
This sequence comes from uncultured Verrucomicrobiae bacterium, assembly GCA_963786135.1. GTDB lineage: Bacteria > Verrucomicrobiota > Verrucomicrobiia > Chthoniobacterales > UBA10450 > AV40. The sequence continues at coordinate 80,666 of CAWAYF010000017.1, read as the reverse complement.
CGCCTCATCGAATTCGAGATCGGTCGATCCCAGCATCGACAATCGCACCAGGGTAAGCGCGAGGATGAACAACCAAACTGCGCGCGTTTTGCTCATCAGCTCGGATTAACGACCAAAGTTGGATGTCCCGCAAAGACTCGCGGCGCCCATTTCGGCGCCAGCCGTCGCCAGAGTAATTCCAGCAGCGACGAGAATAAAAAATGTTTCAGCCGCGGCCAGGAAAACCGTGCCGATCACATCGCTCGGCCAATGCGCGCCCAAATAAATGCGCGAATAACCGACCAGCGCGGCAAAAATCCAGTAAAGCCAGCCGCGCTTGTAAAACAGCGTCAGACAAATCGCGGCGATCGTGTTGTTCACCATGTGACCGGAAGGAAAGACGGATCCCCGCGCTTGCGATCGGATTCGTCCGAGCGACGCACGACCGGCTTCTTGAAGATCGACATAAATTCGGGGCGGCCTTTTTCCAGTCGCACCATCCGAATCGAATCGACGTGCTTCGGTCGTTTGCGATTGATCGCCGATTTCAAGGTGTTCGTCACCGGCTCGGCGATCACAATCGCGATGAGCAGGCAAAAAATGCAGGCCCGCGCTCTGAACCCGCCAAACACCAACGCGGCGAAAATCACGATAATCAGCAACGGTTTCCACACGTCGGCGTCGCTAATGGCGGCCATGAACAAATCCAGCACTGGATTCGTCCATCGTTCGTTGATCAGATGAAAAAGCTGCTGGTCCATTTGCGTTCGGCAGGACGATAAGTGATTCGTTGAAGCGTTAAAGAGTTGAAAGCGATGAAGCGAACAATACTCTCGATTCCGATATCGTTCGGTTTAACGCTGCAACTCTTCAGCGCTTCAACTACCAATGCGGCGCCGCCTCCGTCCGCGCAGGAAATCCTCGAGTCAGTTCGCATGCTCGAAACACGACAACAGCTCGATCTCGACGGCCAGCTCCGGCAGAACGACACGGTGATCCCGTTTCACATCAGTCAAAACGGCCCGCTGATTCGCTATTCGTTCACTGATCCGGACGAAGTCTTGCAACTTCGCCTCGAGCGAAAACGGTTCGCGTCTCGACCTGGTCACCGAGGACGGTGCGGAAAAGTTTCCGCCGGAGAAGCTGGACGAAAAAATCCGCGGCACCGGTGTGACTTACGAAGATCTTGCCCTCAAGTTTCTTTACTGGCCAGGAGGGCGTGTGCTTGGCGACGAAACTGTCCACGCGCGAAGTTGCTGGAAATTGCAACTGACCGCGCCGACGCAGTGATATCGCAATACGCGAACGTTTTTCTCTGGGTCGACAAAAAGAGCGGCGCGCTCATGCGTATGGAAGGTTATGACGCGGACGGAAAGCTGGTGAAACGTTTCGAAGTTGTTTCCACCCAGAAGATCGACAACCGCTGGTTTCTAAAGCAAATGCGGGTGGAAGAAATGCAGCCCGGCACGAACAAAGTGCAGTCGCGCACTTACCTCGAGATCAAGAAGTAGCGACGGTTGATTCGCTCGCCCCCGCTCGCTCACCCTCTCGGGCTATCCCGTCCATGTCGCTCGGCTCCCGCCGACTCCATTCACCGAACCGGACTGGCGTTTGGCGATTGAGGTCAATCGCCTCTACTTCGTCGCGGGCGGCTTTGACGATCTCAGCGAAGCTGCGCGGATCGAGGCTGGCGCCGCCGACGAGTGCGCCGTCGATATCCGGCTGCGTCATCAACGTCGCGCGCGTTGTCCGGTTTGACGCTGCCGCCGTACTGAATCCGGATCCGATCGGCGGTCGCTTCATCGGACATTTCGCGCAAGGGTGTGGCGAATGAACGCATGCGCTTCCTGCGCTTGTTCCGGTGTTGCGTTGCGGCCGGTGCCGATCGCCCAGACCGGTTCGTAGGCAATCACCGTCTCCTGAAGTTCCTTTTCGTTGAGATCTTTCAAACTTCCCCGGAGCTGGATCGACAAAATCTTTTCGACGTTGCCTTTGTCGCGCTGCTCGAGCGTTTCGCCGACGCAAACGATCGGTCGCAGTGTGGCCTCGTGCGCGGCGCGGACTTTTCGATTCACGATTTCATCGGTTTCGCGAAACAAACGTCGGCGTTCGCTGTGGCCAAGAATGACGTAATGAACAAACAAATCGCGAAGTAACGCGGCGCTGATCTCGCCGGTGAACGCGCCGTTGCGTTCCCAATGCATGTTTTGGGCGCCGACCTTGATGCTTTGCCCGCTTTTCTCGAGCAACTCGGTGACCTTCGCAATGGCGGTGAACGGCGGGATGATTACGATGTCGACGTCTCGAATGTCGGCGACATCGAGCAGGAACGATTCGATGAACCGGGCCGACTCGGCCTGAGTCATGTTCATCTTCCAATTGGCCGCTACGATTTTCTTTCGCATGACTTTAATCCACCACGAAGATCACGAAGGAAAAAGAAACCAAATACAAACCTTCATTCTCTTCATGTCCTTCGTGGTTATTTATCAGTTAGCGCAGCAACGCCAGGAAGCTCCTTGCCTTCGAGTAATTCGAGCGACGCGCCGCCGCCGGTGGAAATAAAAGTCATTTTGTCAGCGAGACCGGCTTGTTTCACCGCCGTCACCGAATCGCCGCCGCCGATAATTGTCGTCGCACCGGATTTTGCCAGCGCTTCCGCGATCGCGATCGTGCCTTCGGCGAAATCCGGAATTTCGAAAATCCCGACCGGCCCGTTCCACAAAATCGTTTTCGCTTTCGCGATCTCCTCCTGAAACAAGCGCAATCGTCGCCTTGCCGATATCGACCGCCTGCCAGCCGTCGGTGATTCCGCTCTGGCGAGAAAGCCGGCTGGTGTTTCTCGTCTTTCGCGCCGGCTTTGATTTCCTCCGTCTCGACGACATCAATCGGCAGCAAAAATTTCACGCCGCGCTTGTTCGCGAGATCGACAAGTTCCTTGGCGAGATCGGGTCTTGTCCGCTTCGACACGGCTCGCGCCGATCGGAATTCCCTCGCGCTTTGAAAAATGTGTTCGCCATCGCGCCGCCGATCAGAATCGTGTCGGCCTTTTGCATCAACGCCTTGAGCACGCCGATTTTGTCCGAAACCTTCGAGCCGCCCATGATGACGACGAACGGCTTGGCCGGCTTGTCGAGTTCTTCGTGGAGATATTTCAATTCTTTCTCCATCAGGAAACCCATCGCGCGATTGTTCGATGAACTTCGTGATGCCGGCCGTCGAGGCATGCGCGCGATGGGCCGCGCCAAACGCGTCGTTCACATAAATCTCGCCGAACTTCGGCGAGCGCTTCGGCAAATTTCGGATCGTTCGCTTCTTCCTCCGGCTGAAACCGCAGATTCTCGAGCAGCGCGACATCGCCATCCTGCATGTGGCGATGATCTTTTCGGGCACCTCGCCGATCGTGTCGTGACTAAAGATGCACCGGATGATTGATGAGCGTGTGCAAATGATCGGCCACCGGCCGCAGCGAATACTTTGGCACCCGTTTTCCTTTCGGCCGGCCGAAGTGCGACATCAAAATCGTTTTGCGCTTTGTGCTCGCGCAGATAATTGATCGTCGGCAGCGCTTCGCGAATCCGCGTGTCGTCGGTGATTTCGATTTTGTCGCCGTCCTCTTTGATCGGCACATTGAAATCGACGCGCACCAGCACGCGCTTCCCGCGCACATCGAGATCTCGAAGCGTGAGTTTCGCCATTCTCATCGATCGTAGACTCGGAGTAACGGAGTTCATCGGAGAAGTTCTGCAGTCAAATCCATTACTGCACCACTCCAGTCTACTCCAATTTCTACTTACTTGCGAGCATCTCCATCATTTCGACGCAACGATTGCTGTAGCCCCACTCGTTGTCGTACCAACCGACCACTTTCACGAACCGGTTGCCGAGCATGATCGTTAGTTTGCTGTCGAAAATGCAGGAGTGCGGATTGCCGATGATGTCGTGCGACACGAGCGGCTCGTCGCTGTATTCGAGCACGCCTTTGTAACTCTTGTCGCTCGCGGCTTCTTTGAACGCCGCATTGATGGCATCAACCGTCGCATCTTTTTCGAGCACCGCGGTGAAATCGGTCACCGAACCGTCCGGCGTCGGCACGCGAAACGCGCCGCCGTTCAATTTGCCTTTCAAATCGGGAATCACTTCGCCGATCGCTTTGGCCGCGCCGGTGCTCGACGGAATGATGCTGACCGCCGCCGCCCGCGCGCGCCGCAAATCTTCGTGCGGAAGATCGAGAATGCGCTGGTCGTTGGTGTAAGCTGTGGATCGTGCTCATGAAACCGTGAGCGATGCCGAATTTGTCGTGCAACACTTTCGCCAGCGGCGCGAGGCAATTGGTCGTGCAACTCGCGTTCGAAACGATCGTGTGCTTCGTCGGATCGTAAACGTCGTCGTTGATCCCGATGCAAATCGTCGCGTCCGGATTCTTTGCCGGCGCTGAAATCAGAACGCGTTTCGCGCCACCTTTGCTGATGTGCAGCTCGGCTTTGTCGCGAGCGGTGAAAAATCCGGTCGATTCCAGCACCACATCGACATCCAATTTTTTCCACGGCAGATTTCCGGGGTCGCGTTCCTTGAAGATCTTAATCTTGTGACCGCGAACGATGATGTTCTCCGCGTCGTGGCCGATCTCGCCGTCGAATTTTCCGTGGACCGAGTCCCATTTGAGCAAATGAGCGAGCGTCTTGGTGTCGGTGAGATCGTTGATTGCGCGGACGCGCTCGACTTGTTTTTGCGTCATTGCGCGCAAGACGTTGCGTCCGATGCGCCCGAAGCCATTGATTGCGTAATTAGCCATAAGATAGATTTCCGAATTGCGATTCGATTTTCGATTGCTGAGCAATTCGTCAGCAATCAGGGAGGGCGGAAAAGTAGAATGGGCAAATCGATGAAGCAATGGAGAATGTATCGTTGCTCATTTTCTCGATCTTCTGCGCGCAATCTGCGCCCGCCATCGCCGCGCGATTCCTCACCGATGAAGCGGATCCTCGTGCTCGGCGACAGTTTGTCGGACGGATTCGGTCTGAAATCGAGCCAGGCCTGGCCCGCGTTGGTGACAGAAAAAACTGCGCGAGGCGGGTCTAACGAATTTCGAAATCACGAACGCCAGTCAGACCGGCGGGACAACTGGGGGCGGATTGCAGCGGCTTCCCCCGCACCTGAAGCGCAAGATCGACATCTTCATTCTCGAGCTCGGAATCAATGACGCGTTTCGTGGCGTGCCGATCGCGCAGATTCGAAATAATCTCCAAACGATCATCGACACGGTGAAAGAAGCGAAATCCGAACGTGCGCGTGATCATTGCCGGCATGCAGCTGCCGAATTACAGGACGGACGATTACGTTTCCGCGTTCGCGACAAATTTACGCCGACCTCGCCGCGAAAAATAACGCGGCGCTGATTCCTTATTTACTTGAAGGCGTTGGCGGCGATCCGTTGTTAAATCAACCGGACCATGTGCATCCAAATGCGGCCGGTCAGAAGATTCTGGCCGAAAATGTCTGGCGCGTGCTCGAGCCGATCGCGCGCGAAGTTGCGAGTGGGCCCTCACCCGCGGCTGCCGCGGCTTCCTCTCCCTGAGGGAGAGGAGTAAGGTCAGGGCAACGTTCTGCAATTCTAGTAACGACCAGCAAAGCGATGAGCAGCGTAAATTGATTGATGGATCCGGCACGACCAAACGAACCCGAACCGAGCGATCCGTTTAATCCCGAACGCGCTGATCACGCCGTCATCGAAACGATCGAGATCGCCACCGAAGGCGAAGATTGCGACGCATGCGTCCGCAAACTGCGCCCAGTGCTGATGAAAATTCCAGGGGTCCTCGACGTAGTTGTGGATCTTCCCGACGAACGCGTGATCGTGAAATTCGACGCCCGCAAAGTCCACGCGCCCGATTTGCACGACGCGATTCTGAAGAGCGGATACAAACCGGCGCCCGTGGCGGATTAAACTCCAGCGGCTTATCGAAAGGCGATTAAGGCCGCTATCTGATCTCCGGTTGCTGCTGGGTCAGGCAATGAAACGTGCCGAGACCCCAGATTAATTCGCGGCAATCGATTCCGACCACGCGACGATTTGGAAAGCAATCTTGCAAGATCGACAATGCCATTTCGTCGGCGGGATCGGCAAACGTTGGAACGAGCACAACTTCGTTCGCGATGTAAAAGTTGGCGTAACTCGCGGGGAGTCGCATTCCTTCGCGAACGATCCTCTTCGGCATTGGCAAAGTGACGATGTCGATCTTGTCCCGCTTAGCGGGGCCAATCTTCATTTCGCGGAGACGCGCGAGATTTTCCTGGAGCGGTTTGTAGTTCGGGTCCTCACGATTTTCTTCGACCACGGTCACGACCTTCGTTTCGGCAACGAAGCGCGCGAGATCGTCGACATGCCCATCGGTATCGTCGCCTTCGATTCCGTCACCGAGCCAGACGATTTCCCGAACGCCGAGAAAATCGCGCAAGCGCTCCTCAATTTGGTGACGCGATAGATTCGGATTGCGATTCTTATTTAGAAGACACGATTCGCTCGTGAGGAGCGTCCCGCCCCCGTTCACCTCGATCGACCCGCCTTCCAAAATCATTTTCGGATAGAAAACCGGAACCTTCAGGAGCTCAGCTACCCGCGTCGGCACGACTTCGTCGAGATCGAACGGCGGATATTTATTTCCCCAGGCGTTGTAGTCCCAGTCGACGATCGCCAGTCTCGGATCGGCGTCGCGAGTCAAGAAAATTGGGCCGTGATCCCGGCACCACGGCTCGTTCGTCGGGATCTCATAATACGTGATGCACTCCTGGTGCGGCAGCGGGTCGAGCACCGCGCGCGCTTCGGCTTCGTGCGCACCATTAGCAACGTTGATGCAGACCGGCTCGCTCTCAGTCAGCGCGCCGACCATTTCGCGCAAAGTGGGCAAAACGCGATCGAACGACTCGGGAAAACTAATTCCTTCACGGCGCGGCCAGGAAAGCCAGGTCGCGGCATGCGGTTCCCACTCGGCCGGCATGCGGTAACCGAGAGACGCTGGGGACTTATTCGCAAAATCCATCCGTCCAATTAAGCATCAAATCCCAAGCACCAAATCCCAAACAATTTCAAATAACCAAAAATTCCAAACCGTGATGCCCAAGCTCCAGGTAGAGTTTAAAGTTTGGGATTTCCCGGAACCTGGGATTTGGCGATTTGGAATTTCCGCCGCAGCTACTGCGCGGCGGATCGCGGCTTGTAAATCGCGCCGACCAGTGCGCCCATGATGGCAAAGCAAATCAGGTCCGCGGCGAACCACATGAACAATATGTTGGTGGTCAGCGGTTCGACGGCGAACCGAATGATGTTGACGCCGCAGGCCAGGATTCCAATAACGATGCCGTAACCGAATCCCATCCCGGCGCTGTTAACTCCGACTTTGCTGACGTAAAGACCAGTGAACGCGAAGGCGACAACGGCGTGGCCGAGAATAAGAATCGGAAAGACGGGTTCCGGCCGCCAGAGCGAAGAAGTGCCGATATACATGGGCTTCATCAACATGCCATGCCAGAAGAAGCCGAAGAAAAACATGAAAACGAACGCCACGATGAATGCAATGAAACCTCTTTTATGGTTGTGATTCATGCGCCCTTCTAATGACGGTCGCGTCCGATTGTCGATCCTAAAGACGGCGAATGGGTTTAGGTCCCGAAACCGCTAGTCCTGCAAACCGGGAATGTGACCGTAACCGATAAACGTCGGCTGCAATTTGCCGTCGCCATTGCCGTCGCGGTGCTGAACCTTGAAATCGAACACGCTGACGCCAAATCGTGATTCCCCCTGATAAACGCGGCCGTCGCTCGCGCCAACCATCACGCGATTTCCGGTTTTCTTTTCGCGGCCGAGATAAATCATCGCGTGCGTGATCGGCGGATCGCGTTCGATCGAATAAGTGCCGGTCCAAAACAAAAGGTCGCCGGGTTTCAAATTCTCCAGCTCGAAGGAATCATCCTTTTCGACTCATGACGGGTTCGAACTGGCGCGCGCGACGCAGCCAGACGTATTGTTCGCTCGAATCGCGCGGCACGTCGGCAACCTCATTTTGTTTAAGCACGTAGTAAACGAAGCCCGAACAATCCATCCCGCCGCTGGCTGGATCGGCCGAACCGTATTTGTAATCGAGATTGCGCGTGGTCAGCTCGAGCGCCGAAGTCAGGAGTTTCTGCACCTTGAGCGGGTAATTTTCGAAACCTTTGATCTGATTCGGCAATAACGTTGCGTTGGCAGCGTCGTTGCTTCTTGGCGGAACTCGGGGTTGACGGATGGTTGCGGCGTTTCGCTCGGACTTGGAGATGCAGTTTCAATCGGAGATGCCGAGGGTTCCGGCGTCGGCGAACCTTTCTTTTTTCGATGCGGCGACGCCGTCGGCGATGGCGTTGGAGTTGGCGAACTTTTCTTTTTCCTGTTCGTAGCGGATGGCGATTCTTCTTCGGCAGGTGTTGACTTCTTCTTCTTCGGCGAAGGCGACGCCGACGGAGTCGGTGAACTTTCTTCGCGAGTCGGCGATGATTTCTTCGAGGAGTCGGGCTGGCGTCGGCGATTTTTTTTTCGCGGTCGTGACTGTTTTCTTTCGGGGTTTCGGCGTTGGTGTCGGTGTAGAAAAGACCTTCTTCAGCGCCTGGCCAAGACTTTGCTCAGCCGGTCTCGCCGTCTCAATCGGCAAGACAATGACTGCGATTAAAATGAGAAGGCGGAAAAACATGTAATACCTGGTTGGACGCAGAATGTTCAGGATTCCTTGAATCAGAATTGGCCCTGCATGTTAATCTCTATCGTATGAGAGCAATTCGTCCTGCCATCCTGTTTCTCCTCATCGTCGATCTTGCCTCGGGCGCAAATCGACCGGATTACCGGTAAGAACTTTGCAACCCGCTCCGAGGTTTTGGCCCGACACGGAATGGTCTGCACCAGCGTACCGGCGGCAACACAAGTCGGACTCGATATTTTGAAAAAGGGCGGCAGCGCAGTCGATGCCGCGATCGCGGCGAACGCGACGCTCGGGTTAATGGAACCGGTCTCGAACGGAGTCGGCGGCGATCTGTTTGCGATCGTTTACAGCGCGAAGGACAACAAACTTTACGGAATCAACGGCAGCGGACGTTCGCCGCTCGGCTTGAGCTACGATCAAATGAAAGCCGAGCTCGACAAACTGAATCGCAAGACGATTCCGCCGACGGGAATGTTGCCGATCAGCGTTCCGGGAACGGTGGACGCCTGGGCCGAGCTGCACAAAAAATTCGGCAAACTGAAACTAAGCGATGATCTCGCACCGGCGATTCATTACGCCGAAGAAGGTTTTCCGGTCACGGACTTGATCGCGTTTTACTGGGCGTTTGGCCCGCGGCTTTACAAAGGTCTTCCAGGGGCGTTTCTCGAGACCTACACGCTCGACGGGAAAGGCCGCACTCCGGCGAAAGGCGACATCTTCAAGAACCCGGCGCTGGCGAACACGCTCCGATTGATTGGCGAGAAGGGCCGCGACGCTTTCTACAAAGGCGAGATCGCGGACAAAATCGACAAGTTCATGCAGGAGAACGGCGGATTCCTGCGCAAAGATCGATTTTGAAAAACATTCGAGCACATGGGTCGAGCCGGTTTCAGTGAATTATCGCGGCTACGATGTCTTTGAGCTGCCACCGAACGGTCAGGGCATCGCGACGTTGCAAATCCTGAACATTCTCGAAGGTTTCGATTTGAAGGCAATGGGTCGTAACTCGCCCGACACATTGCACACCATGATCGAGGCCAAGAAAATCGCCTGGGCCGATCGCGCTAAATATTACGCCGACCCGGCGTTCGCAAAGATTCCGCTTAACCAAGTTGCTGTCGAAAGAATACGCGGCCGAGCGGCGCAAATTAATCGATCCGATGCACGCAGCGAAATCGGTCGGCCGCGGGCAAGATCGATAACGGCGACACGATTTACATGTGCGCAGCGGACGACGAAGGCAACATGGTGTCGTTGATTCAAAGCAACTATCGCGGAATGGGCAGCGGCATTGTCGTACCCGGCCTCGGTTTCATTTTCATGACCGGGGCGAGCTTTTTTCGATGGAGCCGGGACACGCAAATGTTTACGCGCCGGGAAAACGGCCATTTCACACGATTATTCCAGGATTTGTGATGAAAGATGGGAAACCATGGGAAGCGTTCGGCGTAATGGGTGGCGGAATGCAGCCTCAGGGACACGTCCAGGTGCTCACCAACCAGATCGATTTCGGACTGAATGTGCAGGAAGCCGGCGATGCATCGCGCTGGCAGCACGAGGGAGACAACGAACCGACTGGCGAGAAAATGGAAACCGGAGGTTACGTGAATTTGGAATCCGGAATTCCGATGGAGACGCAGCGCGAGCTATGGAAGCGTGGTCACAATGTCCGTTTTGACGTCGGCGGTTACGGTGGTTACCAGGCGATCAAAGTGGAGATGCACGACGGGCAGCGCGTGTATGTCGGCGCCAGCGAATCGCGAAAAGACGGACAAGCCGCCGGTTATTAGTTCTTCTGCGCTTTCAGCTCCGCGAGCTTTTGTTGGGCGCGGGCAACATCGGATCTGCGGGCGCTGCCCAGAGCGAGAAGCTTTTCCTGGCGATGCACGTTGGCTTCAGCCGCATCAATGTCGGCCTGTTCGCGCTTCGTGCTGGCGGAGTGCGCTGCTTCGATCGCGAGCGCGAGATTATTTTCCGCCGGGGTAACCTCCGTCTTCGCGATTTCGCCCGCGCTCAGCTGCTTGTCCCTCTGCAACATCTGTTCCTTCGCCACGACCAAGCGGGCATTCGCCAACTGAAATTCGAGATGGACCACCCGCAGCTTGCGTTGCTCGACTTCCAATTTTGAAAGCGCACCGATTTTTAGAAGCTTGTCCAGCCCGGCGAGATTTCTTTTTGCGCGCTCGAACTGTTGTTCGAGTTTGGCAAGATCGACGTCGCGGGGCGAATCATTCGAAGCTCTCGACTCCGGCAACGGTTCATTGTCCCGATTTGGAATCAACAACGGCGGTTCGATGTCGAACGAGTCCGGTTCCAAGTCGGAAGATTTGTTATCAGCGAGGGCGATCGAGCTGATCGTCAGGAGAAGCGCAGCCAGGCGCCACATGCAGGAAACTTAAACGAAAACAACGTCGGAGGCTAGTGACGACCGCCGCCCTGGCGACCCATCATGCCCGTCGCTCCGCCAAAACCGCGACTGCCTGTGCCGACGCCAATAGCACCGCTCAGTCCGCCCCGGCTGCCTGCCATCATCATCTGACTTTGCGCGTGAACCGTAGCCAGATTCGCGCGCACCTGACCGCCAGTGTGCTGATAGGTTTGCATTATCGGCCTGGTGGCGTTCACCGGCCTGGCAATCGAAGAAGCAGTTTTCAAGACGTTGCCTGCCCTGCAGGCAGTGCTTTGCTGAACGACGGAACCTTGTCGATGAGGCGACTTCACGGTGTGACTCGTCACATGTTCTACCGTCTTGGAATTCATCGAGACAGCTGTCTGATAGAAAGATTGGGAGATCGCATCCGCACCGCGCGGAAGAGAATTCAGTCCGCCGCCGACGGCGGAACCACTGTTCGAGAAAGGGGTCGACGTCGGGTCGGAAGCAGCGAGTCCGCCCGGATTAATTCCGCCAGACGGCGTCCCCCGCTGCGATAAGTCCCGAGGAAAGAACCTTCGATCGAATGGCGAGACGCTACCTGTGTTCCTGGAATCGGATGATGTACCGCCAAATCGGTCCACCGCATTCGCTTGACTGCCGTCGAGCCGCCCGGTCGAATCCGGCCTGGGATAAAGAACTTCGCGTGGCCAGGCCGCAGCCGTTCGCACTACCTCCGTGCCATTAAAAAAATAAAAGGCACTGAACAAACCACCAAGAGAAGCAATTGCGACAAACACAATGTTCGTCCAGGTCGAATGACTAAAGCCAAACGGGTTAACTAAAAGAGCGATAAGATTTTGCGTCGATGGCGCCGGCCCAGTTTCCGGGGCGACGACAGACGGTGAAACCAATTTCTCTTCCGGTTTTGAAAGAGCTTTGTGGAAGTCAAGCTGAGGCATACTGATGTTTACCGGCTGGGTTGGCTGCCGGCGGAGTCTGCCTTTTTGCAGCATAAGCCGTTCCGAAAAACGAATCGTGAAATCAATTTAACCAATTTTTGTAAAAATTTGGCGATAAGCATTTTTCCTTTTGCAAACGCCATTCTCATGGCATAGGACACGCTGCGAAACGCTTCCGTGCTTCCCTTGAGTCCAAAAATCCTATTTGGCGCGGCTGTGCTGGCCGCGGTCACGTCATCCGCTAACGCGAACCTGTTTCCAAACTCCGGCCCGACGGTTCCGGGAAATCGCGCGCGTCTCCGTTCTGGTCAGGCGGCGGCGCCGGATTCAGCGCCACTTGCGGTCAAGAAGGCTATCTGGGCCGCAAATCAACTTTTTCGAAAGCCCTACATCTTTGGTGGCGGTCACAAATCATTTGTCGATCGCGGCTACGACTGTTCGGGGACGGTGTCATACGCACTCGGCGGCGCCGGTTTGCTGAAATCACCGATCAGCTCAACCGAGTTCCGTAAGTACGGCGAAAGCGGCCGCGGTAGATGGATTACGATTTACGCGCGCAACGGGCACACTTACGCAATCATCGCCGGATTGCGCCTCGATACCACGCCATACATAACCGCGCACGACAAATGGGCGCCGGGTTGGCAGCTAGCCGAGCGCGTGCCGGCGGGCGGATTTGAAGCACGGCATCCGGTCGGATTGTAAATCTGCACGGATCGAGCAACGTCGACCATCACAAGATCGACATCCACAAAGCGGAACTTTGGATTTACGCCAGCCGAGTTGCGCAACGCTCCGTGCCCTAAAAACGCCGGACGGGGTTCAACGTTTCCTGGACGAGCTTCCTTACAACCTTGGTTACACAGCTCGTTCGCCGAAAAAAGTCTTACATGAACGTGCAGCGTCTTGCCTGGAAGGCGGAGTCTTTGCGGCCGCCGCGCTCCGAGTTCTTGGATTTCCGCCGCTCATTTTCGATTTGGAAGCGGAGCAGGACACCGATCACGTAGTCGCAATTTTCAAGGTCCGCGGACATTGGGGCGCGGTTGCAAAATCAAACTTCACGGGCTGTCGCTATCGCGAGCCGGTCTACCGCACCTTGCGCGAGCTGGCGATGAGTTACTTCAATATCTATTTCAATTTGCGATTTGAGCGCACTCTGCGGACCTATTCGCGACCAGTGAACCTCGCGCGCTTTGATCGTTTCAATTGGATGACGACGGACAAACCGGTTTGGTTCATCGCGGAATACCTTTGCGAGATTCCGCACATTCGATTGCTGAACCGAGCAATGGAAAAAAATCTCACAAGGCTGGACCCGCGCAGCGTCCGCGCCGAAATGACGGGCCATCGCGCGAAGAGGTCGGGCTAGAGGCGCGTGACAAGCCGGCTAAGCGGCGCAAACTTTTGCCGCGGTCGCACTTGCTTCCAATTCCAACGGCGCCTGCCGATAACCGACCGTGGCGCATTGGGTAATGTAAGTTTGAAGAAAAGGAACGATGCCGCCGAGCCTTTGGTATTGCACGGTGTGGGTGAGCTCATGCGCAATCAGCGCCCGGTCGCGCCAGTGATCAGAACGAACGAAGATACCGTTCTCCACGGCTAGACCGCGCGGCGCGGCCGTGATGAAGTTGATCGACGCTGCCGCGGCTTTCAGCATTGGATGGGCGGGCACCGGGATCGAATCAACCCGAAGTAATCGGACACGTTCTGGATTGCGAACTCCAATCGCCCTCGCATCGGCCATTTCGTTTTCCGAAAGAGGCACTCCTTCGCAGAGAACGCGCTGTTGTTGTTCGGTCGCCCACTGCGCAGCTAGTGACAGAAGATTTTCCATTCGGTCCAAGGCTTCTTGCCGGTCCATGATTTACTTGAGAGAGCAAAAACCCGGCCGATCGCCAGAGAATTCGCGCTTGCACGTCGGCAGGAATTAGGAACCCGGCAAGCGCAGTTCCCCAGTTTAGCGCTAACTACGGTCCGTAAGGCGACCAGAAACCGGTACTGGCTACGTCGGAAAGCACGGTGTAATCCGCTGGCGGCACTTGTGGAATCGTGTCGACGGTTTGAGTACCGTAGGACGTGCCGAACAGGCTGTTGCCCGTATTATAAAGAAGAGAGCCTTTCTTGAGATAGTTCGTCCAATCGGCGATGCCCACCAAATCGCCGGTCTTGCGATTGGTCTCAACCGCATACTGGTCGACGGCGGAATCGATCATCCGCAGGTCGTTCAAAATTTTGGAAGCCTGGGAGCGCTTGCGGGCCCGCAAGAAACCAGGGAACAGCAATCGCAGCCAACAAGGCAATGATCGCGACAACGATCATAATTTCGACTAAAGTGAACCCCCGATGCGATCTCGCAGTGAATTTCATAATGTGGAAAAAACGAGCATCGGTTATGCCAATATATCGATCAATGATATTGTGTCCGATTAGGCCTGTCAGGCAGTATCGATGATTCCTTTAAGGTCTGAGGACTACCACGCCCTTGCCGAGTTACGCTATCTCGGACGAAAGTTTCTCCGCTTTAGCAAGGATTTCCTCCAGGAGAAAGCCGGTCTGAACCCGGAGCAATATGAAGCTTTGCTAGCGATTAAAGCGTTCCCCGGAGAAAGCCTGACCATTTCGCAATTAAGCGAGCGTCTTCAAGTCAAACACCATTCCGCGATCAACATTGTTGATCGTCTGGTTGCGAAGAAATTGATCCGGCGTCAGGCAGGGGAACACGATCGCCGGGAGCGTCATCTCGAGCTAACGACTAAAGGCAAAAAGCAAGTCGAAGAGTTGGCATACGCCCACTACTGGGAATTGGCCAAGCGAAGCGAGGAAATGATCAAAGGCTTAAGGCGGTTGCGGGGCTAAGCCGGGCGAATGATGCTCAGTGGATTCGCGCAAAAAGAACCAAAATGTAAAAGATGAAGAGCGCAATTCCGAAGACCGGCATCGCTTGGTGATAGCGCTCGTTAGGTGTGATGGCGCCAATCAATAGTGTGGCTCCGAACAGTGAATGGAAAGTCAGATTCGTCGCATTGGGTAAAGTGCCGCCAAGGACGACATCTTTGGCCACGCTTGTAACGATCACCCCCAAGGCAAGCAGAAAAAGCCACCTGCGGTGCGCGAAAAAATTCTCTCTTAGATCGATAGGTTCCGCTCCGAAAAGATCCGGAAAAATCAAGCCTGCGACCATGTAGGTCAGCACAGTTTGAAGCAGAACGATGCCAAACTGTTCGAATGTCCAGTTGTGGATGGCCCGCATTCCAAACATTGCCCACCAGCTCTGAACGCAAGCCAGCAACCAAAGAAGCGCCCACGCGACGACCGGCCAATACATCCGGATTTGCGCCCGAGCCAGCACGAGTCCGCGAAAACCTTTGAGGATTTGAGTTACCGCAAGGCCGAGTATGACCGAGAGCAGAACCGAGAGGTAGCTGAACTCATCCATGTCGATCTAACTTTTTGGCCGGAGAACCGGCCGGTGTAAATTCCGAAATGAGCGTTCACGTCTACGGTTGTAATCATGTCGCAATAGAAGTCGACGACATCGAGAAGGCAGTCGCATTTTACAAAGACGTCTTCAATCTGGAGCAGATGAAAGGCGGTGAAGGCGACGCTTTCTTCAAACTCGGCGAACACCAATTCCTCGCCATCTTTGAAGTCGATAAGGTCCAACCGGCCAATGTTCGCCATTTCGGAATCATGGTGCGCGACGAAGGCCAGCTCGACGAAGTCCGTCAAAAGTTAACCAAGAAATATAAACTCAAACTCGAACCGCCGTTCCGTTGCGATTTTCACGATCCGTGGGGCAACCGCATCCAGGTTGTTGATCTTCACGACGAATCGTTGATCTGGCTTTTGCCTTATCGCGAAGTGCAGAACGCCGGTATTAAATTTGAAGGGTAATGGAGACTTAGGGCCTGATCCACTTCACGATTGCCGGTGGAAGACGCGAAACGAGCCTTCGGAGGGCCACAGATGCAGGCATCGTTAATGCCGCTACTATCCAGTTGTGTTGTCCTTCATCATTCCGGCGTACAATGAGGAGTTTGAATTGCCAGCCACCCTGGAGGCCATTCGCGTCGCCGCGCAGGATCGACAACATGAAATTATCGTGGTCGATGATGGTTCGACCGACCGGACCGCGGCCGTCGCGCGAGAGGCCGGCGCAAAATTAATTTCAATTCGTCGCCGGCAGATCGCAGCTGCGCGTAATGCAGGGGGTCGTGCGGCCAGCGGTGACATTTTGTTTTTTGTCGACGCCGACACACGAATCAATTCGAAGCATGTGCCCGGCGCGATTGCCGCGCTTCAAGACGGCTGTGCCGGCGGCAGCTCGCGTGTGATAATCGACGGAACGATTCCGATGTGGTCGCGAATCTGTCTCAAAGTCTTCTGCGGCGTTTACTTCGGACTCAACCTCGGCGCTGGCGCATTCTTGTTCACGACCAAAGAAAACTTCGACGCGGTCGGCGGCTTTGATGAAAACTTTTTCATCGGAGAAGAGGTTTATTTCAGCCTGGCGCTAAGAAAGCTTGGCCAGTTTCGCATTTTGGCCGAACCGATCGCAACATCGGGACGGAAGCTTCGAATGTACTCAGCGCGTGAAATTCTTCCCAATTTCCTGCGCATAGTGCTTCGTGGTCCGCGCGTCGCGCGCTCGCGAGACCATCTTGACATTTGGTATGACGGAAAGCGTGAAACGGGATCCGCCTTCGCCAACTCGCTACGGCGTAACAAGTCGACATGAACACTTCACAAATCGCGATTGCAAGCAGCGCCCGAGGAAATTCGCCGCTGCTATCCGGTAATGCACGAATTGCGGACCCATATCACAAACGAGGAGAAATTTGTCGAGCGCGTTGTCCGTCAGCAGAAACAAGGGTACCAGCTGGCATTTCTGGAATCGGAGGGTGAAGTCCGCGCCGTGGCCGGGTATCGATTTCTTGAATCGCTCTTTTCCGGCAAAAACCTCTACGTGGACGACCTCGTTACACGTGAGAGCGACCGTTCGCGCGGATTTGGCGCTGAATTGCTTGATTGGCTGATTGAGCAGGCGCGGGCAAACAGTTGCGAAACGCTCGAACTGGATTCAGGCGTCCAGCGGTTCGACGCTCACCGTTTTTACTTCTCCAGGCGAATGAGCATTTCATCGTATCATTTTCGGATTAAGCTCGAACCCGAGGCCTGACTTATGAAAAACAAAAATCCCTGGATTAAGATGTGTCCGGGCATCAAGCGACAGACGCTGAGTAGCGGAAAAACGATGTATCAAATGCTGGCGACGCTCGAAGCAGGAAGCAAAATGCCGGCGCACCAGCATCCCCAGGAGCAAATCGTCCACATTTTGTCGGGCCGGATGAAGTTGATTGTCGATGGAACGCCCCACGAAATGAAGGCGGGCGATTCATTCTATCTGGCGAGCAACGTGCCCCACGGGGTGGAGACGGTAGAAGAAACCCGGGTGGTCGATACTTTTAGTCCTCCGCGAGAGGAATATCTCGCGATCGACGAGGCCAATCGCCAGCGCAGGTAGGTCGTTGCCCTACCAGAAAAAAGAATCGCTTCCGACCCGGTAACCTGTTTAGCATCAATTCCATGTTACACATCATTTGGTCGATCATTATCGGTTTCCTCGTCGGCTTGTGCGCGCGTGCGGTCATGCCCGGTGTGCAGCACCTTGGATTCATCTTGACCACCGTGCTCGGCATTGCGGGATCCATCGTCGGCGGTTTGATTGGACGGATCTTTTCCAAACCCGCACCCGGCTCGGCTTTTCATCCCGCGGGATTCATCATGTCGGTGATTTGCGCGATCCTTTTGCTCTGGCTCTGGGGCAGATTCGGCGGCGCAATAGCGCCTTAAGCGACAAGCTTCCAATCATCCGACTTTTTCATACGACTCCCGGCGGGTCGCGGCGGAGCCATTTCAAGTCCCGGTTGCGCTTCCTCGGACTTAGTCTAGAATAGGCGCTTTCGAAATGGCTGAGAACACCGAAACGCTGGATATCAAGCAGTTCCAGTTGCACGGGAAGGACACCGGCAGCGCCGATGTGCAAGTCGCGCTGTTGACGCGCCGGATCGGGCAACTGACCGACCACTTGAAAAGCCACGCCAAAGACCACTCCTCGCGCCGCGGCCTCCTCAAGATGGTCGCCCAGCGCCGGAGCTTGCTCGATTATCTGAGCCGGTCCCAAGCCGAACGTTACAAAAAGCTGATCGATAAACTGAATCTGCGGAAATGATTCTGCCCCGCCACGGCGGGATCGATCCTAGCGTCCAGTTTTCAGTGCGACGCCGATTCGAAAGTTAGAAGAACGCGACAACCAGGTCGTTAGGCCACCTTGGATTTTAGGTTTTAGTTTCGCGTCCCCGAACGCATTCGGCGGACAACGGGTTTAAAACCTACAGTCAGGGTGACCGACCTGGAACTCGCACAATCCAGGAAAATACTATGCAACAGAAGGTCACAGCCCAAATTGGGGCCAATCAAATCTCCATCGAGACCGGCAAAATCGCCAAGCTCGCCGACGGCGCGGTCATCGTTTCATGCGGCGACACCATGGTACTGGTGAGCGCGGTCTCCGCCACCGCCATCAAGGAAGGTCAGGATTTCTTTCCGCTCACCGTCGATTACCGCGAAAAAGCAGCGGCGGTCGGAAAATTTCCCGGCGGTTATTTCAAACGCGAAGGTCGTCCGTCGCGAAAAGGAAACGCTCACCTCGCGAATGATCGATCGCCCGCTCCGGCCACTTTTCCCGCAGGGTTATTTTTACGACACCCAGATCATCTCGATCCTGCTCAGCGCCGACGGCCAGAACGATCCCGATATTCTCGCGATCAACGGCGCCTCGGCCGCGCTTTGCGTTTCCGACATTCCATTTGCCGGACCGATCGGCGCGGTGCGCGTCGGGCGCGTGAACGGCCAATTCGTCGCGAACCCGACCCATACCGAACGCGAACAAAGCGATCTCGATCTTGTTTATGTCGGCACTGAAAACGACGTCATCATGATCGAAGGCGCGGCCAACGAAATTCCGGAAGCGGAATTTGTGAAAGCGCTTGAGTTCGCGCACGGGCACGCGCGCGAAATGATTCGGATTCAAAAGGAACTCGCGTCGCAAATTGGCAAAGCCAAAACGCAAGATGCCGCTTGCTCGAAGTAAAACCGGAACTGCTCGAGATCGCCTATCAAGTCGCCGGCGATCGCATCGAAGGCGCGCTTTACACGCCAGGGCAAGGTCGCGCGCGCAAAGCGGTCGAAGCGCTGACGCGAAGAAGTAAAGACGGCGATCCTGGAAAAATATCCGGAAGCGGACAAGTTCTCGATCTCGCAAGCGTTCGATTACGTGCAGAAAAAAGCGTTCCGCATCAGCATTCTCGACAAAACAGAAGCGCATGGATGGCCGCGGCTATCAGGATTTGCGGCAGATCACCTGCGAAGTCGGCGTGCTGCCGCGCGCGCATGGTTCGGCGATTTTCCAGCGCGGCGAAACCCAGGCCCTCGCGCTGGCCACGCTCGCGCCGATCGAAGAAGCGCAAAACATCGACGCCTACGGCGGCGGTGAAACGTCGAAGCGCTTCATTCTCCATTACAACTTTCCGCCGTTCAGCGTCGGCGAAACCGGTCGCACCGGCGGCGCGAGCCGTCGCGAAATCGGTCACGGCGCGCTGGCCGAGCGTTCGCTCGAGCCGGTCGTGCCGAACGAAAACGATTTTCGTTACGCGATTCGCATCTCGAGCGAGATCATGGAATCGAACGGATCGACCTCGATGGCGAGCGTCTGCGGCGGCATGCTCGCGCTGATGGACGCGGGCGTGCCGGTGAAAGGAATGGTCGCGGGAATTTCTGTCGGCCTCGTTACCGAGCACGGCGAAGATCGACAACTGAAGCGTTACGAGCTGCTCACCGACATCATCGGCTCCGAAGACCATTTCGGCGACATGGATTTCAAACTTTGCGGCACCGACAACGGCGTCACCGGTTTTCAGCTCGACCTGAAACTTCCCGGCATCAGCCACAAGATCATGGCCGAAGCGATTCAACGCGCCAAAGAAGCGCGCACGAAAATTCTCGGAATCATGCGTGGCACACTCGATAAGCCGCGCGCGGAGCTGTCGAAGTACGCGCCGCGGATCGAAACGATCAAAATCAATCCGGAGAAGATCGGCGCGCTCATCGGACCCGGCGGCAAGACGATCAAGGGCATCGTCGCTGAGACCGGCGCAGAGATTAACATCGAAGACGACGGCTCAGTGCACATTTACGCGACGAGCGGCGAATCGATGGCGCGCGCGAAAGAAATCATCGGCGGCATGGCCAAGGAAATCGAGATCGGCCAGACCTATCAGGGCCGCGTCGTTTCGACCAAGGAATTCGGCGCGTTCGTCGAAGTCCTGCCGGGCAAAGACGGCCTCGTTCACATTTCCGAGCTGGCCGATTTCCGCGTCAAACGAACGGAAGACGTGGTGAAGATCGGGCGACATGATCTGGGTGAAATGCATCGGCATCGACGACAAAGGTCGCGTGAAACTTTCGCGCAAAGCCGCGCTCAAGGAGCGCGCCGAAAAAGAAACCGGCCAGCCGGCGCCGGCTGAGGATTACGAACCGACGAGACGCTAGTTGCGCATTTCTCGCGGTGGACAAATTGTATGCGGCGGTCATAGACCACCGCTACAATCCAGAACGTCGTGAAAGCGGGCTTCGTTGAAAAACTGATCGGCCGCCTTGGCAAAATCGGGCCGGAAGAGGTGCAGAACTATTTCCTGCGTCTGGCTCAGGAAAAAGGTTTTCTCGAAACGGTTTTCAACTCGATCCAGGAAGGAATCATTGTCACCGATTCGAACGGCCGAATCACTTACCTGAACGATGCCGCCTGCGAGTTGTTCGGCTTGGAGCCGAATGATTCGATCGGCAAACGCTTGGACGAGCGTGTTCGCGGCCTCGATTGGAAATCTCTTTCCCAAAGTGAAGTCGCAGTCAGCCGGGACATGGAAATCTTTTATCCGGCCAACCGCTTCATCAATTTCTACATCGTCCCACTGATTATCGAACGTGAGCCGGGATCGGACAAGGAAACTGTCAACAAGACCGACGCCATTTCCGGTCATCAGGTTGGGCATGCGATCATCTTGCGCGACATCACCGAGAGCCGGCGCACCGAACAACAAACGATCGAATCCGAACGATTCAACGCGCTGACTTTGCTTGCCGCGGGCGTGGCGCACGAAATCGGGAACCCGCTTAACTCGCTCAACATTCATTTGCAGTTGATCGAGCGCGAGGCGCGCAAACGCGATGGAGCGAAAAGTGCCGAACTTCAGGAATCGGTCGAAGTGGCGCGCGCTGAAGTGAACCGGCTCGACTCGATCATCACCCAGTTCCTGCGCGCAATTCGTCCGACGCGTCCGGAGCTGAAACCGGAAAACATCAATTCCATTGTTGAAGAAGCCGTGCGCTTTTTGGCGCCAGAAATCAAAGACCGCGACATCGTAGTCGAGCAAGAACTGCGCTCCGATCTGCCATTGCTCGAACTCGACCGCGACCAGATGAAGCAGGCGTTCTACAACGTGATCAAGAACAGTTTCGAAGCGATGAAGAGGCGCGGAATTCTGCGAATCCGCACAGACATGGACGATTCGCACGTAATTGTCCGGTTCACCGATTCCGGCGGCGGAATGTCACCGGAGAATCTCAGCCGTGTTTTCGAACCATATTTCACCACCAAAACGAGCGGCACCGGTCTCGGGCTTCTAATCGTTCGTCGAATTGTGCGCGAACACGGCGGCGAATTGTCGATCGAAAGCAATGAAGGCAAAGGCCTCACCGTCACGATTCGCCTGCCCTACCTCGAGCGACGCATTCGTATGTTGGAGGCGGGCGAACGGAAGGCTGAATAGTAGACGCGATGGGCAAATCACCGCCCGGTACACAGTTATTCTCTATCTTCTATTGAGAGATCGCGCGATTGAGTGAGAATAAATGGCGCAGTCCTTGCGCCAAAGCTCTCATGGATTCCATCCAGCCTACGATCCTGATCGTCGACGACGAAAAGCACACCCGCGACGGCTTGCGTCGTCTGCTTGAAAACGATTACGACGTTTACGTCGCGGGCGACATCGCCAGCGCGATGAATGTCCTCGAACGTGAACATGTCGATCTTCTCCTCACCGATCTGCGTCTTGGGCCTGAGGACGGCATGCAGTTGATTGAGCGCGCGCTGAAAATGCCCGATCCACCGATCTGCATCATGATGACGGCCTACGGTTCCGTCGACACCGCCGTCGAGGCGATGAAACGCGGCGCTTACGATTTCGTAACCAAGCCGTTGAATCTCGACAAGGTGGAGATGCTGATCGCGCGCGCATTGCGGGACCGCAAACTCGCGGACGAAAATCGAACGCTGCGGCAACAAGTCGACGAGCGTTACGGCCTCGAAAACATCATTGGCGAATCGCCGGTGCTGCATGAAGTGCTGGATACGATTCGCCAGGTCGCGCCTTCGTCGGCGAACGTTTTGATCGAAGGCGAAAGCGGAACTGGAAAAGAACTCGCGGCCCACGCGATCCATAATCTCAGCCGTCGCAACAAGGCGAAGTTCGTTACGGTGCATTGCGCCGCGCTGTCGCCCACGTTGCTCGAAAGCGAACTGTTCGGTCACGAAAAAGGTGCGTTTACCGGCGCGCACGAGCGCCGGATTGGACGTTTCGAGCAGGCAAACGGCGGCACGATCTTTCTTGGACGAAGTGGCGGAGATCCCGCCTGCCACCCAGGTGAAATTGCTTCGCGTCATCAGCGAGGAACGGTCGTTCGAACGGGTAGGCGGAAATCAAACTTTGCGCGCGGACGTTCGCCTGATCGCAGCCACCAACAAAAATCTCGAGCAGCTGGTGAAAGAAGGAAAATTTCGCGATGACTTATATTTTCGCCTCAACGTCGTGCGGATCGTCATGCCGCCGTTGCGCGAGCGAAAAGACGATATTCCGCTGCTGGTACGCGCGTTCCTGCGACAATTTTCCAAGGCGAACGACAAAGACGTTGTCGATGTTGCGCCGGAAGCGATGAACGCGCTGCTGACTTACCACTGGCCGGGAAACGTGCGCGAGCTTCGCACGGCGATCGAGCATGGCGTGGTCATGGCAACCGGAACAGGAATCACCGTGCGCGACTTGCCGTCGGCGCTTCGTCAGGCAGCCGGCGCCAAGCTTCCGCGCGGAATTTCGCCAGCTAGGGCATTCGGCGAAAAAGCCAGTCCGCTCGATCTTCACGAAACCGAACGCAAATTAATCCTGCAGGCGTTGGCGACGACCAACGGGAACGTGACAGCAGCCGCAAAAAAACTTGGTATTAGCCGCCGCACACTTCACCGAAAGATCAACGAATTGAACGCTAAGAAGGAAAAAGCTGCGGCCCCGGTCGAGCCAAAACCGCATGGCACCTAGCGCCATTGCACAGCGAATGCCGACACTTTCCCGTTTACGAATCGGCTTCCGAGCGTTTCAGTAGAGGCGTGAACGCGGCGACAAAGATTTTCGGCACGGACGGCGTTCGCGGGGTCGCGAATGTCGAACCGGTCACAGCCGAGACCGCGCTGAAGCTCGGGCGCGCGGCCGCGCATGTTTTCACCCAATTAAATCCGCGAACCCTGCCGGAAGGCGCGCGGCCGAAGATCGTGCTCGGCAAAGACACCCGACTTTCCGGTTACATGCTCGAGAACGCGCTCGTCGCCGGAATCACTTCGCTCGGCGTCGATGTTCTGATCATCGGACCGTTGCCAACGCCGGGCGTGGCCTACATCACGCGTTCACTGCGAGCCGACGCCGGCATCGTTCTGTCCGCTTCGCACAATCCCTACGAAGACAACGGCATTAAATTTTTCCGGCACGACGGCTACAAACTCGACGATCAGGTCGAGACGCAGATCGAGGAGCTCGTTTTCACCGGCAAAATCGACAACATCCGGCCGACTGCCGGAAAAATCGGACGCGCCACGCGCATCGACGACGCGCTTGGCCGTTACGTCGAATTCGCCAAGGCCAGTTTCCCGCGAAAAATGTCGCTCGAAGAAATGCGCGTCGCGGTCGACGTGGCGAATGGCGCAGCCTACAAATCGACGCCGTGCATTTTGCGCGAGCTCGGCGCCGAAGTCGTCGTGTCACACAACGAGCCGAACGGAATGAACATCAACGACCGCTGCGGCAGCACCTATCCCGAAGAAATTCAGCGCATCGTCGAAGAAGACCGGGGCGAACGTCGGCATCACTCACGATGGCGACGCCGATCGCGTCCTGCTTTGCGACGAAAATGGCGAGATCGTCGATGGCGACGAAATCCTCGCCATTGCCGCGGTCGATCTTCTGAAATCGAGCCAACTTCGCGAAAACACGCTGGTCGCGACCGTCATGAGCAATTTCGGTCTCGACGAAACGCTCACGGCCAATGGCGGCAAAGTCATTCGCACGAAAGTCGGCGACCGTTACGTGATCGAGGAAATGATGAAGAAAGAATCTCAATCTCGGCGGCGAACAAAGCGGTCACATTATCTTTCGCGATTTCACCACCACCGGCGACGGCATTATCAGCGCGCTGCAAATCTTGCGGATCATGCACGAGACCGGCCAGCCGTTGAGCAAACTGAAAAAATGTCTGAAGAAATATCCGCAAGCCCAGCGCAATCTCGTGGTCAAATCGAAACCGCCGATCGAAGAATTGCGCGACGTGGTGAAACTGCGCGATGAAGATTGAGCGCGAGCTCGCCGGCAAGGGCCGCGTTCTCTTGCGTTACTCCGGCACGGAACCGAAAATCCGGCTTCTGATCGAGGGCCGTGAGTTCGACAAGATCGACAAGCACGCCAATCGCATCGCCGACGCGATCCAACGCGCGATCGGAGCTAAATTAAAATATGAAACTCACCCGCGTCATCGAAGCGCTGCTTTTCAGCGCGCACAAACCGCTTTCGACCAAGGAGATTGTCGATGTTCTCGCGCAACGCGGGCGCGGAAGATGAATTTTCGCCTAACGAGTTTGCCAGCGCGAAGCAGGCGGAAGTCGCCGGCTGCGATCGAACAGTTGAAGATCGAATACATTCAAAACGAGCACGGTTTCCAACTCGTGGAAAAAGCCGAGGGCTGGCAGCTCACCAGCGATCCGAAATACGCGCGCTGGGTCCGCGGACTTTTTCCGGCGCCGAAGCCGGCCCGTTTGACCTCGCCCGCGCTCGAGACGCTCGCCATCATTGCCTACCGGCAACCGATCACGCGCGCCGATGTCGAAGCCGTTCGTGGCGTCACCATCGACGGCGTGTTGCAAACCCTGATGGAACGCGGTCTGGTGAAAATTTCCGGACGCGCCGAAATTCCGGGCCGCCCGCTGCTTTACGAAACGACCGAATTCTTTCTCGATCACTTTGGTCTGCGCAATCTCGACGAACTGCCAAACGTCGAAGAATTGCGCACCCGACATCTGCCGGCAGCGCCACGGCCGCAGCCGACGTCCGAAGCCGTCGCTCAGCCGGAATTGCCTGTGTCACCCGAAACGTAGTTCGGAAATCACACGAAGGTCACGAAGATTTCTTATGATTTTCTCTTCGTGCTCTTCGCGTCCTTCGTGGTTGAAGACTATCGTTGCGCATCGCTCGCGTGACTGCAACGTCGACATCGTCATTCGCCGCTGACATTCAGCCGGGCAATTGCGCGCGCGCGGCTGACTTATTCCGAAAACAACCGCGGCTTTTCCATGCTCGTCATGCAAAACGGCAAAACCGTTTTCGAGCATTACGCCAACGGCGGCGGCGCCGACATGCGCTGCAAAATCTTCAGCGGGACGAAAAGTTTTTGGGGAATCGCCGCGCTTTGCGCCGTGCGCGACGGCTTGATCAAACTCGACGATCGCGTCGCCGACACCATCACGGAATGGAAAAACGATCCGCGCAAATCGCAGATCACGATTCGTCAGTTGTTGAATCAAACCGACGGGATCGAGCCGGCGCCGCATTTGCACAGCGAATCGATTCGCGATCGAAATGCGGTGGCAATTCAATTGCCGCTGGTCGCGTCGCCCGGTTCAGTCTTTCGCGTATGGTCCGAGCCATCTCCAGATTTTCAACGAGGTGCTGCGGCGAAAATTGAATGGAAGATCGACAATTTCCTACATCAGCGAAAATGTTCTCTCGCCGCTCGGCCTAACAGAGTCTCGAATTCAAGAGAGACGGCCGCGGCAATCCCCTTCCCGCCAGTGGATTTGAACTGACGCGCACGAGAATGGGCGCGATTCGGCGAGCTGGTGCTCAACCGCGGGCAATTACAACGGACAAACAAATTGTTCCCTCGAGTCTGCTCGCTCAGGCGTTCAGTCGGTTCGGGCGCAAATCCTTCCTACGGACTGACGCTTTGGTTGAATCGGACAGGCGCCGAGCGCGACGCGAGATTGACGTCGAAAAGGAGTTCGATCTGAAATGGCAGCGCGCCCGCTGGGTCGGCATTTGCATTTGTCGGGCCGCGCCGCCGGACATGGTCGTCGCGCTCGGCTCAAACTATGAGCGCTTGTTCGTCATTCCCTCAATGAACGCCCTGATCGTTCGCCAGGGAATGAGCGCGAAAGTTTTCAGACGCTTATTTCCTGCGGACTCGTTCTTGGCCGATAGCGGGTTTGACTTGGTGACCGATTTCCTGAACGATTCGGGACCTATCTTGTCGATCTTATGAACAAATTTGCGATCGGTTGCGGCGGACTCCTCGTCATTCTCATCTTCTTTGCTTTCATCGTCGGCCTCTTTTTCTGGGGGACTTACAACCGGCTGGTCGGTCTGCAGCAAGCCGTCGACACCCAATGGGCCCAGGTCCAAACCGTGTATCAACGGCGCGCGGATCTGATTCCTAATCTCGGTGAACACCGTGCCGGCGCGGCCAATTTCGAGAAATCGACGCTTACCGAAGTGACTAACGCGCGAGCAAGCGTTGGGCGAGTGCAGCTCGATCCGAACAAGGCGCCAACCGATGCGAAGCAGCTCGAAGAATTTCAGGCGGCGCAGGGCCAATTGAGCAATGCCCTCTCGCGCTTGCTGGTAGTCGCCGAAAATTATCCTGAACTGACCGCCACCGAGAATTTCCGCGGACCTGCAGGCGCAACTGGAGGGAACGGAGAATCGAATTTCAGTCGAACGAAACAAATTCAACACCGCGGTCCAGGATTACAACGTGGCCGTGCGCCGTTTCCCCACAAACATGATCGCGGGAATGTTTGGGTTTTCACCGCGACCATTCTTTGCTGCGCAGCAAGGCGCGGAAAAAGCGCCGACGGTGAATTTCAATTTTGGCTCGCCCGCACCGGCGGCTTCGCCCGCAGCGACAGCATCGCCTTAGCGGCGTGCAAGCTCCAATTCCAAATCCCAAATCCCAAATATCCGGTGACCGAGCGCTGCAGCTTCGCTTTTTGGAGCCTGGACTTTGAAAGTTCCTTGGGATTTGGAGCCTGGGGTTTGCGATTTCTTCGGCAGATCAGAGCGGCTTCGGCGCCATTTTTAACATCGAGCGCGGAGCGCTCGATTCACCTCGCGCTCGCTGTGATCGCGCTCAGCGCAATTTCCTTATCCGCCGCCGAAGTCATTCCGCCGAAACCGCCGGGTTACTTCCAAGATAACGCCGGAGTTGTTTCGAAAGACAGCGGCGCTGCGTTTCAACGAACAGCTCGCGCAATTCGAACGCGACACTTCGAACCAAGTTGTCGTCGCCGTTTATCCGAAAATGCAAAGCGATGACGACATTGCCGCTTACACGCAACGTGTCGCGCAGGCCTGGGGCGTCGGACAGAAAGAGCAACGCAACGGTGTCGTCCTGTTTGTTTTCACTCAAGACCGCAAAATGTTCATCCAAGTCGGCTACGGTTTGGAAGGTGCACTGCCAGACGCGACTCGCGTTCGATATCACCGAGTATCAGATCAAGCCGCATTTCCGAAACAACGATTACGAAGGCGGACTAGCGACTGGGATCGATTCGATTTTTAAAGCGATTCGTGGCGAGTACAAGGGCACCGGAAAAACAGTCGCTGGAACGGCGCCGAAGACATACGCCGGCTCCAAGCTTTCTTATGTTTCATCATTTTTTTCGTCGTCTTGAGTCATCATCTCCCGGATGATGCGACGGCTTGGCGGCTACAGTTATTCTTCGCGGCCGAAGCGGTCCGGTTTTTATTCCGATGGGTTTGGTGGCGGAGGCGGCGGCGGTTGGTCATCGGGCGGTGGTGGTGGCTTCAGTGGGTTTAGCGGTGGCGGCGGAAGTTTCGGTGGCGGTGGCGCCGGCTCGAGCTGGTAACGCAATGCGAACGAAAGAATTTCTCAGCAAGCTCGAGCACGACCGAATCGTGCAAGCGATTCGTGACGCGGAATCGAAAACATCCGGCGAGATTCGCGTTTTTATTCAGCGCGGCAAATTGAATGGCGATCCGCTGGTTGCGGCGCACGAAAATTTCATCGAGCTCGGAATGCACAAGACGCCGGAACGGAACGCGGTGCTCATTTTTGTTGCGCCGCGCGCGCACAAGTTCGCCGTCGTTGGCGACGAAGGCGATCCACGAGAAATGTGGCGAGACGTTGTGGCAACGTCTGGTCGACGCAATGCGCGAGCATTTTCGGAACGAGAAGTTCAGCGACGCACTGGTGGACGCGATCCGAGAAATCGGCGAAGCGCTGGCTGCGCATTTCCCGGAAGATCGACATCCGATCGCGCGAGCTGCCGGACGAAGTGGTTCGAGGGCTAAATCACCGCTTGCAAAACGGGCGGAATAGTCTTTATTCACACGCTCCGCAGCGAGTTTTGTAATTACGCCGTTGGTCCCTGGGTCTCCGTCGCTTGGCTGAAACCGCACTCGCCAGGGGAAACCCGGCCTTTGAAAGGAAGAAGGAAGAATTAAGAAGGATGAAGTGTCGTCAAGGCATTTTCTTAATTCATAATTCTCTACTTCTTAATTAACACTATGCCAGTTCGTTACGGTCGTTTTGAAATGCCGAAAACTCTCACCAAAGACGAGAGCACAGCCACCGACACCTACGCCAAGTTTAGCGCCGAGCCGTTTGAGGCCGGTTACGGTCACACGGTTGGAAATTCACTCCGTCGAGTATTGCTTTCGTCGCTCGAAGGCGCCGCCATTACCGCGGTGAAAATCACCGGCGCGCAGCACGAGTTTGCCACCTTGCCCGGCGTCGTCGAAGACGTGACCGACATCGTGCTCAACCTCAAAAAGGTGAAATTCAAAGCCAGCAACGGTCACGAGCCGAAGAAACTTTCGCTCAGCGTAAACAAGGAAGGCGAAGTCACCGCCGGCGACATCCAGGAAGTTGCCGGGTACGAAGTGCTGAATCCGAAGCTGGTGATCTGCACCCTCGACAAGAAACACAAATTCGATGCCGAGCTTGAAGTCCGCGTCGGTCGCGGATTTCGCCACCGGCGAAGAAAACAAGCGCACCGACCAGCCGATCGGACTGATCCCGATCGATTCGATTTTTTCGCCGGTCACGCGCGTGAAATACGCGGTTGAAAACACCCGCGTCGGTCAACGCACCGATTACGACAAGCTCATTCTCGAAGTCTGGACCGACGGCCGATTGACTCCGGACGACGCGCTGCTTCAGGCCTCGGCGATTCTGCGTCATCACCTCGATGTGTTCGTGAACTTCAACGAAGAAGTGATCGAGTTCGACGAAACGCCGGCCGGTGTGAGCGAAGAGAACATGAAGCTCAAGAAGCTGCTCAACATGAGCGTGAACGAAATCGAGCTCAGCGTCCGCGCCGCGAACTGTTTGAACAACGCCAACATCACGACCGTTGGTCAGCTTGCGCAGAAAACCGAGAGCGAGATGCTCAAGTATCGCAACTTCGGCAAGAAATCCCTCAACGAGATCAAGGACAAGCTCCAGCAGCTCGGCCTGAGTTTGGGCATGAAATTCGAGGCCGGTTTGGTAGAAACTCCAGTCGGAACCAACGGTGCGACCGCGAATGGCGCCGAAGGCGCCGAAGGCAAATAACGTTCAGCCGAAACAACCAAGCGGGTTATGAGACATCAGAAGAAGACCGTGAAACTTGGCCGCAAAGCCGAGCACCGAAAGGCGCTGCTCGCGAACCAGGTTTGCAGTTTGATCGAGCATCATCGAATCAAGACAACGCTGGCCAAAGCAAAGGCAGTTCGTCCAATCGCAGAACGCATGGTGACGCTTGGCAAGAACGGATCACTCCATGCGCGGCGGACCGCATTCGCGACGTTGCGCCAGAAGGATGCGGTGAAGAAACTGTTCGACAAAATCGCGCCGGCATCAACCGACCGCACCGGCGGTTACACGCGCATCATTCGATTGGGGCAACGCAAAAGCGATTCTGCATCAATGGCTTTTATCGAGTGGGTCGATGCGACCGTCGTCGTCGAAGAAAAACCGGTTGAGGAAGAAAAGAAAAAGAAAGAGCCGAAACCGGAAGTGAAGGAAGCAAAAACGAAAGAACCGAAGCGCGAAGAAGCGGCTGCCACCAAAGCGGAAGAAAAACCGGCGGAAGAGCCGAAGAAGAAACGGCGCTGGTTCGGGCGAAAAAAGGAAGAATAAACTCGAAATACGAATCTCGAATCAAATTCGAGTTCGGAAATGACCGATAAGTTTTTTCGCTATTCGGTCATTCGATTTTTGGAAATTGTTTCAGGTTTCGTGCTTTTGATATTCGGATTTGCTATATCACCGGAACTAATCGCCACTGAACCTTGCCGTGGTCGATTTCAAGCCAGGCCACACTTCGGGGTGAACCGCGGTTTGGGCGAGTTACACAACCGGGATTTAAAAAGAGCACGCCGCGACGTTTTTCATTACGCGGCACGTGAGTATGACCATGCAAAATAACATCGACATCGTCCGGCGGAATATCGGGTGGAATATGTTGCAGTCGAAATTTCAAACCGTCGCGCTTGAGATCGACGACCAGCGGCCAGTCGGAGTTCCAATCGCAATTACCGCGCACCACAGTGAGCGGCGGACCGATCGCTTCGAGATCGTCGGTGATGGTCGGTTCGCAAACATCACCCAAATGCCAGATCTCGTCCGCGTCGCGCGCAAGATCGACAACCTGCTGCGGCAACTTGTTATGCGTATCTGCGAGAACCAAAACTTTCATCGCGCGCTAGGTGGATCGGCCGCTCCGCGGGCGATGTTAAACAAATGCGGCTTCGCCGCGATCACTAACATCGAGCGACGGAGCGCTCGATCCACCTTCAAGCATATCGATTGCTTCACTCCAATCACCCCTTAGCTTCTCCTTGTGTCATTTAATAATTTCGGCCTTTCAGCGGAAGTCGTCCGCGGGACTCAGGCGATGGGTTTCGCCGAGCCGACACCGATCCAGCTTCGCGCCTTTCCGATCATCCTGTCGGGCAAGGATTTAATCGGCACCGCTCAGACCGGAACCGGCAAGACGGCCGCGTTCTCACTGCCGATCCTGACTCTACTCGGACACCACGGAAAATTTCGTTGTCTCGTTCTGGAACCAACCCGCGAACTGGCGGCGCAAGTTGAAACCGCGTTCCGCGATTACGGACGCTTCACCGACATTCGTGCGACCGTCGTGCACGGCGGCGTTGGTTACGGCAAACAGCGCGACGATTTGAAACACGGCGTTGATGTCGTCGTCGCAACCCCGGGGCGACTGATCGATCATCTCGAACAAAAGACCCTTCATTTTCGTGATGTGAATATTCTCGTGCTCGACGAGGTCGATCGCATGCTCGACATGGGATTTTTGCCGCAAGTCCGTCAGATCGTTGAAAAAATTTCGAACGATCGGCAAACGCTTCTCTTTTCAGCGACTCTGCCACCAGAAATCGAACGACTTTCCAAATGGGTTCTTCGCGAACCAGAGCTGATCGAAATCGGCGTGCGCCGGTCGCCTGCGGAAACAGTCACACACGCGGTTTATCCAGTGGCCGCCGAACAAAAATTCGATCTGCTTATGGCATTGCTTGAACGGACGAAGTTCGACAGCGTGCTGATTTTTTGTCGGACAAAAATGAACGCCGACCGGGTGGCGCACAAATTGAAGCAGGGCAATCACGCCGTTGCGGTCCTGCATTCCAACCGAACCCAGCGCGAACGGATCGAAGCGCTCGAAGGATTTAAGAGCGGCAAATACGAAGTGATGGTTGCGACCGATATTGCGTCGCGCGGGCTCGACATCGCAGGAGTCAGTCACGTCATCAATTATGACGTGCCCGAACATCCCGAAGATTACGTTCACCGCATTGGCCGCACCGGTCGTGCCCAAAATGTCGGCGATGCGTTCACGCTCATGAACGGTGAAGAAGTCCCAGCCCTTCAAGCAATCGAACATTTCATCGGCCAAAAAATCCCGAGACTGAAGCTGGAGAACTTTCCATATCTCTACACCATTCTCTTCGAACCGGAATCAGCCGCTGGCGGACGCCGCGCGATCGGTGGCGGACGTTGGCATCGCGGGTTCTCTTACGGACGAAGGCGCAGGTAGGGTCGACAATGTTGTAGCGGTGCTTGTTCTCAAGCACCGAACTAAATAGATAGGCGCTTGAGACATGCGCCTCTACAACGATTTCAATTCTTGCCGCCGCACCACTGATCCACCCAATCGTTCACGGTTTTGTACCACAGCCGCGAGTTCTGCGGCTTGAGCACCCAGTGACCTTCGTCCGGGAAATACAACATCTTCGAAGGCACCTTCAGCGTTTGGAGCGTGGTAAAAAGATCGAACCCGTTTGAAACATCGAGCCGGTAATCCAGTTGGCCGTGCACCACCAGGGTCGGCGTTTTGAAATTCGCCGCGTACTCATGCGGCGAAAATTTCCGATAAAGCTCGCGTTGCTTCCATGGCGGTCCTTTAAACTCCCAATTCGGGAACCAAAGTTCTTCAGTCGTGCCCCACGCCGACTCGGCGTTGAACATCCCGTCGTGCGACACGATGCATTTGAATCGGTTGGTGTGGCCTAACAACCAGTTCGCCATGTAACCGCCGTAGCTCGCGCCCAGCGCGGCCTCGCGGTTCTTGTCGATAAACGGGTAAGTCTTCTCGACGTAATCGAGTCCCTTCATCAGATCGACATACGGTTTGCCGCCCCAATCGCCGCTGATCGAATCGGTAAACTTCTGCCCGTAACCGGTCGAGCCGTGGAAATTGATCATCACCACCACGTAGCCATTCGCCGCGAACAACTCCGCGTTCCAGCGATACGTCCATTCGATTTCCCCACGCGCCTTGCGGCCCGCCATGAATCAAAAATTTCAGCGGATATTTCTTGTTCGGATCGAATCCCGGCGGCTTGACCATGAAACCCTGAACCTCTTCGTCATTCGCGCCTTTGAACGTGAACGACTCCAACGGCTGCATATCGATCTGCGACAACAGCGCATCGTTCATGTGCGTGACGGGCTTGGGTTCCAATGCGGACGCGGGAAATGTGCCGGGATTGCTGTGGCACCAAATGGACCAGATTTCGTTTGGTGCAGCTATGCTCATTTTCGAGAAAAAAACTCTATCTGTAGCTCTAACAAAACTTAGATCATCCGCGTGCAAGGGCGGTGACTTGCGCGACCATGAGGAACCGTCTTCGCGCAAGTACGCAGAATAGATTCCTGATTCGCCGTGATCTTCTGCCACAAACCACAAGTCCATCATGTTTGGATCTTTCCACTGCCTCCATGCAAAACTTCCAACGGAACGATCGAATTTTTCCGTTAGATCGCGTGTTTTCCCCGATTGTCGATCTTGGAGGAGGAGCCGCCATTTATCCGACTTCGAAACCGGCGCGCGCTTGCGAGCGCCAGGCGAGATATTTTCCGTCCGGCGAATAGAGCGGCGTCGTGTCAGCGCCGGGACTAGTGGAAATCTTTTTTCGGGGCGGCAGCCGGGCTGCGCTGGTTTCGCGACTCGGCAGCAATCGGCACGATGAAAATTTCGTTGTTCGTGCTGGTCGCTTCGACTTCGTCAATATTGCTGGTGTAAGCGAGCTCCTGGCCGTCGGGCGAAATCGCATACATGTCCTGCCCGCCGAGATGAAACGGCGGCACGTCGTGATCACCCGGGGTGAGATCACGCGGCTGTGTGGCGCTGTCCCGCTGCTGCCCACTGGCAACGTGACCGCCTAAACGGTCACAGTTTAGAATCGGCATCGAAACTGTGACAAAGAGATGGCTTCGTTTGAATTCGGTGAACGCGTTCCAGTGCCGATAGAAAAGCTTTGTGAAAACCTTCGCTTTCACTTTGCTCTTCTTCAGCTCTTCGTCGCGCTGCTTGTTGCACGCGTCGTCTTTGCAATCGGGATAAACTTCCGAGATGAACACGATGTTCTTTCCGTCCGGCGACCAGATCGCACCGTCCGCGCCCATTGAAATGCTTGTAAGCTGGTGCGGCTGCCCGGCCAGCGTCCCGCTATCGGAGTTGAAATCGGACATCCAAATTTGCGTCGGATCGGTCGCTTTCGAAGTCCAAATGAACCGTTTGCCATCGGGCGAAATTCGCGGCCGCTCTTCATGATTCGACGTTTCGTTTAATCGTTTAGACTTCCCGCCGTTCGCCGGAACGATCCAGAGATGAGAAATCTTGGTGTTCGCCTCAAGATCGACATCGATCGCGGAGAAGACGACCCATTTCCCGTCCGGCGACGGCACCGGCTCGTCGACCCGTTTGAGTTTCATCATGTCCTCGAACGTGAACGGGTGCTTTGCGGTTTGGGCGAAGAGCGAAGCAGCGAGAAAGAAAGAACGGGAACGAAAAATTTAACCCTCATGTGAATTGCAATACTGACGTTGTAGAGGCGCTTGTGCCAAGCGCCTATTCGAATAAACAGGCGGCTGACACAGCCGCCTCTACAACGCTTGGTTTCCAAACGCCGCCTTCGGCTGCTTCCACCGTTTCGTCTTCCACTCGCTTTCTGTTGCTCGACCGCGCGTTGCTCGAGTTTGCCAAAATCGATATCGCGCGGCACGGCCAATCTGCACCCGCGACGCGCGCCAGAGCAACTCCTTCCCGCGAATCCCGAGGGCCAGCATCTCGAGCGCCTGGACCAGCCCGAGCCCGCCCAAATTTTCCCCTGCAACTTTGAACTTCGCGCGCGCAGCCTTTTCGCTCACCCACGCCGCAACTTTTCGAATCACCGCCTTCGCTCTCGCCGCCGCCCGCGATGATTTGTCCAGAACTTTCTGGTCCGATTCAATGTCGCGTTTCAGAGCGGCGAAAAACCGTCTCAGCGACGCGTCATCAGACGCGTCGATCAAATCGTCGATCAACTCGATCGCCGCGACCGAGCCGGCGAGATGATCGTTTAGGTAAGCTGTCAAGGTTATCGTTCATCGAAGCCTTATTGTAAATCGCAAGAGTTGTAAAGGCGCTTGTGCCAAGCGCCTATTCGATAAACAGACGGGCTGACACAGTCGCCTCTACAACTTTTCAGCGCCGCCACATCAGGTAGAGTGCGGACATGGTAACAATCGAGACAATCAAGAACGGTCCTTACATCGTGAAGGGCGAAGTGGAACTTATCGACGCCGACGGAAACAAATTTCCGGTCGAACCGCGAATGGCGCTCTGTCGTTGCGGCGCCTCGACCGAAAAACCGTTTTGCGACGGCACCCATTCCAAAATCGGATTCAAAGCCGCCGAAAAAGCGGTGCCGGAATCCAAGGAATGATGCCCATTCGCATGCGCGATGTTTCGAGCGTTGTAGAGGCGCTTGTGCCAAGCGCCTATTTAGTAATTCGCGTTTGAGAACAAACGCCGCTACAACGTTGCTGATTCTTTCTAGCGCAGCTGGTCTCGCGCAGCCGTTGCCGAAAACGATGAAGGCCATCGTCGCGCACGAGTACGGCGGACCGGAAGTGTTGAAACTCGAAGAAATTCCGGTTCCGGAGCCGAAAGAAAACGAAATTCTCGTCCGAGTGATCGCGAGCGGCGTGAATCCGGCCGATCCACTGATTCTCAACGGCAAATACGCCAAAGAATTCGGAACGCATCTGCCGCTGATTCTCGGCTACGACATGGCCGGCGTTGTGGTGAAAACCGGTGCGAAGGTCACCAAACTGAAAGTCGGCGATCCGGTTTACGCATACCTGCTGTGGGGCGGCGGCTGGGCGGAATACTGCATTTCGAACGAAGGCGAATCGGCGATCAAGCCGAAATCGCTCAACTTCGTCGACGCGAGCGCGGTTCCGCTCGCGGCGTTGACCGCATGGCAGGCGTTGGTCGACATCGGAAAGATTCAGAGCGGCCAAACTGTTCTGATTCATGGCGGCTCAGGCGGCGTGGGAAGTTTCGCGATTCAAATCGCGAAAGCGCGCGGCGCGCGCGTGATCGCAACAGCGTCAACCGCCAACCAGGATTTGCTCAAGCAACTCGGCGCCGACGTCGCGATCGATTACACCAAGCCAGAATTGGGAAGACACCGTGCACGATGTCGATTTTGCGCTGATGCCAGTAGGCGGCGAAACGATGAACGCGACCTACGGCGTGATGAAGAAAGGCGGCACCATTGCGACGCTGATTTCGCGCGCTGATCCGGCCGAACTGG
Source organism: uncultured Verrucomicrobiae bacterium (assembly GCA_963786135.1). Classification (GTDB taxonomy): domain Bacteria; phylum Verrucomicrobiota; class Verrucomicrobiia; order Chthoniobacterales; family UBA10450; genus AV40. Next base: position 44,086 of record CAWAYF010000017.1, on the reverse strand, counting down.
AGAAACGCGGTATTCGCGGTGCGCCGGTTTTTTCGCATCCCGACGCGAACGAACTCGCCGAAATCACGAAGTTGATCGACGCGGGAAAGATCAAACCGATCGTCTCCCAAGTGTTGCCGTTGAGCCGATGCCGCGAAAGCCGACGCCCAGGCGGAGACGCATCACACTCGCGGAAAGATTGTCTTGAAAATCGCCGACGAACCGAAGAGCTAAAAACACCGTGAAGTTGTAGAGGCGCTTGTGCCAAGCGCCTATTTATTTAGATACGGCGCTTGACACAAACGCCGCTACAACGCTCTGAATATGAAAAAGATTATCGTTCTCATTCTGCTCGTGTGCGCGGCGTCGCTTCGCGCCGAAAAGATTTCGCTGGTCGGCGCGACCGTGATTAATCCGGCCGACGGCAAAGTACTGCCGAACGCAACGGTCGTGATCAACGGCGACAAGATCGAGCGCGTCTCGATGGGCAAACAGGATGCGGCGACGCTCGGGAAACAGATCGATTGCGTCGGCAAATTCATTTTGCCGGGCTACATCGACACCCACGTTCACTTCTTTCAATCGGCGCGATTTGTTCACGCGGCCGGACGGCGCCGATTTCAACAGCGTTCGCCCCTACAAAGACGAAGTCGCGTGGATCAAATCGCATCTCGACGACGTGTTCGCGCGCTACATTCGCTGCGGAATCACCAGCGTGGTCGATGTCGGCGGGCCGATGTGGAATTTCGAAGTCCGCCAAAAGGCGAACTCAACCGCGAAAGCGCCGCGCGTTGCGGTCGCCGGTCCGCTAATCTCCAGCGTCTCGCGCGAGAAACTCGATCTCGGCGATCCGCCGATTGTGAAGATCGACACGTCCGGATCAGGCGCGCGAGTTCGTGCGCAAACTGGCCGAGCAAAAACCGGACCTCGTGAAGATTTGGTACATCGTCGACAAAGATCATCCGGTCGATGCGTTCCGGCCGATCGTGCGCGCGACGATTGAAGAAAGTCATGCGCACAAGATTCGCGTGGTGGTCCACGCGACCGAACTGGAAACGGCGCGCGCGGCGGTCGAAGAAGGCGCGGACATTCTCGTCCACAGCGTGATCGACAAACCGGTCGACGACGCGTTTGTGAAGCTCTTGAAAGATCGGCACACGATTCTGTGTCCGACGCTGGTCGTGTTCGAACGTTACGGCCGCGTGTTTTCGCATCAGCTGAATCTGACGCCGGAGGAACAGAAGTGGGGAAATCCGGAAGTGATCGCGTCGCTCGACGTGACGAAAATTCCGCAGGACAAATTGCCGGACCGAATCAAGCAGGCGCTGGCGAATCCGAAAGCGGCGATGGATCGAATCAAGAAAGCCTACGAAGTCGCGCTGCCGAATTTGAAGAAACTCGAAGACGCCGGCGTGACGATCGCCGCCGGCACGGACGCCGGAAACATCGGCACGATTCATGGCCCGGCGTTGTTTCGCGAATTTCAGCTGATGAAAGAGGCCGGCCTCACGAACATGCAAATCTTGCAATGCGCGACGGCGAACGCGGCGAAACTTTTCGGCGGCGAAACCGGCGCGCACATCGGCAAGATCGACAACGGCTGTTTCGCCGATCTCGTGATTCTGAAATCGAATCCGGTCGACGACATCGCTCACGCGTCAGACATCGACAGCGTGATCAAGAATGGCGTGATTTATCCGGCCGATTCGATTTTGAACAGGTAGAGTCGTTCACCGAACGCTGCGCATAAGGCGTTGCAGGTCAATCGCCTCTAACCTAAGTCCTATGAACGCGAGTCGCTGTTGTAGATTCTAATCTGCCTATGCAATACTCTCTTTGCCTGCTGCACATTCTCTCTCGCCGGAATCCGGCAGCCGAATACGCAAACTCCGAAAAAGCCCGTCACCGACGAATATCAGGGCGTCAAAGTCCAGGACGATTATCAGTGGCTGGAAAAAGACGACGATCCGGCGGTCAAAAGCTGGTCGGACGCGCAAAATCAAAAGGCGCGCGCCTACCTCGACAAATTGCCGGACCGAGCAGCGATCGAGAAAGCAATTGACCGAATGGTACGCTAAAACGTCGCCGAGTTATTCCGGAATCGTTTCGCGGCCGGGAATTTTGTTCGCGATGAAATTTCAGCCGCCGAAGCAGCAGCCGATGCTGGTCACGCTGGCGTCGGCCGACGATTTGAAATCGGAGAAGATCGTCCTCGATCCGAACGCGCTCGATGCAAAAGGCACGACCGACGATCGACTGGTTTGTGCCATCGCGTGACGGCAAAGTATGTGGCGATCTCGATTTCCCAAGGCGGCAGCGAAGACGGCACGCTTCACATTTACGAAACGGCGACCGGCAAAGCGCTGCCCGATTCGATTGCGCATGTCCAATATCCGACGGCCGGCGGGAGCGCCGCCTGGAACGCGGATGGAACAGGAATTTATTACACGCGATTTCCGCGCAAAGGCGAAAAACCGGACGCCGATCTGAATTTTTATCAGCAAGTCTATTTTCATAAACTCGGAACGGCGGACAGCGAGGACACGTATTCGATCGGCAAAGAATTTCCGCGAATCGCCGAGATCAAGCTCGAGGCCTCGCGCGACGGAAAATTCATTCTGGCCACGGTCGCGAACGGCGATGGCGGCGATTTCGCCCATTATCTGCTCGGGCCGGATGGGAACTGGAAGCAGCTGACGCAGTTCAGCGATCAGATCAAAGCCGCGCGGCTTGGACGCGACAACGCGCTCTATCTGCTGTCCCGCGCCGACGCGCCGCGTGGAAAGATTTTGCGGATGCCGCTGGACAATCCCGAGCTGGCCAGCGCGACGACGATCGTTGCCATGCGAGCGACGCGGTCATTCAATTCTTCGAGCCGACCGCGGACGCGCTATACGTCGCCGACTTGCTGGGCGGACCGTCCCAGATTCGGCGTTTCGATCTGGACGGCAAGAATGGGCAGCGTGATCGCGATTCCGAACATATCGGCGGTCTCGGAGATGGAATCGTTGGAAGACAACTCACTTCTCTTTCGCGATGTGAGCTTCACCGAACCGGCGGCCTGGTTTCACGTGACCGACCCAACGAAAGCGCCGGTGAAAACCGCGCTGGTGAACACTTCGCCGGTGTCGTTTGCGGACATCGAAGTGACGCGCGAATTCGCCACGTCGAAGGACGGCACAAAAGTCCCGCTGAATATTGTTCGCAAAAAGGGAACAAAGCAGGACGGGAACAATCCCACGCTGCTTTACGGCTACGGCGGTTACGGCATCAGCATGTCGCCTAATTTTGATTTCACGCGCCGCCTTTGGTTCGACCACGGCGGCGTTTATGTCGTCGCCAACATTCGCGGCGGCGGCGAGTTCGGCGAGGAATGGCACAAGGCCGGCAATCTCACGAAGAAACAGAACGTGTTCGATGATTTCGCGGCGGCGGCAGAATATTTGATCCAACAGAAGTGGACGCGACCCGACAAACTGGCGCTTCTCGGCGGAAGCAACGGCGGCCTGCTCATGGGCGCGTTGATCACGCAGCATCCGGAATTGATGCGCGCGGTAGTTTCGTTTGTCGGAATTTACGACATGCTGCGGGTCGAGCTGGCGCCGAATGGCGCGTTTAACGTGACCGAGTTCGGGACCGTGAAAGATCCCGAACAGTTCAAGGCCCTCTACGCCTACTCGCCGTATCATCACGTCGTCGACGGAACAAAATACCCATCGATCCTGTTCATGACCGGCGCGAATGATGGCCGGGTCGCACCGTATCATTCGCGCAAAATGGTTGCGCGTTTGGACGAAGCGAACAAGTCGGCGAACCCGATTCTGTCTTGCGAACAAGCTCGAGCGCCGGGCATGGCATCGGCACCGCCTTGAGCGAACGAATCAAGCAACTCGCCGATGAATATTCGTTTCTGTTCGCGCAGCTGGGAATGTCTAAAAAGTAGGCCCGGCGTGAATTTGCACTGAATCCTACCGCGACGGGTTGCGTCGAACCCAAGTATGAAGTCGACTCTCATTCCGATCTTTTTGAGCGGGATCGCACTGTCGATCTTCGCTGCCGAGCCTGAGCAAGACGCGGATTGGAAATTAATCAAACAGACCGGTGGCATTTCCATTTACAGCCGGCCGCATCCTGGATCGAAGATCAAGGAATTCAAAGCGATCGGCGAGATCGATGCCAGCACTAAGAGCTGTTCACAAAGTGATCGACGACGTTGCGGCTTATCCGAGTTTCATGCCCTACACGAAGAGTGTCGCGTGCTTAAGGAGGAAAAGGATTCGACCATCACTTATCAGCGTCTTTCGCCGAAGATTGTCAGCGATCGCGACTACACGATTCGGATTCAAGAAAAATCGTGGCCCGCGAAAATGGGTTCGCGTATTTCAGTTGCTGGGAACCAGCCAATGACGAAGGGCCGTCGGAAACGCCCGGCGTCTTCCGGGTGAAATTGGTCAACGGATCGTGGTTGCTCGAGCCGGTCGCACCCGACAAGACACGCGCGACATATTCTGTTTTCACGGACAGTGGGATCGCAGTTCCGCAATTCCTCGCCAACACCATCAGCGAAACGGGAATCAGCAAGCTGTTCGCGGCGGTACGCCAGCAGGTAAAAAAGCCAAAATACCAGGCGCGATAGTTCGCGCGTGAAGTTCTGGCGAATTAGCTTATCCTGCGCGCTGCGCAGATGCCGCGAAACAACGATCTAAAGAAAATTCTGCTCATCGGCTCCGGTCCAATCGTGATCGGGCAGGGCTGCGAATTTGATTATTCCGGCGTCCAGGCGTGCAAGGCGCTGCGCGAAGAAGGTTATCAGGTCGTGCTGGTGAATTCGAACCCGGCGACGATCATGACCGACCCGGAATTCGCCGATCGTACTTACATCGAGCCGATCACCGCCGAGGTGATCGAGGCCATCATCGAGCGCGAAAAGCCGGACGCGATTCTGCCAACGATGGGCGGACAGACCGCGCTGAATGCGGCGATGGAACTTTATCGCAACGGCGCGCTGGCGCGGCATAAAGTGAAATTGATCGGCGCAAACGCGAAGGCGATCGCGAAGGGCGAAGATCGGCAACTCTTCAAGGAAGCGATGTTGCGGATCGGGCTCGATGTGCCGCGGTCGGGCGTGGCGCATTCAACCGCCGATGCGCACCGGATCGCAAAGGAAATTGGGAATTTTCCGCTGATCATTCGGCCGGCATTCACGCTCGGCGGCAGCGGCGGCGGCATCGCCTACAATCCGGACGAACTGACCGAGATCGCCGGGCGCGGACTCGCCATGTCGCCAGTTAACGAAGTGTTGATCGAAGAATCGCTGGTCGGCTGGAAGGAATTCGAAATGGAAGTGATGCGCGACCGCATGGACAACTGCGTGGTCGTTTGCTCGATCGAAAATTTCGATCCGATGGGCGTGCACACCGGCGACTCGATCACCGTCGCGCCGGTGCAGACGCTGACCGATAAGGAATATCAAATGATGCGCGACGCGTCGTTCGCGGTCATTCGCGAGATCGGCGTCGAGACCGGCGGATCGAACATTCAGTTCGCGGTCCATCCCGACAACGGCCGGATGGTCGTGATCGAAATGAATCCGCGCGTCTCGCGTTCGAGCGCGCTCGCGTCCAAGGCGACCGGATTCCCGATCGCGAAGATCGCGGCCAAGCTCGCGGTCGGTTACACGCTCGACGAAATCAAAAACGATATCACGCGCGAAACGCCGGCCTGTTTCGAGCCGACGATCGATTATTGCGTCGTCAAAGTGCCGCGATTCACGTTCGAAAAATTTCCGCAAGCCGATGCGACCCTGACGACGCAGATGAAAAGCGTCGGCGAAGCGATGGCGATCGGCCGCACGTTCAAGGAAGCGCTGCAAAAAGCGTTGCGCAGTTTGGAAATCAAACGCTTCGGATTGAGCGGCGATGGCGCCGACAAAGACGTCGATCATGAAACGCTGCGGTTGAAGCTGGCGATCCCGAATGCCGAACGAATTTTCTACATCGGCCAGGCTTTCGCCAAAGGCGCGTCGATCGACGAAGTCTTCGATCTGACCAAGATCGACAAGTGGTTTCTGCGAAACGTGGCCGAGATTGTGGCGCGAAGAATCGACGAGTCGTCTTGACAGAACACGAAAGACTGCTGTTGCGCGACGCAAGAAGCTCGGGTTTTCCGGATCGACAACTCGCGATCGCGCGAACGGCGCTTCGACGAAGAAGACAAGTCCGCGCCGAAACGAATCGCCGAGAAAGTCACGCCGACCTATCGGCTGGTCGATACCTGCGCGGCGGAATTCGAAGCTTACACGCCGTATTACTACTCCACCTACGGCGACGAGAACGAGCGCCGCGAAAGCGGAAAACGCAAGGTCATGATCCTCGGCGGCGGGCCGAATCGGATCGGCCAGGGAATCGAGTTCGACTACTGCTGCGTGCACGCGGCCTTCGCGCTGCGCGAGCTCGGATTCGAAACGATCATGGTCAATTCGAATCCGGAAACGGTTTCGACCGACTACGACACGAGCGACAAACTCTATTTCGAGCCGCTCACGCTGGAAGACGTGCTTAATATTTACGAGCAGGAGAAGCCGGAAGGCGTGATCGTGCAGTTCGGCGGACAGACGCCGCTCAATCTGGCCGACGGATTGAAGGCGGCCGGCGTTCCGATTCTCGGCACCCAGCCGGAGAGCATCGAGATCGCGGAAGACCGAAAACTGTTCGCCGCGATGCTGGACAAACTCGGGCTTGCGGCAAACGCCGAGCGGATCCGCCGTGAGCACGGACGAAGCGGTCGCGATCGCGAAGAGAATTGGTTATCCGGTGCTCGTTAGGCCAAGTTTCGTTCTCGGCGGGCGCGCGATGGAGCTCGTTTACAACGAAGAGGATCTGCGCCGCTACATGGCGAGCGCGATCGAAGTGACGCCGGATCGGCCGGTGCTGGTCGATCGTTTTCTCGAAGACGCGATCGAAGTCGATGTCGATTGCATCTCGGACGGCGAAACAACGGTCATCGGCGCGATCATGGAGCACATCGAGGAAGCCGGTATTCACAGCGGCGACAGCGCGTGCGTGATTCCCACATTTTCGCTTTCGCAAGACGTGCTCGACGAGATTTCGTCCGCGACCAAGAGCGATGGCGCGCGAATTGAACGTGCGCGGCCTGATGAACGTGCAGTTCGCGGTCAAAGGCGAAGACGTTTACGTGCTCGAAGTGAATCCGCGCGCGTCGCGCACGGTGCCGTTCGTGAGCAAGGCGATCGGCGTTCCGCTGGCGAAGCTGGCGGCCAAAGTCATGGCCGGCAAAACCTTGCGCGAACTTGGTTTCACCAGGGAAATCGTGCCGAAACATTTCTCGGTGAAGGAAGCGGTCTTTCCGTTTCTTCGTTATCAGGGCATGGACATTTCGCTCGGCCCGGAAATGAAATCGACCGGCGAAGTGATGGGAATGGATGTCGATCTTGGCCTCGCCTTACGCGAAATCGCAGATGGCCGCGCCGCCGCCGTTGCCGAAAAAGGGCAACGTGTTCATCAGCGTGAAGGACGCGGACAAGGAAGCGATGATTCCGGTGGCGCGCGAATTTCTGAAGCTCGGGTTTGGAATCATTTCGCACCAGCGGAACGGCCGACGCGCTGGCCGACGCGAAGATCAAGGTGAAGAAAGTTTTCAAGCTGCGCGAAGGCCGGCCCAACGTGCTCGACCGGGTCAAGAATGGCGACATCAATTTCATCATCAACACGCCGAGCGGCAAAATCCCGCGCGAAGACGAAGTGGTGATCCGCAACGCGGCGCTCGCCGCGAAAATTCCGATCATGACGACGGTGCGCGCCGCACAGGCCAGCGCGAACGGCATTCGCTCGTTGCAGAAGAGCAAACTGCAGGTGCGAAGTCTGCAGGAATACCATCATGAATAGACAAAGAAATCCGAAATCCGAAATCGCGTGACCAGGATTCGAAATGTCAAAACTCGGACGCCTTATGCCGAACAACGTGTTTCGAGTTTCTCGCTTTCGGGTTTGTTTCGAGTTGTCGAGGCTTGGGATTCGGATTTGCTCGGTCTTTGCCGCCGCGCTGTTAGCGATTGTTGCAGCCGAGGCAAACGAAGGAGGCTTCGCCCATGAATGCAGCAAATGAAGTTGCAATAATCAAGACGAGCGAAGGCGACATGGTCGTGCAGTTTTGGACCGACGCCGCGCCAAAGACGATCGAGAATTTCAAGAAGCTCGCGAAGCAAGGTTTTTACAATGGGACGATTTTTCATCGGATCGTGAAGGGATTCATGATCCAGGGCGGCGATCCGAACTCGAAAGATCCGGCGAAGGAGAACTCCTACGGCGACGGCGGACCCGGGTTACAAGATCAAAGCCGAGTTCAACGATCATCCACATGAACGCGGCGTGATCTCGATGGCGCGCGAGCCCGATCCGGACTCGGCCGGCTCCCAATTTTTCATCTGCCTCGCGCCGGTCCCGCGTCTCGATCATCAATACACGACGTTCGGCAAACTGATCAAAGGCGACGATGTGCTCGAAAAAATCGGCGACACGCCGGTGACGCGAAACAGCATGGGCGAAAACAGCAAGCCGACGAAACGCGTCACGATCGAGAAAATCGACATCGTGCCGGCGGATTCGGTGAAATGAATTTGCAACACGAAGATCACGAAGCATAGGAACGAGCAAACTGTTCTTAAGATGGCAAAGACAGACAAAACGAAAGTCGCACTGGTGCAGATGAAGTGCGGCACGGACCCGGAGAAGAATTTCTCGCGGGCGGTGCGATTTCATTCGCGAGGCGGCGAAGAAAGGCGCAGCGATCGTTTGTCTGCCGGAACTCTTTCGCTCGCAATACTTTTGCCAGACCGAAGACCACAAAAATTTCGAGCTGGCCGAAGAAATTCCCGGAAAATCGACAACTGAGCTTGACGAAATTGGCGCAGCGAGCTCGGTGTCGTGATCGTCGCATCGCTTTTCGAAAAGCGCCGCGCCGGCGTTTATCACAACACCGCCGCGATCATCGATGCGGACGGAAAATTTCTCGGCAAATATCGCAAGATGCACATCCCGGATGATCCGCTCTATCACGAGAAATTTTATTTCACGCCGGGCGATCTCGGATTTCAGGCCTGGGACACGAAACGCGGCAAGATCGGCGTCTGCATTTGCTGGGACCAATGGTATCCCGGAAGCGGCGCGACTGACGGCGTTGCGCGGCGCGGAAATTATTTTTTATCCGACGGCGATCGGCTGGCATCCGAGCGAGAAGAAAGAATTCGGCGCGGCGCAACATACCGCCTGGGAAACGATTCAACGCAGTCACGCCATCGCGAACGGCTGCTACGTCGCGGCGGCCAATCGCGTCGGTCACGAAGCGCCGGCCGGCGGTGACGGAATCGAATTTTGGGGACAAAGTTTCATCTGCGGTCCGGACGGTGAGATCACTCGCCAAAGGCTCGGTTGACAAGGAAGAAATCGTGATTGGCGAAGATCGATTGGGCGCGGGTGAACGAGCATCGGACGCACTGGCCGTTTCTGCGCGACCGGCGGGTCGACGCTTACGCCGGAATCGAGCAACGTCTGCTCGATTGAGGCGATTGGGACGCCGTCCGCGCGGGTTGCCCTCGCAAGTCTAAGTGTTGCCAGCAAGTCAGGGCGAGCTCGCGCACACGACGCGCCAACTTTCCGCCCCGGCACCCTGCGGAAGACAGCCGCGTCCTTCGGCGCGTCCCACTTCTACTAAAAGAAAAGTGTAGAGTTTTCATTCACGCAGAACAGCCTAGCGTTTGCGGGATGAAAACGATACTCATTACTGCACAATCTTTTGCGCGCTTGCCTGTTTAGCGCAGGCGCAGGAAGCCACAAAGGCAGCGGCGCAGCTTGGAGCCGAAATCTGGAAGCAAAGTGACCGGTACGGTTATGTTCACGAAAGTCGGCGACGAAGTGCAGGTGGTTGCGGACATTCAAAACCTGACTCCGGGCAAACATGGTTTCCACATTCATGAAAAGGGCGATTGCTCGGCGCCGGATGCGGCATCCGCCGGTGCGCATTTCAATCCAACCATGAAACATCACGGCGGACCGATGTCGCTCGATCATCACACCGGCGATCTCGGCAACATTGAGGCCGACGCGTCGGGCAAAGCGCATCTGGATTGGAAAGGGAAGCTCAGCTTGACCGGCAAAGATTCGATCATCGGCAAATCGGTCGTCGTTCACGAAAAAGAAGACGATCTCAAGACCGATCCGTCCGGAAATTCCGGCGCGCGTATCGCCTGCGGCGCGATCAACGCAGCAGATTAAGACTGAGTTTAAGCGGAGGACAGAGTTCCATGATCGACATGCAGTTGATGACGCTCAGCGAAATTCGCCGGGCCGCCCAGAGCGGTCCGGTTACCGCGCGCGTTCACGTGCAGGTCGAATCGGCGGCGCCGAAACTGACGCGAGAACAAAAGCCGTACTGCGAGTTGAGTCTGGCCGATGCGTGCGATCGGATGACGCTGCGCGTCTGGAGCGATCATCCGAATTACAAAGCGTGCAGCGCGCTGAACAGCGAGAGCTTCATCGAGCTCACCGGTGACTTTAGCTCCATTCGCAATTCGGGCTCGAAGCGCAAAAGTGGACCGTTCGCCCGCTGACGGCACAGGAGAAAAGCGAATTGCTGCAAGGTCCGGCCGAATTGCGGGCCAAACAAAACGCCGATTGGCAGTTTATCTGTGAAACGATCGAGAAAATTAGCGATCCGCGGTTGCGCGCGTTGTGCGATGCGTTCGTTGAAGGAATTTGGCGAACGATTTCGGCGAACGGCGGCCGCGCGCAAGTACCATCACGCGCGACGCGGCGGACTGGTCGAACACACCGCGCAAATGATGCGGGTGGCGATGGCGATTGCGCCGTCTTTATCCGCAATTGAATGTCGATCTTCTGATCGCCGGAATTCTTTTTCACGATTCGCGGGAAGCTTTGGGAAAATACATTGCCCGGAGAACGGATTCGTGATGGACTACGACGAGCGTGGCGAATTGGTCGGACACATCTCGATTGGACTCGAGTTGGTTAATTCGCTTTGGCGAAAAGTGTCGCGCCGAAAGCGGCGAACGATGGAAAAACTCGACGCCCGCCGTCGGAAGATGTTCGTTTGCATTTGCTGCATCTGATCGGGGCGCATCATGGCGAGCAACAATTCGGTTCGCCGGTCGATCCAAAAACGCCGGAAGCGATGGCGCTGCATTACATCGACAATCTCGATGCGCGACTGGAAATGTTTGCCGCTGGATATTTGACGGCGAAACCGCTAGCCGACCGAATTTTCGAACGGGTGTGGCCGTTGCCGGGCAAATCTGGTTAAGTCGCTCCAGAAACTTTGCAGGTATCGACGGCGCCGCCGAAAGCAGACGACGAATTATTTTAGCCAAGCGGCGCTTCGCTTCGGCAAGATACGTTTCGTCGATCTCGAAGCCGATGAATTTCTTCACGCCGCAATTTTTCGCGGCGACAGCAGAGTTTCCGATGCCGAGAAATGGATCGAGCATCGCCTTCGACTCGCGAGACGCCGTGCAGCTTAATGCACCACTCTGCGAGCTGAACGGGAAATGTGGCCGGATGCGGTCGTTCTTTCTCGCGACTCTGGATCGTTTCGTAGGGAATGAACCAGGTATTGCCGCGACAGCGTTTGTCTCGCCCGCGCGTGTGTGACCAGCGGGCAATGTTGCTCTTGTCCTGATAGGGAACGCCGAGCGCAAGGCGATCGATCTCCACCCGGCCGGTTTTCGTGAAATGAAAAATGTATTCGTGGCAATCGTTGAGAAATCGCTTCGAGCTGATCGGCTTGAAATGGCCGAAGGTGCGGTCGTCGATGGCGATCGATTTGATCCAGTGGATCGTGTTTTGCAGAACGAAGAGATCCCGAAACTGGAAAACGATTTCGTGCGGCAACATCGGATTTGATGGCGCCGCGCCAATGTTCAGAAAGAACGACCCGCTCGGCTTTAGCACACGACGGATTTGCGCGGCCCAGTCTGGCGCACCACTCCAAATACGATTGTCGATCCTGCCGATCGGAATACTTCCGATATCGGACCCCGAGATTGTAGGGCGGCGATGTAACGACAAGATCGACACTCGCTGTCGGCAAGTCGGGCCATTCCGCGCACGCAATCGCTCGAGGCGCAGATCGAATTTGGTCACCACACAAAAATTGGCCGAATAAATTCAATTCGTACAGTAGAAAAGAACCGTAACGCCGTCATCTAGCCTGCATCCGCGGTACTGACAGGCTGGAAGCCTGTGTTACGTTGCAGCAATGTCGGATAAGCCTTCCAAACTGAAGATCGCCGACCGCGAGTTCACGTCGCGGCTGCTGGTCGGCACCGGGAAGTTCGCCTCGAACGAATTGATGCGAGACGCGTTGCTGGCGAGCGGGACTGAAATTGTTACCGTCGCGCTGCGACGCGCGGACCTTTCCGGCAAGCACGATCCTTTCGCGAACATTTTGGATTTCATCGATCCGAAGAGATTTTTGCTTCTGCCAAACACCAGCGGGGCGCGCAACGCGGATGAAGCCGTGCGGCTGGCGCGACTGGCAGCCAGCGCGGGTTTGCCGAAGTGGATCAAGCTCGAGATTCACCCGGACCCGCGTTACTTGCTGCCAGATCCAGTCGAGACACTCGCCGCCGCGGAAATCTTGGTGAAGGAAGGATTCACCGTTCTGCCCTACATCAATGCCGACCCGGTGCTGGCCAAACGTTTGCAAGACGTCGGCACAGCGACGGTAATGCCGCTTGGCTCGCCCATTGGCAGCAATCGCGGAATCGAAACGCGCCCGCAAATCGAAATCATCATCGAGCAGGCGACCGTTCCCGTTGTTGTCGACGCGGGTTTAGGCGCGCCAAGCCAGGCAGCGGAGGCGATGGAAATGGGCGCGGACGCTGTTTTGGTGAACACGGCGATTGCGATCGCGACGGATCCAGTCCGCATGGCGCAGGCATTTAAGAAAGCGATTGAGGCTGGACGCGAAGCGCAGGAAATCGGTCTGGCTCAAAAACTTACAACTGCGGCCGCAACGAGCCCGTTGACCGCCTTCTTCTCAAGCCAGAAAGCGCTCGACTGAAAAGGGATACTGGAGCGCCCAAATCATTTGCGCCCAGTTGAAATTTGGACATTCTATCGCCTCCTGTAGGCGCGATTCGGCACTGAATTAGCTGCGTTCGGCATAGCCCAATGACTATCTCTTGCTTCCCTCCCCAGGCCCGGTGTGCGGCCATGGTCTTCGTTTGTCTCTGCGCTCTGGCCGCTGTGCCGTCAGGTTTTGGAGACGAAAAGCCGGTGTCCGGCAACGTACCCACTGCGGTCAAAATGCTGGTTTCGAACGGCGTTCCGGCGCCGACGAAGCAACTTAGCCTCGCCATTGGCCTACGAGTTCGCAATTCGGATGAACTCAAGCAATTCCTTGCTGACCTGTACGATCCGGCGAGTCCCAACTATCTTCACTATTTAACACCGCAAGAGTTCACGGAGCGATTTGGGCCTTCCTCGGAAGATTACGATGCTGTAACTCGATTCGCTGAGGCGCATGGTCTAACAGTGACGACACGGCATCCGAACCGAATGGTGCTCGACGTCGCAGGCACAGTCTCAGATGTGGAAAAGGCTCTTCGCGTCACGATCCGGACTTATCAACATCCAACAGAATCGCGGGACTTCTATGCGCCCGATACCGATCCGACAGTTGACGCTGCTCTGCCGATTCTCAGTATCAGCGGATTGGACAACTACTCGATTCGAAAACCGAATCTGAAACTCCGTCCGTCCGGCGTGATCTCAGGGATCTCTCCGAAATTGGGTTCGGGACCGAGCGGCAGCTATTTTGGCGATGATTTTCGATCGGCCTACGTGCCCGGCGTCTCGCTCACAGGAACGGGTCAGACCGTTGGCTTGGTTGAGTTTGATGGCTACCACGCAAGCGATATCACAGCCTACGAACAACAAGCAGGTCTCGCGGCTGTTCCTTTGCAAAATGTATTTGTCGATGGTTACAACGGCGCAGCCGGCTCGGCCAATTCAGAAGTTTGCCTCGATATCGAAGTAGCCGTCGCCTTGGCGCCAGCGCTGTCCAAAATCATCGTTTACGAAGCGCCAAATGGAAGTCCGTGGGTGGACATCCTAAACAGGATTGCGAACGACAACGCAGCGAAACAAGTCAGCTGCTCCTGGGGTGGCGGCGGACCGGATGCGACGGCAGAGCAAATTTTTCAGGAAATGGCCGCCCAAGGCCAATGTTTCTTCAATGCATCGGGCGACGACGATGCTTTTACCGGAAGCATCCCATTCCCATCAGATAGTCCAAACATTGTGGAAGTAGGCGGAACCACTTTAAGCACGGTGTCCGGAGGGTGGTCGTCTGAAACGACATGGAACTGGGGTTTTTCGCGTGGCGGTTACACGGGCAGCAGCGGCGGTATTAGTCCCGTGTATTCAATTCCAGTGTGGCAACAAGGGATTGACATGAGCGCTAATCAAGGCTCGACAACGCGCCGTAACGTTCCTGACGTGGCCTTAACGGCCGACAACGTTTACGTCACCTATAATAACGGTTCCTCGGGCGTCTTCGGTGGGACAAGCTGCGCTGCCCCACTGTGGGCCGCATTCACCGCCCTGGTAAACCAACAAGCAGTAGCTAACAGCCGGCCACCGGTCGGTTTTCTTAATCCAGCAATTTACGCGATTGGAAAGGGTGCTAGCTACGCAACGAGGTTCCACGATATTGCCACTGGAAACAATATAACGAACCAAAGTGGCGGGAAATTCTCAGCTGTAAGCGGGTACGATCTTTGCACCGGCTGGGGGACACCGGTCGGCAGCAGCCTGATCAACGACCTAGCTGGAGCTGCTAGCTCAAGTCCTACTCCGACGCCGACAACCACTCCTACTCCCACGGTGACTCCAACCCCTTCGCCCGGACCGGCGGTGATGACAAGTCCCGTTGCTGGTACTACGTTAACGGGCCCAACTGTTACGTTTCAGTGGACTGCTGGAAGTGCCACCGCTTATATCCTGACCCTAGGTAGCTCACTACACGGAGCTGATATCTACAATTCCGGTCAAACAACTGTGCAATCGAAGACCGTGAACAACATTCCTACCGATGGTCGAACAGTGTTCGCGACTCTTTACTCCAAGGTAAATAATATCTGGTCAAACAACGCGTATACTTACACGGCTTCTAACGGAGCTCCAACCCCTACCCCCACTGCGAGCCCGAGTGCTACTCCCACGGCGACGCCGACACCAACGCCCACACCAACTCCGACAGCCACGCCTACGCCAACTCCGACATCCGGCTCCGCAGTAATAGTTAGTCCGGCGCCGGGATCAACCTTTAGTGGCTCAACCGTTACGTTTCAATGGACTGCCGGCAGCGCCACAGCCTACATATTAACACTGGGCAGTACGGCAAAGGGTACCGATATCTATTCGTCCGGATTAGTGCATACATTGTCTGCGGTCGTTAATAACATTCCGACCGACGGCCGTGCTGTCTTTGCAACGCTCTACTCCCAAGTTAACAACGTTTGGCAAAATAACACCTACACCTATACGGCTTCCAACGGAGCTCCGACCCCAACTCCCACTCCGGTGCCCACACCTACGCCTACTGCGACGCCGACACCAACTGCAACACCCACTCCGACGCCGACTGCGACACCCACCGCGACACCAACCCCAACGCCAACTCCGACTCCAATATCCGGTCCCGCGGTAATGGTTACTCCCGCGCCGGGATCAACCCTTAGTGGTTCAACGGTTACGTTTCAGTGGACCGCTGGCAGCGCCACAGGTTACATATTAACACTGGGCAGTTCGGCAAAGGGGATTGACATCTACTCGTCCGGAGTAGTCCATACACTGTCTGCCGTCGTTAATAACATTCCAACCGACGGCCGGACTGTCTTTGCAACGCTCTATTCGCAAGTTAACAACGTTTGGCAAAGTAACGCCTACACCTATACGGCTTTCTCCAGCGGAGCTCCAACTCCGACGCCTACTGCAACTCCATCTGAGGCGACTCACGCTCATTACACGGAATCGGGTAAGAACGAAACGAACGTAGCGCGACGCTAACTCGACTTATCCGATCTGGGTTCCTGCGTCGTTGTAAAATTCAATCTGGCGACCACCCAACCGGCGAACAATTCGCCATCCCCGCGTCGCCGCGAACGAACGAAGCTCCTTGTCAGTCATCTCCCGTAAAATCCGCAGCTCTGCCGGATGAATGATGGATATCTCCGATTTGATTGACAGTCTGGCCGCGATCTTCTCCGCCAGTCCACCCAGATTGTTATCTCCAGCCATCCTTAGATGGTCGATCCATCAAAGCCCCGACGCAATTGGCGCAGTGAAGGTTCATCGGCTAAATTTCACCGATGGTTTCCGATACAATCGAACTGCGCGGCCACATTATTGATTCGCTCACTTTGCCCAAGGTGCTCGATCAGATTGTGACCCGTGGCGCGACGTTTAACATTGTTGAATTCAAAATCGGCCAGAAACGGGCCGACCAAAGCCTTGCTCGAATCGAAATTTCCGCGCCGACCAAAGCCGAGCTGGATGAATTGATTCAGCGTTTGCGCGAGCAGGGCGCGGAAGTAAAGCACCCTCAACTTCGCGATAAGTAATTCTCGATCTTATGCGCGAACTGTTGCTTTGCCCGCCGGATTACTACGGCATTGAGTACGAGATCAATCCGTGGATGAGTCGTGCGCGAGGCGCGGAGGCGGCGCTGGCGCAAGAACAGTGGAAGGGCTTGCATGAAGCGCTCTCGAAACTCGACACGAAGATCGATCTCGTCCCGCCGCAGCCGAAGCTTCCCGACATGGTTTTCACCGCTAATGCCGGCCTCACGGTAGGCCGAAAATTCATTCCCAGTAATTTTCGCCACAAGGAACGCGCCGGTGAAGCGCCCCATTTCGCGCGTTGGATGGAAGAGCGCGGCTATCAGATCGCCTGGTTATCAAAGGATTATTATTTTGAAGGCGAAGGCGACGCGCTTTTTGCGGGTGACACACTTTTCTGCGGCTACAAGTTTCGTTCCGACATCAAATCACACCGCGCCGTGGCGGAAATGCTGGGATGCCTCGCCGTGTCAGTGGAACTTTCCGATCCTCGATTCTACCACCTCGACACCTGTTTCTGCCCGTTGCCTGACGGCGCGGCAGTCTGGTTCCCTGCGGCATTCGACGAGTACGGACAGCACGCCATCCGCGAACATGTTTCCGACCTGGTCGAAGTCGCTCCGGAGGAAGCCATGCATTTCTGCTGCAACGCGGTAGTCATCGAACGAGACATCGTTTTACCCGAGGGCGCACCGAAGTTGGTGGAGACTTTGACAGACCGAGGATATCGCTGCCATCAATTGCCGATGACTGAGTTTCTGAAGGCCGGCGGCGCATGCAAATGCCTGACCATGTTCATGCCGCAACGCGAAAGCAGTGACGAGTGATCTGTGACAAGTCTTCGCTTTCCGCCTTAGTCAGCGCTGACTCGATCTTCGCCAGCGGCAAACAATTCACACGTCGCTTTGGTCAGCCAACCTTTGCGCGCAATGCCAACACCGAACCAGAGATCCTGCAACCGTTCAGTCCGATGCGCGTCCGGATCGATCACGCATTTCACGCCTTTCGCCTTCGCCAACGGCCACCATCGCCAGTCGAGATCGAGTCGTTTCGGCGCGGCGTTGAGCTCTATCCACGTGCCGGTCGCAGCTGCAGCCTCGATTACTGCGGGAATATCGATGGAATAGGGCTCGCGCTTCAGCAACAACCGGCCGGTCGGATGCGCCAGAATGGTAACGAACGGGTTCTCCATTGCGCGAATAACACGCCTGGTCATCTCGGCTTCGGACAGATTGAAAACCGAATGGACCGACGCCACTACGAAATCCAATTCGGACAGAATCTCGTCGTCAAAATCGAGTTTCCCGTCGCGCAGGATGTCGCATTCGACACCGGCGAATAAACGAAACCCGCTGAACTTCTTGTTCAACTTTCTAATCGTCGCGATTTGCGATTTTAGTTTCGCCTCATCGATCCCATGTGCCTGGATCGAGCTCTTGCTGTGGTCGGCGATTCCCAGGTATTCCAGCCCGAGCTCTTGTGCGGCCGCCGCCATTTCCTCCAACGTGTTGTGACCGTCGCTCGCAATGGTGTGGCAGTGGAACGTCCCGCGTAGATTCTCTTTTTCGAGTAACTTCGGCAGCAAATGCTTCTCCGCGGCCTCGAATTCACCGCAGTTCTCGCGTAATTCAGGCGGAATGAAATCGAGCCCGAGGGCGCGATACAAATCGGCTTCCTCTCGAACCGTTGGAACCTTGATTGTCGGTTTTTTAGCTGCCCGTCCGGTCCGCTCATCGGACGGACTCGTCCTGCGGCGAGCTTGGACCTTCGCTTTCGGTTCAGGCGGCAACTGCGCCAGCCGGTATTCATTCAAGGTCCAGCCTCGCGCGAGTGCGCGACTGCGCATCTCGATGTTGTGCTCCTTGCTGCCGGTAAAATAATTGAGGGCAAACGGATATTCCGGCGAGCTAACCACTCGCAGATCGCATTGAATCCCTGAGCGCAACCGCACACTCGTCTTGGTCGGACCCTGGGCAATGATCGACTCGACCAGCGGGTGTTTGATGAACCACTGCGTGATCGCGGCAGGCTTCTTGGTCGCGACGACAAGATCGACATCGCGCACGATTTCCCGCCGCCGCCGATAACTTCCGGCCACATCGACCTGCAGCGCATCGGGATGCGCCGCCAGATCGCGCTGCAGCAATTCGGTGTCGGCCGCAACCTGGCCAAATTGGAAATAACCGGAATGCTTCGCACGTTGCTCGATCGCCGCACAAATCTTCGCCTGCGTCGTTTCGCCAAACCCCGGCAAGCTCTGCGACCCGTCCGGACTCGCAGGCCTCGCGCAGTTGTTCGATCGAGCTGATCTTTAAGTTTTCGTAGAGCGCCTTGATCTTCTTCGCGCCGAGGCCGGAGATGGAAAATAATTCCAAAATCGCGGCCGGAAATTCAGCGCGCAGCTCCTCGACATATTTCAGCTTTCCGGTCGCGGCGAGTTCCTTGATTTTGGCCGCGATCGCCTTGCCGACGCCGGGAATTTTTGCCAATGCCTCTTCGTCCTGAAGATCATCGAGGTTGCCGCCAAAAGTCTCGAGTGACCGTGCCGCATTGGCGTAAGCGCGAATCTTGAATGGATTCTCGTCCTTAAGCTCGAGCAGCGTGGCAATCTCCTGCAAGATGTCGGCGATTTGCGATTTCGTCATTGATCCACTCTTAATGAAGAATCGCAGGTTGGAAACAGCCCAGCCTTTCAAGGCTGGGATGAGCCATTTGCTCCATTAGAAGTCCCGTCAGGGACGGCAGGCAGTTTCTTTCGTCCCTAAGGGACTTTGACGGACAAAACCGTTTGACCCAGCGCTGAAGCGCTGGGCTATTCTCGCCGTTACAGAGCATGCCAATCGAGCCCATAAAGTTAATCGAATGTCCGCGCGATGCCTGGCAGGGCTTGCCGCGGCAGATTCCGACCCCGCTCAAGATCGAATATCTCGGCAGTCTCCTCGATGCGGGCTTCAAACACCTCGACGCGGTGAGTTTTGTTTCGCCAAAAGCAGTGCCACAAATGGCGGACAGCGAACAGGTTCTCTCCCAACTAGAAATTCCATCTGATGCGGAGATCATCGGGATCGTTGTTAATGAAAAAGGCGCTGAGCGCGCGGTCGCCGCGAACCGGGTAACCACGATTGGATATCCGTGCTCGGTTTCGCCAACATTTCTTCGCCGAAATCAGAACCAGTCGCCCGAAGAGAATCTGGCTACGCTTAGGAGAATCAAACAACACGCGATCGACGCCAAGCTTGGCCTTGTTGTTTACGTCTCGATGGCGTTCGGCAATCCCTACGGCGATCCGTGGAATGAAAGTGAAATTGCCGCGGCTGTTACAAGAATTGCTGATCTCGGCATCCGATTCATCTCACTTGCGGACACGATTGGAGTCGCGGACCCGCCATTGATCCGGCAAGTCGTTACCGCGGCAATGAAATCAAGAAACGATTGCGAGATAGGTGTTCATCTGCACGGCACGAGAGCTGACGCCGGCGCAAAAACTCTCGCCGCGTACGACGCCGGCTGTCGTCGATTCGATTCGGCGATCGGCGGACTCGGAGGTTGTCCGTTTGCTCAAGACGCGCTGGTCGGCAATATCCCAACCGAAAGCGTAATCGCAGCACTGAAGCAGAGAGGCGTTAATGTTACGCTTAAGATCGACAGCCTCACCGAACTGAACGCGAAGATTGCCGCCGATTTTGCCTGAAAATCATCACGGGCTCACATTCGATTTCGTTTCCTGTAGAAAGAGTAACGTTCGAGAATGGACTGAACGTATCTCCGCGTGGCCGGGAAATCGATGTTATCTAAAAACTGACTGGTGGTGATCCCGCCCGCTCCGACCCAACGCTGAGCGCGGCTCGCGCCGGCGTTGTACTCCGCCAGCGCGAATGGCAACGGTTCCGACTCGGTCTGCCAATGATCAAGTGCGCGGCGCAAGTACCAAGATCCCGCCTCCAAATTCGTTTTCGGGTCAAACAAATCGTCGACTTTAAAATTTTCGATCTTGTTTTGGCGGACCCACTCATTGGCGGCCTTTGCACTGACTTGCATCAAGCCGCGCTCGCCAGCAGTCCCATATTTTTTTGTCTCGAATCGGCTTTCGCGCCAGACCACAGCCTTGACCAGCATCGGATCGAGCCCGTGTTCCGTCGCAACCGAGGTAATGATCGAATCGTATTGCTGAAATCGCGCCGGGCTGAGCCATTCGTAGGAACTGTAGAACGCGTCTCCTGATCGCAGCGCGAGGTAGCCAAAACCGGCCGCCAACGCGAGCAGGAAACAGAGAATAAGTTTCCAAACGAACCTCATAACATCACTATCTCAGTTTTGGGCTCACTTGCCACGCCGCAGCTTTAACCAAGGCGGGTGCTCGTGATGTGCCCAAACTTCAATTAAATTGTAACCCGCCAGATGATGAAGCCCCTTTATGTCCGCGTAATTATCGATCGCGCAATCCAGCGCGAGCTCGATTATTCCGTGCCGGAAACGCTTGCCGATCGCGTCGCTGTCGGCTCGCGGGTGCGGGTTCCATTTCGCGACAAATCGGCCCTGGCAACTGTTCTTGCCACGCTGGAAGAGAGCCATGCCAGGGGTATTCGGCCGATCGAAGCGCTTGTCGGCGAGGGTCCGGTATTGAGCGAGCGACTTCTCGAGCTCGCGAAGTGGATGAGCGCTTACTACTGCTGCCCACTCGAAACTGTCATGCGGAGCTTGTTGCCACAAGTAATCCGACGCGCGGAAGTCGGCTGGAAAAAACAGCTCGTTGTTCATCCATCGAAGATCGATCAATGCGAAATCGACAAGTTGCGCCGGCGCGCTCCGCGCCAGGCCGAGTTACTCGAAGTGATCGCGAAATTGGAGAAGCCGATGCCGGCAGCGCAATTGTTGCGACAGACATCGCTCGATAATCAAACGTTGCGCTCGCTGGCCAAACGCGGCCTGGTCGAGCTGCGCGAAGAGGCAATCGAGCGCGATCCCCACGCGGAAGAACAATTCGTCGCCAGCGCGAATCTGGAATTGAATGCCGAACAAATTGCGGCGCTGAAAAAAATTACCGATGCACTCACTGCGTCGCAAAACGCCAGGCCGATTCTGTTGTACGGCGTTACTGGCAGCGGCAAAACCGAGATCTATCTGCAGGCGATTCGCACTGCGCTCGATCGAGGCCGGACTGCAATCGTGCTGGTCCCGGAAATTTCGCTTACTCCGCAAACGGTCGAGCGTTTTAAAAGCCGTTTCGCTGAGGTTCATGAAACGGTCGCGGTCCTGCACAGCCATTTGTCCCAGGGCGAACGTCATGATGAATGGCACAAGATCCATTCGGGCCGCGCGCGAATCGTGATCGGCGCCCGCAGCGCAGTGTTCGCACCGCTCAAGGACCTTGGATTGATCATTGTCGATGAAGAGCACGAGACGACCTACAAACAGGAAGAAGCGCCGCGTTACCACGCGCGCGACGTCGCCGTCATGCGCGCGAGGATCGAGAAATGCGCGATTGTTCTTGGCAGCGCGACGCCGTCACTCGAGAGCTATCACAACGCGACAAGTCCGAGCCGGACTGGCACCAAATACGATCTGGTCGCGCTGACTCAACGCATTGACGAACGGCAAATGCCGCTCATTCGAATTGTCGATCTGCGACAGGAGCGCCGGAAAGAGAAGATTGTGCCGATACTTTCCGAAAAGCTTTCGCAGGCAATTGCCGATCGTTTGGAGAAACGCGAGCAGACAATTTTGTTTTTAAATCGGCGCGGATTTTCCACGTCGCTACTTTGCAGCAATTGCGGCCAGGCGCGCGAATGCCCGAATTGCAGCGTTGCGCTCACATTTCATCGCCACATGGCGAGGCTGAGTTGTCATCTCTGTGGTCACACCGCTGCAGTCC
Source organism: uncultured Verrucomicrobiae bacterium (assembly GCA_963786135.1). Lineage (GTDB taxonomy): Bacteria > Verrucomicrobiota > Verrucomicrobiia > Chthoniobacterales > UBA10450 > AV40. The sequence continues at coordinate 21,578 of CAWAYF010000017.1, read as the reverse complement.
CTAAAAAATGTCCGGATTGCGGTAAAGATGCGTTGATTTACGCTGGATTCGGCACGGAGAAAGTGGAATCGACTGTTTCTCATTTGTTTCCGAAAGCAAACGTGCGCCGCATGGACGCCGATTCAATGACGCGGAAGGAAGCCTACCGCGAAGCGCTGCGAGACTTTCGGACCGGCAAAATCGACATTCTCGTTGGAACGCAAATGATCGCGAAGGGTTTGCATTTTCCGAATGTGACACTTGTCGGCATTATTAACGCCGATCTCGCGCTGCATCTTCCCGACTTTCGCGCGGGTGAACGGACGTTTCAGCTGCTGACTCAAGTCGCAGGGCGCGCCGGCCGCGGCGAAACACCGGGCGAGGTCTTCGTCCAAACCTACACGCCATTTAGTCCGTCGATACAGTTTGCCCGGCATCACGATTTTGCCGGTTATTTTCAGCAGGAACTCGAGTTTCGCGAGCGCTGCGATTTTCCACCATTCAAACACGCAATTTTGGTCACGGTCCGATCGGAGCATGAAGGCCGCGCCAAACTTTCGGCCGAGACTCTAGTGCGCCGCTTGAAAGAGGCCATGCCGCCGGAGTTCATCTTGAGCGATGCAACGCCCGCGCCGTTGGAAAAACTGCAAGGCCAGTTCCGTTTTCACATTTTACTGCGCGGCGGAGCGATCATGCGCCTGAGCCGGTTCGTGCACCAAACGCTCGAAAAGTTGCCACTGCCCGAGGACGTAATCGCGACCGTCGACGTCGATCCTTATCAACTGCTCTGATTGTGAGGACGTTTTCCCTCGCCCTGACAATCGCCGCGATCATTTGCCTTTCCGCGGAATTCGATCTCATCGCAGCCGCTGCGGCCCCAGCCGCGTTAAAGACAATTTTGGAACGCGAGGGTTATGGCGGCTCGCCCCTCCGGCGACGATTCGGAAATCATTTGTTCGTCCACACCCTGATGAACGGGAGGCGTACGGCGTTGATGATCGATACCGGATCGCCGCGAACACTAATCGATCGCGAGACGATTCGACAATTAGGAGTGGCGGTCAGAGACACAAAGATTCCCGTCGGTGGCGTATGGGGATGGAAATCGGAACGCTACGGGGTCGGCAATTTGGCCACTTTGGTAATGGGCAATTGCACATTCACGAACGTGCCGATAACGGTGGCTGACGAAAGTCACATTAACAAAATCCGTGGCCCGCATTTGGACGGCCTGTTTGGCGCGCACGAAATGTGGAAGTTTGGAATGATCATCGATTGCACCCGACAGATGATCTACGTGAACCCAAGGGGACCTTCTGCCGCTGCCGCGCAAAAACTTGTCGGACCTTCTTCGGGCAAGGGGGTTCACTCGAATCCCGATGCGTTTCGATGAACGCCAGCATTTGACGATCGACGCGGCTCTGAACGGTCATCGCATTCAGTTGATCGTGGATACCGGAGCCAGTACCACTCTGCTAGCGACGGGCACGGCGCGGGCCAGCGGAGTCGCTTTATCTCCGCCGCATAGAGTTCACGATTCAGGCGTGGGAGTTGTTCCATTGAATATTGGCCATGCCCGACAATTGGCTCTCGGCAGCTTCGAGGTCCCGAGTGCCGAAGTTGTAGTCGCTAACATCGCAAAAGAAGTGGGCGCCGGACTTCTTGGAGAGGAATATCTTTCCTGGAATTTTGGGATCGTCGATGTTGGCGGCTTGAGTCTTTACCTGCGCCCGCCCGAATCGAGAGCGGTTAAAAAACATTAAGGAATGTGCTAAATAACGTTATCGATCCCAGGAAGGACATTAAATGAAGAGAAAAACAGTGGACCTCCTCAAGACCTGCTTGGCGCTGGCGTTAATCATGTTCTGTGTCCTGCTGGGAAGCCGCGCGACAGCAGCTTCAAGTGGCGGAACGCTCAGGGAATTTTTTGCCGCTCACGGTTTTGGCGGGGCGCCATTACAACGGAGGCTTGGAAATCACCTCTTTGTCGTGGCAACCACTAACGGCAAACACACCGGATTGTTAATTGACACCGGCGCGCCTTTCACGCTGATCGATAAGAACAGCGCCGCGACGCTTGGATTGTCGATTAAAAGCACAACGTCAACCGCGGGAGGCGTATTCGGCCGGCGCTGGGAGCGTTACGGCATTAGCAAACTCAATTCGGTGTCGATGGGAAATTGCACAATTACGAATGTGCCGGTAGCACTCGACGACGAATCAGGCATTAACGACTATACGGGGCTCGCTCACATCGACGGCCTGCTGGGAGCGCGGGAGATGCTGAAATTTGCCATGGTGATTGATTGCGCCCGTCAGGAAATTTACATTAGTCCGACGGGCCCAAATGCGGGAGTAAGCCAACAGTTGGCAGTTTTTCTCACAGGACGCGGATTCGTCAGGGTCCCATTGCGCTTGACCGCGAACCGCCATTTCGATGTTCCCGCGGCAATCAACGGCCACTCGACCCGCTTGATTGTCGACACCGGCGCGATGACGACTCTGTTGGAGAAGGAATTTGCGATCAAAGCCGGTGTTGTTCCGGGCTTGGTTGGAGGTACCTCAGTGGTTTCAGAATCCGGCGGTCATCGCGTTCCAATTTCCGGAGGTATGGTCAAGGAAATGCAGATCGGAGATTTTAAATTTTCCAACGCGGAAGTAACGATGGCGCCAATCGACAGCGCGGTGGTGCAATCCAGGACGCAAGGCGAAGCAAATGCCGGGCTTCTTGGCGAGGAATATCTCTCTCTCAATTTCGCAGTTATCGACATGGGCGGGATGGCTTTGTATCTGCGACACTCGGATTGACGGCGCGCCGGCAAAGAAACGTTGACGCCATTCAACGCACCGGAATACTTCCCTTTGCATGTTTGACACCAGGCTGGGCACCTTCCTCGCGATAATGTCCCTGTTGCTGACCGGATGCGGTCGTAACAATTCCAATTCGTCGGCGGCTTCGAACAAGATTCGAGTCGGCTACATCGGAATCACTTGCGAAGCGCCGATCTTCAGCGCAGTCGAGAAAGGTTTTTTTAAAGAGGAAGGTCTCGATGTCAGTTTGGTGAAATGCGAATGGGCGAACTACAAGGACATTCTTGCTTTGGGCGGGTTCGACATCACGCATCATCTGGTGATGTACTTCCTGAAGCCGATCGAACAGGGACTCGATGTTAAATTCACCGGCGGAATTCATCGCGGTTGTCTCCGGGTTCAAGCCGCCAAGAACGGCAGCATTAGTTCGATCGCGGATCTGCGAGGAAAACGAATCGGCGTTCCGGGAATGGGAACACCTCCTTTCATTTTCGCAAACCGCGTTCTGGGCGCGAATGGCATCGACGCGAGCAAAGAAATAACCTGGCGTGTGTTTCCCGCCGGCGAACTCGGACTCGCACTCGACAAGGGAGAAGTCGATGCCGTGGCCGACTCCGAGCCGATTGGCAGTTTGCTGATTGCTGAGGGCAAGGTGAAGAACGTTGCCGATCAGGCGAAGGATCCTCCCTATAAAGACGAATATTGCTGCGCGGTAATCGTTAATGGAAAATTTCTGGCCGCGAACCCGAAGGCCGCGGCCGGGGCCACGCGGGCTTTGCTCAAGGCCGCGAAATGGGTTGAGACAAATCCCGCGGCCGCGGCGCGCTTGTCGGTCGAAAAAGGATATCTCGCGTCTAACCCGGAACTAAACACGGTCGCGATTTCTCACTTACGTTACATCCCAAGTGTTTCGGGCGCTGAGCTTGCGGTCAATTCAGCAGCCGCCGAGATGAAAGTCGCCGGTATGCTGAGTCCGACAACGGACGTGTCCGAGCTAGCCAAGCGCGCCTTCGCTCATTTGGATGGCGTGACGGACGAATGGCTGCAGAATTTGCAGGTTGAAAAAGTTGCCGGCGGCCAGGTCCCTCCGGATCAGGACATTCGCCTCTACGCCGAATTAATTTTGCACGACACGGAAGGCTCCTGCTGCAAAGCGAAAAAGGTACTGGCAGCACAGAAATAAGCGGACGAAACTCGCTGCCGTCTCAGGATCGATGGAAGCCCAGGAGGATTTAGTCCGGACCGCTTTTGTTGAGCCACCATCCGTTTTGCGTTGGCGGACCATGCTGGCAGTACCGCTCGCCGCGGCAATCGCTTTTGCGGTGCACATGCGGATTGCGAAAAACGAGCCGCCGCTGGAATCGCATTCCTACAAACTTCTTTTCGCCGAAATCATCGGGGTATCGATTCTCCTCGCGCTAGGGCGGCGTTTTTCGGCGGCGTTGCGTCAATGGATGTCGAACATGTGGCCAATTTTTACCGCGGCGATTTTTACACTCTGCGTTTGGGACGTCATCACGCTGGGACTTCACCTCCTTCCGCTCCCGTACTTTCCGGGTCCTTCGGCCGTCTTGCGAAGTTTGATCAATGATCGCGTGCTTTTGCTCGACAGCACATGGCATTCGCTCGCTTTGCTCTTGAGTGGCTACTCGCTTGGAGTGATCGCCGGAGTGGTCAGCGGCGTTTGTATCGGCTGGTCGGCTCCGATCAGATATTGGGGAATGCCGATCCTGAAAGTTGTCGGCCCGATTCCCGCAACTGCCTGGATTCCTCTCGCGTTGGTCCTTTCGCCGTCGGCCATCATTTCCTCGGCGGCGTTGATTGGGCTTACGGTTTGGTTTCCGGTCACAATGCTCACCGCTTCCGGCATTTCGAACACGCGCGCTTCCTACCTGGATGTCGCTCGCACTCTCGGCGCTGGATCGGCCTACCTGATCTTCCGCGTCGCGATCCCTGCGGCCGTTCCTAACATTTTTATCGGTTTATTCATGGGACTGGGTGCATCGTTTCTCACACTCGTTGTCGCGGAATCGGTCGGAGTGAAGTCCGGGCTTGGGTGGTACGTAAGCTGGGCGCAGGGTTGGGCGGAATACGGAAAAGTGTTCGCCGCACTCATCATCATGGCCGCCTTCTTCTCAACCATCATGACTCTTCTCTTCAAGGTGCGAGATCGGGTGCTGGTTTGGCAAAAAGGCGTAATCAAATGGTAGCAGCAGCTGAAATTGACGCGGCTTCGCTGATTGTCCGTGAGGTTAAGAAAAGTTTTCCCGCCCCGGAAAATCCACTTTCGCGCCGACAAGTTCTAGGAGGCGTTTCATTTTCACTTGCCGCCGGCGAACTGGTTTCGCTCATCGGTCCAAGCGGTTGCGGCAAGTCGACTCTGCTGCGTCTCATTGCCGGTCTAGATTCTACCGACGATGGAGATCTTTTAATCGGATCAGAGCCGATTATTGCGCCCAACGCCGATCGGGGTCTCGTTTTTCAAGACCCAAATCTTTTTCCGTGGCTGACCGTTCGTCGAAACATCCAGGCCGGACTGGTAGCGCGAGGAGTCTTGCACGAAAAGAAACAGGAAGTGGATCAGTTTATCCGCCTGGTCGGACTGGAAGCGTTCGCCAATGTTTATCCGCATCATTTGTCCGGCGGCATGGCTCAGCGCGCCGCGCTTGCCCGTGCGTTGATCAATCATCCGAAGATTCTTCTCCTGGATGAACCACTCGGCGCGCTCGACGCGTTTACCCGAATGCGAATGCAGGATGAAGTCCTTCGTCTTTGGCAAACGCGCGGCACCACCATGCTCCTCGTCACACACGATATCGACGAGGCGATCTACATGAGCGATCGGATTATGATCATGACGCCGCGCCCGGGGCGGATTGAGCGAACGATTGAGGTTAGCTTGAGTCGCCCGCGCCAGCGTGACAGCGCCGATTTTCTCAAGCTCCGCAGCGAAATTCTGAATTTCCTCCACTTCGCCGGGAAAGGTTGACGAATTACGGCCTGCTCGCCGTAAGCCGTCAAAGCGAATGGAGGCGGAAGCCGACAGACAACTCCCTTGTAAAAATCGGGTCGCCCGCGAAGGAGGCGGTAAATTCGCTTACGTCGCGGATCTTTCCCGCGCGCGCGACGCTATCTTTTCACGGTTGCGTCTACGGCGCTCTCTTTTTCTGCAAAACCGCGTCGAACTCGTTAGGCAATACGCCAGTCAAAAACAATGGGCGCGAGCCAGAGCGCGCTCATCATCCAGAATCCATCCCGCATCGGACCGCGGGCCCATTAGAACGAATGTCGATATTATGAACGACTCGGCGGCACTTGCGATTTCAGTCCCAGAAACTGATGTGGAATACGCGCTCACTGGGGCAATCGCAGTTTAGTTGGATAGTAGTGAACACGGCGCGTGCATATGGGACGAAGTCTAACGCCCGCCCTGTTCCCTCAGCGGGAACGCTACCGATCGCTCGAATGAGATAGACGACCAAAGTGCGCGCCGCCGCCAGTATCGACAGCGCGCACGGTTAGTTCGTCAGGCAACTCTGTTTAGTTGCGCTCGCTTAGTGCGTGATTTGCATGTCAACGCCACCGCCCGTGGCGTTTACATCGAGGCCTTTTTGCCCGGTGGAAAGTCGGATTATCACTCCAGCCTGATTTTGCATAACGCTGCCAGCATGCCCGCTAGCGACGGTTATCCCGCGCACTCCCCCCGCGCCACTATAGTTATAATGGCCGTTGAAATCTCTAAGGTGCTTCAGATTGAAAACCTCACCCTGAGCAGTAACTCCGGTCGCCCCAACTCTGCCGACCGAGAGACCCTTCACTTTAACCGGATACTCCCTGCCCTTGTAGGTTAGCGTTCCTTTCCCCCAGTTGAAACCGATTCCAAGGGCGAAAGATCCCCCACTGAGCTGCAAAGTCGCGTCTGGTCCGGCCGCTTGCGCGAATCCTGTGACCATTCCGAGGACAAGAATCAAAATCCCGAGTTTCTTCAAATTGATCATAAGTTTTTATTCCGTTGATACCTAACGCGGCGGAACATAATGATCCGCCTGTCGCCTTTCTATGGGACGAAGGTCTCATACGTCAACTTGCAATTCTGCTCTCAACTTGCGCCATGAAAATGGTGGATTGCCCGACACTTGGTTTGCTGATTCAGAACCACGAGCCGGTCGAATTGATCGATATTCGGCCAAGAAAGGAATTTTCGGCGATGCACATTCCTGGAGCGCGGTCACTCCCGTTTGCCGAACTTGTAAAGCCCAAGGGATTTCCAAGATGGCGCCGAACAGCGGAACCAGTTTATGTCGTTTCCGATGATCGCGTTAAAGCCAGTCTCGCCGCCGGGATCCTTAGGGCATCGGGCTATATGAATGCGATGGTCGTCGAGGGCGGAATGAAAGCGTGGATCGCGCAAGGTTTTCCAGTGTTGCGCAATAAACTCTTCCTCAAACTTTCAAATTTTTTGAGCGCGCTTGCGGTCCTGTTAGCGATCACGGGAATCGCGCTTACGCTCGCGAAGATTTTACCAGCAGCAGGGATTTTTATCTTTTTTGGCGCCGCAGCACTTTTACTCAAAGCTAGTTTGTTCGCGCGGACGACGAAGCCCGAACTGCGCGCCCTTACGCGGGTTGAATCCGCGCCAGCGGACTGGCATCGGATCAATGGACCCCAGCCGGCGCAAGCGTGTTAAATCACGATCCGTTTCGCAAAAGTTTTTCTAAGATCTGACCCGATCGCGCGGTTACATCGGAATGGTACAAAACTCGGCTTCGCAAATGGCGTTCGTCAGTGGTAAATGTACGGTTCCCTTGATAAAGAATGATGAAGCCGAGGCACGCGTCCTTGGCATGCGAGGCGCGGGGCCGGTTAGCGCTGCATTGGGTATCGCAGTATTTCCGTTTCGTATCGACATGTCGCGGTTGTCGATCTTGGCGTTCAATCGCACGTGGCACAGAGCTCTCGTTCCCCACTCCTTGCTCACTTTCCCGTCATGCTAGACTCGGTGATGCAATGGCTGCTCGCCTAACAATAAGACTGCGGCCTGCGATCATTTTGATCTGGATCGCAGGCGCGTTGTCCGCGTTTGCGGAAACACGACAAATCGTCGTGATCTATGACGAGCGCATTGAACTGCCGGGATTGGCGTCGCTCAACGCGGGTTTCACCCGCACGCTGACGTCCGGATCGCCGGACCGCGTCGAGATTTACCGTGAAGAGATGGATCTCTCCCGGTTCGATTCGCCGGGTTACCGGGACCTACTGGCCAAGCAGCTTCACGCAAAATATGCCACCAAAAAGATTGACGTGGTCGTGGCCGGTGCGCTCGCGCTTGACTTTCTTCTGAGTCATCGTGACGAGGTCTTTCCTGGAGACTCCCATCGTCTTCTTTGGGATCGACAGAAAACAGTTGGGCGACCGTTCTTTGCCGGCCGACGTCACCGGAGTTCTCGTGAAACGGGAATTTTCGTCGACACTCGAACTCGTCGCCCAACTGCAACCGGAAACGGAGCGGATCGTGGTGGTGGCTGGCACGTCGGAGTTTGATGCGCGGCTCCTGGCGCAAGCCCGCGAGGAATTTAAGCCATTTGAAAAGCGCTTTGCGTTTACCTACCTAACGAATCTTCCGCTGCCGGAATTGCTCTCAGATTTGTCGCAATTGCCACCGAAAAGCGTCGTCCTTTATATAAACATGTTTCGTGACGGCGCCGGTCAGCTTTATGTTCCTCACGATGTTGCGGAGCGCATCTCTGCGGCCGCCAACGCCCCCGTGTATGGATTCCTCGATCAGTTCGTCGGTCATGGAATTGTCGGCGGACGGGTCTACGGGTTTGGTCTGCACGGCGAGCAAGCAGCCGGTTTGGTCCTTAAGATTCTGTCCGGGCGGAAACCACAGGAACTTTCCCCGATTGAACCGGCAAACACTGTGACGATGTTTGATGCGCGGCAGTTGCAGCGCTGGAAAATCAACGAACACCGCCTTCCGGCCGGAAGCACGGTGTTATTCCGCGAGCCGACGGTTTGGGATCGCTACGGACGTGGATCATCGGCGGTATTTCGATCTGCATTCTGCAGGCGCTGCTTATCGCCGGTTTGCTGGCTAATCTCGTGAAACGCCGCCGGGCAGAACTTTCCTTAACGGAGAGCGAAGAACGTTTCCGCACGATGGCGGATGCCGCGCCGGTTTTAATCTGGATGGCGGGACCGGACAAGCTTTGCACTTTCTTCAACAGAGCCTGGCTCGCATTCACCGGCAGAAGAATGGAGCAAGAACTCGGGAACGGTTGGTCGGAAGGAGTCCACCCCGATGACTTCGAGAACTGTGTGCAGACATACGTCACGGCGTTTGAGGCACGGGAACCATTTACGATGAAGTATCGTCTCAGACGCCACGATGGTGAATATCGCTTCATCACGGACAGTGGCGTGCCTCGTTTTGGTTTGCACCGGAATTTTCGTGGCTACGTCGGCGCTTGTGTCGATGTCACAGATCTGCTGGAGCAGGAAAAAAAGGTGCATGAATTCGAGGAACGCGTGGCACTGGCGGCGGACGCCGCGCACCTCGGTGCGTGGGAATTAAACACGGTAACTAACGAACTGTGGGTCTCCGACAAAGCACGGGAACTTTTTCAATTCCCGCTCGAAGGGCCGGTTACCTACGCTGCATTCAAGGACCGTGCGCATCCGGAGGATCGGCCAATGCGGAATGCGGCTTTCAAACGGGCGATCGAAACGCAAGGCAGCTACGAAATTGAATATCGCGCGTTGCTTCCGGATGGAACTATCCGTTGGATCAGTAGTCGGGCTCGTTGTGTCAGCCATGAGAACGACGCGCTGACGCGGCTTCTCGGGGTTTCAATGGAGATAACAGAGCGGAAGGAGGCTCAGGAATTATTTCAACTCGCAACAGAAGCTTCGCCAAGCGGTAATCTGCTGGTGAACGATCAAGGGCGCATCATCCTGGTCAACGCCCATGTCGAAGAGTTATTCGGCTACGACCGCGAGGAATTAATTGGGAAACCGATTGAGGTCCTCGTTCCGAAACGATTTGCGACAGAGCATGTGGCACGTCGCGCAGCGTTTCTGGCGGCGCCGAAGATGCGCCCAGCGGACGAGATAGGCGAAGTGTCTGCCCGTAGAAAGGACGGCACTGAATTTCCAGTCGAGGTCGGCTTAAATCCAATTCAGACTCCGCATGGCACTTTGGTTTTGGCCACGGTGACTGATATTTCGGGGCGCAAGCTTGTCCAAGAAGAAGCGCGTCGCCAACGCGATCAAATCAATCTTCTGACCCGAGTCAGCTTGCTTGGCGAGATGACTGCATCCCTCGCCCATGAGTTGAACCAGCCGCTCTCCGGGATCACGAGCAATGCGAACGCAGGTCAACGTTTCATTGATCGAGGCGACGTGGATCTCGCGATGCTGCGCGAGATTCTGGTCGATATCGCGGCCGACGGGCGCCGCGCCAGCGAAGTGATTAACAACATCCGGAACACCATTAAGAAAGGCGCGGCGATTCGGAAACGGATCAACATGAACGACGTCGTCACGGATGTAACGCACATGGTGCAGCCGGACATGTTCGCCCGCTCTTGTCACCTGCAGGTTTCGCTCGCGAAGGGTTTGCCTGTGGTAGAAGGAGACCCGGTCCAACTCCACCAAGTGCTGATCAATCTCGTTACTAATGCGTGTGATGCGATGCGCGATACGCCACCAAGCCGTCGAAGTCTGGAAATTGCGACAGAGAGAAACGGCGCGAGCAGTATTCGAGTAAGCGTTCGCGATCATGGGCCGGGTGTTTCCGAGAACGCTCGCGAACGGATGTTCGAACAGTTTTTCACCACCAAGGCGGAAGGCCTTGGCATGGGGCTGGCAATTGTTCGCTCGATTATTGAAGCTCATGGCGGTAAAGTTTCGGCGGAAAATATCAACGGCGACGGGGCGCGGTTTTACTTCGTTCTGCCGACCGCAGCAAAATGAGCGCATCCAAATCGTTCGTGTTCGTGATTGATGACGATGAGTCGGTCCGGAAGAGCCTGAAACGCCTGTTAAGCTCCGCCGACTACGAGGCTGAAGTGTTCGCATCAGCTACCGATTTTCTGGCGCGACCATCTCATCCCGGACCCCTCTTGTGTAATTGTCGACGTTCAAATGCCTGGTTTAAATGGGATCGATTTCCAGGAAGCGTCTGATTCAGCGCAACCGGGAAGAGCAACTCGTTTTCATCACCGGACACGGGAACATTCCGATGTGCGCGCGTGCGATGAAATCCGGCGCTGTCGATTTCCTTCCAAAGCCGTTCAAGCCGCGCGAGCTGTTGCAGTGCGTTGAGCGGGCGCTGAGTCGATCCGTTGAGCAGCGCCGGCGCGCCGCAGAGAAAAGCGAATCGCGACGGCTTCTTGATTCGCTGACGCCACGCGAGTTTGAAGTGATGCAACTGGTGACCACCGGAATGTTGAACAAACAAATCGGCGGCGAGCTCGGCATGGCTGAGAAAACCGTCAAGGTTCATCGCGGGCGCGTGATGCAAAAACTTGGAGTCACTTCGGTAGCAGAACTGGTTCGCCTCGACGCAAAAGGCCGGGGTTGGATCGCGTTCGCCCGATAAGACCAAGGTCTAATTTTCAATTCCTGCTTGCTCCGGTTAGTCGCACTCCATGCAACGGAGTGATGCGGCTAAACCTGAGCCGTCGTTAAGCAAACAACGGTTTTCGAAACCCGAAGTCGTTTGTCTTGTCGATGACGATCCGTCTGTCAGAAAGTCAGTCGGTCGCTTGCTGGAGTCGGCTGGCTTTGCAGTGCGGACCTTTGCCGAGCCGGACATTTTCCTCGACTATGCCGCACAGAACTCGGTTGCGGTCGCGATACTGGACATCTGGATGGAGCACATGACCGGGATGGAACTACTCGCGCATCTCTGTGCGAAATCGCCGCGCACCCGTGTAATCTTTATTACCGGTCACGAAGACGCGGGCGCCGAAGCCACCGTGACGCAAGCCGGTGTCTTCGCTTTCTTTCACAAGCCCTTCGACGACGAAAAGTTCTTGACCGTGGTGCATGAAGCGTTTCATGTCGCGGCACAGTGATAACGTTATCCGCCAGTTATGAGACAAAGGTCTCATATCGCAAACTGCCTGCGAATCGTTAAATGAAAAAATGCCGGATACCGACTCCATCGAAATTTGTTTGCTCGATGACGATTTGTTGCAACTCGATGCCAAGAAGCGTGTCTTATCGTCCGCGGGTTGGCAGACCCGACCATTTAGCGATCCAGATGCGTTTCTTTCATATGCACGAGTTCATTCTCCAGACATCGCCATCCTGGATTTCGGCGGGCCGCTCGCCCGCGGTTTGCAGGTCAGGGCCCGGCTCCGGGAAGTTTCCCCAGCCACTCGGGCGATCATCGCGCTCAAGCCTCATCGCAATCCGGCGCGCGACATGCTCTGCGAAGATGAGCTCATTAATTTAATCAAGCAATATGTCGGAACATCGGCACAACGGCTTTTCAATAAACGGTTCCAGTCTACAAGGCGGGAGGCCCGAATTGTTTTCGGTGCCTGAGGCGCACGCGCTCACAGTTTGCCTGATCGACGACGATCCGTCCGTCTTGAAAGCAACTGGCCGATTGCTCTCCTCAGCCGGTTGGAAAGTAAAATCCTTCAGCGATCCACACGAATTCCTACGTTACGCCGAAACTAACCGTCCGAAAGTCGTGATCCTCGACATCCTGATGCCGATCATGAACGGCCTCGAAGTCCAATCGCGACTGCGTGAGCTTTCTCCGTCGAGTCGAGTCGTTGTCTTGACCAGTAAGGACGATCCTTCAGTCCGCTCCAAGGCGATGGACACGGGGGCTTCCGCTTTCTTTCTCAAACCGGTAGACGATGACGCGTTTCTCGCCGGTGTTCAGTCGGCATTCGCGGCGAACTGATTCGTTAGGCTAAGCGCAAGTCGGGTTCAGAGTCATCAAGCGCGTGCCATCGAGTAAGCCCAAAGTCCAATACTCGGGCCCGCGTCGAACAGGCAAGCTTGCGACTTACGCTATGAAATACGTCTCCTTCCTTCTTGTTTCTGTCGCCTTGCTATTCAGCGCTTACGCCGTGGAGAGACCTTCCTTTCACACCAAGGGAAGTCCCACCGGAAAACCAACCGGACCTTTAAAACCGGGCGAGTATTGGTGGAATCCGCAACTCTCTCCGAGCGGCCCGGTTGTAGTGCTCATCAGCATTCCGCAGCAGACGATGCACGTTTATCGAAACGGAATTCTCATTGGCAGATCGAGCATCAGCAGCGGCAAGAACAATAGTACGCCTGGAGGTGTCTTCTCGATTCTGGAGAAAAAGCAGGAGCATTACTCAAAGAAATACGACAACGCGCCAATGCCGAACATGCAGCGACTGACCTGGTCCGGCATCGCGATGCATTCGGGCCAACTACCCGGCTATGCTGCAAGTCACGGTTGCATTCGTCTGCCCTACGATTTTTCGCAGTTGCTCTTCAGCGTGACAAAAAGTGGCGGCACGGTAGTGGTTGGTGACGGCAAGACTCCAACACCGCATCTTGCCTCAAATCCAGGATTGATGCTTGCACCCAAGGATCTCACCCCCGACATGGTCCGTCAGCTCGCGCAGAACGAATATCAATGGCATCCAGAACGAAGTCCTCAAGGACCGATCACGATCGTCCTGAGTTCCGCTGATCGGACGATGTACGTGTATCGCAACGGGAATCCGATTGGACGCGCCAGCACTCGAGATTAATGGTCGTGGTCTTGGCAACCGTCTCGGCAGTCACATCTTCACTCGACTCGAAGGAACGACGGGCAAAGAGAGCCAACTGGCACCAGGACGTGAAGCTGGAAACTGGATGCGTGTGAGCAGCGAAGGCCGCGGCAATCGACGCCGAGAGTCTCGCGTCACGACTTCGGTTCAACACCGAGTTTGCCCAAAAGCTGGCCGACGAAATCAGACCGGGCACGACAGTCATCGTAACAGACAATCCGGTAGTTCGGAAACCAGTCGCCGATTGCCGGTTGTAGTCGTGGATGCTCGTCGGGTCGCCAAAGCGAGAGCGTGCCACGACGCCGCAACCCCAACGCCTGGTGGAACGATCGATGGCGCGCATCCAGCGAGACTACGAAGCGGAATCGTCGACCCTCGGTTTCAGCGAGGGCCCCGGTCCCCAAGTGCCCTGTGGTTGAATAGGGTGTGAACGGCGAGCCGTGAACCTCAACGTCTCACTCCGCAGCAACGTCATCTCCGCGGTCATCGCGGGCGTGATCTATCTCATCATTTATCTCGCCACCGGCGGCGGCGTGGCGGGTGCGATCATCGGCGCGGTGATCTTGGCCGTGATCGTGTTCCTGGCCGCGTTTGCCTTCAGCCGGCTGATCGCACCGCGGCTTCGCTGAGCCGGGCGGGTCGAACGGGCGCGGGGGCGCGACGCCTCGCAGCGCTCACGGAGCCCCCTCGCTCGCTGTCGCGCCTCGATGCTGGAGTCCGTGTTGTACGCCGGGGTTGGTTGCTCGGCACGGAGCGGGGACGCGCTGCTGACGGGGTGATGCATGCGCGGTCATCGAAGACGGCTGCCTATCGGCGCTGATCAGTTCTGGATCGCGGTGGCGGCGTAGGGTTCAGGGCGATGGGTGCCGATACCGATCCGACGCCGGGGGAGCTTCCGTCCGGGGCCCGCTCTGGGGTTTCTCCGGACACTGTGCGCAGCTACCGCTGGCAGCTGACGCCGGGCGAGGACGTCGATCGACCCCGCCACCTGGGCGGGGTCGATGCCGCAGGTGAGCGGGATCGCCCCGCGGGTACGCGTCGGTCGCAGCAGGTGGTTCAACCTGCTGTGGCTGCTGCCGATCGGCTTCGTCGCTGCTGATCGTCGCGGTGGCGGTCGCGAAGGGCCTGCGCGGCGAGCCGTCGGTCCAGCGGTTCATCGCCCGGTACCCCGGCACGCTCGACTCGGCCCGGACCCGGGCGACGACCGGGTTTCCCGGCCTGGGCTGCGGTGGCAGCACTTCTTCAACCTGTTCTTCATGATCTTCATCATCCGCGTCCGGGGTCCAGATCCTGTCCGACCATCCGCGCCTGTACTGGACCCGGCACTCCACCCCGGGCAGGGACTGGTTCCGGATCCAGAAACCGGTGCCGGCCGATCCGCTGTGGACGGCCAAGCAGGACTCGATCAGCCTGCCCGGGCAGGTCGGCCTGCCCGGGCTTCGCCACTCGATCGGCCTGGCCCGCTGGTGGCATCTCGGCGTCGACGTGCTGTGGCTGCTCAACGGCGTGATCTTCTACGTCCTGCTGTTCGCGACCGGCCGTGGCAGCGTCTGGTGCCGACCAGCTGGGGCGTGTTCCCCAACGCCGCTGTCGGTGCTGATCCAGTACCTGTCGCTGAACTGGCCGGCCGAGAACGGCTGGGTGGCCTACAACGGCCTGCAGCTGATCGCCTACTTCATCACCGTCTTCGTCGCCGCCCCGCTGGCGCTGATCACCGGGCTGGGCATGTCACCCGCGCTGTCGACCCGCTTCAAGCGGGTCAGCAAGGTCTTCAGCATCCAGACCGCCCGCTCGCTGCACTTCCTCGTGCTCGTCTGGTTCCTGGTCTTCATCGTGATCCACGTGACGCTGGTGTTCACCACCGGGCTGCTGGTCAACCTCAACCACGTCTACGCCGGACGCACCGACCACAGCTGGGTCGGGTTCTGGCTGTTCGCGGCGTCGATGGTGGTCGTCATCGTCGGCTGGGTGGCGCGCCACCCCGTTCACGCTCCGCCACCCCCGGGTCGTGCAGCGCGTCGGGCCAGGCGATCGTCGGACCGCTCCAGCACCTGTTCGAGCACGTCGACCCCAAACCCGGCGAGTACAGCGAGAAGGACATCTCCCCGTACTTCTGGCACAACGGCCAGTACCCCGACTCCGACGAGTACAAGGCGCTGTTCGACGGCGACTTCGCCGACTACCGGCTGCGGATCCACGGCCTGGTCGAGAACCCCGTCGAGCTCGACCTCGCGCAGCTGCGGGCGCTACCCCACCACGAGCAGATCACCCAGCACTTCTGCATCCAGGGCTGGTCCGGGATCGCCAAATGGGGCGGCGTCTCGATGCAGACCATCGTCGACCTCGTCAAGCCGCAGCCCGAAGCGAAGTGGGTCGTCTTCTACTCCCTCGGCGAAGGCGCCGACAAGGGCGTCTACTACGACGCCCACCCGATCGAGCACATGAGCCACCACCTCACGATGCTCGCCTACGACATGAACGACGAGCCCCTCTCCTTCGGCCACGGCGCGCCGCTGCGGCTCCGCAACGAGATCGAGCTCGGCTTCAAACAGGTCAAATGGATCAAGGGCATCGAGTTCGTCGCCCACTACTCCGAGATCGGCAGCGGCTACGGCGGCTACAACCAAGACCACGAGTTCTTCGGCTACCGGCAATCCATCTGACCCGACCGCAGCAAGGAGACCCATGAACAGCTGGACGATCAAGGACCTGAACCTCAAACCACACACCCCTGAGATCCTCGCTTCCGCCGACGACGCGCGCGCGATCGCCCTGCTGATTCCCGCAGGTGAGAGCCTGGACGATCACCAGGTGCACGAACGCGCCTGGGTCACCGTGCTTGACGGCGAGGTCGAGATCACCACCACGACCGGCGAGAGCATCAGCGGCAGCAGCGGCCTGCTCATCGAATTCGCTCCCAACGAACGCCACGCCGTGCGCGCCCGCACCGACGTCCGACTCCTCCTGCTGCTCACGCCATGGCCGGGAGCCGGCCACCCAGGAGCAATGACGCTCGAACAAAAGGCGACCGCCCGCCATGACGCCGCCGAGCACCAAGCAACCACCTGAGCGCGACGACCGTCGGGCACGGTGCCCGGCGGTGACCCAGCCAGGCCTGCCCCGACCCTCGACCACCCGCACCCTCAAACCCGCGGATTCTCAGCCGCGTATCCCGCGCTATCCAGGACGGGCACCCGTACCGCGGAGATCCCCGTCGGGTCGGGAAAGCGGACGTCCTGTGTCATCCATGAAGGGCCGGGTGATGTCAAGAGGTCTGGTGACGGTTGTTGACGTGCGGTGCGGGTTGGCGGGAGGTCGGGAGGCGCGATGAGGCCGGAGATCGTTGGGGTTCTGGGGCTTTGCCCCGGATTGGTTGCGTGGTTGCCGGGCGAGCCCGGCCGGGTCAAGCGCCGTGTGTTGCGGGCGTGGGTGATCGGCGCCGGCTGGTGGCGCTTGACGCGGGCGGGTGAGTCTGGCAGGAGGCGTGGTGGTGGTCATGGTGCTCTGGGGGTTGGGCGCCGGTTCGCTGAGCGCGTTCCGGCTTGGGAGGAGGCTCCAGTCATCCATCCGGTCGCGCGGGGCGGACCAGAGTGTCGTGCGGTGCTCGGGGGCTCAATCAACCTCACGGCCGTCCTGTTCATCGATGTCGAGAAGGAGGCCAGACACAGGAGCGAGCTCGCCCGAGCATGCACCTCGCGCCCTGGCGTGAGCGCAAGTCTGGTGTGAGCTGGCGTGGGTCATGCGGCCTCGGCCAGCTCGTTGTCGTGGTCGTCGTGACGGGCTGGTGTTTGAGGCAGCGGATCTCGCCGTCGCGGAGCCCGTAGTAGCAGAGGGTGAGGATCTGGCGGGCGACCGCGACCTTGGCGATGCTTGCGCCCGCGGCGTTTGGCGATCCGCTCGAACATCGGCGCGCAGCGGCCCGCCGCCGGTGGGGATCTTCTGCGCGGCTTCGGTCAGCGCCCAGCGCAGCGCGGGCGAGCCCTGGCGGGAGATGTGCCCGAGGCGGGCTTTGCCGTCGGAGCTGCGGACGGTCGGCGTGAGCCCCGCCCAGGCGCACAGATGCCGGGCGGTCGGGAAGCGTTTGACGTCGCCGACCTCGGCGATGATCAGCATCGCGGTGTAGCGCCCGACCCGCGGATCTGGCAGAGCAGCTTGCACGCGCTCGTCGGCCTTCGCGCGCGCGTCGATCTCGCGGGTGGTGGCGGTGATCTCGCGGTCGAAGTCACCGATCAGCGACATCAGGCTGTCCAGCCGTCGGCGGGGTCCGTCGGGCAGCTCCAGGCTCGCGAGGAACTCGCGGCCGGCCTTGCCGAACAGGTCGGTGTGCTCGGGCAGGATGCCCTGGCGGGCCAGCAGCGCGTGCACGCGGTTCTTGACCGAGGTGCGCATCCGTGGTCAGCACCGCGCGGTGGCGCAGCAGCTCGCGCAGGTCGCGCAGCTCGGGCGGGGCGATGTACGCCTCGGGCAACAGCCCGGTGCGCAGCAGATGCGCGAGCGTCTTGGCGTCGACCGCGTCGGTCTTCACCCGCGCGGCAGCGATCGCCCGGGTGCGCAGCGGGTGCGCGAGGTGCACGTCATAGCCGGCCTCCTCGAGCAGCTCGGCCAGCCACTCCCAGCCGTAGGTCGCCTCGAGCGCGACATGCGTGCCCGTCGGGTCGCCGAGCAGCTCGCGGAACGTCTCGCGGTCGTTGACGATCCGCCGCGAGAGCGTCAGCTCGCCGTGCTCGTCGATGATCGCGATCTGCGAGCGCCGGCGGTGCAGGTCGATGCCGACCCAGCGCGTAGGGTTGGACATGGTCGGTCCTCCTCTCGAATTGTCCGGCCGCGCGGCCGTAATCCGCGCGGTCTTCAACTTTGCGGTTCGGGACGGAGGGCCGACTTCCTGCCGCCCGGCCGGCGCACGCCGTCCGGACCGCCGCGAGCCCCGGCCCTTCATGACATCAACCTCCTGGGTGGGGTAGCGGATGTCGGCTTGCCGTCAAGCGCTGCGCGCTCGGCCCTGCGGGCCGCCCTTCGGGTGACAGCGGCGCCGGCCATCCGCTGGGTGGCGGCGAGGTCGGGCACGGGGCCCGACGGGGTGGGGATGGTGACGGTGACGTGTCGTTGCAGCGCGCGGTGTCGGGCGGGGTCGTATGGGGTGTGGTCTTGCCAGCAGCGCCACACGATGCGGCACCAGGCGCGGCCGAGGGTGCGTAGCGCGCGGGGGTGGTCGTGGCCGCGGGCGCGGGCTTGGGCGTAGAGGTCTTGCGCCCAGGGGTTGCCGTGGCGGCTGCTGTCCGCGAGCGTGCAGAACGCGTTGCGCAGGCGCTTGTTGCAGCGCCCAGCGGAAGCAGGCGGCTTTGCGTTTGCCGGACTCGATCGCGACCGCGGCCTGGCCGGCGTCGGCGGCGAGCGTGTCGCGGGTGGGGTAGCGGGCGCGGCAGTCGCCGATCTCGGCCAGCAGCTCGGCGGCGGTGATCACGCTCGCGCGCTTGAACAGCGAGAGGAAGATCTGCCCGTCGGGATGCGCGCGGATCGCGGTGGCGATCTGCCGCTCGAGCTCGGTGATCTGCGCGTTGAGCGTCCGGATCATCGCGACGAGGCGCGAGCACGAGCTGCCGGCGGGCGGCGAGCTCGAGCTCGCCGACCCGTGCCCGTGGGCGCTGCGCTGAGCTTGGCCAGCAGCTCGCGCGGGCGTCTGCCGCCCGGAGTAGCGCTCGCGCGCCAGGAACGCCTGCAGGCGCGCCTCGCCGAGCCCGCGCGCGTCGGCCGGGCTGGGTAGCGCTCCAGGAACGCGAGCGAGATCTGGCTGTGCAGATCGCTGAACAGGCCGAGCGGCCCGGGCCAGAACCGCTCGAGCTCGGCGCGCAGCTGGTTGACCAGCGCCGTCCTGCGCGCCGACCAGATCCTCCCGCGCCGCGGGTCAGCGCCCGGATCGCCTTCGTCTGCATCCGAGTCGGGCTCCAGCACCCGGAAGCGATGATGATCGGTCCGCGCCAGCTCGCACAGCACGAACGCGTCAAACCGATCGGACTTGCCGCCCGAGACGCGGAACCGATCGCGCGCCGCCGCGACCTGGTTGGGATGCAGCGCCAGCACCCGCAGCCCCGCGTCCAGCAGCCGCTCGACCAGCAGCCCGTCCGGCCGCTCGACCGCGACCAGCTCCACCTCCAACCGCACCAGCGCCGGCACAACGCCCGCAGCCCCGTTCTCGTCATGCGCGAACGTCGCCGCCAGCAGCTCCTCGCCCGCCGCATCCGCGACGAGCACGTCGTGCTTCTCCGACGCCCAATCGACGCCAGCGTAACTTCCTCCATCTCGTACCTCCCTCTTGGTCAGGACACCTTCGACAGCGCCCCGACCGAGAGGTACCGTTGCGGATGCTCATAGACAAGGCCCTCAACCGGGGCTACGTCCTGTCGCCGCTTCGCGGCACCTCACCACCGCCGGGAGGGGCTGGTCTTTGTCAGGCCCTCCGACAACGGGCAAGCAATCAGTGGCCCTCTCCCGGCGGCGGTCGAGGCAACCACAGGATGACCTATGGGGTCGCTGATGGTTGCGGTTGTGAGCCGCCGGTAGTCAAGAGCGGCGCCGGCTTGGTTGGCTGGGTATGTGGTGCCAATGATCCGCACCGTGTGGCAGCCTTTGACGGCCGGGACGGCTCAAATCGGCAGTCCCATCGCCTCCATCTTCATATTGAGCGCGTCAAGCCTTGTGATCAGTCGCCCATCCTGGTGGCGGGTGAAGGCATAAGCTGCCAGCGAATTGGTTGCACCAACCGTGATCGCGGTCGCCGCGACGACCGCCGCGAGACCGGATGGAACCGCCGCGATGAACGCGGGGCGACCAAATGCGATGCCGCGCGCGTGCCTCACGGGTAGCGCCGTCGGGAGTTCGTTCCGGTCGAGGTCCTAGGTCATGTCGTCGCTCCTGCCATAGGAGTTGCATCTCATCCAGGGGGTTCGCCAGCGAGCGCAGGCGACGTGATACTTGGGCGCGGGCTGCCTGCGCCCTCCGTAATGCCCGCGGGCGGCACCGTGATCGCGAGGGCGAACGTCGAGTCCGGCTTGTGACAGCAGGGTAGCGGCTGGATCACACCGTTCCGTTAGCGCGTTGGGCGGCTACCCCTTGCGCGATGTCAGCGCCCTGACCTTCGAATCGCCGCTCGCCCCAATCTGATTGAAACGCAGGCCCTGGGGCGTTAGGTTCGCGTTCTACCCGGTCGAGGTGGCGGTGTGGGAATTGCCGGCCGCCATCAACGGGAGGAAGGGGTCCACCGGGGTGTCTCTCGATCAGAACCGGGCGCGTTGGTTCGGCGTGCTCTACCTCATCACGTTCGTCACGTCGATCCCGGCGTTGGCTCTTTACGAGACCGTGCTCAGACATCCCGAGCGCTACATCGTCGGTGCTGGGCACGACACGCAGGTGTTGCTCGGCGCTCTGCTGGAGCTGCTGCTGATCATCGCGAACATCGGCACCGCGGTCGTGATCTTCCCGATCGTTAGACGCCTGAACGAGGAGCTGGCGCTCGGCTACGTGACCGCGCGGCTGGTCGAGTGCACGTTCATCCTCGTCGGCATCCTGTGCATGCTCGGCATCATCACCTTGCGCAACCAGGTTGCAGGTCCGGCTGAGGGGACGGTCGCGTATACGCTCGCGGCGATCAAGGACTGGACGTTCCTCCTCGGTCCGGGCTGGGTCGTCGGGTGGGGGAACGGGCTGATCCTCGGCTACCTGATGTACCGCTCGGGCCTGGTCCCGCGCCGGGCGGCGTGGCTCGGGCTCGTCGGCGGACCGCTGATCATCGTGTCCGGGACGGCCGTGATGTTCACCGGCAACCAGCCGAGTAGCACGCTGCACGCACTGCAAGGGATCCTGAGCATCCCGGAGATTTTGTGGGAGCTGTTCCTCGGGGTCTACTGCACGATCTGGGGTTTCAGGCGCGATGCCCCGATCCTTTCCCAGAGCGTCCGATGACGACTCAACCCGAGCCGACTCTCCGCACCCCAGATGCCGCGACCGACGCTCTGCCAC
>CAWAYF010000016.1:0-13128 GCA_963786135.1 uncultured Verrucomicrobiae bacterium | reverse complement strand
ATTTCTTTTCCGCTCGGTTCAGGGCCACCGAGCGCGGTCAGGGCAAGCGCAATCGCAGCGCAGGCAGTAAAAGTTAGGCAAGATAGCTGTTTCATGGCGGTGTTTTCGCCGAAACCTCAGGTAAGGTCAAGCCCGATTTTTCCCCAGCGAAAAAAGACATAATCCCAAGAAGTCTTGACCCTTGTCGATTTCTACGGAGTGGCCTTTAGCGCGGCGCGGGGACGATCTCAAATTTTTCTTGAAACAGCCGAGCAATTCAAGCGACTAAATGGTGGTCTGATGCCTGAGCGAATTGGAAGATTATTAACGCGAGCGGAAAGAAGCGCTTTCGCGCCCGTCGACATCGCTTCGATCGTCTTTTCAGAATCTCGTTCGGTTTGCTGATGGCGTGGCACGCTTGGACTTTTTTCACCGAGCATCGGCTCGCCGGTTACTTCCTTGAACCGCGCTTGTTGTTCAAATATTACGGCTTCGCATGGGTTCACCCCTGGCCAGGCGATGGTCTTTACATTCACAAGATCGCCATGGGGATCTTTGCCTTGTTTATTGCCGCCGGGTTTATTTATCGCGCTAGCGCCGCGTTATTCCTTCTCAGCTATCTTTATTTTTTCCTTCTCGATGAAGCGCGGTATCAAAACCACGAATACCTCATTTGCCTTTTCAGTTTTCTTTTAATTTTCATTCCCGCACATCGCGCGTTCTCGGTGGACGCAATTATCAGGCGAAGATCCCGGGCAACTGCGCCAGCATGGGCGCTTTGGTTGTTACGCGGACAAATGGCAGTGGTTTATTTTTATGGCGGAATTGCCAAGATTAATCCGGATTGGCTTCGCGGCGAACCAATGCGGTGGGTAATGGCTCATCATCTCGATTTCCCGATGATCGGGCGATTTTTCACGCAGGAGTGGGCCGTTTACACCATGAGCTACGGCGCACTGTTCCTTGATCTTTTCATTGTGCCGCTTCTCCTCTGGCGTCGGACCAGGATTGCCGCGTTCTGCGTGGCGGCGCTTCTCCATCTCATGAACGCGCAGCTTTTTTCGATCGACATCTTTCCATGGCTTGCGATCGCCGCCACAACGTTATTTCTTTCACCAAATTGGCCGCGACGCGTCGTCTCAATCTTCCATCGCAGAACCAGTCACAATGCACATCCGTAGAGATCCCAAATTCAGGGAAAGCAAAAAATGATTTTTGCTCTGGTGACTACCTATCTGGTGATCCAATTCCTTGTTCCACTTCATCCTTTCTTTTTTGTCCCGTGGGAGCCAATGGGCGTTTATGCAGCACCGCTTTTGCTGGCGAATGATGTTACAGAAGCAATCGATCCAGGGATATTTTTACGTCACGGACCCAACCACCGACGGAACCAATCGTGTTGCTCCGCAGGACTTTCTCACACCGCTGCAAATGGTCCGGATCTACTGGCAGCCGGACACGATCCTCCAATGCGCGCAATATTTGGAGAGAACTATGCCGCGGATGGGCTCCAAACCGCTTACCGTAGAGGCGAGACTCTTCGTTTCCGTGAACGGCCGGCGGCCCGAACTTTTCGTCAATCCAACCATCGATCTCGCTGCCGAATCGAGGAATCTATTGCCGCCACGCTGGGTATTACCGACTCACGAACCGTTACCACCGCCAGGTAAAGACTTTTCCGACGATCTCTTTGGGAACGCGATTCAACCAAACGATTGATCAAGACGGCTCAACTAACCCGAAGATAAACGTCAGCCTGTTGCCGAAGCGCTCTTTCAATTTTCATAGGGTATCGATCTCGACATTGGTGTGGCTTAGAACTGAGATCGCTAAACCCGTACAGCAACACCGCGACCGGAACCGATCTCGGTGGTCGACAGATTTAGCTTCGCCTGAAGTTAGAACTTATAGTTCAGACCAGCGCGGAAAATGTTCCCTTCTGTCCCGGGAGCTTTAAAATTGAATCTGCCATCTGGTGTACCAAAAAACGTTGCCTCGCCGCTGAAGCTCTGCTTCGCCCAGTTGATAGCGCAGGTATTCGCCCCTAATAGTCCAGTGGCAACCGAACATGTATTCGATGCCGCCGCCGCCGGTCCATCCCCAGTTAAAATTGGTCGTCCCAGCATTGATCCTGTCATCACCACACGCGCCAGTGTCGCAATTATCGATGACGCGGGTTTCTTGATTCACACCGATTCCACCACCGGTGCCGTAAAACAGCCAGTGGCCGAAGGCAACGCCGAGACGTCCTCGGATTGTGGTGTAGAAGTCGCTAGAGGTTTCGCCGTGAGTGTCGCTACCATCAAACCTGGCGGAGGCCGGTTCGACCCCTGATCCATCCGTGTTCATGTAACCGAGGTCGCCCTCGATACCGAGGACGAGCCAGTTCCATTGGTAATTGTAACCAACCTGGCCACCGGCAATCACGCCCGATTCATCGTAGCCCCATCCCTGATCAAAGCCCCGATTCGTTTCGTCTTTGAAGCCGACATTATAATCGTGGTCGACGTCCTCGCTATGTCCCCACTGACCACCGACATTAAGGCCGATATAAAATCCGGTCCAATTGCACTCAGGCGGAGGCGCAGGTGCGACTTGTTTCATTTCCTTTCCGCTCGGCAACGGCTCAGGGCCGCCGACTGCGGTGAGTGCCAGCGCAACGCAGGCACAGAAGATAGTTGTTAGGCAAGTTAGCTGTTTCATGGTGGCCTTTTCGCCAAAAAACCCGATGAGGTCAAGCCCTTTTTCTAGGGCGCCTCCCCAGGCTAGACCACGCCCGGCACCAAGGTAGGCAAGCCACCGAGGCCGGATTACTCCGGCCTCGGTGGATAAAGTTCTGCTTGGCCTGGAGCTTAGAACTTAAAGTTCAAGCCGCCACGGACGATTTCGCCGGACGCATCAAAGTTGTAGCGAACGGCGAAAGGCGGGCCGGCCGGAACTCCGCCAGTCAGCTCTTGCTGCGTCCGATGCTCATCGCCCAGATCGTAGTGGAGGTACTCGGCCCTGACTGTCCAGTGATTGCTGATTGCGTACTCGATACCGCCGCCGGCAGTCCAACCGGTTCTGGTCTCGGTGAAATTGGCTGGAAAAGTGTTCCCGTTATTGAAGTTAGTGTTGGCGGAATAATCAACATTGCCGTAGGCGAAGCCACCCGTGCCGTAAATTAACAGCCGGCAAATCGGAGCAAAACCAATACGTCCGCGGACGGTCCCTAGCCACTGGACGCGTTCGTGCGCGAAAAGAAAACTACCCGGCGCATTCGGCGCTCCGGTTATGTCGATGACCGGACTGGTGCTGTCGTCGCCTTCAATGTCAGTGCCCTGAAAATCAGTTTCGGCCCCGAGGACAAACCATTTGTTAAATTGGTAGTTGTACCCAAGCTGGCCACCGCCGATAAACCCACCCGGATCCGGATGCAGCGTTGTAGGCTCCAGCGAGACGAAGGTCGCCGCATCAGGCAAAGGTTCAAAATCCGTATCGGCATGACCCCAGCCGTACCCCGCGTTTCCACCAAGGTAGAAACCGGTCCATGTGAAATCACACTCCGGAGGAGGCGCAGGCGCAACCTGTTTCATTTCTTTTCCACTGTACGTTTCCGTTCCCGCAAATGCGCCGGTCAGCGCGCTGCAGGCGAAAAGCACACCCATTAAACGAACTAGCTGTTTCATGTGGCCTGATTCGAGCAAGATCAGAGCCAGTCAACCGATTGAAATGCCTGTTTTTTAGGTCGGTCTTTTTCTTACTCGAACAGAGTTAACACTCCTTCTCGACGGCACCGTCACCCTCGTCGAGATAAATGGTTTCCCCGACGCCCAAAATCGTCAGGTGCTGCCGCCAGGTTCCACCGAGAAACTGTTTGCTGGCCCCAATCGGGACGCATTCCGCCCCCAAACCGCAACCACAACGTGTTTTTTCGGGAGGGGCCGCCGCGCCGATAGCGGCCGAGGTCGCGGAAAAAAATATCAAAAACAATCGCGTCACCCGTGCTGGCATTGGGCAATCTTAATTGGAATTAGCAAGACGCTATTGAACTTTCGTTACATGCGTGTGTCTCACCGACAGTGAAATTCTTTGCACTCGCCATTTCCGTTGCGTCGCTGGCCAGCGTCTCCGCCGCGCCTTTGTTTCCCAGCGCGCAGGGAACGACGTGGAATTACGAGTTCATTCAGGAGAAACCGAGCGAAAGCCTCGACCTCACGGAACCGAATAAGCAGGAGCACTTTGCGGTCACTTATCGCCTCGGCCCCGTCGAGAAGATCGACAACAGGGACTTGCAGCGACTCGAGCTTTATCGTGGCGAAACCCTGGACAGCGTCGATCTGATCGCGGTCGAAGAGCGTGGCATCATTTGTCCGGCACGCGCGAACGCTCAAGGCGCGGTCGTTAAATTGATTCCGCCGCAACAAATGCTCGCCACTCCGCTGGAAAAAGGAAAACACTGGAAATTCGACGGCACAATTGCGGATAGGAAAGTGGTTCAGGAATACCAAATCGTTGGCGAAGAAGACATCGAGGTTCCAGCCGGCAAATTTCACGCCTGGCGTATCCACTGTGAACAAACATCGCCCGCGAACGCGACGATAGATCGATGGTTCGTGCCCGGAACAGGTTTCGTGAAGGTAGACACTGTAGTGAAGGGTGAGTCTGGTGTCCCGGCCCAGAAAACCTGGATGAATCTGAAGGAACTGCCCAAAGTAACCCCGGTCTCACGAAAAGATGTGGAGTCCGAACCGTACAGATTTTCGGCGGGCGTATCGACCGAGCCGACGGGCGAATTCAAAAGCGATTTGAAACTGGATTTCCCCGCAGTCTACGCGCGATGGCATGGACGCGACTTACGCGACCATGCAAAGATCCGCGCGGTTTTCATCGCGGAAAGTGTTGCCGAGGTCACTGCGAATTATCAGATCGACGAGATGGAGACGACCGCGCCGGCCATAAATTCCGGCGGTACCTTCACGCTTTCCCGGCCCAATGACGGCTGGGATCCCGGCAATTACCGCCTCGAATTTTACGTGGATGACACGCTTGCGGACACGGTGAAGTTCAAGATTGTTAAGTAACGGCCTTCTCCCGGCCTGGGTCACACTGGAAATTCTTGAATCCAAACCGAAGGCTTGTTTCATCTCACCTGAGAACCACACTTCATGAAAAAGCTTAGCGTCTCTCTCTTCTTAGGATTGCTCTTCATCGCGGGCTGCCATGTCGGCGGTATTATGGGCAACGGTCATGTCATAACCGACACCCGCCCGATCACTGATTTTTCCGAGATCGAAGCCGACGGCGGCTTCCAGATCGAATGGCGAAGCGGTCCGCCATCGCTCAGCATTACGACGGACGAAAACCTTCTCCAATATATCACCAACGAAAACATCGATCATCAGCTGCGGCTGCATTCCCGCGGTAACCTTTGGTCGACACACGGCGTGAAGGTTGTGGTCTCGAGTACAACTCGGACCGGCGCACGCCTCACCGGCGCGGCCCGCCTGACCGCTAAACAACTTTCCGGTCATAGTTTCGCCATTGAGTCGACCGGTGCGACGAAAGTCGAACTGGACGGCAACATCGACGAGCTAGTGACCGACATGACCGGCGCGAGCAAGCTGGACGCGGAATCACTTCAAACAAAGACCGCCGAGATTTCTTCAACCGGCGCGTCGAAGGCCGAGGTTGCCGTTAGCGAGACATTGAAGGTATCGATCACCGGGGCCGGCAAAGTGGTTTACTCGGGTAATCCGGCAACGATCCAGAAAACCATTAGCGGCGCCGGATCAATTCATCACAAAGACTGAATTTATGTCACTCATTCTCGTTCTTTGGGTTTTGATTCAGAACGCCAGCGTGAATTAGTCGCGCCGATCCAGTTCGCGCGCGAATTTATCCAGGCGCTCGATTGTTCCAACGATGTCCTGTTCGGTCGTGCGTGGATTGATCGTGCACAGACGAAGCGAGGCGACCCCGCGAAGCTCAGTCGAGGTCAACAAGGCGTAACCGTCGCGCATCATAATATCGACGAGTTGCGTTTGAAGCTCATCGCTTTCGCCAAATCGAAAACAAACCGTGGCCATTTGCGCCGGCGAAAGAATTTCCCAGCCCTTACGGGCGCGCAGCTCACGCTCCGCTATTTCGGCCAGTTCGAATCCCCGCGCGATCGCATCGCGAAATGCCGACAGGCCGAATGTTTGCAGCGACAACCAAACCTTTAATGCGCGAAAGCTTCGGCTGAGCTGCACGCCGTGGTCGCCAGGATTAAATTCCGCCGCGTTGCGATGCACGTCCCGTAGGTAATCCGGCTTAATTTGGAATGCCGATTTCAAAAGCGCGACATCGCGAACTAGAACGCATCCGCATTCGAAGGATTGAAAAAGCCATTTGTGTGGATCGAGCGAAATGGAGTCCGCCCGCTCGATTCCGCGCATAAGGGCGCGTCCGCGTTCGGACAAAATCGCTGCCGCGCCGAAGGCGCCGTCGACGTGCAACCACATTTTTTCAGCATGAGCGAGGTCCGCGAGCGCGATCAGTGGATCAATCGCTCCAGTATTGGTGGTACCCGCGTTCGCCACGATGCAAAAAGGTCGCAACCCTTCCGCGCGATCGGCCCTGATCGCTTCGCGCAAGTCCTCAACGGGCAATCGGAAATTGTCATCGCTTGGGAGTTTCCGCATTTGTTCGCGCAGAAAGCCAATCACGTGAAGCGCGCGCTGAACGGACGAATGCGTTTGATCGGAGAAATAAACCGTTGCCCGGTCGATACGGTCCTGAAGCAATGCGCTACGAGCCGCAACCAGTGCGGTCAGGTTGGCCATCGAACCGCCGCTAACAAACAGGCCGCCGGCGGATTCTTGAAATCCGCACGTTCGAGAAAGCCATCGCACGATTCCAAGTTCGACCGCCGCCGCGGCTGAGCCGCCGAGCCACGTGCCGTTGAAAACGTTGAACCCGGCGGCGAGCGCGTCCGCCATCGTGCTCACAAAATTGTTCGGACCGGGAACGAACGCGAAAAAGCGAGGATGATCGACATGCAGGTTGTTTGGAAAAACGTCACGCTTCAGCTGCGCGAGAATCTCGTCAGGATTGCGACCAGTTTCGGGCGGATCACGATCAAACAACGGAACCAGCTCGGCCGGGTCGCCTTTTGAACCAACCGGTTCGCTTTCCAGATTGGCAAAGTGATCGACCAGCAAATCGACAACCCGATATCCAAATTCGCGCATTTCGTCGGACGAAAGCGCAATTTGCGAACGCTTGGTTGATGCCTTCTTCATCGCTGTCTTCTATTTCATCGGCTTGTCCTCGTTCGCAACATCGACATCGTGCTATCGTCCATTATGCTCGTTCGTTACCGTCTCGCGTTGGGGATTTTCATTGCGGGCTTAACCTTGAGCGGAGTGAGCGCGTTCCCGCTGCAGTGGGAATTGTCGATCCTGAACCGATGGTTCGGTAGCGGACAAAATGGTTCGGACTTTCTTCCCGCCCGAATCGACGATTTCATTTCCTTTGTTCATTCGGGGATTGAAAAGACTTATGCGCTATTTCCTTTTTTTGGATACGGAACGGATTGGCTTGGCTTCGGTCATTTTGTCATTGCGGCATTCTTTGCTCTTCCGTTTATCGACCCAATCAAATATCGCGCCGTGCTCTATGTCGGCCTGTTTGCGTGCGCTGGAGTGATTGTTCTCGCGTTTGTTGCCGGACCAATTCGCGGAATTCCGTTCTTTTGGACGCTGATCGATTGCGGCTTCGGAATCCTCGGCGCGATCCCGCTTCTCTATTGTCTGAAGCTGACGAGGAAATCAGAGCTCGCTTAAGCGAGCGGCGATCTCAGTTTTGATCGCGGACGAGGCCCTTACGTTATAAGATACCTCCATGAGCGCTGACACGCTTTGTTGGGCCGATATCCCGGTCACGAACCTCGATCGTGCGATCAAATTCTATTCAGCTGTGCTCGGCGGCGAGGTTCGGAAAATCTCTGACGGTCAGGCCAAATATGGCCTCCTGCCACACGACGAAGGAAATTCGTCGGCTTGTCTTTGCCTTCGCAGCGACAGTGGCGGGGTCGACAATCGTCCCTCGGCAAACGGACCACTTATTTACCTTTTGGTCGAAGGGCGTCTCGATCAGGCGGTGGACGTTGCACGCAAGAACGGCGGAAAAGTCCTGCGTGCACGACAACAGATCGGTGAGCACGGATTTCGCGCAGTAATTATAGATTCCGAAGGCAACCGTATCGCGCTGCACACCTCTGCCGCAGGTAGCGGCGATTGACCAGAAATGTTCGGCATCCACGATTTCGCGCTGTTCATCACCGCGGGAATTTTACTGAACCTCACGCCTGGTCCGGACACGGTTTACATTCTGGGCCGCAGCATTGCCCAAGGTCGCGAAGCGGGAATTGCATCTGCGCTTGGAATTTCAGTCGGAAGTATTTTTCACACGTCGGCTGCCGCGCTCGGCCTCTCGGCAATTCTGGCAACGTCGGCGGTCGCTTTCGGCACAATCAAATTGCTTGGCGGCGCATATCTGATTTTTCTAGGAATCAAAATGATTCTCGATCGGCGGAAACAGTTGAGTTTGCCATCCAGTTTCCGCCGGCGCACAACAATCGCGGCGTTTCGCCAGGGCATCCTGACCAACATACTCAATCCCAAGGTTGCGTTGTTTTTTCTCGCGTTCCTCCCGCAATTCATTGATCCGGTATCGAACGCCAAGGTGTTCGCGTTTCTTCTGCTCGGTTTCACTTTCGTGACGACGGGCACCCTTTGGTGCTTGGTGCTGGCATGGTTTGCGTCCGTTTTCAGCGAACGACTCCGCAGCAACGAAACGATGTCGCAATGGCTCAATCGAAGCGCCGGCACGCTTTTCATCTTTCTCGGAGTGCGAGTCGCAACCGCGAAGTGATTCCGCATGCACTCTTCCTGAGAATGCGGTAACAATCCTGCATGCGTGCTAATGGTTGGTTGGCAGTGGGCTGCGCTTTCGCTTTGCAAACCGCGGCGGCGATCGGTCAGGAACATTACCGTTTTCTAAACGAAATCCCGATTGGCGGAGAAGGTGGCTGGGATATTTTGACGATAGATTCGGCGGCAAGTCGCCTTTATCTGTCGCACGCAACGAAAGTTGTCGTGGTTGATCTTCAAAAGAACGCGATTGTCGGAGAAATTGCCGACACACCTGGCGTTCACGGGTTTGTAGCAGTTCCCGAACTTCAGCGCGGCTTCTCCTCCAACGGTAAAGAAAACAAATCGAGCGTGGTCGATCTGGGAACGCTCAAGACCATTTCAAAGATCGACACCGGCGAAAGCCCGGACGCCATCGTCCATGATCCGAGACACGGCGAAGTTTATATTTTTAATCATCGCGGAAATTCCGTTACCGTTATCGATCCGAAGACATCGAAGGTGACCGCGACGATTTCGCTTGGCGGCGGACCGGAATTTGCCGCGGTCGATCCAGCGGCCGATCGCGTTTACGTCAACATCGAAGACAAGAGTGAGGTGGTCGCAATCGACACCGCTAAGCACGAAGTGGTGGCGCATTGGCCTCTCGCCCCTGGCGAAGAACCAAGCGGAATCGCGCTCGACGCAACGCATCATCGATTGTTTTCCGCTTGTCACAACAAAATGATGACGATGCTCGATACCGAGACCGGTAAAGTGATCACGACCGCGCCGATTTGCGCCGGAACCGATGGCGCCGCGTTCGACGATTCCTCGCAGCTCGCGTTCGCCTCGTGCGGTGATGGAACAACGACAATCGCGAAGGAGGAAGCGCCGGATAAATTGACGGTCGTGCAGACTTTGAAAACAGAACGGGGCGCGCGAACGATGGCGATCGATCCAAAGACCCACCGGATTTATCTGCCGACAGCGCAATTTCAGCCGCCACCGTCCCCTTCACCTGGCGCATCTCCGGCCAGGCCAACGATTGTTCCGAACACCCTCAAGCTTTTGGTTTACGGCCCTGCCGAATCGGCGAAACATTAGCGCGTGCGACGGCTTCTAATCGCGGCGGCTTTCGTCACCGCGGCACGAATCGCATTTGCGCAAGGCGGTCCGCCGATGATCACCGACGATCCCGGCACGCCCGGACCCGGGAAGTGGGAAATCAATCTCGCAATCGGGTTGGAACATCGCGGCGACGAGACGTCGCTCGATCTCCCGGAAATCGATCTCAATTATGGAGTCGGCGAGCATATTCAGCTCACCCTTCAGACCGCACCGGTGTTGTTGAAGCGGGACGAGCACGGCCCGATCGGCGGACTCGGCGGAACGGAGACCGCGGTAAAGTGGCGATTTCTCGATGAAAAAGAGAACGGCCTCGACGTATCGATGTTTCCGCGCGTGATCTTCAACATTCAATCATCAGCCGCGCGTCGCGGCCTGGCAGAGGACGGGACACGCTTTCAAATTCCTTTCGAAATCGCGAAAACGTTTGGGCGATTTCACGCGGATGCGGAGTTCGGTCCGGTTGGCATTAGCATTGGCCGAAGCGAATGGCTCTACGGTTTCGTCGGCGGTTACGACGTGGCGAAACCGACGATGTTAATGGCGGAATTACACGGCACGTCACGCATGAATTTCACTCGTGACACGTTGACCGTGAATTTTGGACTCCGCCACGAGATCACAGAAACGCGTATCCTGATTCTGTCGGTGGGCCATGAGATCAGATCTCCCGACGAGCCGACGGCATTGATCGGTTACTTTGGAATGCAGTTGCTTTACTGAATGAGTCAGTGCGCCCTTGAAGCTGGCTTTTGCCGAAAAATCGCGATCAACGCAACGATCACCACGAGAAGCGCGAGAGACGCGGTGTAACGACTCAGAGCCAGTCCTCCCTGTGCGATGGGCTTATCAAGAAAATCGCCGACCACGGCTCCGAGCGGACGAGTCAAAATGAATGCGACCCAAAACAAAATAACGCGCGACAAGCCGGTGAAGTAATAAAGAAGAGCGGTCACCAGGAGTAGAGCCGCCGAAAACGCCGGCAGCGCCGACGTAGCCCATGTCATTCGTGTCCGCGACCCAGTCACCGAGGGCCGTGCCCAGGGTTTGCGAGAACATGATTGTCACCCAGTAAAAGACTTCGACCTTCGGCGTATTCACGGTTTCGATCGATATGCTTCCGGTCGCCCATCGCCAGATCAAAAGGGATGCGATGACGAGCATGAGTAATAGGGTCGAACCGCCGGTGTAACCGATGCCAAGCGATCGGTCGCAATAATCGGCCAGCGTCGTGCCGAGTGTGGTCGTCGCAACGATTGTTAACCAGTAGACGAACGGGTGAAATTTTTTCGCCTTAATCTGCACGAGCACGGCGGCGATAAAAATCACGCCGAAGATAGCCGTGCCGATAAGATAGCCAGTGCCCTTAGCGTCCGCTGTCGTCTCACCGAGCCACGACATGGTGACAGCGTCTCCGCCGGTTTCGCCGAGCGTTGTGCAAAGGATCTTGATGATCCAAAAAGCAAGGGTGACCTGCGGAACCTTGCTCAAGACATTCTGGTCGCGAGTATGCATCGTGGTTTTCGGTCGGCTGGGACGAACAAACAAATTGCAGGGAACTGGAGAATTGAGACCTGTAAAGTGATATCGCCGCTGCACGGCCAGGCAGTTGCCGTCGAATGAAATCGAAACTTCGGCGCTTGTGAACCGGAATCATTTTTGCTCGAATTGATCGACTTGCTGAAAAGACGTTCATCGGCAAAGAAGAGTCTGCGGCACAAGGCGATCGGCGAGTACCACGATCTGCTCAAGAAAGATCAGACGTTGTCGGCCGCCGCTTTCAGGACGCTGCGCGATAACATGCGCGCGCGTCATTTGCTCTACGGGGATCGGCCGATCGGCGTTGCCCTTAGGCCGCACTTTCTTGAAGCAAAGCAGTTCGATGCGCTCGCAAACACCGCGGAAACGGTTGCAACGGCGCTCGAGAAAGTTGCCGCAGCCGTTTTGCAATCGCCGGACTTGATGACGCGACTTGGGCTGACTGATCTTGAGCGCAAACTCGCGCTGATCGATCCCGGATTCCCTGCCGCCACCGTAAATGCGCGCGTAGACGGTTTCGTTCACGGCGAGCAAATCCGTTTTGTCGAATACAACGCCGAGAATCCATCGAGTTTGTCGGACCAGGAAGGATTGAACCGCCTTTTGTCGGAAATTCCGGCAATGAGCGCGTTCGCAAAGCGATACCGACTCAGGCAATTCTCCGCGGTCGAGAAATTATGTGAGACGTTGCTCGACGTTTATCGCGAATGGGGTGGGACTGGCGTACCTAACATTGCTATTCTCGATTGGGAAAATCTGCCGACCGAACACGAGTTCATCCTTCTGCGCGACGCCTTCGCCGCCCACGGCATCAGCGCGGTTATCTGTTCGCCGGACGAACTCGAATACGCGGACCGCAAACTTCGGTGCGGCGATTTCAAGATCGACATCGTCTACAAACGGATTCTTGTGCACGAGTTTCTCGCTCGTTATGACGAGCAGCACCCACTGGTGCGGGCCTATCTGAATCGTGACGTTTGCCTGATCAACCCGTTTCGCTGCAAAATTCTGCACAAGAAAGCGAGCTTCGAGATGTTGACCGACGAAGCGCACCAAAATTGGTTTAACAAAACCGAGCAGGAGGCAATCCAGCGTTCGGTGCCATGGACACGGCGCGTTTCGGATCGCCGAACGAGACGCCACGGCGTCGAAATCGATCTGTTGAAATTTGTTTCTGCGAATCGCGCGTCGCTCGTGCTTAAACCGAATGATGACTACGGCGGCCGCGGAGTCTTTATCGGTCCGCGTTTAGGCCATGCGGAATGGGAAAGCGCGATCTCAAGCGCGCTGGGAGCTGATTACGTCGTGCAAGACGCGATCGATTTGCAGCCCGAAGAGTTTCCAGTGTTTAATGAGAGCGATTGGAAATTGCAACCGATGTTCGTCGACACGAATCCATTTCTGTTTCGCGGCAAAGTTTGCGGCGCGATGGTCCGGCTATCGAATTCACCTATTGTTAACGTGACCTCTGGCGGAGGCGAGACAGGGTTCTTCGTGATCGAGGACGACGAGTAAAATATGGCGGATGAACCAAGCCCACCGGCGGAAAGCCGCCTGTTTGCGCGCATCGCGAATTTCTTCGGACTCAAACGCAATCTCGTCATTC
>CAWAYF010000015.1:0-313994 GCA_963786135.1 uncultured Verrucomicrobiae bacterium | reverse complement strand
CCGGTGGCCTATTATCTA
The DNA here is from genome assembly GCA_963786135.1 of uncultured Verrucomicrobiae bacterium. Taxonomy (GTDB): domain Bacteria; phylum Verrucomicrobiota; class Verrucomicrobiia; order Chthoniobacterales; family UBA10450; genus AV40. The sequence goes on along the minus strand of CAWAYF010000015.1, from coordinate 313,976 downwards.
CATGCCAGGCGATGCGATGACGGTTATCTGACTTCGAAAGTGGAAGCCGAGGATCGCAAGACAATTAAACACTGGCTCATTCGATCATTAATAAAACCGGGTATATGGGGCAGTGGACTCGACGTGTTGCTCACTGCACTCCGGGAGGTCATCCGTGACGGCACAGGAAAATTCCCGGACGAATCGTTTGAGCGTGAGATGCGCGTTCGCGGAAAGAGCCTCACGTTCACCCAAGAAGAGGTCGAAGAACTCGCCGACATGAAATACGGCTCCCGTGACCTATTTGGCTTGCTGACATTGCTCTTTCCGTTTGTGGATACCAGGAATCAGTTTCACATCGACCACATTTTCCCCAGCGCTGTATTTCACGCGCGTAAGCTCAAACAAGTCGGCCTCTCGGAGGACGAAATTGCACGCCTACAGGATAGCAAGGACCGCCTCCCCAACCTTCAGCTTCTGCAAGGCCCCGACAATCAGTCGAAAAACGATCAGATGCCGGCGGAGTGGATCACGAAAACATACAAAAAAGACGAGGACCGCAAGGATTACATTTCACGGCACATGTTGGACGGTGTAATGACCGACCTTAGCGGGTTCGAGGCTTTCTTCAAAAGCAGGCGCCAGCGTTTGATCGAGAGGATCGTGGTTGTCCTTAATGGGCCTTCGTCTGAGATATCAAAGGTGGCAACCACATGAGTGCGAAAGTGCGACGTGGTGAACTTCCACTGCGTTCTTTAACCGCGGACGGTTTGAACGCTGGAAGACCAACCGCGGCCAACAGAAACGATTATCACTCGGAAAGAGATAAGGAGCGCCAGCTCTGTCAATAACTAGAGGGGTGGAAAAAAGAGTACGTCTGACGGACTGCCCGCTCCCCGGTGGAAAAACGCACTAGCGAGGACGGGAGGTTTGCGAATCGGGTTTCCCGAACTCGCTATAGCCCGGAAAAGCGAGATAGTCTCCGTTCACCGATGTCTTCTCGCTTTGCTTTTCGCTAATTGTTCGCCTATAATCTCGACGGGGCGCAAATCCAATCGCATCCCGTAGTGGAACAGGAATCGAAACGGGAGCACCTTGAGCATGCGATAATCGCCGCTGGAGCAAGGATCCACTCCAAAGCACTGATTTCATTACCCGGATGGTTCTGGCTAGGATCGGTTGAACTGACAAACGAGGAGGAACCCACGATCGGCGCCGTAACTCTGACCCCGGATTCCCTCAAGGGCTCCCTCCAGGCCTGCGGATATCAGTCCGAGCTGCTGCGGAGCGATTTTGTCTTTGGTGAAAACCAGGTTGTGCCCTTAGTGGGACTTCGCGCAGCCGCCCGCTGACTCCCGTTCGGCCTGCCTAGCTGTACTTTTGCCTACGACTGCGCCCCGAGCAGCGGTCGAAGCTTGCAGGCCTCTCGGAACGCCCCTAGTCTTCGTCTGTTATCAGGACACCCTTCAATGGTGGAAGCAGGGCGCAACATCGGCGGAATATCTGGAGAGTATCCGCTGCGAATGTCGAACAGTTCTTCCAAGAGCATCGGAAGGATTTCTCCCCGGACGCAGTGTATCGAGCCAAGACTTGGGGGCGATTTCAAACTTCGTATCAACTTAGCTTCGTAGATCTCGGGCTGATGCCCCTTGTCGAATAAGAAGTCGGCAATTCGCTCGGCACACTCATCGAACGAAATGTGACCGAGCTCAAACGTGTGCTGGGCTGGAAGCAGGTGACATACCGGCGAAGGTCATTGGCTGCTACAGACGATCTTTTGGCTAGTGTCGGGAAAGATTCTGCAGGACCAGCAAGTCCCCAGTTTCGAACCTGAACCTCCGCGATCCTGAGGAAGTGTTCCGTCCGTTGGCGAATCACTATGGAGCGAAGCCACTCGCGGTTGGTCCCGAAAAGAAGATTGAAGCGCTGCGCGAATCGGCTCGTATCGTCAACCAGTTCAGCAGCCTGGCTCTAACCACGACGGAGTCGCTCGCGTACGTCTACGAAAACACCCTCATTACGAAGGAAACTCGATCAACGCTCGGTACACATAGCACGCCGTCGTATCTAGTTGACTACGTCGTGGGTAACTCTAGCGGACTGGATCGCTGAAATTCCCTTAACGAAAGAAGCGTGTACGAACCGGCATGCGGCCACGCCGCCTTCCTCGTGTCCGCGATGAGATTGCTCACCGAACTACTGCCCGCGGAAAAAGCAACCCGAGCAAGTCGTGGCCCGTACCTGCGAAGCCGACTGCACGGCAAAGACGTCGACTCGTTCGCTCTCGAATTGGCTCGCCTGTCGCTAACGCTGACCGATATTCCGAATCCCGACGGTTGGGACCTTCAGGCGCACGACATGTTTGTTGACAACCGACTCGCGGAGCAGCCAGCGAAAAGTACCATACTCCTTGCCAATCCGCCGTTTGACAACTTCGCGCGAGTGAGGAACAGAGGTCGTATCGCGACCAGAAGTCCCCGGTACGCTTCCTCAATAAATCCGCAGAAATGGTATGGCGAACACTGTTCCACCTACCCGAAGGCGGCGTGTTCGGAGTCGTCCTTCCGCAGAGTGTTCTTCACAGTGACAATGCCGAGAGCTTTCGCACATTCTTGGCCTTGAAGTACGAGCTGCGAGAAGTCTGTCTGTTTCCCGACAACATCTTCTCATTTTCCGACGCCGAATCAGCGATCCTCGTCGGTCGCCGAAAAGAGGTACCGGTCCTAACTTGGTCCGTTATCGTCGTGTCCGGGAACGCGAACTCCGATTCCTTCCGAGCAGAATACGTCGTATCAACTACGCGTGAGTTCACAATCGCGATTCCGCGACGAGAACTCCTATTCCTTGCGCCTACCCGACTTGGAGGATGTGTGGGACGCTTTGGCGAACAATCCGACGCTGAGCGAGGTTGCATACGGTGACAAGGCCTGATTTATCACGGCAACAACTGCCCGCCACAGAACCACGTACTCGAAGGAACAGTTCGCCGGTGGTCAGCCTGGCTTTGCGCTCTTCGAGTCTGGCCTACAATTGCACGGGTTGCCGACGCGTACTGGATGAACTTGGACCCGTCGGTGATCCGCCGACCGATGAGTGGAACGGTGGTCGGCACTCCACAAGTGCTTCTTAACTACGCTCCGCTAGTCGTGGCCCTTGGCGACTCAAAGCGCTCATTGACAAGTGGGCCACCCGATTACAAGCAATTTCATTGCAGTCCGCCCAGTAGCGCCGTCATATTCCCTCCAGACCCTTTGGGCCCTGCTCAACTCACCTGTTGCGAATGCATTTGCGTTTTCGCATCTGGGCAAACGGGACAACATCGTCAGCGACATTCGAAAAATACCGATTCCCAAAGCTAACTCCTTCGAAGGGGTCGATCAGCCGCAAAGGCATACCTCGACGCCGCTTCGTCCGGAACGCCTCGGTCACGTTACAGAAGCTATTCTTCCGCCTCGATTGCGAAGTACTAAAGCTTTATTCACTCCCACTCGACCGAACAGTCCCTTCTGGAGTTATTCACCGGCTGGAACGCGTTGGTGTACCATTTAGGAAGACCACATACCTACCCGAAAAAGCAGACCAGTACGTCTCTCCGACTTCCTTGAGTTCGAACAAGATTGGTCAGCGACAAATCGCTACGCGGCGACCTGATCGACAAGAGCATATCCGGCACACTCACCCCGGACGAGCGAGTCCGTCTCGACGCATTGGAAGTGTACGCCGACTATCACCTTGACGAAGTGGCTCCTCGCTCGACGAAGCGCTCGACCAATTAGAGAACACGCTGTTTTCAAGTACGCCGATCAAAGATGGGCATGACTAATGGTGGGATTCGAATACCCAACCGAGACCTATCAGACGACACGGCCCAGCGGGCTACAACAACTACAACAGCTATCGAGAATGGCTCCGCGACGAATTCACATTCCGGTGCGTGTACTGTCCTTCATCGCGAACAATGGTACGATCGTGGCGGGACGTTTCACATCGATCACTTCATCCCTGTGACGGCGGACCCGGATCGGCGATGCGACTACTCGAATCTGCTTTACGCGTGCGCAACGTGCAATGAAGAGTTCAAAATGGAGTGCACTTCGAGCCACACCGCGACCATCTCGGTGTAGTAGTCATCGCCGCGACGGGTATGGGCCCAGACCTTTGGCGACCCGTAGGTGAGTTGCACGGCACCGGCTGTGTCGGCAAGGGGACGCCAATCGCGGCCCTTGCTGTAAAGCATTTCGTGATAGTCCACCGCGAGGGTTTCGCGCCACTTTTCGTCGCTCCAAAAGCCGGCGCGCCGGGGAATCACGTGGCCATAAAACTGTGTCAGGCCCTCGTAAACCCAAAGTAGATCGCCGGTCATCGGCACATCGAAATCCGGCGTGGCCGAGTCCGGCAGGACGCCGGAACTTTCCGTTGAACGAGTGAAAGTACTCGTGACTCAAAAGATCGGCGAGGTCAAACTGAAGATCAGGGTCGACCAGCGACTTCTCATAGACACCGTCCTCACTGGATTCATGATGCTCGAGCCCTTCGCTCCCGCCGATATCACTGAGCGTCAGCAACCATTGATAGTGGTTGTAATGACGCGCGCCGATCATCGCTTCGGCCTCCTCGTGAATGTGAGTGATTTTCTGAAGCAGTTCCGAAGATGGATTGAGTGCTGAGGGACTATCTGCCAGGACATCCAGAGTGTGTTTCACCGGACTCGTACCTGTAACGTCGAAGGTCTTGTAATACTGACCAATCTGGCCGGGAGAATCGACAAAGCGCGTCAGGTTGACGGGCTTGAATAATATCGTGTCGCCATCCGTTTTATCGATGTCGAGCGCGGTCTCCATAGACCAGTCTTTCGGCAGAGTAATCGACGCAGCAACTTGAATCGAATCGCTCGGCGGGGGTCACGGTAGACCCGATCAAAGGCACCGCGATTTCGTGCAACGCGCTGTGAATGGCCTGGGCGCGGCCTTGGCCGGCATCGCGATGCAACACGATATTTTCGACGACCACGATCGCGTCGTCGATGACCAGTCCGACGGCGGCCGCAAGTCCGCCTAACGTCATCAGGTCGAAACTTTCCCCCATGACCTTCAAGGCGATGAAGGTTATCGCCACAGTGACAGGAATCACCAGCCCTGCGACTACCGATGTGCCCCAATCGCGAAGGAAGACAACCAGGATGATGGAGGCGAGGATGAGGCCGAGCAGGATTGCGTCGCGCACGTCTTGATCGACTCGCCGACGATGATCGATTGATCGTAGAAGGGCCGTATTTCGATGCCCGGAGGCAGGGACTTCTGGATGCGGTCTACCTCGGCGTGAACTTCGTCGGCCACCTGCACCGTGTTGCTGTCGGGCTGGCGGTTGATATTCAAGAGGATGGCCGGTTTGCCGTTTGCATTGACGATCGTGTACACGGGCTTGACGCCGGGAGTAATGCTGGCAATGTCGCCAATGCGTACTGGAATTCCGGCCTGGGTTGTCTTGACCACCGCGCCCGCAATCTGTTCCGGCGTCCGCATCTGCGCGTTGATGAGCCCCAGCACCAACTGGTGATTGCGTTCGATCAAGCCAGGTGAATCGATGAGGTTAGTCCGGCGGACCGCATCGAGAATGTCGGGCACGGTGACTCCCGCAAGTTGTAGCTTGGCGGGGTCGGGCGTGATGTAGAACTCCGGCTCCTGTCCACCTTGCACTACTACGGTCGAGCCCTTTCTGAGGCAGAACGCGAATCCGAAAAGCGCAGCTGGTATCCATTTGAACCGGGCTATTGGCATTCCCTCGCCAACGAAGCCGCGGCCCGATTCAACGCTGAGTTTGGATCCAAGCCGCATATCACCAGAGTTTTCAAGAGCCTCTATCACGCCCGCGAATTGATCGTGGCGGTGCAAACCGATTTATCGCCCGCAAAGAAGGTTGAGCTTCCAGTGTCTTACCTCGGTTTCAGGGTCTTGCAGTTTGCCAATCAAATGCCCGAAGGGGTCCTCGTTGAGCCGGGTCCTCCGAGCAAATCATCGCGTCGAACAAAAGGCGCGAGCCAGGAACCAAGGTCACCCGTTTCCCCACGTCGAATCCATGAGGCCAAGACAGGATTGCATCATATCCTGCCGTTGGAGGGCGAAATTGATTTGCACGTGTCGCCGCGGATCGCCACCGAATTGCGAGCCCTGATCAAAGATAAACCGGAGAAGCTTGTGATTGATCTTTCAAAAGTATCTTACATCGACAGCTCCGGAGTGGCGGTCCTGATCGACGGAATGCAAAAGGTCGAAGCTTACCGCGGCAAGCTCTACCTGACAGGGATGCAAGAGGCTATCAGACTAATATTTGAGACGTCACGATTGGACCAGGTATTTCGAATACGGCGCAATGTCGCCGATGCCCTCGCTGCCTCTTAAGATGAGCAGGTTAGATGCTTTGATTCGCAACTCATTAATCGAATGAATCCGGGAAGATCATCGTCCCGTCCATATCGAATGCGAAAGTCACGCCAGAGAAGCCTCCGTGTCCATCAGCGGCAGACTCGCGGTAAACGCGACCAGGAATGAGCTTTTGCGGTTGAATCATCGTGGTAAAACCAGGAGGCGTAACTCCGTACTCGATCGGCCCTGTCAGACCACGGCCGTTCAAGATGGACCACATCGCCTTCCACTGGTCATCGGCTGTCCGAATAGAAACGGTGAATGACTTGATATCGGTCTTCGGACGGTTGGCGGAATCACGGAAAAACGCGAAGCGAATCGGCCCCATTGCCGATCGTGCGTCCACTGTGATCGAGCAATTTCGAGTTTGTTCAGTCTTCCCTCACTGGGTAAAATGTCGGACATGACCCTCGATGTTGGCTTCATCGTTTGGTTAGACGGCAGGACTCGCAACAGCACATAGTCTTACGTTCGCTAAGAACTGCGCTCCCAAATAAAACCGATTACGCGATTGCCAAACGTTAAAGTATTTCCAGAGCCTTTTTGCGATCAGTTTGCGTCCAACAATTTATCCAGCAAGGGAACGACAATCGTTGCGCTTTAACGGTCTGGAGCTTCAACTCCGATTAATCTAATTCGTGAATCCTCGAAGAATTCAACAGAAATACCCGGATACAACAATCCGATCTGCGCCTCCAACGCCACCCGTTCAGCCCATCGACGTTTCGGCACACCGACGTGCGCTTTGTACGCCTGAAATGGCACAAGGTAATTTTATTTAATGCACGTTCCTCGTCCAGTCTCGAACGGAAGAATTACGCTCGCATGGCAGCGCAAATTAAGCGGTGGAATGGCGTGGAGGAATTCCGAGGGCGCAGCGTAGCTGATGAAAATCGACTGGCTTGGTCAGGTAAAAGTCACAGCCCGCTTGTAGTCCGCGCTCACGTTCCACGGCGTCGGTTCGTCCCGTAACCGCAATTGCTTTTAAGCCGTAAAGTCGTTTTGTTTCGGCCACAAGCTCGAGACCGTCTCCGTCTGGTAGGTTAAGGTCGCTGATTAGGGCATCAAAGCTCATTGCGGCCAGACGATTGCGAGCATCCTTCATGTTCTTGGCGATCACGGTTTGGCAGCCGCATCGACTCAATAACGTGGCTAATACGGTTCGGGTGTCAGTGTGATCTTCGACGACCAGTATACGCATCTTAACGATCCTGCTTTGCCTGAACCCTTGGTTACAAGTTTGTGCAATCTTGTGCGAGCATTTTCCGTGACAAATTCAGCCAAGGTTCTCGATTGGTCAGCGCAGTCAATCGGAGTCGTTATTGCCCCTCTTCGAGAGGTTGCCGCATCACTTCGAGCGGGCCGGGCGCGGCTGTGCGTCCGTGATTCCGCTGGGCAAGGCGTCAGTGATGCAAGGTCGCGTCGATCATCGAGGCAGGGACAGCAAATTCAAACCTGCCCCCACAGTTGATTCCCAACCTATTGAGCCTGCTGGACTCGACCGGGCGTGTGCTGCGCGTGGTGTTGGAGCCATTGCTCGATCGGTTCGTCTCTTACGAGGAACCGAAACCCCCGCGCTGCATCCGCGTCAGTTGTCCGTTGCACATCGAGGTTCCCAAACGGCACGGTGTGCGGCACAGACTTCGTTCCGCCTTCTTCGAACGTGATGAAATGGAGCTGATCGTCGACGCGCCAGTAGTCCGTCACCATGTACGTCGTGCCGTCCTTGAACACCAACTGCGGGTTGCTCGCTGAGCCGGTGAGGACATACGCGTACGTCGGCGCTGGCGCGAACTCGTACGTTGGCACCGGCGCGATGAAATTCCACACAGGATACGGAAACGGAGCGGGAATGCCGTATTGAAAGAATACGTTCGGACGCGCTGCGAACCGATGCACGACAACCACTCTTCCGCGCGGTCGTGCCGATGGCGCTTGCGGGAAGGCCGCTCCATTCGAAACGAGCAGTCCGAAAAGCGCGAAACAAATTGTGCGGCGCATGCATCACCTCCCGCGCGTATTACTTACGACCGTGTGACACTGGACGCAACACTAACCCGGTAACCTGTCTGCCAATACGTCAGCCTTCTCAATCTTCGGCGGCTCCGCCAGTAGCTCGGGCGCTTTCTCCATCAGCGCCTTGGCAACCTTTCCCGACAGGTGCGCGTCGCGTCCGGTGTCATCCTGAAACGCATCGAAGATGGCGAAGGTAGTTGGGCCAAGTTGAATGCCGAACCAAGCGATTGTTGCGGGCTCTTGTTGCACCAACCCCTGCCCATCGCGCAGGAACTTGGCGACTTCGTTTTCCTTGCCCGGTTTTGCTTCCAGTTTAACGAATAAGGCTTTCGTGGTCATGTCGTAATTCTCCTCGTGATTGTTTTCCTGTCGAGCGGTGAGATGCAACTTTGTCTCAGTTTAAGTCGAACTGTTGCATGTTCTATTTTCCACTGACCCCTTTGATCGGGCTTCTGTGGCTTCGGGAAATCGGGCGAAAGTGTGAAGTGTCACGACCAAAGTCTTTGTGTGCGTATCTGTGCGTACGACCACTTCCAAGCGGCAATGATACGAGGGAAAACCGGATTTTCTGCGTAGGTTCGAGTCCTAGCGAGGCAGCCAGTTGCAGAGTCAGGCTCAGAAATCCGAACCAGCGTTTGTTTTCCCGCGTTTTTCGCGAAAGAAGTCCTGCAGAATCGAGGCACACTCGTTTTGCAAAACACCTTTTGTGATTTCGCAACGATGGTTGAGTGAGTTGTGATCCAGCAAATTCATTACCGTTCCAGCCGCGCCGGCACGGACGTCTGGGCAACCAAATGCCACGCGGCGAATCCGCGTATGTACGATCGCGCCCGCGCACATGGGACAAGGCTCTTTGGTCACGTAAAGATCGCAGTCGGTTAGTCGCCAATCGCCCACCGCTGCTTCTGCGGCCGTTAACGCCAGCATTTCCGCGTGCGCAGTTGCGTCCTTAAGTAGTTCGACCTGATTGTAGGCGCGCGAAATTATTTTGCCGTCTCTGACGACGACCGCGCCAACTGGAACTTCTTCTGCGGCACGGGCTTTTTCGGCGAGCCGTAACGCTTCCCGCATAAAAGTTTCGTCAGGTTGCATTCTCGCCAGAAGAATTTCGCAAGTGCGCGATGTTGGCAACGTAAATGGTAATTTCCTTTGCAAACGCGTTGCACGTTGGGCTAGCCTCGACTCGTGCGCTGTTCCCCAATCCTCCTTCTCGTTTGTTTCTACCCGGCAGCAGGCTGGGCGCAAACTCAGCAACAAAGCCTGATCGACCGTCTTCTGCGGCCGAACATGGATTTGCAAAATAGCGCGCAAGGAAAGGCGTTTGCTATGGATTCCTACGCTACCATCCAACCAGGCGCTGCCCGCAAGTTTGTCATCGAGCCATCACGAAAAGAGAAATCATTCGTGGATACGCACACCATCGCCGTCCAGGAATATCATTCCCGCTCGTTCCAAAGCGACTCGCCGAACAGTGTCGTGCCTCAAAACTCTGTCGCCAACGTGCCGGGTCAGTTGGCGACGCCGGCCGCCCCCGGCGTTCGTCAGACGCGCGATGCCCGATCGAAAGTTGCCACTCAAGACTTTGCTGATCAGCATGAGTTTCGCGAGCAGGGCAAGAACCAGAAATCGCTCGATCGCCAAAATCCGCCTCTGACCATCGATCAAGTTCGCCAGCTGCTGAACAAGAATAAGTAACGACCCGCGAACCGCTTCGAGCTTGTCGGAATTCTTTGCCGACGGCCACGGCGACCATTACAATCGCGGAGATGCAAGCCGATGAGGCGTTGGTTTCCTTAAAGAAAGGAGCCGCCCAAATTATTAGTGAAGCCGAGTTGGGAGAAAAACTCGCGCTTGGCCGGCCGTTGCGAGTGAAGCTCGGCGTCGATCCAACGACAGCCGATATCCATCTCGGCCACGCTGTCGTCCTGCGGAAGCTCCGCCAGTTTCAGGATCTCGGTCACCATGCGGTTTTGATCATCGGCGACTTCACCGGGATGATTGGCGATCCGAGTGGGCGATCTGTTACCCGGCCTCATTTGACGCACAAGGAAGTGATGGCTAACGCGGAAACGTATCGGGTACAGGCGTTCAAGATTTTAAATCCCGCGCAGACTGAAACTGTGTGCAACGGCGATTGGTTTCGAGCGATGTCGTACGAAGACGTGATTCGGCTCAATAGTCGCGTCACCCTGCAACAAATGTTGCAACGCGAGGATTTCCGAGCCCGGATTGAGAATCAACAACCCATTCACGCTCACGAAATTCAATATCCGATCATGCAGGGCTGGGATTCCGTTATGGTGAAAGCAGACGTTGAGCTGGGTGGTACCGACCAGTTGTTCAACATTTTGGTCGGACGGGACTTCCAAAAGGAAGAAGGCCAACCCCAGCAAGTCGTGATGACGATGCCGCTCCTCGAAGGGCTGGATGGCATCAAGAAGATGAGCAAGAGTTTGGGCAACTACGTCGGCGTGAGCGAGCCTCCCGGCGATATGTTCGGTAAACTGATGAGCATTTCGGATGCGCTGATGGCGCGCTATTACGAGCTATTGCTTGGCCGAGAGTTGAAGAAAAATGCTGATCCGTTCGAATCGAAGAAGCAGCTCGCGTTTGAAATCGTGCAGACCTATCACTTGCGCGAAGCGGCGCAGAAAGCACTCGATGAATGGAATGCGCGATTCAGTAAGAAGCGATTGGACGAAGCGGAGCTGCCAGCGGTCAGCGCCATGGCTGACGATGCGGTGGTGGTCGTTGTCGATGTCTATTTACAGGCGTTTAAACTGAAAAAATCACGCGCTGAAGCGAGCCGATTGATCAAGCAAGGCAGCGTTCAAATTGACGGCCAGAAAATTGTTGATCCAAAAGCGAAGGTCGCGTTGAAGCCTGGCCAGGTTTTGCGCCTCGATAAAACGCACGCCGTTCGAATCAAATAAAAACGCACGAAGTTTCAGCTCCGTGCGTTTTCAATAAGTGACTGAAGCCTACGCCGCCGCGGTTTCAAACAACGGCATGATCGGGATGCGCTCCACGTAGGGTGTCGCGATTCCTTCAAAGTGCGCCCGAATACTGCGCAACTCTGCGTTTAGGAACGTATCGACAAAACCAAGCTGCCGGTCGAGCCAGGCGAACAGGCGGTTCTTGATTTGATAGTGAATTGCAAGAGTGATCTCAGTGCAGTTTGCCCGGATCTCGGTGAAATCGATAAGCCCGATCACGTCGATGTTGCCGCCGACTGATTCGAACGCGAACTGGTCGAACGAATCGCTGTCTACTGCGAGGAAGACGGTTCGCGCTTCAAAGCCGAGCGGCCCGCGGAAACTGAATTCCACGGTCTTGGACGAAGTCACGGTCGCCTTTGTGATCATGAGGAGCTGGCGCTTGTAAGACTGAATACTGGTAAGCCGGGCCTTCGATTCGGCCAACGGCTGACTCATATGAAACGTTTTTTCAAGGAGCATATAGGTGAAGGGTTGTTGCCAGGGAGCTTTAGCAACGCAGGTGCCAGCCTATTTTGCCTAGGTAGAGCCGGTTGGGAGGGTCAAATATGTGTCAATTTCATGAACACATGTGTTCAGTAAACTGACAGCGGCAAAGGCAAGCTTTGAGGGTTTTAAGGCCGCGTTTTTGGTATCGGGGGCGCCGGCTTGGGTTATGCCGCGCGAACGTGCGTGGCTTCAATTGTCGCCATCATGGACCGGAAAATCTTCGCCCCATCGGCGCTGCCAAGACGGTCGTCGCACGCTCGATCCGGATGCGGCATCAGGCCAAAAACATTACCTTCGCGGTTACAAATCCCGGCGATATTCTCGATGGATCCATTCGGGTTCGCCTCCGGGACAATTTCACCGTCATCATTTGCGTAACGCATAACGATTCGCCGTTCGTGATTGAGCTCACTCAACGTCCGTTCATCCGCGAAATAACATCCCTCTCCGTGTGCGATGGGCATTCGAAGAAGTGTTCCCTCCGCACAACCATGCGTGAATGCCGAATCAGGAACTTCCACGCGTAACGTTACTAATTCGCAAACAAAGCGTAGTGAACGATTCCGCACCAGCGCGCCGGGAAGTAGACCCGCTTCGCATAAAACTTGAAATCCGTTGCATGTGCCGAGAACAAGCTTTCCGGCCCGCGCGTCACTGACCACTGCTTTCATTATCGGCGAGAACCGTGCGATTGCGCCGCAGCGCAGATAATCGCCGTAGGCAAAGCCGCCAGGCAGGACGATGGCATCGTAATCGCGCAGGGATGCTTCCTTGTGCCAGACGTAATCGGCTTGTAAGCCTTCGATGCTGTTAATTCCGGCGACGCAATCCTGGTCACAGTTGGAACCGGGAAATTGAATAACGGCGAACTTCATCTCGAGCTAATGCGCGGTTTGGCGGGCACGCTGTTCTTCGTGATAATCGTTCACGACCAGGGCGGCGTGAATTACTCCCGGAATCCAGCCCAGCAAGGTCAAGAGAATGCTCAGAAAAAAACTGGCGATTCGTCCCGTCATCAACACCGCCAACGGCGGCAGCACCACACAGAAAAAATATCGCAACGCTTTCATTTCTTTTTCTTTCTAACCGCTGACTTCTGACCGCTGACCTCCTTGGCCGCCGAAACTTTGGTGGAGGCGGCTGATTTCTGCAGTTCGTAATCTTCAATTACCGGATTTGAAAGCAAATCGCGGCAAAGGCCTCGCAGACGTTTTTCAAGGCCGACATCTTTGCCATCGAGGTTGATTTCCATGTATTTTCCGATCCGAACGCTTTGGACTTCCGGCATGCCAAGATGACGCATTGCATCCCGGACCGCGTTCCCTTGGGGATCGAGGACTGCTTCCTTGGGTTTTACGATCACGTTGAATCTCACGCAGACATGCTAACGCGGATTTGAGCCGCAACAAGCGGTTCGCAGGAGCGAACTTTGCGGCGGGAAGGCCGCGAGCTTTCGCGAGTTGGTCTAGGGAAGCCGGCGACGCGGTTTTGGTGAAAACCGAGCGCGACGCTGTGGCTTTACGACGCGAGCGATTCGCGCGAGTATCGTCGATGCAACGGCTTGGTTGGAAAATTCCAGCAGCGTGGCTCACGCTCTGCATCGTCTGGAGTTCCACCTGGCTGGCGATCAAGGTTGGTCTCCGCGACTTGCCGCCGATATCTTTCGTCGCCATCCGATTCGTAATCGCCGCCGCCGTTCTTGTTTTGCTTTCGATTGGGCGGGTCCGTTTGCTTCCTTCACGCCGTTCCGATTACGCCCTTCTGGCGTTCACCGGCATCCTGATGTTTGGCCTCAACTACACGCTTCTGTTTTGGGGCGAACTTTATGTTTCTTCAGGATTGGCAGCGGTTTTGCAGGCGACGATCCCCATCTTTGGAATGATCTTCGCCCACTGGCTTTTGCCTGACGAACCCTTGCGTCTACAGAAACTTCTGGGCGCGTTTGTCGCTCTTGGCGGAGTAATGTTGATTTGCGCGCGTTTACTGAGTTTCAGCGGACTACTGGCGTTCTGGGGCGGAATTGGTATCGCTCTTGGCGGCGGGACAGCGGCGTTTTCCAACGTGCTAATCAAACGGCGTGCGATTGATCTCGCTCCAGCAATGCTGGCGGCCTGGCAGATGATTTTTGGTGTTATCCCCTTGATTATTTTGGGATTCACCGTCGACGGAAGTCCAACCCACTTTCATTGGACGTCGATGTCGATCTTCTGTCTCCTCTACCTGGCGGTGATTGGCTCATCACTGACTTTTTTGTTGCTCTACTGGCTGTTGCGGCGAATGACCGTGACGAATTTACAAACCATCTCCCTCATTACCCCGCCCGGTGCGGTGATGCTGGGTTGGGCGTTGGGAGGCGAAAAATTTCCGCTTTGGTCGCTTTTCGGCGGAGGGCTGGTGCTCGCTGGCGTGTGGTTGATTTTTCGGCCAATGAAACGTCGGGAATCAGTAGAGGCAGCGGTGGCCGTCCCGGATCGCGGATGACCCCACTGCGATGAGATCCGAAACCGCGCCGGCTCGCGCTCCAGCTTACGGGCCGTGGCTGGTAGCTTTAGGCGCGGCGTTGTGGGGGACCGAAAGCGCGTGGCGCATCCCGCTCAATCAGTTATTCGATGCCGAGGTGATTGTTTTCTGGGAGCACGTTCTCATTTTGATCATGTTTCTGCCGCTGCTTCTTCCGAACCTGGGCGAGCTTCGCAAAATCGACAGCAAGACATGGGGTTACTTGCTATTTTCGGGGTTCGCCGGTTCCGCGGTTGGAACCATTTTCTTTACGCTCGCGCTCAAGCACGGAAACCCGACTGTCGTGAACGTCGTCTTAAATATTCAACCAATCATCTCCACCTTGGGCGGCTTTCTGCTTTTTGGAGATCGTCTCGCGCGGCGATTTTTTCCATACGCGGCGATTGCGATCATTGCCGGTATTTTCCTGTCGGTCGAATATCCCGCACTGATCGGAATTTCATTTAAGGGTGCGGGTCTTACCCTTGGAACAGGCTACGCGCTGATCTGTGCTTTCTTTTGGGGTGGTTCCACAGTCGCTGGGCGCGGCGTCATGATGCAGAATGCCGCTGCGGCTGGCATCCGCCATGCGAATCGTCGTGGGCTTGGCGTGTATGACCCTGATATTGATCGGTTATGGCAAACTGCGGGGCGCTGCGCTTTGGCCCGCGGCTGCGCAGACTCATGCTTTCCAAGCAGCTGGATTGTTGTTCCTGCTGGCTTCAATCTCCGGTGGTATTCCGCTTCTGATTTATTTCGAAGGTTTGCGTCTCACCCGTGCATCCACCGCCGGTTATTTTGAAATGATGCAGACACTCGCCGCCGTCGGTATCACCTGGGGGTTCTTCCATGCGGGTTTGCGCCCGCATCAAATTGTCGCCGGACTCGTGCTGATGGCGGCCGTGGCCATGGTGCAGCGTGTGCAGGCGGCCGCCGAACCAAGATAACTTACGCGGCCGCGCGACGTTTCTGTTTTACTAAAGCGGATGCCGATCTTCGCCGGCCGCTGGCGCCATTGCCGCTGCGTTTTACTCGAACGGATTGCGACCGGTTGATGCTTTCCTGCAGAACCTTTACCAGGTCGACGACATTCGTGCTGCGCGGAGCTGCGGATGGTGCGGGCGGAAGTTGCTTGTTCTTCGCCTTCGTTTCGATCATTTCCATGACTGCATCGCGATATTCGTCTCGATATTTTTCGGGCTTCCAGTCGGACGACATGCTCTCAATTAGGGCGTTTGCCATCTTGAGCTCTTTGTCGTTCAAGTCCGTTTTGGGGCGATTCAACTCTTCTGGTTTCAGCACTTCACTTGCGAAATGCATGAGCTCGAGAACCAAAAACAATCCATCCGGCTTCACCGCCGCCAGATATTCGCGGTTTGCGATCACGACTTTGGCGATCCCGATCTTGCCCGTGCCGCTGAGCGCTTTGTGCAAGAGTGCATAAGCTTTTTCGCCGCCCTTCTGTGGTTCGAGGAAATACGGCTTATAGAAAAACTTTGGATCTACGTGTTCCAGGTCCACAAAATCGGTGATGTCGATCGAGTGAGTGGATTCGATCCTCACTTTTTCGAAATCCTCATCGCTTAGGATGATGTAGCGGCCCTTTTCATATTCGTAACCTTTGACGATTTGGTCGGCGGGAACTTCTTTCATGTCCGCCTCGGCCACCTTTTTGTATTTGATAGGGCTCAGGTCGGCCTTGCGTAATTGCCGAAAGCTGAGCTTTTCTTCGCGGGTGGCCGGATAGACCGCGATCGGGATGTAAACCAGGCCGAAGCTGATGCTGCCTTTCCAGGTTGGACGCATAATCGATCTCCTTTTCTCGTTAGACCAGGCGTGGGAGTGCCATTTCCGCCAATTGTGAACAATTGTCAATAACTTCCACGGCTAACTCCCTGAGCACGAAGCGTTCCGATCTGTTTGGCATCGGGCTTGGTCGCGCGATTTACTTTTCCCTAACGACTTGCCGGGCCTGCTTATCCTCGCGCAGGCCAAGAAACACTGGCTGCCGTAGCTTGCCGTCCCTCGTCCACTCGGCGAATTTGATTTGGGCGACGAATTTCGGATTCACCCAGTGCATCTTTTTCATCATCGATGGCGTGATTCCTTGGACCCATGCCCCGCCTTCTTTCGACGGCAGATCCACAAACGGACAATCATCGCTCTCGTTCGTCGCGAAATTTCCTGTGCAACATGGATAGTGATTTTTCGGTGAAACCGCTGCCGACCTTGCCGGCAAATTTGAGACGATTGTCTCTTCCTTTTTTGCCATTGTCGTAATAGCCCACCAGGATCGCACCGAAATGTTTTCGGGACCCGGCCGGCGGCGTGTAGCCGCCGATAACGAATTCCTGCTCGTTGAGACTCTTTAGTTTTATCCACGCGCCGCTTCGGCGTCCGGGCTCGTATTTCGAACCGCGCTGCTTGCCAATCAATCCTTCCAAGCCGCGGCGTTTTACTTCCGTGAGAAGGGTTTTCACGTCGCCTGCGATTTCGCTGGAATAGCGAATTGGATCGCCAACGCTCTCGCAGACTTTCGCGAGAACTTGTTTGCGTTGTTCGACTGGCAGTTCGAGCAAACTTTTGCCATTTAGCTGCAGAAGGTCAAAAACGTAAAACCGCAACGGGGCTTTTCGCCCCTCCATTTCCAACGCCTGTAAGAGTTGAAATGACGACCGCCCTTCGTCATCCAACGCGACGACTTCTCCATCGATCACGCAGTCTTCGACGGGCAAGTTTTTTACGGCGTCGCAAATCTCGGGAAAACGCGAATCGAGTTTATTACCGTTGCGTGAGATTAAGGAAACTTTGCCGCCACCTTTGACCGCGATCGCGCGGATGCCGTCGAATTTGAGTTCGTAAAGCCAATTATCGTGAGTGGGAGGGTCGTCGAGCAATCGTGCTTTCATCGGCTCGACAAAACGCGGTTTTGCCGAAGGAAGCTTTTTTAGCAACGCTGTCGCGCCGGACGCCGTTGCTCACCGTCGTCTTGTTCTTGGTCTTTTTTTTTAAGCGCGACCTTGATTCGCGTGTTCAAGGTGGATTTTGCACTGGTGTCTTTTTCCTCGCGATTGGATTCCCATTCGGCGTCGCGTTGCTCGGCAATCTGTTTCATGGTGCGGCCGGTTTTGACCGATTGGTCTTCTCGTTTCTTTGACGGCTGCTTCGTGCTCGCGCCCGTTTTCATGATCAACCAGGTATTCTTTTCGCCGTCTCGCCCGCGAATTCGAACCAGTGTCCATTCGCCTTGCGCCTTTTCGCCGGCGAGAACGAGATGAAGTTTTCCGTCGCGAAGTGATTTCACTGGTTGCTCGCCGTACACGTAATAGGCGCCACGGTCCCAAACCATCACCGTGCCCCCACCGTACTGGCCCTCAGGAATTATCCCCTCGAAACCTTCGTATCCGATCGGATGATCTTCGACCTCGACCGCGAGATGCTTTTCGCCCTGCTGCCATGGAAGTCCTTTCGGCAACGCCCAGGACTTCAAAACGCCCTCCATCTGGAGCCGGAAATCGTAGTGCAACCGACGGGCCGCGTGTTTTTGAATCACAAACCGGCACGCGCCGCGCACCTGCTTGGGAAGTGGTTTACCGCCGCTCGGTTCGGCCGTTTTCGAAAAGTCGCGCTTCGCTTTGTATTTCTTGAGACCCATCTACCGCAAATCTAATCGCGGTTCGATGAGATCAAAGTCGCTTCGAAGATCGACAATCACCCTTCGCTCGCGAGCGGTTCGCCCACCAAATAGCGGGTGAACCGTCGGATAACGATGTTCTCGCCCAGCTCTGCAATCTTGGAGCTCAGCAAATCTTTGATCGTGATATCGGGATTTTTGATGAACCCTTGTTCCAGTAAACAGACCGTACTGTAAAACTTGTCGAGTTTTCCTTCGACAATCTTGTCCGTCACATTCGCGGGCTTGCCTTTGACCTGCGCCTTGTAAATTTCGCGTTCGGCCTCGACCAATTTTCCCGGCACTTCTTCCCGGCTCACGTAAAGCGGGTGCGCAGCCGCGATATGAAGCGTGATGTCCTTCACAAAGCTGCGGAAATTCTCGTTCTTGGCGACGAAGTCCGTCTCGCAATTCACTTCCACCAGCACGCCGACTTTGCCCTGCAAATGAATGTAGGAGGCGACGATCCCTTCCTTGGTCGCGCGCGAAGCCTTCTGGCTGGCGCTGGCGATCCCTTTTGTGCGCAAAATCGTTTCGGCTTTGTCGAAATCGCCGCCGGCTTCTTCAAGAGCGCGTTTGCAATCCATCATGCCCGCGTTGGTTTTTTCGCGGAGTTGTTTGACGACTTTGGGATCGATAGCGGTCTTGATACTCATTCGGGGATGTTAATAGTTGAAAGTTGATTGTTGATAGTTTCGGTAACTCGCGTTTCGCCGTTAGTCTCTATCAACTAACGACGATCAACTAAGTTAGCTAGGCGGACACGCCGGCCATCTCGATTTGCTCGCGAATGCGCGCTTCGCCGCTCGCCGAGACAATTGCATCGACAAGCTTTTGCAGAACAATCCGAATCGCGCGAATCGCATCATCGTTGCCCGGAATCGGGTAATCGATCATGTCCGGATCGGCATTGGTGTCGACAATCGCGACGACGGGAATGTTGAGCCTTTTCGCCTCATTCACCGCGTTTTGTTCGCGCGTCGTATCAATGATGACAACCGCATCCGGCAATTGCGCCATCTCCAGAATTCCCTCCAGGTTACGGCGAAGTTTTGCGCCCTCGCGATTCAACGCCGCCAGTTCCTGTTTGCCCATCTTTTTGTATTCGGGCGATTGCTCGATCTGTTCGATGTATCTGAGCCGGCCGATGCTCTTGCGAATCGTCGTTAGGTTCGTCAACGTCCCGCCGAGCCAGCGTTGGTTCACAAAAAACTGCCCGCATGCCAGCGCTGCTTCCTTGATCGCTTCCTGAGCCTGTTTCTTGGTGCCGACGAAAAGAATCTTTCCGCCTCGGCGCGCGACTTCCTGAAGAAATTCGGTCGCGCGATGAAGCTGTTTCACGGTTTCATCGAGATTGATGATGTAAATCTGGTTGCGCTCCTGGAAGATGAACGGCTTCATCTTCGGGTTCCAGCGCTTGGTCTGGTGACCGAAATGCACGCCCGCTTCCAAAAGCTCGGGCACTAATTCAACTGGGTTTGCCATACAAAAATGACCGCCGCGAGCCAGGGGGAACGGCGGACGGGGAAGATGCTATAAACGAAGGGTAAACGCAACCGGAATAAATCACCTTTTTGCCTTGGCTTTTCGCTCGCAAAACCGGGCCAGAATCCAGCAAAAATCCGACAGCCGGTTGAGGTAACGCAGGATTTCGGGATTCGGGTCTTTCAACGATGCTACGCGCCTCTCAGTGCGGCGGCAGGTTGTTCGGGCGAGATCAAGCGCCGCAGAAACCGCATTCGCTCCTGGAATGACCCAATCCTTCGGGTAAAGCGATTTGTCCTTTTCAAGATCGACAATGACGGCGGTGACGCGGTCAACCATCTTGACATCCACGACTTGAAAGCCGTCTTGCGCGTAACGTTGTCGATCTTCAGGTAACGTGGACAATTCCCCCATCACGTTAATAAGGTCCTTTTGAACCGCGAAGATTTGCTCGGTCACGAATTCGTCGTCCGAACTCGCGCGCGCGAGACCAAGTGCAGCAGTCAGCTCGTCAACTGCGCCGTAAGCTTCAACCCGCGGATCGTCTTTCGGAACGCGTCGCCCGTACATGAGCGAGGTTTCGCCCTGGTCGCCGGTTTTGGTTACGATCGACATCGTTATCGGTAGGGCGACACTCTGTGGAGCCGCCGATAAGTTGAGCAGGTCACGGCTCGACGGAGTCTCGCCCTACCATATCGGACCTTATCCGATCGCCGGAGCCATTTCGGCTTCGTCCATCGCTGGTGCGCCGATTGGCTCGCCTTTTTCGATGAGCCGCACTTCGCGATGCGCAGGGAATCCGGTGCCCGCCGGGATCAAGTGACCCATGATCACGTTCTCTTTGAATCCGCGGAGACGATCGACCTTGCCGAGCGTCGCGGCTTCGGTGAGCACGCGCGTGGTGTCCTGGAACGATGCGGCTGAAATAAAGCTGTCGGTTTCGAGCGACGCCTTGGTGATGCCAAGTAACACCGGAACCGCTTCCGCCGGCTTGCCGCCCTTCTCGACGACTTGCTGGTTCTCTTGCTCGAAGTCGAGTTTGTCGACCTGATCGCCCCAGAGCAACGAAGTGTCACCCGGATCGGTGATTTTCACCTTGCGCAACATTTGGCGCACAATGATCTCGATGTGCTTGTCATTAATCTCGACGCCTTGGAGTCGATAAACTTCCTGCACTTCGTTGACGAGGTGTTCCTGCAATTCCTGCGGTCCGCAGACCTCGAGAATCTCGTGCGGAACAATTGGCCCTTCGGTCAACTGTTGGCCCTTCTTCACAAAGTCGCCCTTGAAGACAATGATGTGTTTGGTCAGCGAAATGAGATGCTCTTCTTCCGCACCGGTCTCCGGATCCTTCAGAATCAAACGACGTTTGCCGCGGACGGTGCCGCCCATTTCGACAATGCCGTCGATCTTGGCGATCTCGGCAGCGTCTTTCGGGCGACGCGCTTCGAACAATTCGGCAACTCGCGGCAGACCACCAGTGATGTCCTTGGTCTTGGCGACTTTTCGCGGAGTCTTCGCGAGCAACGCGCCCGCGCGAATTTTTTGATCTTCTTCGACGATAACGTGCGCGCCCGCCGGGATTGAATAGCTGGCGAGCACTTCCTTCTTGTCGCCCACAATCACGATCTGCGGGTGCAAGTCTTCCTTATGCTCGATGATGACGGTGCCCATGAGGCCGGTCGCTTCGTCAACGTCGCGCTTGATCGTGACTCCCGCGATCATGTCGCGGAATTCAATCTTGCCGCTCTTGTCGGTCAGAATCGGCACGTTGTACGGATCCCATTGCACGAAGGTTTCGCCCTTCTTCACGTTGGTGCCGTCGTCTTTCGAAATCATCGAACCGATCACCACGTTGTAGCGCTCGAGCTCGCGGCCTTCAGCGTTATGCACGCTGATCGAACCGTTCTTGCTCAGCACAATCCAGCTGCCATCCAATGCCTGCACTGTGCGCAGATCGTTGAATTGGACGCGCCCGTCGTTCTTCGCCTTGATGATCGGTTGCTTGAATGTCTGGCTGGCGGTTCCGCCGATGTGGAATGTCCGCATCGTTAGCTGCGTTCCCGGCTCGCCGATGGATTGAGCTGCGATAATTCCGACCGCTTCACCCATCTTGACAAACTGTCCGGTAGCGAGATTGCGTCCGTAACACATTCCGCAAACGCCGCGTCCGCATTCGCAGGTTAACACCGAGCGAATCTTCAAACTCTCAACGCCGATGCGTTGCAACTCCGCCGCGATTTTCTCGTCGATAAGCTGGTTCGCTTTGACGATCTTCTTTTTCTTGTCGACTGGGTCGGCGATCGTTTCGCAGCTCACGCGGCCGATGATTCGCTGGCCAAGATCGACAACTTCCTCGTCGCCCTCGTAAATCGAGCGAACGACGATGCCGTTAACCGTGCCGCAATCTTCCATGTTGATGATCACGTCCTGTGCGGCGTCGACCAGCTTGCGGGTGAGATAACCCGAGTCGGCGGTCTTGAGCGCAGTGTCGGCCAAACCTTTGCGCGCGCCGTGAGTTGAAATGAAGTACTCGAGCACGCTCAAACCTTCGCGGAAGTTCGAGGTGATCGGGCGTTCGATAATTTCGCCGCTCGGCTTCGCCATCAAACCGCGCATACCTGCGAGCTGACGGACCTGTTGACGATTTCCTCGCGCACCGGAATCGACCATCAAATAAACCGGGTTCAATTCCTTGCGACCGTCGTTGTGTTCCAAAGTGCGGAACATGACGTTCGAGATTTCGTCGCCGGCGTGCGTCCAGATATCGATGATCTTGTTGTAACGCTCGCCGTCCGTGATGATGCCTTTGCGATATTGTTGCTCGACCTGGCGGATTTGTTTGTAGGCATTCTCCAGCTCGGTCTCTTTTTCCTTCGGAATAATCATGTCCGAAATCCCAATTGAGATGCCCGCGCGTGTCGCTTCGGTGAATCCGAGCTCTTTCAATTTGTCGAGCGTCGCGACGGTGGCGGCCGGTCCCGCGACTTGGTAACAACGCCAAATGATGTCGCTGAGCTGTTTCTTGCCAGCCGCTTTGTTGAAGAAACCAAGTTCCTTTGGCCAGATTTGATTGAAGATGACTCTACCCGCGGTCGTTTCAATGACCTTGACATCGCCGTTTCCGAAAACGGTCTGTTTGCCGATATCCGGATTTTTGAAGCGGATACGATCGTGGGTTTTGATTGTTCCCTCGGCCATGGCGAATTCCACTTCGACTGGCTCGGCGAACAACGGCAAACGGGCGTCCTTTTTCCCGCCGCGCGGATTTTGCGTCATGTAATAACAGCCGAGCGTGATGTCTTGCGACGGAGTCGTGATCGGTTTGCCGCTCGATGGTGAGAAAATATTGTTCGGCGCGAGCATGAGCATGCGCGCTTCCAATTGTGCTTCGACCGAAAGCGGAACGTGGACCGCCATCTGGTCGCCATCGAAGTCTGCGTTGTAGGCGGTGCAAACGAGCGGGTGAATGCGGATCGCTTCGCCTTCGATCAACTGCGGCTCGAACGCCTGGATAGACAATCGATGCAGCGTCGGAGCGCGGTTTAGCAAAACGGGATGTCCGCGTGTGACTTCGTCGAGAATGTCCCAAACTTCCGGCGTCTGGCGCTCGATCATTTTCTTGGCGCTGCGCACGGTGTGGACATAGCCGAGGTCTTTCAGCCGGCGAATGATGAACGGCTCGAACAAAACGAGCGCCATCTTCTTCGGCAAACCGCACTGATGAAGTTTTAGTTCCGGACCAATGACGATGACCGATCGGCCCGAATAATCGACGCGCTTGCCGAGCAAATTCTGACGGAAACGTCCGCCCTTGCCCTTGAGCATATCGGAGAGTGATTTTAGTGGACGATTGCCCGCGCCGGTGACAGCGCGGCCGTGACGGCCGTTGTCGAACAAGGCGTCGACCGCTTCTTGCAACATTCGTTTTTCGTTTCGAATGATGACGTCCGGCGTTTTCAGCTGGAGTAGGTTTTTGAGACGATTGTTTCGGTTGATGACGCGACGATAGAGATCATTCAGGTCTGAAGTCGCGAACCGTCCGCCTTCGAGCGGAACGAGCGGGCGGAGATCCGGTGGAATTACTGGCAGAACATCGAGGATCATCCATTCCGGTCGCGCGTGCGAGGACATGAAGCCCTGCACGAGTTTCAAACGCTTCGCGAGCTTCTTGCGAATCTGTTTCGACTTGGTCGCGCCCATCGCTTTCTCAAGCTCTTTGTTGAGCTTGTTGAGGTCGATCTCGCTCAAAAGTTTTTTCACCGCTTCCGCACCCATCCCGGCGACGAAATCTTCGCCATACTGTTCCTGCGCTTCGCGATATTCGACTTCGTTCAGGAGCTGAGCCTTTTGCAGCGGTGTCTTGCCCGGATCGATGACGATGTAATCCTCATAATAGATAACGCGCTCAAGTTGCCGTGCGCTCATGTCGAGCATCAGGCCGATGCGCGACGGCATGCACTTATAAAACCAGATGTGCGAAACGGGGACCGCGAGCTCGATATGGCCCATGCGCTCGCGACGGACGCGCGCGAGTGTCACTTCGACGCCGCAACGATCACAGATGACCCCTTTGTGTTTGATCCGCTTGTATTTTCCGCAGGAGCATTCCCAATCCCGGGTCGGGCCGAAAATGCGTTCGCAGAAAAGACCACCTTTTTCCGGCTTGAACGTTCGGTAGTTGATCGTCTCCGGATTTTTAACTTCGCCCTTGCTCCAAGAGCGCATGGTATCGCTCGAGGCCACGCCGATCGCGACCTGATCGAAACCGACCGCTCTCTCTTCACCGACTAACTCACGCCAGGAATGTTCGTTCATTTATGCTCCAAGTAATGTTCTGAAATTTATCCGAGGTGTTCGAAAACTGTCTGCGGAGCCTGGCCGCCGACCTTTACGTCGAGACCCAAACTCTGCATTTCCTTGATTAACACGTTGAAAGATTCAGGCGTGCCGGCTTCGAGCGAGTTGTCGCCTTTGACGATCGACTCGTAGATGCGGGTGCGCCCTTGCACGTCATCCGACTTCACAGTGAGAAGTTCCTGCAAGGTGTAGGCCGCGCCGTAGGCTTCGAGCGCCCACACTTCCATTTCGCCGAATCGCTGACCGCCGTATTGCGCTTTACCGCCAAGCGGCTGTTGCGTAACCAGCGAATAGGGACCAACCGCGCGCGCGTGGATTTTGTCCGCGACCAGGTGACCCAGCTTCATCATGTAGATGTAGCCAACCACAACTTCCTGATCGAAAGCGATCACCGGTTCGGCCGTCGAATAATTTCGCTTTGCCGGTTTCCTGCACCCAGCTGAAACCTTCCTTCTTCTTCGCGTCCTTAAGGTACTCGCGGATTTTGCTTTCCTTAATTCCGTCGAACACCGGGGTTGCGACTTTGAATCCGAGCGCCTTGGCCGCGACGCCCAGGTGAGTTTCCAAAACCTGGCCGACGTTCATTCGGCTCGGCACGCCGAGAGGATTCAACACGATTTCAACCGGAGTTCCGTCCGCCAGGAAGGGCATGTCTTCTTCCGGAACGATTCGCGCGACCACGCCCTTGTTTCCGTGGCGTCCCGCCATTTTATCGCCAACTGAAAGTTTTCGTTTCGATGCGATGTAAACTTTGACCTGCTTGATGATGCCCGGATCGATGTCGTCACCGCTCTCGACTCGGTCCATCGAGCGCTCACGCTCGAGCTCGAGCTCGGCGAACTTGTGTTCGTAGTGTCCGATGATCTCGCGGATCTTGTTGCGGATCGGGCTCGGATCGATCTCGATGTGATCGTAAACGTTGGCCAGCTTGCGCAGCAGCGTCTTGGTGATTTTGCGGTTGGCCGGGATGATGATCTCCCCGGTCTCTGCGTTCACCACGTCGAGCGGAATTTTCTCGCCCAACAAAATGTTGGAGAGCGAATCGGTCAGTTGCTCCGTCAGTTCTTCCTTCTTGCGACGATGCTCTTCGGTGATCGCTTTGATTTGCTTCTTCGTTTCCGCCGGCGTCAGCTTCTCGCGCGAGACTTCTTTGCGCGATGAAACCTTCACGTCCATAACGATTCCGTAGGTTCCCGATGGAACCGTGAGCGACGTGTCTTTAACGTCGGCAGCTTTTTCGCCGAAGATCGCGCGGAGCAAGCGTTCTTCCGGCGCGAGCTCGGTCTCGCTCTTTGGAGTGATTTTGCCGACGAGAATGTCGCCCGGCTTCACTTCCGCGCCGACGCGAACCACGCCGTCGGGTCCGAGATTGCGCAGGGCCTCTTCACTTACGTTTGGAATGTCACGAGTGATTTCTTCAGGTCCGAGCTTCGTATCGCGCGCGCCGATTTCGAATTCGTCGATATGGATCGACGTGTAGATATCCTCCTTCACGACCTTCTCGGAGATCATGATCGCGTCCTCGAAGTTGTAACCGTTCCACGGCATGAAGGCGACGAGCACGTTGCGGCCGAGCGCGAGCTCGCCGTGTTCCGTGTTCGGACCGTCCGCAATGACCTGGCCTTTCTTGACGTGCTGGCCCTTCTTCACGATCGGCTTCTGATTCACGCACGTGCCGGCGTTCGAGCGCATAAACTTTCGCAGTTCGTAAACGTAAATTCCTTCTTCCGGATCCGTCTTGATTCGCTTCCGATGTTCTGGAACGTGGCCGTCTTTCGTGACGATGATCTGGTCCGCCGTGACCGAAGCGACCTTGCCGCTGTCAATCGCGAGCAACACAGCATGCGAATCGCGGGCCACTTTCCCTTCCAAACCCGTGCCAACGAGTGGCGCTTCCGAAACAATCAATGGAACGCCCTGGCGTTGCATGTTCGATCCCATCAAAGCGCGGTTCGCGTCGTCGTGTTCCAAAAACGGAATTAATCCCGCCGCGACCGAAACGAGCTGCTTCGGTGAGACGTCCATGTAGTGGACCTTCGCCGGCTCGACTTCCAGAAAGTCGCCGCGATAACGGACGGAAACTTTTTCGCCGGTGAAATGACCGCGGCCGTCGATCGGCGCATTGGCCTGCGCGACCAGAAAGTTTTCTTCCTTGTCGCCAGTGAGGTAATCGATCGCGTCCGTAACTCGACCGTTGGTGACCTTGCGATAAGGGGTTTCGATAAAGCCGAACTCGTTGATCCGCGCGAACGTCGACATCGAGCTAATCAGGCCGATGTTCGGACCTTCCGGCGTTTCGATCGGACAAATGCGCCCATAGTGGGACGGGTGCACGTCGCGCACTTCGAACCCTGCGCGATCGCGCGAAAGACCGCCTGGTCCAAGGGCTGACAGACGACGCTTGTGGGTCAATTCCGCAAGCGGGTTCGTCTGATCCATGAACTGCGAAAGCTGCGAGCGCCCGAAGAAATCGCGAATGACCGCGCTGAGTGCTTTCGGGTTCACTAACTTCTGTGGCGTCATGCCGTCGACATTGATGTCGAACAACGTCATTCGCTCTTTCACGAGACGCTCGGTGCGGGCAAGCCCGACGCGGCATTGGTTAGCGAGCAATTCGCCAACCGTGCGGACGCGGCGGCTACCAAGATGGTCGATATCATCGAGGGTGCCTTCGCCGCGGCGAAGATTGATCAGGTATTTGATTGCGGCGATGAAATCTTTGTCGGTCAGAATCCGCTCGGTAAGATCGACATCAATGCTGAGCTTCTGATTGATCTTGTAACGACCAACGCGTCCGAGATCGTATTTCTTCGGATCGAAGAACAAACGTTTTAGCAACGCGCGGGCGTTTGCCACAGTTGGCGGATCGCCAGGGCGCAAACGGCGATAGATATCTTTGAGAGCTTCTTCCTGATCGTGCGCCGGGTCCTTGCGCAACGCTTTGACCACGGTGTCGTCGTTGGAAATATCGATGACCTTAACTTCCTTGATCCCGAGCCCCATGATCTGGCGTACGGTCGCGAGGGTAAGCGGCTCGAACGCGCGGGCGACAGTTACTTCTCCGTCCCGGACTTCGGCGATCAGAACCTTGGTTGCGAGCTTTTCTTCGTCGAGCTTCTCGCTCAGCTTGAGGTTCTCGATGCTGTAGAAAAGTTTGATGACTTCCTCATCCGATCCGTAACCGAGGGCGCGCAGGAAGGTCGTCGCAAGGAATTTGCGGCGGCGTTTGCGCCGATCGAGGTAAATGTAGAGCAGGTCCGCGGTGTCGAACTGGACTTCGATCCACGAGCCGCGGTCAGGAATGATCCGAAAGCTGTAAAGGACCTTGCCGTTGAGGTGGACGGTCGATTCAAACGCGATGCCGGGCGAACGGTGCAGCTGAGAAACAACCACCCGCTCGGCGCCGTTGATCACAAAAGTTCCCTGCGGGGTCATGAGCGGGATCTCGCCCATGTAAACTTTTTCTTCCTTGGTCCCTTTTTCTTCGCGGAGCTGGAAAGTAACGTGAAGCGGCGCGCTGTAGGTCTGGCCTTCGCGCTGGGCTTCAAGCGCGCTCAGCTTGGGTTCGCCGATCTCGTAATGACTAAAATCGAGAACAGCCTTCTCGTCATAGCTCTCGATCGGGAAAACTTCTTTGAACACTGCCTGAAGGCCGTGGTTCTTCCGTTTGGCAAACGGGACGTCTTTTTGGAGGAAATCGACGTAAGAGTTGAGTTGAACCTCAATGAGGTTTGGAGGCTCGATGGCTTCCTTAATTGTTCCGAAGTGGATGCGTTCCGAATTTCGTTCTGACATAATCACCAGGCCACGGGGTTAAACTCGCGCCGGCCCACAATAAATTGCGGCCGTACGCGTATAGAGCTTACGGCATCAACCGGAGAGCGAGGGGTGCAAAAATGGCATCAAAACAGCGGTTCGTCAAATCGACCTCCACCGTTCTGCTGCCAATTTAAACTTTCCAGCAAACTGCGGTTAAAAATAAGTCTCCCTACTTCTAACAAAAGCGGAGACTAAACGAAAACGGCCGCCTGGCAAGCTAAATCGCCAGACGGCCGCTGATTTAAATTTTTCTTACTTAATTTCGACCTTCGCCCCAGCCGCTTCGACTTTCTTCTTGATGTCTTCGGCTTCCTGCTTGGTCACGCCTTCCTTAATCGGCTTGGGAGCGCCCTCGACCAGCGCCTTGGCCTCGGCCAGACCAAGTCCGGGCACTGCGCTACGGATTTCTTTGATTACGCCAATCTTGTTCGCGCCCATTTCCTTGAGGATGACGTCGAACGTCGCCTTCTCTTCGGCCGCCGGAGCCGCTGCTCCACCGCCCGCTGCTGGCGCTGCCGCCGCGGCAACAGGTGCTGCCGCACTAATTCCGAGCTTCTCTTCGAGTTGTTTAACAATATCTGCAGCGTCGAGCAAGCTGAGCCCAACGATCTGATCTACTAATGCTTTGTTATCTGCCATTTTATTTTCTCCTATTGCCGCTCCCGGAAGCTCCCGGAAATTTAAGGCCGATAGCTATCGGCCCGGACAGTGTTTCGTTTGTTTCGTCCCGCACTCACGAGACAGAAATTCTTTAAGCCGCCGGCGTTTCTGCCGCGGGCGAGCCCTCCTTTTCGCTTTTCGCCTTTAACAATCTGGCCAGCGACGATGCCGGCTCGTTGAGCATCCTTGCCAATCGCGTCGCCGGCGCTTGGATCAATCCAAGCAACTGCGCCAGGACGACTTCACGCGGCGGCAAGTCAGCAATCTTTTCGATTTCTTTCGTCGCAACCTGTGCGCGATCGATGAAGCCGAGCTTCAACATCGCTTTTTTGAATTCACCGGCGAATTTCTTCAGGATTTTCGCGACTGGCGCGACATCTTTGGCGCCGGTCACAACTGCTGTCTGTCCAGTTAATTCACCGTTGCTGGGAGCGAGACCTGAATCGGCCATCGCGCGTTTCAAAAAGCTGTTTTTCACCACGTGCACTTCCGCGCCGGCTGCGGCCAAACGTTTCCGCAGCTCGCTGAAATCGTCGACTTTCATGTGCTGGTAATCGGTCACCAGTACGAAGGAGGAGTCTTTCAACTCCTTCGAAAGATCGGAAACAATGTTGGCTTTTTCTGGTCTCATGATTTGGATCTCAGGCTGCCTGGCTGGCGAGGTATGGAGACGGGTCGAGTTTCAGGCCGGGCGACATTGTGGCGCTTAACGTCATCGCGTCAAGGTAGCGTCCTTTGGCAGTTGCCGGCCGGGCTCGCACTACCGCCTCGATCACGGCGTTGCTGTTTTCAATCAACGCTTTTTCTTCGAATGAAAATTTTCCAATGGGCACCGCCACATTGCCGTTCTTATCGAGCTTGAACTCGACTCGCCCGGCCTTCACTTCTTGAACCGCCTTCGCAGTGTCTTCCGCAACGGTGCCCGCTTTCGGGTTCGGCATCAGCCCGCGCGGTCCAAGAACTTTTCCGAGCTTGCGTACTTCAGCCATTGCCGCCGGAGTTGATACGGCGACATCGAAATCTTGAAATCCCTCCTGAACCTTTTGGATCAGTTCTTTAAATCCCACGTGCTCCGCGCCTGCCTCTTTGGCGGCCTTCGCGGCTGCCCCTTCGGCGAATACGAGAACACGCACGGATTTTCCGCTGCCGTGCGGAAGTGCGCACGTACCGCGCACCATTTGGTCGGATTGTTTAGGATCGACTCCAAGCCGAAACGAAACTGTGACGGTTTGATCGAACTTGGTCGGCGGAAACTTCTTCAGCGTCGCGACAGCATCAGTCAGGCTGTAAGACTTTTTGCGGTCCACCTGCTCGGCGGCGGCGCGATATCTTTTGCTTCGTTTTTGTTGCATGATTTTGAGCAGTCCAAACGAGCTTTTGGCTCTCCTGCAGTTATTGGGGGAGCGCACAATAGAACGAACATAGCGGCTGTCAAAGCGGATTTCTTCGCCCCGTTTGGGGGCTCTTTTTGGCTTGCAAAATCTATGCAGAACTTGGTAAAACCCGGGGGTTATGAAAAGCCCCACTCGTTATAGCCTGTTAGTCGCCACCGCCGCGGTTTTGCTCGCCTCCTCTCAACTCTACGCCACGCCGATCGGTTTCAGCGAGCTCTCGCTGCTCATCCGCATGCACGAACCCGAGTTCTCTATTAAGAACGAAGTAGCCGACCGAAAGCTCCTTCACTCCCTGACCCAGCCGCAGGAAAATATTCTCAAATCACAAGGCGCAAGTGATTCGCTACTTAAGTCACTTCGCGATCCGAATTTGGCTGTTTCGAAAGAAGAAGCCGCCGCAGTCGAGAGCGCTGCTGCCGCCGCCCGTCAAAATGCCGCAACCGAAATGGAACCAACGATGAATACCGGACATCATCAGCACGTTCTGGTCTTCGACGTTGCTTTCGGTCATCCAGTTAATTTAAGCCAGTGGGGCGGGTTGGATTACGAAATCGCGTTCTATTCCTACCGCTTCGCTGGCGAAGATCACATCCAACCTGCATTGATCGACCAGGTGGGAACAAGAACAGTCGTTAGCCCGCTTGTCCCTACGGGCGGTTTGAGTTCAAGTGACGCGTTTACCTCTGATTGGTTTCCGACAAATGGAGCGCGTAATTGGAGATACACGCCGTACAATGGTCATGACTACGACAATCGCGGGGACTTTAGGGATATGCGATCGATCGATTTCGGAAACAGCTATATGGACTCTGTCGCGGTAAGTTCGTTTTCATCCTCACGTCCTGTCGCGATCGATTGGGATTCCCCGGTCTTCTTCGATGGTCAACCTTACACGTTTTATCGCGTGTACGGTGCCGGCGGCGTCTCGCTTTATTACATCAGCTCGAATAGTTATTCGGCCAGAGTTGCGGTCGCGTTTAATCACTAGTCTTTAGTCAGCCGGAATTTCTGACGGCGTTTCGCCTGAATCGGCGACAGGCGGTGCGCTTGGGGGGCCGTTGCGGATAATCTTGCCCTCTTTCATCACGAACGAAACGCGCTCGGTCGCCGTGATGTCGGTGGTCGGATCACCTGGCATGGCGATCACGTCCGCCAGTTTGCCCTTTTCCAACGTTCCAACTTTCTGCGTTATTCCGAAAAGGTCGGCCGCGTTTCCGGTCGCCGTTCTGAGGGCGTCGATCGGTTGCATTCCAAGATCGACCATTAGTTTGAATTCTTTGGCGTTCTGCCCGTGAGGATAAACGGCCGCGTCAGTGCCGAACGAAATCTTAACGCCCATCTTCACCGCGTTGCGGAACATTTCGGAGCGCGCAGCGCCTGCCGCTCGCGCCTTGGCTTGCAATGCCGGCGGATAATTGTCGATCTTACCGAGGATCCATTCCGTCGCCATCAAGGTGGGCGTCAGATAGGTTCCTTTGTTTTTCATCAGGGTAAGCGTTTCCGGTTTCAGGAACGAACCGTGTTCGATGGAATCTACGCCCGCCTGGATTGCTTCCTTCGCTGCCTGATCGCCGTGACAATGCACGGCAACTTTTTTGCGCAGCCGATGTGATTCGTCGACCAACGCAGCCATTTCCGCGGGCGTGAGTTGCGGCGTGTCAACTTCGTCAGCTAACGAAAGGACTCCGCCGGAGACCGCGGCCTTGATCACATCGGCGCCGTTCTTTACCTCCCAACGCACGGCCTTGCGAATTGCGTCCGGGCCATCGGCGATGCCATCTGTTTCATTGGGCTCGCGGCCAAAAAGCATGTCGCGAAACCCGCTAGTCGGATCGAAATGTCCTCCCGTCGCGCCGATGCCAAACGTGGCAACCAGCATTCGCGGACCAACAACCACGCCCTTGTTGATCGAGTTCCGTAACGCGATATCGACCATTTCTTTGCTGCCGACGAATCGGCTGCCAAGATCGCGTACCGTTGTGAAACCGGCCTCGACTGTCGCGCGCGCGTATTTCGTCGCCAGGATCGCTTGTTCGGAAACGTTCAGGTCGAGCTCTTTCAGTCGGCGTTCGTTGTAGTTGCCGGAAAAGTCGAGGGTGAGGTGGGTGTGACCATCCATAAATCCCGGGGATAGCGTTGCATCGCCTAGATCGATTACCTGCGCGTCCGATGGTGCCGGCAAATTGCTGCCGGCATCGACGATCTTGTTACCTTGAACGATCACGACGCCGTTTTGCGCGAGCGTCTTCGATTTGCCGTCGAATAGGCGCGCGGCTTTGAGCACGATGGTCTTTTCGGCACCCTGGGAGCTGATTGCCAGGGCGAATGCGAGAAGAAAAAACAACGAACGGATGGCGGGCGATTTCATGATGGCGGTATAGGAACTTTGTCAGGCGAAATCAAGACAACGCATTTTGGGCGTTGTTTTGCTGCGTGGATTTCGTTTCAATCGGTCGCATGCCGACACGCTTGATTCTCCCATTCGCTGTTGTCTTTACGGCTTCGATCTTCGCCTCGGTACTTGCTCAAACAAAAGGTCCTTCGCCGGAACCCAAATCTGAGGCCAGTCCCACTCCGTCACCGGTCACTGATTATGACCTCAAATGGGGCGTGAAGATTCCGATGCGGGACAAAGTGGAGCTCAACGCGACGCTGTATTTTCCCAAAACACCGGACGGTTCCATGCCGAAAACGCCGGTCATCTTCACGCTGACTCCCTACATCTCCGACAGCTATCATCCGCGCGCGGCATATTTCGCGTCGCATGGTTACGTATTTGCGCTAGTGGATGTTCGCGGCCGCGGAAATTCTGGTGGCGACTTCGAGCCTTTCGCGCAAGAACCGCGGGACGGTCACGATGTTGTTGAATGGCTCGCGCAACAACCATTTTGCAATGGCAAAGTCGCGATGTGGGGCGGGTCCTACGCGGGATTCGATCAATGGGCGACGGCTAAAGAATTTCCACCGCACTTGGCTACGATCGTTCCGGCCGCGGCCGCGCATCCGCCGCTTGATTATCCGTCGCTCGATAACGTCGGCGAAACCTACGACGTGCAATGGTTCACCTTCACCAGCGGAAAGGCGGGCCAGATCAATCTGTTCGGCGATTCAAAATTCTGGCGCTCCAAGTTTCTTGATGCCTACAAGAAACATATCGCGTTCAAGACACTAGACTCGTTTGTTGGCAATCCATCCGTGAGTTTTCAGCGAATCCTGAAACATCCGACCGCCGACACCTACTACGACGCGATGGTTCCGACGGTTGAGCAGTTCAAAAAAATAACGCTGCCAATTTTGACAATCACCGGCCAGTACGATGGCGACGAGCTAGGTGCGATGACGTTTTATCGCGACCACATTGCCAATGCGCCGCCTGAAGCAGGTGCGAAACATTTCCTAATTATCGGCCCTTGGGACCATGCCGGCACCCGAACGCCGACGGATGAAGTCGCGGGCGTGAAATTCGGCAAGGACGCAGTGCTCGATCTAAACGATCTGCATCGGCAATGGTACGACTGGACGATGAAAAATGGCGCAAAGCCGCAGTTCTTAAAGAACCAGGTCGCATATTATTTGATCGCCTCGGGAAACTCCGGCGCGAACGGTGAATGGAAATACATCGACAACTACGCGAACCTGATCGCCAACCCCAAAACGTTCTATTTCGATTCGAAGAATGGCGACGCGAATGGGGTTTACCGGTCCGGAACATTGACTGAGACCAAGCCTGCAAGTGGCGCTGACGCGTTCGTTTACAATCCCCTCGACACACAACGTGGCGAAGAAACCGAAGGAGCTGAGTCCAACGACAAGACCGCTGGTCTCGATCAAAGGCTGCCGTTGAGCATCGGCAAGGACGGTCTGGTTTATCACGGCGACGCGTTGGCGAATGAAACGCCGCTCGTCGGTTGCCCGGCGGTCACGCTTTGGGTTTCGATCGATACACCGGATGTCGATCTTGAAGCAGACCTCTACGAAATCCAACCCGATGGGACGAGCATCGGGCTTTGGAGCGACATTCGCCGGCTGCGCTATCGCGATTCACTTCGCGAAGCAAGACTGGTGCAGCCGGGCGAAATTGTGAAATGCGACTTCAATCCTGGTTTGTTTGTCGCGCGAAAAATGATGAAAGGCAGCCGGCTCGCGGCTGGTCGTCACGGCGGTGAATTCGATTTTCTGGCAAAAGAATTATTGCTCCGGCGGCGTGGTTGCTGACGAAACGGCCAAGGACGCTCGCACCTGTCATGTTCAAATTCATCACGACGCCCAGCACGCGAGCTCGATTCAGCTCCTTGTCACCTTCAGGTTTACCACGACGCCCAGCACGCGAGCTCGATTCAGCTTTCGCTGCGCTGAAGTCAGGCTATTTGATTTCGCTCGTCACTGTCGGGTGTGATGGTAGTATCCAAGCCGGATGCCACCTGCAACCGAGCGCGAACTTCGCCTCGAAATTGGGCACGTTCTCTTCATCGACATCGTCGGCTACTCGAAGCTCTCCTCGAACGGACAGCGGCGGCAACTCGATTTGCTAAATCAAATCGTCCGCGGCACGGAACCGTTCCGCACGGCGGAGGTTGCAGATAAGCTGATCCGTCTTCCAAGTGGCGATGGAATGGCGCTCGCCTTTTTTACCAGCCCCGATGCGCCGGTTCGATGTGCGGCTGAAATTAGCCGCGAATTAAGACATTGCCCGGAGCTCAAGGTACGGATGGGAGTCCATAGCGGGCCCGTGGACGTGGTTCACGACGTGAATGATCGGCCCAACATTACCGGCGCTGGAATCAACATGGCCCAACGAGTGATGGACTGTGCCGATGCCGATCACATTCTATTATCCAAACGCGCGGCTGATGATCTGGCCGCACTACGATGAATGGAAACCGCAACTGTATCGATCTCGGCGAGGTCGAAGTCAAACACGGCGTTCGTATCGGAATAGTTAACTTCTACTCAGATACCTTTGGCAACCCAGCCCTCCCGGCGGCGGGTTGCCGCCCATACCCAGGCTCACCACAGAGACGCCGAGCACCAACGTTCGCGTGAAGGCCGCAAGCGCAACCTTCTTAGAATTGCGCTGACATCGGCAGCTTTCATCGTGTTGGCCGTTGGCTTCCTCGCGTATCGAATGTCGCAAAAAATCGGCGCGGCCGACCGCCTCGCTAAAGCTGCCGCTACGATACCAAATCGCAGCGTTGCAGTTTTACCTTTTGAAGAACGTCAGTCGCGACGTCGATACCGCTGTTTTGGTAACAGGCATCCAGGAGGAAATTATTACACGGCTCGCGAAAGTCGGGCCCCTCAAAGTGATCGCACGGGCGTCGACGAAGGAATATGAGAGCAAACCCGCGAACGTCGCCGAGGTGGCCAAACAACTCGGCGTCGCTACTTTGCTGGAAGGCAGTGTGCAGAAAATCGGCGACGCCATAAGGGTTAATGTCCGATTAATCAAAGCAGATACCGCAGCGAACCTCTGGGCAGACAGTTTCGACCGCAAGCTGGTCGATGTTTTCGGAGTTGAAACCGAGGTCGCCACCGAGATAGCGAGTGCTCTTCGAACTACGCTCACGCCGGATGAGAAAGCGCGGGTCCAGAAGGGGCTGACGCGGAACCTTGAAGCTTGGGCAGCTTATTTGAAGACAACAGCCGTGCATGACGCGCACGCCTCTTCCAATAATCGGGGAGAGTTATATGCAGATAACCGGGCACAGCTCGAGCGCGCGCTCGTGCTAGACCCTGAGTTTGCCCTGGCGCAAGCGCAGTTATCAATCAACGAGAGCGCCTGGTTCGTCGATGTCGATAGGGCGCTGGAACATAAAACCAAAGCAAAAGTCGAAGCCGATAAGGCGATCGGGATGGACCCAGATCTGCCCGAAGCGCACATGGCACTGGCACGAGCTTATCAGATTGAACGAAACTACCCGGAAGCCGCGAAAGAATATGCGATCGCGTTGAGTCTTGCGCCGAACGACGCCGAGCTCCTTCGTAACACGGCGCTGTTGATGCGCCGGCAAGGCCAATGGAAAGACGCGCTGGCGACGATGAAAAAAGCAGTGTCGCTTAACCCACGTAACAAACTGACCATCGATTGGTTAGGTAACATTTATGTGCAACTCCAACAATGGCACGCGGCGAAGGAGACCTTTCAACATTCCCTTACCGTTGCACCTTCAATCTCGCCGGAAGCGGTCCAGTCGGCTCGCGGTATGATAGCTTCGTCGGATTCGAATGATCGTTAACAGCTTTGAACCTCTGCGTCGCTTTATTGCCAGCGAAAACGATGATGCAACGGAGGATCGCTATTACATCGCGATGATTTACCGTGACTTCGAAGCCGCGGAGCGCGTGCTCAGTCAAACGACCCTGGATGACTTTGGCCTTCTCGACACGATTCGCGCGCCGAAGAACTACATGGCCGCTTGTGCGGCTTACGCGCGTGGTGATCTTGCCCGCGCCCGCCATTTATTCCAGGTATGTCTGCCAAAGGCCGAAGAAGCCGTGCATGCGGAACCAGACGAAGCTCATTACCACAGTTTTCTCGGACTCCTCTACGCCGGGCTGGGCCGCAAAGAGGATGCGTTGCGCGAAGGCGAACTTGCTGTTTCGATGCTGCCGGAATCCCGGGACGCGGTCGATGCGCCTTTATCGGAAGCGGCGTTAGCTACTATTTACACTCGGGTCGGCGAGGCTGAACGTGCCATAAGCCTTCTTCAGCACCTGCTCACCACACCGAACGCTTGGAACGGCGGTATTTCAACGCTCGACTTGCGGACGTGGTGGGAATGGGACCCGCTGCGCAGCAACCCGCGGTTTCAAAAACTAGTCAACGGTCCGCCGCCGAACATCGTTTATCACTGACGTTCTCCCCTTTGTAGATAGCGCCGGGCAATAGAATCTGCTACGTCGCTGCTGCCGTGGCGACTGGCTCGATCAAGCGACCGCGAACGCCAAGGGACGCTTCTGGTACGTCGGTTTGAGGAAACGGTTTTAGGCGTGATTGCTCAAAGCATTTTGGTCAAGACATGGCGTTGACAAGCCAGGGCGTTTTCGTCAAACCGACATCGTGCGTCGCGCTGTGGTTAGCTGTTTGTCCGTTGCAGCTCTAGCTGGGCTGGCAGCGGCGAGTAACGCCGCGTCCGAAATTGTCGTCGCAATCCGATACTTACAAGCCGAAGGCACCAGTCACTCGCACCTCTATCTCTATCGCGATGACGGGAAGTTCTTGCGCCAGCTGACGGATGACAATTCCGGTCAGGATGTCGATCCAATCTTCGCGCCGGACGGCACGACCATCGTTTTCACCCGACAGAAACCAAACAACAGTCCGCTCGAATTCTGGGGCGTCCAACCCCTCGGCACTGATTTGAAAAAACTCGAGTCGCCGCCCGACTGGTACGAACGAACAAAAACTTCGCCGTATTTCACAAATCGCGAGGCGCCGCCGCCGAGCGAATCCGCATCGCCTTCGGTGTCGACAGATGCCAGCGCGGCTCGCACCGCGGGTGGAATGATTGGCGAGCGCCGGACTTGTAAAGCGCCTGACGGTTCGGTGGAGTTGATTTTGCGGGAAGATCCAAGCGACCCGGACGATCAAGTCGACGGCGAGAAACACGGCAAACATTACGTGATCCGCTACTTGAAGACCGGGATCCAGGCCGACTTTGGAACGTTGCCGGGTTTCGTCGGCGTTTATGACATTTTACATGAGAATCAGAGCCCGGATCGCCAATTTCTGTTAGATGGATTGTTGCGCGTCGCGTTTTTCGGTTTGCATCTAAATAGTACCGACGGTGACACCTCGTTCGCGCTGGACCTGAACGGTCCGCGTTTTGTCCGGTTATCGCCGAATTGGGCGGTGCCGGTGCCGTTGCCGGGCGAAGGAGCGTTCCTCACTCTCACGGAGAATCGTTACGTCCAGATTCCCGGTGCGACTAAAACCGCGAATTGCGCCTACATCGAACATTGGGATGCTCAGTTGCAAAAAATTCGCTACGCGCGCCCCAATGCTCCGGCTATTTGCTACGGTGCGTCGATGTACCGGTCGGACCGCACGCCGGCGGTGATCACGGTGCGGCAAAATGCGGATTGAGATTTCATTATGAAGAATTTTTGCACGTTTGTTTTTCTGATCGCGACGGCACTGTCGCTTCGCGCACAAACCGATTCTCCTGAAAAACTTTCGGATGATTTTTGGACCTGGCGCGCGAAGTACGCACCGTTCAACGGAGATGACGTGCCGCGAATAGAGCGCCCGGATGGCACGCGCGATTGGTCCCGCGCCAGCATTGAAAGACGCCGCAAAGATCTGGCCGACTTCGAATCGCGCTGGAAGCGGATCGACGCCAAAGGTTGGTCGGTTCCGAAACAGGTCGATTACAGATTGATCGGCTCCGCGTTGTCGCGCGTGCGCTGGGAGCTCGACATAAATCCAGGCTGGAAACGCGATCCGCTATTTTACATCAGCCAAACGCTGACTGCGCTTACCGAAGCGCTGACTGTACCCGCGCCTTATGATGAATCGCGCAGCAAAGAAATTCTCACACGGCTCGAAAACATTCCGTCGATCCTGCAAGCGGGCGAAGCCAATCTCGAGAGACCGCCGGCGCCGTTTGCGAGCGTGACGATTCAAGCCTTGGATGGAATTCGCGACCGGCTGCGGAAAATGGCTGCTGCATTGCAACCATCGACAACCCTCAGACCCGACGAGTTGAACGGCGCGGTTGATCGCGCGGCGGACGCGCTGGAAAAATTTCGGGCTGATCTTCAGAAAAAGTTGCCATCGTTGCCGCAGCAAACTGCTCTCGGCCGCGATTCATACGTTTGGTTTTTGCGCAATGTCGCGGTGATGCCGTTTACGCCGGAAGAAATTCTCGCGATGGGTCGGCAGGAGTGGAACCGCGCGGTGGCGTTCGAAACGTACGAGAAAAACCGGAACAAAGATGTGCCGCCGCTGAAAATCGCGGACAATATCGACAGCTGGATCGCCGACGCCGCCACGAAAGAGCTACAGGTTCGGAAATTTCTCGAAGAACGCGGGATCGTGAGTGTCCCAGATTGGATTCAGCATTACACGCTGAGGCCGACGCCTGATTACTTGCGTGCTCTCGGGTTCAGCGAAACCGACGATTTCACATCGCCGTCGCGTTTGAAAGAGAACTGCATTCGCTACGTGCCCGAACCGTCGGACAAACTCGGTTATTTCTGGCGCGCCACCGCCATGGACTCGCGTCCGATTTGCGTGCACGAAGGAATTCCGGGCCACTATTTCCAACTTTGCCTTTCGTGGAAACACGAAGACCCGATTCGCCGGCATTATTATGATTCCGGCCCGAACGAAGGACTCGGCTTTTACGCCGAGGAAATGATGTTGCAGGCTGGATTGTTTGACGATAGCCCGCACACCCGCGAGATCATTTACAATTTCATGCGGCTTCGCGCGCTCCGCGTGGAAGTGGACGTAAGACTCGCGCTTGGCCAATTCACGCTCGAGCAGGCGGCGAAATATTTGCAGGAGAAAGTTCCAATGGACGAGGGGACAGCGCGGCAGGAAGCGATCGCGTTCTCAACCGGTCCCGGGCAGGCGATCGATTACCAGATCGGCAAGCTTCAGATCATGAAATTCCTTGCCGAAGCGCGAATGAAACAGGGTGAGCAATTCAACCTCCGCACATTCCATGATTTCGTTTGGAAAAACGGCAACGTTCCGATCTCACTCCAGCGTTGGGAATATCTGGGCGACGCGAGCGACGTGCCGCCGCTAATTCAAAATAGAAATGCCGAGATTCGGGATGCAATCAAGTTGCCGCGAGTTTGCTCTTTGTCAGTTTATTGCCTCCTGTCCCGAAATTGTGGTGATCGGATCCAGCGCGTCCCGTTTCGGAGGCCCGAGACTGGAAGGACAGACGAAATAACTTAATCCTAACGGAATCGCCGTCGCGAGATTTCTTCTTTGATGTCTTCCAATTCGTCCAGCCGCCGATCGCGAATGGTTTTGATGTAGAAAATTGTGCCCGCGATGCCGAGCGCCGTGGCGACGAGGAAGTTGAGCTCGGCCCCGAGCGCCCAAAGATAGGCGCCCACGATCGCCCCGAAGCTGACGATCAGGTCCCGTACTGGATAGTACGCGCCGATCATTTGCCCGCACCGGATCGGATCACAATGGCCGATGATGAGCGCTTTGCGGGAAGTGTCGCCGAATTCCTTGAGGCCCCGGATCATAA
The DNA here is from genome assembly GCA_963786135.1 of uncultured Verrucomicrobiae bacterium. Taxonomy (GTDB): domain Bacteria; phylum Verrucomicrobiota; class Verrucomicrobiia; order Chthoniobacterales; family UBA10450; genus AV40. Next base: position 273,467 of record CAWAYF010000015.1, on the reverse strand, counting down.
AAGCCACAACGAGCAGCCCAAGACTATAAGTCGGATACGAGCGAGCGACGATGAGGCTGATCGGAAACAGGGTGAACATAATGAACGTCACGATCACGAATGGTTCGCGGCCGTAGCGGTCGGCATAGTACGACGCGGGAATGATGCACAGTATCGCGGCCAGCATTTCCACGGCGGTGAGCATTCCAACGTCCTTCGCGCTCACTCCAATGTAATCCATCGCAAAAATCACCACCCACGCATAGGGAATCCGTTCGCAGAAACGGACCAGGATGTCGCTCAGCAGCAGGCGACGCATCGGCCTGTTGAACTCGCGCAAGTTTCGCCAAAAATTCCATCGGTCCGAGGTGCGAGCCGCACTGGCATTAGACTGGCGGTTGGCTTCGGCTTCGTTCGGGCCGTCGGTAATTTCGCGTTGCACGAAAATCGTCGCCGCCGAAAAGACGATCGAAATCGCGAGCGCAATCCGCACTCCGTTGATCACACCGAACCGATCGATCAACATTCCCCCGAAAAACGGCGCGATCATGATCGGTAACCGCTTGATCACGGATTGAACACCGATGCCCATCGAGTGGCGGTTTGCTTCGAGCGCGGCCGCGACCAGTGAGAAAGTTGCCGGCAACGAGAAGCAGCTCCAGGAAAGGAACAGAAACATTCCGACGATGACCGCACTCCAATGCGGAATCAAAAGCACGAGCGCATAGCCGACTATGGAGACGATGTTGAACGCGAGAAACGCGCGTCGATGTCCCCAACGATCGACCATAATGCCGCCGGGATAGGCGTAAACCGCGCCGAGCAATGTCCGGATCGCGTCGTAAAGTCCGATCACCAAAACCGCGGCGCCAAGTTCCTTGAGATACTTCGGGATGAATCGCATCCAGAGTTCTTCGCCGGCGCCGATGACGAAGATCGCGAGCAGGAGGATGACGAGGTTGCGTTTGAGTCCGAAAAAGTCGGCGAGACGTCGCAATGGATTTGCTCCGGCAGACATCGAGCTAAGAGTGAAGCCTTTTGCGTGCAAAAATACAACGCTGCGCGCAAATTGGATGGGAAAGTTTCGACTGATGTTTAATGTTGCGCCGAGCTATGGGAACGATGGGCGAAAGAAAATCAGAGCTTGTCGCCAAGGTCCCCCAGGTGACGTTGCTTTTCTGGATCATCAAGATCCTGTGCACGACGCTGGGCGAAACCGGCGGAGACGCTGTCACCATGTCGTGGCTCGGGGAGACGACAGCGGACGCCACGGACACTGGCTATCTAATCGGCACGGCTATCTTCGGCGTGATTTTTATCGCCGCGGTGCTGGTGCAAATTAAGGCGAGAAAATTTCATCCGTTCCTTTACTGGCTCACCATCGTCGCGACGACAACCGTCGGCACCACCTTGGCTGATTACTGCGACAGATCGCTGGGAATCGGCTACACCGGTGGCTCGGCGATCTTGCTGACCTGCGTGATTGCGTCGTTGCTGATCTGGCGTTGGTCGACAGGGAGCATATCAATCGAAACGGTGAACACGCCCAAGATTGAGGTCTTTTTTTGGGTCACGATAATGTTCTCGCAGACATTGGGGACGGCGCTTGGCGATTGGGTAGCAGATACCAGTGACATGGGCTACCTCGGCGCCGCTGGGATTTTTGGAGCGTTACTTTTGGTAACAGCGCTTCTTTATTATTTCACCACCATCTCGCACGCGCTTTTGTTTTGGGTCGCATTCATTTTGACTCGTCCGCTCGGAGCCGTGGTCGGCGATTTTCTTGATAAGCCCATCGCACAGGGAGGACTGGCTCTGAGTCGTTACACCGCGTCTCTCGCGCTGCTCGTGGTGATCGTTGCATTGATCGCGATTTTTCGGCAAAAGCCAGCTTCAAAAGCGCACTAACTCATTCAGTAAAGCAACTGCATTCCAAAGTAACCGATCAAGGCCGTCGGCTCATCGTCCGCTCGAATGTCGTGACCGACCGACAGAATCAGGATACGCGTTTCCGTGATCTCGTGGCGGAGTCCAAAATTCACGGTCAACGTGTCACGAGTGAAATTCATGCGCGACGTGCCGTGTAGTTCCGCCATTAACATCGTCGGTTTCGCCACGTCGTAGCCGCCGACGAAACCGTAGAGCCATTCGCTTCGGCCAACGCTGATGCCAACCGGGCCGAACTCGGTGTCCGCATGAAATCGGCCGAAGGTCTTTGCGATTTGAAAAGGAATTTGAAAACGCGTGCCGGGATCAGCCAGACCGCGACGCACTGATGATTGTGTAATGTTGAAGATCACGCGCGGAAACATCGATACGTCGAGGCCGTTCTCTTTTTCATCGAGAAATCGCCACTTTACCGCTGTCTCCGTTCCGCCGAGTCCGCCGATCGGACCTTGGTCGGTGCGTTTCAGTAACACTGGCGCCGTTTGAAGCGTAAGCTGAATGTGTTCGCCGACTCCATAATTGAGGTCGATTTCCGGGAGATCGAGCGACGTCTCATCGCCGCGATGTTCCAACCCGATTGCGAGATTGATTTCCCACTTCCCGGGTCCGGGCGTGCCGGGATCGTCGGTGATCATCGGCGGACCGCCTTGCGCAAATGCGATTCGTGCCGCGGTGGCGAAAGCCGCCGCGATTAGAAGCCGTCGCACGAATTAATGTTTCGCTGATTCAGCTGGTCCGTAAACCAAAAGCTTTAAAGTGTTCGGAACAATCGTTGGCCTGGCCGGAGATGCGCCAGGTGAAGGGGACGGTGGCGGCTGAAATTGCGCTGTCGGCAGATAAATCCGGCGTGTCTTTGGATCGATCTCCATCGTGCGCGCCCCCCGTTCGGTCTTCAAAGTCTGGACAACGGTCAGTTTGTCCGGCGCTTCTTCTTTCGCAATCGTCGCCGTGCCATCGCCGCACGATGCGAACGCGAATTGGTTTGCGTCGTCAAAAGCACATCCATCCACGCCGGCGCCGATCGGCACCGTGGCGATAACTTTACCGGATTGAGTGTCGAGCATCGTCATCATTTTGTTGTGACAACCGGAGAACAAACGGTGATGCGCCGCGTCCAAGGCGATCCCGCTCGGTTCTTCGCCGGGAGCGATTGACCAATTGGTCACCACTTCGTGTTTCGCGGTATCGATCACCGCGACCTCACTTTTATCTTCAAGATTGCAGTATATCCGGCCCGCTGCTTCATCGACCACGGCAAACTCCGGGTTTCCTTCCAGCGCAATCGTCGTGATGACGTTCTTCGTTTTGGCATCGATTACTGTGGCCGAATTTCCGCGGTGATTGAAAACGTAAACTTCGCCGTGACGCGGCTCGTAAACGATTGCATCGGGGCTTTCGCCGGTGTCGATCTTTGAAATGGTCTTGAGCGTTCCCAGATCGACCACGCTCGATTTGTTTTCTTTGCCGTTTGAGGAGAAGCCGCGCTGAAGTTCGGGCACTGGAATAAATCCGTGAACTCCCGGTGTATCGCCAATCTCGCCGGCGACTGCATTCTTGCTGAGATCGACAACGACAACTTTCGTTGCGTGCGACAGATAAAGGCGACTTGCCGGTGAATCGATCTTCAAAATGTCCCAGCCGCCTTCCCCACCAATCGGGATTTCGTTTAGAAAACGGTAATGTTCCTGACCGATCGCCGCCGCGGTTTGCAAAGCGAGAGCACAGCCCACTGCCAACCAACCATTAGCACGCATGCAGGATTGTTACCGCATTCTCAGGAAGAGTGCATGCGGAATCACTTCGCGGTTGCGACTCGCACTCCGAGAAAAATGAAAAGCGCGCCGGCGCTTCGATTGAGCCATTGCGACATCGTTTCGTTGCTGCGGAGTCGTTCGCCGAAAACGGACGCGAACCACGCCAACACCAGGCACCAAATGGTGCCCGTCGTCACGAATGTGAAACCGAGCAGCAGAAAGGCGACGACTTTGGCGTTCGATGTTGGATCGATGAACTGCGGGAGGAATGCGAGAAAAAACAACGCAACCTTGGGATTGAGTATGTTGGTCAGGATGCCCTGGCGAAACGCCGCGATTGTTGTGCGCCGGCGGAAACTGGATGGCAAACTCAACTGTTTCCGCCGATCGAGAATCATTTTGATCCCAAGAAAAATTAGATATGCGCCGCCCATCAGTTTGATCACACTGAATGCCATCGCCGAAGTGGCAAGAATCGCGGAGAGCCCGAGCGCCGCAGCGCAGGTATGGAAAATACTTCCGACCGAAATTCCAAGCGCAGATGCAATTCCCGCTTCGCGACCTTGGGCAATGCTGCGGCCCAGAATGTAAACCGTATCCGGACCGGGCGTGAGGTTCAGCAAAATTCCCGCGGTGATGAATAGCGCGAAATCGTGGATGCCGAACATCTCCGGTTTTCGATTAAACTTGTTTGAATATGACCCAAAACGGGAATAACCGACAAGCAATTCCGCAGCGGCTGGCCGCACCGTCTTTCGCGGAAGCGTTTCGGTTTTGGTTGAAGCTCGGATTTATCTCATTCGGCGGACCAACTGGTCAGATCGCGATCATGCAGACGGAACTGGTCGAGAAGAAGAAATGGATCAGCCAGTCGCGATTTCTGCATGCCCTGAATTTTTGCATGTTGCTCCCAGGCCCGGAAGCAACTCAACTCGCAATTTATGTCGGGTGGCTTTTGCACAAGATTCGAGGTGGTGTCATTGCCGGCGCGTTCTTTGTCATCCCATCGATCTTTGTTCTCTGGACGCTGAGTTACATTTATGCCGCGTTCGGCAATCTGCCGTGGATTGCCGCGATTTTTTACGGATTGAAACCGGCGGTGACGGCGATCGTTCTCGTCGCGGTCATTCGAATTGGGCGCAAAGTGCTCAAGAACGCCGTGATGTGGGCGCTGGCTGTGCTCGCGTTCGTCGCCATTTATTTCTTCAAAACTCCGTTTCCGGTAATTGTGCTCGCCGCCGCGATCGTTGGATTTATCGGTGGGATCTTTTGGAAAAATAAGTTTGAAATGCCCGAAAGCGAAAATGCAGACGCAAGATTGTCTGTCATCAGTGACGAACAGGAATCGCCGCCACACACGCGACCCAATTTTCGGCGCGCGGTTCTGGTTTCGGCGGTTTGCCTGGCGCTCTGGCTGGCCCCGACAATTATCGCGGGCGCTGTTCGCGGTTGGGACAGCACTCTATTTAAAGAAGGATTATTTTTTAGTAAGGCTGCCGTCGTCACGTTCGGCGGCGCGTATGCGGTGCTGCCATACGTCGCGCAACAAGCCCTGTTTCATTACGGCTGGCTGCAGCAGGGCCAAATGATGGATGGACTCGGTCTCGCCGAAACAACGCCCGGCCCATTGATCATGGTCCTGCAATTCGTCGGATTTATGGGCGCGTGGCAACACCCGGAAGGACTTTCGCCGCTGTTGGCTGCCACTTTGGGCGCGCTGCTCACGACCTGGGCCACTTTCACCCCTTGTTTTCTCTGGATTTTCCTCGGCGGACCGCACGTCGAGCAATTGCGCGGAAACAAGAAACTCACCGCCGCGCTTTCCTCAGTTACGGCTGCGATTGTCGGCGTCATCTTGAATCTCGCGGTCTGGTTTGCGCTCCATGTCTTCTTTCCATACGCCAGCGTTATCGATTGGTTTGCGATCGCTCTCTGCGCCGCGGCGTTCGTCGCGATGTTGCGCTACAAGATCGACATCGTTCCGGTCGTGCTCGCCAGCGGATTACTGGGACTGATTTACAAAATGTTTTTCGCGAGCTAAGGCGATGCCGCTGAAGTGTGGAGCGCGATTCGATTGCCTTCGGAATCTATAATGACTGCGCGAAATCCGTGCTCACCGATCTGTTGCCGTGCACGCAGGACTTTTCCCCCGTTTTTGCGTGCAACTTCCACCGCCTGATCGAGGCGCCCTTCAACCAAAAGGTAAATAAGTGGTCCGTTTGCCGAGGGACGATTGTCGACCCCGCCACTGTCGCTGCGAAGGCAAAGACAAGCCGACGAATTTCCTTCGTCGTGTGGCAGAAGGCCATATTTGGCCTGACCGTCAGAGATTTTCCGAACCTCGCCGCCGAGCACAGCTGAATAGAATTTGATCGCACGATCGAGGTTCGTGACCGGGATATCAGCCCAACAAAGCGTGTCAGCGCTCATGGAGGTATCTTATAACGTAAGGGTCTCGTCCGCGATCAAAACTGAGATCGGCGCTCGGTCAAACGAGCTCTGATTCCCCCGTCAGCTTCAGACAATAGAGAAGCGGGATCGCGCCGAGGATTCCGAAGCTGCAATCGATCAGCGTCCAAAAGAACGGAATTCCGCGAATTGGTCCGGCGACAAACGCGAGAACAATCACTCCAGCGCAGGCAAGCAGGCCGACATAGAGCACGGCGCGATATTTGATTGGGTCGATAAACGGAAGAGCAAAGAATGCCGCAATGACAAAATGACCGAAGCCAAGCCAATCCGTTCCGTATCCAAAAAAAGGAAATTGCGCATAAGTCTTTTCAATCCCCGAATGAACAAAGGAAATGAAATCGTCGATTCGAGCGGGAAGAAAGTCCGAACCATTTTGTCCGCTACCGAACCATCGGTTCAGGATCGACAATTCCCACTGCAGCGGGAACGCGCTCACTCCGCTCAAGGTTAAACCCGCAATGAAAATCCCCAACGCGAGACGGTAACGAACGAGCATAATGGACGATAGCACGATGTCGATGTTGCGAACGAGGACAAGCCGATGAAATAGAAGACAGCGATGAAGAAGGCATCAACCAAGCGTTCGCAAATCGCGCTTTCGTCCGACGAAATGCGCGAATTTGGATATCGGGTTGTCGATTTGCTGGTCGATCACTTTGCCAATCTGGAAAGCGAACCAGTTGGTTCAAAAGGCGATCCGGCCAGACTCGTCCCGTTGTTTGATCGTGATCCGCCCGAAACTGGTCGCAATCCTGACGAGATTCTCGCGCAGCTGAAGCGTGACGTTTTTCCAAACAACCTGCAAGTCGATCATCCTCGCTTTTTCGCGTTCGTTCCCGGTCCGAACAATTTTGTGAGCACGATGGCGGACGCGCTCGCCGCCGGGTTCAATGTTTTCAACGGCACGTGGCTCGGCGGCTCAGCCGCGGCGGCGGTCGAACTTGGAATCGTGCGATGGCTTTCTCGAACGTGCGGATTTCAAGAATCCGCCGGCGGCCTGTTTGTTAGCGGCGGTTCGATGGCCAACCTGACCGCACTGGTTGCGGCTCGTAGCGCATTGCTTCAGGACCGTATCGACCGCGCGACGGTTTATTTCTCCGATCAAACGCATTCGTCCGTTCAGCGCGCGCTTCACGTCATTGGCTTTCTGCGCGAACAAATGCGGAAACTCCCAAGCGATGACAATTTCCGATTGCCCGTTGAGGACTTGCGCGAAGCGATCAGGGCCGATCGTGCGGAAGGGTTGCGACCTTTTTGCATCGTGGCGAACGCGGGTACCACCAATACTGGAGCGATTGATCCACTAATCGCGCTCGCGGATCTCGCTCACGCCGAAAAAATGTGGTTGCACGTCGACGGCGCGTTCGGCGCAGCAGCGATTTTGTCCGAACGCGGACGCGCCCTTATGCGCGGAATCGAGCGTGCGGACTCCATTTCGCTCGATCCACACAAATGGCTTTTTCAATCTTTCGAATGCGGATGCGTTCTAGTTCGCGATGTCGCGCTTTTGAAATCGGCATTCCAAATTAAGCCGGATTACTTACGGGACGTGCATCGCAACGCGGCGGAATTTAATCCTGGCGACCACGGCGTGCAGCTCAGCCGAAGCTTTCGCGCATTAAAGGTTTGGTTGTCGCTGCAAACATTCGGCCTGTCGGCATTTCGCGATGCGATCGCACGGGGATTCGAACTGGCCGAAATAGCGGAGCGTGAGCTGCGCGCCCGTAAGGGCTGGGAAATTCTTTCGCCGGCGCAAATGGCCACGGTTTGTTTTCGATTTGGCGAAAACGATGAGCTTCAAACGCAACTTGTCGATATTATGATGCGCGACGGTTACGCCTTGTTGACCTCGACTGAGCTTCGCGGGGTCGCCTCGCTTCGTCTTTGCACGATCAATCCACGCACGACCGAACAGGACATCGTTGGAACAATCGAGCGCCTGGATAAATTCGCGCGCGAACTGGATCGGCGCGACTAATTCACGCTGGCGTTCTGAATCAAAACCCAAAGAACGAGAATGAGTGACATAAATTCAGTCTTTGTGATGAATTGATCCGGCGCCGCTAATGGTTTTCTGGATCGTTGCCGGATTACCCGAGTAAACCACTTTGCCGGCTCCCGTGATCGATACCTTCAATGTCTCGCTGACGGCAACCTCGGCCTTCGACGCGCCGGTTGAAGAAATCTCGGCGGTCTTAGTTTGAAGTGATTCCGCGTCCAGCTTGCTCGCGCCGGTCATGTCGGTCACTAGCTCGTCGATGTTGCCGTCCAGTTCGACTTTCGCCGCACCGGTCGACTCAATGGCGAAACTATGACCGGAAAGTTGTTTAGCGGTCAGGCGGGCCGCGCCGGTGAGGCGTGCGCCGGTCCGAGTTGTACTCGAGACCACAACCTTCACGCCGCGTGTCGACCAAAGGTTACCGCGGGAACGCAGCCGCAGCTGATGATCGATGTTTTCGTTGGTGATATATTGGAGAAGGTTTTCGTCCGTCGTAATGCTGAGCGATGGCGGCCCGCTCCGCCATTCGATCTGGAATCCGCCGTCGGCTTCGATCTCGGAAAAATCAGTGATCGGTCGGGTGTCGGTTACGACATGACCGTTGCCCATAATACCGCCGACATGGCAGCCCGCGATGAGGAGCAATCCTAAGAAGAGAGAGACGCTAAGCTTTTTCATGAGGTGTGATTCTTAGGTGAGATGAAACCAGCCTTCGGTTTGGATTCAAGAATTTCCAGTGTGACCCAGGCCGGAAGGGGGCCGTTACTTGACAATCTTGAACTTCACCGTGTCCGCAAGTGTGTCGTCCACGTAAAATTCGAGGCGGTAATTGCCGGGATCCCAGCCGTCATTGGGCCGGGAAAGCGTGAATGTACCGCCGGAATTCGTGGCAGGCGCGGTCGTCTCCATCTCGTCGATCTGATAATTCGCAGTGACCTCGGCAACACTTTCCGCGATAAAAACCGCGCGGATCTTTGCATGGTCGCGTAAGTCGCGTCCATGCCAGCGCGCGTAGACTGCGGGAAAATCCAGTTTCAAATCGCTCTTGAATTCGCCCGTCGGTTCGGTCGATACGCCCGCCGAAAATCTGTACGGTTCGGACTCCACATCTTTTCGTGAAACCGGGGTTACTTTGGGGAGTTCCTTCAGATTCATCCAGGTTTTCTGGGCCGGGACACCAGACTCACCCCTCACTACAGTGTCTACCTTCACGAAACCTGTTCCGGGCACGAACCATCGATCTATCGTCGCGTTGGCGGGCGATGTTTGTTCACAGTGGATACGCCAGGCGTGAAATTTGCCGGCTGGAACCTCGACGTCTTCTTCGCCAACGATTTGGTATTCCTGAACCACTTTCCTATCCGCAATTGTGCCGTCGAACTTCCAGCGCTTTCCTTTTTCCAGCGGAGTGGCTAGCATTTGCTGCGGCGGAATCAATTTAACGACCGCGCCTCGAGCGTCCGCGCGCGCCGGACAAATGATGCCATGCTCTTCGACCGCGATTAGATCCACGCTGTCGAGGGTTTCGCCGCGATAAAGCTCGAGTCGCTGCAAGTCCCTGTTGTCGACCTTCTCGACGGGGCCGAGGCGATAAGTGACCGCAAAGTGCTCCTGCTTATTCGGTTCCGTGAGGTCGAGACTTTCGCTCGGTTTCTCCTGAATGAACTCGTAATTCCACGTCGTTCCCTCCGCCGTCGGAAAGAGAGGTTCGGCCGCGACACTGGCGAGCGATGCGACAAAAATTGCGAGCGCGGAAAGCTTCACTGTCGATGAGACACACACCTGTAACGAAAGTTCAATCGCGGGCCTCTTAATTCTAACTAACGTTGTCGAATGCGAGCGCGCGGGACGCGATTGTTCCTCATAATTTTTTCTTGTTCCGTCGCCATCGCATCAGCTGCGACCGACAAACACATCGTGGTCGTGGTTTGGGACGGAATGCGTCCCGATTTTGTGAGCGAGGAGAATACTCCGACGCTTTGGAAGCTGGCTAAAACCGGAGTGGTTTTTCGAAACAATCATTCTGTTTATCCAAGCGCGACGATTGTGAATGGGACCGCAATCAACACCGGCGATTATCCGAATCACGACGGAATCCTCGCGAACCATGCTTATCGCGCAGACATCGATGGCCAAAAATCCATCGATGTCGACAACGGGCAGGTTGTTCGCAAAGCCGACCAACTCTCGGATGGGAAATATCTCGGAGCCCCAACCATCGCAGAATTACTTCACTCCAAGGGCGACAAAACGGCGATCGCGGCGGCAAAAACGGTCGGACTATTGTTCGACCGACACGGCACACATGCAGGTAATTACGATTTGTACGCCGGCGAAGCGTTGATCCCCGATTCGGTCCAGTTTATTTTTAAATCGCTCGGTATTTTTCCACCCGCGACCGAAGCCACGGCCCGAGACACGTGGACCACGAAAGCGCTTACTGATTTTATGTGGCGGGACGGCCTTCCTACTTTTTCGGTGCTCTGGCTGAGCGAACCGGACGACACCGAACATAAGACGGCTCCCGGCGCCCCGCCCGCGTTGGCCGCAATCAAATCGAGCGACGAAAATCTCGCGCGAGTCTTAAACACCCTCGATCAACATAACGCAAGGTCGACAACTGACGTGTTTGTCGTGTCCGATCACGGTTTTTCAACCATCGCGCGTGAAATTGAGTTGCCAAAAATTCTGAAGGAAGCCGGCTTCGATGCGGTCACGGAGTTCGATGGCGAACCCAAACCGGGCCAGATCATGTTGGCTGGCAACGGCGGCACCGTACTATTTTACGTGATCGGTCACGACGGAGCAGTCACGCGGCGACTGGCAGAATTTCTGCAACAAACAGATTTCGCCGGCGTGATTTTCACCCACCAGCAGATGGAAGGAACGTTCACACTTGACCGAGCCAAAATTGATGATCCGCACGCGGCCGACGTCGTGATGGCTTTTCGCTGGACCGAAAACAAGAATCAATTTGGCGTTCCAGGAATGATAGACGCCGACTGGCAACGTGCAGCCGGCAAAGGGACACACGCAACGTTGAGTCGCTACGATATGCATAACACGCTAATTACCGCCGGCCCGGATTTTCAAAACGGCCTAACAACTGATGCGCCGAGCGGGAATGTGGACATTGCACCGACGATTCTGTCTATTCTTGGAATCCAGTCGCCCTCGAAAATGGATGGGCGCGTTCTTTCGGAAGCGATGAAGAGTGGATGGAATCCCAAATCCGAAACCGAAACCCTTGGGGCCAGCAAAAAATTTCCCGTCGGGACCTGGCGACAGCACCTGACGATTTCGCGCGTCGGGGAAACCATTTATCTGGACCAGGGCAATGGCGCGTTTGAGCGACAGCGTCCGGACTTGTCTCAGTAGGGGAAAGACCGACCCAAGAAACAGGCGATCTCTCCGTTGACTGGCGTCGATCTTGCTCGAATCAGGCCACATGAAACAGCTAGTTCGTTTAATGGGTGTCGTCTTCGCCTGCGGCGCGCTGACCAGTGCGTTTGCGGGAACGGAAACGTTTAGTGGGAAAGAAATGAAACAGGTTGCACCGGCGCCTGCTCCGGAATGTGATTTTACCTGGACCGGTTTCTATCTGGGTGGCAACGCTGGGTATGGATGGGGGCATGCGGATACGCGTTTTGAGCCTTTGCCTGATGCGGCGACGTTCGTCTCGCTAGAGCCTATAACGCTACATCCAGATCCGGGTGGGTTTATTGGTGGTGGCCAGCTCGGGTACAACTATCAAGTCAACAAATGGTTTGTCCTCGGCGCCGAAACTGATTTTCAGGGCACTGACATTGAAGGCGACGACAGCACCAGTCCGGTCATCGACATAACCGGAGCGCCGAATGCGCCGGGTAGTTTTCTTTCCGCGCACGAACGTGTGCAGTGGCTAGGGACAGTCCGCGGACGTGTTGGTTTTGCTCCGATTTGCCGGCTGTTAATTTACGGCACGGGTGGCTTCGCTTATGGCAATGTCGATTATTCCGCCAACACTAACTTCAACAACGGGAACACTTTTCCGGTCAATTTCACCGAGACCAAGACCGGTTGGACGGCTGGCGGCGGTATTGAGTACGCAATCAGCAATCACTGGACGGTCAGGGCCGAGTATCTCCATTACGATCTGGGCGATGAGCATCGGACGCAGCAAGAGCTGACTGGCGGAGTTCCGGCGGGCCCGCCTTTCGCCGTTCGCTACAACTTTGACACTTCAGGCGAGGTTGTTCGGGGCGGTTTGAACTTCAAGTTCTAATTCGTTAGGCTAAACATTATCACCACCGAGGTCGGAGTAATCTGGCCTCGGTGGTTTACTTTTCGGCCTAAGGCATCGCCGGACATGTGTTTCCGGTTGACCACCGAGGGCTTTTGGCGAACGGACTTGTCATGAAACAGCTAATTAGTTTGACAGTTGCCGCGTGCGCATCCTTCGCGCTCGCGTTAACCGCTTTCGGCGGCCCCGAGCCGTTGCCGAGCGGAAAGGAAATGAAACAAGTCGCGCCTGCGCCTCCGCCTGAGTGCAACTGGACCGGCTTTTATATCGGTCTTAATGTCGGCGGCCAATGGGGGCACAGTGAAGACCGAGACATCGATGGCTACCAAGGTCCTGTCGGAGGCGAGTGGGGTTACGACGAATCCGGGGTCATCGCCGGCGGTCAAGTCGGTTACAACTATCAATGGAACTGGCTCGTCCTCGGTATTGAGGGGGATCTTGGTTACATGAATCTCGACGGCTCGGGGACTTCGCGCTTTGACCGCATCAATTTGGGTTCGGATACCTCTGGCAAAACCGATAGCGACTTCTACACCACAATCCGAGGTCGTCTTGGCTTCGCCTGGGGTCATTGGTTGTTCTACGGCACGGGCGGTGGAATCGGTGTGAATTTACGGACCCGCGTCATCGATGATTGCGACACTGGTCCATGCGGTGATGACAGGATCAATGCTAGTACCACTGATTTTAACTGGGGATGGACCGGCGGCGGCGGCATCGAATACATGTTCGGCTGCCATTGGACCATAAAAACCGAATATCTGCGTTACCAACTGGACGACCAAAACTTTAGCGGCGGCGCAACGTTTTTTGGCACACCCGACGGCAGATTCGATTTTAAAGGCATTGGAACGGAGGGCAACATCGTCCGCGCTGGTTTGAACTATAAGTTCTAATCCTCAGGCAAAAATTAGCCGACGAAGCCCTTCATCTCCCGGTGGAGGGCTTGGTTTGTACGGGGGTTGCTTAAAAAGCCCCGAGAAAATGGCTTGACCTCATTGGGTTTTTTGGCGAAAAGGCGACCATGAAACAGCTAACTTGCCTAACAACTATCTTCTGTGCCTGCGTTGCGCTGGCACTCACCGCAGTCGGCGGCCCTGAGCCGTTGCCGAGCGGAAAGGAAATGAAACAAGTCGCACCCGCGCCTCCGCCGGAGTGCAATTGGACCGGTTTTTACATCGGTCTGAATATCGGCGGCCAATGGGGCCACAGTGAAAACGTGGACAAAGATTACAACTTTTTTAACGAGTTCGAAGAGCCCGCACCGAAACCCTGGGGTTACGACGAATCGGGTGTTATCGCCGGTGGTCAGGTTGGTTACAACTACCAATGGAACTGGCTCGTGCTCGGTATTGAGGGTGACGCTGGTTACATGAATACGGAAGGCGACGGAGTCGAGCCTGGTTCTCCAGGCGGCGATACCCGCGGCAAAACCTCTAGCGACTTCTACACCACGATCCGAGGTCGTCTTGGCGTCGCCTTCGGTCACTGGTTGTTCTACGGCACGGGTGGTGGAATCGGTGTCAACCAAGAAACCCGCGTCATCGATGACTGCGACACTGGTGCCTGCGGTGATGAAAGGGTTAATGCTGGTACGACCAATTTTAACTGGGGATGGACTGGCGGCGGCGGCATCGAATATATGTTCGGCTGCCATTGGACCATAAAAGGCGAATATCTGCGCTATCAACTGGGCGAAGAGAGCTTCAGTGGCGAAACAACCTTTTTTGGCGAACCCGAGGGTAAAGCCCATTTCAGCGCCCCTGGAACGGAAGGGAACATTTTCCGCGCTGGCTTGAACTATAAGTTCTAACGTTAGGCGAAGATAAATCTATCGACCACCGAGATCGATTCCGGTCTCGGTGGTTTGCTGTACGGAATTGGCGAAGGTTGTTTATCTCCTCGTTAGTTGAGGCGTCTTGATCAATCGTTTGGTTGAATCGCGTTCCCAAAGAGATCACCGGAAAAGTCTTTGCCCGGCGGTGGCAACGGTTCGTGAGTCGGTAACACCCAGCGTGGCGGCGACAGGTTCCTCGATTCGGCAGCGAGATCGATGTTCGGATTGACGAAAAGTTCGGGCCGCCGGCCGTTCACGGAAACGAAGAGTCTCGCCTCTACGGTAAGCGGTTTGGAGCCCATCCGCGGCATAGTTCTCCCCAAATATTGCGCACATTGGAGGACCGTGTCCGGCTGCCAGTAGATCCGGACGATTTGCAGTGGTGTGAGAAAGTCCTGCGGGGCAACCCGATTGGTTCCGTCGGTGGCTGGGTCAGTGACGTAAAAATATCCCTGGATCGATTGCTTCTCTAACATCATCCGCCAGCAAAACCGGTGCTGCATAAACGCCCATTGGCCTCCGCGGGACAAAAGAAAAGGGTGAAGTGGAACAACAAATTGGATCGCCAGATAGGTGATCACCAGAGCAAAAATCATTTTTTGCTTTCGCTGACTTGGGATCTCGACGGATGCGCCTTGGGACGTGGTGCTGCGATGGAAAATTGAAATAATGCGTCGCGGCCAATCTGGTGAAAGAAATAATGTCGTGGCGGCGATCGCAAGCCATGGAAAGATGTCGATCGAAAAGAGCCGCGCGTTCATGAGATGGAAGAGCGCCGCCACGCAGAAGGCAGCAATCCTGGTCCGACGCCAGAGGAGAAGCGGCACAATGAAAAGATCAAGCAGCAGTGCGCTATAACTCATGGTGTAAACGGCCCACTCTTGCGTGAAAAATCGGCCTATAATCGGGAAATTGAGATGATGAGCCATCACCCACCGCATCGGCTCGCCGCGAAGCCAATCCGGATTAATCTTGGCAATTCCGCCATAAAAATAAACCACTCCCATCTGCCCGCGTAACAACCATAGCGACCAGGCCGGCGCAGTTTGCGCGCGCAATCCTGGCCTGACTATTGCGTCTAGCGACAGCGCGCGATGTGCGGGAATGAAAATTAAAAGAAAACTGAAAAGGCAAATGAGGTATTCGTGGTTTTGATACCGCGCTTCATCGAGAAGAAAAAAATAAAGATAGCTGAGAAGGAATAACGCGGCGCTAGCGCGATAAATAAACCCGGCGGCAATAAACAAGGCAAAGATCCCCATGGCGATCTTGTGAATGTAAAGACCATCGCCCGGCCAGGGGTGAACCCACGCGAAGCCGTAATATTTGAACAACAAGCGCGGTTCAAGGAAGTAACCGGCCAGCCGATGCTCGGTGAAAAAGGTCCAAGCGTGGCACGCCATCAGCAAACCGAACGAGATTCTGAAAAAGACGATCGAAGCGATGTCGACGGGCGCGAAAGCGCTCCTTTCCGCTCGCTCAAATAATCTTCCGATTCGCTCAGGCATCAGACCACCATTTAGTCGCTTGAATTGCTCGGCTGTTTCAAGAAAAAATTGAGATCGTCCTGGTCCGCGCGAATTCTTGGGATTATGAAAATTATGTCGCCGGCCAGTGGAAAGATCGAGCTTGACCTTACATAAAGTTTCAGCGAAAAGACCGCCATGAAACAGCTATCTTGCCTAACAATCGGCGCGTGCGCATCCTTCGCGCTCGCACTAACCGCTTTCGGCGGCCCTGAGCCAAGCGGAAAAGAAATGCAACAAGTCGCGCCTGCGCCCGAGCCCGGGTGCAGTTGGACTGGCTTCTACATCGGCTTGAATGGCGGTGGCCTTTGGAGCGATAACAACTCAGTGGATACGCACTCCCGTGATTTATTTGGTAACGGTGGCCTTACCGGTGGCCCGGTATATGGCGTCGCCGCAGCCGACCTAGCGACTTTCTCGCTGGACGATTCATACGAGAGCTTCATAGGTGGTGGGCAAGCCGGCTATAACTGGGAAATCTGGAGAATTGTCTTTGGTCCTGAGATCGACATCCAAGGCGTGACTGAAGGCGATCACCGTGCTAAGGCGACTAGCAGCATTGATGTTCCCGGATTTGCCGGATTTCCGATAGACCAGGAAGCCACCGTTTCTAAAAGGATGGATTATCTGGGTACGGTGCGCGGGCGCATCGGATTCACCATCACGCCATGTTTGCTTCTTTATGGGACAGGCGGATTGGCTTATGGTCAGGTCGATGGCAGAACAGGCATCAGCCAATTCGTCGAGAACGCTCCGAATCTGCCATTTGTCTACTCCGGCAGCGGCACATTCTCGGAAGCCGATACCGGTTGGACCGCCGGTGGTGGTCTCGAATATATGTTTTGGAAGCGCTGGAGCGTCAAGGCCGAGTACTTGTATTACGATCTCGGCAGCGTGAGTTATCACGTCAAACCGCTAAACAATTTTAGCGTTGCCACCACCCCTCCCAGTCTGTTCACATCCACGGGGCCAACTTCCAGCACGAAGTTCGACGGCAATATTGTTCGCGCCGGTTTGAACTTCCACTTCTAGAGCGGCACCATACTGGTAGACTTTCTCCACCGAGGTTGGATCCAGGTCCGGCCTCGGTGGATTTGTTTTTATCACAGCCGTTGGCCGAAGCTGAATTTTCGACCGCCGGATTGGTGTGTCTAGTGTCGGTGTTTGACTTACGGGCAACCGGGTTGGTAGGCTTTGGATGTGCTTCGCCTTATCAGTCGAACCATCACGGTAGTTGCCCTTTGCTTAGCGATCGGGTTGCAGTGGTTTGCTCTGCAATCGGTCGCCTGGACCGCGATGCTGGTTCAAAACACAAGGCACGCATCGTTCTGCGAAGCCGTAAAAAGCACCTTCGATGGCGCCCATCCGTGTGATTTGTGTAAGCGAGTGAGCAAAGCGAAGAATGCTGAAAAGAAACAGGACAGTCAGCGCAGCGCAGCAAAGACAGATTTGATTTGCGTTGTCAGACAAATCGCATTTTTACCACCTTCCGCACCGATCGATTATTCCGATATCGTGATCGCAATGGCCGCTGCCCCGCGGGCGCCGCCTTCGCCTCCTCCAGAGTCGACCTGATCCCAAAACCAACAAGGGCGGAAGCGTACGGGTGCACAACCAGTCGTTTCCGCGCACTTAGGGACGCTGCGGTTCGCCCTCGGCGATTCGGATTCTGGAGGAACTTTAATGCACAAACTATTTCATTCTTTTCAGTTGGGTATTTGCGCGGTTGCGCTCGCCGTGCTCACAAATGGCCAAACTGCGTGGGGCTGCGCGTGCGGCTGCGACATTTTCGATGTGGGGACAAGCGCCATGTTCCCCAATCATGCAGGTGCGATGATTTTCGTTGATTACGATTTCCAAGACCAAAATCAGAACTGGAGCGGAACATCCACGGCGCCGGCTTCGCACAATGATGACAAAGAGATCAAGACCCACTTCATGGACCTCGGGCTACAATACTTGTTCAACCCAAGCTGGGGCGTTCAGTTAGAGGTACCGTATGATTTTCGATCTTTCACAACGAAAACCGATGCGGGAAAGCTAGTCACCGATCATTGGAATCAATTCGGCGATGTGCGTCTGGAAGGGCTTTACACTGGATTTTCTGCCGATCTTTCGGCGGGCGTAAATCTCGGCGTAAAGCTTCCAACAGGGGATTACAAATTCGATTCCAAAGTCGTGGACCGCGATACCCAGCTCGGCACCGGAAGTACGGATCTCCTGGTCGGCGGGTTTTACCGACACCATGTGAATCTTCGCGCGAAACTTTTCTGGTTTGCGCAGACTGAACTGGACCTGCCTGTGCTCACTCAGGAGCATTATCGGCCAGGCTTGGAGCTGGATAGTGCCGTTGGAATGTATTACGCCGGCTGGCAAGTCGATCGTGCTAGGGTGGCTCCGGTCGCGCAGATAATAGTATCCGAACGGGACAGCGATGGCGGCGGTGCGTCCGCGCACCCGGTTGCGTCGGGTTTTCAGCGCGTCCTGCTTTCTCCAGGGCTCGAAGTCGACCTTCACCCCATGAAGTTCTATGCCGACGTAGAGGTTCCCGTATATCAAAACTTCACGGGCAATCAGATCGCAGCGCCGGTTTTGATCAAAGCAACGATTGCTTACGAGTTTTAAGACCGAGCACTTGTTTGCGAGCGGTTTACCCGGGATAACGGCCTTGCCTGTGGCGGGCCAATCTGGCAAAAGCACGCGGGTGAATTTTGCGAAATCGATGATGAAGCTCGTGTTGGCGTTCGCGTTGGCCGGCGCCGTCAGTTCAGTTCCCGCGCAAAATGCTTCGAGCCTCGATGACACCGCACGATTGCTCGCGGGCTTGCCCGTGAACGGACCTCTCTCGGCTTTCACCCAAGATCAACGCTGGCAGGGACACGCCGCCGCGATGGACAACGCATGGAAGACAAAAGAATACTTTCAGCTCGGACCGATTGCGACCTGGATGGGCTCGCACGCGCCTGAATGCTACCGAAGCGGCGGCACGATGTATTACATGTTTAGTGGGCCGGATTTTCTTTACGCCTACGCATTTTTCCCAAACGCCAGCACTTATATTCTCGCCGGCTTGGAGCCAGTCGGTCAGGTGCCGGACGTTCGCCAAGATGAATGCCAGACACATTGAGCGCGAACCTTGGCGCGTTGCGCGACTCGATGAGCACGCTTCTCATCACTCATTATTTCGTGACTGAGGAAATGAAAACGGAACTAGGTCGCAGCAGTCTTACCGGGACCGTTCCCATTCTTTACGTATTCCTCGCGCGCCTCGGCTGTACCGTGCTTGATACTACTTACGTTCACAGCCCTGCGGAAGGCGTGAAGATCACGTTCAGTCATGGCGGTCGGTCGCAAACTTTGTATTACTTCAAGACCGATCTCTCCGGCGGCGGTAACGCTTTTCTTCGATGGTGTGCGGCCCGCGCACCGGGAGTCAGTTTGATCAAGGCCGCGTCGTATTTAATGCACGGCGAAGGTTTTTCCGGCGTTCGCGATTTCTTGCTCGGTCACAGCACTTGCATTGTGCAGGACGATTCCGGAATTCCGTTACGATCGCTGGGGAAAAACTGGTCGCTCGAATTTTACGGCCGCTTCATTCCGCACGGGGAGAAGTTCGGAAAGTACGATCAGCAAGCTCTCGCCGAGATTTATCACCGAAATCCACCGCCGCCCGAGCTTGGATTTGCTTTTGGATATTGGTGGCAAGCTGAGCGCGGTCTCTTGATTCTCGCGCGACACAAGTAATTTCAAAGTGCATTGTACCAAATTCACTTCATCAGCGACCAGGTGACGGGCCAGTATTAGCCGATTGGCTTCTGTAGTGTATCTTGCCTCCCTAACTTTGCAGCGTCAATCGACCGCGGGTGCGGCCCCTTCCCTCTGCACCAACTCCAAGCCCTGTGCGAAATCGACTTTCGGATATGCCCACACAAAGACGCAAACATGACTTCGATAAGAGCGGCTCGATTCCAAAACGCGATTGGCTGCGCTTGGGAGAGACTTCTCCGAAGCAACGCAAAGAACTAGCTCACAATGCCCCTGTTCGACGGGCCTCGAGCAAATTTCGCGAATGAAGCGCCGCACCGATGAAATATGTTGATTCAACACTCGCACAAAACAGCGCGATTTATTTCAAGCGACATAAACGGTCAAAATGTCGAGCTGCTCTTTTCCGGCAGCTTCGCTCCTTATCTGGAAATCACACTCGAAATCTTGGGCAACGGACGTCCGGCAATCGATATATTGCGCAAGGGCTTCAAACAGGACAACTGTTGCTGAGAGGGTTCGCGACTTAGTGCGCGCGGTCATGCGACACGCGGTTAGACGTACCGCTTCGAAAGGCGTAATCAGCAACCGAGATGCGGCCCGATCCTCTGATCAAGAAGTTATGCGACATCTTTCGCGGTCGCAGATTTTCAAAGATTACGAGCGAGCTTTCAGCGAAGCGATGGGTTTGCCACTTAATATCCGAGGACACGAATCTTGGTCGCCGGCACACCATGGAAAAGCGGATCGCGATTCACTTGCTTCTATTCTGGCTCGTTTCAACAAGGCCCGCGCCGCCTGTTTGAGGGCGCAAACCGCCGCCTCTCGAGAACCGGACTCGACAACGCGCACCGTTACCTGGTTTGCGGGACTCTCCGAAAGTGCAGTGCCGGTGTATGTAGGTGATCACATTCTTGGTTTTCTCGAGACGGGCGAAGTAATGCTCAGGAACCCGACCAAGAAACACTTCGCGACTATTACCCGGCAGCTCCGCGCGTGGGGTTACAAAACGGATTGGAAGCAACTTGAGCGCGCTTATTTTCGAACGTGCGTCTTATCGCCGGACCGATATCGCGCGATGTTGCGACTCCTGAGCATTTTTGCGGAACATCTGTCGATCTTGTCGAATCAACTGGTCGCCCGGCGCGAAAAGGATGAGTCCCCAAACATGTCGCGAGCGCGTCAGTTCATCGAGATGCATCAGGCTGAGCCGCTGTCGCTCGGGCGGGTAGCCCGGGCGGCTAACATCAGCAGGCATTATTTTTGCAAGATGTTCAAGAAAGCGACCGGAATGAATTTCATCGATTACCTCTCGCGGGTCCGAGTGGAGAAATCGAAGACGCTCTTACTCAATCCCAACTCGCGGATTAGCGAAGCGGCCTTCGCCTGCGGATTTCAATCAATGACCAACTTCAATCGTACGTTTAAGCGAATCGTCGGTAGCTCTCCTACGGAATTTCGCCAATCGCTTCCGAAGCTGCGACGCTCAACATAGCCGCTGTTTGTCGGGTTCCTGCCATCCATTCAATGGTAAGCCGCTTACAATGCATGCGAGTCAAGCGCGTAGTGCGAATTTCACGGCACAACGCGCTGCAACTTGCCCGGCAGCCGACCTGTTTTTTTCTAAAGCGGGCTTCGTACAGATTCTATCTTCGGGCAAGTCCGAGATGCCACCGTGCAAGTCTGGACAGTTGAAGAAGGATTTGGGATTAGAAGCGAGTTCTCTCAGACATGCTGCGGGGCTAATAATTTTCGAAATCATGAGGTCCTTCTTCCTTGGGTTCAAAAAGGGAGGCGCCTAAGTCAGGCGGCTTACACTGGTGAGGCGAACGCGTAGATCTTTCTGCGCGCTCGCCGTCAGTGGTTAGTTGATTATTGTCACTTTAACTTCGAGAGCCTTTGATCTGGCCTTCGTCGTCGTCGGGAGGTGAATTTTCAGCACTCCGTCGCGAAACTCCGCCGTCACCTTCGTGCTATCGGCATCTTCGGGCAGCGTGAAGCTGCGTCGGAAATTACCAAATGAGCGCTCGATGCGGTGGAATTTTCGTTTGTGATCTTCCTTCACGCTTTTGCGTTCTCCGGAAACGCAGAGGATGCCGTCGTCAACTGTTACTCTCACGTCATCCTTCTTCATTTCAGGCAAGTCTGCTTTGAGCAGGTACCCTTGATCATCCTGGCTGATATCAACCTCTGGTGACCAATCTGCGACTGTTAGGCTGTGGACTTCTCCACTGCCTATTCTGTTCGAAAATCCGCCCAGGAAATGATTGAAGCGATTTTGCGTCGCTTCTTCCATTTCGGTCAGAGGATTCCATGTTATCAATCTGTTCATGTTAATCTACCTTTCTAGATTCAGTTAAAGGCACCTCGGTGCATCGCGCGCACCGCTTATTGTCAGAGTCGACCCTAATCTTGCGTACGCTGAGCAAATGGGCTGCTCAATCCACTAATCAGCGGATGCTGCGCCCCAATTGTTCGACGGTCCGCACGCAGGCTTGCAAAGCAGCCGATGGATTTTCGTTTCTCCACGCGACACAGCCCTCCGTCGCCACGGTGGGATTGAGTAGCCGGAACACAACATTGTCGTGCTCGAGCTACCGCAATGGCGTGAAGCCACGGCAGTTTGATCCCACGAAGTGGCTCATCTGGATGCTTTCGAAATTTGGACTCGCTCGAAATCTGCGGCGCGTGCCGGTTGAGAAAATTCTCTCAGCGGAGCGAGAAACTCGAGCCTTCCGCCGTCGATTATGGCTCAGTCGATGCTGAGCCAGATCCGGGTGGAACAACTCGGAGCATCATGAATTCGGAATGCGCATTCGACCACGCATCCGCCTCTCGTTTCGTTTCGAAAAATCGGTCGACCACGATGGCTTTAAGTTGGCTTGCCGTGCGTCCACATAGACGAGCGGCTTTTCGACTAATGACCGCCGTTCCAGTATCGACTGCGGTGCAGACTGCATCAGGAAAAACGACTTTGCTACCGTAGGGAATTCGTTTCGGATCAACAGCGCAATGCCCGGGGCGCAAACGTCGTCCGGTACTGGCGAATTTAGAGCCTTCACTTGCCCAGTAACTGGTCACGCGAGCAAGAACTGACTCCTCACGCGCGAAAGCAGGCGCCGCGAACAATGACAAAAATATGACTGTGTAAAATAATTTCATGGTGTTCAAACGTTGCTCCAATGTTGTCGAGCCTTCGGGTAGAGCAGACTGTTCGCGATACCGAAAGCCGCAGAAATGCAGCTTTTACCTCAGTTCGGAACAGCCCCGGCGCGCTATCTTCTTGGGGACCCGCGGGCTTTTGACCATCATTCGCCGTGGCGAACGGGGGGCCCTCTCTATAGACCAGTTGGGCCACTTGTCAACCGATGGCATTATCAGCAGCGGGATATAACCTGCCGGCAAGCCTATTGAATTGAGCCAGTAGTGAGGCTGGCGTAGTGACATTGCGTCGTCCCACTGTAAACTTGCGCGAGACTTGTCGCGTTTTGAAAGTTTCAAAGTTCCATATTTTACATGGCAGAGAGCATTCTATTCAGTGGTTGGCTCGCGAGCTTAGTATTAGTCGTCTCAATCTCGCTGGTCTGCTATTGGGTGATAGGGCACCGGCGGTCGAGGCCAAAAAGACATTCGCCGTCGCCGAAACTCTCGAAGCCTGGACAGCAAGATTGGAAGGGGAAGAATCGCGAACAGATCGCCGAGTGACATGCGTTGAGATAAACGAGCGAAGGTCGAATGTTAAGGGCTCTCAGCATCTTAGCTAATTGCGCGCCTTCGAGGTTTTTAGTGTTTCCTTCGCTATCCCTGAGATGAAGCGCGCGGCTTACTCCGTGCCCAGCGATATGCAGTACGGCTGGAGCGTGAATATCAAGAAGAGCGCCTAGCCCTTCAATTGTGTCCGCATATGCGATGGCGAGCTTTTTGTGTGTAGGGCCAGGACTCACGAAGTATCGGAGGCCGCAACCTCCAGCGGTAGATTTCGGACACCTGGAGGCGACCTGTATACCTATCTGAACGTACCAGACGATCTACCCTGGCTCGCGGCTAATGAGTAGCGCTGATGAATGTGCAAAACGGCTGCAAATGCTTGGCAATCTCTTTGCAAAGGGTTGTTCTTGGACCTTGGACGCGCCAAAAAGGCTCGAATTATTCTGTTGAACGCGGGGGGTGTGAGGTTCTTAGAGCTTGATGTTTATCTTGACGCTCTTAAGGCTTTTCGCAAGATTGCGAAGCATCTCATCAGTTCGACTTGTAGCCTCGTCAACTCCCCGCTGAAACTCTGTCGTTTCGATGAGCATGTCGCAAGAGGGGCACTTTTGACTGTCAATCTTCAGCCATTTGACGGTCCTATTGATTTGCTTGCCGCACTTAAGGCACGTAATTTCCAAAGGCAAATTGTCGAATGAGAATCCCATAGTCTCCATTCACACAATAAATAAAACTTTTTGATTTGACCAGCCTTTAACGCGAAGGCCGCTTCAACTTCGCATCTTCTTTCCGGCGCAGGTAATTTTCTGTCAAGGAATTCTGCCCACGATAAAATCGCGGGATTTATTCTTTCCTGCAGGGTCGTAGCGATCAAATCTATGCCGATGCGGCTCGTCGAAGGTATGAACTGGACCACTGGCATGGTGTTAAAAAGTTATCAAATGAAGGGTCCATAACTCCTCAGAACATATGAGACGCGCAAGCTCGTCTGCCACAGGAGAAAGGCGATGACGGAAAGATTTTGTCCCCGGCCTTTGTCCACCGGACAATCTTCTAAATGTGCGCGAGGAGCATTCTTTGCGGTTATCGGAAGTCAGTTCACTCGTTAGGCGTGATTTTTCGTAACACAAAAAGCCCGGAGCCTAAACGACCCGGTACCTTTTTGTGGCTTGAGGCTTTGCCGATAGGAGGGTTATTCGTTAGGCGACTTCTTGTAATGGTCGCCGGCGCGTCTACCTACACCAATCCGCTGAGCCCGATCGATCAAAGCACCGGACCAAGAAGGGCGAGCGTGTTGTTCCAGAACTTGCGCGGCAAAGACCACTCCTCGACCATCTCACGCGTCACGGCTCGTGACTGCTCGAGGTAATGCCCTTGCCGTCCGCGCATAGCGCTAGTCAACGCGGCGTCGTACAGGAGAATGTTGTTCTCGTAATTCAGGTCGAAACTGCGCCGGTCCAGGTTGGCCGAGCCGATGAGCGTGATATCGCCGTCAACCGTGAGCGATTTGGTATGGAGCAACCCGCCAACGTACTCGTGAATCGACACGTCCGCCGCCAACAGGTCGGCGTAGTAACTGCGACTCGCGCCCGCCACGACCCATGAGTCGTTGCGCGCTGGTAGAATGAGCGTGGTCTTTACGCCCCGGTAAGCTGCCGAGCAGAGTGCGTTTTGCAGTGACTCATCTGGGACATAATACGGGGTCGTAATGATCAGTTCGTGGCGAGCGGCGTAAATCAGCGCTTCGAACAACTCCGGCATCGCAGACCAACGAATGGTTGGTCCGGTGCCAATCGCTTGTGCCACAAAGCCCGGCCTCGGAGCGCGTAACGGCTGTCGCAACAGGTCGTCCAGGTTCTCGTTAGTCGCGCTCGTCCAGTCAACCGCGAAAAGGCACTGATTCTGCCGTGCGATCGGGCCCTCGAAACGCATGAGCGCATCCACCCATGGCGCATACTTGGCCTTGATGAGAAATTCTGGATCAGCGCAATTTTGGCTGCCGCAATAGGTGATGACATTGTCGATCACCACGATTTTTCGATGGTTGCGCAGATCAAACCGCCGGAAGGGCGCCCGCAATAAGGGGTGACTGATCGCGAGCGCCACGCCGACCTTCACGCCCGCCGCTTGCATCGCCCTCCATTGCTCGGATTTGAGCAGGCCGCGCGAACCGAGATTATCCACCATGGCGCGGCATTGCACACCCCGCGCCGCGGCCCGCTTCAGCGCGTCGGCGACGCGGTTCCCGTTGGTGTCGGTCAGCCAGATGTAGAAGAGCACATGGACGTGATCCTTCGCTGTATCAATGTCCGCCACCATCGCGTCGATCGCCGCATTCGAATCGGTTAGCAGTCGTGCGGCATTGCCGGAGATCGGTTCGAAGCCGCTGATGGATCGGCCGGCGCGAAATAGATACTCGTAGCGATCGGGAATCTCGGCTCGCAGATTGGCGGCGTCCCCGGCGGTACTGGGCGGAGCCGAAGGCATGCGACTTTCTATGGCGCACAATTTGGCTGCGCGTCTGCGGCCGATATTCACCTCGCCAAACAGGACATAGGCGATCACGCCGAGCAGCGGCAGCGCGAGAATTACCGCTAACCACGCAATCCGCGAGGCGGGTTCGCGATGCGGTCGCAACATGACGCGAACCAGCACGACGAGCTCTACCAGCAGGCTGGCGGCCAACATGAGCTTTGGTAGAGTCATCTTGCGTACGAAGCGGGGCGGCCCGGGTCGGCAAATGTTGTCATCATGCTGCGTGACTTTCGACTAGTCGACCATAGCCCTAAGACCTGTCACCTGCGAGCCTGAGGAGTTCTACCGTATCCAAATTTCATTTCCCTAGCCCCGACGACTCTCAACCAGGCGACGTCTTTTTACCCGCCGCCCAAACGAAAGGGCCGTTGCAGCAATGAACTTGAGTGTGCGCATGGCCTAACGAACCAATGCGGCACGACTCGTTAGGTAATTTGCGTACTGCAAAACCCCCGGAGCCTACGGGGCTCGAACCCGCAACCTCCGCCGTGACAGGGCGGCGCTCTAACCAATTGAGCTAAGGCTCCTGGCGAAGAAGCGCACCTTAGCGGCAGCACTTGATGACCGCAACTGTCCAGGTGTCGCTAATAAGGCGCATTTCTTCGCCAGGAAATCCCAAGGCCCAAATCCCAAATCACAGGAAAAGGCAAGAATCCCAAAGCCCGCGCTCCAAATCCCAAACAAATCCGAAGGGTACTCGAAACTCAAAAGCTGTGCCGTAGGTGCGCTCAGTGCTTCTATTTTGGATTTTGGATATTTTGATGCCTGGAATTTGGGTTTTGCAATTTTCCGCGACCTTCGGCGTCGCAGCTGGTTGAACATTTTGTAGGGCCGCGGGTCGAAGATTGCGAAGATTTGACGAGAAAGTTATAATCGTCGGACATTGGGGAGTGGACGGGGTTTTAAGATGAGCGAAGAGCGCAGCAAAGATTTCGAAAATTACGACGAGCCCGCGTCGAACCTTCCGTTGCTCGATAAACTCGACCGGGTAATCGCTTCGCTGCCCCCGGGCGACCCGCTTCGGCGCGATCTGCTCGATCTTCGTCCTCAGGTGTTCGATCAATCGCAAATGATCGGCGAAGCGCGGCAGATGATCGAAAAACTGGAAGAGGTGATCAAGAAAGTCACTTCACCGGCGAATCGCATCGGCACATTTCTCGGCGCGATCTCCAAAGACACGGGGCACATTGTCGTGGGTGGCGCGGATTACTATTGCAATGTCGATCCTCGCATTCCACTCGCGAAACTTAAGAAGGGAACTCGCGTTCTGGTAAACGAAGCGTTCGTGATTGTCGGGGATCTCGGCTTCGAGACCGCCGGCCCGGTGACCAAAGTTACGGAAGTCCTTGGCAAAGACCGGTTGCGCGTCGGTTCCGAACATGGAACGCAGTCGATGGTCTTGCAGCGTTCGGCCGATCTTGCCGGTTCGAGTTTGAAATCCGGCGATGAAGTGCGCGTGGATTCGAATTACCGGATGGCGCTCGAAATGTTATCGAGCACGAAATCGCAGGAACATTATCTCGATGTTGTTCCTGAGCTTCCGTGGGAGAAAGTCGGTGGCCAGGAGGACGCACTGCAGGCGATCAAGGACGCAATTGAGCTGCCGCTCCTCCATGTCGAACTTTTCAAAAAGTTTCAGCACGCAACGCCAAAGGGTTTTTTGCTCTACGGTCCGCCGGGTTGCGGAAAGACGCTGATCGGCAGAGCGACGGCTTACAATCTTACGAAGCAGCTTCGGGAACAAACCGGTGCGGAGATGAAGGAATACTTCATGCACGTAAAAGGTCCGGAGATTTTGAACATGTGGGTCGGCGAATCGGAACGCATGGTGCGCGAAATTTTTGCCACGGCGCGCGAGAAACGAAAGGAAGGTTACATGCCCTTCCTTTTCATCGACGAAGCGGAATCAATTCTCGGAACACGCCGCGCGTCGCGCTATTCAAACATTCTTTCCACGCTCGTCCCGATGTTTTGCTCGGAAATGGACGGTATCGATTCGTTGAACGACGTCGTAATCATTCTCGCGTCGAACCGCGCAGACTTGATCGATCCCGCGATTTTGCGGCCCGGCCGGATCGATCGCAAAATCAAAGTCAATCGTCCGAACCGTGACGGCGCCCGGGACATCTACCGGATTTATCTTACGCCGGATTTGCCCTACGACGGCGCCTTTTCCAAAGAAGCGGAGCATATCGGGGAAGCGGTCGACAAGCTGATCGAGCGCTTTGTCGATTGGCAATTTGCGCGACGCGAGGAAAACAAGTTTCTCGAAGTCACGCTTCGCAGTGGTCGCAAAGAAATCCTTTACCGGAGCGATCTCATTAGCGGCGCGATTATCGCGTCGATCGTCGAGCGCGCGAAAGCGACGGCAATCAAGCGGGCGATCGCAACCCAACAGGAGGAGGGGATTCGCGAAATGGATTTGCACCTCGCGTTCGACGCCGAGTACGAGGAGAACGATATCTTTCCGACGACCGATATCACCGAGGATTGGTTAAAACTGATCGATTACGACCCTGAGAACGTGGTCAAGATCGCGCCGGTCAAGCCGATCGTTGATTCGGCCGCCCAGGCGAGTTCCGGGATCATTTAAACGTTTGGGGCGAGACATGAACCGCGTCTTTGGTCTCGAGACGGAATACGGCATCACCGTCAACGGCGCCGAGACTGTCGATGTTGTGGAGGAATCAATCGAGCTCGTGCGGCGGTACACCGACCATGGTGCACACATGAAGTGGGATTACGAGCTCGAGGATCCGCATCTCGATGCTCGCGGATTTCGGGCCAAGGCGTTGATGCAGGATACGGACGAATCGGCTTACTACGAAATCGACAAGAGTCGGCCACTGAGCTTCGAGGAAATCAAAAGCGATCTCGTACTTTCGAATGGCGCACGTTTTTACAACGATCACGCTCATCCTGAATATTCGACGCCGGAATGCACAACAATTCGACAAATCGTGGCGCAGGACAAAGCCGGGGAACGGATTCTGGCCGAATGCGCGCGCCGCAGAAATGTGAACTTGCCGAACGGACAACAAGTTCGCCTTTACAAGAACAACACTGATTTTTTCGGTCACAGTTACGGCTGCCACGACAATTATCTGATGAAGCGCGAAGTGCCGTGGGACAGGATCGTCGGCGCGATTCTGCCATTTCTGATCACGCGCCAGATTTTTGCCGGCGCCGGAAAAATGGGCATTGAAGCTGAAAGCGCGTCGGGACAGCCGGGAGTATATCAAATTTCGCAGCGTGCGGATTTCTTCAGTGTCGTGGTCAGCATTGACACGATGAATCGCCGTCCGCTCATTAATACGCGTGACGAGCCGCACGTTGATGCCAGCCGCTACCGCCGGTTTCACGTGATTCTCGGCGATTCGAACATGAGCGAATGGGCGACCGCGCTCAAGATCGGAACAACCGGGCTTGTTCTCGATTTGATCGAGCGTGGTCAGGCGCCTCAGCTTGAAATTGCACAACCAATCGACGCCAATAAATCGATCAGCCGTGATCAAACTTACGACTGGATCATCGAGCTCAAGGACGGCCGTAAGATTTCCGCAATTGAAGTGCAACGAATTTATCTTCGCGCAGCCATGAAGTTGGAACAGGAAGGCCCGGATGAGGATCGGCAATGGATTTTGCAGGAGTGGGAAAATGTTCTGAACGATCTCGAGCGGGACGTGATGACGACGCGCGACCGGGTTGATTGGGCGGCGAAGAAGTTTTTGCTCAATGCATTGCAGGAAGAGGAAAAACTTTCCTGGAGCGATCCATGGCTCCAATCGATCGATCTCGAATATCATAATGTCGATCTTGAATCGGGTTTGTATTACGAACTCGCGCACCAGGGATCGATTCGGCGACTTGTGAAAGAGGACGAAATCAAGACCGCGATTTTCACTCCGCCGGAGACGACGCGCGCATTCTTTCGCGGTCGATCGGTTGCTCGATTCAACGATCAAATCGCGTCGATTCAATGGGACGAGCTGGTGTTTGCCAATGGCGCGCTTTCACGTCGTGTTAGTTTGCCGGAAGCGTTCGCTGACGCACGGCTCGAAGCACTCAATCAAGCCGCCCGTAACGGCAAGGACTTCTCGGAATTCATGCGTGCCTTGG
The DNA here is from genome assembly GCA_963786135.1 of uncultured Verrucomicrobiae bacterium. Lineage (GTDB taxonomy): Bacteria > Verrucomicrobiota > Verrucomicrobiia > Chthoniobacterales > UBA10450 > AV40. Next base: position 243,544 of record CAWAYF010000015.1, on the reverse strand, counting down.
GCACAATCGATTAAGCATTATCGTCGCGTCCTGCTTGCCACGGCGCAGCCATTGCCTATTTTGGCGAGCGACCGAGCGCTTGGCTTCGCGTAGGTGGACTGTCTCTTCCTCGTTGGCTCTTCGGCCGTCTTTAGGAATCCTGGGCATCCTTCGTGCTCGAAAGGTTCGCACTTATGACGGGCTTGCATTCAGCCACAAAGGGTCAGCGCGAGGTTATTCGGCACCTTGTCCACACTGTTTTACTGCGGGACATGGGAAGTTTCACCGCGGAGCGGTTTAAGGAGTGGATCAAGACGATGGATGCGAGCTTTCGCAAAATGGCATTGACCCTGACCTTCAAAATCCACGATCGCGAAGTGCGTTTCGCGGTTAAGGAAATTCGCTCTGGCCGCACCGTTTTCCATTTCGCTTCATCGACGCATGTCCGCTTCGATGATCGTGACGTCGTGATGGAGTTCGACAAAGTGCGGTAATAATATTCTGACGCATGGGTCGTCAGAGGCCGGAATTGACGTCGGACTACGACCAGGTGATCAAGCGCAGCTCGTGCCCTTGCATCATATTGGGATGCGTTGGGACGACACGGACACTGAATCCATAGGCCCCGCTTTCCGAAGCGGGCACGGAGCCTTGATAAACGTAACTGCCGTCGCCGTTGCGGCCACTCGGATTCAAGACCGTCACTGACGGATTTTTGATTCCGCCATTCTCGGTTTCGCCATGATAGGCCTCCACCCGGACGTGGCTCGGGTCGACGTCGCCGAGATTGACGTGGGCGCTGACTTGAAGTGATTCGCCGACCAAAATGTTTTGTCGATCTTTGTTGCCGACCTGCACGTCGTAGATCCGAACTTGTGGCCAAACTTTTCGCATGTGCGATTTCCACTGACTCAAATGAGTTGCCGGCTCGGAGCCGTTGTTCGAAAGATTCCCGTGCGATCGTGCGGCAGGAATATAAAGACGCTCGGTGTAATCCTTCACCATGCGATGGGTATTGAAGATCGGCGTGACGCTGCGGATCGATTCGCGCATCAATTGCAGCCAGGCCAGCGGAAGCTTGCCGTCCGGTTTCGCGTAATAAAGCGGAATGATCTGGTTTTCGAGCAACTGATAAAGGCTGTTGGAATCGACTTCGCTTTGAAACTCAACCGTCCCGTCCTTGATCTCTGGCGTAATCGCCCAACCGTTGTTTCCGTTGAAAGCTTCAAGCCACCATCCGTCAAGCACGCTGAGGTTAATTCCACCATTCGGACAGCATTTCATCCCGCTGGTCCCGCTTGCTTCCATCGGCCTTAACGGAGTATTCAGCCAAAGATCGACGCCCTGCACAAGGCGTCGCGCGATGTAGCTGTCGTAATCTTCCAAGAACACCACGCGATTTTCGAATCCGGCTTCGCAGCTGAATTTGTAGACCTGCTGGATCAACGCGCGACCACCTTCGTCTCGCGGATGTGCTTTGCCGGCGAAAATAAATTGAACTGGCCGAGTGGTATCGTTCAACAAGCGCTTCAGTCGCTCCTTATCGCTAAACAAAAGCGCGCCGCGTTTGTAGGTGGCGAAGCGTCTCGCGAACCCAATCGTGAGAACCTCTGGATCGAGAATCCGATTCACATTGCGAATCGCTTCGGGCGAGTCGCCGATGCGCTGACGCCGCAGGCGCACGCGCTCCCGGACAAATTCAACCAGGCGACGTTTCAATTGTTGGTGCGTGTCCCAGAGTTGGGCGTCTGGAATATCCATGACACGGCGCCAAAAATCCGGCTCGGCGATGTGTTCCTCCCATTCGCCGAGATATTTTCGGTAGAGCGCGGAAAACTCAGGCGCCATCCAGGTTTTTGTGTGAATTCCGTTGGTCACGCTGGTAATCGGTACCTCGTGCACCGGAACACCACTCCAAACATCTTTCCAAAGCGAGCGGCTGACGTCGCCGTGCAATTTGCTCACGCCATTGGAATGACGGCTCATTCGCAACGCGAGGATCGTCATGCTGAACGGGTCTGACCGATCGACCCGGGTTTGGCCGAAGGAGAAAAGCTCATCGAACGGGATGCCGATTTCCTTGGCGAAGTCGCCAAAGTATTTGCGCATCATGTCGCGCGGGAACGAGTCATTTCCGGCCGGCACCGGCGTGTGGGTCGTGAACACATTGGCCGACGCCACGATTTGGAGCGCGGAGTAAAAATCGAGTTTCTTGTCGGCCACGTTTCGACGAATCCGTTCGAGGGCGAGAAACGCCGAATGGCCTTCGTTCATGTGAAACACTTCCGGATCGATCCCGAGCGCGCTCAATGTTCGAACCCCGCCAATGCCAAGCATGATCTCCTGCCGCATTCGCATTTCCTGATCGCCGCCGTAGAGCTCGGCAGTGATAAGACGATCTTCGGCGTTGTTTTCCGGAATATCGGTGTCGAGCAGAAATAAATTGATCCGACCAACCTGCAATTGCCAGACCTTTGCGAACACGTCGCGGTCCAAAATGCGAGCGGAGATGAGAAGGTTCGTGCCGTCGCGTTGCACTTCTCGAATGGGCAGATGATGAAAATTCTGATTGAGACTGATCGCTTGTTGCGCGCCGTCCTTGTCGATTTCCTGCCGGAAATAACCGTGGCGATACAACAGCCCCACCGCGACGAAGTTTAAATCGAGATCGCTTGCGGACTTGCAATGATCACCGGCAAGAATGCCCAGGCCGCCGGAATAATTGGGAATCGATTCGTGAAAACCAAACTCGGCCGAAAAATACGCGATCGGTCTCTTGATCGCGGCGGCGGCGCCCGTTTTTCCGTAACTATCCTGACGTGCAAGATAATTTCGGAACGCGTCGTGGAGCTGTTTAAGGTCGCGGAGAAAGGTTTTGTCCTGGGCGAGTTCCTCGAGCCGCGCCTGCCGCGAAAGCTGCAACATTCGCACCGGGTTATGATTGGTCCGGTCCCAAAGATCGGGATCGAGGTGGCGGAAGAGCCGCCGGGCTGCTGGTTCCCAGGTCCACCACAGGTTGAAAGTGATTTCTCGCAGTGGCTCGAGCGCAGCCGGCAGTGTGGGAATTACATTATAGATTTGGAACGTTGGCATGGACGGCAGCGAAGTGAGAAGGTGGCGAAAAATTCTTCAGTCGGCAAGTTCTCGAACCTCTAGTGCATAAGCCGCGCCAATTTTTCCCTTAGATAACTGCCTTCCGTGGAGCAAGGTAAAGCCCGAGAAGAAACCCGCTGACCAGGCCGCACAAATGTGCGGAAGTGCTGACTTGCGGAGTGGAAATGTCGAACACGACCTGAATCACAATGATCATCAAAATGTTAAGCAATCGTTGTTTCGCCTGCCCGACATGACGATGACGAACAAGGAATCCCGCCGACGCTCCGACAATTCCCATAATGCTGCCTGATGCGCCGACTAATTCCGCCTTCCGTACGACTCCGAATAAGGTGAGCGCAATCACGCCGCCGGTGGATCCGATCCCGGAAACCAGGTAAGCGACCGCAAACCGGATGGAACCGATCGTTCGTTCGAGCGGCGGTCCGAGCACATAAAGCGCAAAAAGATTAAAGATGAGATGGGTCCAGCCGTAATGAAGAAATAATGCGGTAAGTAGGCGCCAAAATTCGCCTTTACCGATAACGTCCGCGTAATCCAAAGCGCCGAGTCGACGCATCACGCCTGGATAGTTGAAAGCGTTCATGCGCAACTCGACGTAGAACACGGCGAGGTTGATGAGAATGAAGAGAAAGACAATGGGCGATTCTCTCAGTCGCTGATAGAGCACCGACTTCCAGGAGGTCTCGGGTCGGGCTGGTGCGCCACCGTGCCACCGCGAGGCAAACGTCCGGAAAACTCTGATTTGTTCGCGTACTTGCGCGGTCGGATGCAACCATTGAAGCAGCGCCGTTAATCGTGCCGCCGATTCATAGCGGCCTTGTTCGGCCAGCTGCGAAGCTTTGCGCAAACCGACCGCCGGCAAGAACAAGAGAACGAACCACGCACCACCTCCGACATAGCCGGCCATCCTCCGTGCAAAAAGCCAGCTGACTCCGGTGATCGCGAGAACGATGATGGCGGCCACGCGCCAGCCGCGAAAAATTCCACCGGGCCGCCATGCTCTCGCGAGCACGACCAGTGGCGAAACCACCGCGATGAAAAGGAAAAAATGATTCAGGTCCACGGTCTTGGTTAAGAGTTAAGAGTGTTACATCGTTAAAACTTCCATGTCATTCTCCTTCGCTTCCCCTTTTAACCTTGTAACTTTTATAACGCCTTTCACATTCGAGCATGAGAATCACCGTTACCGATTATCTCGATGTTGTTTCATCCTGGTGCTTTTGGTCCGAGCCGACCTGGGCGGAATTGAAAAGGCGTTACGACGGCCACGTTGCTTTTCAGTGGAAAATCGCATTGATGGACCCGAGCGGTCTGCCAACGTCGCGCGAGCAGGAGCAATGGTTTTATCGCCGGAGCGGGATGCTGATGCGCTCGCCCTTCATGCTTAACACCGACTGGTACGACGCGCGCCTGAAGGAGTGGTTGCCGCCAAACGCGGTTGCCGAAGCGGCCAAGGATTTTGGGATCAGCGACGATCGCGTCCGGCTCGCGCTAAGTTATGCGGCGCTCCGCGAGGGGAAAAAAGTGGGCGATTGGACTGTTTGCGCCGAGATTGGGGCAAAGGCCGGCAAGTTAGATAAGAAAAAGTTGTTGGATGCGGCGCGATCACCCGTTGTGGAAAAGCGCCTCCGTGAATCGACCGCGGAATTTCACGCGATGCAGGTTACGCAGCGGCCGACGTTCGTCGTGGACACGGATATCGGCGACCGCGCGGTTTTCTCCGGTGTCGTAAGACTGGAGCCGATTGTCTCAACAATCGCCAGCATGATTGACGACGCGGCGTTCTACGCCACGCACAAAGCGCATTTCGGCGGTCCGCCGGCAAAGTAGGGCGATTTAAATTGGGTCTCACCCTGGATATTCCCCATCATTACGATTGAGTAGCTCCCTTGCATATTGTTCGGTTGGAACCACTGGTTCCTACCTAAACACGTCGGCGCGTTAGTTGCTTCGATTTATCTTGCCAGCATCAAAATGTTGCCTACATCTTCCCTTCGGCTCGTGATTGATGACGCGGGCCCTTTGTCGCGGTCCTCGCAGCCGAGGCGAAGTAGAGTGCATCGAGATTCGCGAAGGCGAATGTCGATCAAATGCGACGATTGAAATACCGGCGAAATGGCGCACTCCCATCTCGCGGATTAGGAGACTAAAGTAATCTGCAACCACAAATTCGTGTAAACGGCCGCATTCGCGCTCGCGAAGTCAGGGTCATTTTGGGAGCAAGCGGCCAACAGCTGGGCGTCATGAAATTGTCCGACGCCTTGCGCGAAGCGCAGGGCAGGGGGCTTGATCTGGTGGAGGTTGCGCCGACTGCCAACCCGCCTGTCTGCAAAATTGTTTCGCTCGGAAAATTCCGTTACGACCTTTCCAAGCACGACAAAGACAAAAAGCCCGGCGGCGCAAAGCTGAAAGAGATCAAGTTCCGGGTCAACATCGACGACCACGATTACCTCACCAAGGTGCGGCACGGCGAAGAATTTCTCGAGCGCGGCAACAAGGTCCGAGTGCAACTTCAATTTCGCGGCCGCGAGATGGCACACCAGGAGTTCGGCATGCAGCTCATGGCAAAAGTGCGGGACGACCTTTCGGGAATGTCGCAGGTGGAGATGGAACCGAAAATGGCCGGACGCAATATCACGATGACGCTGACGCCATTGCCGGCGAACCGCCGCAAACGTAAATTCCCGTCGCCCCCTAAAGAAGAAGAAGCGGCTGCGTCCACCGATTCTCAGAACGGCAGCGAATCCTGACCAACGTCAGGCCTGGAATCTAGCTCACCGCTTTTTCGGCGGTGGAGTCACTGGCGGCGCATTTAGAGGCGGTTGGACGGAATTTGCCTGCTGGATCTTTTGCAGGCGCGCTTTTCGGTCGATTGCTTCCTTGTTCTTCGAATTGATCTTCAGCGCAGCATCATTCTCCGTCATCGCGTTCTGGAGATCGCCGCGGGTTTCGTAAATGTAGGCCCGATAATTATGATATTTGATTTCGCCGGGATTGAGCTTGCTCGCTTCGGCAAAATCGGCCAGGGCTTTGTCGTAGTCATTGATGCCCCTTTCGATTGCGCCGCGCTGTTCGTAGGTGCGTGCGTCAGGTTTAATTTTAATTGCTTCGTTCAAATCGTTCAGAGCATCCTGGAATCGCTGATCTTTAGCATAGGAGTAGGCCCGCTGTTGGTAGGCCAGCGCCAGACTCGCCGTGAATTTGCGATCCATCTCCGAAGCTTTGCGGTACTTTTCTATAGCTTTGTCCCAATCCTGATCTTTCGCAGCCTGCGATCCCTCGCGGGCAATTTTGGCCGCTTCGGGATTTCCTTCCTGTTGAGCAGCCGGTGCAATCGACAGTCCCAGTGTGGTGACGAGGCAGAGAGCAAACAGTGTTTTCATGGTTAACGAGGTTGACGGTTAGATTGACTAAACAATTCAAAATTGGCGATCACAAATCTCAGTCGGGCATTGCCTAGGTCTGTTCCGGGGTGGGCGCGTGCTCGATGTCGATTTTCGGTTCCGGTTCGGCTGTTCCCTGGGCGGGGCCGGGCTCGTCAATTCGGCTAATTTTCAAAGCGCGTCCGGTTTTCTCATCAATCTCGACTAAGGCGCCGTGCAGACGGACCTCGCCGGCAGCGACCGGAAATGACGCGGGCAAATTCGAGACGAACCGGTTCATGATCGGCTCGACTGTGCGTCCGAGAATCGAATTGACGGGTCCGCACATTCCGGCGTCGCACAAAAACGCTGTGCCGCCGGGCAAAATTTGTTCGTCCGCGGTTTGAACATGCGTGTGAGTGCCGAGGACGGCGGAAACTTTGCCGTCGAGAAAGCGGCCCATCGCGATTTTCTCGCTCGTGGTTTCACCATGAACATCGACAATAATGTTCGGCGTTTCGTCGCGCATTTTCGTAACCGTCGCTTCCATCGCGCGGAACGGGTTGTCCAGAATTGGCTGCATGAATGTGCGGCACTGAACGTTGATCACGCCCACTTTGCCTTTCGTCGTTTCGAGGACGATCGATCCGTTGCCAGGCGCTCCAGCCGGATAATTCACCGGTCGTAACAAACGCGGTTCCGTCTCGATGAAGGACAAAATATCCTTCTGGTCCCAAACGTGATCGCCGGTTGTCACTACGGCCACACCGGCGCGCAGAAGGTCGATTGTGATTTTTCCGGTGATGCCGCGTCCACCGGCGGCGTTTTCGCCGTTTACGACAATGAAATCGATCGCATGCTGTTCCTTAAATTCCGGAAGCCGGGCGATGACCGCGTTACGGCCGGGCTCGCCGACAATGTCTCCGAGAAAAAGTACCGTTAGCATTGAACAGGATCGTATTGAACAGGTTCAAAACGTCGATGCTATTTCGTCCTTCGGTCACTTTTTGTACGGCATTTTGTTTCGGATTGTCGATTTTGTGCGGCACGGCCGTCGCGGCTGACAATGTTGGGATTCTTGGCAGCAAGCCAAAATGGGACGTCCTCAAGAATTACCAACGCACCATCACACACCAAGAGTTCGCACATCTCATCAACGATGTTTACTGCACGCACGGAATTCCCGATGACTTGATCAAGATCGATGACGGCTCAGCGGAAATCGTGACAAATGGAAGTTCGCACGAGACGTTTAAGCTTGAGTTCGCCTCGGACGAAAATTCCGAGCGCCGCATCCCGCGACTTTGGCGACCGGCGAAATCTTTACCGCCAACGAAGCCAACCAGACCGTTCGCCGGGGTGCGGATCGCTCTGGATCCGGGCCACCTTGGTGGAAAATGGGCAAAGATGGAGGAACGCTGGTTCCAGGTTGGCGATACGAAGCCGGTAACCGAAGGCGATCTGACCTTGCGGGTGTCGCGAATGCTCGCCCCACGGTTAAGGAAACTCGGCGCGACCGTGTTGTTCGTTCGCAACTGCACTCAACCGGTCACTTCAAAACGGCCGGCCGATTTTCTGGATCTCGCGAAAAACATTTTGATCAACAACGGCGTGCCAAGACCTCGCGACGAGGTGCTCAATCCGAAAGACCCGGCAAAGGAGGGAACCATTCGCTGGCAAAGTGAGATGTTGTTCTATCGCTACAGCGAAATCCGGCGTCGTGCCACGCTGGTCAACACAAAGCTCCATCCGGATCTGGTTCTCTGCCTTCATTTCAATGCCGAAGGTTGGGGTGATCCCGCGAATCCGACGCTGATCGATAACAATCATCTTCATTTGCTCGTGAACGGTTCGTATTTGCAAGATGAGCTCGCGCTCGACGACGAGCGGTTCGAAATGATCCGGCGGTTACTCAGTCGCGCTTACGATGAAGAACTCCCGATTGCCGACACGGTTGCAACTTCAATGGCGAAAGCGACCGGGCTTCCCGCGTATCAATATCCGACTACGCAGACTACGACAAAAGTTGGATCGAGCGGCTACGTTTACGCGCGTAATCTGCTCGCGACGCGGCTGTATCGCTGTCCGGTGGTTTACTGCGAGCCTTACGTTATGAACAGCAAGGACGGCTACGCACGCATCGAAGCCGGAGATTACGAAGGCATCAAGGAGGTCAACGGTGTGCAGCGAAAAAGTATTTTCCGGGAGTATGCCGACAGTGTGGCCGACGGATTACGCGAGTATTATTCGAAAGCGCGCGGATTATAACGCGTCGACTATCGCCGCGCGAATATCATCCATCGTCACGTCGCTGGACAGATTCGCCGAACCAATTTTCGGCGTTACGACGAATCGTATGGCACCTCGCACAAATTTTTTGTCGAACTTGATTGCGTCGAAGATTTTATCGCGCGGAAAATCCTTCGGCAGTTGAGTTGGCAATCCGAATTTGCGTAGGAGGCCGACAATTTGGTCCCGTTCTCCCGTAGGAAGTCCGGCTTTCTTCATTGAGATCTCGCAGGCGGCGACCATTCCGAGACTTACTGCTTCGCCATGCACGATGCCGTGATACTCCGCCGCGCGTTCGATTCCGTGCCCAATCGTGTGCCCGAAATTGAGTAACGCGCGGTGGTTTGCTCGCTCCTGTTCGTCTTTCTCGACGATTCGAGCCTTGAGCTCGACATTTCGCTGAATCAACGCAGCGAGATCGATCCTGCTGGGATCAACCGTTTCGAGTTGCCCAAACATTTCCGCGTCGGCGATGACGGCGTGTTTGATGATTTCGGCGAACCCCTGATTAAGCTCCCGACGCGGGAGGGATTTCAAAATATCGACGTCGTCGAGCACGAGTGCCGGCGGATGGACCGCGCCGATCAGGTTCTTCCCCGCTCGCGCGTTGACGCCTGTTTTTCCACCAATCGAACTGTCCACCATGGCGAGAAGCGTTGTAGGGATTTGCACGTGCGGCACGCCGCGATTGAAGATCGCGGCCACAAACCCGGAGAGATCGCCAATCACCCCGCCGCCGAGACCGATCACGAATGACTCGCGATCCAGCCCCGTGTTTAACATTTGCTCACAAATATCGCCCGCTTGTTCGAGGGTCTTCGATTGCTCGCCGGCTGGAACGGTGATGAGTTTCGGTTCGTAAGTTGCCGACCTAAGATTTTTCGCGAGACCTCCGGCAAACAGCGGCCCAACGTTTGTGTCGCAGATAATCGCGCATCGACCCGGCGGCAGTTTTTCTTGGATTGCGTCGCCGGCGCTGGCCAGTAGTCCCGGACCGATAAGGACACGATATGGATGTTTGGCGGAGCGGACTTCGATCGAAATCACGACGGTACGGTACGGGTTTTTGACCTTTGGAGAAAGCAAAACTGTCTGCTGGCGAATGGATTCGGGGTTGACCCACGAAAGCTTTCGGAGTTGACGAAAGGCCGTTCATCTTGTGTAAGTACTTCATGCCCGACGAGCCACCACCGCCTCCTCCTCCGCCTGTCTCCGATTCGCCGAGATCAACCGGGCTCCCGTCCAACATCGCCGCGGCGCTGGCCTGCATTCCGCTGATCGGCGGTATCGTCTTTTTCATTTTGGAGAAACACGACTCGTTCGTGCGTTTCTATTCGATGCAATCGATCGTGTTTGGTCTCGCCTGGTTTCTGTTCAACGTCGTTTCGGCGATCATTAACTCGATTTTCAACCACATCCCTGCTCTGGGGGGAATCCTGGTATTTTTCTGGGCGATCATCTCAGCCGTCATCCACATCGGGTTCGTCGTTCTCTGGATCATCGCCACGGTCAAAGCATTCACCGGTGTTCGTTGGGACATTCCTTACATCGGACCGCTCGCCCGCAAACAAGTTGGCGAAAGCTGAAAGAATGTTGGAGCGGCCTTAGCGCCGCGATCGTCGGGACACTGAGGGCCCTCCCACATTGGAACCACCTAAGATCTTCACGACGACTTCGGTTAAGACCAGTTCGTGGTCGAGTTGCGTGGTAACCAGCTGGAGGTTGGCGGCAAGGGACGCTTTCATTCCCGTAATCAGTTGCTCGGTTTGAAAACGATGCGCGTTTTGAGCGGCGATCCCGAGCGCAAAAGCATTCACAGTTCCATCTTTTTTGCGCGGCAAATGCGCAATCGCTTCGGCGGGAAGCCGATTGACCGCGGAGATGAACGGAAATGGCGTGTGAGGCCGGGGAATTCGATGACGCTCCATCAAGTCTTTTGCGAGCAGGAGATTCCGAACAGTTGGCAGAATCGCGACCAGCAAGATGCCAATCGCGCTCTCGCCCTGGTCGAGTAATTGCCGGACGAGTTCGAGCGCCCGTTCAAGATCGCCCTCGGCCAGGGCGTTGCTCAAATCGAAAATAACGCCTTCCCGGGTGAGCGGCACGAGTTCACGAACAAGATCGACACTCACTGCGCGCTCTTCGCCGAGATAGACATCGATTTTTTCCAGCTCATTCTCGATCTCACGGGTGTCGCCGCCGGTGAGAAGGACGAAAAGTTCAAGCGCCTCCTCGTCGAATTGTAATTTTCTTTTCCGGGCGCGCGCTTGAACGATTTCCGTCGCTTTCTCTTCCCAGCCGCCGCGGCTCGAATCGAGTTTGTCGAAAATCTGCAACTCGGCGCGCTTGGACAACGACTTGTAAAATGAGCGCCGCTTGTCCACTTCGATAGCGCTCAGCAAAAACGTGACCTCCGGCCCAAGATCGGCGTCGATCGTGTCCGTTAGCGCTTCCAGCGCCTCTTGCACGGACGCGGCGCTCGCCTTTTGATCGTCGCCGAGAAAATTCGCGTTCTTCAGCCAAACGAGTTTTGCGCCGCCGAAGAACGGCAACGTACGGAGCGCTTCGATTGTCGATCGTATTCGGCCAGCAGCCTGATCCGCATTGTCGGCGGCGCCATCAATTATTTCGACTCCGAAATCGCCCGCGTCGGCGGGCTTCAATTTTTCAGCCAGCTCTGCGGCAGTATGTTTAATCTCAACGTCATCCGAACCGACGACGGCGTAGATTTTCGCGGCAGCGGCGGCCTTGGTCTTCGCTTTCGGCACGGAAAGTTTCTCGCATGTTCCAGTGAGATCGACAAGGTGGATCGGGCGTTCCGTCGCTCGATGTTAGATGAATGCGCGACGTAGCCGCGTCGGATTGTCAACGCGCGGAAGCGCGCGTTCCACTTAATTGCGCGCTTGTTGCAAGGTAGATCCGAAATCTTTGGTGGCGTAAACGCGAAATTGTTCATCCAGCGCCGAAGAGCTGGCAAAATTTGCGGAATAGAATCGTGTCAGCGCGGTTTCGAAAGGCTGATGTCTGGCCAGCGCGTCCAACAAATTTAGGAACGCGGGCTTATCGGTTGTTGCCAGAAATCGTACCAGACGTTCCGATTCATCATAAAACGTGTGCACACGGTCCGATGGCGGATGGGTCAGCGTCACCAGCGTCGGGAGCGGAATCAAATCCGCCGGGTTAATCGAATCGGAACGTGGCTTACTGATGTAGCCGCGAGCGCGTTGGTAGCTCGCATGGGCATCTTTGGAGATAAATTGGGCGAGGCCTTCATCGAGCCAGCAGGGAATTCCGTCGGTATAAAAGCGATGGAGAACCAGGTGCACAATCTCATGACCAAGGGAGTTGTCGCTAAATTTGTAAGCGGGATCGCGTTGGATAAAGAGACTCCCGGCTGAGTGAATGCCGCCCGTCCATTGTTCCAGATGTCCAAACTCTTGAAACTGATGCCATTCTTCCGGTCGCTCGAAGATGTAAATGTGCGACTTGATGTCGGTGGTGAGTTGCTCTCGCTCGAGTTCCTTGGTGATGACGCGGTAATGAAACTCCGCTTCCACTGAAACCGGGGTGGCCACGTAGTCGTGAATAAAGTGATAGATGAAATGCTCGGTTTCGGCGTGTTTCCATTGCTCCGGATGAATGGCCAGTGCTTTCTCGCCAAGTGGATTCGGATCGCGCTGGCTCAATTGCGAGAATTCAACCTCGGTCAGCGAATTCAGATGCGTTGATCTGCATCTTGAGCCGATGCGATTGATGGGATCGATGTCGTTACGGCAAGGGCGAAGATAAGCATGCGACGCATCGGTAATGAATGAAGCGAGTTCCGTGCGAGAAACGTTGTAGAGGCGCTTGTGCCAAGCGCCTATTCAGTTAGTCCGGTGCCGGGGAATAAGCACCGCTACAACATTTGCGCTAGACGCGCGACCTGCGGCGGCCTGAACTCCGCGTGTATTTCACCGGCCGGCGTTTCGGTTCGATTTTGATCAACCCGGTGCCGCTTTTGACTTCCATGATTTGATCACGCAAAAGTGCCGCGCGCTCGAACTCGAGATTCGCGGATGCCTGCTGCATCTCTTCTTCGAGCTCGCGCAACAATTCAGTGAGATCGAAATCGCCGCCGACTTCGCGAATCACCGAGGACTCAATTTCGCGCCCGCGCAAAATCGTATGCAAACTTTCCTGGACAGCGCGTCGAACGGTTTGCGGCGTGATCCCGTGCTTCTCGTTGTATTCCAGTTGCTTGGCGCGGCGATATTCCGAGATCGAGATCAACGCCTCCATGCTTTGGGTCATCGTGTCGGCGAACAAAACAACTTCGCCATTCACGTGACGCGCGGCTCGTCCGGCGGTTTGGATCAGCGAAGTCTGGCTTCGCAAGAATCCTTCCTTGTCCGCGTCCAGGATGCAGACGAGTGAAACTTCGGGAAGATCCAGCCCTTCGCGGAGCAGATTGATTCCGACCAGGATGTCGAACTCGGCCGCGCGAAGGCCGCGCAAGATCTCGACTCGTTCGATTGTATCGATGTCGCTGTGGAGGTAGCGGACTTTCAAACCGACGTCGCGAAGATAATCCGCAAGATCTTCGGCGGTGCGCTTCGTCAGGGTGGTGATCAACACACGCTCGCCTTTCTCGACGCGCTGCCGGCAAAGCTCGATCGTGTCGTCGATCTGGTTCTTAAGCGGCTTGATCGTGATCCTCGGATCGAGCAATCCGGTCGGCCGAATGATTTGCTCGACTACAAGAGGCGCGCCGGGCGTTGTGAACGTCGAATTTCTCCGGCGGATCGTCAGTCCGCGAAATATGAACTTCGCCTTTCGGCGAGCGATTTTTTCCCGGCAAAACAAAAGGGACGAGTTCTGCGTCGCCAATGCGCTGACGCCGATGTGGCACGTAACCTTTGTTTCCCACCACGCTGTTTTGAATTTCGAATTCGGCGGGCGTCGCACTGACATAAATGAGCTGGTTCGTCGCCTTCATGAATTCGTCGAAGTTCAGCGGACGATTGTCGAGTGCGCTCGGCAGACGGAAACCGTAATTGACCAGCACCGACTTTGCGCGAGCGATCGCCCTCATACATTCCGCCGATCTGGGGAATGGTGGCGTGCGATTCGTCGATGACGACCAGAAAATCTTTCGGGAAGAAATCGAGGATCGTGTAGGGCTTCGAACCAGGGGCCCGGCCGGACAAATGGCGCGAATAATTTTCGATTCCGTTGCAGAAGCCCATTTCCTGCAACATTTCGAGATCGTATTCCGTGCGAATGCGGAGCCGTTGTGCTTCCAGAAGTTTGTTTTGTGATTCGAGAATCCTGATCCGGTCTTCGAGCTCAACCCGGATAGTTTGGAGCGCGCGATTTAGCTTGTCGGCCGGCGTGACGAACTGCTTCGCCGGATAAAACACGATGAGATTAAGCGATTCGCGAGCGTGGCCGGTCAGCGGATCGAATCGAGTGATCGCATCGATTTGGTCTCCGAAAAATTCAAGACGGACAGCGTCTTCATCGGCAGTGGCCGGATAGACTTCGACGACGTCGCCGCGCACGCGGAATTTGCCGCGTGAGAAACTGATGTCGTTGCGCTCGTAGAGCATTTCGACCAAGCGGCCGAGCACTGCTTCGCGCGAGACATGCTGGCCGCGCTTCACGCTGAGGAGCATTCGCTCGTAATCTTCCGGCGAAGTGACGCCGTAAATACAGGACACGCTTGCGACGACAATGGTGTCGCGCCGAGAAAGCAGCGCGCTGGTCGCGGACAAGCGCAAGCGTTCGATCTCTTCGTTGATCGACGAATCCTTTTCGATGTAAGTGTCGGTCCGCGGAATGTAGGCTTCCGGCTGGTAGTAATCGAAATAGCTGACGAAGTATTCGACTGCGTTCCTCGGGAAGAATTGTTTGAACTCGGAGTAAAGCTGCGCCGCGAGTGTTTTGTTGTGGGAAATTACCAGGGTTGGCCGATCCAGTTCGCGAATCACATTCGCAATCGTGAACGTCTTCCCCGAGCCGGTGACGCCAAGCAGCGTTTGGTGGCGATTTCCGGTTTCGACCGATTTAATCAGCTTGGCAATGGCCTGGCCCTGGTCGCCGCGCGGTGTGTAGTTCGACTCAAGCTGAAACGCCATTGCGTAATCTAACAGCGACTGCCAGGAATGCCTAGTTGCGGATCAGTTCGCCGTTTAAAATCTGGCGCTTCAAATCTCATCGACGATGCGTCCATGATTAAACAAACCGAGTCCTATTACACCATTGGGACTTCTGGCGCAGCGAACGCACTCCGGTTAAGATCGACGTCATGCCACCGGACCCTGAGGCGGCCCCCCAGTTGGAGATTGGCCACGTGTTGTTTATCGACAGCGTGGGTTACTCCAAACTATTGACTGAAGAGCAGCGCGAATTACAGGGCCGTCTTAGCCAGATCGTTCGGGGCTCGGAGCAATTTCGCATTGCGGATTCAGCCGGAAGACTGGTGCGGGTTCCGTCGGGCGACGGGATGGCTCTAGTATTTTTTAACAGTCCCGAGGCGCCGCTGAAGTGCGCCATCGAAATCAATCGCGCGTTGAAGGATTCTTCGGATATCCGACTGCGCATGGGAATTCACAGCGGGCCGGTGAATGTTGTTCGGGACGTGGATGAGCGCACGAACGTGGCGGGCACCGGGATCAACATCGCCCAACGCATCATGGATTGCGGCGATGGTGGTCACATTCTTTTATCCAAACGCGTTGCCGAAGATCTCGCTCAAATGCGAGAATGGCGGTCAGACCTGCATGATCTTGGCCCATGCGCCGTGAAACACGGCGCCCTTGTGTCGGTCGTCAATTTTTATAACGGCCAGGCGGGTAATCCCGATGTGCCGGAAAAGATTCGAAAGTCACGCGAAGAAGAGAAATCGGCGAGACCGGGGCTTCGGCGGCGTCGGAACGTGGGTGTCGCAGTCGCACTGCTGGCGATAGCAGTCAGTTTGCTTTTTGCTTATCAGCACTTTTCGGCTCACTCCTCTGGTGAAAAAAGTATCGCCGTATTGCCGTTTGAAAATTTTAGCGATGACAAAGCCAACGGTTATTTTGCCGACGGCCTCCAGGACGACATTTTGACCGCGTTGGCAAAAATTCGGCGACTTGCGCGTGATCAGCCGCACTTCGGTTGAAAAATATCGCGACCGTAAAGAATCACAAGATCTGCGCGAGATCGCGAAAGTGTTGGGTGTGGTAAACATTCTCGAAGGCAGCGTTCGCCGCGTCGGAAACCGAATCATCATGAACGTTCAATTGATCAAGGCCGCGCAAGATCGACATGTGTGGGCAAACAAATACGATTTGAGTTTGCAGGATTCTATCGGAATCGACGGGCAGATTGCGCGCGAAGTTGCCTCAAATCTTGGCGCCAAACTTACGCAGGACGAAGCCGCGCGCGTAGGAGGCAAACCGACGGAAAACACCCAAGCCTACGATCTTTTTCTCCAGGCGAAAGAATACGAGTTCAAGCCGGACACGTTTCTTCAAGATTATCGGACGGCGGAGCAACTTTACGTTCAGGCAGTCACGCTGGATCCGAAATTCGCTCTCGCGCACGCACGACTCGCCGGTACGCGAGCGTATATCTATCATTTCTATGAGCCAACCGAAGCCTGGAGCAAGAGTGCGCGAGTCGAAGCTGCGCTGGCTCTTAAATTGCAGCCGAATCTCGGTGAAGCGCATCACGCGCTCGGCCGCTGCTACTATTGGTTCGACCGTGACTATGCCCAGGCGCTGCGAGAATTCGAAATCGCCCGAACGCTTTCGCCGAACGATAGTTCGATTCCGTGGGACATCGCCGCGATCAAGCGACGCCAGGGGCAATGGGATGAAGCGCTCGCCGATTATCGCCAAATTCTCACGCTCGATCCACAGAATGCCAACGTTGTTCGCGATTTGCTTTATACCTATTGCGCTGTGCGTGATTGGACCAAGGCCGGGGAAACCGCCCAACGTCTTATTGCGCTCGCGCCTGATTCGTTGAATGCCAAAGCGCAAATCGGATACGTCGATTTTTGGAAAACGGGCCGGACGGATCGACTGAAAAGTGAAATGGAGGCCGTTCCTGCAGGCAAAGATCCGGATGGAGCCGTGACCGCAGCACGACTCGACGCAAGCATGATCGACCGGGACGCCGTTTCCGCGGCGGGGATTTTGAAGTCCTCGTCGCTCGAAGTTTTCTCCTACTTTAACGGCGTCGACACGCCTCGAAGTTTCTTCGCTGGTGAAATTGCGTACCTTCGCGGAGACAAAGCTGCGGCCAAAAAGGAGTTGGAAAGGGCTCGTGACGCATTTGCGACCGCTGTGCAGGAAACTCCGGAAGTGCCAGAGCGCCACGCGGTTTTGGGTATGGCCTGCGCTTTTCTTGGCGACAAGCAGCGCGCAATCAGTGAAGGAAAACGCGCGGTCGAGCTGCGGCCCGAGTCAGACGATGCGCTCGATGGCACGATTATGAACGCGATTCTTGCGGTGATTTATGCTCGCACTGGCGAATCCGCGCCCGCCCTTGATCTCCTCGAACATTTAATGGCCGTCCCCGGAGCGGTCGACACCGCGAATTACAGTATCACGGTGAACGATCTGAAATATCGGTGGGAATGGGACCCGATCCGCAACGATCCACGGTTTCAAAAACTGATTGAGCAAGCACCGCAGTGAACCGATTTTTCGCCGAGCTAAAGCGGAGAAAAGTCTACCCGATCGCGGTCGCATATTTAGTCGGCGGTTGGGCGCTTGCCCAGGGTCTGGCGCAGGTCTTACCAGTGTTCGACATTTCGAACTGGGTTATTCGGCTCCTTGGTCGTCCTGATCATTGTCGGATTTCCAGTCGCCCTGACGCTCTCATGGTTTTTCGATTTCACCCGCTACGGCGTCGTTCGCACGCCGAATCTTAAAGACATTGACACCGCGCTGGCGCCGCTTGTCCACGAGAATTCCATCGCCGTTCTGCCCTTTGTGGACCTTAGTCCGAACCGTGATCACGACTATTTCAGTGACGGAATCGCCGACGAAATCCTGACCGCGCTTTCCAAAATCGACAATCTGCGGGTGGCTGCGCGTCGCTCTTCGTTTTGGTTCAAAGATCAGAAGGCGGATGTGCGCGACGTCGCGACCAAACTGAACGTTGCTCACGTCCTGGAAGGCTCTGTCCGGCGCGACGAGAACCGGGTCCGCGTCACTGCGGAACTAATCGATGCGCGACGCGGCTTCACGATTTGGTCGGACACCTTTGAGCGCGAGATGCAAAGCATCTTTGCGCTTCAAGATGAAATTACCCGCGCGATTGTCGATAAGCTGAAGCTGAAACTTGCGATCGCGCCACCTGCTCCTGCGCGAAGTCTCGACGCTTACGATTCGTATCTGCAGGGTCTTTTCTATTCCGACAAAAGCACCGAAGAAGCGCTGCGGAAAAGTCTCGGATACTTTGAAGCCGCGTTGCAGCAGGATCCGCGCTTTGCCCGAGCGTGGACCGGGATTGCAAAATCGTGGCTCTGGCTGGCGGACGCTTATGTCGCTCCGCTGGAGGCCTATTCCAAAATGCGTCAGGCGGCACTCAACGCGCTGAAACTCGACAAGGGCGACGCCGAGGCGCACGTCTATCTCGCCGAAACCAAACGCATTCTCGATTGGAACATGGACGGTGCGGCCCGCGAATTCTATCGGGCGATCGAGCTCGATCCAAAATCTACGCCGGCGAATTATTTTTCGGCGGCGTTCTTTGCCGCGCGAGGGGATCGAGAAGAAGCGCTCAAGTATTTGCAGCGAACATCGACGATCGACCCGGCATCACTTTGGGTGGCTAATTCGGCGTGCGAACTATATCGCTACTTCGGACTGTACGAAGAAGCGAGCGCTGCCGGTGAACGTGCGCTTCAGCTCGACCCCGCATTCGTTTATGGCGAGCCATTGATGGCTGCGCTTTATCGCGAAACAGGTCGCTTCGACGAAGCGATCGCTCTTTATGAAAAAGCCCATCAGATCAGCGGCCGGCCGACGTTTGGGCTCGCCATCACTTATGCAAAGATGAATCGGCCGGACGAAGCGCGCGAGATGCTGGCGAAAGCAATCGCAGCTCGCGGAGACTACACTCCCGGCGACGCGGTCGCACATGTTTATGTCGCGCTCGGCGCGCACGAGGACGCTATTCGTGAATTGGAGCGCGCGGCCGACGAACGCTCCTCGTCGCTTCATTTCGTCGGAATCGCTCCGGAGTTCGCACCGTTGCGTCCGGACAAACGTTTTGTCTCAATTGTCGAGCGGACCGGACTCGAACCGGAAAAAGTCTTCGCGATCAACGCCGGCTAAACCTCGGCGATAAATCGTGGCTTCCGCAGCGAGATTCTTCTCGCCACAGTTTACTGAAAGATCACGTCCCGGCCCTGTCCGTGTGAACGAATTCCATATTCATTCAGGTCGCGCTCGGCTAACTGCATCCCGAAAATCAGCACCGCGATCAAACCGAAATACAAGATCGACATCGTCCACCGCTGTGCCGGAGTAACTTCGTAGTATTGGCGTTCTTCTTCCGTGCGTTTTCGAAAGAGCGACACGATGCGCGGTAACGACGCGATGACCATCAGCCAAACGATAAAATTCGGATATTTCCAGCCAAACCAGAGCAGGACCGCGAACCCCGGCAGCCAAAGCCAGCGTGATAGCGCGGTAACAATTCGACCGCCGTCCAGCATTCCTACTGGCGTTAGATTGAAGAGATTCAGAAAATAACCGAACCATGCGAGAGCGAAGAAAATCGGAATGTCAAAAGTTTCACCGGTCACATTGCAAACGAGTGCGCCTAACGAACCAAGCATCGGACCGCCAATTCCGACACATGCTTCCATCCAGGCGTTCCGCGGCGCTTCCTTCAGTGCGATGAAAGCGCCCATGAATGGAATAAAGACCGGCGCCCCGACTTTCAATCCGAACTTCTTGGCGACGATCAAATGTCCGCACTCGTGGACGAGCAGGAGCACTACAAAACCAACGGCGAACTTCCAGCCCCACATCATCGTGTAAACCCAGATCATCAGCAGCATGGTGCCGCCGGACTTCAGCAGAAGCGGTAGAAACTTGAGCGCGGGCAGGATTATAAACTTTAGTTTTGCGAAAAACTTGGCGATGACGACGAAGACCACGCCGATAGGTCCAAGTGCTTTCTTGACCCGCGCCTGCCAGGGCTGGCGCGATGGATGCGTGGCGTCGGAGGGGACGGTTTCAGGTTGGAGATCCATTTGGGCGGATTGACTTAAAGTCAGACCGATGGGTTTCGCAATTCGTTGAACGCTCCACCCAAATTCGCAAGCACGTCGCTCGCGAGAAGTGATTCCTCGCTCGCGCCTTTTTGAAAGATAGAAATCTCGGCTGCGCGTCCGCACGCCCACGCGCCAATCCGCCCGGAGTCGAACAGGGACAATTCGCGTCCGGCCAGTCCGGCGCAAACTCCGGTGAGGACATCGCCCATTCCGCCGCTGGCCATTCCCGGATTTCCAGTGGTGTTGTAACTAATCGGTTTGCCCCGCTCGCAAACAATGGTGCGGCTTCCTTTCAATAACAGCGTGACCGGAAACCGGTCGCAGAAATTTCGCGCAACCCCGGCGCGGGCCATTTTGCCAACGTCCATCAATCGTTGCATTTCTCCCGGGTGCGGCGTCAGCAGCCGTGGTCCCCGACAACTGCGCAGGATGTCGATCTTATCAGCGGCAATATTCAATCCGTCGGCGTCGACGATCATGGGTTGCGTCGCGCTCTCGATTAGATTCAAAATTTCCGC
The DNA here is from genome assembly GCA_963786135.1 of uncultured Verrucomicrobiae bacterium. Classification (GTDB taxonomy): domain Bacteria; phylum Verrucomicrobiota; class Verrucomicrobiia; order Chthoniobacterales; family UBA10450; genus AV40. Next base: position 223,016 of record CAWAYF010000015.1, on the reverse strand, counting down.
GGCGCGCGATTTTCCCAAACCTGGTCCAAGCGCCCAAACATCGACTCTCTCTTCGAGCAGATCGCGGTAGCGGCGGATCGGCTTCACCATTGCTTCCACTGGCGCCGCGCTCGCGACAATTTCATAAATATCGTCCGGCACAAAAACTTCCACTAGACCGGCCCCGGCCCGCAGCGCGCCTTCGGCACTCATGATCGCAGCCCCAATGAATCCTTTCGATCCCGCGACAACCCCGATGCGTCCGAATTGATTTTTGTAAGCACTGAATTTTCGTCGGGCCAAGATCGCCCCGAGCGGATGCGGACTGGCCGCGACCTCATTGGGCGCGGTTACGTCTGACCAGAGACCCGGGAGCGGAACGACCTCGATCCGGCCGACGAAGTCGAGCGCGGAATCTACGATCAATCCATGTTTGACGAAGCCAATGGTGACGGTGAAATCGGCGACGATCGAATCTTCGGGATCGTTTTCGCCCGGAATCAGCATCCAGGCCAGTGGGAAGATCGATCGCAAAGACAAACGTGTTTTGCTCGCGGCGAAGCCGATTAATCTCGCGCGCGGTGGAACGGATCGGTTCGCGGAGGAACGATTTTGCGCCGGTGCCGAGCAAGCCGTCCAAAATTATGGTGTACGGTGCGCGAGCGATCGTATCTGCCGGCTTCGGCGTCGATTCGCGCAACGCCTTCAATTTTTGCTGCGTGAGTTCGCTGCAATTCTCTTCCAGAAACGGAAGGCGGGTGTCGATCTTCCAACCGGTGCGCTGCAATTGTTCGGCCGCGACCAACGCGTCGCCGCCGTTGTGACCCTTTCCCGCAAAAACGACGCAGCTGCCGGGCTTGGGAAAGAATTGGCGGACCGCGCGGGCGACGCCGATCCCGGCCTGGTCCATCAGGGTCTCGACGGTGATCTGGCGGGCGAAGGCTGCTTGTTCAGCAGCCTGCATCTGCGCTGAACTCAGAACGGGTGATTCCAACTCAATCCTCCGCCTGTGAGGTGGATTTCTTTTTTCTGGTGGAGCTCTTGGTGGACGCAGTCTCGGACGAAGATTTCTTGTGCTTGGACGATGCCGATTTCGAGGAACTCTTTGAACTGCGCTTATGTTTCGAGCGCGAGAGATCCGAGTCGTGATAATGGGTCTGATCGATAAACGGCTGAAACGGCACGGTCTCCGGCTCTAAAGACATGTCGGACGAACTGGACGCGACTCTTGTGGCGCCGGGAATGCGCGCCACCGAAGAGCGATTCTGAATTCCATGCGCAATTTCCAAGGCGAGTTTTTGGCGATATGCAGAATTTTGTGCGTTCTGCGCTTCAGTCGGATTGGTCAAGAAACCGCACTCGACCAGCACGGACGGGATCGCTGTTTTTCGCAAAACGAAAAAGCCCGCGGCGGCGAACTCCGCGATTCGGCGTTGGCGCCCCGCCGGCGACGTAGTAATGGATCGCCGAAGCGAGGGGCAAGCTTTGCGAGCTATAAAAATAGGTTTCGATCCCGCTCGCGCTGCGCCGTGGCGTGGCATTGAAGTGGATGCAAACGAAGATCGCGTCCCGGTAGGAATTGGCGATTGCGACGCGTGTGCCCAATGGAATAAAGACGTCGCTGTCCCTCGTCATTACGACGCGATAGCCGGACGCTTGAAGGATGGCCTTGAGTCGTTGCGCGACATCGAGGTTCATTGTCTTTTCGTCCACGCGTTGGCCGGCAATTCCGCCCCGGTCGAATCCGCCATGCCCGGCGTCAATAACCACCGTTGTCGATGAGCGCGTACCTTCCGCCGCACGCACAGTGCGCGAGCGCGCCACTGGAGTCGGCATTGCTCGCGCTGCGCTGGCACGCTCTTGCTGCGAAAGCGAGCTGGGGGCGGGCAAGGCTTTCACGCTGGTCGCAATGATGGCGCCCGCGAAGAGAAGACTAAAAATGAAAAGGGATTTACGCATCAGTTAATCATCCTTCGGAGCATTCGACGGGCTCGCGGAAAGTTTCCCGGCTTGATTACGTGTCGCTGGTGTGACCGGTGTGTCCATTATTCCGCCGGCAACCTTTATCACACCATCATCGGAATGGACAAGTCGCGGGCGGCTTTTGGTTTCGGCGAAGCTGGCGCGGGAAACAAGCTCTCCGTTCAAACCGACGCGGGCATAGGACCACATTCGCGGGGCCGCGCAATAAAGAACATGAAGCTGGTTGGAGTGGTCGAACTCGGCCTGCGGCTGATCGAATGCGATGACCTGGCCCAGCGAGTAAGTCGCGTAAACCAGCCCGCTGTCCTTGTCCTCCACGCGAACATAAAGCGATGTGTGATCAGGAAAACGGTTTGTCATCAACGAGTAAGTGCGCGCAGTTCCGGGAACACTTTCCTCTCGTGGCACGCCCACCGTTTTCTGCCAAATCGGACGCGCGTCGGCGACCTCGAAAACTTTCGTAGCCGAATAGAAGAATTTGTTGAGGTCGGCAAAATAAACATGAGCTCGAACACGGTAGGTCCCGAAATTGTGTACTCCGTACAACTGCGTCAGGTTAATCTTTCGCGTGATCCGTTGTCCGGCGGCGACTCTGAGTGGTTCGTTCCCAGCGTTCGAGATTTGCAGGATAGATTGACCCTCGCTACCGGTGACCTCGAAACCGAACCACGGCTGGTTCCGGTCATCGCGAAAATCGATATCGCGTCCCGCCAGGTTGGTAAGCGTGAGGTTTGCGACCACCGGTTCGTAGGCGACGTACTGGAGCCGCGGGAATTTTAACTCAAGCTGAATCTGCGCAACCGCGTTACTGGCAGCCAAACCCGAAAAGAACAGGCACCAGCACCATCTCATGAAAATGTAAACTACCGTAAGGCCACCTGGTTGCATAGGAAACTGCTACACTGACTGGTGCTGCGACTTTCGGTCGACATGCTCGCGCGTTACCGCGTCTGTCAGAATCTCTTTCCACGGCTCCGAAATTGTCTGTAACGGCGGCCGGACGCTGTGCTCGTAGGCAAACTCGACGAATTTCCAAGCCACGATCTCAGCTAGCGCGTCGCTGCCCTGTGCGGCCGCCGTCTCGGCATGGACGATTTTGCCGTTTCGCAGAAAGGTGAGTCCGCTTTTCCCGTCCTTGACCATCTGCACCGCGCCGCTGCGGCGGCTCAAGCAACACATCTGCAAGACGTCGATCACCCGAAAAAGGTCGGGGGCATCGGCTGGCGCTTGCGTCGCCCGTTCGATAGCCGCCAGTAATTCATCGCCTACAATTGGCTCGGGGAAGATTTTCGTATCCGAAACTTCGAAACACCGTTCGTCCGCGGCGTAGTTCGGGAAAAACAAAACTTGCAGTCCGGAAAAGATTTCACTCAACGCGGAACCGAGGGCGAGCCCGTTGATTCCATCGGCTTCGAGTTGGGTCAAAAGCAGATCGCAACGTTGATGATGCCGCGCCCAATCGATCGCGATGGCATCGCTCGGAACGAGCAGGCAATGATGGCGCGTATAATTTTTCACCATTTGCACCAGCGCATCACCCATTTCGGGATCGTGGTGCACGATGAGTATTTGCATTACTGGGGCGGAGCAGTGAAAGGCGCAGGAAACAGCGTCAACAATTTGGCGGGGTCGGCGCGTTTGTCCTGCAATTGATCATTATAATAAATACGAACGATGTAACCAAGATATTTACGTACGCCGGAATCGGCCGTCGTCGTCGCCTTAATCGCCTTTCCTTTTTTCGCGGGATTGATCGCAGCAGCAGCGGCGGCTAAGTCGGACTCTGCTTTGTTCGCTTTCGATTTCGGCCGGATGTAAGTGACCGCCAATGTCTCTCTGTTGCCGTCCGCCCAATCGTGGTTCGGAGTCAGCCATTCGTAACTGACGTCGGCATCGGTCAACTTGATCTCGTTATCGCCGACGGTGTCATAGAAGAACACCTGGATCTTTACTTTGGTGTGATCGATCACAACATTCGGCCGTTTCTTCACGCTGATCCGTAACATTAAATTTGTTTCGGAATCCGGGTCCGGCGTTTCCGACGCACTGACTTCGCTGATGCCGAGCGTCGATCCGGGAGGAATGCCTTCCATCGTGCCGGGGGCTGACGCAACGTCGAGTTTCGCTACGGCAGTCGGCGCAGGCGCGGCTGCAGTGTTAGATGCCGAGGTTGGCACCCCGGTCCTCAATTTCATGTCTGCAACGTCGTAAAGCGGGCCGGCCGACGGGCCAATGTCATGGACCCTTCGCCAGGCGTCGGCGGATTTGTCGAAATTCTGGATCGATTCGTAAATCATCGCCATCTCAGCAAGCACTTCCGCATTTTTCGGGTCACGCTGTGTGGCATCCTGCAACCGGGTGAGGGCATTAACGGTATCGCCACTTTCACGCGCCGCCTGAGCTTGTTTTGTCAGCCGGTCGATTTCTGAAGAAACGGTGGTCGGCGGAGTCAACGCGGCTGCCGGGGAAGTTACGGACAGCGCTACGGGCGGAGCCGATGGCGCAGCCGAGGGAAGCGGCGCCGGCATTTCGCGCGGAGTAACGCTCACCTGCGCGGGACGCGTTCGGCCGATGAGATGAATCCCCAACGCGCCTATCTCAGCGACGCCAAAAAGAATTACCAGCCCGAGACCGATGTTAAAGCTCTTATCAGTCCGCGACCCTGATACGAAGGAGAGCGACGCCATGGATAGTCGTTTCCTCTAGACCACCTCGTCACTATGTCAAGGCAGCGAGGGCGGGGCAGGCTCGCGAGGCTCTCAATAGGACAGCGCTAACGCGAGATTTCGCTCTGGCTGAGCAGGGTAAAGCCGGCGCCGCTCAAAACTGAAATCGCGCATTCGTTATCGTCCACGTGGACGGCCAGCGCCGCCTGTCCGCGCGGCCGCACGAGGAGAGGATAGGTGAAGTGCACGTTCACTTCGGCCATGAACAGGGCGGCGAAAAGCTTCGACAATTCGGTTGCCACTTCATGCATCTCCACCACCACAACGTCGCAGGTCCCGAACGCGATATTCTTTTCCTTGAGCAACTTCTCCACCCCACCGGGATCGGTCACAACCAGGCGGGCAATCGCGGCGTCGGTCGATTCCGAGACGCTCATCGCCATTACGTGGTAATCGTGCGCGTTTAGCATTTTCAGGACGTCATGCATCGCGCCGACTTTGTTCGGAAGAAAAACGGAGAACTGCTTCACCAGCGGTCCGTCCCGCTTCGACGTCGTCTTAGGAAGGTCGAGTGCCATAAGGTGGATCGAGCTCTCTCACGGCCAGTCCGGCTCGGACCTCGATGATATCCAGGTGGTGAAAACCACGCTTATTTAACATCGTCCGCGGAGCGGCCGATCCACCCGAAGTATCTCATCGCCGCGCTTTCGATGGCAAACCAATAAACTCCGGTTGCGGATTTCGGATTGCGGAATGCGGAAAGACAGAGTTCCGTAGCCGCGATCATGGAGACGGAAAATGAATTGATCGCGCAGCGGCGCGAAAAGCTGGAGGCGCTTCGCAAGAAAGGCGTCGAGCCATTCGGCCAGGCTTTCGCGACGTCCGGCTCAATCGCTGAAGTGCGCGAAAAATTCAAGGACGGTGAAACGTTGCGCGTTGCCGGGCGCATCACCGCCCATCGCGACATGGGCAAGAGCCATTTTGTCGACCTTCGAGACGCCAGCGGCCGCATCCAGATCTATTTTAATGACAAGGAAGTCGGCGCCGAAGCAATGGAGGTGTTCAAGCTCCTTGATCTTGGCGATTTTGTTGGCGTAGAGGGCGCATGCTTCGTCACTAAGACCGGCGAGTCGACGGTAAAGGCGCACAAGTTCGAAGTTCTGGCGAAATCGCTAAGACCGCCGCCGGAAAAATGGCACGGCTTGCAAGATGTCGAAGCGCGGTATCGGCAGCGCTATGTCGATCTTGTTGCGAACGAACAGTCACGGGAGACGTTTCAAAAACGAATCTTGATGGTGCGCGAAATCCGGCGGTTCCTGGAAGACCGCGGTTTTTTCGAAGTGGAAACGCCGATGCTGCAAACCGTGGCCGGCGGCGCGGCGGCGCAGCCATTCAGTACTCATCACAAGGCCCTCGGGCTTGATCTTTATCTCCGGATTGCGCCGGAACTTTATCTCAAGCGCCTGTTGGTTGGCGGATTTAACAAAGTTTTCGAGCTGAACCGAAACTTCCGGAACGAAGGCATTTCACGAAAACACAATCCGGAATTTACCATGCTCGAAATCTACTGGGCTTACGCCAACTTCGAAAAAATGGCGGACCTGGTCGAGGAACTAATCTGCCACCTGGCGGAAAAAGTTTCCGGATCATTGCAGATTGAGCATCGCGACACGGATGGAAAAGTGACACGCACCATCAACCTCACCCGGCCATGGCGCCGGGCGCGTTATCTCGATCTGGTGCGCGAAGCGGCCGGCAAGGATTGGTTCGAGCTTTCGAGCGAGCAACGCCGTGCCCGCGCGAGCAAGGATCTTAAGCTCGAAGTTTTGCCGCAGCTCGCCGATTTCGAGGTAACCCAGCACGTTTTTGAAAAACTGGTGGAAGAGAGAACGTTCGATCCGCTGTTCGTGACTCATTGTCCGAAGGAACTTGTGCCTTTGGCGAAACAAAACGCGACTGATCCTGCGCTGGTCGATGTTTATGAGCTGATTATCAATGGCGTGGAAATGTCGCCGGGATACACGGAGCTCAACGATCCCGACGTGCAGCGCAAACGGTTGCTCGAGCAAGCAGGCGAAGAGACTCAGAAGCTCGACGAAGATTTTTTACTCGCGCTCGAACACGGAATGCCTCCAGCCGGCGGCCTTGGCCTTGGGATCGATCGACTGGCGATGATGCTTACCGGCGCGGAATCTATCCGCGATGTGGTGCTGTTTCCGCTGCTAAAGCCGAAGCGCGATTAGCGATTAGATGCAGCCGGCGAGGCGGTGGCAGATGGGCTCGGCGACGGGGAAGTCTCTGCCTTCGTGTGAGACTTCTCCTTCTTCCTCTTTGAGTCGTTGGCTGCTTCCTCAGTGAAAACTAAACGCTTCGCTTTGAAGCGCGGACCGTCGTTGTCCACGGCGTCCGTTTCGTTGTTGTCAGCGCCATTGCTCGCCTTCTGGCCCAAATCATCGATCGAAGTCAGGCTCGAATGAAGAAGGCTGCCTTGGAACTTTGGATCGGTACCGCTCGTTTTAAGCTGTTTGGTTGATTCAACCTCCAAGACCTTTTCGCGCCGAATTGGTTTCCGGGTCAGCTGGCCTTCATCTCGCCCCATCGAGCCGGCGGCAAGGGTTTCTTTGGTATTCATCCGATACAAGGTGTCGTCCTGAACGTCTTCGCTTGAGCCGGATGCATCGCTTGAGTTTGAAGCGTCAGATGAGTCGGGTTTCGTGCCGGGATGCGCACTATTGCTCGTAGTCGACGTAGAGGGAGTGTAGGGATCTGATGTGGGACCGGAGGCCGATGGCAGACCGGAGCCTGAGGTCGGACTCATTGGACTTGGAGCAATGGGCTCGGTATTGGCACCGCCGGAGACCCCACCACTCACCGGTGCCGGTCCCGCAGATGCAGAAAAACAGAGCCCAAATGCGACCCCAAGAGACAGGGCGAAGATTTGCAATTTAGACACGCAAATCGATTACAACAATCTGCCAGTGAAATCAATGCATTTCACTGTCAGGCAAATGCGGGCAGGCTGATCACACTGCGTGATCCGCAGCCTGTCTGCACGGGTGAGCTTCGCTTCCGCATTCGAGTTGAATGGTGACATGACCGATGTGGAAATTTTCCTGAAGTTCGTCGCAAACGCGCGCCAGCAATTCATCGTCGATGTTTCCGTCCGGCTTCACCAAATGCGCTGTGAGCGCCGTTTCGGTTGTGCTCATTGCCCAAATGTGGAGATCGTGGACTCTGGAAACTCCGGGCAACTGCGCCAGATAACGCTCCACTTTTTCCGGTTCGATGTTTCGCGGCACTGCTTGCAAAGCAAGGTTGGTGGATTCGCGCAACAGGTCCCAGGTGCCCCAAACGATGACGGCGGAAATGATCAAGCTCACGACCGGATCGATCCAATGCCGTCCCGTCCAAAGAATGGCGAAACCCGCGATTACGACTCCGGCAGAAATGGCCGCGTCGGCGGCCATGTGGAGAAACGCGCCGCGAATATTAAGATCGTGTTCGCGGCCGGCCCGGAACATCAATGCGGTGGCGGTATTAACCGCAATGCCGACCAATGAAACCCAAATGATCGTGTTTGCGGCAACTTCGGTTGGCGCTCTGAACCGGCGCAATGCTTCCCAAACGATTGCCCCGACTGAAACGAGCAAAAAAATGGCGTTAAACAACGCGGCCAGAATCGAGCTGCCACGAAGCCCGTAGGTCCGTCGCTTCGTCGGCAGGCTCCTGGTCATGGCGCCAGCGGCCCAGGCCAGCAACAGGCCAAGAACGTCGCTCAAGTTATGGCCGGCGTCGGCCAGCAAGGCCAGCGAATGCCCGAGCATCCCGAAAACAACTTCGAACAAAACGTAGGCGGTGTTGAGTGCGATGCCGATGGCAAAGGCGGCATTGAAATTTTGCGAGTGATCGTGCGAGTGATCGTGGCCCATGAACTTAGTGTTCCAATATAATTACCAACACGCCCAGTATGCAGAAAACCGCGCTCACAATCACCGGTTCGTATTTTTCCAGCATTTTAAATCGCAAACGCTGCAAGCCAACCAGGGTCAGCCATGTGAAGGTGATCATTCCGGTAACGGTCGCGACTGCCAGAACAGTGCTCAGCAACGCAAAACCGAGCCAGCCGTATTTCGCGCCGGTCAGGAACACGGGCAGAAACGCTTCACAGGGAGAAAAAGTCAGCAGCGCCATTAAACCCAGAATTGCCGCCCAGTCTGATCTTTGGCGCGACCAATCCTGTTCGAGCGCACGCTCCTCTTCTTCGATGGACTCTTCGAGATCATCATGATGATGCCCATGTGAGTGATCATGATCGCCGTGAGCTCCGAAAAGATGAACGTGTCCATGCCCGCCTTTCATTTGCCGAACCAGGTAAAAAATTCCCAAGGCAATCAGCGCCCCGCCAGCCAGGAAAGGAAATGCATTGCCGATCCGGCTGTTGATCGCCATGCCGCCCCAGACCACCAGCACTCCAAGCGCGGTCGTGAACAGAACGTGACCCGCCCCGGCGAAACCGGTAACGGCAAGTGTTTTCGTTTTGGTCCAATGTTGAGTCCGCGCCGCGACGACAAACGGAAGCCAATGCGTTGGAATCACAGCATGCAGAAATCCAATCGCGAATCCGGTGGTCAGTAGCGTTATGAAAACAACATCATTCACATCAGCGCCCGTCCGTTATTCCGTGAGGATAAAGCGGCGGCGCCAGAGGCCAATAACGGAAATCAAAATCAAAAGCGCGCCAAACGTGCAGACAATCGCGGCACCGGACGGCAGATCCCACCAGTAGGAAAGGAACAATCCCGCAACACCGCCGATCAAGGCGACGATCCAACCGATGAACAACCGGTTGCCAATCCGCCGGGCGAGATTGATCCCGCAAACTGCCGGCACGATCAGGTAACTAAAGACGAGCAGCACGCCGGCGATGCGCACAAAACTTGTTACCACCAGCCCGAAGACAGCGTAGAAGAGAAAATCCCACCAGCGCACGCGCAATCCGCTTTGATACGCGCCTTCGCGATCGAACGAAACGAGCAGGAAATTTTTTCGGAAAACAAAATGAAAAATGCCGACAGCCGCGAAGAGCGCGAACCGTTCCCAAACGTCGCGCGGTGTGACCAGCAAAATATTTCCGACCAGCATGTTTTTGATTTCCTCATCCCCTTCGGCCGCGCGGCTCAGCAACAAAACTGCCGCGGCGGCTGCGACGACGTAGGAAATTCCGATGACAGCTTCCTGCGGAATCTGGCTCTTCCGTTTTCCAGTCACCGAGAAAATCGACGCGCCGATCAATGTGAAAACGAGCGCGATGCCGAACGTGGTCCAGCTTTCAAGGTCGATATGGAGCAAGACCGCCAGACAAATTCCAAGCGACGCCATCTGCGCCATCGCGATGTCGATGAAAATGATTCCGCGTTGAACGACATGAAGTCCGAGGTAAACCAGCAACCACGGCAAAAGAACGCAGGCCACGATCGGCCAGAACATTACTTCCCACATAATTATTTCAGTGCTTCTGCGAGTTTGGAAACGAGTTTGTCGATCAGGCTCACGTAGCTGTCCGTGTTCGGAATTCCGCCGGGAAATTGTGCGAAGTCCACCACTTTCGCGTCGGTCGATCTCGCCACCTTCTCCGCAATCCGCCGGTCGTGATACGGTTCCACGATGATCGCTTTGATGTGCAACGACTTCATTTGACCGATCACTTCGGTCAAGTGCGAAGGGGATGGCGGAATGCCGGGCTTCGGTTCGAGAAAGACGTCGATGTTAATGCCGAAGCGGTGGGCGAAATAAGGCCAGGAATCGTGATAAGCCGCGACGTGTTGGCCTTGGAACGGCTGCATCATCGCGCCCCAATATTGCAGTTTATCGTTAATGGTCGCTTCGAATTTCTTGTAGTTCGCGTCGTAAAACGCCGCATTCGGCGGATCGACGGCCGCGAATGATTGCGCGATGTGCTGCGCGATCGCCTTGGCGATAATCGGGTCCACGCAAAAATGCGGATTGCCCAACGCGTGCACGTCGCCGGCGGCGCGGGTCAAGTTCGTCGGCACTTCCATCAATCGAATTCCTTGCGACGCTTGCACGCGCCCGGGTTTTCCAACTTCGATTTTCGGATTGCGCGCATTTTGCAAGAGCGGCGGCAGCCAGCCAACCTCAAGCTCCGCGCCACCGTCGATCAACACGTCGGCGTTGCGCAGCGAGACAACAAAACTCGGACGCGCATCGACGAAGTGCGGATCTTCGGTCGGTTTCGCCAGAACGACGAGATCGATCTTGTCGCCGCCGACTTCGCGCGCGAGCGATCCGAAATCGGGCAGCGTGGCGACGACGTTTAGCTTCGCCTGCGTCACTGACGGTAGAAGCAGGAGTAACGGAGTGATGGAGTAGAAGAGTAGTGTTTTGCTCTTTGAAATCAGGTTCGTGTTCATTGTGTCTGTTCTTGATTAAAATTTGTGGGCGCCATGCGCGCCGAGGATGAATTCGAATTGGAGGAAAACCGAATCGACGTCACGGCCGGCCAGGAAAAATGTTTCGTCGAGAAAGTCGTGATTGTATTGCAAACGGATCTTCGAGAACTCGGTCGGATACCAGGTCAGGTTGGCGCTGATCCGTGACCGCGATTGTCGATCGATGTCGTCGGTGATACCGCGAATCTTGCGCGTCGTAGTAATCGCCGCGAATTCCCGCGACCCAGCCTTTTTTGAATCCCCAAAGCACCTGCGAATAAAGTCCCCAATCGTGAAACGTTTCCGCGACCGGGAATGATTCGTCCATACCGTGGCCGGCTTCGAAGCGGCGATACATGAATTCGGTTTGCCATTTCACGAACGGAAATCCGCCCTCGGCGGTCGCGCTTTTCCATTTGTAGAGAAAATCGCGCGCCGTAAATCTGGGTGCGCGCATTCGCCGCCGGTTTCGTTCGAGCCGAACGCGCCGGAAACTCCGGCGAGCACGACCTGGGTCGGGCTAAGATCGACCGAATTTTCCCAGCGCGGAATCCAAACGAAATCTTCGAGACCGCGGATCTCGCGATCGGTTGTCTCGTCGACCGTAAAAAATTCCGTTGTCGCCGGGATTGCGGAATGAGTAACCGGTTTCGCCGCGACCATTTTGCACGCCGAGAATTAATTGCGAATACCACGGCACCGGCACGATCCAGGAAATTTGCGTGCCGACGCCGCGCAAGCCGTCCGGCCCGAGAAAACGTCCGGCCACAATCGGATAATCGGCAAAATCCCAGGTGTGCGGATGGGTTGGATTGATTCGGCCGAACGCGGCGAAGAATTGTCCGCCCTTGAATTGCAGATTGAACGGCAGACTCGTCGTTTGCAGGAACGCTTCCTCAACTTCGACGTCGGTATTGTTGTCGTTGTCGAGTTTGAAAACGATGTTGGCGAAACCTTCGAAGTAAGGATCGACCGCGCCATCGAACGCGAGCTCGATGTTGCGCGCGTTGAATCCGCGCTGCTGCGGATCGTGATCGCCCACTTCGATGTGATTGAGATCTTTGGCGCTCGATCCGGCGAGCGCGAACATTCCGTCGAACGACATGTTCATGTAATTCTTACCGCCGCCGCTGCTGATTCCGAACGGCTGTGTGAGTGATGCGCCAGCCCCGGTGCTGGAAATTGTTTCCGGCGCGGATGTGACAACTGACGTGTCGGTTGTTGGAAAATTTCCGACAGCAGTCCCATTGGCATTCACGCCCGGGCTCTGCTGCGGTCGACGGCGCGCTCGTTGTGGACGAGGCAACGACTGACGCATCTTCAGTCGGAAATTGCGAAGGCGCTTTCGCTACGGTCGCCGGTGATGGTGATGCCGAAGCGGCCGCGATCGGCGATGGTTCCGCCGATTCGGCGGTTGTGCTGTTCTGTTGATTCAAGCGATCGATCGTTGTCTGCTGATCTTTCACTTGTTGTTGCAAGTGTTTTCACCGAGTCGGTGAGAGCTTTCACTTGCTGACGCAGTTCATCCATTTCCGATGAGGATGACGTCGGCGTTGATGCCGTGTCCTGTGCGTGCGACTCCGCTCACCAAGAAAATTCGTGAGCGTCAAAGATAGAAAATTTCTCATGTAGGCTCCTGTCTTACGGCAATGCGGTGCGAGACGAATACGCGGTAGACCTTTGCCACACAAAGCGGCGCTCGCAATGACGTCGCTCACCAACGCCAACCAACGTTAGAAACGCGACAAGATTTCGTGATCCTCAACGCAGCGCTGTGTCTCGATTGTGACGTGGACTAACTCTTCGTGCTCTTGAAGCAATTCGCGATACGCATTGGAACTCTTCGGTTCGTGGGCAACGATGGAAACAATGGCTGCGAATTTTCCGGTGCTGACCTGCCAGACATGGAGATCGGTGACGATCGAATCACCGTCACTTTCCACTGCGCGCCGGATTTCGTCAGGCAAATCGGAAGAGAGCGGTGTGCGATCGACCAGAATTCCGCTGGTGTCTCGCAATAATTGGTAAGCCCACGAAAATACAACGCCGCTTCCAACGAGACCAACAATGGGATCGAGCCAATCCCAGCCAAAGAATTTCCCCGAAGTCAGTGCGACAATGGCGAGGAACGTTGTGAACGCATCAGCAAGCGACGTGCAAATAAGCTGCGCGCAGATTCAAATCGTGATGATGATGATTGTCGTGATGATCGTGTCCGAATGATGATGATCGTCTTTGAGAAGGAGAGCGCAGACGAGATTTACAGTCAGAGCCAAGCAAGCAATTCCGATTGCTTCGTTGAAATGAATCGCCAGAGGAACAAAGAGACGATGAACGGATTCGCCGGCCATGAGCAAGGCGACCACGGAAAGAACGACGGCGCTGGCGAATCCGCCGAGCACGCCGATTTTTCCCGTCCCGAAACTGTATTGCTCGCTGGTCGAATGCCGGCGCATGAAATAATAGGCGATTGCGGTGATGAGGAACGCGGTGACGTGCGTGCTCATGTGCCAGCCGTCGGCGAGCAACGCCATCGAATGCGAAAGCCAGCCCGGCCGTGATCTCGACGACCATCATCACGCCGGTGATGGCAATGACGATGTGTGTTCGGCGTTCGCCTTTGGTGAAATCGCTTACGAAATCGTGCGAATGCCGAAACCGCGAATGATCTGCCCGGTGCATGTCGATCCAAAATAGCGTGATTCGAAACAAATCCGCTTAAAAATCGTAGGCGACCGTCCCGTAAAATCCGCGGCGCTGTCCGAATTGCGGCGCGCCGACGCCGATGCCGCTGCCGTCGCGCAGTTCGTAAATCTTGTCGAAGAGATTCACGATATCGAAACGGATTTTGAAACTGCCAGGCCATTTCGGAATTTTTACGATCCGCTGAAGCGCCAAGGTTGACGGTTCCGTAATCGGGAACGCTCTTGGTGTTGGCAAAACCGCGACGAAGTCCGCTTCCGTAAAGGAACTCACTCGATAATCTCCAATCTTGCCAGGTGTAAGCGCCGCCGGCGGTCGCAGTCCAGCGCTGGTCGTGATCGAGAAAAACCCAATGGTTGTTGATGAATGCATATTCGTCCGGATCGAAGAGAAATTGCGCCGAGCTGACGTGCTCGCCGCGCGCCCATTCCCAGGCCGCGTTGCCGTAAAGCGAAAACGGACCGTGATCGTAATTGGTCGTGAATTCGCCGCCGTAAATTCGGCCGCGTTTGTAATTGAACGAAGACAGAATGAGCGCCTGTCCGAACTGGCCTTCGTCCAATAACCGAGTGCGAGCTCTTGTAAAAACCGTCGAGTCCGACATTCCAGCCTTCCATGATTTTTTGGGTGACGCCGGCGTCGAAGTAATCGCGCGCGCTCCGAGCTGATCGGTGAATCCTTGGTGATCGCCGATTCGTTCGTTGTGCCGGTGAACTTGGCGATGCGTGCTTTGCGGAACCGCTTCCAAGCGGCGGCGGCGTGAAGTAGCGCGCATAGCCGGCGTGCAACGTCGTGCCGTCCCACGGCTTGTAAACAACGTTGAGGCGCGGACTGAGCTGGTTCTCATCGCGAACGCGTTCACGAAATCGAGGCGGCCGCCGAAATTGATCGTGAGCTGGTCGAACGACTTTCCATTCGTCCTGCAAATAGAAACCGTAGAAGTAACCGTACTTGTCGTGATTATCGACGATGCGCTGCGGCGTGCGTGTCGGGGATTTGAGTTGCCGTTCGCGTCAACCGGGAAAACGTCGCGTCACCGTGTTGACGGTGGCGTATTGCTCGGTGAAAATTCCGCCGGCGCGAATGGTGTGCTCGTCGTTGAGCTTGTAACTCGAATCGAACTCGACGCCGTTGGAAAGAATGTCGCGATCGACCCGCGAGGCGACGCCGTTGAAAATCAGATCGCCGACGTCATCCGGACGAAAAAGAATCGAGCTGTAGCGATTGAAGACGGACGCCTGGAAATTGAAGATCGTCCGACTTTCTTCTGATAGGTCAGGATGTCGTAGACATTATCTTCCGACTGGTTTTCATCCAGCTTGGCCGAATTGAAATTCGATCTTGTCCCATGTCGTTGAACACCGGCGTCTGCCCGGGATTATTCGGAATTTCGAAATCGTTGTGATTGTCGCCGAGCAAGCAGCGAGAAGCGGCTGGTATCGTCGATGATGTAAGACGAGATAAGCGAATTCCTTGAATTGATCGGTGTCGTCGTGAATCGGATTGTCGCTGCTGCGTGTCGGATTTTCGATGCCGATGCCGTTGTGCAAATAACTTTGCGTCACGTAATAACTGAGCTTTCCGGTCACGCCGCCGCGCTCGAGGCTTTCCTGAAAGGTGTCGAAGCTTCCGACATAGATCGAAGCTTCGTTGCCGGTAAAGACGGCGCCGTTCTTGGTGTGAATGTCGATCACGCCGGTTTCGCGAAAACCGAATTGCGCCGGCAGCGCGCCGGTCATGAGCGAAATGTTATCGGCAAAGCGCGTCGCCAGTTCCGGCCCGAAACCGGGAATGCTTTCCGGCAAGAAGCACGTCGTCGATTCGGTATTGCAGATTCGCGTGCTCGCCGCGGACGTGGAGCTGGCCGAACGAATCGCGCGCCACGCCGGGAAAACGCAGGATGGTTTCGTTGAACGGCGCGTTCTCGCCTTGCGCCTGGGAATCGAGTCGGTCGGGCCCGATCGTGTAACGCGTCGCGCCGAGACTCGGCACAATCGCTTCGCGCGAAATGTCCAACTCGTTGGATGTGACGGTAACGCTTTCCGCTGTCGCGGTTGCGGGTGTCCGAAGTTGAGGCGCTGGCGTGGTGTTGCATCTTGCAGTTGCTGGTGAAGTCCCCGGTGTTGAAACGGCTTCTTGCCCGTTCGTGATGGTTGTCGTGATAAAGCAGCGCGGCGAGCGCTATTGGAAATTTGTTCATGGAAATTTGTTGTCGATCTAGTTTTCAAAGTTGGTGATTTGGTTGTGGCGTTCGCGATTCAAGCGAAGCCGGGTAAAAACAGCGCATCTGCACAAATGCGAACCGCGTTCAACGAAATGCCCTACCGAGTTACCCGCGATGAAAACGCGGTTTGATTTGTGCCGGTTTAGGCGGGCGGCGCGTGCTCGAAAACGGAGGCGACGAGAAAAACTGAGCCGATCCACAGCGGAGTCAGTTCGGGAATTTTGAATTCGTCGAGGTGAACCGGCGCGCTGATGTGAAGCGCATTCGGTGAATGATCGCAGCTGCCGGATGCAATGAACGTGACCGCGCAGGAATGTTCTACTTGATTCGCATCGGGGTGAACGCGCTCGTGCAGTTGCGGCGAAACGCTGAGCGTCAGCGTCCAGAGAAAAGCTGCCGAGAGCGAGGACCGCGACAGAAGCACGTGACGTCGTGCTGCGTTTCATTGAAAGCGAGTGTCTACTGGCCTAACAGAGTGCGCAACGATTTTTTTGAAGAGTCGATACCGCCTAAGTCGGGTGTTCGGTAAACCACTGCAGCGCAACCCTCGCTACTTGCCGGGAATTCTTGAGCTTTAACTTCTCTTTGATGTTGGTGCGGTGCGTCTCAACGGTTTTGGGACTCACGTTCAACGCATTGGAAATCTCGCGGACGTCCTGGCCTTTGCCGATCAGTTCGAAAATTTCCAACTCACGATCTGTCAGCAAGGTCAACCAGATCATGGCTTGATCGCAGTTCCGCGCCGACTCCGTTTTGTTGGAGCTGTTCGGAAATCCCCGGACTGAGATACCGTTTTCCTTCCAAAGTGTCTTGAAGCGCGGCCGCGATATTGTCGACCGCATCTTGTTTGACGATGTAGCCCATCGCGCCGGCTCGAAGCGCACGTGTCGCGTAGAGCGCCTCTTCGTGCATTGAAAGAATCAAGACCGGGACATTTTGAAACTCGCTTCGAATAGTTTTTGTTAATTCGATACCGCTCGCGCCCGGGAGCCCTATGTCGACTACGACGAGATCCGGTTTGAGTTCGCGTATCGCGGCCATGGCATCGACAGCGGTGCTGGCCTCACCACAGACTACAAAGCCCGCTTTCGAGTCGATGAGGCGAACGAGGCCTTTGCGCAAGACAGGGTGATCGTCGACCAAAAAGACGCGCTTTTTCGTTTCAGACATTAAAATGGAACTAGTCTTTTATCCGGTCTGGCCTTCAATCCATTGGACGGCAAATCGGTTTACTTCGCGAGCGTTCTTCAGATTCAGTTTTTCTTTAATATGCGCGCGATGAGTCTCGACTGTCTTTCGACTGATGTGCAACGCGTCCGAAATCTCGTGCACGTCGCGGCCTTTCCCGATCAGTTCCAGAATCTCCAGCTCGCGATCGCTCAATTTGTCGGTCGGATTAGTTTCAGTGCTGCCGCTGGCGAAATTCGTAATCAATTTCGCGGACATCTGACTGCTCAGGTACGGCCGGCCGGCTAGCACTTCCCGAATCGCGCCGATGACATTCTCAAGCGCTTCCTGTTTCATGACGTAACCCTGAGCGCCCGCCCGAAGCGCGCGTAGCGCGTAGAGCGATTCATCGTGCATCGACAAAATCAACACCGGCAATTTCTCAAACTCCGCGCGAATGTTCTTGATCAACTCAATTCCATTTGCGCCGGGCAGGCTGAGGTCAACGATCACCAGATCGGGCTTCAATTCGCGGATCCTGGTCATGCCTTCCGCGGCATCACCAGCTTCGCCGCAAATAGCGAAGGCGTCGTTAGTACTGTTGATCAACTGCTCCAGTCCTTTTCGAAATAGCGGGTGATCATCAACGATGACGATCCGTTTGCTCTTCACCGGAGTGGTCTTCGGCTTTTCCTTGATGGCAGCGGCGCTTTTCATTTTGCGAGTGGCAAGTAAACGGCGAGGCGGGTGCCGCCGCCTCGCGGAGATTTCACTTCCAACCGGGCGCCGATCGATTGAGCGCGGTATTTCATGATGTGAAACCCAAGTCCGCCGTTGCGCTTCTTGTCCTGTCCATTCAGGCCGACGCCGTTGTCGGTGACGCTAAAAACCAGTTCTCGTTTTCGCCGGCACGCTTCCAGAATGACCTCGCTGGCACGGGCATGCTTGTTAGCGTTGATAACGCCTTCGCGCACAATTCGAAAAATCTCCGACGCGACTCTATCGTCTTGGATATCCAGCTTGCCGTCGCAGCGAAACCGGCACTGCGTCTGCCAGATTTTTCGCTCGACCAGATCGCGCAGTGCATGCTCAAATCCGGCGGCGTCGATTTCCTCTTTATGCAAATCGTGCGCGATATTGCGCGCGTCGGTGACCGAGGTGTTGATCAGCTTCGCGATTTTGTCCAGCTCAGTCGGATCGGCCACGCGATGCTCCTTGAGCCGGAGCGCGGCCGCTCGCGCCATGAATGCAACGGCGGTGAGTTGTTGGCAAAGGCCATCGTGCAATTCCTGTCCGAGGCGCTCCTGTTCACGGTCGCTGATTTCCAGGATTTGGCCCTCCAGACCTTTTCGGCGGCTGATCTCATTTTCCAATTCAGTATTCGCCATCCGCAACGCTTTGGTTCGCTGCTCGACGAGCCGCTCGAGCATATCTCTCGATCTCTGGAGTGCGACTTCGGTGCGCTTGCGCCGAGTAATGTCATTGTTGCTTTCGAGAATACGAACTCGCCGTCCAAGCTTGTCCCGATCCAGCGCCCAATGACTCATCACAATGATTTTGCTTCCGTCTTTGCGCTTGTGAACGAGCTCGCCACTCCATCGATCGTTGCGCTCTAGTTCGTTGAAGATTTGCGCGCGGGGTTTGGGATGTTCCGTTTGCAACAATCGATGGGTGACCTTGCCGAGAGCTTCTTCGGCCGAATACCCATACAGCTCGACGGCCCCACGATTCCAGTAAGTGATGCGGTCTTGTCGGTCGCGGACCAGGATCGCTTCGTTGCTTAGATCAAGCAGCCTCGCTTGTTCCGCCAATCGACGGTCAGTTTTTTTATGCTGAGAGATGTCGCGGGCGATTTTTGAAACGCCGATAATCTTTCCCTTGGCATCTTTGACCGGCGAAATGGTCAGCGAAACATCGATGAGGGAGCCATTCTTGCAGCGGCGCACGGTTTGGTAATGGTCGATTGATTCGCCCCGGCGAATTTTTCTCAGGATCTCCGTTTCCTCCGCTTGTCGATCTTTCGGAATCAGCGTCAGAACCGATTTCCCGATAATCTCTTTCGCCTTATATCCAAAGATGCGTTCTGCGCTTTCGTTCCAGTCGGTGATGATGCCATTCAAATCCTTGGCCGCGATTGCGTCATGCGAGGATCGGACGACTGCAGCCAGGCGCATTACGGCAATTTCGGCGCGTTTCCGTTCCGTGATGTCGACCAACATGTTGATGCCGCCGACGATTCGCCCGCGCGCATCGCGCAATGGCGTTGGGTAGGGGGTAAACCAAATCCGTGAACCGTCCGGTCGTTCCGCGATCGCTTCCGCTCCGTGAATTACGCGACCCTTTTTGAGCGCGATCGCCATCGGGCATTCCCTATGCGGCATGCGCTGTCCGTCTGGATAGTAGAGCTTCCAACTCACGCACCACTTGTCGGTCCCGAGTTCCGGAACGCGGCCCGACAATTCGACGCAGGCCTGATTGAAATGAGTAAGTCTGCCCTGAGCGTCAGTGGTGTAAACCGCCGCCGGGAGCGCATCGATCATTTCCCGGAACTTGCGGTCCGCTTCACCGACTGATTCTTCACTAGGTTTGAGATTGGCAATATGCCTCAGACGCTTCGAAGCAACGCTGCCCGAATGATTGGTGCTACCGTTCTTCGCGGTTGCGCCGATATCACGCCAACCGTTCGCACCGTTGCGATGCCGTTTCGCTTTTCTACGTTCAGCGCTCTTCGCTTTGTTCATAAACCAGGAACAAATCTGCCACCCCTGGTGTGGATCTTAACCGCAAAAGCCCGGTGCCGAAAGTCAAAACCCGTCCGCGGTGAGCGGTCGTTCGGACAATCGCAGCCAGCAAGATCACGGCTCTTGAGGATTAAACGCTCCGGAAACGAGTTTCGGTCGTAACAATCAACCGTTGAGAAAGTTTCCGTATGTTTCTCGAATAAAACCGTTTGACCCACCGTCATTAAGCGTCGCTAGTCATTAATCGTGGCTGCGATCAGCCAACCTTTCCAGTATGCGTGAACTTGTCGCCCGAATTGAGACCCAACTAAAAGAACAAGAAATCTGCGCCGTTTACAATTCTGAGCTGGCGCGGGTCTTTCCGGCGACGATCAGTCCTGAAAAGCGCAAAAAGGAAATCCAACGCTTCGCCGAAGCGAACGAATTAGCGGTTACGTTTTATGACGTCGGACTTTGCGCCGTCTTTGAGCGGGCCAGTCGCGGTTCGCGAGACGGCGAGGTGATCTTGCCGCTTCCACCGCCAAAACCGCCGAAGCCAACTCGCAAGCGTCGCGGCTAAGATTCGAACGAAGCGCCGAAATTGGGTCTAATTCGCCGCGGTGAAACCGCACGGGCCGGCAGCCCGGAACTCGAAACGCTGACAAGACGACACGGCGGGACCAAACGAGGTGGAATGCGCATTGCAGGATTGGTTGTGCGACATGGAACTTGTACCCCGGCACGGTCGGAATGCTCGAGCGCTACATTGGTTATTACGAACCATACGCAACGAGTGACGAGACCTTGGATAAGGAGGATGCATTCATGGCCGAGGCCCGCGACGCCGCCAGAACGCTGTGGCAGGCAATTGCTGAAATGCGCGCTGGCCGGCGCGAACCAGGCGCAGAACTCAAATCACCGCGACTAAAGTAATCGTTGCCTCATTTCCAATCTTTTCTTAGGCGGAGCTGCGTTTTATTTTTGAAATGAAATTGTTGGAAAAATTGAAACCGTTCGATCGCGAGTCGGGGAACCTGAATGTGGTGATCGAAACGCCTAAAGGGTGTCGCAATAAATATGCATTCGATTTCGACATTAAGAGTTACCGGCTGAAGTCGGTCTTGCCTGAAGGCGCGGTGTTCCCATTCGATTTCGGCTCCATCCCCGGAACGAAGGGCGATGATGGCGATCCGCTCGATGTCTTAATGCTCATGGATGAGCCGGCCTTTACAGGATGCCTGGTCGAAGGGCGCATCCTGGGAGTGATTGAGGCCGAGCAAATCGAGAACGGGAAAACCGAACGCAATGATCGGCTGATTGCAGTGGCGGCGAAATCGCACACCCATGCATCGTTAAGATCATTACTTAAAGTCGAGCCGAGATTGATCGACGAAATCGAGCACTTCTTCGTTTCTTATAACAAAGAGCGGGGGAAGGAATTCAGGCCAATCGGTCGAAAAGGGCCCGCTGCCGCGACGCGTTTGATCCACAAGCACAAAAAGCGAAAGAAAAAATAACCGGGATTTGGGCACAACAAATTAACGCGCGATCAACCGATTCCGTTTCGAGGACGGTTTCTGCAGAAAAGGTCCAACGTGCGCGAGCTCCCTCAACGGGCGGCGTTGCGCGACCAAAGCGCTGGCTTCGATCGGCCACAGAAAAGCGCTGCGCGCCCCGCGACCATAAGGTCGCTGCAAAATGGATGGCGCCCGTTCCGCTTCCATTGAGAGCAACTCAGCAATTTCTGCGTTACTTGGCGGACCTTCCTTGTTCGGCACCGCTTGCGAGCATCTTTCTCAAAGTCCGAAAAAGAATTGCGCCGTTCGCTTGCGCAAACGGCGCAACACCCTCTAATCACTGTAGCTACGAGCCTATTTGGAAGGTGTTAACTCGCCTTCTAAAAGCGCTTCCGGATTGACGATGTCTTCCGCCAACTCGTTCAACTTGTCGTCGGCCTTTCCTTCTTCGTCGAGGGTTTGTTGGAGAAGCTTAACTGCTTCTTTCTCGCCCAAGAGTTCCGCGAATGAGCGGACAGTCCCGTAACTGGCGATTTCATAATGCTCGACTTTTTGAGCTGCGGCGATGATCCCAGCGTCCAGCACTGATTCCTCGCCTTCCTCCTCCAATATCTCCGAGCCTTCTTCGACCAAGCCCTTCATTGCCTGACAGGTCTTGCCTTTCGGGCTCTCGTCAAGAGCTTCGAAAATCGTCTCCAGTCGTTCCACGTGCCCTTCGGTTTCTTCGAGATGATTCTCGAACGCTTGTTTAAGTTCGTCCGAAGCAGCACCCTTTGCCATTTTAGGCAACGCTTTGAGCAGTTGGTTCTCGGCGCTGTAGAGGTCGCGCAGTTCGTTGATGTATAGTTTCTTCAATGTATCCAGCTTCATAATTTCCCTTTGTTGAGTTTTCCCTCGCTCTTTCTTTAAGAGCGTCACAAAAAGAACGACGGAGGAATCGAAAGTGCGCTCATAATTGCGAGAAAGTTTATGATCAAGAACGCCGGGCGTTGGTTCTAATCGCAAACGTCCCGGGAGTTAGATTCGGCTAAGGATTTGTACGTGTAGCGCGACCAGGACCGCGCCGGGTTGTCGGATCGCTCGCAACCTTGTTAGCCTCGGCCCCACTAAACTTAATGTCGGCTCCAAAAATATTGGCCCTTGAAGGTGAGATCGACTTCCACCTCTCCCCGGAGGTGGCGGCATCTCTGCGCTCAATTGTCGCCAACAAACCGCTGCGGGTAATTGTCGATCTGGCCAACGTGACCTATGTCGATAGCTCCGGCCTCGCCGCGCTGGTTCAAGGAATGGAAGACACCCGCGCCTATGGCGGCGAATTTTCGCTCGTTGGGATACGCGAAGATGTACGTCCGATTTTTCAAAACGCTTGCCTCGATCAGGTCTTCGCCATCTTTCCCGACGTTGGCTCCGCGCTGGCGGCGACTACCGCGGGGTCGAAGGTGACTGGGTCAGATTTACGCCACGAACTTTTGAGTGATGGAATGCGCGACGAACTCTTTCGATCGGGACGACGCAGACCGGCGAGATATTGGGCGTCGAATGCGCGCAACGCCGCTTCGATGGTTTGCCCGATTCCGACGATGCCTTCTTCCACGGTGGGGCCTAGAAGTGCGATCCAAAGCTGGCCGCGATATAACAAATGTGGCCGCCGCGCGGCCGATGGACTTCCCGGATGCGCTACACAATAAAGTTCCATGCGCTCCATCGCCGCGAGCGTTGAATTTTCCCGGAGGAGGCCACTTTGCTCGAACTCATTGTGCGTTTTCATCCAACCTCAAAACGTGGAGATGACCTACGTTGGATGTGCTCTTTTGACCAAGGGCGTTGGGAAACTCTTACTTTGTCGCCTTGATTTCACTTTCCCGCTGCGAGTTCACGCCGAACCTTCTATCTCGGGTAAGGTTTTCTCTTATATCTCGATCAACCGCCTATCCGATTGTATCGCAGAAGCGGATCGGAGCATGATCCGCGCGGATGTCTCTATTACTTTCCCCGATCGAACTCTCCGATACCGAGAAGCTCGAGATTTTGCAGCGACTAGATCGCTATCGAAAATGGCGTTCGCTCGATGACAAGCGTTACTGTCTTGCGTGCGGCGACATCATTGATGGTCACGGCATTCTTGTAGTCGGTGGTACGCGAGGCAACGGCCCGTTGCGATTGATTTGTCCGACGAATCGTTGTCACTCCATTCCGATGGACTGGGTGATTCCGACGGACGAAGTCCTGGCGAGGATCATGTTGGCGGGCGAAAAAACCGGCACGGAATCGCAACGGAAAGAGAGACCGTCGTGCGGCCGCGCGAAAAATTTTCCACGCGATTGCGCAAGTTTGCGCTGCAATTTCGTCCGGCTGCGTAATAGCTGCGACGCAACGTCCATTGCGGCATAACCACGCCACTGAGTTTTTACGCAGTGGTCATTTCCAAGTCTAACCGGTCTAAGGATTTGACCTATTACTCAACCGGTGTCTGTCCCGATTGCGAACCATCCGTTCAATCTTCATCGTTGGTGAGTTGTGAAAATAAATAGCGTGAACAAACGGAACGAAAAACTCGTTAGGCAAAATTTATGTTAAATCCAACTTCGCAGTACACCACAGGCTCGACCATTTCAGACGAAGCACTCATGGAAGCCATCACCGCGCATCAGCCGGAAGCGTTGACTGAGTTCTATTCGCGCCACGGCGGCCGGCTCAAATCCGTGATAGGCAACGTCGTCCATGAAGAAGGTGACGCCGATGACGTGTTGCAGGACATTCTGTTGCAAATTTGGCACGAGGCCGATCATTACTCCCCGAAAGCGGGCAAACTGCTTGGCTGGGTGGTAACGCTCGCGCGCCGCCGCGCTATTGATCGACTCCGCCGGAAACAGGCCTACAGCCGCGCGAAAGAACGTTACCAGGAACACATCACCGAGCAGCCGTCCGCAATGGACAGTCATTCGTCAGACGACCATATCTCCCGCTCCGATTTGCGTTCGTTCCTGCATCGCCGGTTGAACGTGTTGCCGCATCATCAGCGCGAAGCCCTTGAGCTCGCGTTCTTTGCGGGAATGAGCCATCGCGAGATCGCTGCGGTCACGCGTGCTCCGCTCGGCACGGTCAAGACGCGACTGGAACTTGGTTTACAGAAGTTGACCCAATCGTTGAAACCGTTGCGACACAAGATTTGATTTTCAGGGCGCCGGGAGCTCCGTCAAAAACACGGCCTCAGGGAAATGGAGCTCCCGGCAGGGCTTTTAGCAATTCGGCGAATCCGTTGTCGATCTTTTTGTTGGGGAGCCAGTGCTGAAATTTGGCGTTGATGTGTTATCCTTCTAGTAATGGATACGCCCCAAATCACTGCTTATTTGAAAACCTATTGCGGCTGGAGCGCTGGAGTCCGCGCCGTCCTGGCAAAGTACAAGTTACCGTATACGGAAAAGGACATTATTCAGAACCCGGCATTTCGCTGGGAGATGGAAACCAAAAGCGGTCAGCCGCTTTCACCATGCGTCGAAATCAGCGGTCACATGATGGCCGATGTCAGCGGGGAAGAAGTCGAAAAGTATTTGACCGACAACAAGCTGGTGCAGCCGAGTGCGGCGCAGACCGACGTCCCGTTGAACGCACCATGCCCAAACGAGCAGCATGAGGGTTCGGTAAAGCTGAATTTTTGACGTCTGGTGGATCGGCCGCTCCGCGGGCGATGCTAAAAATAATGCGGCCTCTCAGCCGCTCAGACTAACATCGAGCGCTGAGCGCTCGATCCACCCTATTCTTCCTCGGTTTCGGGATCGGGCTTGAGCCCTTCTTCCTCCATTTTGCGGAGGACATCGCTCATGTCGTCGACTTCGTCCCAGACTTCCTGGCTGACGTAAATCGGCGCCTTCTGTTGCGTCGCCAGCGCAATGCAATCGCTCGGACGCGCATCGAGCTCGACAATCTTTTTCTGATGCAGCTCGTTCTCTGCGCGAATGATCGCCCGTGCATAGTAGGTCGCATTTTTCAGATCATTGATGATCACGCGTTCGACTTTCGCTCCCAACGCCGTCATTAAATGCGCCATCAAGTCGTGGGTCAGCGGCCGCTCTTTGGTGATGTCACGCATGAACATGGTGATCGCGCTTCCCACGGTTTGATCGACATAGATGATGAAGACTTTGTCGTTATTCCCGATAAAGACCGCGCAACCGCCGCTCGTTGGCAACACCGCCCTCACCTGCACCTCAATCACCGTCTTGTTCATCCCCGGCGAACGTTATCCGTTCGGAAAGGAAAAACAAGCGACCCCATTCGCCCGACCTTACCGGACAAATTTTCTTTGCACGCAGGCTTGCATGTTAGCTGCTGTGAATGATTATGCGCATTGCCTCTGATTTCGGCGGACGAGAAAGATGAAGAACGATTGGGACGTTGATGCCGCGATTGCGACGTACAATGTCGACGGTTGGGGCGGCGGATATTTCACGGTCAACTCCGAAGGCAACGTCGTGGTCAAGCCGCTTCAGGAAAACGGTGGAAGCATTAACATTCTCGAAGTTGTCAGCGAGGCGCGTTCACGCGGATTAAGTTTCCCACTCGTCATCCGGTTTCAAGACCTGCTGCGCCACCGGGTCGAGGCTGTAAACCTCGCATTTCAAGATGCGATCAACGAATTCGGTTACAAAGGTCATTATCGCGGCGTTTTTCCGATCAAGGTCAACCAGCTCCGCGAAGTGATTGAAGAAATCGTCGACGCCGGTCAGCAATATCATTTCGGCCTGGAGGCTGGCAGCAAACCGGAACTCGTCGCGGCGCTCGCGATGCACAAGGACCCGGAGAGCTTGATCGTTTGCAACGGCTACAAGGACCCGGCGTTCATTCGGATCGCGTTGCTTGGTCGCAAGCTTGGCAAGCTTGTTGTCATTGTTGTCGAAAAAATCGAAGAACTTGAGGCGACTATCCGCGCTTCCAAGGAAGTCGGCGTCGAACCGGTCATCGGCATTCGCGTTCGTCTCCACAGCAAAGGTTCCGGCAAATGGTCACCGAGCGCGGGCGAGAACGCCAAGTTCGGTCTCGACACCACGGGCCTGGTTGCCGCGAGCGAAATGCTACGGGCCGCCGGTCTCGCCCACACCCTGAAGCTGATTCATTTCCACGTCGGCTCGCAAGTTCCCGATATTTCAACCATCAAACGAGCAGTCCGCGAAGCCGCGCGTTACTATGCCAAGATGGCCAAACTCGGTCATGAGCTCGGCTATCTGGATGTCGGTGGCGGACTTGGCGTCGACTACGATGGTTCCCGCAGCGATTTCGACAGCTCCGCTAATTATTCGCTCCAGGAATACGCCAACGACGTCGTTTGGAACATCATGGACGTGTGCGATTCAGAAAATGTTCCGCATCCATCGATCGTGAACGAGGGCGGTCGGGCTGTGGTTGCGCACCATTCCGTGCTGGTGATGGAAGCGTTCAGCTCAATCGAGAAAACGGTCCCGAAGTTGCGAGTCGAGGCCACTGAGAAGGACCACAAACTCGTCGGCGACATTCTCGACGTGAAGCAGCGATTGAAGCGCGGCAACCGGATCGAGAGCTTGCACGACATTCAGCAAATCAAGGAGGAATCCCAGGAAACGTTCAACCTCGGTCTGCTTGAACTCGAATCCAAAGCAAAGATCGACGCCGTTTACTGGCAGTTGGCCCAGCAGATCGTTAACATGCATCGCGGCCTGCGTTATGTGCCCGACGAAGTGAAGGAACTCGAGACTTCACTCGCAGATCAATACATTTGCAATTTTTCCGTGTTCCAATCGCTGCTCGATCACTGGGCGCTCGGACAATTGTTTCCGATCATGCCGATCCATCGTCTGACCACGCCGCCGGACCGGTACGGTACAATCGTCGACATCACTTGTGACTCCGACGGCAAAGTTTCCAAGTTCACCGATTTGCAGGACGTGCGCGACACGCTTCCGCTTCATCGCATCATCCCCGGGGAAATTTATTATCTCGGTGTGTTCATGGTCGGCGCCTACCAGGACATCATGGGCGATCTCCACAATCTGTTCGGTCGCGTCACGGAGGCTCACATTTTCCTGGATCCTGACGAAGAAAGCGGCTGGTACATCGAGGAAGTCATTGAGGGCAGCACGATCGGCGAGGTTCTTTCGATGACGCAATGGGACAAGGTCGAATTGATGCGCCTGCTCAAAGTGCAAGTCGACGACGCGATCAAAACTGATTTTCTCAAGCCGAACGACGCGATGAAACTTCTTTCCGATTACGAGCGCTTGCTTCAGGAATATACCTACCTTTCCCTCAACGGGACCAAGCCCGCACCGCAACCGGGCAACTGGTTGCCACTCAGTTGATTCGTAAGCTACCTTCATTGGGTTCAAATGAAGTTGGCCGATTGGACGCAACCAAAACGCCTGCTTCTTCTATTGGTTCTCGCGCTGTCGGTCATAACGGTTTCGTTCGCGCAGCATCGGTCGATTCCAAACGCCCCGCCAACCTCTGCCGTTAATCGCAGTCGTCTGCCGAAAGCGTTGGCCAACGTACCGTTCAACCATCTGTCGTCAGGCGCGCTGATGTTGCTCGATCAGGCCGGCGACCTCGTTCGGCCACGTGATCAGTCGAGAACAGTACCTTCTATGGCTACGCAACAAAGCCCGAGGGCCCTGCTCGATCCTCGAGTCGGCCCGAACATTCGACTTGGGAATGATCCCGTCGCATTGCCGCCGGGAATGAAAGCGCAGGCCGAACCGCATATTGCGCGTTCGCCGGTGAACCAAAGTTTTTTGGTCGCGGTATTTCAGGAAGGTCGCTTTGAGGACGCCGGTGCGGTCGATGGCGGCTATTCCATAAGCACAGACGGCGGTGCGAATTGGACGCGCGCGCTGATCCCGAATCTCACTCAGGCGTCCGGTGGAACTTATTTTCGTGATACCGACCCTGTCGCCGGCGTTGATTTGAACGGAACAGTTTTTCTTACCACCGAAGGCGCGACTGATTCCAATTTCAATAACGGCGCCGTTCTCCTAAGCCGTTCTTTTGACGGCGGTCAGAACTTTGCGGCGCCAACGGTCGTCTATCGGCCATCGAGCGGCGCCATCTTTCCGGACAAACCCTGGATGGCCATCAACACCTTCGCATCGACTGCGACGGCCGGGCGAATCGTCATTACATTTACCGCTTTCACCAGTACCAGCACGGACGGCGGCTCAATTGTTCGCGCCTACAGCGATAACGGCGGCGCGTCATTCAACAACGCCGTGTCGATCAGTTCGTCCGCGAGCAATGCTCAAGGCTCGCAGCCAGTCTTTCTTCCGAATGGAAATCTCGTGATTATCTATTGGAGTTTCGGAACAAGCGGGCATCCCGGCGAACATCTCGAGGCCGTGATTTCGACCGACGGCGGTGCGACGTTCGGGAGCGCAAAGCTGATCACAACCCAGTCGCTGGAATACAACGAACCGTCGATTCGCACCGGCTCGATTTTGCCGGCTGCCGTTGCCGATCGAACCAACGGAAATCTTTACGTCGTCTACCAGACTTTGCTCAGCGGTAATCCGAGAATTGTCTTCACCAAATCGGTCGACGGAGGAAACACCTGGTCGACTCCGATTGCGATCAGCGACAATCCTCCCGGCGACGGCGTTTTTAATCCTGCGATCAACGTCTCTCCCGACGGTGGGGTTTTGACAGCGGTCTTTTACGATCATCGCGCGAATACCGGTTCGGACACACTGGTCGACCTCTATTTTGCGCAATCATTCGATGGCGGGTCGACCTGGCAACCGAACATCCGCGTCACTGATGTTTCAACCGATGCGTCACTTGCGCCGCTCACTTCGAGTGGTTACATGCTCGGTGATTATCAGGGGATCGCGGAAGCGACAAACTCCACCGTCCCGGCCATTCCCATTTGGATAGACACACGCGCCGGCGATCCCGATCCATTCGTCGCACAAATCCAAGCCGTACCTGCAGGTTCGCCGACTCCGACACCCACTCCCACGCCGACCCCGACTGTTACACCAACAGGGACACCGACTCCGACGCCAACTCCAACCGCTGGTCCGGCAGTAATGATCAGTCCGACGCCGGGATCAACCTTTAGTGGTTCTACCGTTACGTTTCAGTGGACCGCTGGGAGCGCGAACGCCTACATTTTAACACTCGGCAGCGCTGCCAAAGGCACGGACATTTACTCCTCTGGAGTCACGAGTTCGCTATCAGCGGTCGTTAACAATATTCCTACCGACGGTCGAACCGTCTTTGCGACGCTTTACTCTCGAGTTAACAACGTTTGGGCAAATAACGCCTACACTTACAAGGCTTCTAACGGCGCTCCGACCCCGACTCCTACCGCCCGACTCCAACCCCCAAACCGACACCGACGCCAACTCCCACGCCAACACCAACATACCCCTACGCCGACCGCCACACCTACATCGACTCCAACGCCGACGGCGTCTCCGACTCCAACTCTCACCCCAACGCCGACACCAGCTCCGGGTCCCGCGGTAATGATCAGTCCTGCCACCGGTTCAACGCTTCCAGGTTCAACTGTTACCTTTCAGTGGACTGCTGGAAGCGCGAACGCTTACATTTTAACGCTCGGCAGCGCTGCAAAGGGCACTGACATTTATTCCTCTGGACTCATTACTTCACTATCGGCGGTCGTTAATAATATTCCTACCGACGGCCGAACTGTCTTTGCCACGCTTTACTCTCGAGTTAACAACGTCTGGGTAAATAACGCCTACACTTACAAGGCTTCTAACAACGCTCCGACACCGACGCCTCAACTCCTACTGTAACACCAACGCCAACTGCTACTCCGACGGCGACTCCTACGGTAACACCAACGCCAACGGCGACCCCAACCCCAGCGTCGGGTGCCGCAGTAATGATCAGTCCGACGCCAGGATCAACCTTTGGTGGTTCAACCGTTACGTTTCAGTGGACCGCCGGCAGCGCGACCGCCTACGTATTGACAGTCGGAAGTTCTCCCGGGGCAGTGGACATTTATGCGTCATCAGTTTTGCATGCGCTTTCTCAAACGGTAACCAACATCCCGACCGATGGGCGAACGATCTACGTCAGGCTTTATTCGCAGGTTGGCGGTGTCTGGATTTCCAACAGCTATACCTACAAAGCCTTTTAGTGATTGTCTTCAATTCTTGCGCTGTAAGATTGCCAACTGAAAGCGCCACTTTCACGATTCACTAAATCGGCCGACGAATTCACTGATCGCCTTTAGGATTCGCTGGTCGACATCGTCCTGCGTTTCACCAACGAGATCTTTTTTGCGGACGAGAAGGGAATGATCGCCGCCTTGCACAACGTGGAGAAAATTGGGCGCTATCATTTTGGAACGCACGCCTTCAAGTAAATCGAGCGGGCAAAGAACGTCGCGTGTCCCTTGCGCGAAAAGAATAGGCGTTCGCGACGCGAGCAAGACTTCATCGCGCAGTTTCGTTCGGTCGCCCATCGCGCAAAGCGGATAGCCGAGGCAAATCACACCGTTCACTTTCTCTTCGAGCGCAACATGGCAACCGATCCGGCCGCCCATGCTTTTGCCGATCAGGAAAATTGGTCCGGCAAATGTTTGGCGCGCGCTGACCAGAGCTGTTCGATGCGTTTGAATTAATTGAGGCAATCGGTCCGGCCGTTTGCGTCCGTCGCGCATGTAATCGTAATCGAGCGTCTCGACTTCACCGATCTTGGTGAGGCGTTCCTTCCAACGCTGCATCCATGGATGGGATGACGGCGCTCCGGCGCCTGGAGCAAGCAGGAAAAAATGTTTCATAACGTCCTCGATTTTCGATCCTAAGAGAACCTTGTCACGCTGTAGCCTCACGAAGGCGGACGACGGGCGCAAAAAGGAAGAATGGTTTTTCCGTAAGGACTGCCACGCATGAATGTAACCCGGCACGTTAGCGCCCGGTTAATGATTTCTTGCATGATCAAGTCCGTGAGGACGACAGACCTTTCTTATGCCCGTCTCGGGACTACTTTGTTTCTATTCCCGGCGGAACCCACCGTCGAAAGCCTGGGTCACAGAAGTCCGCAGTTGTCATCTTTCTTGCCGAACGGCAAACCAGCCTCTAAAACAGCTGCCGCAATGTGGCTGGCGCAGATTGGCCGTTGCCATCGGCAGCGTAATTAGAACTTCCCAAAATGCTTTTCAACTCGCTCACGTTCGTCGTCTTTTACGTGATTGTCGTGACGCTTTACTGGAGTTTTCGCGGCTGGGAGCTGCGAAAAAACGTCCTCGTCGTCGCCAGCTACATTTTTTACGGCGCGTGGAATCCGCCATTCGCCGCGCTGCTGTTTTCCACGACCGCGATGGATTTCTGGCTCGGCCGGCAAATCAGCAAAGCGCAAGGCCAATCCGCCAGGAAACGGTGGCTGGTGGCAAGCGTTTGTATGAATCTGAGCATGCTCGGTTTCTTTAAGTACGGAAATTTTCTGCTGCAAAATTTCCAATGGTTACTCGCCCGCGTCGGGATCATCTACCAACCGCCGCATCTCGATATTCTACTGCCGGTCGGAATTTCGTTTTACACTTTTCATTCACTTTCCTACACCCTCGACATTTATCGCCGGGTGTTAAAGCCAACGCGATCACTGCGCGATTTCATCCTCGCGGTCTCATTTTTCCCTCAGCTGGTTGCCGGTCCAATTGTCCGCGCGGGTGATTTTCTGCCGCAGCTTGAACACCCGGCCCGTCTCAAACCCAACCAATTTCTCTGGGGCCTCGCGTTAATGACCCTGGGTTTGTTCGAGAAAATTGTTCTCGCCGATACGCTACTCTCCGGCCCGGCTGATCGCGTATTTGACTATGCCGGGCCGCTGGTGGCGATGGATTCGTGGGCCGGTGTGCTGGCGTTTGCCGGTCAAATCTTTTTTGATTTCGCCGGCTATTCGATCTGCGCGATCGGTGCCGCGCTGACGCTAGGCTTCCACCTCAAGGACAACTTTCGTTTTCCCTACGCCGCAATCGGTTTTTCCGACTTCTGGCGGCGCTGGCACATTTCACTTTCCACATTTCTCCGCGATTATCTTTACATTCCGCTCGGTGGTAACCAGGTCCGGCCATT
The DNA here is from genome assembly GCA_963786135.1 of uncultured Verrucomicrobiae bacterium. Classification (GTDB taxonomy): domain Bacteria; phylum Verrucomicrobiota; class Verrucomicrobiia; order Chthoniobacterales; family UBA10450; genus AV40. Next base: position 190,536 of record CAWAYF010000015.1, on the reverse strand, counting down.
TCGGGCCGCGCTCAATCTTGTGATCGTCATGTTTCTGGGTGGTCTCTGGCACGGCGCAGCCTGGACCTTTGTCGTGTGGGGGTTATTGCATGGCTCCTACCTGGTGATTGAGCGCGTGTTTCGGGTTTTCTTTGAAAACAAGACCTGGGCCGGCCATCCATTGACGCGCATTGTCGCGGGTTTTGCGACTTACGGAGCGGTTTGCATCGCCTGGGTATTTTTTCGCGCGTCCGATTTCACGATCGCGAGCCGAATGCTGACCGGAATGTTCGGCGGTCACTCGAACGGCGATATGATTCTCACCACGCGTGAACTTTTGCAGATCGGAATCGTCACGGTCGGGGTTATTGCCATGCACTGGACGATGCGTGACGAATCGTTTGAGACGACAGTCATGCGTTTGCCGGCCTGGGCGATCACCGCGATCGGATCTTTCATGACGTTCGCCATCATTTTCACTCAAGGGACCAGTAATGCGTTCATCTATTTCCAGTTTTAGACAACGATTGCGACTGCCGCGGCTGTTTTTCCGCAAACCTTCGCGGGAAGAACAGATTCACGGCGGGCCGCCTCTGGAGTTTGAACGTCCAATTCCTCCCGCGCCGTGGCGTGGAATCGCGGTCGTCATCACAATCATCGTGATCATCGCGACCACGCTCTGGGAGTTGCACGCGCGCGCGCTTGGTTACGGTCCGACTTTGAACGACAACGAAGATCTTTGGACAAAAGCGCGCCGAAAAGTACAGCCGGAATCCGTCGTCATCATCGGTGATTCGCGCGCCTGGTTCGATCTCGATCTTGATGAAATGCAAAAAGGTCTCGGCAAGCGACCCATCCAGTTGGCGATGGCTGGTTCTACGGTCATGCCCGCCTTGGCCGATCTGGCGGACGACAAAGATTTTCACGGCACGATTATTTGCAGTGTCGTCCCACATTTGTTTTTCGCTCCGCCGGGCACGCCGCCGATGGAACGCGCCGAAAAAGGGGTGAAACGATTTCATAACCAAACGCCGGCGCAACGCGCGAGCGAGGAGCTCGGCATGTGGTTGGAAGAGCACGTTGCGTTTCTGAAACCAGACGATTTGAGCCTGGAAGGGCTTTTAAACCATTTGCCGATTCCAAATCGGTCGGGCGCGCGTGTTCCGCCAACTTTTCCGCCCTATTTTCAAACCGAAGATCGCGAACGACGTGCGCGGATGTGGGAGAAATGCGCGGAACCCGGAAGTGAATTAGCGAAACGAATCCAACAAATCTGGCTCCCGCTTTTCACTCCGCCGCCTCCACCCAGTTACATCCCGAAGGATGTTTTCATGGCGAAAATGAAGGAGGGGATCGGAAAACGTTTCGCCGATACGGTCGCCGATGTCGAAAAAATTCGGGCCCGCGGTGGCAAGATTGTCTTCGTGCGCTTTCCGAACAGTGGTGGATTGAAAGAGCTCGAGGACAAAATCACGCCGCGCCAGCAAACCTGGGACCCATTGCTTCAAATGACGCACGCGCCCGGAATTTATTATTCCGATTTCCCGGAGCTCTCGGGTTTCGATTGTCCCGAATGGTCGCATTTGACCGCCGGCGATTCGGTTGAATTTAGTAAGCGCCTCGTTCCGCATTTGCGCGAAGCGCTGAAAATGTCTGCCACGCCGTAGGCTCGATCCGGACTGGCATTTGGCGAACGCGGGTAAGGTCCGCGCAAAAGTTTTATGCGCTTCGTTGCGTGTTGTGCGCAAAGCGTGAAGAGTTGGCCGGTCAAATGACGCTCGCACCAACTTCCATCAAGTCTGCGCTCGAAAGCGGCAGCCCGGTCGATTCCATCCACGTTCAGGGCTGGGTGCGGACGCGCCGTGATTCAAAGGATTTTTCGTTCATCGAGCTGAACGACGGTTCGTCACTGCGCAATTTACAAGTCATCGCGCGAAACTCGCTGCCGAATTACTCCGACATTCAAAAGTTAACGACTGGCGCTTCGCTCCGCGTAAGCGGAGCGCTGATCGCATCTCAGGGTAAGGGACAGAAATGGGAACTGGTTGCGGACAAAATCGAGATTATCGGTCTGGCCGACGATTCTTATCCGCTTCAGAAGAAAGGACACACCCCGGAATTTCTACGCGAGATCGCGCACTTACGGCCGAGATCGAATCTGTTCGGCTCGGTCTTTCGTGTTCGGAGCCGGCTTGCCTTCGCTATTCACAAATTCTTCCAGGAACGCGGTTTTGTTTACGTTCATACTCCGATAATCACGGGGAGCGACTGCGAGGGCGCTGGCGAATTATTTCGAGTCTCGACGATCGACCTTAAGAATCCGCCACGAAAGGGTGCTGAGATCGATTACGCGAAGGATTTTTTTGCCCGCCAGACTTATCTGACGGTGAGCGGCCAGCTTGAAGCGGAAGCGTTCGCCTGCGCGTTGTCGAAGGTTTACACGTTCGGGCCAACGTTTCGCGCGGAGAATTCGAACACGTCACGTCATGCGAGCGAATTCTGGATGGTTGAACCGGAAATGGCGTTTTGCGATTTGAACGGCAACATGGATCTCGCCGAAGAGATCGTGAAATATCTCGTTGGTGACATCCGGGAGAATTGTCCCGACGAGATGGAGCTGTTCTCGAAGTTTGTGGACAAGGAATTGCTCGCCCGGCTTGATTTTGTTCTCGAGCGCCCATTTCAGCGGACGACTTACACCGAGGCAATTGAGCTTCTAAAGAAGAGCGGTGAGAAGTTCGAATTCCAGGTTGAGCACGGATTGAACCTGCAATCCGAACACGAGCGCTGGCTCACTGAAAAGCATTTCAAATGTCCGGTGACGGTTTTCAATTTTCCGAAAGAGATTAAGCCGTTTTACATGCGCGTGAATGATGACGGTAAAACGGTGACTGCGATGGACCTGCTCGTTCCGGGAATTGGCGAAATCGTGGGCGGAAGCCAGCGTGAAGAACGTCTCGATCTGCTCGAGGAAAATATGCGTCGTCACAAAATGGATCCGGCCGATTACAAATGGTATCTCGATCTTCGCCGGTACGGCACGGTGCCGCACGCCGGTTTCGGTCTTGGATTTGAACGGATACTTATGTTCGTGACCGGTGTCTCGAATATCCGCGATGTGATTCCGTTCGCCCGCACGCCTGGTAGCGCCGAGTTCTAGTTAATCCCCCTGGCGGACTGCGTCGGCGAACGCGACGTCGCCTGATTTCAAATCAAGTTCGGCTTCCTGCGGTGTTCCGAAAATGTGTGCCCGCTTTTCATCGAATTCCTTTTCCCAACGCGCGACCACGACCGTTGCCAGGCAATTTCCAATCACGTTCACCGCGGTGCGTCCCATATCCATCAGCTCATCCACTCCAAAAATGATCGCAACGCCGATCGGCCCGAGGCCGGATGGAATAAACGAATTCAAAGCGCCAAGTAAAATGACGAGCGAGGAACGCGGCACGCCGGCGACGCCTTTCGAGGTCAACATCAATGTCAACATCATGACGATTTGCTGACCGATTCCCATGTGCCAGCCGATCGTCGTCTCGGCCGCTTGGGCAACAAAGACAGACGCCATCGCCAGATACAATGTCGATCCGGTAAGGTTGAACGAGTAACCGGTCGGCATCACGAAGCCGACAATCGATGGGGGCACGCCGAAGCGTTCCATTGCCTGCATCGCCTTCGGTAACGCTGATTCGCTACTGGTGGTCGCGAAGGCGAGCGCGGCCGGTTCGCGGACCGCGCGGAAGAATTGCCGCAACGGAATTCGCGCGATCCAGATCACGGCTCCGAAAATGGCGACGATAAAAATGATCAGCGCGAGATAAAGAGAACCGATCAGTTTCCCGAGATTCACGAGCACACCCGGTCCCTGCGTGCCGATGGTGTGCGCCATCGCCGCGCCGACGCCGAGGGGCGCAAACATCATCACGTAATTTGTGAATTTGAACATGATTTGCGCAAGGCTATCCCATCGCGCGGACGATCGGTTGTCCTTTTTCACCGACAGCGGAGATCGCAAGCGCAAACAACACGCTGAACGCGACGATTTGCAGTACGTCGCCGCGCACCATCGCGTCGATCACGCTCGATGGAAAAACGTGGACGATCGTTTCGACAAAGCTTTGGGCGTGGGTTTGTCCGATCTTATTGGCGATGTCCGTGTTGCTCGCTGCCAGCGTCACGCCGGCTCCGGGTTTGGTGAGGTTCACTACCGCCAGCCCGATGAACAGGGCCGCCGTGGTGACAACTTCGAAGAAAATGAGCGCTTTGATTCCGATACGGCCAACTTTTTTCAAGGCGCCGGCGCCGGCGATGCCGACGACGATCGTTGAGAAAACCAGCGGCGCGATGATCGACTTGATCAGATTAATGAAAATATCTCGCAGGAAATAAACTTTATTGCCCCAATCCGGGCGCAGCCAACCGATCAACGCGCCGACGATGAGTCCCAACATGATCTGCGTGGTCAGCGACGGCCGATACCACGGCCGACGAGTTCCCGTAACGCCAATGCTGCACTCATCTGTTCGCAGATTCTCGCAGATTAGGCGAATTGGAAAGCAGGAACTGCTCGATGTTATTAGTGATAACGAAGCGAGAATATTTGCTCGCCCGCGGCACCGAGTCATCCACCTTTTCCTGTTCCGCGAATGCGCTTCCATTGATTTATGTTTTTAAGTCACCTCGAGTGTAGCGCCTGTGGGAAGCAGCATGATTGGCAGCGACTGCAAAATCTTTGCACCGCGTGCGGCAAACCACTCTTCGCAATCTACGACCTGGACGCCGGTCGAAAACTTGACTGCTTAAACCGGTCAAGTTTGCAACGACATGAGAAATCGTTGTGGCGATGGCGCGAATTGTTGCCGTTGCCGAAAGACGCCGAGCCGGTTTCGCTGGGCGAAGGGGGCACACCGTTGTTGAAATCGAACAAGATCGGCGGCGACGTCGATCTTTGGATCAAGGACGAGTCGGTCAATCCGACGCAAAGCTTCAAGGCGCGCGGGATGAGTGTTGCCGTTTCGATGGCGAAATACCTTGGAGCAAAAAAGCTGGCAGTCCCGAGCGCGGGAAACGCCGGCGGCGCGATGGCCGCTTACGCGGCACGCGCCGGGCTGGAGGCGCATGTGTTCATGCCGCGGGATACGCCGCGCGCGAATGTCATCGAATGCCGCGAACTCGGCGCGCACGTGACTCTCATCGATGGGTTGATCACCGATTGCGGCGCGGAGATCGCCAAGCGGAAGGAAAAAGAAGGCTGGTTCGATGTTTCGACGTTAAAGGAACCGTATCGGATCGAAGGAAAAAAAACACTTGGCTATGAAATCGCTGAGCAACTCGATTGGAAATTACCGGACGTGATTTTGTATCCAACCGGCGGCGGCACCGGACTAATCGGAATGTGGAAAGCGTTCGATGAAATGGAAAAGCTCGGTTGGATCGATAACAAGCGGCCACGCATGTTTTCGGTCCAGGCGAGTGGTTGCGCGCCGATCGTGCGCGCATTTGAGGCCGGCGAAAAATTCGCGGCCGAATTTCAAAACGCGCAAACGACCGCATCCGGACTTCGTGTCCCAAAAGCAATCGGCGACTTCCTGATGCTCGACATTTTGCGAAAGTCGAAGGGGGGAGCGATTGCGGTGGATGACGACGAGATGATTCGTGCGGTGCGCGAAGTTGGATCAAAGGAAGGGCTTTTCGTTGCGCCCGAAGGCGCGGCTTGTTTCGTTGCGCTAAAGAAACTCCGGGCGTCCGGCAAGATTAACAGTGGCGAGAGCGTCGTGATTTTTAACACTGGCTCGGGCATCAAATACCTCGACCTGTTCGAATCATAGATTCCTACCGATCTCGTCGGCCGGGTGATGCAAATGCGCTACTTCAGTTTTGTCACGCTGGCGACCGTCGGCTACGGCGACGATCGTGCCGCACACACAAATGGCGCGGACGACGGCGTTGCTCGAAGCGATGCTCGCCAACTCTATCTCGTCGCGCTAATGGGTCGCCTGGTCGGGTTGCACATCGTCTCCACGGAAATGAACGATCGGAAAAATAGGGTCGAATTACTGCACTTTGTAGCGCACGGTCTGAATCAGTTCGTCGTCGAGATAGACGTCTATCTTGTAATCGCCCGGCGGAAATAATTTGTCGTTGCTGTTGGAAAGCGAGAAGTCAGCGCGGCGATTTGACTCGTTCGTGACGAGTTCCTTCGTCCAAAGTTTCTGATTGTTCGCGCCGCCGGCGTTCAGGTTTGTCCAAACCGTTTTGATGTGTGTCCCTTCGTTCCCGTCCGTTAACACGACGACGATGTGCTCCGGATTGTCGGTTTGCTTAAAATTCTTCACCGAATGGAGCTTGCCGTGATCTTCGCATGCGAGCGTGATGGCCTCGATTCGCTCGTCTGCCGACGATTCCTCGTTTTCCGTATTTGAATCGTTGCCGTTTGTAGATTCTGAATCGGCCGACTCATTGAGATCGATCATCTCGCCGCCATCGATCTGGACCGCGAGCTTGGAGAAATCCCACTTGCCGCCGGACTTTGTGCCTACGACATAGATCGTTGCTTTTCCCTTCGGTCCGGAAATCGGAATGGCCAGATCGGCTTCACCGGAAGGTCCGCTCACATTTGTCTTTCCGGATGGAACCAATCCATCGTGAATCGGAGTGCCGAGTGCGGCCACCACGCGATCATCATTTTTGGCACGGTCGAGAGCTGTCCTGTAAGCGTCCGACGATTTGATAACGCTGAACACGAGAACAAAAATGCAGACGAAAAAGGCGACGCCCATCGCGAACAGCGTTAGGCAGCCGGTCGGGACAAACCATTTCCAGTTTCGCGACCACCAACCTGCGCGTGGCTTCGGTGCGGACGGTGGAGGAGGCGTTGATGACAAAAGTGGAGGCGTTGGTTCCATTGAATATTTTTGAAGAGCGACGCGATCAAAGTCGAGAACTGTTCAGGCGCGGGATTGCCTTTCGACTTTCTCGGTAAATTGCCGAGAAATGCATAATTAAAACCGAATACGATTATTGCTCGGTGCGTCTAAGTATGAATGAAGAAGTTAATACTTAGCATGGCATTGGCAGTCGCGGCCCCGTTCGCGTGGGCGCAGGTTTCTGAAACCACCACCACTACGACCACGACTGAGGGCAGTGGCACAATCACCGAGTTCACACCGGGAAACGCGATTGTGCTGAAGGAGAGTGCCGGGCCTCGACATTATCGCTTCGGCAAGAGTGTTGTTTATGTAACCAGAAGCGGTAGACCGCTTGACGAGGCAACCGTTCGCACACGCGTTCGCGTGGGCGCTCCGGTCCACGTTCACTACGTGGGTGAAGGCGACAACATGCTCGTCGATCGCGTAGTCCTCGACGAGGATTAAAAGCTAAACGCTTAAAAACATTCGCGCCCTTCTTCGCTCGCTCCAGCGGGCGAAAGGGCGCGTTTTGTGTACCGGCTTCGTTTTACTCACTAGATCCCGTTGCAGGGCTCCGTCAGGCTGCGATTTGACCGCCTGCAGTTCCATCGAATCGGCTACAAATTCTTTGCCATGCGATAGATTGACGCATGATCCGAATCGGAATCGCGGGCGGCGGTGCTGCCGGATTTTTTGCCGCGATCACGGCTGCCCGTGCAAACCGGGATTGCGAGATCTCACTATTTGAACGCAGTTCACAATTTCTATCCAAAGTCCGGATCTCGGGTGGCGGCCGTTGTAATGTGACGCACGCCCTGTTCGATCCACGAATGTTCGCCACCCGTTACCCGCGCGGCGAACGCGAATTGATTTCGCCGTTCCACCGGTTTTCCGCTCAGGATACCGTCGCCTGGTTCGAATCGCGCGGCGTTCCACTAAAGAGGGAAGACGACGGACGGATGTTTCCCACGAGCGACTCATCTGAGACCATCGTGGAGTGCCTCGTCTCTGAAGCGAAAGCCGCGGGTGTTCGACTATTTCTCCGAAAGGGATTGGAAAGCGCGCGTGTTAACCGTGATGGCGGTTTCGATTTGAAATTGAGCGATGGCAGTTTGACCACGTGCGATCGGCTACTTCTGGCGACCGGTGGCGCTCGTAGCGTGATCGGCGGCGATATCGCGCACTCGCTGGGCCATAAGATCGAATCGCCCGTCCCGTCGCTCTTCGCGTTTCATATTAGATCGGCCTGGTTGCAATCCCTGCCCGGCGTATCTGTGAACGATGTGGAGCTTTCCGTCGGAGAATTGCGCGAACGTGGAGCGCTACTCATCACTCATCATGGGGTAAGCGGGCCTGCAGTGCTCCGGCTTTCCGCCTGGGGCGCGCGCACCTTGCACGCGATGGATTATCGTTTTCCGCTGCGTGTAAATTGGCTTCCAACGATGACAGAAGCAGCACTCCGGGCCGAACTCCGATCCCGTCGCGATACACAACCGAAGAAACGTGTAATCAACTCGCCGATGGCCGCGCTGCCGATCCGCCTTTGGGAAAAGTTAGTGTCGAATGCACGAATTTCTCCCGAGACCATTTGGACTTCGCTCTCGCGCGAAGGAGTCAACTCGCTCGTTCGGCAATTGCGCGAGACGGAACTCCAGGTTCATGGTAAGTCGCTGAACAAAGATGAATTTGTCACTTGTGGCGGCGTGAGTTTGCGCGAGATCAATTTCAAAACAATGGAAAGCCGGATCACACCCTGTCTTTATTTCGCTGGCGAATTGCTCGACATCGATGGCATCACTGGCGGCTTTAATTTCCAGGCGGCCTGGACCACCGGTTGGATCGCCGGACATGCCATGGCCGGCGTCGAACCGACTGCAATCGCGTGAATCCGGAAAATATACAAAGCGCAGTCAGGGAGGTTTTTCAGGTTTATGTCGAACTTGCACAACGCCCGATGCTACGGAATTGCACGCGTTTAAGCGAATGTTGCCATTTTAAACTGACCGGACGAACCCCTTATCTGACCAAAGGCGAAGCAGTCGTCGCAGCGCGCGCATTTCGAGCAACCGGTCGCAAATCATTGCCAAAAAATCCTGATGGCATTTGTCCAATGCTGCATCAGCAATCAGGCGACTGTTTGGTCTACCACGATCGCCCCTTCGGTTGTCGCACGCATTTTTGCGCAGCCGCAGGTGGTCCGGTTGCGCGTCGCGAAGTCCTGGATCTAATTCGCCGCCTCGAAAAGATTGACGTCGACCTCGGCGGCAACGGCCCGCGAACTCTACAAAACGCCGTCGCGGAAGCGTTGGAGGAAATCTAGCGAGGTCTTTTCCTGTCGAATCCTTCAGGTTCAGCGTCCCACGAGTTCTAATCGGCGTCCCAATGTTCGGCGATCATTCCGTCCTGGACACGGAACATGTCGAACCCGAGCGCCTGATGGTGCTGCCCGTCTTTAGCGGTCCAGGTTTGGCGCACATAGATAACGACCATGTCGTTGTCGCCGATCACGTTCGATAACTCGCGCTTGTAATCAGATGGCAGTGGCCGAGCAAAGCCCTCGCGAAACGCGTCCATAAAACCTTTTAGACCGGTCGGCACCTGCGGATTGTGCTGAATATAGTCCGGCCGCAAAAATTTCGGCGCGGCATCGACATTGCGCCCAAGGAACACCGTCGTATAAAAGTTCCGAACGACTTCCTTGTTGCGCGCAGTTAACGCTTCGTCAGCAGATGCTGGCCGGGCGACGATCAGGACGAGCATTAGACCTAGTAGGCAGGCAATCTTCTTGAACATAAGTTTGGAATTGGTTGTCCGGCTTATTGACCACCGGCACATCTAAAGCGTTCAGGAATTTAACGTTTAAACTGCCCGTAACATGAAAAATTCGCCTCGACTCATCATCATTGTGTCCTGTGTTCTTACCCAATTAAATTTTGCGAATTCGTTTCAGGATGATTCGCATTACGTTCAACTTGGGCCGCGTACCGGTTACTACGTTGTCCGCGACGGGTCGAAGCTTTCGAATCAGCTTGGGCTCTATGACGCTCCCTACCTAGATAGCTGTGATCCACTTCGTCACGGGTACGGTGCGGATGTGCTCGCATTTAGGTTCGACAAGACCGGCTGCTTGCTTATGTCGCCGGCTTACATTGCAAATGCGGAAGTGAACGAATTTTACACTCGGCGCATTGGCTCGCTGGTTTGCGGCCGGGCGACGACACGCGATGTTGAAGCACTCTTCGGAAAAGCGCGTTCGTCGTCACGTCGCCCCGACGGCATCGTTCTTTATTACACAATTGATGTCTTCAATCCGTTCGAGCCATTTAGCCACGGCGGTCGCTAAACACCTTCCTGTTCGCCAACCGGCTCGTCGCTGGTGCTGATGCTTCCGATTCCGTTGGCTTCATTCAGATTCACGAAGAGCGGTTTCTCTTCGCGAATCATTTGAATCATCGCCGGAAAATCGCGGATCGAGTAATGCAATCGCGGAACGCCGTTGGCGATCGTGTTTGCGGGAATCGACTGACCGTCTTTCATGAAGAGGAGTGTGCCTACGTTCGCCGCGCTCATATAAAGATCGATCCGGACGGCCCAGCTATATTGGGGCGCGCTGTAATAATAGACGCGATAGATATTGAACTCAGTCATTTAACAAGAACTAGCCGCTGTCCATTGCCCAGACCAGCTATTAAGTTGACCGAGAGAAGTGAAGAAAATTATTTCTTCTTCGACTCTTTTTTCGGCTTCGGTTCTTTTGCTTCCTTGGCCGGCTTTGCTTCTTTGGTGGTGACTTTTTTCGATTCGCCGGGTCGATATTCTTCCTGTTCGGCGGCGGCGAACGCTTTCTCCAAACCGACCATGTCCTCGCCGGGACGAAGTGTGTCGAAGGTTTCGGCTTCCTTGCGCAATTGCTCCTCGGTGTAGTTCGCGGCCTTGATCGACAGACCGATGCGGCGCTCGACTTTGTCGACCTTGATGACGCGCGCTTCGACTTCCTGGCCGACCTTGAGCACGTCCTTCACCTTGTCGACGTGCTCCTCGCTGAACTGCGAGATGTGGACGAGGCCGTCGATGTCGTCCTGCAACTCGACGAACGCGCCGAAGCTGGCGAGCTTGCTGACTTTGCCCTTGACGAGATCGCCGATCTTGTATTTCTGATCGATGTTCTTCCATGGATCTTCGCTCAGCTGTTTGATGCCGAGACTGATGCGCTGGTTGGTCTTGTCGATGTCGATGACTTCGGCTTCGACTTCGTCGCCCTTCTTAAACATTTCGCTCGGATGATTGATCTTGCGCGTCCAACTCAGGTCGGAGACGTGGATCATGCCGTCGATGCCTTCTTCCAGCTCCACGAACGCGCCGTAGGCGGTCAGGTTGCGGATCTTGCCCTTGACCCGGGTGCCGATGGTGAATTTCTTCTCGATTTCGTCCCACGGATTGGGTTCGAGCTGGCGGAGGCCGAGCGAAATCTTCTGCTCCTCCTTGTTGACGCCGAGCACGACGGCTTCGACTTCCTGGCCCACCGTCAGAATATCGGACGGCCGCATGATGCGTTTCGTCCAGGAAAGTTCGGAAACGTGGATAAGACCTTCGACGCCTTCTTCGAGTTCCACGAACGCGCCGTAAGGAACGAGGTTGGTGATCTTGCCTTTGACCTTTTGTCCGGCTGGGAAGCGTTCCTCGATCTGGTCCCAAGGATTCTTCTGGGTCTGCTTCAGGCCGAGCGAAACGCGCTCTTTCTCCTTGTTGATGTCGAGGACCAGGACTTCGAGTTGCTGGCCAACCTTGACGCAGCTCGCTCGGATGTCCGAGGCGGCCCCAGGTCATGTCGGTGATGTGGAGCAAGCCGTCCATGCCATCGAGATCGATGAACGCGCCGAAGTCGGTGAGATTCTTCACCGTGCCCTTGACACGGTCGCCGACCTTCACGCCGTCCATGAATTGCTGACGTTTCTCGCTGCGTTCCTGCTCGATCAATTCGCGGCGGCTGAGCACGACGTTCTGCCGGTCGTCGTTGATCTTGACGATCTTGAAATCGTAAGTGTTGCCGACGAATTGTTGCAGATCCTTCGGCGGGACGATGTCAATCTGCGACGCCGGCAAAAACGCTTCGACGCCGATGTTCACCATCAGTCCGCCTTTGACGACGGATTTCACCTTGCCTTTGATCAGGCCGTCTTCCTGGAACACGCTCGCGATCTTGTTCCAATTCTGGCGATAGGCCGCTTTCTCCTTCGAAAGCACGACCATGCCTTCGTCGTTCTCGAGCCGCTCGAGCAACACGTCGACTTCGTCACCGACTTCGAGATTCTCGACGTCCTCGAATTCCGACAGCGAAATAACGCCTTCCGATTTGTAACCGATATCGACCAGCACTTCGCGTGGTCGCACTTCCAAAATTCGTCCTTTGACAATCGAGCCCTCCCGGAAATCCGGCATCGGCTTCGACATCACATCCTGCATTTGCACCATATATAAATAAGGCTCCTTGGGCCTTTACGCTGCGGGGCGATCTGGGACCGCCGAATTCCGCGAAAAACGGAGCGCCACACTAGGCGTTTTCGGCGGATCGGTCAAATTCAACCGCGCGGTGCCGTCCGACCTAAAAACACTTTGCCGGCACTCGTGGGTGGCTCGATCTTTTGGCAACAGCGGCACTGCGTCTCTCAGCCGATATACTATTAAGAAGACGGCGGCCTATTCGTAACCAAACCGGGACTTTGAAGGTCATTGCTTGGAGAGGACTAACATCGAGGCCACCTGTGGAAACCGATGTCGAAACGAACGCTTTTTGTAATTGCCGGGATTGTGATTCTTCTGGCCGCGTGGTGGAGCTGTCACCGCGGCGGCGGCTCATCTAGTCAGCAGTCGGGGGCAAATCTCAGCGGTCGGCGGGGCGCGATGGGCGCGAGCGGTCCTGTGCCCGTGGTTGCTGGCAAGGTCGAGCAAAAGGACATGCCGATTTATCTCGATGGACTCGGCACCGTTCAGGCGTTCAACACCGTGACCGTGCACACGCGGGTGGATGGCGCGCTGGTCCAAGTCAATTTTTCGGAAGGCCAGGATGTGAAAACGGGCGACTTGCTGGCCGTGGTCGATCCAAAACCGTATCAAGCAGCGCTCGATCAGGCAAAAGCCCAAGCCTCGTTGGATCAAGTGACGCTGAAGAGGCAGGAGGACTTGCGCGCGAGAAACGTAATAGACGCGCAGGATTACGATACCGCCGTGGCGAACGCGCAAAAATCGAAAGCCGCCGCCGAAGCTGCTCAGGTCAATCTCGATTATTGCTACATCAAATCGCCGATCGACGGCCGCACCGGCGTGCGACTAGTCGATATTGGCAACGTCGTCCACGCGGCAGACCAAAACGGCATTGTCGTCATCACTCAGATGCACCCGATTTCGGTCATGTTCACTTTGCCGGAGACGAATCTGCAATCGATTTTGAACGCCGGCGGCGCGAACGGCGGCCTTCAAGTCACCGCGCTGGATCGAGGAAACACCACGACGCTGGACGAGGGCACGCTCGCTGTCGTCGACAACGAGATCGACCCGGCGACCGGCACAGTGAAGTTGAAAGCCACATTTCCGAATAACGATCTGAAGTTGTGGCCGGGAAAATTTGTGAATGCGCGACTGGTGCTGACGACGCAAAAAGACGCGACCGTTGTGCCGTCAAGCGTCGTGCAGCGTGGTCCGCAAGGCACATACGCCTACGTGATCAAGCCGGACAAAACGGCTGAGATGCGTCCGATCAAAACCGGGCCGACCGAAGGCAACTACGTTCTGGTCGAAAGTGGTCTGCAACCAGGCGAGGATGTGGTCGTTGATGGGCAATATAAATTGCAACCGGGCGCGCATGTAGAAGCAAATTCTCCGCAACAGACGCAGCAAGCCCAATCGAAGCCGGGCGGATCAGCGCGACCGCATCGAGGCGGCAAGTCGTGAGCATTTCAGAACCGTTCATTCGCCGCCCAGTCGCGACATCGCTGATGATGGCCGGTGTCATTTTGCTCGGCGTGCTCGGGTACAAACTTTTGCCGATCTCCGCGCTTCCGACCGTCGATTTTCCGACGATCGAGGTCACAACGTATTATCCGGGTGCGAGCGCAGATGTGATGGTGTCGTCGATCACGACGCCGCTGGAGCGGCAATTCGGCCAGATCAGCGGGCTGTCGTCGATGAATTCAACCAGTTCGTTCGGCGTGTCGATCATCACGCTGCAGTTCGTGCTCGACCGGCCAATTGACGTTGCCGCTCAGGATGTGCAGGCGGCGATCAACGTCGCCGGCGGATTTTTGCCGAAGGATCTGCCGAATCCGCCCAAGTACAACAAAGTTAATCCAGCCGACACGCCAATCCTGACGCTGTCGATCACTTCGGACAGTTTGCCGCTCGACAAGGTAAACGATTTTGCCGACACGTTGCTCGCGCAAAAGTTGAGCGAAGTCACCGGTGTCGGTCTGGTCACGATCGAGGGAAATCAAAAGCCAGCGGTCCGGGTGCAGGTGAATCCGGCGGCGATCTCATCGCTCGGTCTCAGCCTCGAAGATGTCCGGACGACTCTTGGGCAGGCGAACGTGAATGCGCCGAAGGGAAGCTTCGATGGGCCGCGACAGGCTTTTACTATCGGATCGAACGATCAGATTTTTTCGGCGGACGCCTACAAGCCAATCATTGTTGCCTACAAGAACGGCGCGCCAATTCGGCTTGGCGACGTCGCCAACGTGATCGACAGCGTGGAGAACGATCAACTTGGCGCCTGGGTCAGCACGAAGGATGGAGAGAAACCGGCCGTGCTCCTCGACGTTCAACGGCAACCGGGAGCGAACATCATTCAAACCGTCGATCGGGTAAAACAACTGTTGCCGACGCTTGACCGCTTCGATGCCGCCGTCGGTGCACGTCGATGTTCTGGCCGATCGCACCGAAACGATTCGCGCGTCAGTCCACGACGTTCAGTTCACGCTGCTGCTGACCGTCGCGCTCGTCGTGCTGGTGATGTTTCTATTTCTCCGAAAACTTTGGACCACGGTCATCACCAGCATCGCGCTGCCGCTGTCGCTGATCGGCACGTTCGGCATCATGTATCTCGCCGGATTCAGTCTCGATAACCTTTCGCTGATGGCACTGACCATCTCGACCGGCTTCGTGGTCGACGATGCCATCGTCATGATCGAGAACATCGTCCGCTTCATTGAAGCCGGCGATTCCCCCTTGGAAGCGGCGTTAAAAGGCGCCAAGCAAATCGGATTCACGGTCGTTTCATTGAGCGTGTCGCTGGTCGCGGTTTTCATTCCGCTTTTGTTCATGACCGGAATTGTCGGCCGGTTGTTCCGTGAGTTCGCCATCACTTTGAGCGTCGCGGTCGGCGTCTCCGCATTTGTTTCGCTGACGCTTACGCCGATGATGTGCGCGAAGCTGCTTGCAGCCGGAAAGCGAGGACGAACAGGAACATCGCGGAGAATTTTATCGGCGAACCGAAGAATACTGGACGCGCTTCCGGAATTGGTACGAACGCGGGCTGCGCTGGGTGCTCGCCCATCAGCGGTTTGTTCTGAACGTCGCGATCATCACGCTGGTTGCAACGATTCTGCTCTACATCGTCGTGCCAAAGGGTCTTCTTCCGCAGCAAGACACAGGCGTCATCGTCGGCGTGACTGACGCAGCCGAAAATATTTCTTTCAGCGCGATGATGGAGCGTGTGCACGCGGTTTCCGATATCGTTAGAAAAGATCCCGATGTGGCGAGCGTCTCGGCATCGGTCGGCGCCGGGACAGTCAACGCGACAGTCAATACGGCGCGCCTCTACATTGTGCTCAAGCCGCACAACCAGCGCGCCGGTGCCGAGCAAATCATCGAGCGTCTGCGAAACGCAACCCGCAATGTGGAAGGCGTTTCGCTGTTCATGCAGGCGGCGCAGGACCTGCAGATCGACTCCCGCGTCAGCAGAACTCAGTTCCAATACATTCTCCAGGACGCCGATGCTTCCGAACTGGGTGAATGGACGCCGAAGTTGGTAAAAAAACTTGGCGCTCTGCCGCAGCTGACGCGACGTCGCCAGCGACCAACAGGTCAATGGATTGCAGTTGAATGTCGATGTCGATCGTGCAGAAGCATCGCGACTGAACGTTTTGACGCAGGCAATCGACGACACGCTCTACGATGCGTTCGGTCAACGGCAGGTCTCGATCATTTTCACGCAGCTCAATCAGTTTCGAGTGATCCTTGAAGTCGAACCGCAATTCCGCCAGTCGCCCGACGTGCTCGACAAGATTTATGTGAAATCGAGCACCGGCCAGCCGGTGCCCTTGAGCGCGTTCGCGACCATGCGAACCAGCAACACACCGCTTGTCCATTCCGCATCAGGGGCAGTTCCCAGCGGCGACGATTTCGTTCAACCTGCGCAACGGCAGCTCGCTCAGTCATGCCATCCCGGCGATCGAAAAAGCAGAACGCGAAATCGGCCTGCCGAACACGATCGCAACGACGTTCACCGGCGCGGCCGCAGAATTCCGCACCTCCCTGACCAGCGAACCACTTCTCATTTTGGCGGCGGTGATCGTGATCTACATCGTGCTCGGCGTTCTCTACGAAAGTTACATTCATCCAATCACGATTCTATCGACGCTTGCCGTCGGCCGGAGTTGGCGCATTGCTCGCGCTCCTGATTTGTCGAACAGATTTTTCCCTGGTCGCCCTGATTGGAATCATTCTCCTGATCGGCATCGTGAAGAAGAACGCGATCATGATGATCGATTTTGCGCTCGAAGCCGAACGCAAGGAAGGGATGTCGCCGGAGGAATCGATTTACCAGGCGTGCCTGTTGCGATTTCGGCCGATCATGATGACAACGGCGGCGGCGTTGCTCGGCGCATTGCCGCTCGCGCTCGAGCACGGCACCGGCAGCGAACTGCGACGGCCGATGGGAATTTCGATCGTTGGCGGACTGATTCTTTCGCAGTTCCTGACGCTTTACACGACGCCGGTGATTTATCTCTACCTCGATCGTCTTGGACAATGGCTGGAAGAACGGCGGAATCGTGGTCGCGTGGAGCAAGCTGAGTTGCCGTTGAGAACGCCACACCGAAATGCCGCGCGGAGTTCGCATCGGTCAATGGCGAGAGTGAACGCCTCGGATTTTAGCCGATGAGTGTTTCCGAGCCATTCATCCGTCGGCCGGTTGGAACATCGTTGCTCGCCGCTGGAGTGTTGTTGTTAGGCGCAGTTGCGTATCATTTTCTTCCGGTCGCGCCGCTGCCCAAGGTCGATTTCCCCACGATTTCGGTTAGCGCTCAGGAGCCGGGCGTTGATCCGGCGACAGCCGCTTCATCACTGGCAGCGCCCCTGGAGCGACGATTTGCTCAGATCGCCGGTGTTAACGAGATCACTTCCGTTAGCTCGTTAGGCGGATCGAACATCACGATTCAGTTCGACCTCAATCGCGACATCAATGGTGCGGCGCGCGACGTGCAAAGCGCGATTGACGCCGCCTCCGGCGAATTGCCGAGCGGACTTCCCCAGCCGCCATCCTATCGGAAAGCGAATCCCTCCGACGCGCCAATCATGGTGCTGGCAATGACCTCGGACGCGCAGCCGTTATCGGAGGTTTACAATCTTGCCGACCAAATCATTGGGCAGCGAATCAGTCAGATAGAAGGAGTTAGTCAGGTTTTCATTGGCGGCGGCGCCAATTCGGCGGTCCGCATTCAACTCAATCCGGTGGCGATCGCTTCGATGGGTCTGAGTCTGGAGGATATTCGGAACACAATTTCTCAGGTAAACGTGCTATCGCCCAAAGGCGCCATCGATGGCCCGCAACAGCGTTACGTCATTTCGACTAACGATCAGTTAACGAAAGCGGACCAATATCTGCCGATCATTGTCGCGCAGCACAACGGGAATGCGGTTCCGTTGCGGGACGTTGGGACGGCGATCGATGCTCAGGCGAACCGTGATCAGGCGGGCAATTTTAATAACAAACGCGCTGTGTTGCTGGTGATCTTCAAGCAGCCTGACGCCAATGTCGTTCAACACAACCGATGCAATTCGCGCAATCCTGCCGCAATTGCGGACCTGGCTGCCGCCAAGCGTGCATCTCGACGTCATGAGCGATCGAACGATCACGATTCGGTCGTCGGTTCGTGACGTGCAAATCACCCTCGTGTTCACCATGGCGTTGGTGGTGATGGTGATGTTTCTTTTTCTGCGCCGGTTTTGGCCGACGTTTATTTCCGGCATTACCATGCCGCTGGCGCTGGCCGGCACCTTCGGCGTGATGTGGCTTTGCGGTTACAGTCTCGACAATCTTTCGCTCATGGCCCTGACGGTTTCGACCGGTTTCGTGGTCGACGATGCAATTGTCGTGATCGAAAATATCGTTCGCTTTATCGAAAAAGGAGAATCGCCGCTGCAGGCCGCGCTCAAAGGCGCGCGTCAAATCGGTTTCACCGTGATTTCGATCAGTCTCTCCCTCGTGGCGGTTTTCATTCCGCTTCTATTTATGGGCGGAATTATCGGCCGCCTGTTTCACGAATTTGCCGTGACGCTCAGCGCAGCAATCCTGGTTTCCGGCGTAGTTTCCTTAACGCTGACGCCAATGCTCTGCGGCAGGTTTCTGCAACATGACGAGCCGCGCCGGAAGCGCGGAAGGATCGAGGAAATTAGCGAAAAAGGATTCAACGCCATGCTTGGATTTTACGAACGGACGTTGAAGTGGGTGCTTGATCGCGAGTATCTGATGCTCGTAGTCACCGTCGGCGTCATTGTCGCCACCGTCGTTCTTTATTTCATCGGTGCCGAGGGGATTTTTTCCGCAACAAGATACCGGCCAAATGATGGGCATCACCGAAGCGGCCCAGGACATTTCGTTCTCGGCGATGAAAGAAAAGCAGGAGGAGGTCGTGAAGATCGTCATGGAGGATCCCGCCGTTCAGGCCGTCGGATCTTTTTTTGGTGGCGGCGGCGGTTCGGGGTCGAATAGCGCCCGCATGTTCATCAGCTTGAAACCAAAAGGCTGGGGCAAGAACGATCGAAAAGATGATGCCGGTGCAGTGATTGCGCGGCTGCGTCAAAAACTGGCAAAAATCCCAGGCGCACAGCTTTTCCTGACAGCGAACCAGGACATTCGTGTCGGTGGGAGATCATCCAAGGCGCAATACCAGTATGCGTTGTCCGACCAAAACATCGACGAGCTAAATACGTGGGCGCCAAAACTGGTGAACAAGTTGCGTCAATATCCGGAGCTCAAAGATGTTACGAGCGATCAACAATTCCGTGGATTACAGCAAACGGTCGTGATCGATCGCGATGCGGCGGCGCGGCTTGGCATCCAGCCCCAGGCGGTGGACAGCACTCTTTATAGCGCCTTCGGCCAGAGACAGATCTCGATCATTTACACGCAGCAAAATCAATATCACGTGATTCTCGAGGTTGATCCGCAATTCTACAGTGATCCAACTTCGCTCGATAAAATTTACGTCAAATCAAGTTCCGGAAGCCAAGTCCCGCTGAGCACCATCGCTCACTTTAAGTTGGACAACACGCCGCTCTCCATCAACCACCAGGGCCAGTTTCCCTGCGTAACCGTTACCTTTAATACCGCGGCCGGAGTTTCGCTGAGCAAGGTTACGCAGATCATAGATGAAGCAATGCGTGAGCTCGCAATGCCGTCCGGAATTCGTGCAAACCTCGCCGGCACGTTGCTGGCTGCGCAGGCCTCTTGGTGAACAATGTTGTGGCTGCTCCTCGCAGCACTTCTCGCCGTCTACATTATCCTGGGAATGCTTTACGAGAGTCTGATTCATCCGCTGACCATACTTTCCACGATTCCTTCCGCTGGATTGGGCGCGCTTCTGACAATGTTTTTGCCGAACAACCAGCTCGATCTCGTTTCGATGATCGGGATCATCTTGCTCATTGGGATCGTGAAGAAGAACGCGATCATGATGGTGGATTTCGCTCTCGAAGCGGAGCGGCAGGAAGGACTCAGTCCGGAGGAATCAATTTATCAGGCTTGTCTGGTTCGTTTCCGGCCAATCATGATGACAACCTTCGCCGCCCTGTTCGGCGCGTTGCCACTGGCCATTGGAATGGGAGTCGGCAGCGAACTGCGTAAGCCGCTGGGCTATGCCATCGTTGGCGGACTGATCGTTTCGCAGGTTCTTACTCTTTATAGTACGCCGGTGATTTATCTGGCGCTCGATCAACTCCGGCAACGACGAAAGCAAAAGCGCGCGGCCGGCTACGTGCTAAGTCCTCCATCGACCGCGCCGGCATAGATTCATGCGCGTTGAGCGCACTCCGGACGTTTCCCGGCGTATCTTCAATCTATACATGTCTCATCTTGACGAATCGACTGATGTTGGTGTGCTGGCTCTTTGATCGCCGCCGCAGGATGTATCGGACCGCAGATCTTGTGCCAGCCGTCAGCGGAACAAACCGTGCTCGAGGCAATCAAATCGCCCGATCTGACGGTCGTTCATCTTTGGGCGCCGTGGTGCTCGAATTGCCAGGCCGAACTCAAAAGCGGCGGCTGGTTGAAAGTAGTGAAAGCAAATCCGCAGGTGAAATTTCTATTTCGTGTCGGTTTGGAACGACGGCGGCGACGGCAAATCGATGCTGCAGAGATTTCAAATCGCGAACGAGCCGAACGTGACGATTCTTGCTGATCCCGGCCCGCGCCGCGGCGACAACAAGATCAAGCAATTTGCCGGCATGCCGCGTCTCCTGGATTCCGACGACCTGGGTTTATAAAGATGGCGATCTTCGCTATGCATTAAACTACGGCGAAGTGCGGTTCGACGTGCTTCAGCAATTTCTCGAAGACAGCAAGAATGAATGGTCACACAAGGGCGAACCAAAATTGCCCGAATGACCACTGGCGCGCGTTCGCTCAACAGTTCGAGAGTTAAATTCCGTCTCGCCGGCGGCGCCCAGCCGCTGATCCTGCTTCCTGTTCAGGTAAACAATCGTGGACCGTTTGATTTCATTTTCGATACCGGCGCGGGTACATCGCTGCTTTCAACTGATGTGGCGAAACAGCTCAGCGTTAAGATTCTCAGCTCAAAAGAAGGTCAAAGCGCCGGCGGAAAGGTCTCTGTTTCCCTTGCCAACGTTGATTCGCTCGCCGTTGGCGAAACCAAATTGGAGAATGTCGATGTTGGTATTGTCGACCTTGGTCACATCGCGAAAACTATTGGCGCCAAAATCGATGGCGACCTCGGTTACAATTTCCTAAAACATTTTCGCGTCACGATTAACTATCGCGATTCCGAAATTCAACTGGAAGATCCAAAACGCGTTGAAAGTATTGCTCGCGGCGCGCAGACTGAAGTCCCGATTCGCCTGGCCGCTCCGGCGAAGCCGCTCATTCTCGTCGATGTTTACTTGAATGGCGCTGGCCCGTTTCAATTCGCAATCGACACCGGCACGTCGACGACCGCGATTACGCCGAGACCTCGCACGAAAGCTCGGCGTCCAAGCTTCTCCAATCGGGGCCGGCACTACCGGGGGCGCCGGTCGATTTCTCCGCCGGATCGTTGCAGTCTTTTCAGGTCGGCGGTGCTAAGATCGACAATATGGCTGTAATCGTCGCGGACTTCTTTGAAATGTTGAGCTCGGCGGTTGGCGCAAAGCTCGACGGTATTGTCGGTTACAATTTCCTCCGCAACTATAAAGTCGTGATCGACTATCCGGGCGAAACTCTCACACTATTCTAGTCATGCTTGAGGTTCCGACAGCTCCGACTTCAGCCAAAAGGCCGCCGGCAATCCTCTCGATGATCGGCGAGACGCCGCTGATCGAGATCACGCAATTTGATACCGGCCCGTGCCAGTTGTTCTTGAAACTGGAGAATCAAAATCCAACCGGCTCGATCAAAGACCGCATCGCGTTATCGATGATTGAAGCCGCCGAGGAGAACGGAAAGCTCGAACCCGGCGGCACCGTGATCGAGGCGACTGCGGGAAATACTGGACTCGGGCTCGCGCTGGTTGCCGCGGCGAAAGGTTATCGCGTCGTTCTGGTGATCCCGGACAAGATGTCGCAGGAAAAGATTTCGCACGTCAGAGCGCTCGGCGCCGAAGTTGTTCTCACGCGTTCCGACGTGACCCGCGGTCACCCCGAATACTATCAGGACGTCGCCGCCCGTTTGGCTGGAGAAATTCCAGGAGCGTTTTATGTCAATCAGTTCGGCAATCCGGCGAATCCACTGGCGCACGAACGCACCACTGGTCCGGAGATTTGGGAACAAATGCGGCACGATGTCGATGCGATTGTCGTCGGCGTTGGTTCCGGCGGAACGCTCACCGGCCTCGGCAGATTTTTTAATCGCGTAAAACCGCGGCGCGGCATCGAGATGGTTCTGGCCGACCCCACCGGCTCCGTTCTTTACGAATACGTGAAGACCGGAAAGCTCGTGGAGTCCGGAAGTTGGGCCGTCGAAGGCATCGGCGAAGATTTTATTCCCGATATCGCTGACATGTCGCTCGTCACTGAAGCTTACGAGATCGATGACGAAGAAAGTTTCGCGGTGGCGCGCGAACTTTTGCGCAAAGAAGGAATCTTTGGCGGCTCATCGACTGGCACCTTGGTCGCCGGTGCGCTGCGTTATTGCCGCGAGCAAAAGCAAGCGAAGCGCGTCGTCAGTTTGGTTCCCGACACCGGAAATAAATATCTCTCGAAAATGTTCGACGATTTTTGGATGGCCGAGCAGGGTTTCATCCATCGTCCGCCACACGGTGACTTGAGTGATCTGATCACTCACCGCTATGAGAAAGGCGAAGTCATCACGATTGGACCGACCGACAGTTTACTCACCGCTTACAAACGAATGCGGGATAGCGATGTGTCGCAATTGCCGGTTGTCGATCAAAGCGGACGCTCCATTGGGATTATCGATGAATCGGATATTCTGGTGAAGGTCAATCGGGATTCGACGCACTTTAACGATCCTGTCCAAGCCGCGATGACCGACAAACTCGAAACGCTTCCACCCAGTGCGAAAATCAACGACCTGCTCGGAGTATTCGATCGCGGTCGCGTTGCCATTGTGATGGACGGCGACAAATTTCTCGGCCTGATCACTCGCACCGATTTACTTTCCTATTTGCGGCTGAACATGCCGAAGTCCGCCGCGCCGAAAGAGCGCGAGTTTTCTTGAGGTGGATCGAGCTCTCGGAGCTCGATATTGACTGCATGGTAGCGGCCGTCCACCGGACGGTCCTGGCGAGTCCGAGCCGGACTGGCACGTCAATCGCCTCTACCTTCGGTAGGTAACGCGCTCGGAGATCGCGTTCCACCATTTCGCGGTTAGATTGCGAGCACCAATGAATAAACAACAGGGCTTTGCCACCCGCGCCATTCACGCCGGACAGGAACCGGATCCGACGACTGGCGCGGTCATGACGCCGATTTACGCAACATCGACCTACGTCCAGGAAAGCCCGGGCAAGCATAAAGGCTTCGACTACGCGCGCTCGATCAATCCCACACGACTCGCTTACGAAAAGTGCATTGCTGACCTTGAGGGCGGTACGCGCGGCTTCGCGTTTGCTTCCGGACTCGCCGCGATGTCGACCGTGCTCGAATTGCTCGACAGCGGCTCACACCTCGTCGTCAGCGACGATCTTTACGGCGGCACGTTTCGCTTGTTCGATAAGGTGCGCAGACAATCGGCGGGCCTGGAATTCACCTATGTCGATCTTACGGACGCTTCGCGTTTCGAGAAGGCGATCAAAGACAATACGCGAATGGTTTGGATCGAGACGCCGAGCAATCCGCTCCTGAAAATCATCGACCTCGAGGCGATCGGGAAGATTGCGCGCGAACGAAAAATTCTTTCTGTCGCGGACAACACGTTCGCAACGCCCTGGATCCAGCGACCGATTGAAGCCGGGTTCGACATCGTCGTTCATTCGGCGACGAAGTATCTGAACGGACATTCTGATCTCGTGAGCGGTGTCGCCGTGGTTGGCGACAAGGATCTTGGCGACCGAATGTGGTTTTTGCAAAATTCAATCGGCGCGATCGCCGGCGCGTTTGATAGTTTCCTTGTCTTGCGCAGTTTGAAAACGCTCGCCCTGCGGATGGAACGCCATTGCGCCAACGCCCTCGAGCTGGCGCGCTGGCTCGAAGAACAACCGCAGATTGAAAAGGTGATGTATCCCGGGTTGAAATCACATCCGCAACACGATCTCGCCCGCACCCAGATGCGCGGTTTTGGCGGAATGGTCTCGATCCTTCTTAAAACCGATCTCGCCGGAACAAAACGATTTTTAGAGAACACGCACCTGTTCGCGCTGGCGGAAAGTCTGGGGGGCGTTGAAAGCCTCATTAATCATCCAGCCCTGATGACTCACGCGTCAGTGCCGAAAGAAAAACGGGACGAGCTTGGTGTCGGCGATTCGCTGGTTCGTTTGTCGGTCGGCGTCGAAGACTTGCGCGATTTGATCGACGATTTGCAGTTCGCCTTCGAAGCGATCTGATAGATGGATCGGCCGCGCGACGTTGCAGCCGCGCTGCCTAATTAACATCGAGCGCGGAGCGCTCGATCCACCTCGCGCTTTCTGTCGTTTGGCTTATTTTCTTCACTTCAATGGGCAGCACCTTCGGACAACTTTTTCGGATCACCACCTTTGGCGAATCGCACGGCGGCGGAATTGGTGTTGTGATCGATGGCTGCCCGCCGAAGATCGACATCTCGGAAAGTGAGATTCAGCGTGAACTGGACCGGCGTCGCCCCGGTCAAAGCAAAATCACAACGCAACGTCAGGAGGAAGATCGTTGCGAGATTTTGTCTGGAATCTTTGAAGGCAAAACTCTCGGCACGCCGATCGGAATTCTCGTTCGCAACAAAGACGCGCGGCCGGAAGATTACGCCGCGATCGCGAAGACGTTTCGGCCCTCGCACGCCGATTTCACCTACGAAGCGAAGTATGGAATTCGAAACTGGCAAGGCGGAGGGCGTGCTTCCGCGCGTGAAACGATCGGTCGCGTTGCGGCCGGCGCGATTGCTCGAAGAGTGTTGCGCTCGCTTTATCCGAAGATCGACATCGTTGCTTACGTCGCCCAAATCCACGAGCTGGCGGGTAAGGTCGACCGGTCGAAGGTTAAAATTACGGATGTCGATGCGAACATTGTCCGCTGTCCCGACAAAATGGCGGCCACAAAAATGATTTCGTTGATCGAGAAAACCCGCGCTCAAGGCGATTCGTTAGGTGGTATAATCGAGTGTGTTGTGCGGAACGCGCCGGTTGGACTAGGTGAACCGGTTTTCGACAAGCTCGAAGCCGATTTGGCCAAGGCGATGTTGAGCTTGCCGGCGACGAAAGGTTTTGAAATCGGCTCCGGGTTTTCGGCAACGCGAATGCGCGGCTCGGACCACAACGATCCGTTTGAAATGCGCGGAGGCAAGGTTCGGACGGTGACAAATTATTCCGGAGGTATTCAGGGCGGGATCTCGAACGGAGAAGACATTTACTTCCGCGTGGCATTCAAGCCAACAGCCACAATCGCGCGTGACCAGAAGACCGTCACAGCATCACGTCAACAAACGAAACTGGCCGCTCGCGGACGTCACGACCCTTGCGTGTTGCCCCGTGCAGTGCCATTGGTCGAAGCCATGGCCGCGCTGGTCTTGTGCGATCATGCGTTGCGCCAGCGCGCTATTAGTGTTTCAGCGAAATGATGTCGCAAATTCAATCCGCAGCCGGTTCGCCGCTTTGGCAAATCGTTTTCGTTTCTTTCGCGTTGGTTTTGATTGTGTTCGAGGTGCTGCGCGGTTGGCGCCGTGGTTTGCCGCGACAGGTCGCAAGAATCGGGGCGCTGATCGCCGCTTACTTCGCAGGCTGGTTCGCGACCAAATTTTTCGGGCCACTCCTGGGGATGTTCGTAAGATTGCCTGATGCGCTGTTGTCGATCTGCGCCGGCGCACTGTTCGCGCTGATCATTTATGCCGTCATTAGCGGAACGGGCTCGGCCCTGTTTCGGCGAACTAGCCAACACGATACCTTAATTGTTCGAATCCTGTACGGGTCGACTGGTGCGCTGCTGGGTGTTTTCTTTGGTTGCTTTTGGGTTTGGTTGATCGTGGTCGGGATCCGGTCGATTGGATCGGTCGCGGACGCGGAGGTGCAGGCACAGGCAAACGATTCAAGCGTGCTTCACGCGGTCGATGTGCGACGCCGAATTTTTTCGGAACAAAGTGAAGATGAGGCGCCGCTAACTACATCGCTGGCGCGGCTGAAAAATTCGGTGGAAATGGGAGTGATCGGCAATGCGGTCAAAAAGGTCGATGTCGTTCCTCAACAAACTTACGATTTCATCGAGAAGCTCGGCGGAATCGCGTCCAATCCTCAGGCGGCGGAACGCTTTCTGGAATATCCGGGTGCCAAGGAATTGAGCGAGCATCCCAAGATCATTGCGCTCCGTAACGATCAGGAAATCGCGCAGATGCTTAACCAGGGCCAGCTGCTCGAATTGATCCAGGACCACAGGGTCATTGACGCTGCGAACGATCCCGACCTGCGCGCGAGATTGAAAAAGTTCGATCTGAACGCCGCGCTGAATTACGCCGTCCAGAAATAGCCTCGCACAACGTCCACCAAGGTCACAGCGGATGACTGAAAATGAAATCGCTAAGCGAATTTTGGACTCTGCATTCGCAGTTCATACCAAGCTTGGTCCAGGGCTTCTCGAATCGGTTTACGAAGTGGTGCTGGCGCACGAGCTGAAAAAGGGCGGCTTGAACGTTGAGCGCCAAAAGCCGATGTCGATAATTTACGATGGCGTTCGATTTAATGAAGCTTATCGCACTGATTTGCTTGTAGAGTCAAAGGTAATTGTTGAATTGAAATCAGTCGAAGCAATATCGCCATTGCATGCAAAACAGGTTTTGACGCAACTCCGCTTGAGCGGGCTCAAGTTGGTCTCTTGATAAATTTCGGCGAGGCACATCTGAAGAATGGAATCAAACGTCTTATCAATGGACAACTGGAGGCGGAAGAACCGTCTGGGTTTTCTTTGTGACCGTTGTGTCCATTGTGCGAAAGCTCTGAGAAGATGATTTACATCGCGACTATTGGATTGGAAGTTCACGTCCAGCTCAAGACGCGCTCGAAGATGTTTTGCGCGTGCCGGGTGGAATTTGGGGCGGCTCCGAATACGCACACCTGTCCGATTTGTCTTGGTTTACCCGGTGCGCTGCCAGTGATGAATCACGAAGCGCTGCGAATGACCGTGCTTACCGGTCTGATGCTGGATTGCGACATCGCTCCGGTCTGCAAATTCGACCGGAAAAATTATTTCTACCCGGACATGCCGAAGAACTACCAGATCTCGCAATACGACATGCCGCTTTGCGAAAACGGCTCGGTCCCGCTGCACGACCTCGCTTATCCGAAGGACGCTCAGAAAGATATCGCGACGCCCGGTAAAGAAGTGCGTCTGGTGCGAATTCATCTCGAGGAAGACGTGGCGAAAAGTTTTCACTTCGAAACCAGCACTGGGATCGATTTCAATCGCGCCGGAACTCCATTGATGGAGATCGTGACGCAACCGGAGCTTAATTCACCGGAGGAAGCGTTCGCGTTTCTCACTTCGCTCAAACAGATCTTGATTTACGGCAACGTCAGCGACGCGGACATGGAGAAGGGACAACTACGCTGCGATTGCAACGTGTCGGTCCGGCCGGAAACGCAGGCCGAGCTCGGAGCGAAGATAGAGATCAAAAACATGAACTCGATCAGTGGTGTGCGCCGCGCGCTGGCATTTGAAATTCAACGGCAAGTCCAAGCGCTGGAGCGCGGCGACAAACTTCAGCAGGAAACCCGCGGCTGGGATGACGCCACTGCCGAAACTTTTCTCATGCGCACGAAAGAATCCGCGCATGATTATCGCTATTTTCCCGATCCCGACCTCGTGCCGGTGAAGACCGAAGTGTTGTTACCCGAGGCGCGGGCGCGAGTTCCGGAGTTGCCGAAGCAAAAACGCGCGCGCTTTGTCGAGCAATATCAAGTCACACCCTACGACGCGGGTGTTCTGGCGGATGATGTCGATCTCGCCGGTTATTTCGAGGCCGCGGTCAAAAGTTCGAAGAAACCAAAAACGGTCGCGAACTGGATTCTTAACGATCTGCAAAGCGCTCTCAGTACTGCCGGCAAGACGATCAACGATTGTCCAATTCCGCCACAGGCCCTCGACGAGCTTGTTGGTTTGATCGACAGCGGAAAGATCAGTAGCAAACAGGGCAAGGACGTTTTTTCGGAAATGTTTTCCAGCGGCAAAGGCGCGGCCGCTATCGTAAAGGAGAAAGGCATCGAGCAATTGAGCGACACCAGTGCGATCGAGAGAATTTGCGACGAGGTAATTGCTGCGAACCCGAAGCCGGCCGCTGATTTCAAAGCCGGCAATGCAGCGTCGCTGAATTTTCTCAAGGGCCAGGTCATGAAGTTGTCGAAAGGCAAAGCGAACCCGCAACTGGCGGGCGAAATCCTCAGACGCAAGTTAAACAGCTAAGGGCCCCAAACGGTTTCGGAGATGACAGCAGATTCGCTTTGGTAAATTCGAATAGCGAAGTTCGAAACAAGCACGAAATCCAAATATTCAAAATCCGGGTTAGTCCCTGCTTTTTGGTTTGAGGTTTCGTGCTTGGGATTTGTTTCGGATTTCGATATTTGGATTTTGGAATTCTGATCCGGAATGAGGATCCTCATTGCACCTGATAAATTCAAAGGCACCCTGAGCGCACGCGAGGTGGCTGACGCGATTGCGAGCGGCCTGCGCGATGTTTTGCCGGACGCTGAAATCGAAATTGTTCCGATGGCAGATGGGGGTGAGGGGACGGCGGAAGTGATTTCGCAGGCGCTCGGCGCTTCGTGGATCAACTGCGAGGCGCACGATCCGCTCGGCCGCAAGATCGATGCGCGCTACGGCTGGGTCGAAAAAAACAAACTTGCAGTGATGGAGATGAGCGAGGCCGCCGGCATGCGGCGTTTACAGCCTAACGAGTTGAATCCTGAGAAGGCAACTACGTTTGGGGTTGGCGAGATGATTTCGGATGCGACGAAACGTGGTGCGGAACAAATCATCATCGGGCTCGGCGGAAGCGCCACGAACGACGGCGGCTTCGGAATGGCGCGCGCGCTCGGTTTTGATTTTTTGACGGCGGCCGGAGGGAAACTTGACGGCTTTAAGCCGTCGAGTTTGCAGGGTTTGGAACAAATCGATAGACCGCACGGTCTGAAGTTACCGGAGATCTTCGCGGCGGTTGACGTGAAGAACACGTTGCTAGGGCAGAATGGGGCGACGCGCGTGTTCGGTCCACAGAAAGGTGTGACGCCGGATAAAGTTGAAGAGTTCGAGCGCGCGCTGACAAGACTGGCGGACGTTGTCACGGCACAATTCGGTTTTGATCATCGAAATGAATCGGGCGCAGGCGCGGCAGGCGGACTTGGGTTTGGGTTGATGAGTTTTTGTGGCGCAAGAATCCAGCCGGGCTTCGACCTGGTCGCGAAATTTGTCGGGCTCGAACAAAAAATGAAAGCTGTCGACGTAGTGATTACGGGCGAGGGAAGTTTGGATCGACAAACGTTAGAAGGAAAAACGCCGTCCGGCGTCGCGCGACTCGCGCACAAATTGGGCAAAGTCGTTTTCGCGTTTGTTGGTCGCGCTACGAAGGACGGGCAAGTGCGAGAACTCTTCGCCGGTGTTTACCAAAATGCCCGCCCTGGAATGGACACCGCAGAAAACATGAAGCGCGCTGCCGAGTTGTTGCAGGACAATGCCCGACAATTGGCGAAAAAACTGAAGAACGTGTAGTTCTTAACGTCCAAAGGTCACGTCAATGAAGAGACAGAATTTTCCGAAACGACACTTTTTTTCTTACCCAACTGAGCGAAAATAGCCGGCTCATGCAGGAAGTCCCTCCCAACGAACTCACTCCCTTTGTCTTTTCGGATCCGGCCGGCAAACGCTGGCCGCGATTGCGCCTCACCCTGCTCGTTGTCGGCGTGCTGGCGTTCCTCGGAACGGTGCTTTTTGTGCAGACGCTATTTGTCGCGCCGCAGATGCGAGTCCCTTTCTCGTTGCGGCAATTGAAGGGACAACTCAAGGCGCTCCAAAGGGCAAACCCCGCGAGCCAGATTGCTCCCGCGTCGTTGCTTTGGCAGAAATTCGCAGCGGCCAAACAGGCGGCGAAAAAATTGGCCGGGGCAACGCCGACGCCAGCGCCTCCCGCGAAGCCGCGAAGGAAGGCTCCGCCAAATGAGGTGCGCCTCGCGTATTACACGAACGGCGATCCGTACAGCTACACGTCGCTCGAACAACACGCGTCGTTGATCACCCATCTCTGTCCGGAATGGATGACGGTTGTGAACGGCCTGGGCGACATTCAAATCGATGCGGACAGTCGGTTGCCGAAATTTTGCGCGAGCAAAGGAATCACGTTGATGCCGTTGCTGACGAATCTGGTTGGCGACACGTGGCAACCCGAGGCGATTGAAAATCTGGCGCACGGACCGGCCGACCGGCAGGAGCGTTTCTTTGCCAAAGTGGTCGCGACGTTACGCGATGCCAAGGCCAAGGGCGTCGTGGTTGACTGGGAACAAATCGATCCGGCTTACAAAAAAGACATCACAACCTTCATCGACAAGTTTTGCGATGCGCTCCACAACGACGACAAGGAACTTTGGTTGACTGTGCAGCCGGGTCAGGACCTCGATTACATCGACTTCGACGAACTCTCGGACAACGTCGATCGATTCGTCGCTTCGTTATTTGATGAAACATCGGACATCGATCCGCCTGGGCCGCTTGGATCGCGATCGTGGTTTGAAGGCTGGCTGCAGGTGCTATTGGAAGACGCCGACACGTAAACAATGGATCATTTCGCTCGGTGGCTATGGTTACGACTGGACGGTCGGCGGTAAAAAGGCGGAGCTAATCAGTTTCGCCGAAGCGATGAGCCGCGCGCACGATGCCGAAATTGAAACGACCGAAGTCAGCGGGCCGAGTTACAATCCGTATTTTTATTTCGAAGACGGCGACAAGGAGCACGCGGTCTGGTTTCTGGATGTTGTCACTTTCCTGAATCAGTTGCGGGAGGTGCGCGATCAGAAAGCCGGCGGCATCGCGCTTTATCGGCTCGGCACGGAGGATCCGGCGATTTGGGACGCGCTCGCTGTGCCGCGTGATTTCAAAATGGACAATCAGACGCGCGAATCGCTCGAGGTGTTGAAGGGCACCGACACGATCACGGATGTCGGCGACGGAGAAATTGTGACGGTGGACGAAAGTCGATCGGACGGAATGCGCAAACTCGCGGTCGATGCGGAAGGTTATCTTGACCGCCAAGTACACAAAGTTTCCCGAATTTCCGACGCTGTACCATCAAGGTGCAGGCGGCGAGCATCAGGTCGCAATCACTTTTGACGACGGACCCGATCCGGAGTGGACGCCAAAGATTTTGGACATTCTGAAAGCGGCAAAGGTCAAAGCAGCGTTCTTTTTGGTTGGCGTCAACGCGGAGAAATATCCGGGACTGGTTAAGCGCATCGTGGACGAAGGCCACGAGATTGGGAACCACACTTATTATCATCCGAATCTGGCACTGTGCTGGCCGGAGCATGTCCGGCTCGAATTGAATGCGACGCAGATTTTGCTCGAGACAATCACTGGCCGGGCGACGACTTTGTTTCGTCCGCCCTACGCCGCCGACACGCAACCCTCGCAAATGAGCGAGCTCGATGCCGTTGCGAATCGCCCAGGAACTCAATTACCTGGTCGTTCTCGAGAATATCGATCCGCAGGATTGGGCAAAGCCCGGGCGCGGACATCATTCTGCAACGGATTAAACAACAGCGTCGTGACGGTAGCATCATTTTGCTTGCACGACGCGGGCGGCGATCGCTCGCAAACCGTCGCAGCGTTGCCGCATATTCTCGACTGGCTGCACACCCGCGGCGATACGATTGTGCCGTTGAGCACACTGCTCGGAACATCGCGCGATGCAGTGATGCCGCCGATTGCAACCGACGAACTCATCGTTGAACCGATTGGTGAGCAGCACCGGGTTCCGCATTTATCACGCGCTCGAAGAATTTCTCTGGGCGTTCATGATCGTCGCGACTGCGCTTGGTAGTGATTCGCGCACGTTGATCGTGATCTGGCTCGCCTACCGTTTCCGGCGTTTGCCGCGAAGCGGACTTCGCCGAGCCGATCAGCATCGTCATCGCTGCCTACAACGAAGGGAAAGTAATCGCCGGAACGTTGCGCTCGTTGCTGGCCACGGATTACAAAGGCGAAATCGAGATCATTGTGGTCGACGACGGTTCGCGCGACGAAACCGCCGCCGAAGTCGAACGCGTCGCCGAGGTCGATCCACGAGTGCGCTTGCTGCGCCAGGAAAATCACGGCAAAGCGCGCGCGCTGCAGCGTGCGCTGTCGGCAGTCCGCACACGGCATCGTTGTTTTTGTCGACGCTGACACGCATTTTCAGCGCGACACGCTTCGGTTGCTGGTCGAACCGTTCGCCGACGAAAGGATCGGCGCAGTTTCCGGTCACGCGAAAGTTGGAAACCTGCGAACGTTTATCGCCCGCTGCCAGGCGCTCGAATACACCTGCGGGTTCAATCTCGATCGCCGCGCCTACACTCGCTGGAATTGCATCACCGTTGTGCCGGGAGCGATCAGCGCGATTCGGAAGAGCGCGATCGATCAAGCCGGGCGGTTTGAGTTTGCAAACCCTGGCCGAAGACACCGATCTCACGCTCGCGCTGCACAAAGATCGACAACGGATCGTTTATGTGCCGGAAGCAATCGCCTGGACGGAAGCGCCGGAAACCGTGCGCACCCTGGCGCGGCAACGTTTTCGCTGGGCTTACGGCACGCTGCAATGTCTTTGGAAACATCGCGACATGGTGTTCAACTGGAATTATCGCGCGCTTGGCTGGTTCAGTTTGCCGAGCGTCTGGTTTTTCCAAATCATTCTCGTCGCGGTCACGCCGATGGTGGATCTGTTCCTGCTCGCTTCGCTTCCGTTCGGCGCGTGGCGCGCGGTGTCTGCCGTTCGTCATCACATTTCTGTCAATGGATGTGATTCTGGCCACGCTCGCCTGCATCCTGGAACGCGAACCGATCAGGCGCGCGTGGCGAATTTTGCCGATGCGCCTGATTTATCGGCCGATGCTGAGTTATTGCATTTGGAAAGCAATTCTGCGCGCGATCAAAGGCGCCTGGGTGAGCTGGGGCAAACTCGAACGCACCGCGAGCGTGCCGGTTCGCGCATAGCGCGAACAGATTCCAAGTTCGAATATCGAAACTCGAGACAAGTCCGAATGTTCAAAGCGCGAAAGTCTTAAAGCGTTCGTGAAGTCGCTTCGTTTTGAACATTTCGATTCTGGATTTCTTAAAATTGTTTCGGTTTTCGGATTTCGGATTTCGGGCTCACTTCGTTTCGCAATTGCGATGTCATTTCTCATCGCGACTTCATGTCAGAGATCTTCCTCAGTCCACCCTAACGTCGATCCAAACGGACCGGTCGAAGTGGTCATTCCGGAGCATGGCGCTTACACCGGCGCGTTCATCGATTTCGGTGAAGAAGAAGACGCGGTTAATCTGGAGACGATCGAGGACTTCGAGCAGATGGTCGGCAAACATCAGGCGATCATTGCGTCGTCGAGCTACTGGGGTGAGCAAAGTTTTCCGACCGCGAACCTAAACGTGATTTGGCGCCACGGTTCGTTGCCGCTCGTCTTCTGGTCGCCCTGGGACAAGCCCTACGAGCAAAATCGTGGGCCGGACAAATTTAGTTTGAACAACATCATCGCCGGACAATGGGACGATTACATCGACAAATGGGCCGACGCAGCGCGCGAATTCGGTCACCCGATGATTGTCGTTTTTGGCAACGAGATGAACGGCGAATGGTTTCCATGGTCGGGAAAATATTACGGGGGCGACGAATGGGACGAATCAATTCGCAACTGGAAGGGGCCGGACACTTTTCGGCGGGCATATCGGCACGTGGTGGATCGCGTCCGAGCGCGCGGAGCGACCAACATCAAATGGATGTTTCACACCAACAATTACTCCTACCCGCTTCGAAACCTGGAATTTTGCGCCGTCGTATTATCCGGGCTCCGACTACGTCGATTGGCTGGGCATGAGCGTTTACGGCCAACAATTCAAGGACGAGCCAAATCCGGATATCACTTCGCTGGTCGACTGGCCATATCAGGAGCTTTCCGGTCTCGATCCGAACAAGCCGGTCATGATTGCGGAATGGGCGACTGGCGAATTTCCTTACGAACCGGGCGAACCGGGACTCCACAAGCCGGAATGGATCAAACAGGGTTTGGAACTGTTTCGAACGCGCTATCCGCGGGTGAAGGCTGCGGTCTACTGGCACGAACGCTGGCAGAATCTCGATCAAACTTACAGCAATCTGCACGTGAATTCCTCGGTCGAGTCGCTGGAGGCGTACCGAAACGGAATTGGAAATCCGTATTGGTTGGGGAATCTGATTCTGCGCGCGCTGCCGAAGCGGTAGGACGAATTGACCCTAATCGCTCCCAGCAAAAATCATCGCCATACCGAGAGAATTCCACCGAGCGCCGCACATCCAACGACATGGTGGCTGGCATCGATGAGCCAAACCTTAAACGGTTTCGATTCCCACAAGTATTGAATCGTGAGTGCCGCCGCGGAAAACCCAAGACCCACGCCGGCTCCGAGTTTCAGGCCATTACCGAGTTCGGTGACTCCGGTACGTGCAATCAAGCGTGCCATGATCGCCGCGGCCACGAGATTACATAGGAAGTTGCCGATCATTTTCGCGCCCATACCGCCGCGCTGGAGCTTCACGCCGTGCTGCTCCAGGCCCGCCGCCCAAATTTTCCCGAACAATGCCATGTACCAGATCGCGCCGATGATCCAGTAAGCCGCCGCCGCGCAAACTACTGCTGTCCAGTTCAATGCCATCCAGTTCATGCTGCGGTTGTCGCAATCGGCGGCAGCCAAGGCAAGAAAAAACCCACGGGCAGTAGACAAAAACAGCAGTTGGCGGCGTCTCGATTATAAAAGACCGTGAAAAGGTCATGGAGAATGTCGCCACCGATGAAAATTGGAAGATTTGCTTTTGTCAGCTTGCGCCCGGGCTTGTTTTATTCGCCCGGCAGTGGACGCGATCGGCAGCTGACGCCGAAGACATTGTTCAGGAAGCGTTCGTCAAGTTCTGGCGGCGTCACCACGACATCGCCAATCGCGGTCTTCTTTACGCGACTGTTCGCTCGATTGCCCTCGATTTTATCCGGCGGGACAGCCGCCGCGCTCGCCGCGAGGCGACTGCGCTTTCCGATGCCGATCAATCGGTGCAGCCCGAATTTGAGATTGAAGACGATTCGCAGCGCGCGGTGGTCGCTGCGCTTGATCTCTTGCCTGCCGAACAACGGGAGGTGCTGGTGATGAAAATCTGGAACGACCTAACTTTCGCTGAAATCGCAAGTGCGCTTGAGATTTCGCAAAACACAGCGGCCTCCCGCTATCGATACGCGCTGGCCGCGCTCAAAAAGAATCTTTCCGCCACGGTATGAACGATTTTTCCGAACTCGAAGATCAACTGCGGAAACTGCGTCCGGTCCAACCGTCGGCGGATTTGGTGACGCGGATTGGGCGCTCGCTTGCTGAAGGATCCGCGCCAACTGCAGGTAAGCTTCCACGCCAACGCCGGTTTCATTTCAACTGGTTTTCGCTTGGGCTTGGATTGGCCGCGACTGCTGCACTTGTGATATTTGCATTTATCCGAGTCGAGCAGCCTGCGAAGAAAACTCCAGCAATCGCATCAATAGGTTCGGTACCTGCGGTCTCCACGAATCCAAACGGGCAGTTGGTTCCCGCCGGCTTGACCCAGGTCGTTTATCACACACGTGACGAAGGGCTTCATTTCCCGACTAACTCAGAACAGCCGATGCGCCGCGTTCGTTCTCAAAGCCGGGAAACCCTGCAGTGGAGAAATCCAAAGACCGGCGCAACCCTGCGAATTTCTTATCCCACAGAGGAAGTTTCCCTCCTCCCAGTGACAGGCCAATGACTTTGTCCACACCAAAACTATGAAACCAAAATCCATCGTAACCATCGTCGCCGCGATCGCGCTCCTGCCGATTGCTGCATTCAGTCAACCCAATCCAGCAGTTCCACCACCGCCTCCGGGCACGCCTCCAAACGGTCCGGTGGGTCCCGATAATGATCGCGACCACAAGGAAAAGAAGGTGCCGGTCACCTATCTCGGCGTCGAAACTTCCGATGTTCCGCGTGTGGTCAGCGAGCAACTTGGCTTGCCGCGAGGTTTCGGCCTGGTTGTGGATTATGTTGTTCCGGACGGCCCAGCCGCCGCGGCCGGCGTGCAGCAGAACGACATCCTAAGGATGCTCAACGATCAGATCCTGACCGAACCGGACCAACTTTCGAAACTCATTCGGAGTTTCTCAGAAGGCACAACTGTCACGCTGACTGTCTTGCGCAAAGGCAAGGAAGAGAAGATCGGCGTGAAATTATCGAAGAAGGAAGTTTCGGAGCGTTCCGACATGTGGCGAGGACATCATCCGAATTTGAACTTCAACTTTAACGGGCATGATTGGAGCAATTTCGGCATGGAGGATCTGAAGGAGCAGTTGGGCGAGCTCAAGGAACAGCTCGGCGACCAAAACCAGGGAATCATTCACGATGCCGTGATGTCCGCACAAGCCGAAGCGCAGCGCGCGATTGAAGAAGCCCAGCATCGTCGCGACATGGCGCAACATCAACGCGACATGACTCAGCAGATGCGCGACCAAGCGCAGCGTGTTCGCGATGAGGCCCGACGCGCGCGTGATGAGGCTCGTCGCGCGGCCGGAATCAATGTTACCCAAAGACAGGATGGCAGCTTGAGCAGCACCAAGATCGACATTGGTAAAGCCCAGATTGTTTATTCGGACGACAAAGGAGAACTGCGCGTGGAAAAGATCGACGGCAAGAAAGTGCTAACTGCCAAAGATCCGAAAGGACTGCTGCAATTCAGCGGTCCGGTCGAAACGAAAGAAGACCTCGATAAAGTTCCGGCCGACGTGAGGCAGCGTTACGAAAAACTGCAGACCAACGATTTGCCGGCAGTGATTTCGGCGCACCAATCCGAAATGGATAACGACAA
Source organism: uncultured Verrucomicrobiae bacterium (assembly GCA_963786135.1). GTDB lineage: Bacteria > Verrucomicrobiota > Verrucomicrobiia > Chthoniobacterales > UBA10450 > AV40. The sequence goes on along the minus strand of CAWAYF010000015.1, from coordinate 153,471 downwards.
CGATTCCGACGATGAGGATAATGACGATGCCGACACCCAATCGATGAATCAGATTTCGATCAAGCCGTCCGGCCAGCACGTTAATTACACGTTCGTCAAGATTTAGTATTTGAGGCAGAGAGACTCCGCCGAGCGCCTTAGCCCGGTTTTCCGCCAGAACGCTCGGCGGAGTTTTCCTTGTCGATCTTCGACGAGCGGCTCTATTTACGCTGGCCGTCAAGATCGACATGATTATTCGCGTTTTCATTTTCGGTGCGCTTGTATTCAGCGCGGGCGTGCTAAATGCGCAACCACCTTCCGCCACTCCGGCTTCATCTCCCTCGCTCGAGCAACGCGTAGCCGATTTGGAAGCGTACGTGAACAACGCCGCCCGCGGCTCGGACGCGGCGAACGCGAAGAGCAGCTCGAACATTTCCGGTCCCGGACCCGGCCACAACGGTTGGATGATGACCGCATCCGCGCTCGTGCTTTTCATGACTTTGCCCGGACTCGCACTCTTTTACGGCGGACTGGTTCGTCAAAAGAATGTGTTGTCGGTCCTTGCCCAATGTCTCGGCATTGCCGGGCTCGTTGCGATTCTTTGGTGGGCAGTCGGCTACTCGCTTGTCTTTTCGCGAGGCTCGCCATTTATCGGAGGATTCCAATTCACGTTTCTTCGCGGAGTGGATGCCCGACCGAACGGCGATTACTCCTACTGGGTTTCGCAAAATATTTTTGCGATGTATCAGCTGATGTTCGCGATCATCACGCCGGCGCTGATCATCGGCGCAGTCGCGGAGCGAATGACGGTTCGCGGCCGTGCTCGTGTTCGTCGGGGTCTGGATGTTCGTGGTCTATTTTCCGCTGGCGCACATGGTGTGGGGAATCGACGGCTTCATGAACGGCGTTTGGAACCCCGGCGCGAAAATCAGGGCCATCGATTTTGCCGGCGGCACCGTCGTCCACATGTCTTCCGGCTGGTCCGCGCTGGTTCTTTGCGCGTTGCTTGGCCCGCGGCTCGGTTTTCGAAAAGAAATCATGGCGCCGCACAGCATGGTGCTTTGCATGGTTGGCATCGGGAATGCTTTGGGTCGGTTGGTACGGATTTAATGCCGGCAGCGCGCTGGGCGCGGATGGAATCGCGGCGAATGCGTTCACGACGACAACCCTCGCGACAGCGGTTGCGTCGTTCACATGGGCGATGCTCGAGTATGCGTTGCGCGGCAAACCGAGCGTGCTCGGATTTTGTTCCGGTGCTGTCGCCGGTTTGGTGGTGATTACCCCTGCGTGCGGTTATGTGGATGCGACCGGCGCTGTCATTATCGGTATCGCCGCGGGCATGGTGCCGTTCTTTGCCTGCACGAAATTAAAATCATGGTTTCATTACGATGACGCGCTGGACACGTTTGGCGTGCATGCGGTTGGTGGGACGCTCGGCGCTTTTCTAACGGGAGTTCTCGCTACTGCGACGGTGAATGGAAACTTGAGCGGGACGGCCGCAACGCAAAATGGCCTGGCCGGAATTCTCAGCCACGCACTCTGGCTCGAGCAACTCAAAGCGATCGCAATCACAATTTTTCTCGCAGTCGTGGCGAGTTCGATCATCGGCGCCATTGTGAAAACGGCAGTCGGGCTGCGAATCGGCGCAGAGATTGAGCGACAAGGGCTCGACATCAACGAGCACGGCGAAGAGGGCTACATCGCCTCTTAAATAGAGGATAACGCGTTAGGTTCGCCTAACGAATGGTGTCGCGCCTTGTGAAGCAAAAAAAACGCGCGACATTTCTGCCGCGCGTTTTCAAAAACGTTAATGTTAAAACTAGTGGCCCGGCTGTCCGCCCTGTGAACCCGTCATCTGTCGAAGCGCCGCACCACTGGCGTGATCCACATTGTTTCCAGCGGTCGCGGCCGCGCTACTCCCGGCAGTGTCGTCCACTTCAACCCAATGGCCATTCAAATTGCTGCCGGTTTCTGCCGGGACGTAAACCATGTGGGTATGTTTCTTTTGCGGCGTATTGGCCGCGATTCTGCCGGTCAACTTGAAGTCCAATTGAGTTGGTTTACTTGGAAATACTTTGGTGTTGTTGATCGACGCTTTGACTTGGCGATTCACCAAAAGAACGACTTCATAATCCGTGACCGGCAGCTTGCTCACGCCGTAGTGGCCATCCGAATCGGTCAGGACAACCTTCTGCAGGCCGCTACCGTCCTTCGCTTTGATATGCACTTCAGCGCCCGCAACCGGTTTGGCGCTGGAATCTGTGACGATGCCTTGAATTCTAGCCGGACCAACAGGGTCAGAAGCCCATGTCGCCACGGCAGAAACAAGCAGAGTGACAAAACAGAGGTGGAGCGATTTGATAGTCATAGAGTTTGAGAGAATAGCGTAAGTGATCCGTCCGCACAAGTAGCTACCGGACGTTACCGGACAATTTTCTGAAAAAATTCTGACGATCTCTTAGTGCCCGAGGTTCCCTCCGTTTCCGGTGTTCTCAATTTTCCGGATAAACGCATTACCTTGATTGTTCACGCGCTCCAACATCCCCGACGGCATCGTTTGGCCGTCATTCTCGACTTCTGCCCACGTGCCGAGATGACTGCCGGTCTGCAGCGGGACCCATACATAATGTTTGCCTTTAGCGAACGGTCTCGCCGTCGCGTTGCCTTGAAGGTCGAAGTTCAGCGTCTGCACTTCACCCGACTTTGTGCTCACATTGTTGATCGACGCCTTGGTAACTCCATCGACAATCAGCGTCACGCTGTAGGTGCCGGTCTCCAGTCCGGCGTAATTGTAGCGGCCAGCGGCATCGGTGTGGATTCTGCCGACTTTGCTAGCGTCACTTCCGACGATACGAATTTCCGCGCCACGAAGCGGTGCCCCTTTGGCGTCTCTAACGAAGCCGCTCAAAGTGGCGACAGCGTCAGCCCGCGCCGACACTGACAGCAGCCCAGAAATCGAAACAACTGCCAAAACACGGATTAGCGTTTTCATGCCTGGAAAATAGGACCGCGAGCGGCAATTGTAAAATACGATCCGATAGATGGAAAATCTGCCGGCGGAGGGACTTGAACCCACACACTGTTGCCAGTACTGGATTTTGAGTCCAGCGCGTCTGCCATTCCGCCACGCCGGCGTGTCGGGAAACCGAGAATACGAGTTTCGGGCCGAAGCTCAAACGTTTCCGACGAGATCCAACGGCTGCATGCTGCGCGGTGGCCCGAAGACTTCGCGCAAGATGATCGCATCCCGCAAACCAGATGGCGATCTTTAGCATCGAGCTGAGATTGATTTTCGGTTCGGTTCGTTTGGAAATGGGGGCTGGGGTCACCGGTTGAAACGTTGCCGTCCCTTCAGGTTCGCTGATCGGCACGAGTGGCGGCGGCGACCCTTCTTGAACTTCAAATGCCGGGACCTCGCTGGTTGGCGGGAAGACTTTTCGCTGCTGCGCCGGCGTCGGTTGACTCGGAACTCGTACTTCGGGCGGCAACTCCGGTGGACGCGTCTTTAATGGCGGCAGCGGCGACTTCATTGGCGACGGGACGCGCGGCAATACTACTGGCCGCTGATAAGTTGGTCGCGGGACGACCGGCGGCGGCGGTTTTGATGTTGTCGGCTGCCCGAGCGCTTCCAAAAATTTCCGAATCCGATCTTCGTCGGTCTGTTCCGTTTCAGCCGTCGTTGGTCGCGGAGTTTGCGGCGAGGATGTTGATCTTTCCCGCGCCGGCGGGACGTCCCTGCGAGTTCGCCTGCCGCTTTTGCCGGCTGCCCGCGTCAGCAGCTGAAAGAAAATCGCGACCGCGATAAAGAGCAGGAAAAGAAAATTGTCGAGATGGGCGGCGGCGAACACCTTTTTTAGTTTCTAATTTCTACTTCGCAAATTTTCTAGCTTGCTTCGGTGCGCGGCTTGTCCGAGCCGGCGATCGACTCACGCATCGACGTGTCGGCCTGCACGTTTTTCATCCGGTAATAATCCATGATGCCGAGGTGGCCTGCGCGGAACGCTTCCGCCATTGCCAATGGCACTTGGGCTTCTGCCTCCACAACTTTCGCCCGCATTTCCTGGGTCTTGGCTTTCATCTCCTGTTCGACCGCCACGGCGGCGGCGCGGCGCACTTCTGCTTTCGCCTGGGCAATACGCTTGTCGGCATCCGCTTGTTCGCTCTGCAATTTTGCGCCGATATTGTCGCCAACATCCACGTCGGCGATGTCGATCGAAAGAATTTCGAACGCGGTGTTGCTGTCGAGTCCCTTCGCCAGCACCGCTTTGGAAATGCGATCCGGATTTTCCAGAACGTCCTTGTAGGAATCGGCCGAACCGATCGCGCTGACAATGCCTTCGCCGACGCGAGCGATGATTGTCTCCTCGGTGGCGCCACCCACGAATCGGTCCAGGTGCGAGCGCACGGTCACCCGGGCCTTCACTTTCGCGCCGATCCCGTCCTTGGCCACGCCGTCGATGGTCGTCCGGCCCATCGAAGGGTTAGGCACATCGATGACTTTTGGGTTAATGCTTGTGCGCACGGCTTCGAGCACCGTTTTTCCGGTGCCTTTGGTGGCTAAATCGATTGCGCAGGCCCGATTGAAGTCGAGCGAGATGCCGGCCTTGTCGGCAGCGATCAACGCGAGGATGACTTGAGTCACGTCGCCGCCCGCCAGGTAATGCGCTTCCAGCGGATCGCTCGCCACGTCAATGCCCGCTTTTACCGCGGTGATTCGATTATCGACAATCAATCCGACCGGAACTCGCCGCAGGCGCATCCCGATCATTTTTCCCATGCCGACTGGCGCGTTGGCGATGCGGGCTCGCAGCCAGATTCCGAAAAAGTTGAAAAGAATGATCGCGAAAACGAAAACAAAGATGGCCGCAATTACAAAGCCGATCACAACAAAAGGAGACTCCATGCCGGGACTTTAGTCGCTCTATTGTGCGAAGCGCAACGTTGAGTTTGGCACAGCTTTTCGTTGCAATCGGCGCGAGACGGAATACGCATTGCGCGTTGTGGCAACGATAAAGACAAAAGTCGCGGTGGTTGGTGCCTCCGGTTATACCGGCGAAGAGCTTGTCCGTCTTTTGCTGGCGCATCCTGGCGTCGATCTTGTCGCGGCCACTTCGCGGCAACTGGCGGGCAAATCGCTGGCCGAAGTCTTTCCTCGTTTCGCTCAGGACAAAAAAGCGTCCGCGCTAAAGTTTTCCACCGCGGACGCAAAGCACCTCGCGAACGACGCCGAAATTGTTTTCCTCGCGCTGCCGCATGGACTTGCCGCGGAATTTGCGAAGCCACTGTTGTCGGCCGGGCGCGCGCGTGCTCGACCTCAGCGCGGATTTTCGAATCAAGGACGCCAACGTTTACCGCGAATTCTACGGACACGATCATCCCGCGCCGGACTTGTTAGGTCAATCGGTTTACGGATTGCCGGAAATTTATCGCGACCAGATTCAAGACGCGCAGCTGGTCGCGTGTCCTGGCTGTTATCCAACAAGTATTCTCATTCCCCTTCGGCCGTTGATTCGCCGGAAAGCGATCGATCGACAGACAATCCTGGTCGCGAGTCTGAGTGGGGTGAGCGGCGCCGGTCGCAAAGTCGAGGCGGATTATCTATTCGCGGAATGCAACGAAAGCGTGCGGCCCTATGGCGTCCCGAAACATCGCCATCTTTCGGAGATCGAGCAGGAATTGTCGATCCTGGCGGGAGAACAAATCGTCATTCAATTCACTCCGCACCTGGTGCCCGTGAATCGCGGGATCGTCACGACGATTTATGCCAACATCGCAAGCAACGTGGTAAACATTGATCCAGCGATCATTTTTAGTGGCGCCTACGGCGAGGAACCATTCGTGCGTCTGCTCGACGAAACGCGTTTGCCTGACACGAAGCATGTCGTCGGCACAAACTTCATCGACATCGCCTGGAGGATCGACAAGCGCACCAACCGTCTCGTGCTCATGAGCGCGCTCGACAACATCGTTAAAGGCGCGAGCGGTCAGGCGGTTCAGTGTATGAATCTCATGCTCGGTCTGCCCGAAACGGCGGGGCTGATTTGAAAAATCCGTTTCGAAAAATTCCCGGCTCGATTTGCGCGCCGCTCGGTTTCAAATGCGCCGCGGTTTTTTGCGACATCAAAAAACTCGGCACCGGCAAAGGTTCGGAGAAAGGTCGCAAAAACGATCTCGCGTTGATTGTTTCAGATGTTCCGGCGGCAGTCGCGGGAATGTTTACCACCAATCAAGTCTGCGCCGCGCCGGTGAAAGTCAGTCGCGGAGCGTTCGCAGCGAAAATTTGCGCGCGCAATCGTTGTGAATTCCGGCAACGCGAACGCCGCACCGGCACACAGGGGATGCGCGATGCTGAAGCCATGGCGCGGGTGACCTCAGCGGTGCTCGCGAAACTTGACGCCTAAAGCATTCAGTTTAGGATCTAGACAACGACGAAGACTTGACGGCTTAAAGCTGTCGAGTTTGCCCCCGCCCGGATAACGCCAGAAGACATCCTCGTTTGTTCGACTGGGCGAATCGGCGTGCCAATGCCGATGAGAAATGTCGAACGCGGAATTCGTGCGTGCGCACCGCTCGTTGACAAGATCAACGTCGAAGGCGCGACAGGTCGCAGAAGCGATCATGACCACCGACACTTGCCGCAAGGAAATCGCAGTCGAAATCAAAATCGGAAAATCGACCGTTCGGATCGGCGGAATTTGCAAAGGCGCTGGTATGATTCAGCCCGGGATGGCGACAATGCTCGCTTTCATCACCACCGATGCGGCGATTGAATCGGCCGCACTCAAACGCGCGCTGAAAATTGCCGTCGAACAAAGTTTCAACCGAATCACCGTCGACGGCGACATGAGCACGAACGATTCGGTCATCATCCTGGCGAACGGCCTGGCTGGAAATCAAAGCATCGGTAGCGAGACTCGTCGAGCCGGCTCGAGAGGACTCTCGCCCTACCAACGATTTCAAGGTGCGCTCAATTTCGTTTGCCTCGAGCTCGCGAAAATGATTGTGCGCGATGGCGAGGGGACGTCGCGGATGGTTGCCTTGCACGTTCGGGGTGCGCGAAACGATCGCGAAGCGGAAACTGCGGCGCGGGCGATTGCAAATAGCTCCCTGGTTCGGGCGAGCTGGTGCGGTGGCGACCCGAACTGGGGCCGAATTTTGTGCGCGCTTGGCTATTCGAAAGCAAAATTCGACGAAGCACTCGTCGATGTCGGTTATGCTCCGACCAGATGGTCGCAAAATTCTTTTTGCATTTCGGCGCGGGCGTCCGACAAATGTCGCCTTGAAAAAACTGGCCAGGATTACCTCAGAACCGGAGTTCGATCTGCATGTCGATCTTCACGGTGGTCGCGGCGAGTTCATGCTCTACGCGGCCGATCTGACTGAAGATTACGTTGCGTTCAACAAAGGCGACGTGACCGATCCGACGACGCTCGGTGGTTGATGAAAAGATTTATTTCGAAAGCGGCGACGTTGCTCGAGGCGCTGCCGTATATTCAGCGGTTTCGCAGCCAGATCTTCGTCGTGAAATATGGCGGCAGCTTTCATGGATTCGCCCGACCCCGAAGAGCGGCATCGAGTTGCGCGGGACATTGTTTTTCTTGAAGCAGTGGGGATCAATCCGGTCGTTGTCCACGGTGGCGGGAAGGCAATCACGCGCGCGCTCGAAAAAACGGAGCTCAAGTCCGAGTTCGTGCACGGTTATCGCGTGACCAGACGCCGGAAGGCGCCGAGATTGTAGACCGGGTGTTATCGCGCGAGATCAATCCGGAAATCGTGAAGTCGATCGAAGATTTCGGCGGCAAGGCGCGAGGTTTCGCGGGTCCGGATATTTTCCGGTGCCGGAAATTCTCGACCAGGGATGAGAACGGCGCGGATGTCGACCTTGGTTTCGTCGGGGAAGTTTGCGACGTCAATATCGAACCGTTGCGCGAATGTATTCGGCGCAGCGTTACCCCTGTCATTAGTCCGACGGCACGAGGTGACGACGGAAAAATTTACAATTGCAATGCCGACATTGCGGCGGCGAAGACAGCGATCGCATTAAAAGCGCGCCGTCTCGTTTTTATGAGCGATGTGCCCGGTTTGCTTCGCAATCCAAAGAAAAGCTCGAGTCTCTTGAGTCATTTGGCGCGTGAACGAAGTTCCGAAGTGGCGAAAGAAAGGCGTGATTGGCGAAGGGATGATTCCAAAAGTCGACAGTGCAGTGGCGGCGATCGAGAGCGGCGTGGAAAAGGTCCAGTTCGTTGATGGCCGAATTCCGCATTCGGTATTGCTGGAAATCTTCACCGATGCAGGAGTTGGAACCGAGGTGGTGTTGTGAAAGAAGTTCTTCCGACGCCATCTTCCGCGATCGTCCGGAACGAAACGAAACGCATCCACGAGTTGTTCGACCAATTTGTCATTCCTTCCTACGCGCGGTTCGATCTCGTGCTGGAGCGCGGCGACGGGAGCTACGTTTGGGACGTTGACGGAAAGCGTTACCTCGATTTGGCGGGCGGAATCGCGGTCTGCTCGTTAGGCCACGCCCACCCGGAGATCACGAAAGCGCTGGCGGAACAGTCGCAGGAAGCTGATTCACGTCTCGAATCTCTATTATACCGAACCGCAGGGGCGGCTGGCCAAACGGATTGTCGACTATATTGCGCCCGGGCGAGTCTTCTTTTGCAATAGCGGCGCCGAAGCCAACGAAGGGCTGTTCAAGCTGGCGCGAAAGTTCGGACACGACACTGGCCGGTACGAAATTATTACAGCGATCGATTCGTTTCACGGACGGACGCTGGCTGGAATCGCAGCGACCGGGCAGGAAAAAGTGAAGAAGGGGTTCGCGCCCGAAGTCGAAGGATTTGGTCAGGTTCCGTTCAACGATCTCGACGCAATGCGAAGCGCAATCACGAAATCGACTGCGGCGATTTTGGTCGAACCAGTGCAAGGCGAGAGCGGAGTCACGATCGCGACAGCCGGAATATTTGATCGGTCTGCGCCGTCTTTGCGACGAGCACAATTTGCTATTGCTGTTCGACGAAGTGCAGGCGGGTCATTTTCGCACAGGAAAATTTCAAAGCTGGCAGCGGATTTTGGAGAATAACAATGTCGATTTCCCGCCGGACGGGATTTCAATGGCGAAGTCGTTGGGCGGCGGATTTCCGATCGGCGCGTTTTGGGTGCGCGAGAAGTTCGCGAGCGTGCTTCGGTCCGGGAACGCATGCGAGCACGTTCGGCGGAACGCCGCTCGCCTGCGCAGTCGCGCTGAAGATTTTTGACGTCATCGAACGGGAGAATCTGGCGGGCAACGCGCGTGCGACGGGCGAATTCCTTTTAGGCGGACTGCAAAAAGTTCAGGAACGATTTCCGAACGTGATTAATGTCGCACGCGGTTTTGGGTTTATGATCGGAATCGAGTTTCAGCCGCAGTTCAAAGCCGTCGACATCGTAAAGGAGTTGCACAAACGTAACTTGCTGACTGTTCCCGCTGGAACGTCGGTTATCCGATTGTTACCGGCACTGAATCTTTCGCGCGACGAAGCGGAACAAGGATTGCGAATAATTGAGAGCTTGGTTGCTGATCTTGCGAAACAGAACTAGCCACAGATGATCACGGATTTTCACAGACACAGAGACAATTTGGATTCAGTCATCTGTGTTTCATTTGTGTTAATCCCCAGCCGGAAATTTTTTGGATGAAACATTTACTGAGCATCGAGCAGCTTTCGCGGGACGAAATCGAACGGATCTTGCAACGCACGGCTGAGCTCAAAACAAATCGCGGCAAAATTTCGGCCCAACCGCTCGCCGGACAAACCTGGGCGCTAATTTTTTCCAAACCGTCAACTCGGACGCGCGTTTCATTTGAGGTTGGCATCCGCGAGCTCGGAGGCGAAACGATTTATCTGAACGCGGCCGACGCACAACTGGGCCGGGGTGAATTGATCAAGGACACTGCGCGCGTGCTCGCGCGAATGATCCACGGCGCTGTCATTCGAACTTACGCGCAAAGCGACATTGAGGAGTTCGCGGAATTTTCGGGCGTCCCGACAATTAACGCTCTGACCGATGAGGAGCACCCGTGCCAGATCCTTGGCGATATTTTCACGATCATCGAAAAGCGCGGGCAAATTGACCAGCCTTCGCGAGGCTACGGCTTGGCAGGGAAGACAGTGGTCACCTACATCGGTGACGGGGTTTCAAACACCGCGCGCTCCTGGTTATTCGCGGCGGGGAAACTTGATTTTGAATTGCGGATCGCGTCGCATAAAAAATATCTGCCGAAGAAAAAAGTGCTCGAACGCGCGGGCGGCCGCGTGACCTGCACGGACGATGTGCCGGAAGCGGCAAAGCGGCGCAGATGTTCTTTACACCGATATCTGGGTTTCGATGGGCAAAGAAGCCGAGGAAGCGCGTCGCGAAGCAGAGCTCGGGCCGTACTGGATCAACGAATCCGTGGTCAAGCTGGCCAAGCCCGACGCGTTGGTGATGCATTGTCTACCGGCGCACCGGGGCCAGGAAATCGATGAGAAGACTTTTGAGAACAACGCTCAGACGATTTTTGATCAGGCAGAGAATCGATTACACGTGCAAAAGGCTATTCTGGTCGAGTTAGCTAGTTAAGTGACACGGTCGAACCGGGATTTCGGTGCGGCAGTTTTTTGCAAGTCGCACAGATGCTGTAAATAACGGGTTGTTCCGCGCTGCCGTCTTCTTTGATGGTACGCCCGCACAACGCGCACACAATCTTGCCGTCGCCTTTGTGGCTGGCGTTTCCGTAGCTGGATCGACCCTTCGGTTTGCGTTGATTCGGCACATCAACGAATCGCATTTGCGCACAGGAAAAGATCGAAGTTTTTCGTGTTTCTTAGGAAATCGAAGCAACGTTCTCGTTACAAACAGGTTTGCGGGGACAGGGTTTACGGTCAAAACCACAGAATTAGTGCTCGGGGCGGGACTTGAACCCGCATGCCTTTCGGCATACGCCCCTCAAACGTACGTGTCTGCCATTCCACCACCCGAGCGTTCGGAAGTGATCAGTGATGAGTGATCCGTGAACAGTAAAGAATCGGCGTTTCGCCGCAAGTTTCAGGCTGTCCTGCGCTTCCTCTTACTCTTGCTCTTAATCGTGCTCATGCTCGATTGCTTTCGAGCAAGAATTACGAGCAGGAGCATGAGCCAGAGCGAAACCGATTGGATCAAAATCGATCTCCACATCCACACTCTAGATGACCCGAAGGATGTGATCGATTACTCGGCGCATCAATTGCTTGAGCGCGCCAAGCAACTCGGTTTCGGTGTTCTTGCGATCACCCTGCACGACGCGGTGTTCGATCGCGCAGAAGTTTTCGCAGACGCCGCTGCGCTGGGAATTCTCCTCATCCCGGCCGCCGAAATGCGACTGCAAGGCGCGGACATGATTTTGCTGAACGTGACTCCGAATGAAGTCGCCTTGTTGAAGACGTTCGACGACGTGCGCGAGCTTCGGGTTCGTCGCGGGCCGTCGATTTTCACGATCGCGCCGCATCCCTTTTATGTTTTGGGCGGCTCGATTGGTCCACGCCTCTTTGATGAGATTGATTGCTTCGATGCGATCGAGATGTGTCATTTTCACAAAGGGTTGCTTAATCCAAACCGGCGCGCAGCCAGAGTTGCCAGCAAATACAGCAAACCGTTGATCGCGACTTCAGATGCGCACCGGTTGCATGCGTTCGGCCGTCATTACACCAGCATCCCGCGTCCGGCAGAGTTAACCATTGAAGGTGTTTTCTCCGCCCTGCGCACCGGTCCGCTTCGCCTGACAAGTCCGTCCGCTTCGCTGATTGATTTTGCGAGCGCGATCTACTGGATCTTTCTCGCCCATCCGTTCAAGCGCTGGCAACATGGCGTTTGCAAGGTCTGCCCTTGAATCCAAGCGGCAAACGTGACAGACGTTTAGACCAATGAGAATTCTCATCACGGCTCTATTATTGTCTGTCTTTGTCTTCGCCGGGTGCCAAACGCCGGAACAGAAGGAAAAAAAACTAAAGGAAGCCGCGCTTAAGAAAAAGACGAAGGCGGACCTGCGCGAAAGTGGGGATGTCGATTTTCAAGCATTTGTCGGCCGCCTTCGCAAAGCGGCTGCCAATCGCGATATAGCAACGCTCAAGTCGATGATGAGTGACGATTTCGGTTACAAGCTCGACCCGGCGATGGCAGGTGCCGGCGTTTTCCAATACTGGGACCAGGAAAACCTGTGGCCGGAATTGGATGGCATCCTGTCGGAGAAATTCGTCAAGAAAGGGAATTTCCTGGTCGCGCCGCCGCAGTTTGCCGATCCATCGTTGAACTACGACGGGTATCGCGCAGGCATCACGCGAGTGAAGGGCAGCTGGAAGTTTGCCTACTTTGTTAACGGGTAAAAAAGAGTGACGAGTGACATGTGACAAGAAAAGAACAACCAGCGGTCGCCCGTCGCAGGTCACAGGTCACAGGTCACTTTCTCGGTTTGCCACATCGGCCGCCGTTTGTGTTCGTGCGGAAATTAATCGCACGCGAGCCGGGCGTTTCGGCTGAATGCGAGACGCAGTTTTCCCGCGACGACCCGATGTTCGCGGGACATTTCCCCGACGATCCGCTTGTTCCCGGCGTGATCTTAACGGAAGCGCTCGCGCAAACGGCGGGAATCGCCGCGCATCGCGAAAATTCGGGGACGCGGTTCCTGCTCTCCGCGATTCGACAAATGAAATTTTTGCGCGCGGTGCGCCCCGAAGAGAAAATTGTTCTGCGCGCCCGAAAGCTGGGTGAAATCGATCAACTTCTTCAATTTGAAGTAGAGGCGTTGATCGACAACCGACAGGTGGCGGCAGGACAAATCGTATTGAGTACTCTGGAGCAGAAACCGTAGGCCAAGCAGTCACCACGGTGATCTTGCGGTTTCCCGGGCATCGGCAGCCGGAGCGGCTGCCCTACAAACGACATTATTGGTCCAGACTTGGCGGTGGCGCCTGATTTGGAGCCGCGGGTTGTTCCAAATCGTAAATTGCACCCCACGTTCCGGAAGCCGCCAGCGCCGCAGTCTTTTCCCACGGCCTTGTGCTGGCTTGGTAGTTGGCTTTTTCTTCGCGTCCCCAAAAAATATACCGGACATGCAGAGTCCGGGCGAGATCTCGCCAGTCACTCGCCCCTTGCATTAATCTGGCAAGCAAGTCGTTCGTTTTCCCGTAATCGTCGAATCCCTGGGTCCAGAGATGGCCGGGATATCCCATCACAACCTTTCTTCCGCTCAGCAGCAACGGATGATTGTAGGTCGGCCACGAAGCAAATCGCGCCTCGATCGGCATTTTACGGACAGCGGCGTCGACCGCATCCACTTCGCCGCGTTGCGCGAAACCGAAACCACCTTTCCCGGCGGCCAATCCGCCGAACAAGCTGATGAATCCAGAAGCGAACAACCCGAAACACACCGCCCAGCGGATCGGCCGCTCCCATTGAATGATCAGATTTCGCCACAAATACGGCAGCACGATGAAGTAGGACCAAACCATAATCTTGAGATTGTCCCAGCCCCAGGGCGCCGTTTTCACAAAGAAGGTGAAGAGAAAAATGGCTGTCGCGCCGAAAACAAACGCGATTTCCTCGGGCTGCTTGCGTCCTGATTTGAATCCTTCCTTCCACACACGGTAGCCGAGCATTCCGACCAGGGTCAGCACCAGGGGCACCAACATTCCAAAGTTAAAGAACCAAAAGCGAAAGAACGGCATTTTGAATTCGCCATCGTTGCGTTGGACCCAGCCCCAGTTGAATTCGATGACGGACCTGGCGTGGAAATGGTCTGTGATCAGCCAGACAAGAAACGTTGCCGGGACCAGCGCGCTAAGAACGAGTTTCAGGATGTGACTGCGTTCCGGCGCATCGCCGGCGACGAATAAACAAACGAGCAGAATGCTGAGAGCCATGAAGGTGTGAATGTGAAAGAGCGGCATTGCCGCGTAGAACGAAAGCTCAAGCCAAAACGGCAGAGGCCCCCGGTTTCGATCTTGTTCCGCCTTTCCATAAAACTTTTCCCGCCAGTGCCACAACAGGATCAACCCGGCCGGAATGGCATACAGTAGGCCGCGTTGAGTCACGAACATCGTAAGTGGAATGCACTTCCAGGCGACGTGATTGACATCTTGATAATCGCTGACATCGAATGTTTTGAGAAACTGAAAACCCGCGATGCCGCCGTTGAAAAGAAAACCGGCAACCGCAAACGCGCCGCCCCAGCGATAAAACGCATAAAACGTCGCGATCGATGCAATCAAACCAACCCAGACAAGCCCCGGAATTAGACCGACGTTGATCTTCAGGAGCAGAGCGTTGAACAAATCGATGCCGGCGGGATAGCGCAGGTGTTCGCTGCCGACATAAATCGGATTCGATGGCCAGAGGCGGACGCCGTTGGCGAAGAACTTGATGTGAGTGAGGTGAAGACCGAGATCACCGAGGTTCACCGGCGATTGGATCTTGAGTTCGGTTCCGTCGACGTAAAGAAGCCAAATAAACGAACGCAATGCGAAGATCGCGAAGATCGCCGCGAGGATCCAGGTCATAAGGTTTCGATATCTACCTTGAGCTGGTTCGCCGGGCGGAGGTGAGTGTGTGTCTCCGGTCCTGGCGTAAGCAACAGCCGCTAACACCACGCTTAATGCGATCGCGATGAGTGCGATCGAAGTGCTCAACCCGCCCGCCACTATTCCGAGCAGCAATCCGCAAATAGTAGCGGCGTTGACAAATGTTAAGCCGCCGGCAAGCCACTTCATTGGTTTGGACTTGGTGATGCTGTTGGGCTCGGGTGCGGTATAGCCCCATTAAAGTCAGGCGATTTCCCGGGGAAGAGGACTTTGAAAATTTTCGCGTTGAAATAGGCTTTCGACGGATCCTGGTACGGTCGAATCGTTAACGGCACCGTGTAGTAGATCTCATGCAGTTTCTGTTCGACCGTGGCGATCTTGTCCTGCTCCACGAGCAGAAAGTCGCCGTCCAACTTGTCCGGCATGCTGTCCTTTTCGTAATAACCGACCCGGCCGAAATCACCAAGGATCCACGGCAACGGATAGGGACTGCCGCGAATAATGTGACCGACCAGCTGATACGCGCGCGGATCTGCGTGGGCCAGTTGCAGGATCGGATCAGTAAATTTGTCAATGTCGTTGTAGGTCTGCACATAGACGTACGGCTCGCTGTCGGTCGTGCACCTGAAGTAATTCAACCAAATGCAATATCCGAGCGACCAAACGATCAGAATTGCCGCAAGTATCTCCGTCAAATCACGAATTGTTAATACCGCCAACAACAACCCGGTGCCTGCGATCAACCAGTACGGCCACACGTGATCCCAGGTTGTGGGCCAGTTCTTCGTGACAACGTAAAAAAATGTGAAGCCGAGCAATCCTATCAGGACAAGACCGATCGCTCGGTAGGTAACGCCTTTGAATCGCAGCGGCGCGAGCGTCACCATTGCGCCAAACGTAAACAGGAACGGCCAGATGAAGCTGATGATGCACCATGGGGTTTTATATTTCACGATGCTGTAGGCCATGAGCGTTCCCACACCATAAATTGCCAGGTAACGCAGGAACACTGACTCAAACCGCAGAGCGAACAAGCACGTGAGCAAGCCCGCCAAAACAGGCAGTTCGTAATGGCTGATGAGAGCGAGCCAGTAATAAGGCGCCTTTTCGTGACCGTGACCCTGACTGCCGGTTTCGAACCAAGGCTTGTAGGCTTCAAGAATCCCCCTCACTCCAGTCCAGTGGAAGAAAAAGCCGGAATAGAACGCGACGATCAGCGCGATCCCAGTCCCAATGACCAGCGTAAGGTCGACAGAGTTCCAGGTTTGTGCGGCCGGTCGAATGTCCTCGATTGGCGAGGCGATCGCAGTGATTCCCTGGGAAATTAGTTTCAAACTGGTTGCGAGAGTTCCGCGTCGACCTCCACTGCGTTGTAAAAACTTCGCAGCGCCGCGGGCGAGACCATTCGAAATTAGAAGAACGACAGCGGCGATGATCGCGCAGGCGACGTGGAGGATGTAAGTCTCCTTCGATAAAATCATACCGGTCAGTCCCATCCCGGCGTACCAGAGATAATTTGCGGTGCCCAATTTCCAGAGCCCGAACAGGCCGAAGAAAAACAGCATCGTGAAAAACAAAATCCAGACTTCGTGGATCGAATAGCGACCGTAAAAAACAAAACCGGGCGACACCGTCATCGCCAGCGCAGCCAGCCGGCTGACTGTTCGGCCGACGAATGGTTCGAATTTCAATGTGAGCCAAACGCAAGCGATGCTGACCAGCACGACTGGCAGCCGCAGCGCCCAAAGATTTCTTCCGAACAATGTTTGGGACAACAGCAGCACGTAAAAATGGAGCGGGCCGTGATAGTTCGTCGGATCGTATTTGTAATAACCGGTCTTAAGGACTTGATCGACAAACCAGCCGTTGATTCCCTCGTCAAAATGCGGCGGCTTTATACCGAGGAGGAAAAGGCGCAGAAAAGTCGCGAGACCGAGAATGAGCCACGGCGTCCATTCGCTTTCTGCGAATGCCAGGCGCCAGGCTTGAAGCGAATCGCCGACCAGCGGAAAATTCGCTAGCGCGCCGGCCTGTCTGATTTCAACTCTTGAAGCTTTTCTCACAACGGGCACAACGGTTCTCAACGGTTACAACGCAACATCCACGGCTTCCGCACGGTCAAGCTCGCCATTGATCACGCGCTTGATGCCATTCTTCAAATGTGCCTCACCGAAGTTGATCAACAGTCCAAGCCTCAATCCGCTCAAGCGTAACTGGGTCAGAAGCTGTTTTGCGTGAATAGTCGACAACGATTCAACCGATTTGAGTTCCACAATGACCTTTCCGTTCACCACCAAGTCGGACCGAAACGCCTCTTCGAACCGGATGTTGTCGTAAACAACCGGCATCGATTTTTGTCGCTCGACTATTAAACCTTGCTTGCGCAACTCGTGCGCGAGCACCACTTCGTAAACCGACTCAAATACTCCGGATCCAAGCTTTGTGTGAACAACAAAAGCAGCATCGAGAACCTGTTTGGCGATCTCGTTTTGGGTCATCTGTTTGTGTTCCTTGGATGCCTTCGTGTCCGTGGTGTGATACTTAAAATCCGCTAGCGTGCCTGCCTGTGCGCTGCTAGCTCTTGCTGTGCGAATTCTCGTGACCGGCGGCTGCGGCTTCATCGGGAGCAATTTTATTCGCTATATTCTGCAACATTACAAGCCGGCCTCGGTGACAAATGTTGATGCCCTGACTTACGCCGGCAACCTCGCCAATCTTGACGGCGTGGTCGAGGAACATGGCGAACGCTACGAATTTTTCAAAGCCGATATCGCGAACGCCGACGCGATGGACGCGCTCATGCTCGAGCATCAATTCTTCGCCGTGGTCAATTTCGCCGCCGAATCGCACGTCGATCGAAGCATTAATTCGCCCGAGAATTTCATTCACACCAACGTCATCGGCACGAGCGTGCTGTTGAACGCGGCGCGCAAGCATGGCGTCCAGCGTTTCATTCAAATTTCCACCGACGAGGTTTACGGTTCGCTAGGCAAAACCGGAAAGTTCACCGAGCAATCGCCGCTTGATCCCAGCTCGCCGTATTCGGCGAGCAAAGCCGGCGCCGACCTCCTCGCTCTCGCCCACCATGAAACCTTCGGACAGGAAGTCATCGTTACGCGGTGCTCGAACAACTACGGGCCGTATCAGTTTCCCGAAAAACTGATTCCGCTCATGATCATTAAAGCGCTGCGCGACGAGTCGCTGCCAGTTTATGGCGACGGCATGAACGTGCGCGACTGGATTCACGTCGACGACCATTGCGCGGCAGTTGTGGCCGCATTGTTCGAAGGAAAGCCGGGCGCGGTTTACAATTTCGGCGGCGGCAACGAAATGGCTAACCTCGATCTCGTGAAGATGATTCTGAAACAGCTCGATAAACCTGAGAGCCTGATTTCGTTTGTGAAAGACCGCCTCGGCCACGATCGCCGTTACGCGATCGATTCCTCGTTTGCGGCAGAAGGAATTGAAATGGAAACCGCGCAAGGATTTCGACGAAGGACTTGAAGACCACCATCCAGTGGTACATCGACAATCAATCATGGTGGCAACCGCTGCTCGAGCGCGCGGGGCGGTATTGAAGATTTTCGTAGCGGCGGTCTATGACCGCCGAAAGTAGAACAGGTTGGCGCTCGCAGAGCGCCGCTACAGAAGAATGAAAATTGTTATTATTGGTTCAGGCGGTCGACTTGGCGCCGCGCTCGTAGCGTGCTTATCGCGAAAAGTTCGACGTCGCTGACTTCAATCACGCGCAGCTCGATCTCGCCAAGCCCGATGAAATTCAGCGGAATGTTACGAAGCTTGATTTTGATGTTCTGATCAACGCGGCTGCCTTTACCAATGTCGATCTTTGCGAAACCGAAGCCGATCAGGCGTTCGCGATCAATGCCGAAGCACCGCGTATCCTGGCTGAAATCTGTGCGAACAAGAACGCAAAACTCATTCATTTCAGCACCGACTACGTTTTTGATGGCGAAAAGCGCTCGCCTTACGTCGAAGACGACTCGGCCAAACCGATCAGCTCTTACGGCGAATCGAAACGCGCCGGCGAAAAGTTCGTGCTCCAAACCAGCGATCGCCATTTGGTGGTCCGGGTTTCGTGGGTGTTTGGACCTGACCGGCCCAGTTTTATCGACGCGATGATCCAACGCGCGCGCCAAGAAGAGAAAATCGAAGCGATCGCCGATAAATGGTCGACGCCGACCTACACGACACGATATCGCGGAGATGCTGCCGCGGGTGTTCGATGTCGACGCCGGCGATTGTGCATCTGACGAATTCGGGCGAATGCACCTGGCAGGAATACGCCCAACACGCGCTCGATTGTTGCAGCAAGATGGCGTTCCGCTAAAGGCGAAAACCGTTGGCGCATTGAAACTTGCCGATATGACCCGCTTTCGCCAAAGCTCCGGCGGGCAAGCAACCTGGCTTGCGCAGCGCCCGGTTTATTCTGTGCTCTCCGGCGCGAAATATCGGGCGTTGACCGGCATCGCACCGCGCTCTTGGCGAGACGCCGTGGCTGATTATATTGAGCGCTCCTATTCGAAAAAATGAAAACCAGCATTCTCACTTTTACGTTGTCGATCTTGCTCGCCGTCGCCGCGCGCGCGGAATTGAAATGGGAGCAAGACACGATCGAGCTGCATCCATCCTCTGGCGACAAACAAGCGATCGCCCATTTTAAATACGAAAACGTTGGCACAACGCCGGTCCATTTTAAGTCGGTAAAGGCGTCGTGCGGTTGCACAACGACGCAGACGCAGAAGGAAGTAGTGAACCCCGGCGAAAAGGGCGAAGTCATCGCGACGTTTAACATTGGCGATCGTACCGGTCAGCAAATGAAAACGGTGACGGTGCAGACCGACGATCCGAATCCGACGCAGGCCACGACGATTCTCACGCTGAAGGCGAACATCACGCCGGCGCTGGAGATCAAGCCGACGTTTGTTTATTGGACGACCGGCGAGGAACCGAAGACAAAGAAGATTTCGCTCAAAGCGGCCAAGGAGTTTCCAGTCAAGAACATCACGATTAAATCGAACAGTCAGAATTTCGAATCCAAGATGGAACCGGGCAAGCCTGGCGAATGGACGATTGAGGTCACGCCGAAGGACACGAGCCACCCAATGGGAACGGCGCTGTTACTCCAGACTGATTATCCGAAAGAAGCGCCGAAATCCTTTTACGTGAACGCACAAATCACCAATCCGCTGCCGCCTCCTCTGTTGCGCGCGCCCACGACCCAAATCGGTGCGCCAGCCAGGGCCGTCACCCCGGCTGCAATACCGTCGGTATCGCCGGCTAGCCACTAATCGGTGAAACTCCGCGCGGTTGGTGAAGCGCTTATCCTGATCGCGCTCGCGTTTCTGCCGGCGATCGGCCAGGGGTTTTATTTTCGCGATAGAGTTTCCTGGGAATCGCCGATTCCGGCATCGGAGCTGGTCACGGTTGATCAAGCGCGCGCCTGGGGCGAGGGCGCAGTCTGGGTGGACGCGCGGCCCGATGACGAATTTGCGCGTGATCACGTTCCCGGTGCATTTTCATTAAACGAGGACCACTGGAACGATTTACTCGCGCAATTTCTTCCAAACTGGTCGCCCGACAAAAAGGTTGTCGTCTATTGCAGCGCCGAAAGTTGTAACGCGGCGCGCGACGTGGCGAAGCGTCTGCGCGATGAAGTGGAGCTCAAGGATGTTTTTGTTCTGCAAGGCGGCTGGGAAGAATGGGTGAAGAAGAATCGTTGAGATGTTGAGGAGTTGAGTCGTTGAAAATATGAAGTTTGCGCGGCGGATCTTAGCTCTAATCGCGGGCGGAATTTTCGTTTACGCCGGCGTGCTCAAAGCGCTCGACCCCGTCCAGTTCGGATTGGACATCGACAATTTTAAGATCCTGCCGTGGTTCATAAGCGTGCGGTTCGCATTTTTTCTGCCGTGGCTTGAAATCTTGTGCGGACTCGCGCTGATTTTTCATTTTCTCTACCGGGGCGGATTGTCGATCCTGACTGTGCTCATCCTGGTTTTTATCGGCGCTACCGTAGCGGCCAAAACACGCGGGCTCGATATCACCTGCGGATGTTTTGGTCACGCCAGCCAGCATTGGAGCTTCGCGCAACATATGGCGATCGATCTTCCAATTTTTTTTGCACTCGTCGTTCTGCTCTGGATCGAACTAATTCAGGGAGCACGTCATGATCCGGAAAATTAAGGGCGGTTACCGGCTTTATTCGCGCAAGAAAAATCCGAAGACCGGGAAGCGAAGAAACCTCGGCACATTTAAAACCAGGGCCGCGGCCAAGAAACACGAAAAAGCGGTGCAATACTTTAAACGACGCTAGACTCGCGCCGTGCTTGATATTCGTGAGGCCATTGATTCAGATCGTGACGCCATCTGGCAAATTTTCCACGAAGTAATCGCGACTGGCGAAACCTACCCGCTCGATCCGAATATTTCCCGCGAAGACGCGCTGGCATATTGGTTTCAACGTGGCGGGCACGCTCATGTTGCCGACAACGACGGCGAAATTGTCGGCAGTTACACGTTGCACGCGAATCAATCGGGTGGCGGCGCGCATGTTGCGAACGCCGCTTTCATCGTCGCGGAAAGGGCGCGGGGGAAGGGGGCTGGCCGTGCGATGGGCGAGCATTGTTTGAAGCAAGCCCGCCGTCTCGGTTTCCGCGCAATGCAATTCAACTTCGTCGTTTCAACCAACGACGGCGCGGTAAAACTCTGGCAGGACCTCGGGATGAGGATCGTCGGGATGTTGCCCGGTGCGTTTCGACATCCTACGAAGGGGTATGTCGATGTTTATGTGATGTTTCAATCGCTTGTGTAGCCACGGCCTGCGGACCGTCGACGTCGCACAGCGACGTGGCTACAAGTTTTCGTTTGAATTTTCTTTCGTTAGTCCGATTTGCTTAACGTGATTCACAAATGCAAACCGTGATCCAGGTGATCGCGACGGGACGGGGATCGTTACGCAGTCAAATCATGCGCGACCCGCAACTCGAACGGAAATTCAAATTCGAGAAAATTTGGGCGAAGCAGCCGGGACGTCCGCACGGGTGGGCGAAAATTCACAGCGCACGCGATCTTCACGGTGCGATTAACCTCGAGTGGCATGGCCGCAGCGGCACGCTTATCTGCCGAGTAGTAACGAAACTTGGGCACAAGCCGAACTCGATCATTGGGGATTTCATCGATTATCTGTTGGCGCGTCATCAGAGTCGCATCCTCGCGATTCACATCACGCGCCGTCCGCGTCAGACCAGCGACTGACCGCTGCGCCAGCTAAAGGAGTGAAAGGGGATTTGCTTTCATTGCTGCACGTGATACATCCGACCAGCGTCAAGATCTCGAACTCGGATCCATTGTGGCTGTTTATCCCGGATACAAAAAAAAGCAGACCGACGTTTTTGTCTGCGACAACTGCGGCGCGCGTAAGCGTCTCGACCGAACCAAACGCCATTGGTGCGATGAGTGCACCCGCGGTACGCCGATCGAAATGCGACGGGCACGGGACAAGCGCCTCGTTCAACGCTGAATCGTTCCGAACTCGCCTAGAGCCCCATCAGGGTACCGCGCGGCGGAGCCACTGAGGCATTGCTCGACAGACAGATTTGCGGTTTAATGATCGGCTACTTCCATGAAGGCGGCTGCCTCTCAGGCAAGGTTCGACAGCGGCGGCGGTAACTTTGTCACGACTCAATGGAGCGTAGTGTTGACGGCGCAAGGTCGGTCACCGGCGGCGGATGCGGCTCTGGAAAAACTTTGCCGGGTTTATTGGTGGCCGCTTTACGGATTCGTTAGGCGTAATGGGCACACGCCGGAGGAATCGCAGGACTTAACTCAGGGATTCTTCGAACTGCTTTTGAGGCGGCGGGATTTGGACGTTGTTCGTCGAGAGAAGGGGCGTTTGCGATCTTATCTGCTTGTCTCGCTCAAGAATTTTATGGCGAAAGCAAGACGTCGCGAGCTGGCGATTAAACGCGGGGAAGGCCGAGCGCTGGTTCCGCTGGACGACTTACTTGCGCGCGAATCTGCTGGGGCAGAGCCGTCGGACAGTTTGACGGCCGATCGAATCTTCGAGCGGCGCTGGGCGCTGATTTTGTTGGAACAAGTTCTGATGAGATTGGAAAGTGAATATCGATCGGCTGGCAACGGAAGATTATTCGAATACTTGAAGGAATTTCTTTCCGATGAACCGGGGCAGTGCTCGCAGGCTGAAGTCGGGGCCGAGCTTGGTATGACCGAGAACGGAGTGAAACAAGCGTTTCATCGGTTGCGACGGCGTTATCGCGAACTGCTGCGCGACGAAATCGCACAGACTGTCGCAGTGCCTGGCGATGTTGAGGACGAACTTCGTCACTTCATTTCTGTGCTGCAGACGTAACCCGGGCAAGAAATTGGAACAGTACAACCAAATGGAGACCGCCTCGAAGCAATCGGCGAAGGTCTGCGCAAAATGCGGCGCGAGCATCTTTACCGATTCGCCGGGTGGCCTTTGCAGCATCTGTCTCTTTCGGACGGGCCTTGGCTCGATTGAAGATGGAGATGCTGGCGTTCCGGAAGCAAATCGAATCAAAATGCAGTTCGGCGATTACGACTTGATCGAAGAGATCGGCCGCGGCGGGCAGGGCGTTGTCTATCGAGCGCGACAGAAAAGTCTTAATCGTACGGTCGCGTTAAAAGTTATTGGTCTCGGTCAATGGTCGAGCACTCCGCATTTAAGACGTTTTCGGCGCGATGCCGAGGCCGCGGCGAGTCTGGAGCATCCGCAAATAGTTCCCATCTACGAGATCGGGGAACGCGACGGCTCGTGTTACTTCAGCATGAAATTCGTCGAGGGCGGCCAACTCGATGAAGTCATTGCGACGAAAACGATCTCTCCGCGGTGGGCGGCGGAGTTGCTCGTCAAAATTGCGCGTACTGTTCATTTCGCGCACGAGCGCGGTATTCTTCATCGCGACATCAAGCCGGGAAATATTTTGCTAGATCGACAAGGTGAACCGCACCTGACCGACTTCGGCTTGGCACGACTGATCGAACAGGAAAGCACCATCACTAACTCATTCGACGTGCTTGGCACACCCAGTTACATGGCGCCGGAACAGGCTTCGGGCCGCGTGAAAGAGCTTACGGCGGCGTCCGACGTTTATTCGTTAGGCGCGGTTCTCTACCAGATGCTAACCGGTCAGCCGCCGTTTGCTGGCGGCACGACTTACGAAACGATCCGGCTGGTCATGGAAAGCGAGCCGCGCAATCCGCGGCTTTGGAATCCAAAAGTGGACGTCGATCTTGCCACGATTTGTTTGAAGTGTTTGGAGAAAGATCCAAAGCGACGTTATGCCTCCGCCCTCGCGCTAGCCGAAGATCTCGAGCGTTGGTTGCGACATGAACCGGTACAGGCACGGCCCACTGGCCTCGTCGTGCGTACTTCAAAATGGGTGCGGCGAAATCCGGTTGTCGCCGGCCTTGTTCTTTTCTCGTTAGCTTTGGCGACGGCGGTTATGGTCATGATCTGGAAGGAGTGGCCGATGCTGCCGCCGGCAAAGAGCATCGCGGTCTTACCGTTTACCGATCTAAGCGGCGACAAATCGAATCCCTATTTTGCCGATGGAATTCAGGACGAAATCCTGAGCCGGCTATCGAAAATAGCGGACTTAAAAGTAATTTCGCGCACTTCCACAGAAAAATATAAGAGCTCGGGGCAAAATGTGCGTGAAATAGGACAACAGCTAGGGGTCGCAAATATCCTGGAAGGACAGGTGCAGACGGCGGGCGATCACATCCGAATCACCGTCCAGCTGATCAATGCTTCCACCGACTCGCACCTGTGGGCCGACACTTATGATCGCAATCTAACCGACGTCTTTACCGTTGAGAGTGAAGTCGCCCAAAGGATCGCCTCATCCTTACAGACAAAATTGACCGGATCCGAGCAGCGAGCAATCGCATCGAGGCCGACTGAGAATACACGGGCGCACCAACTCTATCTCAAAGGCAGGTTCTTCTGGAACAAGCGCACCGGTGCCGATTTGCAAACCGCTGCGGACTATTTTCAGCAAGCGATTTTGGCGGACCCCGGTTACGCGAACGCCTACGCCGGGCTAGCTCAGTCAGAACTGCTGATGCCATTCTATGACGCAGGCCGTTCGCAGGATACGTTTCCAAAGGCGAAAGCGGCAGCCAGCCGAGCTATTGAGCTGGACGAGAATTCTCCGGAAGGACACGTCGCCCTGGCAATGTTGCTCTGTTACGATTTTAAGTTCAATGAGTCAGAAGCAGAATTTAAACGCGCCCTCGAATTCGATCCCAACTACGCAACGGCTCATCATTGGTACGGAAATACCTTGCTGACTACGCTTGGTCGGTTTGATGAAGCGATCAAAGAAGGGCAGCGCGCGATCGAGCTCGACCCGCTGTCATTGATCATCAATGCGGATCTAGGAACGACTTTCATGTTGGCGCGTCGGTATGATGAAGCGATCGCGCAACTGCGCAGCACGCTGACACTCGACAATAATTTCGCTTATGCTCATCAGAACCTCGGCCTCGCGCTATTCGTTAAGGGGAACATCGAAGCGGCAATCGCCGAATATGAGAAGGCGCAGAAGCTCAACGACAGTTGCGACATATTAGCCCTGCTTGTCTGTGCCTATTCTGGGCTCGGCAGGAAATCCGACGCTCTGCAAACGTTCGATAAATTCGAACAGTGCGCACAAAATCACACTGTGCGTAATCACGTTTACGCCGTAGCCCATATGGGAGTCGGTGACAACGGGGCAGCCATTAGTTACCTGGAGAAGTCTCCTGAAAGCTGGTTAAGGATAGATCCGCTGCTCGACCCGCTGCGCGGCGACCCGCGTTTTCAGAAGCTCGTGGCGAAGTGGTTTGTCCAAGATACTCGTTAAGGCTGCGCCCCTGCGGCGTTCAGAAATCAACAGTTTAGGGGGCATTTTCGCCGTAACCTCGCGCCCGATTTCGGTCAGTACACCTGTGAAAAGAGGATTTCCTTATATGAAAACTTCCACAACTGAAACCAGACCAGCCAAGCGAGAGGCCAAGAGCGCCAAAAAACCGCGGCGCAAATTAACAGACCTGGCCGCGAAGAAAGATGCGCGTGGAGGCGATGGTATGTCGCTCAATTTCAGCAAAATCCACTACGAGTATAAGCCCTAGGGTATGCCGCAGAGAATCAGGAAGCGCTTTACTCACTCCGCAACGTTCAAACCAAAGATCGATATGAACCAAAAACCAAAAGATAAGAAAAAACCAAGAACCGGCGGCAAAGTCGAAGTCGGAGATCTTGAACCAATAAAGGATCCGACAGGCGGCGGGGATATCCTGATCATTAAACCGATAGACAAGGGTAGTAGCGGTCGTCTCCCCTGAAACATTCAGCGCTAAAAGTTTCTCTTTCTCCCGTAATCTGGCGCCGGATTTCGGGCTGTATTTTTACAAGCAGACTCAATCCATCAGCAACGGTCGACACCCGCACCAGAAATTCAAAAAAACAACGATGAAAAAAACGAAAAGCCAGCACAGAGCTCGAGTTAGAGATCTCAAACCAAAAAAGGATCCCAAAGGTGGCATGCTTGCGGTCCTGATCGATGAGCGGCCATCTCCTCCCCCTCCGCCGCCGACACATAAATAAGTCATCTAAGTTCATCATATGAATCAGACACCAAAGACGGAGAAGAAACCCCCTGCGAAAGGCAAAATCCAAATCCGCGACTTGACAGCCAAAAAGGAAACCAAAGGCGGGCTGACTTGTCGAAAAGCAGGTGGCCAGCAAGGCCAGTCCGGTCTTCTCTAGCCGGCTTGACAAATGATGAATCGGAAACCGAAAGAAACGAATAGGTCGGAAACCAAAAGCAAGCGGCGCATCCAGACGCGGGACCTCAGGCCGAGGAAAAGTGTTCAAGGAGGCGGTGGTTGCGTAGCGCCCATGCCGCCCAGTCCTCCTCCGATTCCATATCCACGTCCTCATTGAGACGTGTCGTTAGAGACCTTGCTTTCGGGAGGTAACTGTTAGCCATCGGCGTAACCTCGCGCCGGATTTGGGACAGTACACGCGCGGAGGGCACAGGTTTATGAAATCCAACCCACGTTCGGAATCAGGCATTTTCAATCGGCGCACCCTGCTCGCTCTAATTCTTGTCTCCGGGGGTTTTATGCTCGGCGTTGCTAGCTTCGCAACAATGGACGCGAACGGCGTGAAGACGTCGGCATCTTCGAGCGGCGCCACAATTTACGTAACTACAA
This sequence comes from uncultured Verrucomicrobiae bacterium, assembly GCA_963786135.1. Classification (GTDB taxonomy): domain Bacteria; phylum Verrucomicrobiota; class Verrucomicrobiia; order Chthoniobacterales; family UBA10450; genus AV40. The sequence continues at coordinate 126,655 of CAWAYF010000015.1, read as the reverse complement.
CGGCGCAGAAAATCGGCGGCACCGGTACCGGAGGCTGTTCGTTGCAGGAAGCCATTTATTCTTCCGTCCTTCACAATAGCTTTGATGGCACTCATGGGATCGCCATCGACGCGACTGATCCCGACCATTTCATCACTACAGAATGCGCTTTAGGCACCGGCAACGGAGATACGATCGTCTTACCCAGCCGCGGAGTATTCAATCTCAACAGTTCTGTATTTGATTCGCTGGCAGATGCTCACAATCCCTTCGGGCCGACCGTGACTCCGATCATCTTTTCCACCATGACGATCGAAGGTGATGGTGCAACCCTACAATGGATAGGCACCGGGAATGCGCGCTTGTTTGCGATTGGTTCGGCTTCCATAACCATCAAGCAAGACAGCTTGAACACAACCGTATCGGGCACCGGCGGCCTGACCCTTCGCAATGTTTACATCAAGGGTTTCCACGTAAAAGGGGGCGATGGTGCTTCTAGCTCAAAGAATAGTCTGGGCGGCGGTGGAGGCGGTATGGGCGCCGGTGGTGCGATTTATATTCAGTACGGTGCCCTCACTATCGAAAACAGCACGTTTGACAGCAACGGCGCTGTCGGCGGAAACGGTGGTTACGGTAATCTTGGCGGCGGCGGGGGGATCGGAGGAAATGGTGGCGTTGGCCTTGAGGATTCTCTCGGTTTTCTGTTCGGCGGCGGCGGTGGAGGATCAAAAGGTAATGGCGGTTCTAGTCTTGGCGGCGGTGGCGGTACCGTCTTCTCCGGCAACGCCACCAGCGGGGGCTATTTATGCGGCGGCGCCCCGGGAAATAATGGTCAGAACGGGCTATGCCCTGGAGGCGGAGGCGGCAGCGGCGGTGACCATTGCTGTTCGGGGCAATGCCTAGAGCCTTGTAGCGGGGACGGCGGCAACGGAGCTTACGCTGGCGGGGGAGGAGGAGGAAGCAGCGGCGGAGGGAACGGTGGCTTTGGCGGCGGCGGCGGATCAGCCCTCAGCAATCCCGGCGGGAATGGCGGATTCGGCGGCGGTGGAGGTTCAGAAGGGGGGAATGGCGGACTATTCGGCGGTCATGCCGGTGATTGTGCCGGCGGCGGCGGGGCGGGATTAGGCGGCGCTATTTTCAGCGACGGCAGCAGTGTCACAATCCACAACAGTACATTCGTCGGTAACCACGCAACGCAAGGACTGGCTAGCACAGTCTTTAATGGTTGCGGAAATCCGGCCAGCAATGGTGACGGCGTCGGTGGCGCAATTTTTTCTCACAACGGTTCGTTAACGTTGGTTAACGTGACCGTCAGCGGCAACCAAAGCAGCGGCACCGGTGGAGTCGCCGGTTCAGGCGGAGGCGTTGTTGTTTACTCGGACTCGTCCGCGGCGTTTACCGTTCAGGATACAATCGTCGCGAACGATGGCGCGAACGAATGTTTTTACACCGGCAGCGTCACGGCAACAGGCGTGGGCAATCTCATTATGAACAATGGCTCGGGAACGCAGCCGTTTGGGGCATGCCCCGGCGTAGTGACGAATGTCGATCCTCAGTTGCAAAGCTTGCAGCCTGCGAGCGTTAATGGCGGTGACACGCCGACAATGGCAATTCCCCTGTTCAGTTCCGCCATGGGTGTGGCGGACCCAGGCACATCACTTCCCTTTGACCAGCACAATGCCGATCGTCCACAGCCAGACACATCGCCACGCAACGGCTACGATATCGGCGCTTTTACCGCATGCAGGAGGGTCTTCTTTTTCCCCACACGGATTGAGCCCTGGTTCTGCAGCGAAACCCATATCCCGCCACCACCGCCGTCGACCACACTGACGATGCAGGCACTCCCGAGTAGCGAGGGAACAACTAGTCCTGCTCCGGGGTCGTATAACGAGCCGGCGGATAGTGTGGTCGCGATCCAGGCCCTACCAAAGTCCGGCAACCACTTCACAAATTGGACTGGAAACGTCGCTGATCCGACCAATCCCTCTACCACCGTGACGATGAGTCAGGCGCAAACTCTGACAGCCAATTTTGCTCCGGGCGGGCCGGCGGCCGACTTGCAAGTGACAGTGAACGACGGAAAGGCGACGGCGGTAGCTGGGACCCAGAATTCCTACACTATTGTCGTAAGCAATGCCGGACCGAGCTACGTCACGGGGGCAGTGGTGAAAGACACGTTCCCATCCACCTTTACGGGCGTAACTTTCAGTGCCACACAAACAGGTGGCGCATCAGGGTTCATCGTCAAATGGTACCGGAAATATCAATGACACGGTGAACATGCCGCCGGGTAGTTCGATTACATATCAAGCTACTGGCAAATTTAGCGCCGCAGCAACTGGCACATTCTCCGAAACTGCGAGCGTGGCCAAGCCAAGCGGAATCAGTGACCCCAATCCTGCTAACAACAGCGCTATCGATACGGACAACATCATCTTCAAGGCGGACCTACAGGTCACGGTGACGGATGGGAAGACATCTGCCGTTGCCGGTACAAAAAGATACTTACACTATTGTGGTGACAAATGCCGGACCCAGCAATGTCAGTGGCGTCGTTATCAACGATACTTTTCCGAGCACCTTCACCGGTGTCACTTACATCGCCACCCAGAGTGGCGGCGCTTCAGGATTCAATGCCAGCGGAAGCGGCGATATCAATAACACCGTTACGATGCCAGTCGGAAGCAGGATCACTTACAAGGCGTCCGGCATAGTCAGTCCTGCTGCAACAGGTTCGATTTCGAATACTGCGACCGTTACGGTACCAAGCGGCGTTTCCGATCCAAATCCAGTCAATAATGATGCTACCGATACAGACTCGCTCTAAAAAATAATGAGTCAGGGCTGCGGCAGTAACAGAGCTTTTCTGAGTCGATCGTTCGTAAGCGAATTGTAGCGACGATCGTAAGCCGGGTTCGTTTGAGAATTATTTCGCAATCGTGCCGAACTCGCCTTGTTGTTGAATGAGTTTGGCAACGAGCGCGGTCCAGCCGGTTTGATGCGATGCGCCGAGTCCGGCGCCATTGTCGGCGTGGAAGTATTCGTGGAAGAGGTAGCGCGGTTCCGCTGTAGGGGACGCTGGTAGCGTCCCTGGGAAACTGGCAGCTTCCCCTACAAATTTCCCTGACGCGCGCGCGAATGGGCGCTCGCCATTCTTGTCGCGCACCCAAATTTTGATCAGCCGATTCGAAAGTTCGTTGGCGACCTCTTTCAAATGCATGAATTGGCCGGAACCGGTTGGGCATTCGACTTTGAAATCGTCGCCGTAGTAATGGTGAAACTGCTGCAGCGATTCGATGAGCAAGTAGTTGATCGGAAACCAAACCGGTCCGCGCCAGTTTGAATTGCCGCCGAACATTCCGGTCTGCGATTCGGCCGGTTCGTAGTTCACGACTCTGGTTTCGCCGCGCACGGTTAGCACATAAGGATGTTCCTTGTGATATTTGCTGACCGAACGAACGCCGTAATCGCTGAGAAATTCGTTCGGATCGAGCATGCGACGCAGCAGACATTTCATTCGATGACCGCGCGTGATCGCGATCAAGCGGCGCTCACCGGCGCCTGGTTCCTGCCAGCGCGAAATCAGTCCGCAAAGGTCAGGCCGATTCGCGAGATACCATTCGAGCCGGCGCTTAAAACCGGGTAACGCCTCGATGAGTTGCGGCTGGATGACGTCGACCGCCAACAACGGCAGCAATCCGACGATCGAGCGCACCTTCAACGGCAAATAGCGTCCGCCGGGCGTGTGCAGCACATCGTAGTAGAATTCATCCTCCTCGTTCCAGAGCCCGATGCCTTTGCCGCCAAGATTGTTCATGGCGGCGGCGATACCGAGGAAATGTTCGAAGAACTTGGTCGCGATGTTTTCGTAAACGTGATTTTCCAGCGCCAGCTCGATCGCGATTCGCATCAGGTTTAAACAAAACATTCCCATCCAACTGGTGGCATCGCTTTGTTCGAGGTGAGTTCCGTCCGGAAGTTGCGCGCTTCGATCGAACACGCCGATGTTGTCGAGTCCGAGAAAGCCGCCCTGGAAAATATTATTTCCTTCGGAGTCCTTGCGATTCACCCACCAGGTGAACACGATCAGCATTTTGTGAAAGATCGTTTCCAAAAACGCGCGATCGCCTTTGCCGGTTTGTTTGCGCTCGATCTGGTAAACGCGCCACGCCGCCCACGCGATGACCGGCGGATTCACGTCGCCAAAATTCCATTCGTAGGCCGGAATCTGTCCGTTCGGATGCTGGTACCATTCGCGCACGATCAGATCGAGCTGCGTCTTGGCGAATTGAGCGTCGACCAATGCGAGCGGAATGCAGTGAAACGCAAGGTCCCACGATGCGTACCAAGGAAATTCCCATTTGTCGGGCATCGACATGACTCGCTCGTTGTAAAGATGACGCCAACGGGAGTTGCGACCGTCAAGCCGCTCGGCCGGGGGTGGCGGCTGGCCGGGATCGCCTTCCAGCCATTGCTCGACGATGTAATGATAAAATTGTTTGTTCCAAAGAAGTCCGGCGAACGCCTGGCGTTGAATCGCGCGATGCTCTTCGCTTAACAATTCCGGCGCGAGCTCGGTATAAAACTGGTCGGCTTCGGCTCGTCGCAATTTGAACATCGCATCGAAATCGGCGAACGCTTCCGTACTGGTCTTGCTTCCGCCACGCGCCAGCCGCAGCCGAATCGAGATGGATTCCTCCGGCGGGATGTTAAACTTGTAATGCGCGGCCGCTTTCGTTCCGGTTTGCGCGGGATTAACGATGTCGATCTTGCCGTGAACCACGCAGTCGTTGATCGAATCCTTCACAAACGGCGTCTGCTTTGGAATTCCCCAAAGCCGCTCGGTGTTGCTTTCGTTTTCGGTGAAGAAGAGGTCGTCGACCGAATCGCAAAACAAATCGTAAGCGCCGAGCGCTGGATGACTGGCAGCGATAATCAGAAATGTGACTGCGATCGGATATTTTGGAGAGTTTGGGTCGGGTTTGGTCCCGGCCCCAGCTCCAGGTGTTGCGAAACCAAATAGTCGGAAGTAAGTGCAAAGGCGCGGTTTCCGGACCGCAGTTTTTGGCCGTGACCCGAATTAGAATGTCCTGGGTGTCCGCCTTGGCGTACTCGATTTCAATGTCGAAGAAGCGATTCTCCGCGAAGGCATTCGTGTCCCAGATTTCAAACTCGCCTTCCATTTTGGAACGCGCGCCGTTTTGGGTGATAAGTTCCTCGTAAGGAAAACGCGTTTGCGGATAACGATAAACCATCCGCATGAAACTGTGCGTCGGAGTGCTGTCGGTGTACCAATAGAGTTCCTTCACGTCCTCGCCGTGATTTCCCTGCGGTTGGGACAGGCCGAACAAGCGCTCTTTCAAGAACGGATCGCGCTCGTTCCAAAACGCGAACGCTAGACAAAGCCTGCCTTTGTAATCGGAAATCCCGGCGATTCCGTCTTCGTTCCAGCGATAGGCGCGCGACCGGGCGTGATCGATGCGGGAAATAATTCCAGGCGTCGCCGTTCGCGCTGTAATCTTCGCGCACCGTTCCCCACGCGCGCTCGGCCAGATACGGTCCCCAAAAATGCCACGGCGCGTTGTGCGATTTATTTTCCTCGAGCCGCTTTTGTTCCGCGTTCATTGTTGCTGATTAGCAGTCAAAATTGAGAATGAGCAATCGAATTAATTCCCATGAGGCAATGGCAGATCACTGCCCAGTCACAACCGTTCAAAAAGATCAACCAACAGACGTTTGAATTCGTCGTCTCAATTCCGCCGAACGAAGAAAAGAAAATTAATTACGCGATTCGTTATTCAAAATTACCGCCGCGGCGGTAACGACCTATTCCCACTCGATGGTGCTCGGCGGTTTGCTCGAGATGTCGAACACAACCCGGTTGACGCCTTTGACCTCGTTGCTGACTGCGCGACGAAATCCGCGCCAGTAATTCGTAAGGCACGCGCACCCAATCAGCGGTCATTCCATCCTGACTTTCGACGATACGCAACGCGACGGTGTTTTCGTAAGTGCGTTGGTCGCCCATAACTCCAACTGATCGCACCGGCAAGAGCACGGCAAACGATTGCCAGACTTTGTAATACCAATCGGCTGCTTCCATTTCGCTTTGCACGATCGTGTCCGCCTCGCGCAAGATCGACAATCGCTCGGGCGTGACCTCGCCGAGAATTCGCACGGCAAGTCCGGGACCCGGAAAAGGTTGCCGGTAGACTACTTCTTTTGGCAACCCGAGCTGCAGCCCAACCTGGCGTACTTCGTCCTTAAATAATTGACGGACCGGCTCGACCAATTCGAAATGCATTTTTTCAGGTAACCCGCCGACGTTGTGGTGAGTCTTGATGACTGCTGCCGGATTTCCGTCAATTGATACGCTCTCGATTACGTCCGGGTAAAGCGTCCCTTGCGCGAGAAACTTAAATTTTGGATTTCTGGTTTTGGATTTTGGATCTTGTCTGGCGAGATCGACAATTGCGTCTTCAAAGACTCGGATAAATTCGTTTCCGATAATCTTTCGCTTTTGCTCGGGATCGGCAATCCCACGCAGTTTTTCCAAAAAACGCTTCGAAGCGTCGACATATTTGAGTCGGATACGAAAATTTTCGCCGAAGACACGCTGGACAACTTCTTCCTCGCGCGCGCGCAGGAGACCGTTGTTGACAAAGATGCAGGTAAGCTGATCGCCAATCGCCTTGTGCAAAAGCGCCGCCGTGACCGATGAATCGACGCCACCGCTCAATCCAAGGACAACTTTTTCCTCGCCGACCTGCTCGCGAACGCGGGCGCAGGCTTCTTCGATAAACGAGCCCATCGTCCAGTCCATCGCGCAGTGGCAGATGTGATAGACGAAATTTTGCAGGATCTCCTTGCCCCGCGGCGTGTGCGCGACTTCCGGATGAAATTGCAATCCGTAAAGTTTGCGTTGCCGATCTTCGACCGCGGCAAAGTTCGAGCTGTCGGTCCGCCCGGCGGTGAGGAATCCTTTCGGCAACGCAGTGACCTCGTCGCCGTGGCTGTTCCAAACATCGAGCTGGTTTCCGAGCCCATCGAACAACTGCGAGCCGTTGGTAACGTGGAGCATTCCCGCGCCATATTCGCGTCGCCCGGTGAACACGACTTCGCCGCCGAGATGATGTGCCATTTGCATCAGGCCGTAACAAATTCCGAGCACCGGAATACCTAGTAAAAAAACCTCCTTGTCGATTTGGGGCGCGCCTTTGTCGTAAACGCTGGCCGGTCCGCCCGAGAGAATGATTCCGTTCGGGCTGAGTTTCTTGATCTCCGCCGCGGAAATATCGAATCGGACCACTTCGGAAAACACCTGCAGTTCGCGAATGCGGCGCGCGATCACCTGAGTGTATTGAGACCCGAAATCGAGGATAAGGATTTTGGAGTGTTTCGGGGGCGCCGCGATTTTCATGGATGCGTTTGCGGGACGCTATTTGCGCCGGCCGGATCGCCGGGCTCCCGTTGTTCAGGACCGATCTGGCCCTGGCCACTTACGCCGCGTTGAAGCTGAGATGAAACCTCGTCGCCGGTTCGTTTTTCCATCGGATCGGCGCAGCCGGCCAGCGCAAGACATGCGATCACCATCAGGATCGGCCAGGGCTTCATCTGCTCATTTTAGAAATGAAGCCATGAAAAGCAAATGAGTGTTGTAGCGGTGCTTGTACTCAAGCACCGAACTAGTTAACAGGCACTTGGCACAAGCGTCTCTACAACTCTAGAGGAATTGGATACGTTTTCGTTCGTGATCGACTCCGAGCTTTTGCTGCAAGGCTATCGGCTCGGTGTTTTCCCGATGGCGATGGAGGACGATTCGATCGCGTGGTTTTCGCCGGATCCGCGCGCGATTATTCCACTGGAGACGTTTCATGTTCCTCACGCGCTCCAGCGGACGGCTCGCAAAAATATTTTCGAAATCAGGATCGACCATTCGTTCGGTGAAGTCATTCGCGGCTGCGCAAAACGCAAAGACACGTGGATCAATCCGGAGATTATCGAAAGCTACGAGAAATTGCACGAGCTCGGTTACGCGCACTCAGTCGAAGCCTGGAGCAAGAACAAACTCGCCGGTGGCTTATACGGGGTCGCAGTCGGCGGCGCGTTTTTTGGCGAATCGATGTTTCATCGGGTCCGCGACGCCTCCAAGATCGCCCTCGTTGGATTAGTAGAGCACCTTCGCGGGCGCCGGTTTGCGTTACTCGATACTCAATGGACCACGCCGCATCTACTGCAGTTTGGCGCCGTCGAAATTCCGCGTAGCCAGTATCTAAAACTGCTGGGTCATGCGGTGGAGTTGCCGCGGAAGTTTTAATTTTCAGCGCAGAGTCCGCAGAGTTTTCCGCAACGAACTGTTTCTCTCTGCGTGCTACGCGGTTGATCAGTATCGTCGGTTGAGCAGACGGCGTTTTCTGCTTTAGTGACCATCTTCGCGGCTGGGTAGCTCAGTTGGCAGAGCAGTGGACTGAAAATCCACGTGTCGCCGGTTCGATTCCGGCCCCAGCCAGGCCTCAGAAGGATACCTTGCAGGAAAATTGCATTGGTGGAATTCTCAGCCCGTGCTCTCTGGCGAGCGGCGGCGCGCCGTTGTTCTAACTTTAGTGATGCTGTTACCGCTCGGTCTCAGCATGCTGTTTATCTACGGCGCGAGCTTAAGCCCAATTTCAAACGCCGCCACTACACCGCAAAAGAGATCCCTGGAAAGTCCCGGCGGTGATCGCCTGGTTTTGGTCATTGTAGACAGTTTGCGGCGCCAGGACGTGGATGAATTGATGCCGAATCTGAAGGCGCTCTCGCAGCAGCAGGGTTCAACTTTCCTCGATGTCCACACCGCCAGCGGCAACATGAGCTTGCCCTGTATTCAAACACTTCTCGAAGGACGGGAGAGTCCTTACGCCAGTGGAATTCACGATTTTACCGGTCAACGGGGCTCTGAGAATAACAGTTTGCCGGCGGCCGCGGCGCGCGCCGGTTTGAAACCGGCGATGATCGCCGACTTCATTATCCTCGGACTGTATGGTCAGTACGGAGCGATTACGGTAAATCGTCCCGAGCTCGCAAAGACGGAACTCGATTGCGATCTGGTCGCAATCGGCAAAACGATCGAAATTTTGTCAGACAAAAGCGTGCGGCTAATCATTCTGCATGTGGGCGGGACGGATGCCGTCGCCCACCGTTGGCATCCTGGCCACCCCGAGTACGAGCGGCATTTTCGTGCAGTGGACTCGAAATTATCGGAGCTGATCGGGAACCTCGATCTGAATAGTGATCATCTCATCGTGACGGGAGACCACGGTCACAACGAACGCGGCAATCACACGCCATGGTCGGTGGCAATGTTTGCGGGCGGAACTTATCCGCAGTTATTCGCAGCGCTCGGCCCGCTCGACCAGTTGCAACAGGTCGACATGCTTTTTTTCATGGCTTTCCCTTTTAACCTGCCGTTGCCAATAAATTACGAAGGTCGCTATTTTGGAATAGAAACTCCGGTCGATTCTGCGGTGGCTACGGCGGAAATTCAGCGACGATTGGATGCATTTCGAAGCGTTCAAGCAGACGTACTCGATGTTAATCCGGATAATCTTCCGAGCGCGATTACAGAAAAGCGAGCGCAGAGCCGTTCGGTTGCAGTGGCTTCTTTTCAACGTGCATTACCATTGCTTGTCCTTTTTCTCGCCTGGATCACGGTGGCATTTCGGATCAACAACTTTCCGAAGTCTTCCATATGGCCACTCGTTGCAATGGCGATGCTGGCGATCGCACTGTGGCTTTATGCGACCCCGACCTTGGGGGTGGCACTCGCATTTATCATTGGAGTTTCTTTACTTTTTTGGGCAATCAAAGCAGGCGAGCTCCGACGCCTTTGCTTCCTTGTTCTGCTGCTCGGTGGCGCAGCTTGGACTGCGTTCGATCAAGAACGTGCGCAGCGAATATTCTTACATCATCCTATCATTGCTCTGATCGCGATCGGAGCCGTGATTGTTTTGCTGCGCGAACGTGGTCTGCAGGGCTGGTCGGCGGCGTTCTGCGCTATTCCAATGTTCGTGTTGCCAAGCGGTGGTTTTAAAACGCAACTCGCTCCCAATATCCTAAAAGCGTGGTTGCTCGGCGGCGCGGTGATTTTACTGGGCGTGATTGTGACTCGCCGTTTTCGAGAGATTCGTCTGACCGCCAGAGCTTGGATTTCATTTTGCGTGCTGCTGCTCGCGGCGAAATTGCTTCGCGGTCAACGACCCGATATTGGGAGAATGCACAATGTCGTTATTGATTGGTTAAACCGGCACTCCGCAACGGGCCTAACGCTGAGCGTAATTTTATACCTTTCTTGCGCGTCATATTTAATTTGGATCGTTCGTCGCCGAGATGCGCGAATTCTTCTAACTGGGACGGCGGTGTTTATGCCGCTCTACTGTTGTTGGTTCGCCCAGCTTCCATTCGTCATCCTGGCTGTGGTTTCAATCGTGCCAGTGTTCTTTGCTTCGTGGATTACAGTTGTCCACAACTGTGGGCCGGTGAAAGATGGATCAGACTTGGCGGAAGAGCGCACCGGACTGCTGTTCGCGGCCACGCTGGTCATGACCTTCTGGACGTTGTTTCAGGGTTTTTTCATTCAAGAAATCGATTTCTCTTTCGCGCTGAGATATCTTCCTGAAAAAGTGTCAGGGTTAACGGAGATGGCTATCTGTTTTCCGCTGACCTGGCTGAAATACGCATTGCCGCTGGTGGTGGTTGTGTTGGTCTTTGTCGGACTTCGCGGGTTGGTTAATGCAAGGCAGGGAGCGATTACGGCTTTGATTTTTGGCAACTTGAAATTGGCTGCGTTGCTCTTCCAAATCTCCATTGGTCCGCTTGGGACAGAGCAAAAGTTCTACGAGTTGGGGATGTCGGACTTCTTGTTTGTTTCGCAGGTTTTGCTGATCACTGCACTGACCTATCTCGTCCTTGTTTTAGTTGTGCCAGTCTGCGAAACAGAGACGGCTGCAGTTTCTTACTAGCTGCACGTCAATGCGCGAAGCGCCAAAATAGGTGCCGGCGATATCACTACTCCGTCCGCAGTGCGGTGATTGGATTCACGTAGGTCGCGCGTCGGGCGGGCAGGAAGCAAGCGAGCAGGGCGGCGGCGGCGAGCATCAGGCTCGATGTGATTAACGCGAACGGATCGCTTGGGCTAACGCCATAAAGGATTTGCGAAAGCACGCGGCCGGCGGCGAGCGACAACAAAAGCCCGACCGCAACCGCGAGCGCAGTTTGCAAAGCGCCCTGGCGCATGATCAATGCGAAAACATCTTTGCGATGCGCTCCCAGTGCCATCCGAATTCCAATTTCGCGAGTGCGACATGCGACCGCGTAGGCTTTGACGCCGTAAACGCCGACCACGGCAAGCAATAACGCGATGCAACCGAACGCGCCGAACAAAGTTGCGCCGAGCCTAACCACCCAAAGACCGACACAACGATCCATCAGATCGACATAGGGCGACATGTTGATGATGGGAAGATCGGGATCGATTCCGCGCAACATCGACCGCACGGTCGAAGTCATGCCGGCGACCGATTGTCGATCTTGAGTGTTGAGACGGACGTGCAGGAAAACGTCTCCGGTGTAACCTTGCGCGAGCGGCACAAACAGTCGCGTTAGGGGCGTGTCGTTTTGCACATCGTGCCGATGCGTATTCACTATTCCGACGATTTCCAGATCGTTCGGCGTGCCGTCCTTCGGTGGAACGGTGTAGCGCACATGCTGACCGATCGCGTCTTCGTTCGGGAAAAGTTTTTTCGCCATCTCCTCGTCGATAATGCCGATGCGGCGACCATCCTTGTCCTCGCATTCCGCCTGAGTGAAATCGCGGCCTCGCAAGAGTCTTCACCCCGATCGATTCGAAATATCCGGGGGTTGTTGCAGTCCAAAGCGCAGTCGCGCCAGGATCGGGCGCTTTCGGATCGTTCGACAATGTCGATTTTGCCGACATGATCCGGCGGCTGTTGGTGAAATTTCCGTAAGGCAACATCGTGCCGACGCCGACTGCTTTGACGCCGGGAAGCTCGCGCGCACGCTGGATGATGTTGAAAATTTCACGGCGCGCATCGGCCGGCTCTTTTTTCACCAAAGTGAAATCCATTTCCGTGACGAGATCGCCGGCCGCCACGAATCCGGGATTCAATCCCGCTGCTTTCATTGCCCCCCGGAAAAATAATCCGGCTGCGAAAAGGAGCATGAGCGAGAGCGCGATTTGCGCCATGACCGAAATGTGACGCGGCGCGAAGAAGCGAGACAAGCGTCCGATCCTTGCCGGTTCGCCGACCTGTTGTTTTAGATCGTTGACCAAATCGGCCTTGGTCGCTTTCAACGCCGGCCCGAGGCTGAAGAGTAGCGTTGCGATCAAACAAAACAGGAAGGTGACCGCAATTACTGAAAGGTTCGGCGTAAGATCGACAATGAACGAGAAGTTTACGTTGTTGAGCAACGACGCCATTGAGTGAAGCAGAAGATTGTCGCACCACACACTCAGGATCAGTCCGACGACACCGCCGAAAATTGCGAGCAGCAAACCTTCCGCCAGCAATTGCCTGACGATTCGCCAACGAGAGGCACCGAGGGCGAGACGAAGCGCAATCTCTTTCGCACGCGATGTTCCGCGCGCGAGCAACATGTTCGCCAGATTTAAGGACGCGATGAGCAGGACCGCGCCGGCCATCGCCATGAGCAAGGTGCCGATCAACGCCACCGGTCCATCGTCTTCCGGCGATGTGCTCAAACTGAAGCGCGACGGCTTTTGGATTTGCACTTCGCGCTGAAATTCGGCGTCGGTCTGCATGGCGTTGAATCGTTGCGATAAAACCGGCAATCGAGACTTCGCCGATTCAATCGTCAGGCCGGAGCGCATGCGACCGACGAGGTTGAAGCAATAATTTTTCGGATTGTTCAGGTCGTGCATGTTTTCGGAATCGCCAAAAGCCGAGCCGAGTTGCGAGCGCATCCCGAGCGGGACCCAGACGTCGGGGGCGATCAGTGCGCTCGCGCCACAAAATCCTTCCGGCGAAATGCCGATGACGTTGTAAGGCTGGCCGTTGATCTGCAAAGTACTGCCGACGAAATCGGCGCGGCCGCCCTGGCGTTTCCAAAATCCGTAACTGGCGACGACGACCGCGATGTTCGCGTTCGGTTTGGATTCTTCGGCGTTATAAAAGCGGCCGCGATATGGCCTCACGCCCATCAGGGAGAAGTAATTCTCCGAAGTGATGAATGCGAAACTGCGGCGCATCTCGTGATCCCGTCCGATGCCCGCGACTGCGAACTCGAGCGCGGCAAGATCGACAAAGAGGTCTCCCGGGTTTTCGCGCAGCTCGCGATATTCATTGTAGGAAAACTGGCGATAATCGTGGTTCGCGTTCTGGCGGCAGTTAAAAACGTTGACCACTTCCTGCGGCCGGACCGGCACCATCGGCCGCAGCACCGCGCCGTTGATGAGGGCAAAAATTGCGGAATTGATGCCAATGGCGAGAGCGAGCGTGAGGACGGCGACGCTGGTGAATCCTGGTGATTTGAGAAGCTGACGGAACGCGAACTTGAAATCCTGTATCATGAAAACCTCGGGTTGTTTGCCTTGAGATGCGGCAGGCAGTGTCTTTGGATTCAGCAAAGTTGACCCGCCCATAAGAATTTCCCTGTCGTCAGGGTGAAAGATTTTCACCTCGAGTCCGTATCCTCACAGAACCCTTTACCTTATGTCCGATACAACGCCGCCAGTCGCGCCGCCGCCGCTGCCGAAATCGCAGCCTTCGTTTGGAAAGCGTTACCGCACGATCATCAAACTGATTGGCGTCGGCGTTTTGATTCTCTTGCTCCTGATTCCGCTCGGAATGATCACCGGCGTGTTGACCGACCGATTGAACCGGCGGAATGAAGCCGTCGCCGACATCACTTCGTCGTGGGGAAGGGAGCAGAACATCATCGGACCCGTGCTCATGATTCCGTATCAGTATCATTTCAAAACGACGAAGGAGCTTCCGGACAAGAAAGGGAAAATTGAAAAGCGCGAAGTGGAAGAGACTGCCCTGGCTTGGGCTTATTTCCTGCCGGAATCGCTGAATGTCACGGGGGATGTGCAAACGCAAATGCTGCATCGCGGGATTTATGACGCGGCTGTATTTCGCGCAGACGTAACTGTCGCCGGTAAGTTCGCGCCGCCGGATTTCGCGTACTTCAAGATCGACATAAAAGATGTGCAATGGAAAGACGCACTTCTAGCGATCGCTGTGACCGACCTTCGCGGAACGCGCGAGGCGCTCGTGCTCGATTGGGGCGGAGCCAAACGACCGATGTTGCCGGGCTCGCAAGTTCCCGGTTATACAACAGGCGCGACCGCAGTGCTTGCTCTCGATAAGCCAATCGTTGATCCGGTCGAGTTTTCCATTCCGCTCGACGTGAACGGCAGTGGCGGAATCTTTTTCGCGCCGTTTGGCGTTGAGAACGAAACAAATTTGAAATCGAACTGGCCCGATCCGGGATTTCGCGGCGCGTTTCTGCCGGCAGACCGTTCGGTGCGCGCGGACGGATTCGACGCGAAATGGAAAGTTTCGTATTACGGCCGCGATTATCCGCAACATTGGACAAGCCAGGCGGGCAACGAGCGCTTCACGACCCAAGCGGTCTCGCAATCAATGTTTGGCGCGCAGTTTTTGTCGATCTTGGATTCGTATCGCTATGTCGAGCGCTCGATCAAATATGGCGTGCTTTTTCTCGTGCTGGTCTTTACGACGTTTTTCCTTTTCGAAATGACCGCGCGGCAAAAAATCCATCCGCTCCAATACCTCATGGTCGGCGCGGCGCTTTGTTTGTTTTATCTGCTTCTGCTCTCAATCTCCGAATTCATCGGCTTCGGTCTCGCCTATCTGATCGCGGCCGCGGCATCGACAATTCTGATCACCTGGTATTGCCGATACTTCCTAGGCGGCGGCATTCGCACGTTAATGATCGGCGCCGGTCTGGCCGGTATTTACACCTTCCTCTACATCACTTTGAGGCAGCAAGATTACGCCCTGCTCATGGGCGCGATCGCGCTATTCATCCTGCTCGGGGTCGTAATGTACGTGACGCGCAAGGTCGATTGGTACGCGCGGGATGCGAGCTAGAACTTGATCGTGAACTGAGTAGCCAAGAGTTGTTCGCCCGTTTGAATCCGCGCATCCTCGTGTTTAAAGCTGTATTGCACTTTGCCCTGCAGATAATTGGTGAAGCGATAACCGATAGCTGCGTCCACTCGCCATACGTCATTCCCCCATTGAACTTGCTCGCCCTCATCAGGCACAGTGCCGTAGAGTTGTTGGTTCCAGCGAATCGCTCCGAATAGTTGCGGGGTAAACTTGTATTTGGTTTCGAAGTAATACGCGAAGGTGTCGGCATTTCCCACTCGGGGGACTTGAAATCGCGTTTCGAAAAATTCCGCCCAGAGCTGCCAGTGATGCCAGGCAAACGAGATGTCCTGACCAAGAAGGAGTTCGCGGTAATCGTCGATGTCTCGACCGGTCGGCAGAGTTGGACCTGCTTCCGAAAGCAAGTATGGGCCTGCGCTGGTCGAAAATCCGAGATTCCACATCTCGTTCGGCCGAAATCCGATTCGCCCACTGAACGTGGGGTTCTCGAAGCCGACATTGGTCAGGTCCCACGATTCCGGACGCGATGCCAACGCCGCGTTTTTCATTTCGATCGCGTAATCGAACTTGTCGATCGTGCCCAGGATAGCAAAACCGCTCGCGTAACTCGGGCCCCAGATAATCGGAAGCCGGCGATACTTGTCGGAATAGTCGCCATCATCGTATTCGCCGATGTGAGCCCAGCCGAACAAGTCATCGGCATCATCCGGTGCTTCGCTGTCCCAGATTCCGGTTACGTTTTCGTAGGGGAGCGGCGCGTTGATGAAAGGGTTATCCCAGGAGAGGTGTCGCGGTGTCCAATTGCCCACAACTGTCGCAAATTTTCCGACCTGGAACGCGATCAACGATTGGTCCAATGGTGTGTAGCGAACAAAATATTCGTCCATCCGGACCTGCGCGCCTTGATCGCTCGGATCGAAGCCGCGGTCGATTCGCAACTGTCCGAAGAAATAGAAATGATTTGTCCATTGTACATCGGCAAAAAGCGAAAGCCGGGGATTGAAAAGAAAGCTATCGTCCGTGTTGATCAACCCCGGCGGACGCTGGTCGATGAAATAGCCTTCGAAATCGATCAATCCGGTGATCTGCAACTGGAACTGACTCTTCGAACTGCGGATCGAAAGCGCGTCGTTCACTTGGTCCAGCAAATCGGCGCGGGCATTAAGTGCGAATGCCAGCGCTATTCCGACGAGGAAGATATCGGTCTTACGCAACATAAACGACTTTGTTGATTCCGCGGCGAAGAGCTTCCAGCGTAATAGGCTTGTTCAAGACGGCATCGACTTCGGCCGGCCGGCTGCTGTCGTCGTCGATTTGCCCACTGAAGCCCGTCAACAAAATGATGGGAACGTCCTGATTGACTTGCTTGATGAAGCGCGCGGTCTGTTCGCCGTTCATTTCCGGCATGGCGCGGTCCATCACTACGAGATCGAAAGGGCGCAGCCGAAATTTCTCGAGCGCTTCACGTCCGCTGGAGGCCGTGGCGACCGAGTGACTGTCAGTACGCAGGTAAGCCAGCAGAACTTCCCGGCTTCGCGCTTCGTCATCTACAACCAGAATGTTCAAAGCTGAATCCGCTTTCGCCGCGACTTCGACTTCCTGGGTTATCGACAATTTTTCCGCTACCGGCAGTCGAATAATAAAGGTCGTGCCTTTCCCAACGGCGGATTCGATATCCAATTGGCCGCGGTGGCGTTCGATAATTCCATAGACCATCGACAAGCCAAGACCGGTGCCTTTGTCGCCTTTGGTGGAAAAAAATGGTTCCAAACAACGCCGCCGGACTGTTTCGGTCATGCCAGTGCCAGTGTCGGCGACTCGAAGAACCGCATGGTCATTTTCTATCTCAGCCTCGAGCAAAATGCGGCCGCCTTCCGGCATGGCGTCTACTGCATTAAAGAGCAGATTTGTTAGAACTTCGCGCAAGGCCGATTCGTCCCCAGCCACAATCGGACGCGCTTTAAAATTAGTCTCGACCGCCACCGTAATTCCGCGGGCTTGAGTCAATCCCCGCCATTTCGGTTCGGTCAAGGCGACTGCTTGCTCAACTAGCCTGGTGAGATCGACAATTGGAAATTCCTCGTTGGAATCCACCGGCCGATAAAATTCCCGCAGCCGGCTGACGACGCTTGTTGCATCCTTTGCCGAAGTGCGAAGCATTTCGAGACAGCGACGGGTCTCTGCTTTGTCATCAAGTAACGATTCGTTTTGCAAAAGAACATCGGCGAAACCGAGAATCGGCATGAGCGTGTTGTTAAAATCATGGGCGATTCCGGCTGCCATCTGTCCAAGCGCGCTCAATCGTTCCTGCTGAATTACCTGTTGTTGCGTCGCTTTTAGCTCTACGAGCGCTTTCTCCAGCTCGCGATTCACTTTGACCAGGTCCGTCTCAGCCTTTTTTCGGCGCGTCACATTTTCGGCGGATGTGGCAACGATCTGGTCGACCGGCTTGGAAAGCTTCTTTGCCAAGAATAAGCTTGCGCCAAAACCGGCGACCAAAACAGCAACGCCGAGAGAGCCGATTTTCCAACGAAGGTTTCTTGCTTCGCGAAGGGACGCAGCAAGTGGGTACAAGCAAACAACGTATGCTGGCGCTGCTTGCGAATTCAGTCGCTTGTAAAAGAGCAAATGCGGTCCGCTTTCCAGATTTACAATGGAATTGCCACTCGCGTTCCCGTTTATTCCCGTCTGAACACGCTGTCCGACCAAGTGGCGATCGGCCGCATTCAGGTCCGCGATATAGAATTGCCGATTTAACCAGATGCCGCTCTTAATTTCTGGGCCACTGGCGGTGGCGGTACCGGCTTGTCGAATCGGAAAACCCAGAACGAGCGTTCCTAGATCGTTGTCGTCCCAGCCATGAACCTTAGTCAGAACGATCTGGCGAAGAGCCCTGGGGTCGTTTCCGCGCGTGACAGCAATAAATGCGGCGGCCTGCTCAGCGGCAGCAACTTGTTTCCGGCTCGTGGGGGCCAACAATGCCTGTTCGAGAGATCCGGCGTCGACATCTCCGGCAGGCTGATCACGCGGAGACAGAACTGTTCCGTGAAGATCGACAAACCGAACGAAAGAAGCTCGGATCGGGCCGTCCGGGTCGGTTGGTGCAGGTTCGTTAGGCCGAAAGACTTCCTGGAGTTCGGTCAGTGCGTTCCGGTAAAGGTCAGCGACATCGTTTTCTTCCAGAGCTGCCCGCAATCGGACCGAGCGAGCAATATTGCGGCACTTTTCGGCGACAGCACTCGACCGCAAATCTTGAACGGCCAGGAAGGAACGCAATTGATTTTGGAATTGCGCATTGAGCAGGCGTTGTTGATTGGCGCGGAGATTATTCTCGGCGATGTAAATGATGACACCCGTTGTCGCCAGGACGATGAGCATCATCGCCAGCAGTAACTTTACCCGAAAATTTAACCCATGCGTCAGATTCAAAGTTCAAGAAGACCTGTGTCCGTCATTTCGCGGGAAAATCGAGCGGGATGCGCGCGCCGTTTTTTAAGTCCACTTCTCGCTGGCGGACTTCGGCTTCGTTGATCCACGCCTTGACGGTGAAGTGACCGGTCGGGAGATGATCGAGTCGATAGCGACCGGCCGAATCAGTCTTCTGAAAATAGGGCGTTTCCAAGATTAGAATTGTTCCCCGCATACGGTCGTGGATTTCGCAGTGCACAGTTACCACGCCGGGTCTCTCGAATGTGACGCGGCCTGGCTTTTCGTCTTTTCGGTAACGTCCCAGATCGAAGCGCTTGCTTTTCGAATAAGAAAAGACGTTGTGGTAAGTATCGTCCTGATTTGGAAACTCGACTGCGCCGCCGACGTGAATGGCAACTAGGTCCGGAGCGAACAGCATGTTCTTCTGCGCCATTTGGGCGACAGAATTCGAGATCGGGATGTTTGCGGGAAAATTGCCCTCTAGGTAAACAACTGCCGCTGGAGGATTGGTTGGCGTTAGCGGAGCTTCAATGTTCGTCCCGTAGCGTTGATTGAGCGCGCGCTCCACCATCGGTGGCGGCAACTGGACCACGCCTTCCAGACAAGCATCGTCTTTCGCCCATACCGCGGCGGTGAGTCCAACCAAGCAGGAAGAGATTATGAGTCTGGCATTCACGGCTCATGGTCAAAGCCAGAAAAATGCCACTTCGAGTGTTTCCAGTGGTCTTAGGTTCCGCCGGCGTGGGGCGTCACAGCGCCTGCACGCTCTTGAGCATCTCGTTGAAGGAATTGTAAAGCTCATGATGCTGGGTGACGCCGCGACGCAGCACCGGTTTGAAGTTCGCCAAGTCGGTAATGTTGATGATTTGATCGACACTGTGCACGAACGCGCTCATGGCGTCATTGGTGGCCAAACGTTGGCTGAGCAACACAACAAAGTGCTCGCGTCGCAGGGCGTCCGGTCGACGCGACAATTCCGCCAGGATCGGATTGGTCTGCAGCGTTGAGCCTTTGAAATTCTCGTAAACGACGACCACGTCGTAGTTGTAGGTCTTGAGTTTGAGCAGCACATCTTCTTCGAACAGACCGAGATGCACCTTGTAGGTCATGTCGATCAGCTGCGGCACGACGACCTTCTGATATTGCTGATGGTCGACGCAGACGAGCGCGGTGTTGTCGCCGACGTCAAAGAACGACGGGTCGGATTGTTCCTGGTCTGAAAACATAAACATTAGCGAAAGGCGTTTTCGGGTACGTCGAGGCGCAGGCCGGAGTCGAGATCGCTGTCAACGCCGCGCGCCTTCTGGATTAAATCGATACCGCGGGTGATGCGGCCTTTGCGCGAAGCGAACAATTGCGCTGTTTCTTCGGTGAGGAAACCGTTTTCGTAAGCGCGGAGAATTGATTGGTCGAATGTCATCCACCCGAAGGGCGAGCTCGACTCGATGATTTCGTAGAAGCTTCGGTGTTCGCCTTCGCCGATTGCGACGGCTTCTCGGGTCCGCAGATTGTGGCCCATAATCTCGGTGAGAAGTTGTCGGCCGCCATTGACTTTCGGGGCGAGACGCTGGCTGACGATGTAACGAAGCGAATCGGCCAAACGAATCCGCAGCTGCTGTTCTTCGCCCAGCGAAAAGAAACCGAGGATACGATTGATCGACTGGCCGGCGTCGACCGTGTGCAGAGTGCTCAAGACCAGATGGCCGGTCTCGGCTGCCATCAACGCGATTTCGACGGTCGCGCGGTCACGCATTTCGCCGACCAGAATGACCTTTGGTGCCTGACGTAATGCGGCGCGCAATCCGGTCGGATAATTATTGAAGTCATGTCCGAGCTCGCGCTGATTGAAGGTTGCCTTCTTTTTCGGGTGAACGAACTCGATCGGGTCTTCCAATGTAACGACGTGGACTGGCTGCGTTTCGTTGATCTCGTTCAGGATGGCGGCCAGGGTAGTAGTCTTGCCGCTGCCGGTCGCGCCCGTGACAAGGACAAGGCCGGTTTTTTCCTTGGCGATTTCGTAAAAGATTTCCGGCAGCCCCAATTGCTTGATCGTTGGCACTTCGCTTTGCAGTTTGCGGAGTACCATCGAAAAGTGACCCTGCTGCCGGAAAATATTTACGCGGAACCGGGCTTCATCGCCGAGGGAATAGCTGGAATCGCACGACCCGCTGGTAAGATAATCGTAAATGAGGCGGCGATTACCCTGCATGAGACTAAGCGCGATCTGTTCGGTTTGATGAGGAGTGAGCGCTTCAATCGGAGGATCAACGAACACCGGTTTCAATTCGCCGAAGTCTTCGACCTGCAACGGATGGCCGACCGAAAAGTTCAAATCGGAGATGCCGTTATAAGTTTTCAGCATCGCGGAGAGAATTTTGTCGAGATCCGGTGTGCGCATAGGTCGATATTATTCTTCGTTACCGTCGATTGGTGCTTCCTTGAGAAACTGACGGAACTTTTTCTTGTCGATGCACTTGTCGTAAGCTTCTTCCGGAGAGATGCGGCATGCCGCAAGTGCTCCATGATGGCGTCATCCAGCGGCTGGTTGCCTTTCTTTTTGCCGACCTGGATCATGCCGGGGATTTGGTGAGTCTTTCCTTCGCGCACGAGGTTGGCGATGGCAGTGTCGACGACCAGAATTTCGAGCGCAGCCACGCGGCCCGGCTTGTCGATCCGCTTGAACAGATTTTGCGCGACCACGCCTTTGAGCGACTCGGCCAGTGTCGTGCGGATTTGGTTTTGCTGGCTCGTGGGAAAGACGTCGATCACGCGGTCGATCGATTTGGCGGCGCTGGACGTGTGCAGCGTTCCGAAAACGAGGTGACCGGTGGCCGCAGCGGTCAGCGCCAGCTCGATCGTTTCCAAGTCGCGCATTTCGCCGACCAGAATGATGTCCGGGTCCTCGCGCAGTGCTCCGCGCAGCGCGGTGGCAAAGGAACGTGTGTGTATGCCGACCTCGCGGTGTTGAACGAGACAGTTTTGGCTGCGATGCACGAATTCGATCGGATCTTCGACCGTGATGATGTGATCGTGTCGCTGCAGATTGGCGTAATCCATCATCGCGGCCAGCGTCGTCGATTTACCGGAGCCGGTCGGCCCGGTCACGAGCACGAGCCCCTTCTTCAGCATCGGAAATCTCTTCAGGACCGGTGGAAGGCCGAGGTCGTCAACGGTCAGAACTTGAGACGGAATGGAACGGAACGCGGCGGAAATGCCATACTTCTGCTGGAAGAAATTGACACGATAACGCATCACGTCCGGAACCTCGTAGCCGAAGTCGACGTCGAGCTTTTCTTCGAACTCCTTGATCTTTCCTTCAGGCGCGATCTCGTAGACCATCGCTTTCAGTTCGTCATTCTTGAGTGGCGGAAAGTCCACGCGGACCAAATCGCCGTTGATGCGCAGCATTGGCGCATTGTTGGTCGAGAGATGAAGGTCGGAAGCCTTTTGCTCCGTCATCAGTTTGAAGAAGGCATCAATGCGGGCCATGGGCGTCCAGCATCAGAAGCTAAATTGATGCCATGATGTGGGGATTCATGGCCCGCGACGTTCGCCAATTTAGGCTGTTAACGCTGCCCTTGCCGTTCCGCATCCAATGTGGAGCGGACCTGTTCCAGAAGCTTGGCGCGGCTATAGGGTTTTGGAATAAAACCGCGAAGGCCCTGACCAAGCATCGAACCAATCTTGCTTTGTTCCGCAAAACCACTGCTCAATACGACATTGACTTGCGGATTAATCGAACGGAGTTCTTCAAAGACCGCGTCGCCATCGATGACTGGCAGAAAGTAATCCAGAATCACCAGGCCGATTTGTTTGCCCATTTGTTCGTAAATCTTGAGCGCCTCAAATCCGTCGTGTGCAAGCACAACCTTGTATCCTTCCTCCGCCAACATTTCCGAAGCGACGTCCGCGACGTCCGGCTCATCTTCGACGAGCAAAATGTATTCGCGACTCCCGTTTGGATTCTTCAGCCTGGTCCCGGGCGGAACGCCGTTGCTGCTGATTGCCGCCGCGGTTGCACCCGCATAGCTATTCTCCCTTATGACATTTCCGTTTTTCGTTTCAATGCTGACCTGGCTTCGAGCTGGTTTTTCTTCCAGCTTCGGCGGAGGCACAATCGTAAAACCGGCCTCGCTCTTTCGCGCGGCGGCAGATTTCTTCGCGGCGCCTGCCAAGATTTTCGACGTCACGCGGTCGAAAAGAGATTGTGCTGTCTTGGAGGCCAATTCCACGCGTTCGCCGAGTAAATCGATGTAATGGTGTTCGTTGCGATGCCGGCGGGCGAGATCGCTGTAACGCGAAATCTGTTGCAGAATCGAGTTCAACTCCGTGGAGGTCGAGGCGATCCACTTCAAGTCTTCCTGGTCGAGCATGCCCGTTGTTCTAATCAGATCGTTCGAAATAAGCCCACCAAACAGAAAAAAGGATCGTGCACACAACCACGCCAAAAGCAGCAAGGGTTAACATGAATCAAGACAAGCCTACCAGCACGGTTCATGCCCCGGTGACCGAGGGGACATCGATCTCAATTTCCGCTCTATTTCCCTAACGCGTGCCGCAGCTCTTTTTTGGCCGACTCCACTTCACGTTCGGCTTGATTGCAGAGGAGAATCGCCCGCAATTTCTCGCCCTGATAGTACCGGGCGATGAATTTTCGTTTTGCGTATGCGCCACGAAGATCGACCCGCGTCGGCTGCATACTGAAATCGCCGACAAAGTGCAGGTGAAGATCGAACATTTCGGTCCAAAAATACGGGACTTGTTCGTACCGAATCCGTTTCTTGCCGCTCATGTTCGCGCCGGCAACCAAACCCTGCTCGCGCGCGTTTTCCCAATGCGTCTGCCGGCGGACGCCGCCCATGATCCGGTCCGGATAAAACGCGAGATCGCCTACCGCAAAAATTCCCTTCTCTTCGGTCTCGAGATATTCCGTGACCGGCGAACCGTGTGGACCGGAGAGAGGCGTATTGCGAACAAGATCGAGGTTTGGTTCGGCGCCGCAGCAGACGACCGCCAATCCCGCCGGAACTCGGTTGCCGCTCTTGGTCTGAATATTTCGCAACACCGTTTTCCCTTCAAAACCATTTAAGCTTTCGCCGATTAACATCGTGACGCCGTGCTTCGCATAATATTCCGTCAACCACGGCCCGGTTTGCGAATCGAGGTAACGGTTCAGCAGATACGCGTTGCGATGCATCATGGTGACCTTCAATTTCATCATCCGCAAACTGGCCGCCGCTTCACACGCCAGCAGGCCGCCGCCGATCACCATTACGGTTTTTTCAATGTCGGCCATTTCCCGCAGTGCCAGCGCGTCGCGGACACTTCGCAAATAAATGACGTTTCCGAGATTTACGCCCGCGACCGCCGGCCGCACCGGTCTGCTGCCCGTTGCAAGACACGCCTTGTTAAACTCGATGCTCTCGCCATTGCCAAGCACCGCGAGCCGGCGCTCGATGTTGAATTGTTTCACGATTGTCGCGAAACGTGTCTCGATCTTGTGTGAATCGAACCAGCGCTGGTCGAAGTAGCCCAGTTTTTTTAACGGCGGGGTCTTCTCGCGCAGAAAATCCTTCGACAGCATCCAACGATGATAAGTCGGCATGATTTCCGCGCCGACGATTGTGACTGAGCCGCGTTTGTCGTGTTTGCGCACGCCTTCGCAGGCGCTCGCCCCGCCGACGCCGGTCCCGATAACTAAATAATCACGCTGGATCATCTGCAAAAACTTGGACGATAAGGAATTCGGTCACTCAATAGCGAGAAAAAATGATATCCAGGTCCGCAGGTTCGAATCAAATGCTGCCAGGTTAACCCGATGCCTGAGAAGGGCTTACAGTACTGCCCGGCAGATAATTACCGAGGCAATAACGCCGGTCAGGTCGGCCAGGAGTCCGGCCGGAATCGCGTGGCGGGTCTGCTTAATCCCGACCGATCCAAAATAGACCGCTGCCACGTAGAACGTCGTTTCGGTACTGCCGTAAATCGTCGCTGCTGTGAGGCTGACGATATTGTCCGGGCCAAGCCGATGCACGATGTCAGTCAAAAGCGCGAGCGTCGCGCTTCCGCTCAACGGCCGCATCAACGCGAGCGGCAACAGATCAGTTGGAAAATGCAAGGGGGTCAGGACTGGGCTGAGCAATTTCGTGAGCAAATCGATTCCGCCCGCGCCTTTGAACATTCCGATCGCCACCAGCATCGTCACCAAAAACGGAATGATCCGCAGGATGACGTTGAACGCTTCCTTTGCGCCTTCCACGAACTCGTCATAAACCTTGATCCCGCGCGCGGCGGCGTAAATCGGGAAAAAGCTCAGCAAAAATGGAATCGCAAGAATCGATAGTGCGTTCACCATTCGCGCGAAAGGATTTTGCAACGTTTGATCTGCCGGCAAAGGAAGCCGAAACACTTCCGGCATCACCATTCGCGCAAACAACATCAGGAAGAAAACGACCAGTAACACAAGCGCGACCATTCCCCACGGCGCCGGCCGGGAAAGCGGTGGTTGGCCAAGCGAATCATCATCGAACGCCGCTCCGGGTGAGACGTCACGCTCCGAGTTTTGCTTCACATTTTGGCGCTTCGCGCGTTTCGCGTCGCGGTTGAAAGATCGACAATCGTTCGAAAAATTTCGCGGACAAGACCGCGACCGTTGCCGCGCACAGCGTCGCGAAGAATGCCGTGCCGACGATCACGGTTGGCCTTGTCGATCCAGCCGAAGCCAGGATTGCGATCGCTGTCGCCGGAATCAATTGCACCGAACTGGTGTTGATCGCGAGAAACGTGCACATCGCGTTCGAAGCGACAGTCGGTCGCGGATTCAACGATTCCAAATCGCGCATCGCGCGCAATCCGAGCGGTGTCGCCGCGTTGCCGAGTCCGAGCATGTTCGCCGCCATGTTCATCAGCATCGAACCCATCGCCGGATGATCGGGCGGCACTTCGGGAAACAGCCGCAGCATTAACGGCCGTAATCCGTAGGCGATACGCTGAACCAATCCCGCGCGCTCCGCCAATCGCATCACGCCAAGCCAGAGCGCCATCACTCCCCACAAGCCGATCGCGATCGTCACCGCCGTCTTCGCGCCATCGAGCGCGCCGTTGGTCGCATCCTTGAGCTGACCATTCCAGCCGCCGATCGCGACCGCGAGCAACACCAGCGCGAGCCAGATGTAATTCAGCACGCCAACTCTTTTAGCCACGTCGTTGCACGACGTCCAGCCTAACGAATTAGGTCTATCCTTGGATCAGACTGAAGAATTTCGTATACCTCTCGTTACGCGTTCGACATTCTACATAAACGAAATATCCGCATGAAACAGTTTCACGATCAGGAAGCATACGAAGCACGAGAGGTGCGCCTCGTTCAAGAAATCGTCCGTTGCACTAAGGAGGCACTCAAAGGTGCCGGCCTCACAGGTGAAAAGCTGAAAGCCGTTACCGAGAGCATCGTATTCTCAGTCGCTGAGGCGGTGGATGGTTCGACGCACATGGATCTCGCAGATGATCATCTTGTGCCGATTCTCGGTTTTGCGGAGGGTCGTATGCGAGATCGCTTGTTACTTCCCGGGCCGGCGGCTCTTCACTTCATGAGTACGTGGTCGGCATTTCACAACAATCTTTTCAAGACGGACTCCACTAACTAAGGGTCGCCCCCGCTGCATCTCGTCCGATTTGTGATTGCATTGTCGATCTTGAGTTCGACAAACTGAGCTCATGAATGACACCCGCGATACAACTGGAAATCCGGCTCCGCTTGGTCTTCTCGGTTTCGGCCTGACGACTGTGCTCCTGAATTTGCACAACGCCGGCTTTTACGAACTCAACGCGATGATTCTGGCGATGGGAATTTGTTACGGCGGAATCGCCCAAGTCATCGCCGGAATCATGGAATGGCGAAAAGGCAACACCTTCGCCACCACCGCGTTTATTTCATACGGACTCTTCTGGTTGTCGCTCGTCACCATGATTTTGATGACGAAACTCGGCTGGGCCACCGCATCGAACGAGAAAGCGATGGCGGCGTATCTTTTCATGTGGGGATTGTTCACGCTCGTGATGTTTATCGGCACGCTGCGATTGCACGTCGCGGGACAAATCGTGTTCGGTTCGCTCACGATCTTATTTTTCCTGCTCGCCTACGGCGATTACGCGAGCGCGAGTCCCGGGTTTAAGCAATTCACGGGATGGGAAGGAGTCTTCTGCGGCTTTTCCGCGATCTATACCGGCCTCGCTCAGGTACTGAACGAGCTCTACGGCAAAGTCATTCTTCCGCTCGGGCCGGTGAAAAGCTGATTTTGCCCGATAATCACGCGAATCGGCACGAGAAGAAGACTCACCTTCGGAATTTCATTCGCGTTAATTAGCGTAATTCGCGGGCTACTTTCCTTTAGTAGCGTCGCGGCGAGCTGCATCGCGGAGTCGCTCTTGCCACCGAGCATGCGCGCGATCTCTTCCTGGCGCGCTTTGCCGCTGACTTCGCGTAGGTTCGAAAACGTGCGGCCGCGCGAGACTTCCTTTGTGACGACAAAGTGCGATGAAGCGCAGGCCGCGACTTGTGCCAGATGGGTGATGCAAATGAGCTGATGTTCGTTCGCGAGCATTTGCATCTTCGCGCCGACCGCGTGCGCGATCTCGCCGCCGACGTTGGTGTCGATCTCGTCGAAGATCAGAAGCGGGATTGAATCGTGCGCGGCGAGCGCGGACTTGATCGCGAGCATCAGGCGCGAGATTTCGCCGCTCGAAGCGATCACCCGCAGCGGTTTCAGCGGCTCGCCCGGATTCGCCGAGAAAAGAAGTTCGACTGAATCGAAGCCGTTGATGTTTGGTTCCTCAAGCGCGCTGAGCTTTGCTTCGAACTCGGATTGTTTGAATCCGAGATCGCGCAGATTCCGGCGAATCGTGTCGGAAAGCTTCGGAGCTGCTTTCGCGCGCAGTTTTCCCAGGACCTCGCCGGTGCGATTCATCTGTCCGCGAACCTTCTCGATCTCTTTGGCCAGGCGCTCGAGTTCCTCGTCGCGACCTTCAATCTTCCGCATCCGTTCAGCTGCCCGTTCACCGAACGCGATCACTTCCGCGATCGATCCGCCATATTTGCGTTTCAACGTTTCGAAAAGCGAAACCCGTTGCTCGAGCGCAGCGAGCTGTTCGGGGTCGAGGTCGAGTTTCTCTGCGTAATCGGACAGAGAACGCGCGATCTCAGACAGCTGCACCACGGCCGCAGCATGCTCGGAAGCCAGTTGCACTGCCGAGCTATCGATCTTTTCCAATTCGCGAACCAGGCGTTGAGTCTCGGCGAGCTGGGAGAGGACCGAGTCGTCCGCTTCCGAGAGTTTGTTTGCCGCCGCGCTCGCCAGTTCGATCAATCGTTTGCTGCTACTGGAAAGTTTGTAGCGTTTCTCGATTTCTTCTTCTTCGCCGGCGACGAGATTCGCGGAATTGATCTCTGTAATCTGATGGCGCAGGAGATCGAGTTCTTGCTCGCGAGCGGTTTCAGCGGTGTTGAGAGCCGCGTGCTCGGCGGTCAACGCTTGCAACTCGCGAAAATGTTTCTTGTATTCATCGAGTTGCTCTTCAGCTCTCGCGAACGAATCGAGCAGGTTGAGCTGCTTGTCCGGCGAGAGTAGTGACTGGTGATCGTGCGGGCCGTGAAGATCAACCAACGCATCGCCCACGCTTTTCAGAATGGACAACGTAGTGGGCGAGCCGTTGATGAACTGTCGATTTGCGCCCGTTGTGGAAAGCGTTCGCTTGATGATCAGATCTTCAGCGCATTCCTCGACCCCCGCCTCGACCAGCTGTGGATTCAGTTTCTGTAATTCTCTTCCCGTGAAAATCGCTTCCGCAGTGCAGGTATCAGCTCCGGTCCGGATCAGCGATTTGTCCGCGCGTTCGCCAAGCAGTAGTTGCAGCGCGCCGATGATGATCGACTTGCCGGCGCCGGTTTCGCCAGTGATGGCGGTGAATCCGGGCGCGATCTGCCACTCGAGCTCTTCGACCAGCGCAAGATTTTTGATTCGAAGTAAATTGAGAGCGGTGGACATCTCGAAAAGGTTGAGCGATGAGGAATGACGGTTGAAAGTGCGATCTTCAAAAGCTTGCCAACTCGATCGCCAACGCTCAACTCCGAAAGCTTTCGCTAGCAAAGCTCCCAAAGTCTATCGCTTTTTGATTTCATTGATCGCGTGTGTCTCGGCAGGTGCGCAAACTGCGCGCGCCGAGCAGCCGCTGACAGCAGCAACTGTCGTCGTTTACAACAAAACGGCGCCTGACGCGGTAGAGCTAGCCAGATTTTACGCCCAGAAGCGCGGCATTCCGTTCGATCACATCGTCGGTTTGACTTGTTCGCAGGCGGAAGAAATCAGTCGCGACGAATACGACGCCACAATTGCCAATCGCCTGCGCGAGATCTTCAAAGCGAAACAGTGGTGGACCATGCGCGAGACCGAAGACCATCAGGAGGCGGTGATGGCGACGTCGATCCGCTTCGTCGCGTTGATCCGAGGGATGCCGTTGAAGATTCGTGCCGCGCTCGAGCCATATCCGGGTGATCGCCGCGGCGGTGGGCCAATCGAGGATCGCAATGAAGCGTCGGTTGATTCCGAACTGGCAACGCTCGGATATTTTTCGCCACAGATTTCAGGCGCGCGGCTTAACTCTTATTTCAAAAGTTTTCAGCCGATCAATCAATCCGAAGATCCTGCCCTTTTGTTAGTCTGTCGCCTGGATGCGCCAACCGCGGCGACGGTGAAGCAGATGATCATTGATGCGATTGCGACTGAAAAAAATGGACTTTGGGGCCGCGCTTATGTGGATGCGGGTGGGAGCTCGGGCGATTCCAGCCGTACCATGGGGGATGAATGGCTCGCGCTGATTCGTCAGCAACTTCACAAAACAGGCATTCCTGTTGTTTATGACGATTCGCCGCAAATGTTTCCGGAAGGTTACCCGATGACGGATTGCGCGTTGTATTATGGCTGGTACTCGGATCATCCAATAGGTGTTTTTGTACAGCCCGGTTTTCACTTCGCTCGAGGAGCGATCGCGGTTCATATCCATTCCTACAGCGCGAGCACATTGCGGGATCCACGTGCGAACTGGGTGGGACCGTTGCTGTCGTTGGGCGCGGCTGCAAGCATGGGAAACGTCTTCGAGCCGTATTTGCAACTCACTTCTCATCTCGACATCTTTAACGAGCGATTGCTGCACGGATTCACGTTTGCCGAGAGCGCCTACATGTCGATCCCGGGACTTTCCTGGATGTCGGTGATGGTGGGCGATCCGCTTTACCGGCCATATCTCGGATGGACGGAAGTTGAAACGTCGCGGGACTACGCTCGTGGCGCGATCAATTGGAAGTCTTACCACGACTTTGCAGCCAAAAACTTCGCCGAGAGCGCGGATTATCGTGCGTTCGCGCGACAAACCGCGTCACGGACGGGTAACTGTCCGATGATCGAAGATCTCGGCCTGATGGAATTCGGCCGACGGAAAGTTTTCCGCAGCCACCAGCTATTTTGGCCAGGCGCGGACTTGTTATTCGACCCGCGACGACATTCTGCGCGTGACCATTGAGGAAGCCGACGCGTGGAATAGACTCAAGAAACCGAGTCGCGGCCTCGATTTATTACGGGCGGCGCTGCGAATTGCCGGCGATGCGCCAGCCGCGCCGCTTCTTAAACAGCTCGAACAGGAAATCCGCGGCGTCCCGGCGCCTGTTCCGGGCGCGACGCCGACGCCGAAGGTGCGCGTGAAATTCTAGTCTGGCCTAACGAATAATCCCTCGTTCGGTCTCTTCGATAAACTCGACGATCTCTCGGAGCTCCTCGGTTTGCGGAAGTTCCTTGCGGACGGCTTCCAACGCCTGCGCGGTATTATATTTAGAGCGGTAAATCAGGCGGAATGCTTCCTTGATGGGCTTCACTTTGTCGGCGGGATAATTTTTGCGTTCGAGGCCGATAAGATTCACGCCGCGAATTTCGGCCGGGTTTCCGTCCGCGATCATGAACGGCGGAACGTCCTGGACGATTTTCGAGCAGCCGCCAGTGATCGCGAAACGTCCGATCCGGCAGAATTGGTGGACTGCGGTCAGTCCGCCCATCACCGCGTTGTCTCCGACTTGGACGTGACCGGCGAGTGTGCCGTTGTTTGAAAACACCACTTCGTTTCCAACGGTGCAATCGTGACCAATGTGACTGTAAGCCAGAAAATTTCCACGGCTGCCAACGCGGGTCTTTCCATCGCTTTTCGTGCTGCGATTCACCGTCACGAATTCTCGAAACGTATTTTCATCGCCGATTTCCAGATACGTCGGTTCGCCCGCGTATTTGAGATCCTGGGTTTGCTGACCGATCGAGCAGTAGGCGTAAAATTTGTTCCGGGCGCCGGCCTGCATCGGTCCTTGCAACGTAACGTGATGTTGCAGCCAGCAATTTTCCCCGACCACCACGTCTGCACCGATTACGCAATACGGTCCGACGGCTGTCCCCGGGCCGATGTCTGCCTTCGGATCGACAATCGCCGTCGGATGAATCTGCACGTCGCTCATTTATCGAGAAACGTGAACATCAACTCGCCTTCCGATACGACCGCGTCGTTCACCACGCAGTGACACTTGGCTTTTGCCAACCTTTCGCCGCGCGCTTTGGTCAGCTCGGCATGAATGAAGATTGTGTCGCCGGGCATGACCGGTTTGCGAAACTTCACATCGTCGGCGCTCATGAAATAACCGATGCGGTTCGCGGACTTCGTCAGTTTAAAGAGCAGCAAGCTCGCGACCTGCGCCATCGCTTCGACCTGCATCACGCCCGGCATTACCGGATGACCGGGAAAATGTCCCTGGAAGAACGGTTCGTTGATCGTCACCGATTTCACGCCGATGCATTTCGTTCCGCCTTCATCGAAGCTGATGATTCGGTCGACCATCAAAAACGGATACCGATGGGGCAAGATTTGCATGATCTCGTCACTGTCGAGACCGCCGTCACCTTTCGGAACAGCTCGCGGAACAGTCAGCGCCTCGCGGCGCGCGCGTTCCTTGTTAATTGCGCGTGCCAGTTCGGCGTTCGCTGCGTGTCCGGGTTTCACCGCGACCAAATGTCCGCGGATCCGGCAACCGACGAGCGCGAGGTCGCCGATGATATCGAGGATCTTGTGCCGGACGAATTCATCGGGAAATCGCAACGGCTCCTTGCTCAAGACCGCGTCGCCGCGCACGACGACAGCGTTTTCCAAACTGCCGCCCTTGATGAGATTTTTTTCCATCAGCGGCTCGACGTCCTCGTAATAAACAAACGTTCGCGCCGGCGCGATCTCGCGCTCGAAAATCTCCGGAGCGACGTCGGTCGACATGAACTGGGTGAAGCGATTGTTTGGACCTGCTTGAGTGCACGAAATTCGAAATCCATTGTCGTCCGGGAGCAGGATCAGCATCGATCCAGTCTTCGTTTCGATGTGCATTGGCTCGCGAACGTGAAAGAATCTTCGCGGAGCGTCCTGAGCTGAAATGCCGGCGCGTTTAATCACATCGACGTAGGCTTTGGCGCTCCCGTCGCCAATCGGCGGCTCGTTCGCGTCCATTTCCACGATCGCGTTGTCCACGCCCATCGCGGACAACGCCGAGAGCACGTGCTCGACCGTGTGCACCCGCATGGAGCCTTCGCCAATCGTTGTCGCGCGCTCGACCATTTTCAAGTTCTCGATCTTGGCGTCGATGGTTGGCTCATCGGCCAGATCCTTGCGTTTGAACTTGATTCCGTGATCGGCCGGCGCCGGATGCAGTTTCAACGAGACTTTTTCTCCGGTGTGGAGCGACATTCCGCTGAATCCGGCGGATTTTGCGAGCGTGTGTTGAACTTCAGGCGCGGAAGCCATGGGGCCTAACTAAACTGTAGTCCCCACGCTCTGTCGAGGCCGAGGTAGGGGCGATCGCCCACAGGCCGCCGGGGCAGCGGCCCTACCTTAAGTCAAAAAACCCGCAATCGAACGCTATCATCTTGTCGATGTTCGACACCCGCAGGTGCTCGATATTCGCGCCATCATCCTGCCAGACGTCCGCCGCTTTCTCGTCACTCTTTGTGATACCAACCCGACTTAGATTCGGCGTTTCACTAATCGTCGCAAAGCGGCAAGTCCATCCATCGTCTTCAAGAAAGCTTCCTTTACCGTCGAAGCCCGACGCCAACGTCCATCACCGAGCGCGTGTCGGCGACAAGCGGATTCATCACGAGTTTCACTGAAATGTGATCAGTCGCTGCCTCAGGTGGCGACGTTACTTTTCCGAGGTCCTCGACTCTCAGTTTGCCAACCAAATAGCCGCGTGCGCGATATTTTCCCGGCGGCAAATCTTCGCCCGCGTCGTTTTTGCCGTCCCACGTCGTGCTCAACGAATTTTCTTCCACGGTGAAGCGGTCGATCTTCGCTTCGCGGTGTAGAACGCGCACGAGTTTATCGTTCGAATCCCAAATTCCGAGACTGATCGTTCCTTCCATTGGCGGCGGAACGAATCGCAGTGGAACCGCTGCGCGCACTCGCTGAAGCGGATGGCGTGGGGGATGGCGACGCTGATAGCGTTTCAATCGCTGATGCTGTGGGCGCAGGAGTGGGGGATTCCTGTGCGAACGCCGTTGCGACGGAAAGCGCGAGCAAAGGCGTTAGGACGGATGCTTTTGTCATGTCGAGCGGAGTCGAGGCATCTCTAAATATTTCCGAGCTTAGTTACGACCGGATAATATCGAGAGATTCCTCGACGTCGCTCGGAATGACAAGTTCACTCACGCATAATAACGCCAGTTGAGGTTCGGGAAAAGATTGTCGCGCCACTCGCAATCGGCGAGGAATTTTTCATCGATTGTGTCGGCCGCGAATTGGTCGTGCAACTGATTGAAGCGGCCAAGGTGATCGAGCGTGCGCTTGGTGGCGTATTCGCGCGCGGTGCCGGTTCGCATCAGGAACGCCCAATCACTCGATTGCGCGAGCAGTAGTTCGCGGGCGAGTTGTTTAAGAACACGATCGCGCAAGTCAGATAGCTCACCGGAAACTTGACTGGTTAAACCAGTCAAGTGTTGAGAAACGCTATTGAGGTCCTTTCCTGCATATTTGCGCGCCAAATTTGTCATCCGTTGGGCGCAACCGTGCAGGTGCGGATAGATCCACGAGTTGTGCTGGTCGATCCAAACTTCCAGATAGCCGTTCTCGCCCCAGCTCGATTCGGCAGGCTCAATTGTTTGCTGCGTGGAATTGGCTGCCAGGTAATTGGCCGGAGTAGTCAGGTAAAAATCTTTTTGATCGAACGCTGCTTTCCGAATGAAGATTTCCAGAAAGCGCGGTCCCTCAAACCACCAATGACCGAAAAGCTCGGCATCGAACGGCGCGACGATGATCGGCTCGAAATCGAGATTTGCGAGCTGCCGGAATTGGGCGCGGCGTTCTTGGAGAAAATGCGTGGCATGCGCGTCGGCCGCTTTCTCCGCTGCTGCTCGATCGTAAAGTTCCTTTTGTTTTCTTCGCCCGGTGACCCGGTGGTATTTCACGCCGGAAAATTTTCGAACGCCGCGGGCGACCGGGCCCAGATGTTCCAAGGGAAGGTCGAATCCGACATCGCGATAAAATTCGCGATACGCTGGATCGCCCGGATAACCTTCTTCCGCGCTCCAAACTTGACGGCTCGAATTGCGGTCGCGCGCAAAAGCTGCCGGACCGGCTCTCGTGTAGCACGGCGCGTAAATCGCTCGCTGCGGTTGCGGGTTTCCAAACAACAATCCATGAGCATCGAGAACGAACCAGCGAATGTTCGCTTCCTGTAAAATTGGATCGAGCCCCGGCGCGTATCCGCATTCGGGCAGCCAAAAACCGGACGGTTCGGCTCTGAAAACATCGAAATATGCATCGCGGCCGATGAGGACCTGCGCCCGCGCCGCTTCGTTCGATTGTTGTTGAAGCAGCGGCAGAAGTCCATGCGTCGCCGCGGATCCGATGATTTCGAGCACGCCGTTGTCGCGCAACTGCTTGAACGCCGCGAGCAAATCGCGATTCCATTCGTCGACAAAAAATCGCCGGCTCGCGGTGAACAATTCGAAATAAAACTCCGACAGCTCGGCGAGCTTGGTTTCATTGCGATTTCGTTTTCGCTCGCGGACGGCGAGATCGATCAAAAGATCGAGATGCCGCACATAACGTTCGCGCAACAATTCGTCCTGCAACATTGCGCACAACGTTGGCGTGAGCGACACGGTTAGCCTGAACGGCACTTTGTCGTTCACGAGTCGCTGCATCATTTGCAGCAGCGGGATGTAAGTCTCAGTGATGGCTTCAAACAGCCAGTCTTCCTCGAGAAAATGCTCGTGCTCCGGGTGCCTAACGAACGGCAGATGCGCGTGAAGAATAAGCGCGAGATGGCCGGCCATGCTTAAACCTTTAGCGTGTCATTCCGAGCGGAGCGAGGAATCTCCCACCAGGTAATGAATCACGCAGACTAGCTCGCGTGACGCTCGCTTCGAATGTGAGCTCCCTCGCTTGCGCTCGGGATGACAATCTCATCGCGCTCCACGAACTGCTTCCATGAACTCGCGTGCACGCTTGGTCAACTCGGTCCAGTCGCCGCTTCGAATCAATTCTGGATCGAGCACGCTGCTGACCGCGCCGACCGCAACCGCGCCGGCTCGGAACCAGTCTCCAACGTTCGATGTGTCAACGCCGCTCGTAGGCATGATTGGAATTTGCGGCAGCGGACCACGCACTGCTTTCAGGTATTCGGGGCCGAACTTTACCGCAGGAAAAATCTTCACGATGTCAGCGCCCAACGAATGAGCGGTGTAAATCTCTGTCGGTGTAAATGCGCCAGGAATGATTACCACTTCAAGTTCGCGTGCGGCATCAATCACTTCCGGCAACACGCATGGGCTGACGAGAAACTGCGCCCCAGCGTTAACAGCAGCGCGGGCTTGCTCACGCTTCAAAATCGTTCCCGCGCCGATCAGCAAATCGCGCTCGTTGCTCTCCGTGAGTTTCTCAATGGCCTTCGCTGCGTCGGCGAAACTGAACGTAATTTCGATCGCCCGGAATCCTCCGGCGACGACTGCTTCGGCGGCGCCAAGTGCTCGTTCGATTGAATCTGTGCGAATGATTGCGACCGCGCCTTCGGCTTTGATTCGTTGAACGACCGCCGCTTTGTCTGGCAAAACGTTGGCGAGTTTCATCGCCTCAAATCGCGACTATCAGAGCGTCCTGCAAAAGTCCTGGAACCGATCGAGACCCTTTTTGATGATGTCGATGCTGGTCGCGTAGCTGAAACGAATGGTGCGGTCATCACCGAACGCAGCGCCGGGTACAACTGCGACGTTCGATTTACTGAGCAATCGATCAGCGAAATTTTGCGACGTCAGGCCGAGCTGGCTGATGTTGACCAAAACGTAAAAGGCGCCCTGCGGCTTTACTGCGGTGACGTTCGGAATCTTGGAGAGGCGATCCATCATGTAATTGCGGCGCATGTCGAACTCATCTCGCATGTCAGCGACCGATTGCTGGTCGCCTTTCAACGCTGCAAGCGCGCCGCGTTGCCCGAATGAGCACGGATTCGACGTGCTGTGGCTTTGAATGGAATCGACCGCTCTTGCGACTGCTTCCGGCGCAGCGAGATAACCGAGCCGCCAGCCGGTCATCGCGTACGATTTGCTGAAACCGTTAACCGTCAGGGTCAGGTCGTAAGCTTCCTTCGAGAGCGATGCGACGCTCACGTGCTTGGCGCCGTCGTAAAGAAGCTTCTCGTAAATTTCGTCCGACAAAATGTAAATGTCTTCACCGCTAGCGATTCCAACGATCGCTTCCAGCTCCTCGCGCGTGTAAACCGCGCCCGTCGGATTGCCCGGGCTGTTGATGATCAACATCTTGGTGCGAGGCGTCATCGCGTTTTCAAAATCTTCCGGACGCATCTTCCAGTTATTGCGCTCCATCGTCGGGACGATAACTGGTTCGGCCCCGGCCAGCCGCACCATGTCGGGATAACTCACCCAATAAGGCGCCGGAATAATCACTTCATCGCCCGGCTGACACGTGGCCAAGACCGCGTTGTAACAGGAGTGCTTTGCGCCGTTGCTGACGATGATCTGGCTTGCACGGTAAGTGAGGCCGTTGTCGGTCGCCAATTTCTCCGCGATGGCAGCGCGCAACTCGGGAATGCCAGCGCTCGGGGTGTATTTGGTGAATCCGGCCTGCAACGCTTCGATGGCCGCCTGCTTGATGTGCTCCGGTGTGTCGAAGTCAGGCTCGCCCGCTCCGAAGCCGCAAACATCGATACCTTCGGCTTTCATCGCTTTCGCTTTGCTGTCGATCGAAAGAGTCAGCGACGGAGTCAGTTGGGCGGCACGTTCGGAAATTTCCATGTTAATAAAATATCGTCGGTTCTAAATCAGGGAGCGCACATTATCTGTGGCGATAAAAATCTTCAATCAAAGCTTTAAAATTATTCTCGTCAGGTCGCACGATCCCCATTTCGCGCCTGGCGTTGTCGACCGAATCCGATGCGTGCGCGGCATTAATCATGATTGTCTGGCCAAATTCTTTTCGAATTGAACCCGGCGGCGCTTTCGCTGGATCGGTTGGGCCGAGCACTTCGCGGATCTTGCTCACGGCATTCTCGCCTTGGTAAACGAGCGCGATGCATTTTTCGGAGCCAGGTTCGTTGCGTTTTTCCGGAAGAGTGTCACTTGGGCGGGCGCCCGCCATGAACTGAACGATGTCTTCCCAGGCGTCGCGGCCCTTGGCGTGTCCCAGCTTGTCCTGCAATACCGGCAACACCGGCCCGTAAAACTGTTCAGCCTGCGCAACGCTCATTCGGTGGACCTTGAACCCGACGATGTAGAGACCGGTGCGGGAGAAAACCTCGATCACACCGCCCGGGCGAACATTCGGAAACTTAAAATTGTCCGGCTTGATCAGGACCAATGTCTTCTCAACTCGGGCGCCGGTCGGAAATTGCACACAATCATCGAGAATTCCGCCATCGTTGTCAGAATATTGCGCCCAAAGTTTCAGATCATGCTCGATCACTTTCGCATCGAATCCCGCAACGACCCCGGGTTCAAAGTAAGTGACTTTACCGGAATCGTCGGTGATGTAATCGCCGAACGTGTCGCGAATTGTTTCCCCCGCTGTCGTTTCATGTCGAATGTGACCGACTGTGTTTCGCATCTTTTCCGCGGCATCTGGTCCTCGAAAAACCAGACACAAGACCCGCGCGCGTTCCCCCTGCTTTTCACAGGTGAAATTTTTCAGGACATACGCATGAATCAATTCCTGGGTTGCGCGATGGGCCGGCTCGGTTTCGCTCACGATCGTCTCGGCGTAGCGTCGAACCAATTCCTCGCTCGGCGCAAACATTCGCGCTGCCACCAGGTCGAGGCCGGTGCGCGATATCAGCCGCGCGATGATTCCGCCGGTGCGCGATTTACGCATCGAATACGGAGTCAGGATCGCATAAGCCAGTTCTTCGTTCTGCATTTGGATTTGCTCGCGGCTTGATTTAAACCGCGTTAATGCAGAAAACCGTAGCCGCTAAGGGGGGCGAACCTACCTGCGGCGGGTCAGCATCGCAACCCACTTTCCGCTGCGGCGCACCTCGACAACGTCGATCTTGCTTCGAGCAAGAGTGCGCCTCAGGTCGCGTTCCTGTAATCGCAGAATTCCGGAGAGAATCAGCCAACGCGCAGATGTCAGTGCCGGCAGGATTTTGATTAGCAATTCGCTGAAGAGATTCGCCGTCACGATGTCGGCTTGGGCGACAGAGTCTTGGCGAAAGGGTCTCTTGCCACGCTCCCAATCGCGAATGTCACTTACGCGAAATTCGACTCCGTGAATCTTGTTCAGCTGCGCGTTCTGTTTTGCGGTACGAATTGCAATCGGATCGTTGTCGATTCCGATCGCGTTTTTCGCGCCGAGAAGTTTCGCCGCCAGCGCGAGGATGCCGCTGCCTGTCCCAATGTCGAGGATCGACCAGCCGTGGTCCCAATTGCGTGTTAGTTTTCCGAGAAATCGCAGGCACATCGCCGTCGTCGCGTGTTCTCCGGTCCCGAAAGCCGCGCCCGCCGGGATGGTCAAGCGTTCGTTTCGAACTTTGATCGGTTTCGTTTTACGACGAAGCACGCGCTTTAGCCAATCGCGCGACAGTTTCTCAACGTGGCCGCCGAATTCCTTCGCGATGTTTTGCAACTCTGTCTGCCGATTCGACCCAATTTCCAGCTGCAATTGTTTGTAGTTCGGCCGTTCGATGACAGCCAACTGATCACCAGCGATCGCGCGCAATCGCAATTTGTTAGCAGTCCACCATTTCCGACTCGCCGATTTTCGCCACAAATACATGCGTGACTGTAGTTAGCCTCCCAAGTTAATAGAGAAACTGTTAGCTTCTCGTTCAGTGAAACTACGTGGCATTCACCATATTACCGCCATCGCGAGTGATCCGCAGCGCAACGTCGACTTTTATACTCGAGTCCTCGGTCTGCGTTTCGCCAAGCGCACTGTGAATTTTGACGATCCGTCGACTTATCATCTTTATTACGGTGATCGAACCGGCCGGCCGGGAACGGCCATCACGTTCTTCGCGTGGCCGGGCGCGCGTCGAGGAACGCGCGGCACCGGACAAGTCATCGCAGCGAGTTTCGCAGTGCCGAAGAATTCGCTCGATTATTGGAAAGCGCGTTTTGACGAGCATCACGTTTTTCACGAACAGCTTCCGATGCGCTTTGATCATTCGGCCGTCCGCCTTACCGATCCGGATGGTCTGATACTCGAGCTGATCGAGTCCGACCAACTGGACGACGTCGATCTTAAATATGAAAGCGACGTACCCAGGAAATTCGCGATTCATGGATTTCACTCGCCGACGCTCGAAGTTCAGCACGCGAAGAAAACCGAGAGTGTTTTGGCGCTCCTCGGTTTCGAGCTAATTACTGAAGAAGCGGCGCGAAAACGATTTTCGGTGAATTCGAAATCGACCAGTGCGTATGTTGATTTGGTCGAGCGCCCGGATGGACAATTCGGCGTCAACTCCGCCGGCACCGTGCATCACATTGCGTTTCGCTGCGCCGACGAGTTGGAACAAGTGCATTGGCGCGAACAGATCGTTGCTGGTGGCCTGCATGTCACGCCGGTGATCGATCGGTTTTATTTTCATTCAATTTATTTCCGTGAGCCAGGCGGGATTTTATTTGAAATCGCCACAGAGGGTCCCGGTTTCACCGTGGACGAACCGGTCCAACATCTCGGCGAAACGTTGAAACTACCACCGCAATACGAGCAGCACCGGTCCGAGATCGAGCGCGCGCTCCCGCCTATTTTGCTCGGGCCGAAAGTCAAAAACGCGGGTTAAATTTGACCGGAGGGTATAATTCCGGGTAAGTAAACGCCTTTTCACGCCATGCTCATTGTAATGACCGCCCATGCGGGCAAAGCCGAGACCGACAACGTCGTTCGCGTGGTCGAGTCGCTAGGTTTCCGTGCGCACGTGATGCCGGGTGCGAACCGGACCGCGATTGGCGTGACCGGCAACCAGGGTCCGGTCGATCTTTCCCGCTTCGAAAATCTGCCTGGCGTTTCGGAAGCAATCCGTGTCACCAAGCCGTACAAGTTGATAACACTCGATCTGCGACCCGAGCGCACCGTGGTTGATCTCGGCGATGGTGCGCGAATCGGCGACGGCACACTCGCCATTATCGCCGGGCCGTGCGCAGTCGAGAACAGCAAACAAGCGTTTGCGATTGCGGATGTGGTCCAGCGCAGCGGCGCCAAATTTTTCCGAGGCGGCGCATTCAAGCCGCGCACTTCGCCTTACGCATTCTCCGGTCTCGGTGAAGCCGGATTGAAAATTCTCGCCGATATTCGCAAGGAATTCGGATTGAAGATCGTGAGCGAAGCACTCGACGAAGCGAA
The DNA here is from genome assembly GCA_963786135.1 of uncultured Verrucomicrobiae bacterium. Lineage (GTDB taxonomy): Bacteria > Verrucomicrobiota > Verrucomicrobiia > Chthoniobacterales > UBA10450 > AV40. Next base: position 86,168 of record CAWAYF010000015.1, on the reverse strand, counting down.
CGTGGATCTCGTCGAAAAATATGCCGACATGATCCAGATCGGCGCGCGCAACATGCAAAACTTCACGCTGTTGCGACGGGTCGGCCGTTCGAAACTGCCGGTCCTGTTGAAACGTGGAATGGCCGCGACGTTGGAGGAGTGGCTGCTCGCGGCCGAATACATCATGGCCGAAGGCAATTACAACATCGTGTTATGCGAGCGCGGCGTACGCACGTTTGCTCAGCACACGCGGAACACTCTCGATCTTGCCGCCGTCCCGGCTGTTCGCAAAATCTCGCATTTACCGGTGATCGTTGATGCAGCCCACGGGACCGGCCGCAGTTACATGGTTACGCCGCTGGCTCGGGCGGGCGTTGCGGTCGGGGCTGATGGATTGATGATCGAGGTGCATGGGCGACCGGAAGAAGCGCTTTCCGATGGCGCGCAGTCGTTAATGTTCGACGAATACGAGCAAATGGTGCGCGAAGTCCGGCAAATCCACGACGTGATCGCGCGCAACGGCGCAGTTTAAATTCGCAGGAAATTCGCGAGCAGCTTGCGTCCTTCGGTCGTCAGGATCGATTCGGGATGAAATTGCACTCCGTGAATTGGGAATTGTCGATGTTGCAGTCCCATGATCTCGCCGTCCTCGGTCTCGGCTGTGATCTCGAGCGAATCGGGGACCGATTCGCGTTTCACGATCAGGGAATGGTAACGCGTCGCCTCCAGCGGTTCGGCCAAATTTTTGAACACGCCGCGATTTTGGTGATGAATTTGCGAGGTTTTGCCGTGCATCAATTTTTCCGCGCGGACAACTTCGCCACCGAAAACTTGCGCGATGCATTGGTGACCGAGACAAACGCCGAGAATTGGAACGCCCGGCCCGAACTCACGGACCAGGTCTGAGCTAATACCGGCGTTTTCCGGGCGACCTGGTCCCGGTGAAATACAAATGCGATCGGGCTTAAGCTTTTGGACGTCATCGACCGTGATGTCGTCATTTCGCTTTACCACCAGTTCGACATCACCCTGCTCGCCGAAGAGCTGGACGAGATTGTAGGTGAACGAATCGTAATTATCGATCACGAGCAGTTTCATTTGTTCGTCGCGCGCGCGATCGCGGCCAGCATCGCTTTCGCTTTGTTCGAGCACTCGTCAAATTCGCGCGCTGGGTCGGAGTCCGCCACAATTCCGGCGCCGGTTTGCAAATAAGCTTTCTTGTTTTTCAAAACAATCGAGCGGATTGCGATGCAACTGTCGTGTGATCCGTCGAATCCAAAGTACCCGACAATGCCGGCGTAGAATCCGCGCCGCGCTTTTTCCAGTTCGGCAATAATTTGCATCGCCCGGATTTTTGGCGCGCCCGAGACCGTTCCGGCCGGAAACGTTGCGCGGATCGCGTCGAATGCATCTCTGTCCTCGCGCAAGCGCGCAACGATATGCGAAACGATGTGCATCACGTGACTGTAGCGCTCGATCACCATTTGTTCGGTCACTTTGACAGTGCCGAACTCCGCGACGCGGCCGAGATCGTTCCGGCCAAGGTCGATCAACATCACGTGCTCGGCGCGTTCCTTCGGATCGGCAATCAACTCGCGTGCGAACCTCTCATCTTCGGCAGCGTCTTTTCCGCGAGGATAAGTCCCGGCGATCGGACGTAGCTCGGCAATCCGGTCGCGTACCCGCAGGTGAACTTCGGGCGAACTTCCAAGAACGGCGAAGTCGCGACTGAATCGCAAACAAAACATGTAGGGCGACGGGTTGCCGAACCGAAGCGCGCGGTAGAGATCGAGAGGGTCTCCATTGAAATCCGTTTCGAAGCGCTGCGACAGAACAACCTGGAAGATTTCGCCTTCCGCGATCAGCTCCTTCGCTTTTACAACCATCGATTCGAATTCAGTGCGAGTCGTGTTACTCGCGGGCGAGGGGAGCTGTGCCGGCGGCTTCGCGTCGATTGGCTGAAGTGCGCGTTGCTCACTCAACCGCGCCATCGCGTCTTTCAAATCTGCAGCCGCGCGATCGTAGGCCTGATCAACCGAACGTTTGCCATCGATAAGCGCGTTGCAGATCAGGCGAAGTTTTCGAAAACGATGATCGAACACGAGCAGCAAGCGCGGAATCATGAAAACCATCTGTGGAATTTTCAGATCGTCGCGCGGATGGATTGGAACCGTCGGTTCGAAGAAACGAACGACGTCGTAGCCGATGTAACCGACCGCGCCGCCAACAAAGTGCGGAACTCCAGGAGGGGCGACGAATTTGAAATGGGCGAGCGTTTGTTGAAGGTGCGTTAACGGATCGCCTTTGGTGTCGGTGCTGTTCAAAACCACCAACGGATCAAACCCAATGAATGAGAATCGCCCGAGCTCTTCGTTGCGCTCGGCCGATTCAAATAGAAAGCATGGCTCTCCGGTATCGATTTTGGCGAAGGCGGAGACCGGCGTCTCTACATCGGCGACAAGATCGACAACTAACGGGACAAGATTGCCGCGTTTCGCGAGGTCGCGGAACTCCTCGCGCGTGGGCGTAATCGAATGTTCGAGTTTTGACTTAATGGGGAGGAATCTGGCATTGGTGGGCGACTCTGTCAGTCCGCCGAATTTGCGGTTGCGGAAAAAGCGCCCTAGGTCATTATTTCTGTCCCTTTAGACGCGGGTGTAGCTCAGTGGTAGAGCACCTCCTTGCCAAGGAGGACGTCGCGAGTTCAAGTCTCGTCACCCGCTCCAGAATGATCACGGTCTACGTCCTTGAAGGAAATAAGGGCCGGCGTTACGTCGGTATTACCAAGGACTTGCAGCGCCGCCTGTCTGAGCATCGAAGCCGTAGCAGTCATTCCGCGCATTTGATCGGTTCTTTCCGACTATTGCACACGGAATCGTTTCTGACTTACACCGCGGCTCGCGAGCGTGAAAAGTACCTTAAGTCTGGACAGGGACGGGAATGGCTAAAGCGAAGCGAACTTCGGTCGCGACCCGCCGGAGGCGGGTAAAGCCCGCTCGCCGAAGCGAGCTTGTGCGCCGCAGGCGCATTCAAGTCTCGTCACCCGCTCCATTTTCTTTCAATTTCCGGGCGGCTATGCTGGACTGTCTTTTTTGAATCTAAAACCGGGTCGGACTGCATCTCACTGCTAAAGGATGAAAATGAAAACATTAACTCTCTGCGTGTGTTCACTTGCGGTAGCGATAGCGGCCGTGGCTCAGACGCCTCCCAGCCCGCCGCCACTTGCATCGCCAACCCCTACGGCCTCCTTGGCCTCTTCGGCGTCGCCCGCCCGGGATCTGGCGGACAGGATCCATCAACGGATCGAGAAGAAGCTCAAAGGTCATCACGGACTCGTGATCGATGGAGACAGCGATAAAGATATCAATCTCAAGTCGGACGATGTTCCGGAATTCGTTTTGCCGATCGTTGTAGTTTCACTGCTGACAGTCTTTGGCGCGCCGGTGCTAATCGTGGTGGTGATCATGTATTTCGGGTTTTCAAAATCCCGAATGCAGCACCGAACGGTGCGGATGCTGGCTGAAAAAGGCCAACCCATCCCAGCTGCATTGCTTGCGCCCCCGACACCGGCTGTGCGCCAGCGTCACGATATGCGACGCGGCATTGTCCTGGTGATGGTGGGCATCGGCTTGATGATTTGCTTCGGCGCGTGGAATGACTGGGAAGGTGGCGCTTGGGCAATCGGAGTGATTCCGTTCGTGATCGGGCTGGGTTATCTCCTGGTCTGGAAACTGGAAGGCGAAAAGAAGAACGAGATTCCGCCGCCGCCTCCAACCTCTTAATCTCCGGATGTGGAGCTAACCGATGTCGACCTCATCGCTCGAGTTCTTGCCGATGACGACCAGCACGCCTATGGCGAACTGGTCCGTCGGCATCAATCGAGCGTCCGTGGTTTATTGCGGCAGCTTACCCGCGGAGATATGGCCCTGGCCGATGATCTGGCGCAAGACGCTTTCATTCGGGCTTACAAAAACATTCGCAGCTTTCGCGGCGAAGCGAAGTTTTCAACCTGGCTTTATCGGATCGCATACAACTGTTTTCGCGAAGACGCTCGCAAAAGAAAGGAGCTCGTCGGGATTAATGAAGAGCAATGGCAGGCCGAACAGGACCCGCAAACTGTCGATCCCGGACTGAGGCACGATCTGATGCATGCATTGAGCTTATTGCCGTTGCACGAGCGGTCGGCAGTTTTGCTTTGCTGCCAGAACGGTTTATCGCATGATGAGGCATCACGCGTGCTCGATATTCCGTTGGGGACGGTTAAAACCAATGTGTTGCGCGGACGCGAAAAATTGAAGAAGACCTTAGCGGCATGGGCGAATTGAAATGAGCGTGGAGATTCAAGACGATTGGCTGGACCGAAAGCTGCAGGAAGCCGCACCCTACATCGAAGACGACGGCTTCACCGCGCGAGTCTTGCAACAACTCCCGGCGCCGATGCGGAGAATGGAATTTTTACGCTCGTTCATTCTCGTGGCCATGAGCGCGCTCGCCAGCGCGCTCACTTACGTTTTGTCAGACGGAGGCCGTTTCATTTTGGTCGAGATGTTCCGGTTAACAACGATCCCGACGGTATGGGTGGTGGCATTTGCATTGGCCAGCGGCATGCTCGTCATGGCCGGGGGCATTTTCGCCGCGATGTATAAGACGCATCAGATTCAACCATAGTCCCGCGCCGGTTTACATTGTCGATTTTGAAGGTCAAATAGGGAAATGCTGCGAAATATTCCGAGCGCGAGTTTGAAGGAATTGGTTCGGCTCTCCGAACGAAAGGAAGCGTTGATGGCGCAGATCCAGGAGATTGATCGCGAAATGTTGCGTGTTCAAAAAAGATTTGGGATCCCCCAGCGCGAAAGTGATCAGCCCACGAAGATCACTGTTTCATCGGCGCGTCGCCGAAAGAGATCCAAGCGCTAATTCGCGGTAGCTAACCGCGGAACAGTTCGCGCGCCTGGTCGGCATCGCGCCGGATTTGGGCGACGAGTGCATCGACGTTTTCGAATTTCTGCTCCGGTCGAAGATATTTCACGAAGCGGACCTCAACATCGCGACCGTAGATGTCGTGATCGAAATCGAACAAATGAATTTCAAGCACGCGCTCGGATCTGTCGCTCGTGACTGTCGGCCGAACGCCGAGATTCACGACGCCAAGATGCACACCATCACTGAGGCGAGCCGCCGCTGCGTAAACGCCGTTCGGCGGAAACTGCTCGTTGTGCGCGCTCAGGTTCGCAGTCGGGAATCCTATTTTCTTCCCGAGATTGTCGCCGTGCGTCACTGTTCCCAAAATCGTGTATTCGCGTCCGAGCATTGCGGCGGCTTTCGCAAAATCACCGCGGTCAATCGCATGACGAATCGCCGTGCTGCTCACCACTTCGTCGTTTGCCTTTATCGGTGGAACTCCGACGACTTCGAAGTTGAACTGAGCCCCGAGTTTTTTGAGAAGATCAAGATTGCCCCGGCGATTTTTACCAAACGACCATTCATGGCCGACGCAGATTTCGCGCAGCGGTTTCGAGTGCGCGACCAGCTGCTGAACGAAATCTTCAGGCTCGGTGGCGGCAAATTGTTTGTCGAATGTGATGATAAGGAGATGGGCGACGCCGAGGGCGCGAATTAATGCAATTTTATGTTGGGTCGCGCTCAGCAGACGAGGCGCCGATTGCAGTCGCAAAACTTTCTCCGGGTGCGGATCAAAAGTGACAACAACTGGCGTTCCGTTCGCGGCCCGGGCGTGATCCGCGGAGATTGAAATGACGGCCTGATGCCCGCGATGAACTCCATCGAACACTCCGATCGCGAGAAATAGTGGACCATCCAAGCGCGAGAGTTCAGGGATGGAGTGGAGGATTTCCATGGATTAGAAATCCGAAATCCGAAATCCGAGTGTCGAAACAAGGAGGAAATCGAAAACTCGAATCTTTCGAACGGGGGTTGCCACTGCCGATCTGTGATTTTGAATTTGGGTCATTACAATTTGTTTCGGATTTCGATATTCGAGTCTCGTCCTTCGGGTCAGGCTCCGCGCATTCGCGAAACTTGCGGGAGCGATAGAATTTTGCTCGCCACTTGGTCGCGCGGCACATTTTTGATCTGCTCGACCGTGATTGCATTCCCCACGTCGAACCGTCCTGATTTTGTTCGTCGCAATGTTTTCAAGTGCGCACCGCACCCGAGCTCGGTGCCGATGTCGTGCGCGTAAGTGCGAACATAAAACCCTTTGCTGCAAACGACGCTGAAATCGACGTCTGGCAGCGCGATGCGATCGATCGTGTAGCGATAAACGTGAACGAAACGCGGCTCGCGTTCGACCACTTTGCCCTGCCGTGCGAGTTTGTAGAGCGGGACGCCGCCATGTTTTTTGGCAGAGACCATTGGTGGTGTTTGATAAAAATCGCCGCGGAATTTATCGAACGCGGACCGGATTTCGTTTTCGCTCAATTCCGGCACCGGTTTTGTCTCGACGATCTCTCCTTGTCGATCTTGGGTGCGTCGTGCTCGCGCCAAACGTAAGCGTGCCGACGTATTCCTTGTCCTCGCTCATTAGCAAATCCTGAACCTTTGTCCCGCGGCCGATCGTTATCAGAAGCAGCCCGGTCGCGATCGGATCGAGGGTTCCGCAATGACCCACTTTTTTGATTCCGAGCTGTCGACGCACGAGGGCAACGACGTCGTGCGACGTCATGGCCTCGGCTTTGTCGACAAGAAGAACGCCGTCAAGAGACGCGGCTAACGACGTCACACACTTCCTCCAAAATTTTCTTTTCTACCTCGGCGAGCGATCCGCGAACGCGTGCGCCAGCGGCGAGAACGTGTCCGCCACCGCCAAACTTCTCGCAGATCGCGCAGACATTCACTTTGTCGTTCTTCGAACGCATGCTCACGCGCACTTTTCCATCGGTGAGTTCTTCGAAGAATATCGCGACGATCACGCCGCGGATCGCGCGCAGATGATCGATGAGCCCTTCGTTGTCTTCCGGCAACACCTCAAGCTTTTTCGCCGTGGCGAGGCTCAAGCTGAAACTTGCGACGCGATTATTCGCATAAAAACGCATCGTGCCGAGAAGATCGCGCAAGAGTTCCACTCGCCGTCGCGGATAATTTTCGTAGGTGGATTGGCTCACGCGCCCAACATCGACCCCGGCCCGAACGAGTTCCGCTGCAATCTCGAAGGTCCGCGCGGTGGTGTTTGGATATTGAAATGAGCCGGTGTCAGTCGAAATCGCGACGTAAAGATTTTCTGCGATTCCGGAGTCGATCGGCAATTTCTGCGTCTTGATTAGTTCGAAAAGAATCTGTCCGGTCGCCGGCGCGTTCGGATCGATATAAACGAGGTCGCCATAACCCGGATTGCTTGGGTGATGATCGATGTTGATCCAAAGTTTCGCCGACTTAATCGCCGCGACAGTTGTGCCGAGACGATTTTGAATCGCAGTGTCGAGGGCGATTGCCACATCGAAATCCTGCGGTCCGGCCGGAGGTTTCGTCAGCGAATTCGCATTGGGAAGAAAGCTGTATTTCTCGAGCATGCCGTCTTCGTTCCAAATGCGCACATCTTTGCCGAGTTGCCTGCAAGCGAAAGACCGAGTGCGAGCTGACTGCCGAGCGCGTCGCCGTCCGGCCGAACATGACTCAGCACGGCGAACGTTTGATGTTCTCGCAAAGCCTGGCCGATTTGCTCGAACTTGGCCGTCGCTCACTCGTTTTTTCCGTTGTCGCTGTCGATCTGCTGCAAGATTTCGACGATCCGCGAACCGCGCGCGATCGATTCGTCGTGATGAAAAACCAAATGGGGTGTGAATTTCATGGTTACCCGGCGTGCCAGTTCGGATTGAAAAGCGGCGCGATGCTCTTCGAGCTTTTTCATTACGCTCTCTCCGGTTTCTGATCCAAGCACGCTGACAAAGACGTGCGCGTTTTTCAGATCCGAAGTGACATCGACGTGATTGATAGTGACCAGCGCGCCTTCGAATGTAATCTCGCGGGCGAGGATCCCGCTTCAGTTCCCGTTTACGACTTCGTTGACCCGTAGCATGTCGATGTTTCATAAACGCCCTCTCATTCCCCGTTAAAGTTTTTGAGCCATCGCTTCGAGCTGGTAACACTCGATGATGTCGCCCGACTTGGTATTCGCTGAAGTCGCCAAGCTTGATACCGCATTCCAAGCCGGAGCGAACCTCTTTCACGTCGTCCTGGAAGCGACGCAGCGTTGAAACTCCGCCGTCGTAAACCGGCTGACGTTTGCGCGTAACGCGGGCGCGTGCGTCCGCGCGATTCGTCCATCGGTCACCAAACAACCGGCGACGATGCCTCGGCTCAACTCGAAAACTTGTTTTACCTCGGCGTGACCGATCACGGTTTCGCGGAATTCCGGATCGAGCAATCCGGCCATCGCGTCTTTCATCTGGTCGATCAGCTCGTAAATGATGCTGTAAAGTTTGACCTGGACGCCTTCGCGCTTTGCGGCTGTGACCGCCATGTTTTCAACTTTGATGTTGAATCCAACGACGACCGCGTTCGATGCGCTCGCCAGCAAAATGTCCGATTCGGAAATTGGTCCGACGCCAGCGTGAATGATTTCGAGATCGATCTTCTTGCTCTCGATTTGATTGAGCGCCGCGCTGATCGCTTCAACCGATCCCTGCGTGTCGCATTTCAAAACCAGCCGCAACGCTTTCTTGCCGTCCGCGGCTTCCAGTAACGTCTCGAGCGTGGCGCGGTGCGGCACGCGTTAGTTTTTCAGCGCGCTTCGACGTGCAAGCGTTCCTCGCTCAAGGTTTTTGCGGCGCGTTCCGATTCCATCACCAGAAATTCGTCGCCTGCGTTCGGCAGACCAGTAAATCCAAGAACTTTCACCGGCGTCGCGGGGCCAGCTTCTTTTATCGGCTTGCCATGGTCGTCGACCAGACGACTTCACTTTTCCGGAATAATCGCCGCAGATGAATGGCTCGCCCACTTGCAGCGTGCCCATCTGCACAATCACCGTCGCGGTAGGACCACGTCCTGGTTCGACTTGCGCTTCAATGACCGTGCCGCGCGGCGTCGCAGTCGGCGATGCTTTCAAATCCATCACCTCCGCCTGCAGCAACATCATTTCGAGCAAATGATCGATGCCGGTGCCGCGAGTGGCCGAAACTTCGCAGACCATCGTCTTGCCGCCCCAATCTTCCGGAGTCAGATCGCGTTCTTGAAGCTGTTTCTTCACTCTGTCGATGTTCGCGCCCGGTAAATCGATCTTGTTGATCGCGACCATGATTTCGACATGCGGCGCAGCCTTGGCGTGATTGATCGCTTCGATCGTTTGCGGCATCACGCCGTCATCCGCTGCGACCACGAGCACGACAATGTCGGTGACGTTCGCGCCGCGCGCCCGCATCGCTGTGAAGGCCGCGTGGCCAGGCGTGTCGATGAAAGTAATTTTGTGGCCTTTATGATCGACCGAATAGGCGCCGATGTGTTGGGTGATTCCGCCGGCTTCTCCTGCGGCTACGCGCGTCTTGCGGATTGCGTCCATCAATGACGTCTTGCCGTGATCGACGTGGCCCATGAAGGTGATGATTGGCCCGCGTGGTTTTAATTCTTCTTTTTTCGCGATGACCGGCTTCGGCGGCGCGACCACGACCTGCTCGACTTTATGAACACCTGCGCCTTTTTCGCGCCGCTCTTTTTCGAGAACGAATCCATGGCTTCTCGGCGATTTTCGACGCGATGTCAGGCTCGATCGTCTGGTTGATGTTCGCGAAAATGTTGAACGACATCAATTCGGCGATGAGCTGGTGCGGTTTCAAACCGAGCTCGACCGCGAATTGCTTCACAATAATCGGCGGCTTGATGTGAATGACATTTTGCGCCGGCGCTTCCTCTGCGGCCGGTGCTGTTTCAACGGCGTCGTCGTGGGTTGTCGATATTGGCGGAGGAGCCGGAGCGGGCTCGGGTGCCTTGGGTTTTGGTGCCGTGGGAACAGAGATCCCCGCGAGCGACTCGCGGATCCGCGAAATCGGCGGCAAGAACAGTCGTTTTCTTTTTGATCTCGCCGTCAGTCGCCTTTTTTTGCGGCTGTTTCTTGTCGATCAGCGAAACGCTTGTCGCGGCTGGTCGGCGCGGCGGCTGTGGTTTTTCCGGCGCAACCGGATGAGACGTTGCCTTAGTCGGCGTGTGCGTCGGTTTATGCGACGGCTCTACTTTCTTTTTCGAACACTTGGCCGGTTTGTGTGGAACCGGCTTGCGGGCTGCCGGTTTTTTTGCCGCTGGTTTCGATTTTGTTGCCATTTCAAAAAATCATTCATGGCTCAACCTTGTTGAGCCGAGCCCGCTTCTTGTTTTACGTCCTGTTTATGGACCGCGTCGTGAATCTCCCTGCGCCTTCGCTTCGTCCACGCCAAGAATGTCTACCAAATCCTGAACGTCCGCAGCATGCAAGCCTTCCAGATTGGTAAATCCGGATTTCACCAACGTGACGGCTTGTTCCCCGGTGATCGGTAACGCCTTGGCCAGTGTTTGCGCAGCCTGCGCCACCTTTTGTTCGACCGCGGTCGTTGCCGATGTGTCCTTGTCGATGTTGATTTCCCAACCAGTCAGGCGCGAGGTCAGTCGGGCGTTTTGACCCTTTTTCCCGATCGCAAGCGAAAGCTGATCTTCATCCACCGAAATCTGAGCGCTCTTCTTTTCCGGATCGAAAGTAAGATTCTTTACTTTCGCCGGTTTCAACGCTTCCAGAACGAATTCCTTCGGATCGGAGCTCCAACGAATGATGTCGACCTTTTCGTTGTTGAGCTCGCGGACAATATTTTTCACTCGCGAACCGCGCATCCCGACGCACGCACCGACCGGATCGACTTTTTCGTTCGCGCTCCAGACTGCGATCTTTGTTCGATAACCGGCTTCGCGCGCGATACCGCGAATCTCCACGGTCCCGTCGGCGATTTCGCTGACCTCCAATTCGAAAAGCCGACGAACAAAATTCGGATGACTGCGTGAAACGATGATCTCCGGGCCGCGCAATCCATTCTCGACCGCGACAACATAGGCGCGAAGTCGATCGCCAACATTGTAATCCTCCACCACGACGCGCTCGCGCTGCGGCATGACCGCTTCAAATTTTCCAAGATCGAGAATCACATCCGAACGATCGAATCGTCGCACCGTGCCGCTGACGATTTCGCCGGCGCGATCCTTGAACTCCTCGTAAATCATTTCCTTCTCGACCTGACGAATGCGCTGCATCATCGCTTGCTTGGCAGTTTGCGCGGCGATGCGTCCGAAATTCTTCGGCGTGACTTCCACTTCGACCGTGTCGCCGATTTTCGCGTCCGGTTTTAGCCTACGCGCTTTGAGTCAGCGCGATCTCGTCCTGCGGATTCGTCACGTTCTCGACCACGATCAAATTTGCCAGGGCGCGGATGTCGCCAGTCTTCGGGTCGATGTCGATCCTGAGATCGCGCGCGGCGCCGACGCTTTTCTTTGAAGCCGAGAGCAGTGCCGTGGAAACTGCCTCGATCAGGATTTCGCGTTTGATTCCGCGCTCCCGCTCCAGGTAATCGAGCATGGCGCTATATTCCGCGTTCATAAAACATCCAGTCCGCAGACCAAAAAGAGTGGGACATCGTTTCCCACTCCTTCCGGCGCGGACTAGGACTTGAATTTACCTTCGTGGGAGGATGCGTCAAGCTGAGGGGTTGAATGGCAGGCATTGAGCGTCCAACATTCCAGTCTTCAATGACCTCACGCCCGGGCAATTTGGTGATCGTCGTTCTCGTTTGGGCGGCGCTTTACCTGCCGTCACTTGGTTCGCTCGCGATCAAAGGCGAGGAAGGGCGGCGAATCCTGCCCGGGATCACGATGTTGCAAACTGGCAATTACCTCGTCCCGCAGGTCGGTGGCGAAACTTACTTTCGCAAACCGCCGCTGATTAACTGGCTCGTTGCGGCCTCGTTCAAAGTGTTTGGTCGCCAGAACGAATGGACAGCGCGGATACCTTCCGTGGCCTGCGTTCTTTTGGTCGCGATCGCATTTGTCACCGTCGCGCGCGCGAGTCTTGGACCGAGCGGATCGATCCTTGCCGCGCTGATGTGGTTAATTAATGCCGGCATAATTGAGAAAGGCCGGCTGGCAGAAATCGAAGCCCTTTACGTTTCGCTTTGCGCATTCGCGATCATTTTCTGGCTCAGCTTTTGGTTGCAAAAAAAATCCCCGTGGCTGATTTGGACAATTCCGTTTGTTTTCCTCGGCCTCGGTTGGTTGGCGAAAGGGCCGGTCCTTCTCGTATTTTTTTACGGCGTCGTGATCGCTGTGATTTGGAAGGGCCGAAAATGGCGCGCCCTATTTCATCCCGCGCATTTTGTCGGAATTGTCATAATGCTCGGGATCTTCGCCGCGTGGGCGATTCCATTCATGCAGGCGACGAATCAAGCCACCGCAACGACGAAATGGTCTCAGCAGTTTACCGGGCGTCTCCTCGGAACGGATTTTGAGTTTGGCCGCTGGATTTTCAACATGCCGCATGGCGTTCTCTATCTGTTGCCGTGGGTAATTTTTCTCCCGTTGGTTCGATTCGCGGATTTCGCGGAGAAAGATCGACAACTTGCCTGCGCATTGGCTTGGGGCGCGATCGTTCCGTTTGTGATTGTCGATCTTGTGCCGGGCTCAATTCCGCGATACGCCATGCCGGCGATCATTCCGGCAATCTGGCTTCTGGCCATGACACTGACGCAGGAAAATCTTCGCTGGCCGCGGTGGTTGGGTGGAAAATCGTTTTCGTTCAAGGCACGCGAAAGGACGATTGCCGGCATCGTGGTGCTCGCGTGCGTTGCGATGTGGATTTATGCGATCGCAGTGGTTCCGAAACTGGATCGCCGGCAAAGGATCAAGCGTCTTGCCGCCCAGGTTGAATCAAATATTCCGGGCAACGAAACTGTTTACGCGCTGGATCCCAATTATCAGCCGATCTTCTTCTACATGCGTTCGAAACTCGTCTACGCGGGCGACATCGACGAAATCCCCGCGACCGCGACTTATCTGTTGGTGCGGCCGGAGCGCGAGCAGGAAGTCTTGGAAAGCAACCGATGGGCGCCGCGCGTGCCACGGCGGATCATGCGCTCGACTGACTACCGGAAGGAATCGATTTTGTTGCTCAAAATCGAATAACGCGGTGGCATTGACACTGCTTCGGTTCTGGAATTAGTTAGCAAGCTAACGATTTTCACCCGTGAAGTCTAACGATGTCGATCTTTTTGGTCCGCTCTTGCACGGCACCGCCCGGGCCTGGCGACTGAAATTGGACGAGCGGCTCAAGCCAATGGGCTTGAGCCAGGCGAAGTGGCGCACCCTGATGCATTTATCGGTGGCACCCGGTCCGCTGACTCAGGCCGAGATCGCCTCGCATCTTGGAATTGAAGAGCCGACGCTGGTTACGTTGTTGCATCGGCTGGAAAGTGAGCGCTGGGTCGCTCGCAAGAACGCGGCGCACGATCGCCGTTGCAAGACCGTTCATCTCAGCGCCGCGCGCGCAACGGGTCATTGAACAAATCAGGATCTACGGCGTTCAAACTTCGTCATGAACTGCTCGACGATATTTCCCCGGCCGAACTGCGAACGTGTATGCGCGTGTCTGGATCGCATCCGGCAAAAGGCGGAGAAGGGGAATGGAAACGGAAAACACGCCGTAGCTCGAGTTCGCGCGAAGAACGGGCACAACTAACATGGGAATTCGATTAGGATTCTGGGAATGGAGCCGCGACTGAAGTTCAGGAGACGAACCGAGTGAAGACTGTTCGCGAGAAGAAGTCAGCGCATTCCGCGCTGGGGCATCTTTCTTTTCGTGGTCCTCGCCGCGTTTGCAGTCGCGCGACACGTTGCAACGCGGCGTTGCAGACGGCGAAATCGACCCAACCGCCGGTTCGGCCGGTGTTGGTCGCGAAAGTGATCAGCAAAGATGTTCCGCTTTATCTCGACGAAATCGGAACGTGCGCCGCGTACGAAACGGTCCAAGTCCAGGCGCAAGTCAGCGGCAAAATCATGCCGCGTCATTTTCAAGACGGCGCCGACGTGAAAAAAGGCGATTTGCTTTTCACAATTGACCCTGCGCCATATCAAGCCGCTCTCGACCAGGCGAAAGCGCAAGCTGCGTTAGACCAAGTAACATTGAAACGGCAGGCGGATCTGCGCGCGAAGGGGGTGAACGCGCCGCAGGATTACGACCAGGCGGTGGCCAACGCGCAGAAATCGCAAGCAGCGGCCGAGGCTGCGCAGGTGAATTTCGATTATTGCTACATCAAATCGCCGATTAACGGACGAATTGGCTTGCGCAACGTAGACATTGGCAATCTGGTTGGCCCGTCCAGCGCCGCGCTGGTCACGATTCAAGGACTCGATCCGATTTACACTGACTTTACCGTTTCGGAAACCGACTTGGCGTTAGTGAGAAAGTATCTCGGCGGCCCGAACGTTAAGGTTCAAACGTGGTCGCCTGACGCCAAGATCGCATCGCGCACTGGTGATCTCTATTTCATCGATCACGCTGTTCAGCCCGGCTCCGGCACGGTCAAAGCGCGCGCCGTTACTCCAAATCCTGATCGCGCGTTGTGGCCTTCGGAGTTTGTCCGTGTTCGTTTCATTCTCGACACCATCAAGGATGCGCGACTGGTTCCGTCGCAAGCGGTGCAGATTAGTCAACGTGGACCATTCGTTTTTGTCCTGAAGCCGGACAACACTGTCGATCTTCGTCCGGTGAAACCGGGACAACGGCAAGATGGCGATCTCACCGTTATCGAAAGCGGTGTTGAGCCAGATGAAACGGTTATTGTAACCGGACAACTCGCGCTTGCGCCCGGAACAAAAGTCGACCCCAAGCCGTACGAACCGAACGCATCAGCCGATCCGAACGCTTCTTCTGACAAGAGTGCGATGTAATTTTTCATGAGCCACTCGGACGAAAACGACGGTTCGGGCAACGGCGAACGCGAAGCCCAAGATCAGAATCGTCTAAGCTCAATCGCGCACGGCGGCACGCCGCAATCGCCAAAATTAGTTCCGGTCAAAGGCACCGGACTTTCCGGACCGTTCATTCGGCGTCCGGTGATGACAGTGCTGTTGACGTTGTCGGTAATCGTTGCCGGCATTGCGACCTACAACAAACTCGCCGTTAACGATCTTCCGGCGGTTGACTACCCGATCATTCAAGTCAGTTGCGCGTATCCGGGCGCGGATCCGGTCACGATGGCGAACAACATTGCCACGCCGCTCGAAAAACAATTTCTCCAAATTCCGGGGCTCGACATCATCACCAGCTCGAGCACGCAGAGCAACACCTCGCTGACACTGCAATTTGTGCTCAGCAAAAGCATCACCGACGCAGCGACCGACGTGCAGGCTGCCATTCAACGCGCGACCGGCAAGTTGCCGATTGATCTGCCGAGCCCGCCGACATTCAGCAAAACGAACCCGAACGATCAGGCAGTTTATCTGGTCGGATTCATGTCAGACACGCTGACCGACGGCGATCTATATAAGTACGCCTCCACCGTGGTGGCGCAACGCATGTCGATTCTTCCCGGCGTGTCGCAGGTGAACATTTACGGCGTTCAAGGTGCGATCCGAATCAAAGCCGACCCCGCGGCCCTGGCCTCGCGCGGATTAACCATGGACGATCTGGCAAACGCGATCAAAGCAGGAACAGTTTATTCTGGCGCAGGCCAATTCGATGGCCCGCATCGCACCTTCGTTCTCCAACCGAATGGTCAGATTGACCAGGCCGAAGGTTATCGCAATTTGATCGTCGCTCGGAACAGTGACCGTTCACCGGTCTATTTGCGCGACATTGCCGAGGTTAAACAAAGTGTGCAAGACGAGCGCACTTCCCGCTTCTTCTGGGTGCGCGGATTCAAGCGGCCACCCGGAACTACCGTTGTCCTCGCGGTTTCGCGGCAGGCGGGTGCGAACGCAGTTGAAGTTGCGGATTCAGTCAAAGCGCTTTTTCCCGAACTGCGCGCGAGCCTGCCGGGATCAATCACCTTCCTCCCGGTCTTCGACCGTTCGCAAACGATCGTGAATTCCGTCCACGATGTGCGGGCGACGCTGTTGATCGCGTTCGTGCTCGTCGTGATGGTGATCTACGTTTTTCTCGGCCGCGCGACCGACACGCTCATTCCGGCGGTTGCCTTGCCGCTTTCGTTACTGCTCACCTTCGCGGTGATGTACCTGCTCGGTTTTTCCATCAACAATTTAACCTTGATGGCGCTAACTCTCGCTATCGGATTTTTGGTCGATGACGCGATCGTCTTTTTGGAAAACGTGATTCGCCGCGCTGAACACGGCGAATCGATCCTCAAAGCAGCTTACAACACCGCTGGCGAAATTTCGTTTACGATTTTATCGATGACGCTTTCGCTCGCGGCGGTGTTTATTCCGCTGGTTTTGCTCCCGGGATTGCTCGGCCGGATTTTTCAGGAATTTTCGATTACCATCATCGTCGCGATTCTCGCGTCCGGTCTGATTTCCCTGACCCTGACGCCGTTGATGTGCGCGCGCATTCTGGGTGAGCGCAAGGCCGGACACAAACGCGCCCGAATGGAAAGATGGACGGGCGATTTCATTAAGCGCGTGATCGGTTGGTACAGTAGTGCTCTCGATAAATTTCTTGATCGCGCCTACCTGACGGTACCCATCCTCCTCGTCTGTATTATTGGTCTCTGGTTTTTCTTCACCCATTTGCCGTTCACGCTCTTGCCGGTCGGAGACAGCGGTTTTGCTCGCGGTGTTTTCATTGCGCAAGAGGGCGCTTCGCCCGAGCAGATGCGCGCGTTTCAAAAACAGGTGAACGAGAAAGTCCAGGCGGAGCCGAGCATCGCGCAATTTTTCACGAACGTTGGAACCGGATCGCGTACCGCATTGTCGCAGGGAATTGTCTTTTGCGTTTTCAAACCGCCTGAGGAGCGCGATCCGATCGAGCAGTGTCTGCTGCGACTGCAAAAATCGATCAGCACCATTCCCGGATTGACCGCGGTTATCTCTCCGAGTCCGGTTTTGCAAATAAATGTCGGCGCGACTAACCAAACGCAGGGACAGTACGCATACACTATCAGCGGAATCGTTCCGGAGGACGTTTACAAGGCTGCCGATGAAATGATGGCGAAGCTGCGCACTTTCAAGGGGTTTGCATCGGTGCGGTCCGATTATTACAACAGCACGCCGAACCTCACCGTCAACATCGACCGCGAGCGCGCAGCGACCTACGGCGTTTCAACCTCCGCTATTCAAAGTCTATTAAAAAACGCTTACTCCCAGAACTACGTCTATTTGATCAAGCAACCTGACGATCAATATCAGGTAATTCTCGAAGTGAAGGACGATGAGCGCTCAACCCCCGGTGATCTCAACAATCTCTATGTCCGCAGCAACAGCGGAAACGCGATTGGCCAGCTAGGCGGTAGCCCAGGAATCGCAATTACGACCGGAACAGCGTCCGATCTCGTTCCGCTGCGCGCGGTAACGTCGACTAGTCAGGTGCTGGGACCACAGGCGGTCAATCACTTCGACCAGTTCACCAGCGTCAGCATCAACTTCAATTTGTTGCCTGGCGTGGCGATTGGCGACGCGACTAAATTCATTGAGGGTTCCTTTGCCCAAGTGCGTGAGGAATTGCCGAGCGTGCAATCGACTTTCCAAGGTGAAGCGCTCGTATTCCGGCAATTGTTCAAGGCGCTGCCGTTGCTTTTGATTGGCGCCATCTTCGTAATGTATGTGATT
Source organism: uncultured Verrucomicrobiae bacterium (assembly GCA_963786135.1). GTDB lineage: Bacteria > Verrucomicrobiota > Verrucomicrobiia > Chthoniobacterales > UBA10450 > AV40. Next base: position 68,447 of record CAWAYF010000015.1, on the reverse strand, counting down.
CTCGGAATTCTCTACGAGAGTTACGTCCACCCGATCACGGTTTTGTTTCCCGCCATCGTGCCTGCGGTGGTCGGCGGTCTCGCGACCCTTTGGCTTTTTGGATCGACACTATCGCTTTACAGCGTGATCGGACTTTTCTTGTTGCTCGGCATCGTGAAGAAGAACGGAATCATGGTCGTCGATTTCGCGTTGCAACGAATTGACGAAGGGTGGGACCTTCGCTCCGCCATTCACGAAGCGAGTGTCGAACGTTTCCGTCCGATCATGATGACAACTCTCTCTGCCTTAATGGGTGCAATTCCGCTCGCGCTCGGCTTTGGTCAGGATGCGGCCTCACGTCGCCCCCTCGGTTTGGTGATCGTCGGCGGTCTCATTTTCTCACAAATGGTCACTCTGTTCGTGACGCCGGTGATTTATCTATGGCTCGAATGGTTCCAGGAACATGTCCTCGACAAAGTTCCGTTTCTTCGCAGTGCGCATTTTCATCCTCACGATGAACCTGGGCCGCAGCCGAAGGAGCTTGCTCCAGTCTGAGCGCCGAGCAATCCAAGTACCGCTGATGCGGATCTAGTTTTTCTCGCGTTTGGTTGGTGCGAGATCGTTAACGATCTTCTCGAACTTGGGATCGCCGCGGAGCAGATCCCAATAAGGGTGCAGCTTCAGATTGCCGTAGCTCAATGTACTGGGGATTCGGAGTGTTGCGGCGATCTGCTGAATTGCGAGTTCCTTCTCCCCGCACCAAGCGTAAATGACTGCGAGATATTTCACCAATTCGGCGCCATCGATGGAGTCTTTAGTGACTGGAAGCAGCTCGATGGCGTGGCGACCTTCGCGCAAAGCATCTTCCTTCCTACCCAATGCAGCGTCGACGAGTCCAAGCACGGAAAGTCCGGGAGCATAGTCGGGCTGGTCTTTGACTGTTTTCTCAATTTCGCCTCGCGCTTGCAAAAATGCCTTTTGAGCCGCAGCCGCATCGCCTTGCAAACGAGCAGCCAACGCCTGGCATAGTGAGCGAGGAAAATTCAGGTCGATCGATATACCACTAGCGGGCATGGCCTCCAGCGCTTGTGAGATCGCGGCATGGTCTCGTTGGCACAACGCGGCGTAAAACCATTGAGCTGCCACATCTGGAGCACTTTGCGGATATTCGGATAGAATTTGCGCGATGGTGTCCCGCAACGGCTTCGGGTCGGCTTTCCATTCAAGATCGACTAGCGCACGGGTAACACGAGTATCGACGTCGCGCGGGGTCAGGGCGAGGGCGCGATCCAGCGCTTCAGCCATTGCGCTGAACTGCCGAAATTCCTGATAGCTGAGTGCGATCTGTTGGAGCATGAAGAAATTACGCGGGTCGAGCTCGATGGCTCGCTCCAGGTTTCTCGCCGATTCATTCCACAGTCCCTGCCGCCGATCGATGTACCCGGCCAACTCAAAGATTTGCGAGTTGTTTGGCAAACTGCGTTGTGCCTGGGCGAGCTCGGCGCGCGCACGAGTATAGTCGAGGTAGCAACGGTACGAAAAATCAGCGCGCGCGAGATGAGTCTCCCCGGCATCCGGACGCAGACGGACTACATCGCGCAAAGCGACGTCGGCCGCGGCCAGGCGCCCGGCTGTGTGATCAAGACCAAAAAAGTACATGTAATTGTGAGCGGCTGATAATTGGCAATAGGCGAGATAGAAGTCAGGGTCACGCTCTGTAGCTTGCTCAAGCAATTTGACCGCCTCCTGCAATCTCTCCTCGATTTGACCGTTAAGAGCTACCCGGACAATGAGGCTCTTCGCGCGAACATAAAGACCGTAGGCAGCGAGGTCCCGGGTGGGTCGTTCGCCAATAGTGGATTCCTCGCTCGGCGTTACTACCGCGCCAAGTTTCGAGACAATTCGTCTTACGATGTCGGTTTGAATTGCGAATACTTCGCCCAATTCGCGCTCGTAAGTTTCCGACCAGAGTTGACTGTTCGTTCGGGCATCAGTTAGATGAGCAGTGATGTGCACCCGAGTGCCAGATTCGCGGACGGTTCCCTCGACGACGTAGCCCACACCTAACTCTTCGGCAATCTTCGGAAGATTGCGTGCAGCGCCCGGAGCATAATTGCTGACGGAGGTTCCGCTGATTACCTTTAAATCTGCAATTTTGGATAGAGCGCTAAGGATGTCGTCCTGCACGCCGTCAGCTAGAAACCCGTTTTGATTGTCCTCGCTGAGGTTTTCAAACGGCAGCACGGCAACGCTTTTTTGCGGAGTCAACGCTGAATTTGTTTCCTCTGCGGACGAGGACGGAGTGATAATTTCCGGAGCCAGCTGACGCGAAACGCTCCAGAATCCGAATCCTAAACCGACAGTGATCGCGATTAGTGAAGCGGTGGTCAAAAAGCGGCTGCCTTTCCTATTTAGGCACTCAGTATTTCGCTGCGATCGATTTACTGGTGGAGCAGCTGCTGTTGTGGGGCGTTCAGGAGTGAAAGTGTTCATAATGGGCATGGCTGGCACGCAGACCCTCCACACTCCTCGCGAAAGCAGAATATGTTCCCGCTGGTCTGCGGCGTGCCGTTGTGGCTTCTAGCGAGTTGTGAGTCGGCCGCCTAACCGGGCAAACGCGGCAAAATCGCGAATCGGGCGTGAAAATAGCTTCTAGCGGGTTTGAAACGGCACCCCAACGCGCATGTCCTTCTTACGCGATCGACCTCTCCGGCAAAAGATCACGTTGGTAATTATGGCAATCACCGCCGCAGTGCTCTTTCTCGCGTTCGGTGCCCTGTTCTACTTCCAAGCCTGCATTTTGAAGCAGCAGGCAACACACGAGCTCGCGATTGTCGGCGAAATCACAGCGCGCGAATGTGGCGCAGCTGTCAGGTTTAAAGACCAGGAAGCCGCTCATCAAATCCTCAGTGGATTGAAGGGGATGCCGCAATTGGTTAGCGCGCGGCTCGAGCTCGCAAACCAGCAGAGGCTCGCATTTTTCGGGACAGCACGCGACGAATCGGAAATTAGAACCGCGCGTCTGAAGTCCGGTTTTAGAATTAACGGCGACAGAATCATCCTCGCCCAACCGGTGATGATTGGCGGAACACAGGAAGGCGACTTTGTGCGTGCTGGCGGATTTGCAGGCCACCAGGTCGCAGCTGCTGAAACTCTACGCCAGCATCTTTACCTTGGTTCTGATTGCTTCGCTCCTGGTCGCATTCATTCTCTCCAGCCAATTTCTACGTTTCGTTACCGAACCGATTCTCCGCCTGGCCGACGCCGCGCGAACAGTTGCCGATCACAATGACTATTCCGTTCGCGCAGGCAAAGCCTGCGACGATGAGGTCGGTGTGCTGACCGACGCTTTCAATCAAATGCTGGATCACATCCAATCGCAGGACACTGAGCTGCGCGGGAGCGAGGAAAAACTCGCCCTGGCCCAGCGCATCGCGCATCTGGGTTATTGGGAACGGGACCTTGATTCTGACCGCATTCGTTGGTCAGATGAGACCTACAGTATTTTTGGGCTGCGGCCCGCAGGAGGAGACCTGGACTTCGAGAAATTCCAGGAATTGATCCATCCCGAGGATCGGGAACTGACAAAACAAGCTGTGGCTGAAGCGGTCAACGCAGGTCCCCGCTACGATCTGGAATACCGAATCGTTCGGCCTGACGCTGAAGTCCGCTTTGTTCACAGTCAGGGCGACATCGTCAAGGACGCCTCTGGACGACCTTTTCGGATGTTTGGCACAGCGCAAGATGTCACTGAGAAGAAGCGTGCCGAGCAGGCGCTCCGCGACGCGGAACACAAGTATCGGGCGATTTTCGAAAACGCCATCGAAGGTATATTCCAAAGTACTCCGGATGGAAAATTTCTCAGCGTAAACCCGGCGCTAGCCCGCATGTTTGGCTATGACTCGCCGGACGAGCTAATTGCCAGCGTTAATGACATTCAACAAACGCTGTATGTTGATCCAAAACGCCGCGACGAATTCAAACGTGCGATTGAAACGCGTGGATCGGTCGAATTGTTCGAATATGAAATTTTTCGGAAGGACAAAACGAGGCGGTGGCTTTGTGAGAACTCTCGCGCGGTTCGCGATAGCGACGGCAAAGTTGCCTACTACGAGGGAACTGTTGAAGACATCACCGAGCGCAGACGTGTCGAAGAAGTTGAGCAGGCCAACAAAGCGAAAAGTGAATTTCTGTCCCGGGTTAGCCACGAGCTGCGCACGCCGTTGAATGCAATTCTTGGCTTCGGTCAGTTGCTCGAACGTCAGAATCCGACTGAACAGCAGCGCGGTCGTCTTCGGCACATCATCAATGCCGGCCAGCATTTGCTCGGACTCATCAACGAAGTACTCGACATCAGCCGGATCGAGACCGGCAAAATGCAGGTCTCCCTGGAGCCGGTCTCTATGAGTGACGCACTGGCGGAAGCGATTGATCTCATGCGGCCGCTCGCCTCACAGCGAAAGGTCCAACTCTTTGCCGATTTCGATGTTGACGCATCTGTGCACGTGATGGCGGATTGCCAGCGGTTGAAGCAAGTGTTGCTTAACTTGCTTGCCAATGGCGTGAAATACATACCCGCCGGTGGCACCGTCTCGGTTTCGTGCGGAGCCAGCGCTGGCGAGCATCTGCGCGTTTTCATTTCCGACACCGGCCCGGGCATTCCGCAGGAAAAAATAAGTCGTCTCTTCACTCCGTTTGATCGCCTCGGTGCTGAGCAGGCGGACATTGAAGGCACCGGCCTCGGACTCGCGCTGTCGCGACGTCTAATGGAAGCGATGGGCGGCTCCATCGGTGTCGACAGCGTTGTTGGAAAGGGTACCACGTTCTGGGTCGAGCTTCCACGTACCAAGTCTCCGCTCGAGCGGGCGGTCGTCGCAAAACAGAAATGGCGAGGTGGCCAACCAAGCCCCTCCTACGCCGGGAAAATGCAAGGTCCTTTACATCGAAGACAATTTGTCGAATCTCACACTGATCGAACAAATGCTCCAAGAACGACCGGAGATTGAGTTACTGCCAGCGATAAAGGGGAAACTCGGCCTCGAGCTCGCCCAACAGTATTCGCCGGATCTCATTCTGCTAGATCTGCACCTTCCCGATCTGCCCGGATGGGAGGTTCTCGCTCAGCTCAAGGCTCAGCCAAGAACTCGCAACATCCCGGTCATCGTGATAAGTGCCGACGCTACCAAACCGCAGATCAATCGGCTAATGCACGCCGGCGCTGCCACTTACCTCACCAAGCCGATCGATGTGAACCAATTTTTCCGCGTCATCGACGAAACCAGTGCCCCAAATGGAGCAGGACATGCTCTTAGAGAATCCGTCGTCACATGAATATGTCGACCTATAACGACTCCGCGGAGCTCGCCAGAATGAAGATTCTCATCGTCGATGACGAGCCGGTGAACGTCGCTTTGCTGGAAGAGATTCTGATCGAAAGCGAATATACCCGTATTGAGTCAGTGACCGATTCAACGCAAGCCCTCGACATTTGCAGAAAGTTTCAGCCTGATCTGGTGCTGCTCGACCTGATGATGCCGCCGCCTGATGGTTTCGCTATTTTAGAGCGGGTTCGCATCGAAACGCACAACACATTTCTGCCGATCGTTATTCTTACGGCCGATACCAATGAGGAATCAAAACGGCGCGCACTCGAAGTCGGCGCGACCGATTTTTTGCTCAAGCCATTTGATCACACCGAAGTTGCCTTGCGGATTCGTAATTTGCTACGGAGCCGCCGTGTTCATTTATTACTTGATAATCAGCGAGCTGCTCTCGAGGACGCAGTTCGAGAGCGCACGGAAGAACTTCGCGCCAGAATCGCCGAATTAGAAAAAGCCAACGACCTTTTGTCGCAAACCGCCTCACTTTCAGCGGACTAGCTCAGCGCGCGGTCTTGCTGGATCAGTGCGGTGGAGGAGGAGACGGACTTTGGATAACCTGCAGACGAGCGTCGAACGTTTCGCGGCCGTGTTTGAATTTGACGAATCCATCCTGAATGGAAATCACGCGCACGCTGGAGTCGCCTATGGGCGTTTTCACCACTAGCCAATCGCCTTCAGCCAGCCGCTTTCCATTTACAATTGTCAGACGCGGATTTCCCAGCGCGATCGAAGTGACGTGCAAGTAATCCGGACTTACTGGGACGAGAGAACCCTGTTTGCCAAGCGGATCTTTGTCGCGCGCATCGGGCGGGTTAATCGCAGCCATTCCGGGAAATTGGCGCGCTTGCACCCAATAAACGGCTCCGGCCGCAACAATTGCGAAGCCAAGAAAAATAGCGAGGAACAAAAGAAGCCGTCCGCCTGTCGATGATTCATCTACCGTGTCTTCACTCGAAGATTGACTCTCACCGTGGATTGAATCCGGGTAGACAATATTGGAATCTGGTTCAGACCGTTGAACCATTTGCGGGCCATCGTCATCAGGCATGGGATTTTGGCTCGAGATCATCGACGCTCGACTCGGAGGAAGTTTTTGCAACCTCTAAATCCACCAGATCGAATTGCGTGGCGCCGCCGCGCACGCGTAATTAGATCGATATGCGCGCGATGGTTCTCGAAAAAATCGGATCGCCGCTTGCAGTTCGCAATCTTCCAGATCCGAAACAAGGAAAGGGGCAATTGCTCGTTCGCGTAAGCGCCTGCGGCGTTTGCCGCACCGATCTTCACATAGTGGATAACGAATTGCCGGATCCGGCGCTTCCTCTAATTCTTGGCCACCAAATCGTCGGTCACGTCGAACAAATAGGCGCCGGCGTGAAGGGATTTGCGGTTGGCGACCGTGTTGGTATTCCATGGCTCGGCTGGACCGATGGAGTTTGTCCCTATTGCCGGTCCGATCGCGAAAATCTCTGTGATCGCGCGAGGTTTACGGGCTATACGATCAACGGCGGCTACGCGGAGTTGACCGTGGCCGATGCGCGTTACTGCTTTCATTTGCCTGACGATTACAATGATGTGGAAATTGCGCCGCTGCTTTGTGCCGGAATGCTCGGGTATCGTTCCTATCGAAAAACCGGCAACGCGAAGCGACTTGGAATTTACGGTTTTGGCAACGCGGCCCATCTGATCGCGCAGGTCGCGGTCTATGAGACAAAGGACATCTATGCTTTCACCCGGCCGGGCGACGTCACCGGTCAGAAGGAGGCACGCTCGTTGGGCGCAGTGTGGGCGGGTGGATCGGATGAGATGGCGCCGGAAAAACTCGACGCCGCGATTATCTTTGCACCCATCGGCGCGCTGGTTCCTGCCGCACTGCGCGCTCTGGCGAAAGGTGGGATAGTTGTCTGCGGCGGTATTCACATGAGCGACATTCCGTCGTTTCCATATGCCGATCTCTGGGAGGAACGCGAGATCAGTTCGGTGGCGAACCTCACTCGCCGAGACGGCGAGGAGTTTCTAAAGATCGCGCCGCGTATTCCGGTGAAAATAAAGGTCGAAGCTTTTTCACTGGAAGATGCAAACGCCGCTCTTGAAAAATTCCGAGCCGGAAAACTTAATGGCACGGCTGTCCTCGTGATGGATCGGCACTAATCTACTTTTTTAGCTGGGCGATCGCGGTGTCGCATTCCTGGATTTTGGCTGAAAATTCTTGTGGCTGTTCGGAATCCGCGGGCATGAGCGTGCCGCGATCTCGCAATTTCCAAAAGAGTTCCTCTCCTTTTCGATACCACGTCCGCGCGTCAGCCCAATCCTTCAGTCGTTGGGGAGCGGGACGCTTTTGATCGGCACCAAGCCGCTTGTAAGTCTGGCCGAATTTTTCGTAACAGAGACCCACGTTTCGTTGGTACACGGCGTTAGTTGGATCCGCGGCGGCTAATCCTTGCAATATCGATAACGCTTGCTGCGCGTGCCCGAGCGCTTGGGAATATTCGCCGGTTGCCGTCAACGCTTCGGCCAAATCACCGTGTGCCACACCGAGGTCGAAGCGGGCTTGAACATTTTTAGGATCCTGTTCTGCAACCTTTTCGCGAATAGTGAACGCCTTGCGGCGGCTATCCAATGCGCCCGCAAAATTCCCCACGGCGAATTCAACTTGACCCAGTTGGTAATAGCCGTAGCCAACTTCACGATAGGCGCGTTCGCTGTTCGGATCTTCCGCAGCGAACTTTTCGAGCATTGCGATCGCACGTCGCACGTTGTCCGCGGCTTGCGGATTTTTTGGATCGGCTGCTCCGCCCATTTTCAAGAAGTTCAACGCAATGCTTCGGCGCAATTTTAGGTCGTTCGGTCTTTGCGCGCGCAACTGTTGCCTGATTGAAAGCGCGCTTTGAAAAGATTTCAGTCGCTCTTCCTTTAAGTCGGTCCGTGCGAGGCCGTCGCCAAAAACTTCTTGGGCGCGCGCATATTCGTCCTGGACTGCAAAATTCTCTGGATTTGCCGTTGCCAGTTTTTGGAAAATCGATAATGAGCGCCGGTAGTTGTCGATCGTCGCGGCAACATTTCCCTTTTGCTCCAAAATATCGCCCAGTGCGCGATAACTTCTTCCCATCTCCATCGCCAGGTCGACGTCGCGATCGTCTTTGAGCGCCTCGCGGATTGCCAACGCCTTGCGGTAACTCGTCAATGCGCCCTCCGTGTCACCAAGATTCGCATTGTAAGGATTTCCCTGAATGTCTCCGATCTTTTCGTAGGCAGTCGCCAATTCGCGTTGCAATGACGAATTGCCGCCGGCTTCACGCGCAAGACTATCCAGATACTCCAAGGCGCGATTAACAATGAGGCGACGCGTTGGGGTCGAGCCTTGAAGGTCTTTGACCGAATCGTGAATCTCGAACATCAGCGAATTCGCCAGGCGTCGCACTTCGTTAAACCGTCGGTTGGCGCGACGCGCCTCAACGGTGGTCGCAAAAATTCCGGCGATAAGGCTGAGCACAATCAACGTGGCCGCTGCGACTGCAATTTTGTTTCGCTTGATGAATTTCTCGGCCCGATAACTGACTGTGTCTCTGCGCGCAGTCACCGGCCGCCCTTCAAGATAACGCCGGACGTCCTCCGAAAATTGCCCGACCGATGGATAGCGACGCTCCGGTTCTTTGCGCAGTGCCTTCAATGCGATGTTGTCCAGGTCGCCGCGCAATGATTTCTGGGTCTTGGTTTGCGGCTTCTGACTTCTGGCAACGGCCGCACTGGGTTTAGTCGGCTCCTGATCCGTAATCGCGCGGGCGACGGCCGTCGGTGTTCGATTTTCGATCTTGTACGGCTTCTGGCCGGTTAGAAGTTCGTAGAGAACAACACCGAGACTGTAAACATCGGTTGATGTCGTGATTATTTCGCCGCGAATTTGCTCGGGACTGGCGTACTCAGGAGTCATCACCGCAGCGAAGGTCATCGTTTGTTCGATCGCTGATGTGGCTGGATCGAGAAGCTTGGCGATACCGAAATCGAGCAATTTAGGTTCGCCCTCGAGAGTGACACGAATGTTGGCCGGTTTGAGATCGCGATGAATGACGAGGCGTTGATGTGCGTATGCGACAGCGGAGCATATTTTCCGAAACAACTCGAGCCGTTGTGGGATCGGCAGGGAATTGTCGCGGCAATAATCGTCCAGCCGCTTTCCGTCAACGTACTCCATCACGAAATAAGGCAGTCCGTTTGCCGTCACATCGCCGCCGTAGAGTCGTGCGATGTTCGGATGCGTCAGTCCGGCGAGGATCCGCTCCTCCTGCTCAAACTGACGAATGATGTTGGTGGTCCCCATCCCAACTTTGAGCAGCTTAATTGCAACTTTTCGGCCCAACGAAGAGTCGTTCGGCCAGATAAACTTCGCCCATTCCGCCTTCGCCGAGTAACGAAACGATTGTGTAACCGTTGAGCGTGTCGCCGGCCTGCAGACCGCACCGTTCGCTGGCCAAGATTTCCGCGACTGTTTCCACGGCCGGCGTTTCGATGAAATCGCGCGCCTTCTCCTGAAAATGGAGGAGGGAAGCCACTTCAACGAATAGTTCCTGATCGTCCCCACAAAGATCGACCAGTAATGGCCCGCGCTCGCCAACTTCCACTTCGAGCGCGCGCTCGACTATTTCGGCGATGCGTTCAGCCCGGTCAGGCTGCATGTTGCGTTAACGCGCGGCAGAGCCAGAGTTTCGCAAAATTCCAATCGCGCAAGACCGTTTTCTCTGAAACTTGCAAGACTTCCGAAATTTCTTTGGCGTCGAGGCCGCCGAAGAATTTCAACTCTACGACTTCGCTCTTGCGCGGGTAATCGTGGGCAAAGTTTTCCAGGGCACCATTGAGCTCCACCAGATCGACATCTGATTTGGTCGACAACTCGCGGGCTTCGTCGAGCGAGAGTTTTTGCTCGAGGCCGCCGCGTTTGGCCGCCTTGTGTGCGCGAGCGTGATCCACCAGGATACGGCGCATCAGTCGAGCAGCGATTCCGTAAAAATGCACGCGGTCCTTCCAGCTCAGTCGGGTTTCGTCGGCCAGTCGTAAATACGCTTCGTGGACGAGCGCGGTTGCTTGTAATGTATGATCGGCCCGCTCGCGGGCGAGATAGTTACGTGCGAGTCGCCGCAATTCCTCATAAACTAGCGGCATCAATTTCTCAGGGGCTGCTGTGTCCCCGCCACTCCAATCAATTAGGATTTGAGTAACATCGGCTGGCGAATCGGGGCTCACGGTTTTTCTTCCTTAGTCATTCTAGTTTCCGGGGGTCCGAACGCGAAACTAAATTCGTCTGAGATGTCCGTTTTGGACGCCCTTTTTCCGCATTGCTCTGTAGAGGCCAAATATGAAAACAAGAAATCCCCATTAACTCTAACGATCGCGACGGTTAGTCTCTTTATTATAGGAGCTCATCCGACAATCGCCGGAACCTTTGCCAGCACGCAGTCGGGAAGTTGGGGGAGCGCCGCTACTTGGGGCGGCGCAGGCGTTCCCGGATGCGGAGATACCGTCACAGTCTCTAGCGGAACGACCGTCAGCCGAGAGATGCAACCAATTGTAGCGGTGACTTAACGGTCAACGGCACCTTGGACATGGCCAACCATTTTTTCGATTTTGAAGGCACAACCTTCACCAATAACGGTGCGCTGATTAGCAGCGTTGGCTTCGGTGAATTCGACTTCAACGGCGTAGGCGGCGCTGGTGGCACGACGCAGAACTTGGCCGGCACCGGCACCTACAACAGCAACGGGCGAGTGGACTTTCACAGCCGCGATTCTACGACGGTAGTGCCTGCGAGCGGTACGGTGCTAAACGGTTTGACCAACTGGAACTTCGACGGCGCCACTGTCCTGTCGCTCAGCTTTGATTTTGTAGTCAACGGTCTCACCGGATCAGGAGAGACTTCTTTCATCAACAGCGCCACGATCTCCGGAAGCGGAATATTGAAGACAAACAATAACGTCGCGATCAACAGTTCCGGGTCGGTGACCGCGCTGGTAGAGGTGGTGACCGGAACGACATCAGCGAGCGCCAACATGGGCCCAGTCACAGTCGACAACGGTGCAACACTACTGGAGACCGGCACCATGAGTGCGCGTGGTAACCTGGCGGTGTTGAGCGGTGGCACCATGGACATGGCCGATCACTTTTTGGATTTTGAAGGCACAACCTTCACCAACAACGGCGCAGTGATCAGCAGCGTTGGCGGCAACGGTGAGTTTGACTTTAACGGCGTAGGCGGCGCTGGTGGCACGACGCAGAACTTGGCCGGCACCGGCACCTACAACAGCAACGGGCGAGTGGACTTTCACAGCCGCGATTCTACGACGGTAGTGCCTGCGAGCGGTACGGTGCTAAACGGTTTGACCAACTGGAACTTCGACGGCGCCACTGTCCTGTCGCTCAGCTTTGATTTTGTAGTCAACGGTCTCACTGGCGCCGGAGCGGCCACCACCTTCAACAACGGCGGTGCGATTTCGGGCCCCGCGATTTTGAAGACCCATAACAACGTGGCGATCAATGGTTGCGGGGCGGATGACCGCGCCTGTGGAAGTGGTTAGCCGGAACGACGTCAGCCAATTGCAACCTGGGCGCAATCACCGTTGATAGCGGCGCGACGTTGTTTGAGACCGGAACCTTGCAGTCGAGCGACCTGACGATATTGAGCGGCGGCACTCTGGACATGAACGACCAGTTTTACTCCTTTATCGGGCACAACCTTTACCAACAACGGGGCGGTGATCAGCAGCGTTGGCGGCAACGGTGAGTTTGACTTTAACGGCGTAGGCGGCGCTGGTGGCACGACGCAGAACTTGGCCGGCACCGGCACCTACAACAGCAACGGGCGAGTGGACTTTCACAGCCGCGATTCTACGACGGTAGTGCCTGCGAGCGGTACGGTGCTAAACGGTTTGACCAACTGGAACTTCGACGGCGCCACTGTCCTGTCGCTCAGCTTTGATTTTGTAGTCAACGGTCTCACTGGCGCCGGAGCGGCCACCACCTTCAACAACGGCGGTGCGATTTCGGGCCCCGCGATCATGAAAACCAACAACAACGTAGCGATTGATGGCTGTGGGGAGATGACCGCACCTTTGGAGGTGGTTACCGGAACGACGTCAGCTAATTGCAACCTGGGCGCGGTTACGGTGGATAACGGTGCGACGTTGTTTGAGACCGGCACCGTGCACTCGAGCGATCTGACGATATTGAGCGGCGGCACCCTGGACATGAACGACCAGTTTTACTCCTTTGATAGGCACAACCTTTACCAACAACGGTGCGGTGATCACCAGCAGCGGCGGTAACGGCGAGTTTGACTTCAACGGTCAAGGCGGCGCTGGTGGCACGACGCAGAACGTCGATGGCATGGGCACCTACAACACGAATGGGCAAATAAATTTTCACGACCGCCAATCTACGAATGTCGTAATCACCAATGGTGCGGTAGTCGCCGGCGTGTTTAATCACAATATCGATGGCGGCTCGACATTGACCAATGACGGCACGATGTCGCCAGGGTTTCCGCCCGGACAAGCCAATGTTAATGGCAATTGGCAGCTTGGATCGACATCGAATCTTTCCTTCGAAATTGAGGGAACTACTCAAGGCACAGACTACGATGTGTTCGCCACGAATGGCGCGCTGACTTTGAATGGGAATCTCGTCGTGCGCTTACTCAATGGCTTCACTCCCGGCAGTCGAGCGACACGTTCACAATTCTTACAACCCAAGCGACCCTTCAAGGGGCGTTCGGTAACGTTGCCAGCGGCGGCCGATTGGCTACCGCTGATGGCCATGGCTCCTTTGTTGTCACCTACAGTGGTCAAGACAACGTCGTGCTGTCCCAATTCGCGTCGAGCGTCGCTGCATCGAAGGTCGTTGCCGTTTCGGCCCGCGCTCCAATCAAGGACAGCAAGCAGGTGCTCACTTGTAGATTTACGATCAATGGCACTGATCCGACTAAAGTGATCATACGAGGACTTGGGCCGAGTTTAGGCATGCCGGCACGCACTGTGTCTGACCCGACTCTCGCGTTACAAAATCAGAACGGCGCGACACTTGCGACCAACGACAACTGGAAATCAGCACAGCAAAGCGAGATTGAGGCAACAGGGCTTGCTCCGAGCAGTGACCAAGAATCAGCAATTGTTATCACGCTTGTGCCGGGCACCTATACGGCAATTTTGGGCGGAGCAACGAAACGCGATGGCGGTCTCGGCAAAGTTGATGTGCATGATCTGAGCCCTTCCGCCAACTCGGCCCTGGCCATCGCGAGCTCGCTCGGTTTCGTGGGCGTTGGCGATGAAGCCCTGTTCGGCGATTTCACCATCGGCGCCGGAAGTGGAAAGACTAAAGTCCTGATCAGAGCACTCGGTCCGAGTCTTGAAGGATTGCAGGACCCCACTCTCAAATTGGAAAACAACACCGATTTCAGCACGATCTACACAAATGACAACTGGCAGAGTGCGCAAGCGGCCCAAATTCAGGCAACTGGGCTTGCGCCCCACGATCCAAGAGAATCAGCCATCCTTATCGATCTAGATCCAGGCAATTATCTCGCTGTCGTGCAAGGTAAAACGGATAGGAACAATAGGAGCACGACCGGCTTCGCTAAAGTGGAGGTTTACCAGTTATCAGCTTCTGGAGGTGGACCTACACCCACACCGACGCCAACACCAACTGCGACACCCACCCCAACTCCAACGCCTACTGCGACTCCCACCCCGACACCAACCCCCAACAGCGACACCTACTCCGACGCCGGCGCCTACACCTACACCTACACCAACGGGAGGGGCGGCACAGATGATCAGTCCGCCACCGGGGTCGACTTTCAGTTCCTCGACTGTCACCTTTAGCTGGACTGCTGGAAGCGCGACTACCTATGCGCTGGCGATAGGTAGCACTCCACAAAAGGCTGAGATTTACAACTCCGGCGCCGTGCATGTGACCTCAGTCACGGTCAACAATATTCCTACCGACGGGCGCACGATCTACGTCGCGCTTGCCTCGCAGGTCAATGGCGTCTGGACGACTAATCGCTACACATACACCGCATCCCACCCATAGCTCAGCACCTCCCCAAGCGCGATACCAACAGCCGCTGTTAGCGAGATTATCTCTGCACTAATGCGCTAACCGGCGTTGGCATTCCTTTGATCTCGGAACTCTCACTCGCCGGACGCAAGTTTCCCGGGCGCGCGATTGTCGGCAATCTTTTCTTCTTCCCACTTTGAAGGCTCTGATTTTTAATCCTTGCTCGCGTGCCTTCGCATCTTCCAGCTGAACAGACCGCGACGGGGGAATTTCAGCGGCAGGAAGATGTGTTCCGCGAATGGATCTCGAATGATGGATCGACATCCTATCCCGCGGCAGCCGGTCGTTATCACCTTTACGTCTCGCTCGCCTGCCCGTGGGCAAGCCGCACCATCAGTCTTTCGAAAATTAAAAGGTCTCGAAAACGCGATTGGCATGACGGTTGTCGATCCATTTCGGGATGAGAAAGGTTGGGCCTTTCGCGATCCGGAACGAACCCGTCCCGGCTCGTCGTTGAAGGATCTCGATAAATTCGAATCGACCGATCCAGTGAATCGTTTTCGTTATCTAAGCCAGGCTTATGTTGCGACCGATCCAAACTTTAGCGGCCGGGTGACTGTTCCCGCGCTTTGGGACAAGGAGACAAAACGAATCGTGAACAATTGCGAAGACGACATCTGCCCGATGTTTAACTCCGCGTTCAACGCATTCGCGGCGAACAAAGAGGTCGATTTTTTCCCGAAAGACATCAAAGAAGAACAGGCAACGCTCTCGAATTTCATTTACGAAAACATCAACAACGGCGTTTACCGCGCTGGTTTCGCAACGCGGCAGCAGCCTTACGAGAGAGCCTGCAGGAAACTGTTCGAAGCACTCGATCAAATGGAAATGCGTTTGTCCAAGAGCCGTTTCTTGTTGGGTAATCGCGTCGTCGAAGCCGACTGGCGGCTCTTTTGCACGCTGATCCGATTCGACGTGGTTTACCACGGACACTTCAAATGCAACCTGCGCCGGATCATTGATTACCCAAATCTTCACGGCTACATGCTCGATCTCTATCAGCAGGCGGGAGTTTCGGAGACTGTCAGCATCGATCACATCAAACGTCATTATTACATGACCCACGAAGAAATTAACCCGACGCGCATCGTGCCCCTCGGGCCGATTATCGACCTAATGGCGCCGCCGAATCGACTGAGTGGAAGTAGGTAAAAGTCTGAGTCTCCGTTCAGCCCGGGAATTACTTAACATCGTTGAGTAATTCTAAGCCCCATCGCGTCAAACTTTGATGGGAGGAATTATATGAAAAGACTAATATGTTCAGTGTGCATAAGTGGCCTCGCGTTGGCCACCACCGCACTGGGTGACAATAAAAACCAGGGCAATGGCGGATTCATAGGAGGACGTGCCCATCGGAGTGCGCCGTCGGCCACATCGGTTGCGCCGGCGATGTCGAATCACGTAATGAGCGCCCAGTCAACGCAACGGTCCATTTCAAGAGCGCCGTTTCGGCAGCGAACCTACGCGGAAACTCCGCGAGTTCGGAGTAACGCTACGGTTCGCAATCGCGCTGTTGTGCGCACCAACGTGGCAAACGCGAGGGTCCGCACCAGCGGGAACGCAACCGTTCGCAATAGCGTGAGTCATGCGAGAGTTCGCAACAACGTGACGTTGAATCGCGAACGGAGCTTCGCTCGTAACCGGAACGTTAACGTCGGCTCCAACGTCGCGGTTAACAGGAACCGGACCAGAAACGCGGTCGTCACCAATAGTTGGCGCGGCCAGCAGTTTAGTGGCCGGAACTACGCCGCGTTCCGCAATTATCACCGCCAGTGGCACGACCGCGGTTGGTGGCGGGATCACTTCGATAACATCGTCTTCGTAGGCGGTGGCTGGTGGTATTGGAACGCGGGATACTGGTTCCCGGCCTGGGGCTACGACTCGTCCGCTTATTATCCGTACGATGGCCCTATTTACGGGTATTCCAACCTGACACCAGGTCAGGTCGTAGTGAACGTGCAGACTCAGCTTGCGCGTGACGGTTATTACACTGGGCCAATCGATGGAGTTCTAGGACCAATGACTCGGCAGGCGATTGCAGCCTTCCAGGCTGACAACGGACTGGCGGTCACATCAACTGTAGATGAGCCGACAATGGCAACGCTCGGTCTCACATAAAGTTTAGGGTTGCCAGGGTTGACCGCGGGTTGGAATACCAACCCGCGGTTTTTATTGTCTTAATTCATCGAGCGCGCGGCCAAGCCGGCTGATCCCGGCACTAAAATTTTCCGGTTCGCAACACATTCCAATTCGAATGTGTTGGGGTGATTCGAAAAATTGGCCGGGCACGACCGCAGTGTCGTATTTGTCGATCAGCAGCCCACAGAGCTTTGCAACATCGATATTTCGCAATCTTGGGAACGAAGTTGTACCGAATTGCGTCTGCACGACCTCGACATCGTCGCGCCCATGCCAGAAATCGTTCAACGTCTTGCGGTTCGTTTGCAGGATGATCCTTGCCCGCGCGGCGATTTTCGCAAGCTGATGGATCGCCAGTACGCTCAACCGCTCCATCACGCTCGGAGCACTGGCGCTGAAAATATCGTCCAATCGTCGGATTTCGTGTGCGAGCTCAGCTTCCGCAAAAATCCAGCCGCAACGAAGTCCGCTCAATCCATAGCCTTTGGTGAGACTGCTCGTTACGACGAATTCGGGCCCCAGTGAGATCGCGGAATTTGGGGCATCGTTGAACATCGATTCCAGATAAACCTCGTCCACCAGGACGCGCGCCCCGATTGTTCGCGCCAGCTCGCCGATTTTGCGCAGCGTCTCCTGATCAACCGAAACACTGCTGGGATTGTGCAAGTTTGTCAGGACGATCAGGCGCGTCTGCGGGGTGATTTGCTTTTCTAATTCTTCGATGTCGATCTTGAAGCCGTTAGCGAAGGAGCGGGAGAACCGTTTGATGTTCGCGCCAAGATATTCGGCAATGGCAAGCAGGGGATCATACGTGGGTTCTTCGATCAACACTTCGTCGCCATGTTCAATCATCGCTGCCATCGCGAGATGGTTTGCCATCGACGTGCCTCCGGAGACCGTGACCACGTTTTCAGGCGGAACTCTTCGATGCCTGGCTAGTGCTTCAACGAGGGGCCGATAGCCGTAAGCGTCGGCGTCGTGCAACTCCAAATCGCTCAGCTTCACATTCAGCTCCGCGATCGGGAGATTCAAAATTCCGCTGAGCGCGAGATCGTATTTCACTTTCGGGCGTGTTTTCGCCCAATGGATGAACGCTGATTGCGCTACTTGCATCGTGTTTCGTGAATCGAGAATCGCAAATCGTCAACTCCGTCCGATGTAACGATTCACGGCCCAACGAATCTCGTTCGGCGTTTCCTCCAAAACAAATAAACCGGTATTCCACTGAGCATGATACCCAAACCGATCGCGCTATTCTCTGGATAACGGTACGCGGGTACTGAGTGCGACGCCGGTGCATGCCAGAATGAAGAACAACGTCGTAAACGGATGGCCAGGTATTCGGAAAGTATCGACCTTGCGGTCGCGAAACCGGCTGCGAAAAATGAAAACCGTCGCGGCGGTAAGGGCGAAGAAGACTACGTCTACCGAGATCACGTAGTTCAAGATTTGTTCGTAGCGCCCGGATAACGTGATCACGACTGCGAGCGCGCCTTGCAGCGCGATTGCGAGTGAAGGCACACGCGCGCGGTTGAGCTTGGCGAGACCAGAGAAAAACAAACCGTCTTCGGCCATCGCGAAGTAGACACGTGGAGCGGTCAACATGCTCTGGCTAAGAAAGCCAATGGCGGAAAAAGCAATGCCGATCGCGATGATGCGGGCGCCGGTCTCGCCGAGCGCGAGTCGCATAACAGCGGACGCCGGTGTTCGGGTGTTCGCAAGCCCGAACGGGCCGAGCGCGTGGACGCAAACGAAGTTTACTAAAAGATAAACCGCGATAACGCCCAGAACACCGAACAGCAAGCCGCGTGGCAGATTTCTTTGTGGATTGCGCACTTCGCCAGCAACGAAACACGAGGTTTGCCATCCGCCGTAGGCGAATTGCACAGGAATGAGCGCCGCGCCGAATGCAGTCAGTGAATTCCAGGCTCCAGACGCCGAAGACGTTAACCGTAGTACACCCTCGCTTTGCGCTCCTTTGATGCTCAATCCGAACGCAACCAGCGCCCCAATGGCCAGTAATTTTAATATCATGAACACGTTTTGCGTCGTGCTACCCGCGCGCACGCCGAGACAATTGATAATCGTCAATGCGATGAGAGCGATCGCCGCGAGAATCGCGGCGACGTTGTCGCTCGCTTCCCGGTTTGCGAGCACGCAAACATATTTTGCGAACGTCACGGCAACTGCTGCCATCCCGCCGCTTTGCGTGACGAGAAGCAACGCCCATCCATAAACAAATGCCAGTGCCGGATGGAAAGCATCGCGAAGATAAACGTATTGACCGCCACTAGTGGATGTTTGCGATGACAGTTCCGCGTAAATGAACGCGCCGGCGAGAGCGATCAGTCCGCCAAACGTCCAGGCAGCGAGAATTAGAATCGTAGACGGCACCTGCTGCGCGACGACGTAGGGGTTTATGAAAATTCCGGACCCGATGATTCCGCCCATGACGAGCATGGTGGTGTCGAACAATCCGAGACGGCGTGCAAGCTGCGGCTCCGGGGTTGAGATGTTGGCCACCTTTTACGGCTTCGAATCTGTCTGACCGGCGTTGTTTCGGCTCGTAGCTGCCATCGAAACGGCGATCGTCGTCGTGAGCACAGCAATGACAACAGCGAGTGAGATCGGGATCGGAATGGTGAAGAAGTCGCGGGTCAGCATCTTCGCACCGATAAAGGCAAGAACGATGGCCAGTCCGGTTTTTAGATAAATGAAGCGGTCTACCATTTTCGCGAGCAAAAAGTAGAGCGACCGCAGGCCGAGAATGGCGCAGATGTTCGAAGTATAGACGATAAAAGTGTCCCGGGTGATTGCGAAGACGGCCGGGATGGAGTCGACCGCGAAGACAAGGTCCATCACGTCGATGACAATCAGCGCTAACGCCAGCGGCGTGAGCATCCAGCGCCCGTTTACCTTTGCTTTGAAATGCTCATCATGGAATACCGGCGTGACCGGAAACGCCCAATTGCAACAGCGCATTACCCAGCCCATGCCAAAATCCTTCGGCTCCTGTTTCACGAAAAACATTCGCCATGCACTCACGACCAGAAACGCGCCAAAGAAGTAGAGGATAAAATCGAACCGCTCCACTAATGCCACGCCAAGCCAGATCATAAGGCCCCGCATGATCAGTGCGCCGACGATTCCCCATACCAGGGCGCGATGTTGCGCCATCGGTGGTACCCGGAAGTAAGCGAAAATCAGGACAAAAACGAAGATGTTGTCGACGCTAAGCGAATACTCGATCACGTAGCCGGTAAGAAATTCGAGCGCCTTTTCCGGTCCGCGGATTTTCCAAACCACCAGGTTGAAGAGGAGGGAGAGAACAATCCAAATGAGCGTGCGGTGTGTGGCCGCGCGCATGCTGAGCTCGCGCCCCCGATGCTTGAATTGCACGAGATCAAGGGCAAGCGCAACGAACACTCCGGCGTTAAAGGCGATCCAAAACCAAATGCTTGTGTGCGACACCGGGCGTAGATTTTCATGCTCGACGCCGTCCGGCAATCGTAAACATTAGCCGAGACAAGCTTGCGACCTTCCGCCCATCAACGTAGTTTGTTCGATTCTCATGGACGCGGAACTCGAAAAACTCGTCGAATCCGGAAAACTGACGTCGAAAGCGGCAGAGCAATTAAACGCGCTCAAGCCGCGCGCGTTCTGCCTTCACAAAAGCTGGGGATTTGGACGCGTCGCTGAGTGGAACCTGCTGCTTAACCAAATCCTGATCGATTTCACGGGCAAAAAAGGCCACGCGATGCAACTCCAATACGCCGCGGAGAATCTGATCGTGATTCCGCCGGGTCATTTTCTCGCGGGAAAGGCCAGCGATTTAGCGGGAATCAAAAAGCTGGCCAAAGACGACCCAGTCGCGGTTGTTCGGAATATTCTCGATAGTCGCGACGGAAAGGCGACCGCCCAGGAGATCAGTGAATGGATGGTTCCCGATGTTTTCACTGAAGCCGAATGGAAAAGATGGTGGGAATCGGCGCGTAAGCAGATGAAGGCGAGCGGTGCGTTTTCGATTCCCGCGAAGAAGACAGATCCGGTTCAGATACGCGCCGAAGGTGTGTCGCAGGCGGAGGAGTTAATCGAAAGTTTCAACAGCGCGCGGCAGCCGAGACAGCAACTGGCCGCGCTCGATCAAATCATAAAATCTTACCAACAATTCAAGGAACCTCAGAAGCAACTGCAGTCGGTCATCGCGGCGATCGAGAATGTCGCAGCGCGAAATCAAAAACTCCATCCGGAGTTGGCGTTCGACCTCGTGCTCGGCCGTGACGATTTGCTCGAACGTTTGCCTCAACTCAAAACAACACACATCGGCCTGACGCTGGCGAAAGTGATTCAGGATGAAGAAAAACGGCTGGCGTTGGTCCTCCCTAAGTTGCCGGCAGCGAAAGAGAAAAGGATCTTGCAGGCGTTGCCCGCTGCGCTCGGTGAACGGTGGAGTGCCCGCGCCTTACAATTAATGCAGGCGACCCATGGCCGAATGGTTGCGCAGATTCCGCATGTATTTCGCGACGCTGGCCAGCAAGCCGAACTTCAAGAAATGCTGGAGCGGAGCGTTCGCGAACATTCGGCGACGAGCGAGATGCTTGTCTGGCTGATCACCGAGCGCGAAGACTGGCGCGATTTGATCGATCCTGAACTTCTCGCTGCGATTCTGTCCGCTCTCGAACGCGAACAGCATTCGGCCGCAAATCGCGCGAGCAAATTGCAACGCTTGCTCATGGACGATCGGCAATTGTTCCAGGACATGTTTGGCCAAGCCGACCCCGGACTCGCGCGGGATGCGATGCGGCGACTGCAGTTGAGCCCATTGTTCGATGAATTAACCAAGCGCTCGTTACTTGCTCGCATCGTAAAAGTTTTCCCTGAACTCGAGAGCATGATCGCCGGTGCGCAATCGCAGGAAAAAACCGCGCCGCTGGTTGTCTCATGGAGCAGCCTGGAAAAACGCAAGGTCGAGTACGAAGAGCTCGTGAAAAAGAAAATTCCCGAGAACACCAAAGAGATTCAGGTCGCGCGCTCTTATGGAGATCTCAGCGAAAATTTCGAATACAAAGCGGCCAAACAGATGCAGGCCGTGCTTGTGCGTCGCAGATCGGAGCTTGAACGCGATTTGCAGAATGCGCGCGGCACATCGTTTGAAAACCCGGACACCTCTCGCGTTTCGATCGGCACGGTCGTCACTGTGCGCGATAAAAATTCAAAAGAGACCGAGACTTACACCATTCTTGGCGCTTGGGACGGCGACCCAGACCGGCACGTCATTTCCTACCAAACCGCGATCGGTCAGGCATTGCTCGGGAAGAAATCCGGCGAAGTCGCGACCTTGCCGAGCGGCGATGCCGAGATCGCCTCAATCGAGGCGGCGCCGGTCGACAAGCCGGCTCTCGAAGCGATTACGGAAACTGAAGCAGCGCCAGTTTGACCATGTTGTAGCGGCGCTTGTTCTCAAGCGCCGAATTGCTAGACAGGCGTTTGGCACAAACGCCTCTACAACTAAATCCTGTTAATCCTCTCGAATTCGCTCGTATAGTGAACGCAGCGTCATGCACACACGCATTCACCATCTCGCAGTTTGGATTTTGGTCATCATTCATCAGTTTGTCGGCTTCGGCTGGTATTCGATATTCGGAGAAACGTGGCTGAATCTTCACGCCAAAACGGCAACCGATATCGAGCGAACACATAATTGGTCTGCCTATGCGTTCGCCGTGATCGCTGCCATGGTTGTGAACTACGCCTTGGCATGGTTGATCAGCCGGATGCACGCGCACACTGCCGTTGCCGGTTTGCGAATCGCTTTATTTTGCTGGTTCGCATTTTTGTTCGTTGAGTTCGCAACCATTGCGGTCTTCTCGGCGTTCGAAACCAACCCGTGGCCGCTGGTCTTGATCGACATGGGCCGGCCGTTAGTTGCCTGGTCGATTACCGGCCTTGTGCTCGGAGCGTGGCGCAAGTCGGCTTAATGCGACTCGCTTGGAAAGTTGGTGGAACGCGACCTCCGGGCGCGTTTGTTGATACTGCAATTGCTCTCGAAGATCGCGCTGCACCCGATTAAGAAAAATCGCCGGATGCGCTACCACGCATCCGGCGACTACGAATTCTCGATTTGAATTATTTCGTCGGGCTGGCTTCCTTCTTTGCGCCCTTCTCGGCCTTGCCTGCCTTCACTTCAATGTTCGTGGCCGTCATCGTGTAATGAACGGTCACTTTATCGCCGACCTTTGGCTCCGCACTGGCTTTGGTGTTCGAATCACGCCCGAGCTCCCAACGGTCTTTGCCTTTTTGCACGGCAATCATCGAGCTGGTGACCTCGAGCACGGGCCCCGTCACCTGATAATCCTTCGCGTCCGCCGCGAAAGCCGCGCCGCTAAACGCGAGAGTAACTGCTGCTGCCAAACTGCATAGGGTGATTTTCATAGTGCATGATTAGACCGCTCCTATGGCGTTCTATTCAAGCAACTTTTGAAAGGATTGTTCCGGCTGCGGAGACTATTTGCCGGCGGCGGTGGGTGATGGCTGTAACTGTGGCTCTTCTTTCTTTTGCGCATCGGGCGCCACGCATTGCACTGTCACCATTTGTCCGACGCTCAAAGTTCCGCTGGTCACCGTCGTGGTAGCATCCCGTTTAATCGTCCAGCTGTCGGTTCCGCTCTTGAGTGTGATCTGCGCGTCAGTCACCGCCGTTACCTTCCCGGTAACGTGGATCGTTTGCCCAAAGGCCGCACTCCCGAACAATAATGCCGCAACAACACTAATGGCTAAATTCTTGATGTTCATGGGCGCAATTGAACGCCAGACCCGATCTTACAGACAAGCTTTTTGTTAGGCTTTCGTTAGGCTCAAACCGGGGCAGGATTAGCAGGAGTCGCAAATTTCAATTAGGACCTGAGAATTCAGGAACTCCGACTTGCCCAACTTCTCAACCTAAGCCTTTAAACCTACTTGGGCGATTCGGGCGTCGTTTTGGTGCCTACTCGCAAAACTAACGGCCAAACAATTCGTCTTGTCTTTCCCGGGTCGCCCCACGCCTGTTGGAGATCGCTCACGATTTCGTCGAGCGGGTTGCGATTGGTCGCGGCGATGAATCGCTGGGTGGATGACCACGATCGCAGATAACCCACCAGATGTTCGAGGCTCCACTCCGCTACGATTTCGAACTTTGGTGCATTGCGCTCTGGGAAAGGGAAGGGGATTTCCGGAAATCGTTCGATCAGCGCTCGTTCCGGTGGCCAATACGGGCCGACGATCTCGTAGTAATAGCGCCTGACAATCTCCTTAATCGGACCCTCGGTCCGCAAGAGATTGTAAGCGGACGCGGCAAATACCCCGTCTTCCTTCAGGACTCGTTGGATTTCGGGATAGAAACGATCGCGATTCAGCCAGTGTAACGCTTGCGCGACCAACACCAGATCAAAACTGCTCGACTGAAGGCCGCTCTCTTCGGCCGGCGCCACGCGATACTCCACATGTCTGTGTGGCTCCGCGTTAGCGATTTGGCTTTGGCTGGCATCAGTCGCGATTACGTGGTTGAAAACATTCGCAAGCTCAACCGC
Source organism: uncultured Verrucomicrobiae bacterium (assembly GCA_963786135.1). Taxonomy (GTDB): domain Bacteria; phylum Verrucomicrobiota; class Verrucomicrobiia; order Chthoniobacterales; family UBA10450; genus AV40. The sequence goes on along the minus strand of CAWAYF010000015.1, from coordinate 44,275 downwards.
AGCTTGGCCGTTACCCGTCGCGCAATCCCACGCAATGTCGCGAGCCGGCGTAATTGTGCCGAGATACTCGAACATTTCCCGCGGATACCGCGGACGAAACTTCGCGTAATCTGCTGCTTGTTTGGAGAAGTGATCCTTGAATCCCACTCAAGAATCCTAACAGGATTCGCAGGATTTCAGATCTAATTGGGAAAGCAAGGACCTGCAAGTTGTAGCGGTGCTTGTTCTCAAGCACCGAACTAATAAAACAGGCGCTGGCGCGACAGCGCCTCCGTAACTATTCTTTCGCTGGCTGGGGCATCGTCCTGATTCCAACCCGCGCCAAGTATTCGTCCGCTTGCAACAGATCCGTTCCCGCGCGCTCGATAATCTTGAGAAGGTTATCCATCGACGAAACCTCTTCGAGTTGCTCGGTCAGGAACCACTGCAAGAAATTGATCGTGATGTGATCGTTCTCTTTCTTCGCAAGATCGACCAGGGCATTGATCTGCTTCGTCACGTGCACTTCCTGATCGAGGGAGAGCTTCACCGCGTCGCGCGGGGTCTTGAATTTCGATTTCGGCGCATCGATCGCCGGAATCACCACGTGTCCGCCGGCATCGACCACGTATTTGATAAACCGCAGCGCGTGACCTTTCTCTTCCTCGGCCTGTTGGAAAAAATGCTGGCGAAAGTTGCGGCAACGCCTCGGCCGCGAAATACGCCGCGATCGCGTAATACTGCAGCTCCGCGCTGAACTCGTAACCGATTTGCTCATTGATGGCATCGATGACTTTTTGGCTCGTTAAGCATATCCCAGCATACGCTAGTTTCGTCAGATGCAAACGAATCTGACGCAGCTTGTCAGGCAGCTTCGTCACCAATGGCTCGGAAGCGTTTCTGCAAGAATTCACCGGCCGAACACTGTCCGCGGACTCGCAGAATCGTGAGAGCGAATTCGGTTCGCTCGATGGCTGGTCCCGACGGCAGCCTATGCGTGATCGGGAACGAACAAGAAAAAGCCCAGCACTTTGACTAGCAAAGTGCTGGGTTCTGGAGACGTCCTACTGACTCGCGTGTTCCCACACGCTCGCCCGCTACCCTCGCGGGTTTGACCATCCATGCGTTCGCCACGGCCGTCCCGGCCCCCGGCTCGTCGCTCTTCTCTGCTCGAGCAGGCGTCTTCCAGAAAGCAAAAATCCCGATGAGTAAACCCAGCGGGATTTTAGTTCTGGCGACGTCCTACTCTCGCACGGCCTATCGCCGTACTACCATCGGGGCTGCAGCGTTTCACTGCCGTGTTCGGAATGGGAACGGGTGGGACCACTGCGCTAGTGTCACCAGAGTAGCGGAACCGCACGGGCGGTTTCGCTGCTTTCGCAGCGACGCAAGCGCCGATGTCGTATCTCTGGAGATCGCTGTCGGATTTCAGACTATCAACAGTCAACTAACGACTTTCAAAGAACTGCTGATTCTCTGATATCTACATACAGGAAGTTTGGGAACACGCACTTTAAGGCTTCGTTTTGTTTTGAGATCTTTTGGTCTCCTCTGTTTGCCATCCCGCTTGCGCGGGATGGGTTAACAGAAAAGTAAAAGATCAAGCCGAACGGGTTATTAGTATCTCTCAGCTGAATACATTACTGCACTTACACCGGAGACCTATCAACGTGGTGGTCTACCACGACCCTTCAGGGAGAACTCATCTTGGGATAGGCTTGGCGCTTAGATGCTTTCAGCGCTTATCCTTTCCGAACATAGCTACCCAGCACTGCCGTTGACACGACAACTGGAACACCAGCGGTTCGTCAGACCCGGTCCTCTCGTACTAAGGTCTGAACCCCTCAATTCTCCTGCGCCCACAGTGGATAAGGACCGAACTGTCTCGCGACGTTCTGAACCCAGCTCGCGTACCACTTTAACCGGCGAACAGCCGGACCCTTGGGACCTTCTCCAGCCCCAGGATGTGATGAGCCGACATCGAGGTGCCAAACCCTGCCGTCGATATGAGCTCTTGGGCAGGATCAGCCTGTTATCCCTAGCGTACCTTTTGTCCGTTGAGCGATGGCAATTCCACATTCAACCACCGGATCACTTGGACCTACTTTCGTATCTGCTCGACATGTGTGTCTCACAGTTAAGCTGGCTTATATCCATATACTCGTCACCTGATTGCCAACCAGGTTGAGCCAACCTTCGTACTCCTCCGTTACTCTTTGGGAGGATACCGCCCCAGTAAAACTAGCCGGCTGCCAGTGTCCCTTTCCCGGATATACGGGCAAAGGTTAGTTATTCCAGTACCAAAGGGTGGTGTTTCATTGTTGGCTCAGCGACCCCCAAAAGGGCCACTTCAAAGCCTCCCACTTACGCTAAGCATCGAAACCGAAACAACAGTAACAGCGTGTAGTAAAGGTGCATAGGGTCTTTCCGTCCTACTGCGGGTAGGCGGCATCTTCACCGCCACTACAACTTCGCTGAGCTCCTCGTTGAGACAGCGGTCAACTCGTTACACGATTCGTGCAGGTCGGAACTTACCCGACAAGGAATTTCGCTACCTTAGGACCGTTATAGTTACGGCCGACATTCACGGGGACTTCGGTTCAACGCTTCGTCCGCTTAGCCGGACTAACGTCTTGCCATAATCTTTCCGCATTGGTCACGTGTCACACCCTATACGTCGTCTTAACGACTTGGCAGAGTGCTGTGTTTTTGTTAAACAGTCGGTTGACCCATTTCACTGCGACCCTGCACCACTTTGAGCGAGCTCTGTAACTACAGCACTGGATTGCCAGTAGGTGCAGGTTTGTCCGCCGTTGCGGACTTGAACTTCCTTCGAATTGCCATTGCGCAAAATGGTGCAGGGTACCCCTTCTTCCGAAGTTACGGGGCTAGATTGCCGAGTTCCTTAACGAGGTTTCACTCACGCGCCTTGGTATATTCTACCCACCCACCTGTGTCGGATTACGGTACGGGCAACCGTGGGAACATTTAGTTGGTTTTCTTGATACAAGTTTTAACAGATCCGCTTCAGCCGAGGCCTCCACGTCCTGCTCTTGCGGCGACCGTCACTTTCAACCGACGGCCTGTCTCTACTCATATGTCACAACTAAACTTAACCACAGCCGGTGCAGGAATATTAAACCTGCTGTCCATCGTCTACGCCCTTCGGCCTCGACTTAGGTCCCGACTAACCCTGGGAGGACGAACCTTCCCCAGGAAACCTTGGGTTTACGGCGGACAGGAATTTAACCTGTCTTATCGCTACTCATGTCTGCATTCTCACTTCTTAACGCTCCACACTCGGTTTCCCTCGTGCTTCGATGCATTAAGAACGCTCCCCTACCAATCCGTCTCGTCGAAACGAAACGTCTTCCAGAGCTTCGGTATACCGCTTATCGCCAATCATTATCGGCGCGAGATCGCTCGATGAGTCAGCTATTACGCACTGTTTAAATGATGGCTGCCTCTAAGCCAACATCCTCACTGTCTATGCAACCTCACATCCTTTCCACTGAACGGTATTTGGGCACCTTAGCTGCTGGTCTGGCATGTTTGCCTCTCGCGCGTGAAGCTTATCCCTCACGCACTGACTCCCGTGTTACACCCTGCGGTATTCGGAGTTTGATTGAGTTCGGTACCCTGGTATGGGTCCTAGTTCATCCAGTGCTCTACCTCCGCAGGTCAGCACACGAGGCTAGCCCTCAAGCTATTTCGGGGAGAACCAGCTATCACCGGGTTTGATTAGTCTTTCGCTCCTACCCACAAGTCATCCGAGAAATTTTCAACTTTCACCGGTTCGGACCTTCAGTTGCGGTTAAGCAACCTTCATCCTGCTCATGGGTAGATCACCTCCGCTTCGGGTCTACTACCAGCGACTATGTTCGCCCATTTCGGACTCGCTTTCGCTTCGCCTCCATCGCAGAACGACTTAGGCTCGCCACTGATAGTAACTCGCAGACTCATTAAGCAAAAGGCACGCCATCACCGCTTGCGCGGCTTTGACACCTTGTAAGCACATCATTTCAGGTACTATTTCACTCCGCTCACAGCGGTTCTTTTCACCTTTCCCTCGCGGTACTTGTTCACTATCGGTCGCCAATTAGTATTTAGGCTTATGCGGTGGTCCGCACAGATTCATACGAAGTTTCACGTCCATCGTATTACTCAGGAAATCCCTAGGCGTGCTCCAGTTTTCGGTTACGGGCCTGTCACCCTCTCTGGAGCGATTTTCCATTCGCTTCACCTAACCTTTGCACTACCACATCGGGCTCCTACAACCCCGGTCGATAAATCGACCGGTTTAGTCTCTTCCGCTTTCGCTCGCCACTACTGACGGAATCAATTTCTTTTTCTTTTCCTCCGGTTACTGAGATGTTTCACTTCACCGGGTGTCGCGATGTTCCTGCTATGTATTCACAGGAACTCGAGCGAGTATTACCTCACTCAGGTTATCCCATTCGGAAATCTACGGGTCAAAGCGTGTTTGCCGCTCTCCGTAGCTTATCGCAGCTTACCACGTCCTTCATCGCCTATTGGCACCAAGGCATCCATGATGCGCTCTTTGTAGCTTGATCAATCTGTTCCGGTCCTCTTGCCGGACCAGAGATTCTTTGATAACTGAAACTCTCCTGGCCCCGACAGAATCGGGGCACAGATTTTCAGACTCAGCTCTTAAAGTTGTACTTTCTTACTACCCTGTATGTAGATGTCAAAGAACCAGCGCTTCACGTACATTTCAGGGCACAAAAAAACTCAATCTCGGTGCCCAGTCGGTCCGCCTTCCGCCGAGGCTACGGCGGATAAACCGGGACAAAATTGAGTCCAATTTGCAGTCCCAAATGTACGTAGAACGAACTCCTTGATTAGAGGAGTCCCGCTTCCGGCGGGATCATCAAAATAGCGCAGATCGACAAGCGTCGTCAACAGCTCGAACAGCAATTTTCTCGCAAAATCTTTCGCGGCCTGTTATCGGCATGTCGTTCGCTGTTCGAGGCACTTGAACGCGCTGCCGGATCGTTCGTCTGAAGCTTCGGCGATTTGGACAGAGTCTGGCTCGGATTTGGTGTTACGCTGGGCCATGCAGCAACGCTTCGATGGTCGCGCGCCGGATCAGATGCGCGCCGTTAAATTTCGAACTGAACATTGCGCCGCACGCGACCGGTTCGGTGCTCGTTTCGATGGGCAACACGCGCGTGATTTGCGGCGTGACGATCGAAGAAACCGTGCCGCGCTGGATGAAAGAACAAAGCGTGACCGGCGGCTGGCTGACAGCCGAATATTCGATGCTGCCGTATTCGACAAGACACGAAAGCCGCGCGACATTTCCAAAGGCCGGCTCGACGGTCGCAGCACGGAGATTCAGCGATTGATCGGTCGATCGCTGCGCGCGGTTGTCGATCTGGAAAAACTTGGGCCGCGCACGATGTGGGTCGATTGCGATGTGCTTGCAGGCCGACGGCGGAACGCGGACGGCGGCGATCACCGGTGCGAGTCTCGCGGTTGCGCTCGCCTGTCGAAAACTGGCGAAAGAGAAGAAAGTCGATGCGCCTCCGATCAAGAAACTGGTCGCAGCGGTCAGCGCCGGCATTCTCGATGGCAATGCGATTGTCGATCTTAACTACGAGGAAGACAAAGCTGTCACAGTCGATTTCAATCTGGTCGCGACCGAAGACGGCGATTTCGTCGAAGTGCAGGGCTCGGGCGAAGAAGCGACATTCGCGCAAGTCGCAGCTCGAGCAAATGATGATGCTCGCGCGGAAAGGGATCGCCGATTTGATCGCAGCGCAGCGCGCCGTGCTCGCGCGAATCATGGTTTCGCCGCCGGAGAGCTAGATATAGTTGTCGCTCGCTGCACGCTTCAGTTGAATTGCTCGCTTAAGAGCGAGCAACGCGCGCCGATGAAGAAAGCGCTGATCACCGGCATCACTGGACAGGACGGAAGTTATCTTGCCGATCTCTTGCTCGAGAAAGGCTACGAAGTCCACGGCATCATCCGGCGCGCCAGCACGTTCAACACTTCGCGCATCGATCATCTTTACGCCGATCCGCACATCAACGGCGTCCGAATGTTTCTGCACTACGGCGATCTGAGCGACTCGGTGAATCTGGTGAAGCTGCTTTACGATTTGAAGCCGGACGAAATTTATCATCTCGCCGCGCAAAGCCACGTGCGCGTGAGTTTCGACATTCCCGAATACACGTCGGACGTCACCGGCGTCGGCACGATTCGGATTCTGGAAGCGATTCGCGAAGTCGGATTGCGTTCGCGCTTTTATCAGGCATCGAGCAGCGAAATGTTCGGCAAAGTGCAAGCGGTTCCGCAAAACGAGAAGACGCCGTTCTGGCCGCGCAGTCCGTACGGCGTGGCGAAAGTTTTTTCCTATTGGGCGACGGTGAACTATCGCGAGAGCTACGGCCTGCACGCGAGCAACGGCATTCTGTTCAATCACGAAAGCCCGCGGCGCGGCGAAACATTTGTCACGCGCAAAATTTCGCGCGCGGTCGCGGCGATCAAGCACGGACTGCAAAAGGAATTATTTCTCGGCAATCTCGAAGCGAAACGCGACTGGGGTTACGCGCCGGAGTACGTCGAAGCGATGTGGCGCATTCTGCAGCAGGACGAAGGCGACGATTTCGTGGTCGCGACCGGCGAAACGCACACCGTGCGCGAATTTGTCGAGACCGCGTTCGCGCCATGTCGATCTTGATTGGAAAAAATACGTGAAACACGACCCGCGCTACGAGCGTCCGGCCGAAGTCGATCTGCTGATCGGCGATGCGGCGAAAGCGAAGAAGATTCTCGGCTGGGAACCGAAGGTGCGCTTCAAGGAACTGGTGCGAATCATGGTCGACGCGGACATGGAATTGCTTTCGCGCGAAACCGCCGCGCAAACATCTTGGGCAAGCTGCCGTGATGAGGCGTTGCCAGCGTCCGGCTGCAACGATCGTCTCGAGCGAACGTGATCTCGTCGCGCGCGATTCGACTCGCCATCGCGGCACGAAGATCCGGAATGACGGCGTCGAGCGGCGCATTGACGATCGTCACCTGCGCGCCGCGGCCGACCTGACTGTAAAGATTGATGATGTCGAGCGAACGCATGCGAATGCAGCCGTAACTCGCCGGCCGTCCGATGTTTCGTTCCTCCGGCGTGCCGTGAATGTAAATGTCGCGGCGAAAGGCGTTCGCATTCTGCGCTTCGTTCGCCGCGCAGCCAGATGATGCGCGTGACGATCGGATCGCGACCCGGCGCATTGACCGCAACGATTTCGCCGGTCCGACGTCGATCCTTGAAAACCGCGCCGCCGGCGCGCCGTCGCCGATTTTGTCCGCGATCTCCAGTTCGCCGAGCGGCGTTCCGATAACTTCCGGGCCGATCGCCCAGTCCAAACTTCGAAGTCGAAACCGGATAGGTGGCGACCAGGTTGCCCTTTTCGAGCAGCGCCAGCTTTTGATCGCGCACGCTGACGACGACGTGATGCTCGCGTATCGCGCGGCGCAGCGCAGGAAGCGAGAAGAATTGCGAGACGCAGGCAGCGGATCGCAGCCGCGACGATAGATGTCGAGCCTGAATTCTGCCATGACGACTCTTCATCCGCGATCAAATCGGAAGAATTCTTCCGCAGTTGCGGTCGTTGCGCGAGCGATTTCTTCCAGAGAAATTCCGCGGGCGCGCGCGATCTCTTCGGCGACCAGTCGCGTGTGGGCCGGTTCGCAGCGTTTTCCGCGAAACGGGACCGGCGCGAGATAAGGGCAATCGGTTTCGACCATGAAACTATCGCAGCGGAATTTGGCCGCGACTTCGCGCACTGCTTGCGCCGTTCTTGAACGTCACGATGCCGGTAAAGGAAACGAGATGGCCAAGATCGAGAACTTCGTTCGCCTGTTCGAGCGTGCCGCCGAAGCAATGAAAAACGCCGCTGCACCTTGCCGGCCGTAGTCGCGCATGATCTCGAGCGTGTCGTCCCACGCGTCGCGCTGATGAATGACGACGTTCAAGTCGCAGTTCGACCGCCAGATCGAGTTGCTGCTGAAATAACTCGCCTGTTTCGCTTTGTAGGCGCCGTCGTCGAATGCTCGCTTCGATTTGTTCTTCGGTTTCGCTTTGCAGCGCGTTGAACACCTGAACGTCCTTTCGCTTTCGCTGACTTCGACGCTCGGCAGATGATGATAATCCAGACCGGTCTCGCCGATCGCGACGACGCGCGGACTTTTCGCCAGCTCGCGCAACGGCGTAATCACATCTTCCCCCGCTTCCTCGCGCGTAAGTTGGATGAACGCCGATGACGGCGAAAACGTTCGGATATTTCTCCGCCAGATCGACCGCGCGCCGGCTGCTCTCGATTGAAGTGCCGATGGTGATGATGCGCGTGACGCCGGCTTCGGTCGCGCGGCGCAGCACGTCATCGAAATCGGTCGCGAAATCCGGGATAATCGAGATGCGCGTGAGTTTCGATCAGCATGATGATGACAGGTAGCGCAAGCTTATCGCGAACGTTGCCTAATCGATTCTCGATCTGAACGACGCATCAACTTGCGCTCACCATTCGATGACCGTGCTCGCCCAGGTCAGTCCGCCGCCGAAGACGACCATCAAGACGTAATCGCCGGTTTGATGCGGCCGCTGCGATTCGCTTCGTCGAGCGCGATCGCCACCGCCGCGGCCGAGGTGTTTCCGTATCGATCGAGATTCACGTAAAACTTGTCGAGCGGAATCTTCAAGCCGATCGGCGATCGCTTCGATGATGCGCACGTTCGCCTGATGCGGAATGACGCAGGCGATGTCGTCGATCGTCAGGCCGGCTTTCTCGAGCGCCTTTTTGCGCGGCGTTGACCATCGCGATGACGGCCTGTTTGTAAACTTCCTTGCCCGATCATGTGGATCGTGTGCCAGATTCATGTCGGCGTTCTCGCGCGTGATCGGACAGCGCGAACCGCCGCCGGGCATGAACAAGAATATCGGTAAATTGTCCGTCGCTGCCGATGTGCGTGCTGATAACGCCGTGGCTGCGCCGCCGCGATGGCGCAGGATCGCCGCGCCGGCGCCGTCGCCGAAAAGCACGCAGGTGTTGCGATCGGTCCAATTGGTGATCGACGTCAGTTTTTCCGCGCCGATGACGAGCACGGTGTCGTAGGTGTGCGAAGTGATGAATTGCTGCGCGATCTCGATTCGCGAAAAGAAAACCGGCGCAGGCGGCGGAGATGTCGAGACAGGCAGCTTTGTTCGCGCCGATCTTTCTTCTGAACAAAACAGGCCGTCGCCGGAAAGAGCATGTCCGGCGTGGCGGTGGCGACGAGAATGAGATCGATCTCCTCGGCGGTGAACTTTCGCCTGCTCGATCGCGTTCAAGCGCGGCTTTCGCCGCCATGTCGCTGGTGTATTCGTCCTTCGCCGCGATCGCGGCGTTCCTTGATCCCGGTGCGGGTGGTGATCCACTCGTCGCTCGGTATCGACCATCTTGCGAGAGATCGTCGTTGGTCAGGACGTTTCTCCGGCACGTAACTGCCGGTGCCGACGATCGAAACGGTGCGCCGCGTCTTAGCGGACGCGCGGGCTCGAGCGGGGCTGTCGTTTCATGATAACGGCGAATTTCCTCGACGATATGCGGATTCACCTGCTGTTCAATCGACTCGGCCGCGACGCGCAGCGCATTCTTGATCGCCAGCGGCGTGCTCGCGCCGTGCGCGATGATGCAAATGCCATTCACGCCGAGCAGCGGGCTGCCGCCGTACTCCTCGTAATTCGTTTTGTCCTTGAATCGCGCGAAACGCATTCTTGCGCCAGAAAGGCGCCGGTCTTGCGCATCGGCGTTGCGCGTCAAGTTCATGCTTGAGCCATTTGAAAATCGCGACCGCAGATCGATTCGCAGGTTTTCAGAATCACGTTGCCGACAAAACCGTCGCAAACCACGACCTCGACCGGATCTTCGAAGAGATGACGGCCTTCGATGTTGCCGACGAAGTTGAGCGAGCTTCGTCTTCAGCATCTTGAAAACTTCCTTCGTCAGCTCGGTGCCTTTCACGTCTTCCTCGCCGAGCGACATCAGACCGACCGTGGGATTTTTGTAGCCGAGGACGTGGCGCGAATAGACCGAGCCCATGAATCGCGTATTGAAGCAGATGCTCGGGCCGGGCGTCGATGTTTGCGCCGGCATCGATCAGAACGAACACATTCGTCTCGGTCGGAAGGACCGCGGCGATGCCGGGCCGATCGATTCCTGGCAAGCGTGCGCAATTTGATCGTGCTCGCGGCGACGGCGGCGCCGGTGTGTCCGGCGCTGACAATCGCGTCGGCTTCGCCGTGTTTCACCAAGATCGACCGCCCGGCTGACCGATGAATCTTTTTTCCGGCGGACAGCCGACCAGCGCCGATCGCTCATGTCCACGACCTGGGTGGAATGGACGATCTCGATCCGCCGATCGTTGCAGTTCGTGTTTCTTCAGCTCGGCTTCGATCTGCGCGGTGTCGCCGACGAGAAAAAGTTTGCTGATGTGCGGATATTCGCGCAGCGCCATCACTGCACCGGCACGAGGTTTGGCGGCCCGAAATCGCCGCCCATGGCGTCCAAGGCGATCTTCATCGAGGCGCAAACTTTGCGAATTTCAGCCGCGCATTGCAAAATGAAAATCGTTGAGGCGTCAGGCGCGCTCGATCGAACGTCACCATGGCTAACCCTTGCCTTCGACCGTCAAGACCTGGCGGCCTTTATAATACCCGCAGGAAGGGCAGACGGTGTGCGACTGCAACCGTGCTGCCGCATTGCGGGCATTTGTTGAGCTGCGGCGCGATGCCAGCGATTTGCCGCTTTGCGCGTGCGCAGCCGCATCTTTGAAGTTTTACGTTTTGGAACTCCCATAAGAGCGAATCTAGGAAAGCAGGAAATCAGGAAAACACAACGCAAAGGTTGAGCCGTACGCCAGTCAGCTCGTTTAACCGGTCACCTGCTCAACGTCTCAACTTCAGCTTATCCAGCTCGCTCCAGTCGTGTTCGCGCTTGGCCGCGCGCTGTTCTTTGTCACATCGGCCTCGCCGGTTCTGGCTGCTTTGCAGACGCGACCGCCTTCGCGATCGCAATGCGGATGCGCCGGCAGATTTAAGCAGAATGTCTTCGCGCATGAACGGCGTAAGATCGACCGTCTTCGGGTCCGTGCAATTCAGTATGCAGGGCGAAATGCGGGCACTTTGATGTCGTGGACGAATTTTTCCAGACAAGCGACGCAACGCAGTTCGACCGGCTGCTTGAGCGAGCCGTTTGCCCAAAGCGCGCCTTCGGCGACGCCGACGTCGATGCTGTAGCGCAGCGGCCCGGCGCAGCGAACGCCTTCGGACTCCAGCTCCGGAATCAGGCAATCCTCTTCGCCTTCGAGGTGCAGTCCCTCGGGCGGAATCTGTTTCAAATGAATCTTCACTTGCGAATCCCTTCGGAGTTCATCGCTTCAATTTCTTGTCCAGCGCGGTTGCCACCGACGCCGGTGACAAACTTGGAAACGTCGCCGCCCAGTCGCGCGATTTCCTTTACGATCCGCGAGCTCAAATAAGTGTATTCCTCCTTCGGCATCAAAAAAATCGTTTCCACGCTGCTTCCAGTTTTCGATTCATCAGCGCCATCTGAAATTCGAATTCGAAATCGGAAACCGCGCGCAGGCCGCGAATCACCGCATTCGCTTTTTGCGTACGCGCAAATTCGACCAGTAATCCGTCGAACTGGCGCGATCCGGACGTTGTCGATCTTGCCCACGGTTTGCTGAAGCAGATCGAGCCGCTCCTCCAGCGTGAAGAGCGGCTGCTTCTCGTCGTTGTGCGCAACCGCGACGATCACTTCGTCAAAAAGTTTTCGGGCGCGCTCGATGACATCGAGATGACCGTTGGTGACCGGATCGAAGCTGCCGGGATAAATTGCGCGTTTCATTGGTGCCGAAATTGAATCATCAAAGCTGAAACATCAAATCCGCCAGGCGGATGCATTCCCCGTGGCGAACATGAAGGCATCATTTGCCGAATTGTATCGGAGGACGGAAGATTGTTGTCCGGCTCAATGATGAATCCGTCCACTTACAAAAAGATCGCTGTCGCGAGCACTTTTTCGCCGCGGTTCGAGCAAGTGCTGTCGGAAGCGAAACGAATTGGAGACCGTTTTGGATCTGGCTTGAGTTTCATCTATGTGGGCGAATGTAGCGAAGAAACGACAATGAAGTTTCGAGACATCTTTGACCGACTCGAATTGCCGGACAATTCGCCGATTCATTATGGCCAGGGTGATCCGGCCGATGGAATCTTGCAAGTGATCGCCGACAACGATGTCGATCTTATCGTCGCTGGCGCGTTGGAGAAGGAAGCCGTCTTGCATCCGTTCCTTGGAAACGTTGCCCGGCGACTTTTGCGCGAAGCACCTTGTTCGGTATTGCTTTTTACCAATCCCGACGTGCAGCCGAAGCCGCTGCGGCGGATTGTGTTTGTTGTTAACTATTCCGACCATGCCCAGCGCGCATTTAAGGAAACCCTTAAGCTCGCGACAGCGGAATCGACCGAATACCTCTATGCGATCCGCGTTTATACCACGTTCGACGAAGTTCGCGCGGCCACCTTCGTCGAGAACGGTGACGGCACCCCGCGGCCGCGTACGTTTGAGGAGGAAGATGCGGCCCTCGAGAAGTTCGTTCTCGATGCCGGAGAAACAGAGGTGCCGATTGACGCGCGCTGCATTCGCGGAAACACCGGTTTCGCGGCGTCAGATTTCGTGAAATCGGTAGAGGCCGATTTGTTGGTTGTGCCCGTGCACAAGGACGCGGACTCGAAGGAGAGGTTACCGAATCATCTTGCCTGGATTGCCGACGTCATTCCGTGCAATCTGTGGCTCGTTCGCTGATTCGTTCTCGATCTTGCGATGAATTCCGCGCCTGAGTTCCATCCTTGGAGTGCGTCGCACTCTCGTCGTGATTTTTTTGACCATCGTCCTCCCGTTGGTGCTCGCGCTGATGGTGCATAGAACGAAGTCGCGCTTCCTCGAACGCTCCATCTGTTTCGCCATCTCGGCGTTGCTCCTAATAAATTACGTCGCCTACTTGATCGTGGCCCGGCAATTCGGAGTGGCGGCGTGGACAAAGATGCTACCGATGCAACTTTGCGATTGGGCGATGGTCGTGATCATCGTCGCGCTGTGGACGGGAAGCCGGCGCTGGCTCGAAGTCGCCTACTTCTGGGGAATCGGCGGCACGCTCCAGGCGATCATCACGCCAAATTTGCGATTCGGATTTCCCGATCTGCGCTTCATTAGTTTCTTCGTCGCACATTCCGGCATTATCATCGGCATTGTTTTTCTAATGCTGATCTACGGATTTCGCCCGCGTCCGATTGGAATTCTACGCACCTTTGTGTGGACGGAAGTCTATTTCGTGATCGCCTTCACGATCGATTTACTCACCGGCGAAAACTATGGTTTTCTTCTTCACAAACCGGAAGCCGCTTCGCTTCTGAGTTTTCTGTCCGACTCGCGCCCGCTTTACCTTCTGGAGTTTCATGTCCTGGCGTTTGTTTTCTTCACCCTGCTCTATGCACCATTTGCGATTGTCGATCTCGCAAGAGGAAAATCTTCAAGGAACGCATGAAAGCTGATTACCTGACAAATCGGTCCGAATGGCGGACCGGAAGGAACTCTTTAAAATTCCTGCGTTCCTGCTTTCCTTAGAGATATGGCGGCAAAGACTTTACGTGTCGGCAAACTGGCCATTGGCGGAAAACGTCCGGTATTCATTCTCGGACCGTGCGTGATTGAATCGGAGAAGTTTGTCTGGCGAATGGCGCGAGCAGATCGCGAAGATTTGCCGCGCGGAAGACGTCGATTTTATTTTCAAGGCTTCGTACGACAAAGCGAACCGGACGTCGGTAAAGTCGTTTCGCGGAATCGGACCGCGTGAAGGTTGCGAAATGCTTGCGGCAATTGGCCAGGAACTGAAAATTCCAGTGACGACCGATGTGCATTCACCGGACGAAGCGAAGCTCGCCGGTCAGATGATCGATCTCCTGCAAATCCCGGCGTTTCTTTGCCGCCAAACCGATCTGCTGAAGGCGGCGGCGCAAACCGGCCGCGCGGTGAACGTCAAGAAGGGGCAATTCCTCGCACCCTGGGACGTGAAAAACATTGCCGAGAAAATGATCGCGTTCGGCAATGACAAATTCTGTTTCACGGAACGCGGCACGACTTTCGGTTACAACAATCTGGTCGCGGACATGCGCTCGCTTTACTGGATTCGCGAAGCGGGTTATCGCGTCATCTTCGACGCGACCCATTCGGTGCAGCGTCCGGGCGGTGGAGGTGACAAAACTTCGGGAGATGGTGCGCTTGCCCCGGTCCTCGCGCGCGCTGCTGTGGCCGCCGGTTGCGACGGAATTTTCATGGAGGTCCACGAAAATCCGCCGCGCGCGCTGTCGGATGCGGCCAATCAAGATTCCGCTAAAGAATTTGCCGAAGCACCTGCGCATGTTAAAAGCTATTCATGCTGCCGTTTCGTGACGGTCGCTCCGGAAACTGGGGCTTCGTCGTTTGTCTCTTGTCGATACTCCTGTTGTCGTTGATTAATGACTCGGCGCTCGCTGCCAAGCCGAAATCGAAAAAATCGACGAACGTCTCCGCAACCCCCACACCAACTGCCGGGTGAGCAAAACCTGACCAACATTCCACTGCCCATCGGACACGAAGCCAAGGGCCTTATCCTACCTGACTTCGATCTCGAAGGGCATTTGCGCGGCCGATTTGAAGCCGAGAGCGCGACCCGCCTTGACGAAGTGCACGTTGGCTTTCACACATTGAAGATCACAACCTACACCCCGGAGAATAAGCCCGATCTCACAATCGACTTGAGCGAAGCGATCCTGAATTTGAAGACGCGCATCCTGAGCTCGAAGGAACGAACAACGATCAAGCGCGCCGATTTTAATATTGCCGGCGATTCGGTCGAGTTCGACACCAACACGCGGACCGGCAAACTAGTCGGCAATGTGAAAATGGTCATCACGAGCCAGTCGAAATTGTTGAACAATCAAAATCAAAACGAGTGAGCAGGTCGGTTGTTCTTTTCTCAATCATGCTTTGGGCGTTGCCTTTTTGTCTGGAAGGGCAGACGAATTCACCCTCCCCGTCGCCCGCGGCAAAGAAGGAGAAAAAGGAAAAAGCAGCATCGCCCGACAAGAGCGCTTCACTGCTGGGCCCAGCTAACTCGCAATCCAATGAGCCAATCACGACGGAGATTTACGCCGACGATGCGTTCTTTGATTCGAACAAGAACATCGGCATCTTCAGCGGTCACGTGAAAGTGGCCGATCCGCGATTCACTTTGCAATCCGACAAATTGACCGTTTACGTCACCAAAGGCGAAAATCAGGGACTGGAGAAAGCCGTAGCCGAGGGAAATGTTGCTGTGGTGCGAGATCGCGCCTGATCCGAACGGAGGTCCGCCGACGCGCGCAGTTGGTCGCGCCGATCAGGCCACTTATATTGCGACGACTGGTGATGTTGAGTTGCGCGGAACGCCGCGAGTGCAGGAAGGCGTTAACACGCACATTGCCACGAGTCCGGATACCGTGATGGTTGTTAATCAAAAGGGACAATTGACGACACACGGTCCAAGTCGGACTGAAATCAGGCAGGAGCCGAAGACTGACGACCAAAAAGGGCGAAAAGAAAGAGGACAAGAAAGGCGACAAAAAAGAGGAGAAGAAAAACGAATCGAAGCCTGCGTCGTCGCCGGAGCCATCGAAAACGCCATGATTAGCCAGTCTCCAGCTCAACCGGGTCAACAGGTCGCCAAGCCACCGGCTCCAAAAGCCGACAACGTGCTGGCCACCGATCAGCTCGTAAAAATCTACGGCGGCCGCGCGGTGGTTAATGGAGTCAACATCAACGCGCGTGCTGGCGAGATCGTCGGATTGCTCGGTCCAAATGGCGCCGGCAAGACAACCAGCTTTTACATGATCGTCGGCCTCGTTAGGCCAAACAGCGGCCGCGTAATCTTCTCCGGCACCGATGTGACCAACTACCCGATGTTCAAACGCGCGCGACTCGGCATGGGTTATCTGCCGCAGGAGGAATCGATCTTTCGCAAGATGACGGTCGAACAAAACATTCTGGCGATTCTGGAAACGTTGCCGATTAGCAAGACAGAGCGAAAAAATCGCTGCGAACAATTGCTTCATCAGTTCGGGATCGAGCGGATCGCGAAGAATCAGGCGCTGACATTGAGTGGCGGCGAGAAACGGCGACTGACGATCGCTCGCTCGCTCGTGACCAAGCCGAAACTGCTGATGCTCGACGAGCCGTTTAGTGGCGTCGATCCAATCGCAGTCTACGATGTGCAGCAAATCATTGTGAATCTGCGCAAGCTCGGCCTGGCCATTATCATCACCGACCACAACGTCCGCGAAACATTGTCGATCGTTGATCGCGCGTATCTGATTTTCGAAGGCCGGGTCGAGAGCGAAGGCACGAAAGATTTCCTCATCAACGATCCGATCAGCCGCCAGCTTTATCTCGGCGAACGGTTCAGGATGTGACGCACATCGCCACTTCGTGGCGAGCGGAAATGACCAAATTCGAATGTCGAATGACGCAACAACCGCCGAATAATCCAAAATTCAAAACAGTGATGCTTTCTCCCTATTTGGGTCTTCGAAATTGTTTCGGATCTCGAATCTCGGATTTTAAGGCGACTGTCCTTGCGCCGATTTCTCCCAGCGCCAGACTGGCAGATTGTTTTCCGGATCGACGGTGTCGCCGATCCTTTTGAGTCCGCACTTTTCCAAAACGCGAGTAGACGCATTTTTTTCGGGAAGGGTGTGAGCGCGAATGGTCGTAACTCGGTCATCACTCTTCGCGAAATCGATTAATGCCTTCGCTGCTTCGGTGGCGTAACCACGTCCCTGGTAAGCCGGCGCGATGCCATAGGCGATCTCGGCGATCCCATTTGAGTCGGGCGGCCCGGCAAAGCCGCAGATGCCAATCAGCACATTGTCCATCTTGTGGATAACGGCGAAACCGAATTGCCACGGATCGGATTGCTTCGCAGTTTCCAGACGCGCCAGGAAATCAACCGAAGCGCTTGCTAATTGTTCGCGAATTCCTTCTGCAACGCGCAGGCCAGCGGTGTCTTCGAATTCCCGTTCGCTGCGAACCAATGCTCGCAAATAACGCGGCAGGTTTACCGCGAGAATGATATTTTCGGTCTGGATGGTCATGGTCGCCGCTTGGAACGCAAGATTGGCATTAGCTCGGCTTCCGCGCTAGAAGTTAGGCCGTTAATGAGCGAAGCGGCAGCGGCTACAAATAATAAGTCAACTCGCAATCGACGAGAAAGCGTGCCTGTGGTCACGGTGGAAAGTTTTTACAATTCGCACTCCGAGAAGCTGCAAATGAAGTTGGAAGGCCCACGCGTCGGGTTTCATCGAAAAATCCGCGAGCCGACCATCAATCGTCCGGGACTCGCGCTCTCCGGATTCTATACTTATTTCGCTGAGAAACGCGTCCAGGTTTTCGGTGCGGCGGAGCATTCCTATCTCAAGAGTTTGTCGCCGAAACTTCGCGATGAAACGCTTTCGCGCCTTGTGCGCACAAAAAATTCCGTGCGTCGTTATCTCGCGCGGGTTCCATCTCGATCCGGCGCTGCTCGAAGTCGCAGCGGAAGAAAAGATCGCCGTCTTTCGTACGCCGATGATCACGATGAAATTCATCAATGCCGCGACGATCGCGCTGGAAATGGATTTTTCGCCAACCGCGACGGAATTCGGCAGCATGGTCGACATTCTCGGCATCGGCGTTTTGATTCGCGGCGCAAGCGGGATCGGCAAAAGCGAAACGCGCGCTTGGTTTGATCGAGCGTGGCTACAGTCTTGTGTCCGACGATGTGACGCGAATGACGTCGATCGAGGGTCGTGAATTGATGGCAACCGCTCCGGAGCTCACCCGCAATCACATGGAAGTGCGCGGAATCGGCATTATCAATGTTGCCGCGGTCTTCGGCATCGGCGCCATTCGCACTCGAGAAGCGGCTCGATCTGGTGGTCACGTTGAAAGATTGGGACAGCGTGGAAGAGATCGAACGCGTCGGTATGGAGCGCGAAATGTACGAAATTCTCGGCTTGAAAGTGCCGCACGTGACCATTCCGGTGCGGCCGGGCCGCGATATCGCGCGGTTGATCGAAGTTGCGGCGATGGATCAAAAGCTGAAAGGACTCGGTCAAAACAGCGCTGTGGATTTTAATACCAAACTGCTCAATCTAATGGAGCCAAGATCGACAAATGGGCCTGCTTAGTCGTCGAGCGAGCGATTCCTCGCCAATCGAGAAAGTCGAAAAAGATGTGCCGGTCGTCAACCGGCTCGGCCTGCACGCGCGCCCGGCGGCAATGTTCGTTCGCATTGCCAGTCGGTATCGCGCTGAAATCTGGGTGGCAAAGGAAGGCGAAGAAGTCAACGGCAAGAGCATCATGGGATTGATGATGCTCGCGGCCGGTCAGGGATCGAAGCTTCGTATCCGCTGCGAAGGGCCGGACGCCGCCAAGGCGCTGGCCGAATTGGAGGAATTAATCAATGCGCGCTTTCACGAAGATTGATTCCCCGATAGAATCGCACGCGGATGAGCGGCGATAACAAAGAAATCCGATTTCGTGGAGTAGGCGTCTCACCCGGGCTCGCTCGCGGCGTTGTTCACGTCGTGCGCGACGATCTCGACGACGTTGTCGCGGTATCACATTGAGCCTGGCGCAAATCGGAAATGAGATCGCGCGCTTCGAGACCGCGCTGATGCAAACGCGGGTGCAGATCCTCGAGATGCAGCAGAAGATCGCCGAAGCGATCGGCGCCAAAGACGCAGCGATCTTTCGATGCGCACCTGCTCGTGGTCGAAGACCGGACATTGATCGACGAAGTCTTGCGCCGGCTCGAGATCGATCATTGCAACGTCGAATGGGTTTTTCAGGAAGTCGCGAGCAATTACGCCGAGACCCTGAGTCAAAATCGACGATCCGTATCTGCGCGAACGCGCCCTGGACATTCAGGACGTGACGCGACGGATCATTCGAAATCTTCAAGGCAAGTCGCCGAAACCGTTCTTGGGCGCATGCCGAGCCGCACATTTTGATCGCGCACAACCTGACGCCGTCCGACACCGCGAGCATGAATCGACAACACGTGCTCGGAATGGCGACTGACCTCGGCAGTCGCACTTCGCACACTGCGATCATCGCGCGCTCGCTCAACATTCCGGCGGTTGTCGGTTTGCACGATGTAACCGAAAAGCTCGAAACCGGTCAGCATGTCTTGCTCGATGGTTACACCGGCTTGCTGATTGTCGATCCAACGGCGGAAACACTTTCCTATTACGGCGAAGTTCGAGATCAAAAAAGGCCAGGTCGCAACAGCATTGCGGCAACTTCGCGAAACGACTTCGACCACGCTGATGGCCGGCATATTGTGCTTTCGGCGAATATTGAATTGCCGACCGACGTTGAAGTCGTCAGCGAAAACGGCGCCGAAGGAATTGGGCTTTACCGGACCGAATTTCTTTACATTAATCGCGACACGCTGCCCGGCGAAGACGAACAATACGAGATCTATCGAAAAGTCGCGGAACAAGTGCATCCGAATCCGCTCATCATTCGTACTTTCGATCTCGGCGGCGACAAACTCGCGACCGGAGACGGTCGAATGTCGGCGACGAACTGAATCCGTTTCTCGGCTGGCGTGCCATTCGTTTTTGTCTCGAAAATGTCGACATCTTCAAAACACAGTTGCGCGCGATGATTCGGGCGAGCGCCGTTGGCAACGTGAAGATCATGTTTCCGATGATTTCCGGCCTCGAAGAATTGCGCAGCGCGCGACGAATTCTTGAAGAATGTCGCCAGGAAATCGGAAATGGAGCGGGCGCGAACATGGAAGTCGGCATTATGATCGAAGTCCCGAGCGCGGCGATTTCGGCCGATCTGCTCGCGCGCGAAGTCGACTTTTTCAGCATCGGGACCAACGACTTGATCCAATACGTCATCGCGGTCGATCGCGTGAACGAGCGCATCGCTCATCTTTACGAGCCGACTCATCCGGCAGTCCTGCGTTTATTGAAAATGATCGCCGACGCGGCACATGCGAACAAGATCTGGGTTGGCGTTTGTGGCGAAATGGCTTGCGACGTTGCCCTAATCCCGCTCTTGCTCGGACTTGGCATGGACGAATTGAGCGTCGGCGCCAGATCGGTGCCGCGCGTGAAAATGGCGGTCAGAAATCTTGGCCATGCCTGAATGCCGCCAACTAGTTGAACGAAGCCATGCGCCTGGAAACGTCTTCGGAAATTCTTGGCACGCTGTCTGGAGCTGGCCACGAAACGCTACGGCGATTTGTTGGGGTGAGGTAGCGGCGATTGACGTGCCAGTCCGGGTCGGATTTGCCATGGCGGTTTGGTGAATGGAGTTGCCGGGCGGCGACGACATGGACGACAGCCGAAGCGGTGAGCTTTCGGAGAAAGCGAATCAACAGCCTCTACCAATTGTCGATCTTTGATTAAGTTTCCGCTCCTGCTCCATGAAATTTCTGGCCCGGTTCAAGTCGCGCGGAAAAAAACGCAGTAAACTTTTCCGTTACGGTTGGAAGATCTCGTTGCTGATGCTTGATCGTCGGCGGCGGTCTGGCGCTGCTCATGTTTTATGGCGCGTGGGCCGCAAGCTTCGACATGAAAAAGGTCGGCGCCATGCCGGAGCGAAACACCGTTTTCGATGTCGATGGAAAAATCTACAGCCGGCTGGCCGGCTCGAACCGGTTACGCGTTTCGCTCGATGAAGTATCGCCGCTTTTCATCGACGCGCTGCTGGCGCGCGAGGACACGCGATTTTATCAGCATCCGGGCGTCGATTGGCACGGAATTTTGCGCGCGTCTGGTCCGCGATATTTTGAGCGCGCTCGGCCAAGGAAGGTGCGAGCAGCATTACGCAACAGCTCGCGCGCAACAGTCTTCCGCTCGGCGGCCGCAACCTCAGTCGCAAGCTTCTCGAAGCGATGGTCGCGTTTCGAATCGAGCACGAGTTTACCGAAAAAGCAGATCCTCGAGCTCTACGTGAACCGGATTTATTTCGGCGCCGGCTGTTACGGCGTCGAAACTGCCTCGCAGGCCTACTTTGGAAAGAACGCGTCGAAGCTTGAATTTGCCTGAGGCTGCGCTGCTCGCGGGATTGATTCGAAGTCCGAATCGATTTTCGCCGTTAAAAAATCCCGAAGGCGCGGCGATTGAGCGCAACGCCGTGCTTGATCGAATGGTCGAATTGAAAAAAATTCCGCGCGGCGGAAGCGGACCAGGCCAAAGCTAGCGAAGGTCAACGCGCATCCGAAGCGGATGCTTCAGATCCAGGAAAATTATGCGATGGACGCGGTCCAGCGCGATTTGAACCTGATTCTGACCCAGGACCAGATCGACAACGGCGGTTTATTTATTTACACGACGCTTGATCCGAAAGTGCAGAACGCCGCGCAACAAGCGCTCGAAACGCAGCTGACCAAGATTGAGCACCAGAGCGAATTTTAATCATCCGCTCAAAGCGAATTATCATCCGCCGGAAAACGGCGAGGATTCGTCGATGCCGTATTTGGAGGGCGCGGTCGTTGCGATCGACAACGCCAGCGGCGGCATTCGCGCGCTGGTTGGTGGCCGCGATTATTCGCAAAGCAAATTCAATCGCGCGCTTGCCACCGGCAAATCGTCAGGTCGGTTCCGCGTTCAAGCCGTTCGTTTACACCGTCGCGTTTACAGAAGGATTGCTTCCGGGCGCATCGATTAGTGACAGTCCGATTCAACCTGGCGAGATCGACGGCGCTGGAACTTGGTCGCCGGCAAATTCCGACGGCACCTACGGCGGAATCCAGCCCTGCTCCTACGGTCTGATTCATTCGCGCAACACCATGAGTGTGCGCGTCGGGCAATTCGCCGGACTCGACGCCGTGCAAAAAATCGCGACCACATTAAATTTGAGCGACAACGTTCCGCACGGTCCGGCGATTTACATTGGTTCGTTTGAAACGAACCTGAAAGATCTGACTGCCGCCTACACCGTTTTTCCGAACGGCGGTGTTCGCAAACAATCCTACATCATCGAGCGCATCGACGACGCCGAGCATCAGCCGATTTATCGCGCTTCGCACATCGCCGCGCCGGCGCTGGATCCGAGCGCCGCCTGGATGACATCGCAACTGATGGAAGACGTTCTGACTCGCGGGACAGCGGCCGCCGCGCGCTCGTTAGGTTTCAAATTGCCTGCCGCGGGCAAGACCGGGACGACCAACGATTACAAAGACGCCTGGTTTGTCGGTTACACATCAACCGTGACCTGCGGTGTGTGGGTCGGGTTCGATCAACCGGTCACGATCATTCCGCACGGTTACGGCGCGGCGCTGGCGCTGCCGGTTTGGGTGCAGGTCATGAACAAGGCCGCGGCGTTTATCCGCCGGAGGACTTGCAACCATCGATGCCGATCGAGCATGCGCTGGTGTGTTCGCTCTCAAATCATCTCGCGACCACCGGTTGCGAAGCGGCCGGCACCGCCTACGAAATCGATCTTCCGTCCGACAAGGTGCCAAGAAACCCGTGTGAAATTCACGGCGGCGACCAGATGCAATTTGCGCAGAAGCTGAATCCCTTCGACAAAAAGGCCGCGGATCTTCCCAACAAACTTTTTCAGTCGTTCAAGAAATTCTTCGGCGGAAAACCTTAGTCTCCGATGGAAAACGCTGATTTTGCGGGACGCGTCGCCATTGTCACGGGTGCATTCCGCGGCCTCGGTCAGGCCGCGGCAGCGCGCCTGCATGAGCGTGGCGCCTCGGTCGCGGTGAATGTGCGCGACCGTGAGCGCGCCGAGGCGATCGCGAAGAAAATCGGTGAGCGCGCCTTCGCTGTGCCGGGCGACATCGCGGAGGACGGCGTGCCCGACGAAATTGCGAAACGCACGCTCGAACGCTTTGGACGAATCGACATCCTCGTCAACAACGCAGCGCTTCCGTTGTCGACACGCTTTTCCGATCTCAATGCCGAGGAATGGCGCAAAGCAATCGAGGTCAACCTGACCGCGCCATTCTTGATGACGAAAACGGTTCTTCCGGCAATGCGCGCTCAGCACTACGGCCGAATAATTAATATCTCGTCCTCGGGCGGCCGAATGGTGAGCACGCTCGGCGGTGCACACTACACGGCATCGAAGGCCGGACTCCTCGGACTAACGCGCGCAGCCGCGAAGGAGCTCGGGAAGTTCGGCGTTACCGTGAACGCCGTTTGCCCCGGCATGATCGATACCGAGCTGACGCGCGAACACGCCTCGGATGAGTCGCTCGAACGCCTCGCCGCGAGCTATCCCGTGCCGCGCCTCGGCACCGCGCTCGAAGTCGCCGATTTGATTTGCTTCGCCGCCTCCGAGGCCGCTGGTTACATCACCGGCGCGTCCCTCGACATCAACGGCGGCGACTTGATGATGTAAACTTAGCGGGTGAAGGGAATCGAACCCTCGTGTGCAGCTTGGGAAGCTGCCATTCTACCATTGAATTACACCCGCGAAGGAACGTTCGATGTTCGATGTTTGATGTTTGATTTGCAAGTGGCGAAACGAAGTCACTGCCAGGAGATCACGTCATCGGATGTATTGAAGCTCGTGCCTTGCATTTTATCTTTGCCGATCGACCAGGTCACGACCCCCTGCCTAATTGCTGCCGGCCCGGCACCGGTATCGGCCGTGTATGGATTCGTAACCTGATTGTCGTAGTCGGCATCGATGGCGATCGAATACGCAGATCCCCACGGGTCGCAAAATTGTCCATCGCTTCCGATTTTTCCCTTCGGACTTAGTTGGCTGGTGTCCTCCGGTGGTGAAAAGAAAATGATCTGTCGCGTATTTAACACCGCATTCTTGGCGCGAAGTTCGTTTATTACGGCGTCGTTTTTCAAATGTCCGGGACCGTAAATCGCTGATGCATCACTCGTTTGCGACGTCGGATATCGTCCGTACTCGGTATAAAATGCGTTCACCGCGGTCACCAGTTGGATGAGATCATTCTTTGCCTGCACTTTTTTTGCGCGCTCGAGAACGGATTGCGCGGCCGGAAACAAAAGCCCCGCCAAAACTGCGATCACAGCAATCACGACAAGAAGTTCGAGCAAGGTGAAGGCTTGCTCGTGCAGACTCGATGAGCTGAAAGGAGATTCGTGTCTATTCGTGCGCATTCGTGGTTACCGCCACTTCGCCATTTGTTCGGGGAACGGGCAATGCGCGCAATCCGAGTTGTCCTGCAGACAAAAGTCTTCGTAGATCTGCAGAAGCGCCTGTTGGTGCGCGACCGTTTTGGTGAATTCGCGCCGTCGCGGATCGCCGCCAAACAAGCGCGAGGCAGCCGTTTCGAGCCGGCGGTTAGTCAAGCGCGCGCGCAAACTCGCGTAATCGGTCCAAACATCGACTCGCCTTCGCCCAGTTACCGCGTGGCCGGCATCTTCAGCCCACCAAAATGGAAAAATCACGTTCGCCAAAATTTCAGCGATGCGGGATTCGCCAATGAGCGCCATCGGATCAGGCGTGGGCTCCGCGGTCAGCGTGTAACGAAATTTCCAGAAGGGGTGATCGAGCCTCTCGCAGAACTTGCGAACAACGCTGGCGGCTGCGTTGGCCTAACGACCGGCGAAACGCCGGCCATTCGTGCGCGAGGATCGACAATGCGGCGAGACGGCGCTGCGGATGATTCGTAGGGCGGGTTGAGCTGAGTTTCCAAACCTTGGCCGGTAGGATCAATCGTTGCATCTCGTCGCGGCGCGGCCACCAGCGGTCCCAAAGTTGGCGGACGTAATTCCGGGTCGATTTTTGATAAACCGCCAGGTCTGGCGCTTCCAAAAATCCGCCGAGCCCGAAAAGAATCGATTCGATTTCGTCAGGGTTTTCGCGCAACGACTTCAATGAGAAGCGTTGAGCGATCAGAGTAAATGGCAACTTGTTTTCCTTGTAGCCGAGCGCCGCTGCAATTTCCTGAAATAACGCGTTGTCTCGCCCGCGGTCCGAGCCGGACTGAAAGTTTTCGATCTTTGCGCGCATGCGGGCAGCCTTCTTCTGCAAACGGAATTGAGCGGCGGCGGCGAGCACGCTGCGAATGCGTTCTTCCGGCAAGTTTTCCAATGGCGCGTGGCAACGCCCTGGTCGCGCGAGCGGAATGTTGGCGCTGAATACTTCGGGTAAAATCGCCGGATCAATCCGAACCTGCGGCACATTGCGATTGGCGTTGGTGCGGGTGAAAAACTCACGATCACTCCGCTCGACGAAGACGTGGAGCACGGTTTGATCGAACGCGGGATTTGTGGAGTGCCCGTGGGTTTCCCAGCTTCGATCGACCAAATCGATTTCAATGCAACCGCGCCGCGGTTCGCCGCCGTTCACGCGAACGGCCGCGTCCTTGAAATCGGGCCCGGCTTCGCGATTCCAAATGCCAAACTGGACGATGTCGATCTTGTCGCCACCAGTGCTGACAAAATTCTTTCCGAACTCACCGGCGAACCAGCGCGCTTGGAGTTCCAATTCGTTCGGTGTTCGCAGCGGCAGAAGAAGCGAACGGTCATGGACGCGTGCGGCGAGACGCAATTCGGCGTAGCGAGCGCCGTCCAGGGAGTTCGTCATGGGGGAACGCCTCCAGTTGTAGGGCAACCATAGCGGTTGCCAATTCCAAAGTTCTTCAGGCGGGGATTACCCGCTAATATAAAGCAGGCCGGCTAGGACGAGGCCGCGGCTTGGGGTTCCAAACGTGACTCAACGCCCTCAGGGCCTCGCCGGCCCGTTCGGTGTCGCAGATCTTCGACGATTTGCTCGACTTCGTCTGCGCTCGATCGCGGAAACAGAAAAAGATATCGGGCGCCTTTGCCGGAGGTCGGCGCGATGATGAGATTTTCGGAAAGAAATTTTGGCTCGCGAGCCACGGACATTCCATCAAGGTCGATTGCTCGGACAAATGGGCGCCGGCCTTTGCGCGCGACGAAAAGAAGTTTGCGCGGTTCTTCGTTCATGGCGGCGAGCGCACCAAAGAGATTTGCCGGAATCTTTCCAGCGCGGCCACTGATGCATGGAACTGCCCAGGCGGTCGTTTCACCCAAAACGTTCTGTTTGCTGAAAACTTCCGCAAGGTCGCCCGGCACAACGATTGGCAATTTCGCCGGCGCGCCAAAGTATGCGGGTACGTTCAGCTTCTTCCAAGCCAGCCAGATTTTCGCCTTCATTGAGCGCAGGATCTTTGGCGCGAAATAAAGGAACGCGGCCATCGCGACCACGAAGATCGACAACGCAACGATCGGGTTGTGATAAATCAGCGCCAGACCGCCAACGACTGCGACATCTTCGCCCATGCTAAGCGCGATATTGGAGAATGGTTCAGGCGATGCATTGGCGGTGAGTCGCGTTGCAGCTTTTGCGGTGTGACTGGCCAAACTGGTGGCGCCAGCGAGCAGGCCGATGATGACCCCGAACGCGGGATCTGGATGGCCAAGGACCTGGATGGCAAGAAACGCTCCGCCGATCGGTCGAATGACTGTATGAACGGCGTCCCAGATCGAATCGACCCATGGGATTTTGTCCGCAAAAAATTCGAGGCCATAGAGAATACCGGCCACGGTAATGATCCAGGGATTGCCCAGGATTTCGAGCGACTGGTACTGAGGGGACAGAGTGATCCAGTGAAAATGAATGGCCAGACCGGTCGCGAAGACGGTGAGGTACAAATTGATTCCGGCGAGCGCAGCCAGGCCGAGTGCAACAGCCAGGAGATTAAGCTGCTCCATGCGCCCAATATATGACGAAGTCAGGGATTACAAAGATGCCCTTTTAGCGTTGTAACATTTGTAACGGTTTTAACTTCGTTGATAATCTGGCCCATGCTCGACATTCGACTGATCCGCGAAAAACCGGACTTCGTTCGCGAACGGCTCTGCCACTCGCGGTGGCGACGACGCGGCGAAAATCGACGAGCTGTTGAAATTGGATGCCGACACGTCGAAAAGCGGAGACCGAATTGCAGCATTTGCAGGCCGAACGAAATCGACTTGAGCAAAGAGATCGGCGCGAAAAAGATCGCAGCGAGAAGCGACGACGATCTTGAAATGAATGTGCGGAAAATCGGCGAGCAAATTGCAGATCTTAATCAACGAGCGATGCGTTCGAAGCCGAGCCAGCGAAATCTACTTCTCGAAATTCCGAATGTTCCGCACGCCAGCGTGCCGGTTGGCAAGGACGCGAGCGCAAACAAAGTCGTGCGCGAGTGGGGGAAGAAACCGGACCTCGCCGGCAAAGTTCTCGATCACGTCGCGCTCGGCGAGAAATTGAAAATTCTCGACCTCGAACGGGCGACGAAACTAAGCGGGAGCGGATTCATCTGTTTCACTGGAGCGGGCGCGCGGCTGGAGCGGGCGCTGATCAATTTCATGATCGATCTTCACACCCGCGACCACGGTTTCACGGAAGTTAGTCCGCCTTTTTTAGTGCGACGCGATTGCATGATCGGTACCAGCCAGCTTCCGAAGTTCGAGAGCGACATGTACAAAATCGAGGGCGAAGAATTGTTTCTCGCGCCAACCGCCGAAGTGCCGGTCACCAATCTTCATCGCGAAGAAATTCTGGCGATCGCTGATCTTCCGAGAAAATTCGTGGCTTATACGCCGTGTTTTCGGCGCGAAGCGGGATCGGCTGGACGCGAAACGCGCGGGATCATTCGCGTTCACCAGTTCGACAAGGTCGAGATGGTGAAAATCACGGCTGCGGATAAGTCGTATGAGGAACTCGAGTCACTGGTCGCGAACGCAGAAAAAGTTTTGCAGCTGCTCGGACTACATTATCGGGTGATCGAGCTTTGCACCGGCGATCTCGGATTTGGTTCTGCGAAAACCTACGACATCGAAGTTTGGTCACCCGGCCAAAATGCGTACCTCGAAGTGTCGAGTTGCTCGAACTTCGAGGATTACCAGGCGCGTCGGATGAATCTTCGTTACAAAGATGCCGAGGGGAAGAATAGATTCGCACACACGCTCAACGGTTCGGGTTTGGCGTTGCCGCGATTGTTCGCAGCTTTGATTGAGAACTTTCAGCAACCCGACGGCTCCGTGCGAATCCCGGAAAAATTGCAGCCATACTTCGGCGCGGATCAGATTAGATAGAGGCGTTTACGCTCCCGCTAGTTCATCCAGAACGTGCCCGCTTATGGATTGCCGCACAGCAGCATGATTCACCGAGCCGCCTGTGGTGATTACGCTCCCGCTAGTGCATTCATAATGGGCCCGGCTTTTAGATTGCCGCACGGCGGCCGAATTGACGTCAATCGGTCCGAGCCGGACTGGCATTGCTGTCTTCGGCGAAGAGATTGAGTTGCGATTTGTCTTGTTCGGCGGCGAGTTTTTCTGTTTCGGAGGGTAACGGCAGTTCATAGCCGAGTCTTTGGGCCAGGCGCTGCGCGGTTTCGGGCGCGAACCCTTCGAAATGATTACTGATGAAGGCCCAGACATTTCGCACCTCGCCGAGATGCCGCTCGACTTTAAGGGCCCAACTTTCCAGCGCGGCTTCGCGTTTCCAAAGAAGTTTGTGGTAGCGATGGATGAATTTGCCGGCGCCATCGTACTTGGTCGTGTAATCGCCGAGCAAGCGCAGGTAGATGAAGTCAGTGGTTAGCGGCAGGAATTCGAACGGCGCGAGATTGCGCTCGTTCAACGGACTGGTGTCTGCCCAGACCCAGCAGACACGGTAATTCTCGAGTAACCGGATGATTTGCGGTCGATGCCATCCCGGGTTCCGAAACTCAATCGCAAACCGAAAATCCTTTGGAAGTTGGACGAGAAACTTCCGGAGAGCTTGTCGCCCATCTTTTGGAGTGAACGATGGCGGCAGTTGAATCAGGACGACTTGCAGCTTGGATTCGAGTGGCTCAACTGCACGCAAAAACGCGTTGAGCTCCGCGGTGCAATCCTGCAGTCGGCAAACATGGGTGATTTCGCGCGGCAGCTTACAACTGAAACGAAACGAAGACGGCGTTACCTCGACCCAGCGGCGGATGGCATTTTCCGCCGGCAATGCTGTAAAAGGTGGAGTCGATCTCCACCGCAGGCAGGTAACGGCCGTAAAATTCAAGCCATTCCGATTCCGGCAGCTCAGCAGGATAAAAACCACCGCGCCATTCCTGGAAACTCCAGGCCGCGGCTCCAATCCGAATTTTCTGTTGATCGGTCAGCTTCAAGTCCGCACGAAATCTAAGCCAAATCGGAAGTTGCGGGAAGTTGTGGATCTTGGAATTGGTGTAGTGCGAGATCGGGCGGTCCATTGCTCCCGGGCCCAACTTGACGCAGAGTTTAAGTCAATTACCCTGCCAATCCCGATGAAGTTTCGAGTTCTCCCAATATTGGTCGCCCTTGCGTTCGGTTTTTGTCTTACCGCCAACGCGGCGGTGGTTTTCCGGCCGGGCGCTAAGGCCAAGTATGTGCCGCCGGGTGAAGAAGAATTGAATGGTAATGCCGCCCAGCTTTTTCAAATCGGACAGAAAGCGGAAAAAGACGGGGACGTCAACAGAGCGATTAAAGCGTATAGGACGCTCGTCCGGAAGTATCCGCATGACGCGGTCGCCCCCGCCGCCTGCTTTCAGGGCGCGCGTTCTCTACGAGCAGACCCACCAATACTTGGAAGCCGCAGGTACGTTTCAAACCCTTATTGTCACCTATCCCACGAGTCCGCATTTCAATGACGCGATCGAAGGAATGTTTCGCATCGGGGAAATGTATTTGGCCGGCAAAAAGCTAAAACTTCTTGGCATTCCGCTGGCGACCTCGATGGATCGAGCGGTCGACATTTTCGCCGGCGTTATTCGGACGGCGCCGTACGGAAAGTACACCGCTCGGGCGCAGTTCGACATCGGATTGGCGCGTGAGAAACAAGGTGCAAATGACGCCGCGGTCCAGGCGTATCAGGCCGTGATCGATAAGTTTCCGAACGATCCGGTAGCGGCGGATGCTCAGTACCAGATTGGTTACATTTGGATGACGTCGGCAAAGGGCGGGACCCAGGACATCTCCGCCACCAGTAACGCGCGGACGGCGTTTCAAGACTATTTGTTTCGTTATCCGAACACCGAGAAAGCTCCGCAAGCGCGCGCCAATCTTCAACAGTTGGAACATCGATCGACCAGCCGCGCATTCGATGTCGCGAAATATTACGACAAACAGAAGGCCTATCGCGCCGCTGTCATTTATTATAATGAGGTAATCCGGCAGCAACCTGGTTCGTCTGAGAGCGAGAAAGCGAAGAAGCGGATTGAACAATTGCGAAAAAAGGTCGGAGACAAGGTACTGCAGTCCGCGCAAGAAACAGAACAGAAGAAGGCTGACGATCAAGCCAAGGCGAAGGCGCCTGCGAGCGGCGCGAACCCTCCTCCAAACCTTGATTCAGCCCCGACATTGCCGTCGGATGTCGATAGCTCGCTTCCGCCGTTGCCTTCGTCTTCTTCGTCCTCCGGCGCCGGAAGTTCCTCATCCTCTTTAACCGCACCGGCGGACAACCCGGCGCCTGAGCCTTCGAGTACACCAGACGCCGTTCCAGACCGGACGCCTCAAGAAAGCGCCACGCCTTCCCAACCGGATAATGCCGGTTCGGCAGAAGCAACGGCCTCGCCGACGCCGTGAAAAAGTTATTGGCGGCCGCGCTAGCCTGCCTCGGTCTGACTGGTTGTCTCGGTTATCACATCGGTCCAGCCAAGCCCACCTATCTTCGCGAGGTCCATTCAATTGCGATTCCGACTTTTACCAACAAGACGTTGAATCCCCGTATTGAAGTGCTTGTGACTGACACGGTAATCAAACAGTTCCAACAGGACGGCACGTATCGAATCGTTAGCGGCGAAAAAGCAGACGCGACCCTCAAGGGTGAAATATCCCGCATCACCCGGTCGCCCGCGCGGTCAGTTACCGGCAACGTATTGGCGACCAGCGAATTCAATCTCGCCATGCATGTGAAATACAAGTTGGTCGGTCCGGACGGCAAGCCACTTGGTCCACCGGGCGAAGTTGTGGGCACGACCAGCTTTTTCGTTGGCACGGGCGGCACCACCACGAGCGGCGGCACGACGAGCTCCCTCATTGGGGATGTCACCACCGATGAGCGCCAGGCATTGCCGTTGGCGGCGGAGGAATTGGCGAACCGGCTTGTCACTCAGCTGAGCGAAGGCTGGTGATTTGTCGATGAAAGGTGAAGAAAAGCTTTGGGGAATTCTTAGCGATAACTCTTTGCAAAAAGCATGGGCGCGGTGGAGGCATTCGGCGAGTCGTTTGAAGACCGCCAGATGGAGAAAAACTATCTGGCCATCGTCGAGGGCATCCCGCGCCAAACCGAATGGACCTGCACTCTGCCACTGGCCCCCGACCCGCGCCAGATCGGACGCATGATCGTGGACACCCAGGAGGGCAAGGAAAGCGAGACGCGTTTCCGGTTGTTGCAGAAAAAGAAACGATCGCCCTGGTGGAGGCGCATCCCCGGACCGGGCGCACGCACCAGATTCGCGTGCATCTGGCCCAGTCCGGCAATCCCATTGTCAGCGATGAATTGTACGGGCGGATGAATGACCGGATGCAATTGGGGTTGCGCGCGGTGAAACTGGCTTACACCGATCCCTTTACGCGCGGCAGCGCGTGGAAATCCGCGCGCCCATTGAAGGCTTCATGAGTGAATACGGGTTCACCCCGTCGCTGGCTCAGCAGAAGAAACCGCTGGTGCCGGCCACTTCCCCGGCGGCTCCGTCCGCCAAAAAGCCGTCGCGAAAGCTAAATGTGAGTGACTTAAAGATCCGGGCAAAAAAATAACCGCATCGGGCAGTTCTTGAATCGAACCCGAACCCGGCAAGCTCGTCGAATGGACATTGACGTCTCTATTTTACCCCTCTTCAGCTGCGGGCATTATTGGATCTGTTTGTGCTGGCGCTGGACGCGGACGGCCAGTTGCCGGCCGCCAATGACGCCCGGCGGAGCCGACTTTGAAACTCTTGCATATGTGTTGGATTCGGCGCACCCGATCCTTCACCTCCTCCGGCGCCGGCCGGTAGTTGTAGTGAGTATCGGCCTTCACGCCCGTCGCCAGTATGCCGGAATTGAACGGGCCGCCGATCACAACGGCGATCTTCTTTTCCTCGCACAGCGGCAAGAAACTGGTCAGCGCCTCCTGTTCGAGAAGGGTATAACGACCCGCCAGGAGGAAAACGTCGAAGTCGCCGGCGTGCGCCAGCCTCTCGGCGATCTGCCATTCATTAATCCCGGCCCCGATTGCTTTGACCGCTCCGGACGCGCGTAGTCGGTCTAGAGCGCGGTAGCCCCCGGTCATGAATTCCTTGATCCGCGCGTCAGCGGCTTCCTTGCTTCCGTGGGTGTAGACATCGACGTCGTGGCCGTAGACGATATCCGACGTGGTCGAGACCAAGACGTTCGAGCGAGAATTCGAGCGAGCGCATCACGCCGTCATAAGAATAATCGAAGCGCTCACGTCGCGAGGGCGTCTCAAAGAAAGCGCCCTGTCCTGAACGTTTCTGCGGCTCACAGAGATCGAGCAGCCGGCCGACCTTGGTGGAAACCAAATAGGAGCCACGCGGCTTCGGACGCAGGAACCCGTTCAGTCGAGTCTCGGAAAGTCCAAGTCCATAGAGCGGCGCGGTGTCGAAATATCGACAGCCGGTCGCCCAGACGGCCTCCAGCGTCACACGCGCTTCTTTTTCTGTCATGGGTCGGTAGAGATTGCCGAGCGGCGCTCCACCGAAACCGAGTTCTGTGAATTGCAGCTCCACGCCACGCCGCGTAATGAGCTTTCGTACTCGCGCGCCCCGCGCATTCGCGGCCGCCGCCATCAATTCTCCCTCCCCGGTAACCGCGAGAACGCATGGCATCGCTCGTGGGCGCGTGGTCCCGGCTCTCGTGGCCCGCGCTCAAATGCCTCGTCGGCCAACGCTACGTCAGCGACAGAAACGGGGCAGTGCGACGACGCTGTTTCCCGGTGAATCGCATAAACCTTCAGCACTCCTTGGGACAAGTCAAGCGATCCGCAACCCATTGCAGCGTCTCGGGCGCTCGGGCATTCTTCACAACCTCGACGAGTGCTATCGGCTCTCACGCAACCATTCGCGATCTTTCGAGGCGATAAAGGCGCGAAGCCGCGGCAGGCTTGGATGGTCCGGGGCTCTCGCCTCCAGGTCGGCGAGAATCTTCCGCAAGGCCAAGCGCGCCACAGGCCAATTATACGAGCCTTCCTTCAACATTAGCCGCGCGTGGCGGATCGACCTGCGCACGATTTCATCTATGAAGCGGTCCATCGCGGCGCCCGCTGCCTTTCCGTCGGCGACAACCCTGGGATAGGCGGGGCAAACGCGGCGCCGTTGACGTCAGGGGGCAGCGTCCCGATTTGGCGCAGAGCGCGTAACGGCATCCGAACGCGGTGGCGCCGCGCGTCCGTCAGTCACCTCAAGATCAATTTGGGATCTCCGCCTAACCACACGAGTAGGCGATGAGCACGCGAGCCGCGTCGCCTACGCAGGCGCGCGCTGTCGGTAACCAAGTCGTTCGTTGAGCCGGTCAAGCAGATCTTGCGCAGCCTCCGCGATCACGGTGCCGGGGGGAAGATCGCGTCTGCGCCGGCCTCGCGCAAAGCTGGGAAGTCTTGGGCAGGGATGACCCCGCCAACGACGATCATCGTATTATCAAGGCCAAGCTTACCGAGCGCTTTTTTCAAAGCCGGCACGAGCGAGAGGTGGCCGGCGGCCAGTGACGAAACGCCCACGATGTGGACCTTCCCTTTGGCCGCACGCGCCGCCACTTCTTCCGGCGTTGCGAACAAAGGTCCGATCTCGACGTCGAATCCGAGATCCGCGAAGGCCGAGGCGACAATCTTCTGTCCGCGATCATGGCCATCCTGGCCCATTTTCGCGACCAGGATGCGCGGAGCGCGGCCTTCGTTCTCAGCGAAGGCGTGGGTCATCGCGATCACACGATCGGTGCGCCTCGCGCGCCGGGCCGGTCTCCGAGAGATAGACGCCGGAGACGGCGCGGGTCTCCGCAACATGACGGCCGAACGCCTTCTCAAGGGCGAGCGAGATTTCCCCGACGGTGGCCTTGGCCCGCGCCGCTTCGACCGAGAGTTGCAAGAGATTAGCGCGGCCTTGCGCGCCTTCGGTCAGCGCCGCCAAAGCGGCCTCCGTCGTCGCCTCGTCGCGCTCGGCGCGAAGGCGCTTGAGCTTCTCGACTTGCCGCGCCCGCACCGCCGCAGCGTCAACCTTCAGCACGTTCAGATCTCGCTCGATCGTCGGGGTGAACATGTTGACGCCAACAACGGCCTGGCGTCCGACATCAATGCGCGCCTGAGTGCGGGTCGCCGCCTCTTCGATACGCCCCTTGGGCAATCCGCTCTCGATCGCCTTGGCCATCCCGCCCAGACTTTCGATTTCATCCATGTGCGCTTTCGCCCGCGCGGCCAGTTCAGCGGTGAGGCGCTCGACGTAATAAGAACCGCCCCAGGCGTCGATGATCTTCGTTGTTCCTGTCTCTTCGATGAGGAAAAGCTGTGTGTTGCGCGCGATCCGAGCCGAAAAAGGCGTCGGCAGCGCCAGCGCTTCATCGAGCGCGTTGGTATGAAGCGACTGAGTATGCCCTTGCGTGGCCGCCATCGCCTCAATTTGCGTGCGCACGATATTGTTGAAAGGATCTTGAGCGGTCAGCGACCAGCCGGACGTCTGGCAATGCGCGCGCAACGCAAGCGATTTCTCCGATTTCGGGCCGAAGCCCTTGACGATGCCAGCCCAGAGCTTGCGCGCGGCGCGCAGCTTGGCGACTTCCATGAAAAAGTTCATGCCGATCGCCCAGAAGAACGACAGCCGCGGAGCAAACGCATCGATGCTCATCCCGGCGGCGACGCCGGCGCGCAAATATTCGAGGCCGTCGGCAAGCGTGTAGGCGAGCTCGAGATCCTGCGTCGCGCCGGCCTCCTGCATGTGATAGCCGGAGATCGAAATCGAGTTGAATTTCGGCATGTTTGCCGCTGTGAACGCAAAGATGTCGGCCACGATCCGCATCGAGGCTGCGGGCGGGTAGATGTAGGTGTTGCGGACCATGAACTCCTTCAGAATATCGTTCTGAATAGTCCCCGAGAGGGCGGCCATCGGCACGCCCTGTTCCTCGGCGGCGACAATGAACAACGCCATTACCGGCAGCACCGCGCCGTTCATCGTCATCGAGACGCTCATCGAATCGAGCGGGATGCCGGAAAACAATGTGCGCATATCGTAGATGGAATCGATGGCGACGCCCGCCATGCCGACATCACCAGCTACGCGTGGATGGTCCGAGTCGTAACCACGATGAGTCGCGAGGTCGAAGGCGATGGAGAGGCCTTTCTGCCCGGCGGCGAGATTGGCGCGGTAGAAGGCGTTCGACTCCTCGGCGGTCGAGAAGCCGGCATATTGCCGCACTGTCCAAGGCTGCGTGAGATACATGGTCGGATACGGCCCGCGCAAAAAGGGCGGGAGGCCAGGCCAGTCACCGGAAAGATCGATGCCGTTGCGATCCTTCGGTCCGTAAAACGACTTGACTTCAAAGCCTTCGGGCGTCGCCCAGATGCGCTCTTCTCCCGAACAGCTCGGCTGCGATGAAGCCGCGAAGGAAACCTTGGAGAAGTCGGGAATTTGGCTCATAACGCCATGGCTCCTCGATCTTCGGTCGGCCCCGGATTCGGCCGTAAAGGCTCTGCAGCGAGGCGACGGCGTCCCCGCCGGAAAAAATGAAATCATCGATCCCGGCGGCGCGCCATATCGCTTCGTTTTCGCCGGGCCGGCCCGCGAGCAACAGACCCTTCGCGACCGAAGCCTTGATCGCCTTGGCGAAGGCCTCCGCCTTTCCCGCATAGGCTTTGTCGTCGCCGCACAGACAGGCGAGGGTCGCGCCGCTTGCCCTCAGGCTCTCGACGGCCTTGTCGGCTGACGCGCTCTCGCCATCGTAGATGGCCTCGAAACCGCCCGCTTCAAGCCATTCGCGCACGAACGCCACGCGGCGGCGATGCGCGGGCTCCGGTCCGAGCGCGGCGAGATAGACCTTCGGTCGCGAACCCGTCTTGGCGAGCATGGCGTCGGAGATGTCGCGAAAACGCTCGAACGGTTCGGCGAGCCGAAACGGCGCGAGCGCACCCTCGACCGGCGTGAACACGTCACGCTCGAGACCGCCCGAGGCGACCTCGACCGGGCGCTCGGCGAGATCGGCATGCACGCTGACGCCGGTGATCGGTGACTTGAGCCGCGCCACGTCGCGCTTGAGCGCCGCCGCGTTGACGGCCACCTGCCGCTGAAAGGCGCCGCTGGCGAGGGCGGACGGCAAGCCCCCCTGCCGTTCGATCTCTTGAAAGATCGCCCACGCCTTCTCGCATAGCGCTTTGGTCAACGCCTCGAACGCCCCGGCCCCGGCGGCGGGGTCGGTGACAAATCCGAGATTGGATTCGCGCAGGAGAATGAGCTGAGCGTTGCGCGCGAGACGCCGGGCGAGACTGTCGGGAAGCCCGACCGCCAGAGTGTGCGGCAGAACGCTGACGCTGTCGGCGCCGCCGAGGCCGGCCGAGAACGCCGCAGCCGCGCCGCGCATGACATTCACATAAGGATCGCGCGCCGTCATCATGCGCCAGGCGCTCTCGGCGTGGACTTGTGCCGCGCGAGGCTCGAGGCCGCAAGCTTCCTCGACCTGCGACCAGGCGATGCGCAGTGCGCGGAATTTCGACAATGTCGCCAATTCGTCTGTGTCGGCCGCCAGTCGGAACGCGATGAGAGGGCGGGCTTCGCCAGGCGGCGCCCCGTTTCCTTCAAGCCGCCGCAACAGGCTGACCGCGGCCGCGAGCGCAAAGGCAAGCTCTTGCGCCGGACTTCCGCCGGCCGCATGGACCGCGCGCGCGTCAGCGACCAGGAACGGCCCTGGGAAACCCTTGCTTCGCAATGCGAGCGCGGTCTCGACATAGGGCTTCGAATGCGCGCTCCAGTCGGCTGGAAACGGTCCGCGGGCGACGGCCGCGAAAGGATCGAGCCCGAACGCTACCGCGCAGTCCGCAGGCCTTGCGCCCGAGCGTTCGATCAGAGCGCCAAAACGAAGCGCCTGATCAGGGCCGTCGGGCCCAAGATCCAGTTCGAAACTCGCGCCCTGCGTCGAAACGCACGCCATCGAAAGCCTTGTGAAGCGCGGCGGAATTGAACCGCCTGAGGCCAAAACCGTAGGCGCCGAGCGCGCCGGAGAACACGATCTGCAGACCGTCCGCTCCATTGGCGAGGTCGTCGAGCGCCTGGGCGTTGGCGTCGTCGGCGTCGGGATGATCGAGTCGCGCGATGATCCGCCAAGGACCACCGGGTCGAATGGCCCTGGGGCCTTCCGCCGGCGGATAGACGGGTTCGATCTGAACGCCGTCCGCGGTCTTGGACACGAGCGTTTCAAGGCTCGCGCCCTTAAGCGCGGCTTCAGCGGCTCTGCGCCAATCGGCTTGGGTGTAGGCGGGAAAAAGGTTCGCGACCGCGCCCAACGCCGACCTCCCCTAGATGAATTGGGAAAGTCCGGGAATCGATGCGGAGATTTCGCCGACGACCTGGTCGCCCGCGGTTTCCCGGGCATAGGCGAAGACTTCCTTTCCGACCGTCTGGATCTGCTCCATCCCGAGGCCGAGAGCTCAACAATTCCGAGCCGAGCGCCATCAGCCCGCCCCCGCCCATCGCTCCGCTCGACACGCCCATCAAACCCTTCAGACCTCCGCCCATGCCCTCGCCCCCGGTCTGTGTGCTCGAAGCGATAATCGACGGAAACGCCGGGGCCTTCTCGAACAGCTCCTTGACGGCCTCCTCGGGCGCCTCGCGCTGGATGAAATCGCCGATCAGAGCGACCGCCTTGCGGGCGACGTCAGGGGTCAAGTCCGCGGCGGTCGCAACGCGGGCTATCAGGTTCTCCATTTCACGCTCCTTGGCCGCGCGGAATGAGGCCGGCGGTCGTCGGTTGTCTCACCGCTCGCGCCGCCGAAATCAAGCGCGCTCTAAGCATGTTACTTCCTCGGCGTCTCGGCGCGAAATGGCGACCGCCTTGGCGCGGCTAGTCGTGCGTCCGGATGCTGATCTGGCGCGGCGCTCGGATGGACAATGGCCTTTGTTTACGGCGCCGCACCATCGGCAAGCCATGATATTGTCACATATGTAAACACCAATTAATAATCTCACTGACATCATAGTCGGCGGAAATGGTCCAATTGGCGTGTCAGAGATAGCATTTCTAGCGCGGATTTGCGGCCACTTTCGAGGTATTGACCAGAACCTAGCAATGCGTATATGCGCATATCTGTGCCTCCAATCTACTGACCTACTCCCGCACTGCCGAGCAAGACTATGTTGCACCGCGGTAGGCCGAGCGCCTGCCGGAAAAGGAGTAGAAAATGACCCCTCTCAAGACGATTTCGGAGAAGCTCACCGCTTGGCGCCGATATCGCGAGGCGGTGCGCGAATTGTCGCAGCTCTCTGACCGTGAGCTGGACGATATCGGCATTCGCCGTGGCGATATCGAATTCATCGTGCGCCGTTCCGTCGCGAGCCAGGCTTCGGCCTGATCGCGAAGTTCTGACAAAGCCGAGACGCGCCGCTCAGGCGGCGCGTCGGCCCCCAAGGGCGGGCTCCGAGGCCGCGACCCTTCACTGATAATCCCGACAAAACGCGTTGACGATGGCGTAAAGCTTTGTGACAAGCGCGCCCATGCGTCCGATCCACATCATCGGCGGAGGACTGGCCGGCTCGGAAGCCGCATGGCAAGCGGCGAATTCCGGGGTTCCGGTGATTCTGCATGAAATGCGGCCGACTCCGAACGACGGCTGCGCACCACACTGCCCATCTCGCCGAGCTGGTTTGCTCGAATTCCTTCCGATCCGACGACGCCGTCGACCAACGCGGTCGGGATCCTGCATCGCGAGATGCGCGCGCTCGGCTCGATCGTCCTTCAAAGCGCCGATGCGCACCAGGTGCCGGCCGGAGGCGCGCTCGCCGTCGATCGCGACGGCTTCTCGCAGGCCGTCGAAGCCGCGCTTCTCAGTCATCCTCTCATAACGCTCGACCGCGCCGAGATCGCCGGCCTGCCGCCGGAGGACTGGGACAATGTGATCGTCGCGACGGGGCCGCTCACCTCCCCGGCGCTGGCCGAGGCGATCGGCCAACTGACCGGCGAAGGCGCGCTCGCCTTTTTCGACGCGATCGCGCCGATCGTCCACCGCCATTCGATCAATATGGACGTGGCGTGGATGCAGTCGCGCTACGACAAGGTCGGCCCAGGCGGCAACGCCGAGGCTTACGTCAATTGCCCGATGAGCCGCGACCAGTACGAGGCGTTCATCGACGCGCTTCTGGCGGCGGAAAAGACCGAGTTTCGCGAATTCGAGGGCACGCCCTATTTCGACGGCTGCCTGCCGATCGAAGTGATGGCCGAGCGCGGCCGCGAGACCCTGCGCCATGGGCCGATGAAGCCGGTCGGGCTCACCAACGCGCACGATCCGACAGGTCAAGCCCTACGCCGTGGTCCAGCTCAGGCAGGACAATGCGCTGGGCACGCTCTTCAACATCGTCGGCTTCCAGACCAAGCTCAAATATGGCGAGCAGAGCCGCATCTTCCGCATGATTCCGGGGCTGGAAGGGGCGGAGTTCGCCCGGCTCGGCGGCATGCACCGCAACACCTATCTCAATTCGCCTCGCCTGCTCGACGCCCGTCTCCGCCTGAAGGCAGAGCCTCGCCTGCGCTTCGCCGGCCAGATCACCGGCTGCGAGGGCTATGTCGAAAGCGCCGCGGTCGGCCTCATCGCCGGCCGCCTCGCCGCCGCCGAGCGGCTCGGGCTAGAGCTCGAGCCCCCGCCGCTGACGACTGCGATCGGCGCGCTCCTCAATCACATCACCGGCGGCCATATCGAATCGATCGACGCCGGCCCGCGCTCGTTCCAGCCGATGAACGTCAATTTCGGCCTCTTTCCCCCGATCGCCGAGCCGCGGTTCGACGAAGCGGGAAAACGCTTGGCCGGCCCGGAGCGCGGCCTCGCCCGCAAGCGCGCGCTCTCGGCGCGGGCGGACCGCGACCTCGCGCTGTGGACGGAGCGGACGCGTCAGCCGGCGCCGTTCGCCGCTGCGTAATGCGCTAATCTCAGTACGCGATACGACACTGCGTGCAACAATTGCCGTTTCGACGCGAATAGAGTTGCATTCCGGCCCTGTGCGGCTGCCGTTTGTCACCCTTGCGAGACTTGAATGTCCCATCACTTCGACACGCCGACCGCGCGGGAAGATCCCCGCATCAATGTGTGCGATTTCTATCTCTTCCGCGGACGGCCTGGACTCACCGTCATGGCCATGACCGTCAATCCGAACGCCGGTCAATCCGGCCCGGATACGTTCCGCGAGGAAGGTCTGTACGCGTTCCGCTTCGATCTCGATGGCGACGCGCGAGAGGAGCTTACGTTCAAAGTGCGCTTTGGCGCGGTCTCCCACAGCGATAACAAAGATCATGCTCACGCGCAAAGCTTTGAAGTGCGGCGTGCGTCCGGATCGGCGGCAGCGAGCGGCGTGGATGGAGAGCTGATTGCGGCTGGCCAGACGGGGCGCGTTGTCGAAGGCGAGTTGGGCGTCAAGGCTTTCGCCGGTCTCGCTCCAGACCTGTTCGCAGGCGACGCCAAGGCCTTGGGCGAATTCCGAACCGCGTTCTTCGAAAAGGGGACGTTTCATCCGGACGCGTTTCAAAATCGAAAAAACTTCTTTGCCGGACGGAATGTCACCGCGATCGTCCTCGAAGTCCCTGCATCGCTGATCGGAAAGGGAGTCGTGCACGGATGGGCGACCGCATCGCTGCACGGCCATGCGCCGGAAGTCCAGGTCTCCCGTTGGGGCCTGCCGCTGATAACGAACATCTTCATGCCGAATCCCGCTATGCGCGAGGACTTCAATCGCGCCGCGCCGGTCGGCGACACTGCGCGGTTTTCCTCGCCGATCGCGGACGTCGCAACAAAGCTGACCCGGCTTGCTGGGTCCGCCGCGGACCCGGCCGCGTATGGACAAACTCTGGCGCAAAAGCTTTGCCCGGTGACGCTTCCTTATGAGCTCGACACCCCGGCGAGTTTCAGCATCGACAGATTGAACGGCCGAGGCTTGGCGGACGATGTCATGGACGTGATGCTGACCTTGGCGACAAATACTCCTCTCAGCGACGGGTCGCGCCGGACAAGAGCCGGATGCGCGACGAGTTCCCCTATTTCGGCGAGCCCTTCGAGTTGCCCTCGCGACCGCAATCATAACTGCTCAATTACGTGACTAAACACCTTACACAGGCGTTTCTCCGAGGCACGGCGGCAAACCGCCTCAAAACTCCGGCCACTTCGCAGCGTCGAGTTGTCCTTTGATTGTCTCCAATTCGAGCTTGTCCTTCTCGACATGACCCGTCCACAGTGCGGCGACGCCTGACGAGATGGCGTTCACGATCGGCTCGATCGGCGCTTTCAAGATGTCCTCGACGACACCCTTGGTTCCTCCTGCCGCGGAAGCTGTCTTCAACGCCGCGTCGCAGACCTCCTGAAGGCCCGCGCCCGCTTTTTTGAGACGGGTGAGGACCGTGGGAAGGGCGTCGGGCTGGCCGCCCTGAACCAGCGCGACCGTGAGGCCAGCAATGACTCCGTCGGCTTGCGACTTGGCGGCGCCGTAGGTGAGGCGGCCGGTCCCCACTGCCGCTTTGTCGCTGCTGGACTTAAGCGTTTCCATGCAGGTTTCGGCCTGCGTCCGCTCCTGCGCCAGCAGGTCGATGGTCTCAGGCCAACCGAGACTCGCTTGCGCCAACGCAGACGCATAGCAAAAACAAAAGCCCTCCAAGGACAGCGACAACCTTCATAGTGCGCTCCGCCAACCCGCATTCCCTTCGCCCGATGCATGCTCGACAAGCCCAAGCGTCACCGGACCCCT
The DNA here is from genome assembly GCA_963786135.1 of uncultured Verrucomicrobiae bacterium. Lineage (GTDB taxonomy): Bacteria > Verrucomicrobiota > Verrucomicrobiia > Chthoniobacterales > UBA10450 > AV40. The sequence goes on along the minus strand of CAWAYF010000015.1, from coordinate 2,283 downwards.
TCATGGCCGCGCGAGCGCGAGCGGGAAATCCGGTAACGAGGTCGGGGCGGTTCATGACCGGATGCTGCGCGCCGTTGGTCAATTCCTTCACGCGTTCCTCGAGATACAAATCGAGCATGGTCGTGGTTATTCGCCCCGTCGCATCGGTTGACGCCTTGCCCTCGCCGATCGCCTCGATCAGCGCCTTGGTGAAGGCGCCGTGGCGATCCCACTTGACGTCTTCCCTGGCGAGCTCGGTCCCGGTCGAGGCGCCGAAGACGACGAGGCCGGATCCGGCGAGAGCGAAATCATTGACGAGCTTGTTCATGTCGGGACTCGTCATCGACGGGCTTTGCTGCCGGCGCCATCGCGGCGCCGGCGTGACAGGCGTCGATGAACAGCACCTTCTTCCCCGGAAGCTCAGCGATGATGACTCGAGGAGGTCGTCCTTCGAGATCGCGGTCGCCCTCAGCTGCTGAATGTCGGCTTCGCGGGTCAGGAACCAGAATTTCTGCTTGTTGTCGAGAAAGCCGTGTCCTGACCAGAAAGACGATCGCCAGATCGCGGCTTGTCGCCGCATGCTGAAGCCAGTCGAGTCCGACGAACACGTTGTGCTGGGTGGCGTCGTCGACGACCTTCGTCTGCACGTCCGCATAAAGCCCGCCCTTCTGCGCCTCCAACACCTTGGCGACGCTTTCGGCGTCGCGAGCGCCGTAAGTGCATCGTATTGTAGTCGGGGTTCGTGTAGCCGCTGACCCCGACCAGCAGCGCATAGAGCTTCGGCTTCAGGAGATCGGCCGTGGTCGGATCTTGGGCCCGAGTCGGACCATCGTACTTCAGCGTGACGCTCGCCGGCGCGCTGGTCAGGTCGCCGGAATGGGCGATGAGAGACACGTTCGTGTCTTTTCGGCAGTGTCGCGACGACCTTGCCTTGGGCTTCGGGGGAGTTGGTCTTCTCAAATCCAGCCGCGAGCGACCGGCTGGCCATCGGCGAGCACGTCGAGGCGGTCGATCGGAAGCCCCGAGGGCGAGCGCAGCGAGTAGGCGATCTCGACCGAATTGCCAGAGAAATGCGCGCCGTCCGCTGGCGACGCGATCGCGACGACCGGCGGCAGCGCGGCGCCGATCGGCTTTGCTTCATCGCGCGTTCGGAGCGCCGCGTTGGCGTGGCGGACCGCCTCGCGCCTCGTCGCGCGTCTGCAGCACGAGCCGCACGATGTCGGGCCGGTTGAAGTGGTCGCGGAATTGCGAGGCGGGGAAGAAATCGGCCTCCTGATTCCAGCCGCGGTTGAGTGCCAGCCGATCAGATCCTCGCCGCCGGCGGACGCCATGTAATAGCCGGTCGGCGTCCAGGCGACCCATTTGCGGCTTTGCGGCTCGACGAACAAAGCGAGCAGTTCCTCGCCGTCGGACCAGCGCAGCCAGCGGATCGTGCCGTCGTCATAGGCGACCACGAGGATTTCGCCGTCGGCCGAGAAATCGACGCCTGTGGCACCTACAAGACCCCAGGTTCCACCGCTGTTCGCCGTTCGCGTCGAAAGCGCGGACCGAAGCTTTGGACCGAGCACGAAGCCCGAGGCGTCGGGCCGGACCGCCAGGCGCGGAGACCTCGACGCCTTCAGGCACGAGCTTCGCGCCCTTGAATTTCGGCGCGTAGTTGTTGCTCCCAATCCGTCACCGGGAGGCCGTCGGCCTTCGCGGCCGGCGCAAATCCGGACGGAAGACTCCGGCGAATTGGTCAGCGACGCGGCGGCGAGATCGAACACGACGGGCTTCTCCTCCCCGCGCCGAGACCGAAGCGCACCGAGGCGGCGTCAGACGGAGACCGCGAAGCGCCGATCCGAGCTTGTCGCGCATGTCGCCGTGCGCGGGCCTGCAGAGTCGTCGCGACGCCGTGCCGCGGGGAGGAGGCCGAACGCGGGGTCGGCGGCGGCGAAGGCGAAGCCGTCGCCGCAGGTGCCGGATGTCGACGATCGAGTCGTCGGCTGGCGACGACATCCTCGCCTATCGCGCCGCCCGTCTGCGTACCAAAACGCCGAAGGAAGTCTGGCGCCCCTCGCCCCCGAATTCTTTGTCCGTCTCCCGCCCGCGACGAGCGTCGCGCCGTCGTGCGACCAGGAGACGTTCGCTAGATTTCCGCCGTTGAGATCTCCGCCGGTCTCCGCATGGGCGAGCGACGCCAGGGTCTCGCGTCGAGAATTGACACTTGGGGTTGCGCGCATAACCGACCGCGAGGTGGCGCCCGCGGATCGATCGCGACGCCGCGAGGGTGTTTGCCACCATATGTGGATGCTCGACCGTCAG
>CAWAYF010000014.1:0-31168 GCA_963786135.1 uncultured Verrucomicrobiae bacterium | reverse complement strand
ACGTCGTAAACTTCGGTCGTCATCCAGCATCCATTTTACGAAGAGGCACCGGATTTTCTAGCCACAGATTAACACCAGTAAACATCGATTCAGAAGGGGTAAGAATTCAGAAGGTAAAATCTGTGCTAATCTGTGGCCATCTGTGGCAGCCCCTGAAGAATGAAGCTGATCGATAAATTCGTGAGCCGCGAGCTGCTCGTGACGCTGTTATTTGCGATCGCTGTGTTGAGTCTTGTCCTCGTGGTTGGGCAAATTTTGCGCAAACTCATCCCGCTCCTGGTGAATCACGATGTGCCGGTCGAATATCTGGTCGCCTTCATCCTCTACGTTTTTCCTTTCTCGCTCATTTTCACGATCCCGTGGGGGCTGCTCACCGCGATACTGCTCGTGTTCGGTCGGCTCTCAGCTGACAACGAACTGATCGCGCTCCGGGCCAACGGCGTAAGCGTCCCGCGTGTCGCGATTTCGCTCGGCGTTCATTTCCGCTACCTGTTGCGCGATTTGTCTCTGGCTCACGGTCTACGTTTCGCCGGCGATGCAGCAAAAACTCCGCAGCACGATTTTCGATCTCGCCACACGCGATCCGATGGCGCTGTTCGGCTCCGACCAGGTGATCGATCAATTTCCGGGGCGAAAGATTTACGTCGGCAAAAAAGAGGGTAACAAGCTCGAGAACATCACCGTGTTCGAGCTCGACAATAAATCGATGCCGATGCGCGTGACGTTTGCCCGCACCGGAATGCTCGAGGCCGATCTCGATAACAAACGGATCCTGATGCATCTCTACAACGCGCGCTATCAGCAGCGCGACGATAAAGACCCGACCGACCTGCGCAAAATCAAGGACGGTATCAGCATGCACGAGGGCACGTTGCCGATCAGCCTGGACGAGCTTTACGAGAAAGAGAAAAAACGGCCGAGCCGATCGGCGATGTCGATCGAGCAGTTGATCGATCAGCTTCAAAGCGAAAGCACGCGCGAACGCAGCGAAAGCCGGACCGAAATCAACAAACGGTTTTCGTTTCCGTTTGCGTGCGTGGCGTTCGCGATCATCGGCGTGCCGCTCGGCGTGACCGCGCACCGCCGCGAAACGTCAGTTGGTTTCGCGATGGGGCTGATCGTCGCCATCGCTTACTTTCTTTTCGTCATCATCGCCGACACCCTCCGCGGAAATCCCAAGGTGCATCCCGAAATTCTGATCTGGCTGCCCAACATCCTCTTCATCGTTCTCGGCACGCTCTTATTTAGAAGACTGGCCCGGCAGTAGGTCGATCACGCGCCGCTACCAAAATCGATCGTGCGATCAAGAGTGGGGGCGATTGGGTGGATCGAGCAGTCCCTTGCTCGATGTTAAATAATAGCGGCGGAGCCGCGCAAATTACATCGCCCGCGGAGCGGTCGATCCACCTTTAGAAATCAAACTGCACCACCACCAAAATCGATCGTGATTTCGACGGTGTCGGCGACGGCGACATGGATATCGCGAAGGTGAAGATCACCGAGGAGCGGAAATGATTTGAGGGCAAACGATTTCTCGAGAAGGCGCTGAAACACCGGTTGCAAAGTCGCGCAGGCGAACGAACCGAGCTTGCCTTCGCCTTTGCATTTGAGCTGCGCGATCTTGACGATGAACTCATTGCTAATATCGAGCTGGGCGTAGATGTCGATTTTCGCGCGCGCGAAAAACTTCTTGGCCCAAATCTGAAAGTCGGCGGCAAGCGAGCGGCGACCTCGCGCACGCATCGCGAGTCGAACTCGCTCAAGATCGATTCCGTACAAGCGCGCCTTCGCTCCGACGAGTCGGACGAATGCTTCTTCGAGTTCGAGTTGGAGAGCGGACATCACCAGCTGGCCTTCGCGCGCGCGTCGCAGAATCAGAACAGCGTCAGCATTTGCATCGACCCCTTTATCGAAAATCACGTCGTGCATTTCCATCCGGAGATCGAAAGGCACGCCGCGAATGGAAACCTTCCGGCCGCTGACAGTGACGACCGCCGCTTCGAACGCACGTCCCGTTTCGCCTTCGACCTTCGCCAGCGGCGGCAGCGACGAATCGAGGATCGCTTTGTCGAGGTTAATGGCGATTTCATCCACGTAAGGGAAAACCCGCGAGCGAAGCTCGACGATTGGTCCCGGCTTCTCGACAAACCGGTGGAGAGCGTCATCCAGGGCCTCGGCCAGCTCGCCTTTGGGCGATGGAAAATCTTTGCGTCCAAGCGAAATCATTGAGGAAGTTTGATGTTTGACGTCCGCCACGGGACGGACTCGTCCAATTGGCGAGTTTGAGGTTTGATGTCAAATGGAGAGCCGGAGGTCTGTAGGGGAAGCCGTTGGCTTCCCAAGGGACGACAACGTCGTCCCCTACAAAAAAACCAGTTGAAAAGGCGCCCGAGTCCGCTACATTTCGCGCTCCTTATGGCAAAGATGTCCTGGATTAATCGCAATGAGCGCAAGCGCAAGACGGTGAAGAAATATGCCGCCCTCCGTGCCGAGCTCAAAGCGAAGAAGGATTACGCCGGTTTGACTCAGCTTCCCCGCGACGCCAGCCCGACTCGGGTGGTGAACCGTTGCCAGGTAACGGGACGCCGCCGCGCGTTCATTCGCCGGTTCAAGGTCTCGCGGCTCACGTTTCGCGAGCTCGCCTCGCAGGGACTGATCCCTGGCGTGACGAAATCCAGCTGGTAATTGTTGTAGCCACTTCCCGCGTCCATGGCGGGATTGTGCCCGTGGCTACAAAAATGAACTCTTTGTTAACAATCTTGCCGCTCGCGGACACGCCGGTCACTGCAGTGGGACCCACCCGCCGTCATCGTTGGGAAACTACTGACGATCGCTGGCCTGGTCGGCTTGAACGGATTTTTCGTCGCCTGCGAATTCGCGATCATCAAAGTCCGCGCGAGTCAGCTCGACGAATTGGCGGAGGAGGGGAACGCGCGCGCGCGCTTGGTCAAATACATTCGCTCGCATCTCGACGCCTATCTCTCAGCGACGCAGCTCGGTGTCACGTTGGCGAGTCTGGCGCTGGGCTGGCTCGGTGAAGAATTTCTCGCACACTTGATCGAACCGTTCTTTGCGCTGGCAACATTCATTCACACGCGGTGGTTATGTCGATTTCGGTCACCCTCGCGTTCATCGGAATCACGTTCATGCACATCGTGTTCGGCGAGCTGGCGCCGAAATACACCGCGATCGCGAATCCGTTAACCGTATCCTTGCGATTAGTCCGGCCGCTCGGCGCATTTTATTTTCTATTCAGACCCGCGATCTGGGTCCTCCAAAAGTCGTCGAATTTTCTTTTGCTTCGCGTGCTGCGAATGAAACCGGTGGCAGGAACGGAGCTGGCGCACAGCGAAGAGGAATTGCGCTTGATCCTCGAACAAAGCGAGAAATCGAAAGAAGTTTCGGCGCTCGGCCGCAAGCTGGTGTTGAACGTGCTCGATCTCCGCGAGCGCGTGGTGCGCGACATCATGACGCCGCGGGGCGACGTCGTTTATCTCGATCTGGAGGACGATTTCGAGACCAACGTGAAGAAGGCGATCGCATCGAAACACACCCGGTTTCCGCTCTGCCGGGAAAACCTCGACAACACCGTCGGCCTGATTCACATCAAGGAGCTGGTGCCGATGATGCGCGATCCGCATCCCGATTTGATGAAGATCAAACGCGAACTGATTCCGGTGCCGGAAATGATGCCGCTCGAGAAATTGCTGAACCTGTTTCTGAGCAAGCACGCCCATCTCGCGATCGTGGTCGATGAATTCGGCGGCACGGTCGGCATGGTCACGCTCGAAAATGTGCTCGAGGAATTGGTCGGCGATATTCAGGACGAGTTCGACAGCGAGAAGGCGGAGTTCCAGAAAATCAACGCGAACGAATTCACGGTCGACGGCACGCTCGGGCTCTATGAATTGAACGATCTCGCGGAACTCGAACTGGAAAGTGCCGATGTAAGCACAATCGGCGGTTACGTGACGCATTTGCTCGGTCATCTGCCGAAACAAGGCGAGCAGGTGAAGATCGACGATTACCTGGTCACGGTTTCGCAAACCGACGCCCGCCGGGTGAAGCAACTGCATTTCCGAAAACTGGAAGAGGCAAAACCGGCGGAGGCAGCTGCGACGAGTGACAAGTGACCGGTGACGAGTGACGAGATCAAAATCGGTGCGCCTAATGTTCGAGCTAGTCACTTGTCACACGTCACTCGTCACTCGTCACTGTGATGTTTGCTCCTGTTCGGTCTGGCACTTGAGAACAACGGCGCTACAAAATGCAATTGCTTATTGAAGCAAACATCACTTGTCCGCATTGCGGCGAAGTTTTTCCGCTGCAAATCGATACATCGCAGCCGGAACAAACGCTGATCGAAGACTGCACGGTTTGTTGCCGGCCGATTACCTTGACGATTCGGTGTCGGCCGGGCTATGATTCACTCGTTGCCCACTCGTGAACCCTCTCGGATCGCCCGTCATGCCGGCGCCCTACCGCGGCCTCCATTGTCGATCTAACGATTGGCGGTATTTGATCTAGGCGGTCGCAGACTGCAATTGTGCGCGGAATGCCGGGCGACGGCGCAATTGGTTGGTGAGCGCTTCGATTGCTCGCAGAGTCGGCACGCTGATGTGATGTTCCATTCCTTCGACGTCGTGATAAATGACGCGATCGTTCAGGCCGAGAAGCTGAAGAAAATCGGTGAGCAGTTTGTGCCGATGCGCAATGTTTCGCGGCAAGCTTTTCGCCGGCTGCGGTCAGGACCAGGCCGCGATATTTTTCGTATTTGAGCAATCCTTCGGCGTCGAGACGCTGCACCATGTTGGTCACGCTGGCCTGGGAAATTTTCAGAGCTGCTGGCGATATCGACGACCCGGGCGTAGCCCTTGGAATTAATGAGCTCGAGGATGCGTTCGAGATAATCCTCGACCGCGGTTGAGCTGCCGAACGACGCAATCGAGACTTTTTTCGTGCCACTGAGATGGTCAGTATAGCAATGGATGTGAATTAGTCAAAGAAATAAAAAATTGGCGGTTGACAGAATTATTGATTTAGATAAATAAATTAGGCTAACCTAATTTTGGAACCAGAGTTCCACCCAACAGACTTGTGAATCAGCATCAATCCGCCACCAAGGGCTCGCCGTCGGCTGGCGCAGACCGGCTGGCCAAGTCTCGCTGGCGGAAGTTCATCGCAGCATCGTCGTTCCTGACCGGCTTCGTTCTGGCGAAAGACTGCTCGCTTTCTCCGGGCCGGGTTTTCTCGTCGCGGTCGGTTACATGGATCCGGGCAACTGGGCGACCGATCTGGCCGGCGGGCGCGAAGTTTGGCTACACGCTGCTGTCGGTCGTCATGATTTCCAATTTCATGGCGATCCTGCTGCAGCATCTTGTGCATCAAGCTCGGCGTCGCCACCGGACGCGATCTCGCCCAGGCCTGTCGCGATCATTACTCGACGCCGACCGTTTGGTTTCTTTGGATTCTTTGCGAAATCGCCATCGCCGCGTGCGATCTGGCGGAAGTGGTCGGCTCGGCCATCGCCTTGCAACTTCTCTTCGGCATTCCGCTGGTCTGGGGTTGCGTCATCACCGCGCTCGATGTGCTGGCCGTGCTTTACCTTCAGAACAAAGGTTTTCGTTACATCGAAGCGCTGGTCATCACGCTGATCGCGACCATCGCCAGCTTGCTTCGCGGCCGAACTGATCTTTTCCAAACCGAACCTCGTCGGCGTCCTCGCTCGGGTTTATTCCCGGTCCGCACATTGTCACGAACCAGCAAATGCTTTACGTCAGCATCGGCATCATCGGCGCGACGGTGATGCCGCATAATCTCTATCTGCACTCGTCGATCGTGCAGACGCGAAAATTCGAGCAAACGCCGGAAGGCAAACGCGAGGCGATCAAATTCGCGACGATCGACTCGACGGCGCGCTGATGTTCGCGCTCTTCATCAACGCCGCGATCCTCATTCTCGCGGCGGCGCGTTTTCCATTGGTCCGGACACCAGGACGTGGCGGAGATTCAGGACGCCTACAAATTGCTCAGCCCGCTTCTCGGCGTCAGCTTCGCCAGCATTCTGTTTGCCGTCGCGCTGCTCGCGTCGGGCCAAAACTCGACGCTCACCGGAACGCTCGCCGGCCAGGTCGTGATGGAAGGTTTTCTCAATATTCGGATCACGCCCTGGCTGCGCCGGCTTGATCACGCGAGGCATCGCGCATTGTCCCGGCGGTCCTGGTCATCGGCATTTTTGGTGAAGGCAAAACGACGCAATTGCTCATCGCCAGCCAGGTCGTGTTGTCGATGCAACTTGGCTTTGCCGTCTGGCCGCTTGCTGCGGTTCACCGATGAAAAAGCGAAGATGGGCGAATTCGCCAACAAGCTTTGGTTGAAAATTCTTGGCTGGACGACGGCGGTGATCATTATCGTGCTGAATGTGAAACTGCTCTTCGACACATTTATGCCTGACGCGGTGCTCAAAGAGTTCTACCGGTTTCTTCATCTGCCTCCTCCCGGCGTAAAGTCCGCGCCGTCATGTATCACCACATTCTGATTCCGTCTGGAAAACACTCCCGCCGATGAAACGATCCTGGCCCACATCAAACCGCTCGCCCGCATGACCGGCGCGAAGCTGCTTCTCGTCCATGTCTCCGACGGCTGGGTCGCGCGAAATTTCAATCAGCTCAAAGCTTGCCGAGAGCGAAGAGATGAAACAGGACCGCGCCTATTTGGAAAAGCGCCAGCGCGAGCTGACCGAAGAAGGTTTTCGTGCGATGCCGTTCTCGCGCTCGGCGAGCCGTCCGATGAAATCATCAAACTGGCGCGAGACAAAAAGGTCGATCTTATCGCAATGACGACGCACGGCCATCGGTTCATCAGCGACATTCTCCACGGGGCGACCGCGGACAAAGTGCGCCATGAGGTGGATGTGCCGGTGTTGCTCGTCCGCGCCGGAAAGTAAACTTGTAGCGGTGCTTGTTCTCAAGCACCGAACTATTAAATAGGCGCTTGAGACAAGCGCCTCTACAACTTCAGGCGTCGCATGATCCACCTTGCTCAGCGAGCGTCGCGCGGCTACTAGAAACGTGACGTGAAAGTGCTTTTCCTAACCAACGAATATCCGCCGCACATTTATGGCGGCGCCGGGGTGCACGTAGGTTATCTCTCGCGCGAGCTCGCGAAAACGATCGATGTCGAAGTGCGCTGTTTCGGTGACCAAAAGGTCAACGAAAGCGGCCTGAAGGTGACCGGCTACGAACTCGACACCAGCAGTTTCACCTGTCCTGAGCCGTTAAAGTCGGTCTTCGGAGCGGTGCGCCGTTGTGTCGATTTCAACACCACGAACATCGACGCCGATCTGGTTCATTGTCACACTTGGTACAGTCATTTCGGCGGGATCCTTGCGAAGAAGAATTATGGGATTCCGCTTGTCATCACCACTCATTCGCTCGAGCCGCTGCGGCCGTGGAAGCGCGAACAACTCGGCGGCGGTTACGATTTTTCGGTTTGGGTTGAAAAAACCGCGCTCGAAATGGCCGACGCCATCATCGCGGTTTCCAACGAAACCAAGCGCGACATCGAGCGATTGTTCGATGTCGATCCAAAGCGCATTCACGTGATCCACAACGGAATCGATCTCGACGAGTATCGCAAAGGCGACGCCACGGACGCGTTGAAACGGAACGGAATCGATCCGGACAAACCTTTCTTGCTCTTCGTCGGCCGGATCACGCGACAAAAAGGAATCATTCATCTCGTCCGGGCGATTCAGTTCATGGACGATGATTTTCAAATCGTGCTTTGCGCCGGCGCGCCGGACACGCCGGAGATCGGCGAAGAAATGAACGAAGTCGTCGCGGCTGCGCAACAAAGACGGAAAAACATTTTTTGGATCGAAGAAATGCTCGATCGCAAGGCGATCGTCGAACTCTACTCGCACGCCGCGGTATTTTGTTGTCCGTCGATTTACGAACCGTTCGGGATCATTAATCTCGAAGCGATGGCGTGCGAGACTGCGGTTGTGGCCAGCGCGGTTGGCGGAATCAAAGAAGTCGTGGTCGATGGCGAAACCGGGTTTCTGGTTCCGGTCGATTTCGTGGAAGGAACGTTCAAGCTGACGAACCCGGAAAAATTCTCCCGCGATCTTGCTGCCCGAATCAATCAACTGATGAAAGATCCACAAGCTGCGCGAAAAATTTGGCAAAGCCGGCCGCAAACGCGTGGAGGAAATGTTCAGTTGGAGCACGATCGCGGCAAAAACGAAGAAACTGTACGAGAAACTTCTAAAAGCTCACCACGAATAGGTCGCTTTTCCGTTCTCGACCGCAACGTGGGTTCCAACGGCGATGGAAATTGCCGCTGCTTTCTTCTCGGGAAAAACATGAACCTGAGTGTAAACCGTGAACGGACCGTCTTTATGTGGATCGCTGGCCAGTCCCATTTTTTCCAGACTGTCGCGTGAAAAAACGACCTGACCGTAAGGCGTCGGTCCTTTGGATGTATCCTTGGCGATAAAACGAAACGTGCCGTTGCCGAGAAGATCACTCGGTTCACCGAGAAGTTTGAGGATCTCAATCTTTACGACTTTGTCCTTGAGCGTGGCCTTTTCTTTTTCGATTTGGGCAAACGTATACGTCTTGTCGCTGACTGGCGGCGACGAAATCTCCGAAGGGGCCGGCGAGTTCTCCGGCGCCGGAGCAGGCGTCACCATATTCATTTGCACGGCAACCAGGTAACCGTAGCGGGCGTCGAATTGGACCCTGGTCCGATCGCCCGAATAGACGGGACCGGAAAATTTATAAAGCACCGCATCGTCCGGTTGTGCGTTCTTATATCGCAAAAACGTGTAGGTGGGATAATTCGCGCTGGTCTCGTGTTCTCGTCCCATTTCAAAAACCAGTTCCTCGTCACCTTCGTCGGTCGTTTGTTGGTCTTTTAGTCTAACGACAGTTGCGCCCTGGCTTTTATCGTGGCTCTCGCCTTTGCTCTTGAGTGGAACGTCAACATAGGAAGCAAAGACATTCAGCATGTTTACCCGGTCTTTGTTGACCGGCTTTCCGGTTTCGCCCCAATCTTCTGATTGCACCCATTTCCCTCCGGCCTTTCGGGCAAACGTTTCACCCTTTGGTAAGCGAATGCGTTCCACTTTCCCGGGATACCGATCGTAATGGCACTCCGCCGGCGGGATTGAGTTGTCGTAAGTTGATAGTCGCAGATCCACCACCATGTGATTGGATTCGTAAACCTTTCGCGATTGTTCCATCAGCTTTTCAAAACGCGGATCGCTTTGCTCCTGGGAAAATGCAAACGACAGAGTGAACAACAGCACCGAGAGCGCGATGGTCGATTTCATCCGCGCGATTACAACTCTCGGCTCGGGCTTAGTCAATCCCGTGGGATACCGCCCGACTTCTCGGGAAAATCAATGATTGGGCAACAATCAGTGAGTCGCTGGAGCGCGGTCAGCCGGTATTTGGAAATGCTCGATTTGCTCTTTGATGTCGTGAACGAAACGCGGCGGCGCCGGCGCCGTTCACCACCCGATGATCGAATGTGAGCGAAAGCGTGATCACTTCGGCGGTTTCGTTTTTCTTTCCGTTCGGAATGATCTCCTGGTGCGCGGTTCCGACGAACAACGTTCCGACTGACGGCGGCACGACAATCGGCGCGCCCGCTTTGACGCCAAACGCGCCGAGACTGGTGATGACGACCGGCGCATTCATTGCGTCGACGCGGCCCTTGCGCGTCGCCTCAACCGTTTCGTCGTAGATTTTCACGAACTCCGGCCAGCTTTTCTTGTTGGCATCGACAATCACCGCCGTCGCAAGGCGATCGTTCTCCAGCGCAACCGCAATACCAAGATCGAAGTTATCGTTCTCGACGATGCTTTCGTCTTCGAGAATCAATCGACGAAACGGCGCGTGTTTTTCCATCGCGCGCACCACCGCCCACGCGATCATGACCGAAGGCGAGGGGGCATTCTTTCCGTTTTTCTTTTTCGCCGCGTCGCGCGCTTTGCGCAATCGCTTCCCAACGCGCATCGATTTGCAGATTGGCTGGAATCACGTGCGAAAGCTTGCGAGTGATTGTCGGCGAAAGCGCAGGCTCGATTTGTCTGTGGTGGCGGCGCGTCGTGCAGGCGAGACGCCTGCCTCCACAGTTTCGCCCTGTGATGTTGCAGCCGGGACAGTGCCAGTCCGGCTCGGACCTGCCGCCACAGCTATCGCTCGTGATAATCGTTCCCAGTTCCTGGCCGATATCGACCGTGTCGCCGACTTTCGTTTTCCATTCGCCCATTGTTCCGGCGAACGACGATTGAATCGGATAAACCGCCTTGTCGGTTTCGACTTCGCAAAGCTCATCGTCGAGCGCGATCGGATCGCCCGGATTTTTCAAAAGCGAAACGATTTTCGCGTTGCGAATTCCTTCGCCCATGATCGGAACCAGAATCGGTTGCACGTTTCCGTTAGGCATCGCGACTCTGAGTTGTAGAGGCGGCTTGTGCCAAGCGCCTGTTTACTTGGTTCGTCGTTCGCCGCGGCGACTGCCGCTCTACAACGTCTTCGCGTTGTTGCTCGAGTCGCAGCCGATTTCCGAATCGCGGCGACGATTCGCTCGACATCCGGCAGCGCGGCGTATTCGTAAATCGGATTGTAACCGATCATCACGTTCGTTTTGCTGACGAGAATCGGCGGACTGACCATCTCGCTCCAAAGATCGGGCTGCGACGCGATGTGGGTAATGATCATCTGACCGACGCTGCAGTTCTCCGTGTCTTCCTGAACGACAACGAGTCGTCCGGTTTTGCGAACCGATTCTTCGATCGCCTCCTTGTCCCACGGCACGATCGAGCGCAGATCGAACAGCTCGACGCTGACTTCGTTGCCGATCTTGGCGAGCGCTTCGAGCGATTTCTCCACCGTGTTGCCCCACGCGACGAGGGTGACATCGGAGCCGTCGCGAAGTTTGCGCGCCTGGCCGAACGGAACGCGCGGACCGGTTCTTTCGATTCGCGTTCCGCCCAAAACATGTGTTTCGGAATCAGAAAGAGAACCGGATCCTCGGCGTGCATCGCGGTCCAAAGCAGACCGGCTGCGTCTTCCGGCGTGCTGGGGATCACGACGTCAGATCCCGGGATAATGCGCGAACGCGGATTCGTTGGCCTGGCTGTGCCACAAGCTTCCGCCGGGCAGATAAGCGCCGTAGGGCGCATAAATCACGGCCGGACATTTCCAATTTCCGAACGAACGCCAACGCAAATTCGAGATGTTTGTGACGAGCTGATTGAATCCCGGATAAATGAAATCGATGAACTGCAATTCGAACACCGGCCGTCGGCCGTAAGCAGCAAGACCGCACGCGACGCCGAGAATGGTCGATTCAGCCAGCGGCGAATTGAAAACCTGCTTCGGAAATTCGGTCGAAAGTTTTTGGGTGAGTCGAAACACGCCGCCTTTTGGATCTTCGATGTCCTCGCCGAAAATTACGCGACGCGGATCTTTCTTGAGACCAAGACGCAACGTCTGGTTCACCGTGTCGCCAATTCGATATTTGCCTGGCGGCAACACTTCGTCGTGGAAGTTGCGGTAGAGCGCCAGTCACATTCGCGGTCAGCTCGTTAGGCGAGGGGTCTTCCGCCTTCTCGGCCTCGGCATACTCGGACCGAATCCGTTCTTTAATTTCGTTGATCGATCTTCGCGAACTTCGTCCGCGCTGAGCGTTCCGTCGGCGATCAGCTTTTCTTTCCAACACTTGAGCGGATCGTGTTTTTCGCCTTCGGCCAGTTCCTCGGCGCTGCGATAAAGTTTTTGATCGTCCGAGCTGGTGTGGCTCGAAAGTCGTTCCATCTTCACCCACCAGAAATGCGGGCCGCCGCCGGCGCGCATTTTTTCCAATGCGCACTCGCTGCGGCCTCGTAAATTCCTTGAACGTCCTCGCCGGCAAGCTGCCGTCCATTCGTTTGGCTCGAGAACTCCGAGCGCGAGCGGATTAATCTTCCGCGTCGGACTGCTGATGCCGTAGGCGTTGTCCTCGACGACGAACAGCACCGGCAGTTTTCGTTCTTTCGCGAAACAAACCGCTTCGAAAAAATCGCCCTGGCGCGTAGCGGCGTCGCCAACGGTCGTGACGACGACATTGTTTTTGCCATCCAGTTGAATGCCCCAGGCGATTCCGCACGCGGGAAGAAGTTGCGAGCCGGTCGGGGTCGGCACGCTCCAGATGTGAAGATCGACATCGCTGTAATGCGACGGCATCATTCGTCCGCCGCTGCCGGTGTTGCGTTTGGCGAAATACTCCAGCCCGAGCTGCTGCGTGGTCATTCCGCGGCCGAGCACAAGTCCGCGGTCGCGATAATACGGAACAATGTAATCGCCGGGATCCATTTGAATCGAGATTGCGGCGAGCGCTTCGTGGCCCATTCCGGAAACGTGAAAATGACCTTTGCCCTGGCGATTCAGATTCTGCTCGCGCAAATCCGCGTGCCGGCTCTCGAGCATGAGCGTGAGAAGTCGCAGCTTATCTTTTTTGCTCAGTTCCGGCATACGCTGTCGATCTTACAATCGCCAGTTGCGGCTCGACAATCGCCCCAATTGAATTCGAATGACACATTGCCGGTGAAAGCGCGGAACATGAACCAGGGCAGGCCCGCCTGCAACGCTATGCGCAGCATTGCGGGCAGGGGAGGTCCGAGCCGGACTGGCATTATCGAGCGATTTCGCGAATTTCTTCCGCCCTGCAAGACCGTCGTCTCGTTGGGCGAGGGGAACACGCCGCTTGTTTTTTCGCCACAACTGAGCGCGCGCGTCGGGCGCGGTTGCGAAGTGTTCATTAAGAACGAAGGCGTAAACCCGACCGGATCGTTCAAGGACCGTGGAATGACGGTGGCGGTTTCGCGCGCAATCGATCGCGGCGCGCGCGCATTGATTTGCGCTTCGACCGGAAACACGTCGGCATCGGCTGCGGCTTACGCCGCGCGCGCTGGAATTCGGTGCGCGGTCGTGTTGCCGGCAGGAAAAATCGCCGCCGGCAAATTGATCCAGGCATTCGCCCACGGAGCGAAGATCGTTTCGATCGACGGAAACTTTGACGACGCGCTGCGAATTGTCCGCGAACTCGGCGAGAAGCAATGAATTCGCGATCGTGAATTCGATTAATCCCGATCGGATCGCCGGCCAGAAAACGGCTGCGTTCGAAATCGTCGAAGATCTCGGCGACGCCCCGGACTTTCATCTGCTGCCAGTCGGCAATGCGGGAAACATCACCGCGTATTGGGCGGGTTATCGAGAATCTCATTCGACGCGGAAAATCGACAAAGCTTCCGGCCATGATCGGATTTCAAGCGGCCGGCGCGGCGCCGATCTTTCACAACCGCGTGATTGAAAATCCGGAAACTATCGCGTCGGCAATTCGGATCGGAAATCCGGCGAGTTGGAAGCAGGCCCGCGCGGCGTTAGATGAATCAAAAGGCGCGATCGATGTCGTGACCGACGAAGAGATTCTGACGGCGCAAAGCTGGCTGGCCCAGATGGAGGGAATCTTTGTGGAACCAGCCAGCGCGGCCTCCATCGCAGGATTGTTCAAATGCTGCACGTCGCAGGTTGAGGCAAAACCAGTTGTCGAAATTCCGGAAGGCTGTCGCATTGTCTGCACGGTGACCGGTCACGGTCTGAAAGATCCTGATTCGATCCTCCGTAGAATTGGTACCCTTGAGCCCGTTCCAGCCGAGATCGACAAAGTGCGGCGCGCGATCGGTTTTTAGTTTAGAGTCGCGCCGTTTGTCATGCGCCTGATCGTCCAGAAATACGGCGGAACGTCGGTCGGCTCAGTTGAGCGGATCAAGAACGTGGCGAAGCGAATTGTCGAAACGCAGCGCGAAGGTTGCCAGGTCGTCGCAGTGATTTCCGCGATGGCGGGCGTGACCGACAACTTACTCAAGCTCGCGCGCGAGATGTCGCCGGATCCGGACAAGCGCGAGTTGGACGTGCTGCTTGCGACCGGCGAACAAGCCTCCACCGCATTGACTTCAATGGCAATCAACGCGCTCGGAGCCAAAGCGATTTCGATCAACGGCGCCGAAGCCGGCATTTTGACCGATCGCTTTCACACCAAGGCGCGGATCTCAAACATCAGTCCGAAACAAATCCAGGAACTTCTGGAAGAAGATTACATTGTCATCGTCGCGGGATTCCAGGGCCAGACGCCTGAAGGCGCAAACCACGACGCTTGGCCGCGGCGGTTCGGACCTGACCGCGATCGCCCTGGCCGGCGCGCTCAATGCCGATGCCTGCCAAATTTTCACCGACGTCGATGGCGTGTTTACCTGCGATCCACGAATCGTTAGCGACGCGAAGAAGCTGGACGAGGTCGCCTACGACGAATTGCTCGAGATGGCCAGCGCCGGCTCAAAGGTGATGCAATCGCGCTCAGTTGAATTCGCCAAGAAATTCGGCGTCGAATTTGAAGTTCGCTCCAGTTTCAAACCAGCCACCGGGACAGTGGCGAAGGAGGAGACCGCGAACATGGAAGACGTGGTGGTCCGCGGCGTCAGTCTCGAACGCAATCAGGCGAAGGTGACCGTTGACGATGTGCGCGATGTGCCCGGCGTGGCCGGCCGGATTTTCTCCAAGATCGCGGAGGCCGGCGTTATCGTCGACATGATCGTGCAGAGCGTTGGCAAAGATAACACCACCGACATTTCGTTCACGATTCACGAGAACGATCTCGAAGCCGCGAGAAAATTGCTGACGCCGGTTATCCAGGAAGTGAAGGCGGCGGGCTTGATCACCAACGGCGGAATGGCGAAGCTGAGCGTGGTTGGGATCGGGATGCGTTCCCACTCCGGCGTCGCGGCGCGATTGTTCGATTGCCTTGGAAAAGCCGGTATCAACATCCAGCTCATCTCCACGTCGGAAATTAAGATCGCAGTCATCATTGCTGAGTCCGACGCCGAGCGTGCAGCTCAACTGACGCACGCGGAATTTGGTCTGTCTGTGTTGGCCTCGGCCGCAGCGGCGACGAGTCCGCTTGGACCGTAACCGTTACGGCTTTGATACCGGATTGACGTAAAACTCGGGCATTCCTTCGATCCGCATCTTGTAACCGAAAGGTGTGTGCAGAACCACCGCGGCAGGATGATCCAAAACGGCAGTACGAAAATGCTCCTCAAGGTTGACCTGTTTCCACATCGTTCCGTCTTCGAGTCGGATGGTGGTGTGGCCCTTGATGCCGTCAATGGTGCCATCGACCCGACTAACCAGTGAGTCGAGCTTGGTTCTGTTATTGGCCGCGTCGCGTTTAACTTCTTCCGTTGTTTTCTGCGCCTCGTCGGCTTTCTCGTTAGCTTTCTTGATCTCGTCCTGTGCCTTTGCCTGGGCCTGCTCAGCTGCCTTCTTTTGCGCGGCCTGACGATAACCCTGCAGGTATGCGTCGAGGTGCTCCAATTCGTCCTCGCTCAATTTATCGAGTCCGGCCGCCTTAAATTCGTCGGGGCGCATCGTCTCTTCGAGACTTCTGGCCGGCTTCGCCTCGGATTTGGTTGATTTGGCCGGGCTTTCTTCGCTAGACGCCGCCGGCGCTGGTGTCTCAATAGCTTCTTGAGCCAGGAGTGACGACACTGCCAGCGATGAAGCGACAGTTATAACCAGAAACCGCAGAGCAGGAGAAATCACGGCCATTTTTTCCCAGTGTCAGCGACGCTAGCCATGTCTCTGCCGAGGTCAAGCCGTGCGAACGGCAGGGCGCGGAATCTTCGCGCGACAGATCCGGTTTAGAACCATTAAACCGCACTTACGACCTTTGGGTAAATAGTGCGGTAACTGCCGCAAACCGATTCAATAACGAAAAACGCGCGCGCTCCATTTAGCGCCGCAACTGACGCTCACGGCTGATTCCACAAAGATGCTGCTCGCGAAACGCAAATTTTCGTCGCCCTAAAGCCGTCCAATGCCGTTTTAGAACAAAGAAGTTAGGCGGGGGGCCGGGGAACAAGAGCGGGATGGCACCGTGTAGCTACGGCGCCATGCGCCGTCAGGCGACCCAAGGGGAGCTCAATCAGGCCTCCGTCTAGGCAATACTCATAACTTAAGACAATATATGTCATATGAAGTCGGTGATAATTTTGGCAAATTCGCCTTCAGCAGACAATTTACGCAAAACAACCTTGACAGCCGACCCTTATGCCGTGAAAACTAAACGCGACACGAGCCAGGAGGCCTTGCGGCAAGACGACCAGATCACCGATTCCAAGCCGGTCCGTGCCGAAACCCTGCTCCGGTCGAGTAAGCTGAAGCGGCAGCTGCCGGAGCCCGTGAGCTTCTCACGCCCAATAAGGCACGTAGCGGCGAACTTCTTCGACGTGCTAGACGGAAATGATGCTTTTATTCGGCCCGCGTCGACTGCTTGTCTAATTAGCCCCGAAACCATGGACCGTGCCTCTCCCGCATCTTTAATCGATCCCGGAATGACGTATTTGGAACGCGCTGCCCGAAATGTACCTTCAGGACCGCGTGTTGATAGCACGCGGGCAATCGTTCCCGAGGGGCCATTTCGCCAAACGTCATGGGTGAAAAGAGTATCACCTTGAATGAGTTCGAATCAGCTGAAAATTCTATCGCGTGCCTAACCATACAATTCCACTTCAAGCCCGCTTTCCCCAACCCAGACCTACGCTCACAAATCTTGTACCTTCGGAAGGCCCGTGCGAGCTGTTCGTTTCTGGATTCCGGTTGAGTTCCAATGAGCCGGTCGAGGTTCTTCTATGGCAGCAATCCTCCAGGATTGGAGATTTCAATTCGGTCGCTGAATATTTCAACTAGTGGACTCGCGCCCGTCACCGTAAAATCTTGGTGGATCAGCGCATTAGCCAAAAGCTCACGCAAGGCGATTTCAGGGTAAACGGTCCGTTTGGTTCGTAAACCCTGTTGAATAACCTCGCTCTGTGGGGAACAACGATGTGAAGAAATCTACCACCTTGAAAACCAACAGCGCAATCCAGTCATGATTCCTTGCGCCATCCGAGTCCGGGCCTCGTTAAGACCCCGTAAACTATAACTCGGACAGCTTTTCGACTTAGGTCTCGCAGTCGTTGATCCCTGAAGAGCAGCGGCAAGTCGCTCCTACATTACGTTCTATTACCGCCGCCTATGCCTCGCGCCCAATGAATTTTTCGGCCTCAAGCCATTGATGAGTTCTTCATCTGGAAATGGCTGAGGTCGTTCCAGCATTGTGATGACTGATCTCGCGTTGAGCATTTCCGACATTGGTTTTTCGGTAAGAAGCATTGAGGCGTCGAGTTCTTCCCAACGCGGGTCCGGCTGTGCAAGGTTAACGAATCAATCTCCTGCCGGTTCGCCTTTCGTGTTGAACCGCCCGAGCGAATAAAGGCGTCGTATAGAGTTCCTCGGAGGCGAACCGGTTTGATTCCCTATTCAGCCATGCAAAAAATTAGCAGTTTGCTTGATCTTATAATCGCCAACCGCAAAATCGATGGCAAGTGCTGGCTCTAACCCGCTACGCCCCAAATTGTCACTTCGGGTCAGGATTACCGGTATTTCCGATTCTTCTATTCCGAGCAGTTTTCCAGACGGATTGATTCCGTAAACGAGGAATCCGCCACCTGGGTAGTTGGCAAATGCCGAGAGATGTTCTGTTAAGCGTTTTTTATCCGGTGAAAGGCCGGACTTCCAGTCGAGTTCATTTAACTCGTGTTTGGGTGGGTCCAAGCTTGCGTTGAGGAGGTCAATTGCTTTTGGCAACCATGCCTTCATGCGCGGGATTCCACTAAAATAACAAGTGTCTAATTATCAGGCACTTATATAGATGCACTATGAATCAGTTAAATAAACATTCGGGCGTGTCGAAGCGCCGTTGACAGCAAAGTAGACCGAATCCAGCCCAAAGGGTCTGCTTTTTGATAGCAGCAGCTTTTTCAACCAGCGCTCGCTCTTCGGTCCGTAATCGAACACCGGTGATCTGACCCTTTTCCTCGGACTTTGGCAACTAGAACGACCTGTTCCCTTATGTTTGTTAAACAAAGTGTCTTGACGAAGACATTACGTTCGCTACACACAAAGTCAAGATCCATAAGCAACTTTCCAAAGAACGTCAGTCTTTAGTTCTGACCGCATAGTGCGAGGGCACACCTGTCTCTACCAAGGATAAAATGCGCTGAACGATGACGCGCGGCGTCAGTTAGGAGTAATTACCGTGCTACAATGCCACTCACCACCATCCTGCGCGTTGCCGAAGAATAATCCAGTCTGCTTCCGCTCACGCCCGCATCGAGAGCAGACAAAATTATCGCATCGAGTTTGACCGGTTCGCGGATGCGATTCCCGCTTGGCTGTTTTCGCCGTCCTCATTCCAACGTGCGCAAACGACCGCTTTGCTTAATGCGCTTCTGATTCATTGTTCAACTCAGACAACAGGGTAGAGACAATCTTTCAAGCACCCCCCGTTCGCCGCGATTTGCGGGCGGGCGGCGGAAGCCCGGATGCTGGGCGAATCCTCTGGTCAGGTGGTGCGCAAGTTCAAACGTTCAACGGGAATGTAGTTGCCGTGCCTCGGCGAACGCGCGAACGGCAAACCATCCGACCGCGTCACCGTGGTTTTTGGCTGATGCTCGTTGTTCGATCTCCCCCTCCGCGGTTCGCTGGACTCGTGGTTACTCCCTGCCTTAAAGGCAGCAGTGCCGTGCCAACTCCCCGAAGGAAGCTTGTTTTAGAACGTTTTGGGCAGATGCCTAACGAATCACGCGAACCTCGCGAGAGATCGAGTATGTGACCCGCTGCCCCCAGCCGTGTTGTTCGCGAACTCCATAAAAAGAAATTGCTATATGTCACCTGAATTATTACAGCGCTAATACGGTTTGGAGACGTACCAACACCCCAGTTGGGTCAACAAGCGCGGTAAGGCGAGACCCTATAATAACTATAGCGATTATGATTGACTCTGCGTAGGTTTTTTACTCTAAGTGTCGGAAAGACAAAATCTTACAGATCCTATGGAAACGACCAGCTCCTCGCACAAATACTTTCAATCGATGCTAGCGACGCTGGCGATCGCAATCCTTTGCGGAGTCTCCGCTCCGTCCGCCCTAGCCGGTTACATAGTAACCCTGCAGCAAACGCCCACCGGCGTCGTTGCAACCGGAACTGGACCCATTGACTTGACCGGACTGACTCCGGTGTGCTCCGGCTGTGGCGTTCAAGGCTCTTCCGCCATTGTACCAGCCGACGCCGATATAGGCACGGGGAGTGGTTCAGTAGATTTTTACAGCGGCTTCACTGGACCGACGAGTTTCGGAAGCGGCGGCGTCACGCATGCCACCAGTTTTAGCGGCGACGCGGTTGCGATGTTCGAAGACCAAGATTCTTTGAGTCTTCCAGCCGGGTATGTCTCTGGTAGTCCTCTATCGGACAGCGCGACATACAACAGCCAGACCTTTAGCAGCCTGGGCGTGACACCCGGCATCTACGTATGGACTTGGGGCACTGGAACCAACCAGAGCTTCACGCTCCATGCAACGGTTCCCGATTCGGGTTCAACTTTTGGTTTACTTTCTCTGGCCCTAATCGCCTTGTTCGGCATAAACCGCCTTCGGGCTGGCCGGTTGGCCTAACGAGTCGATAGATTCAGTAATCTCGAGGGTGTTCAACGTAACACCTCGTGCCCTGTTTCTAGCTCGCCTGCTATCACGCGTGCGAGGCTACAACAAAAGGATTGCTATATATGTCGTATGAAATCGATAGGTGTTTGTAGACGTTGATTATGGGTTGAACCCAGTTTCAACATGAAGCGTTACATTTCCATTCTTCTACCACTTCTCAGCCTCGCGTTAATGGTGGGATGCGCGAGCAATAGTCCATCGACTAATCTAGGATCGACTTCATCGTCCGACGCGGCTGATCGGGAGAACGTTCGTCAGCAGCAAACGGCTATTGATTCGGCCAATGCCGCAGCCATGCAGAACAGGGCAGGCGGAACAATGGGACGTTGAGGCACGGTGGCGGGGCTGCTGACGCGCCGACTTTGCCCGTCTCGGCTTTTCCAATTCCACAGATTAGGAATTGCTATATGTCCTCTGAAACCAGACCTAACGAGACGGAGCTGAGCCACCGCTGATGGGAGCGGGCGTAGCAAAGATCTGGAACCGTTTCATAAAATCAAACACGAACTTCACGACGGCCAGCGATTGGCTCCAGCGATTGGTTAGGCGGTTCGATTTCCCTTGGCCAATTTACGCGAGCGAGAGGTCCGGTTAGAAACACCCACGAAGCGCCGCCCAAGAGTGTCACCGTTGCCGCGACGACAAAGGCCCACCAGAATTGTCCAGTCCGATCGACCACGAGGCCAGTCAAGGGTGCCACGACGACGCCCGCCAGATTACCAATCGCGTTCTGCAGCCCAGTCCATCTCCCGGCCACCGCCGGCCCGCCAGGGTTTGTGCAAAGACATAAATTGTGGGTCCGGTGAAACCGCAGCCGAAGCCCATCACCAAAAGGCAAACGAACGAAGTGCGTGCGCTCGCCGCCGCGCAACCAAGGAGACCGAGCCGCGATCATCAGATGGCCAATGCCCATCCAGAGCTTGCGCACGAAATTCGGGCTGGCGCCGGCGCGAATCCATGCATCAGCCATCCACCCCAGGATCGGTGAAGCGATCGCATACATAAGATAGAACAAAGCTCCTTCCCGGGCCATCTCCTGCATCGAGAGATGTCGCTCGCTGACTAGAAAATAGGGCAGCCAAACAATCATGAGGTAGAAAGGATAGTTACTGCAAAGATGCCCGAGCGCCGCACCCCAAAATGCCCGCCGGCGAATAATCTCCCCGACTGACGCCGGACAAACAAATCGCTCCGCGGTAGCAGCCGCTTTCGGCATCCAGTAAATCCACGGCACTAGCCAGAGCAGGCCGGACGAAGCCGAGCACAACAAAAACCGGCCGCCAGCCGTAGGTCGCCATCAGGTCGCCACAGAAGAATGTGCCGAGCGCCGGACCAAGACTCATCCCGCTGACGATGGCTGCGTTGGCAACACCGCGATGTCCTTGTGCGATGGAACGAGCGAGAATCTTTCCGTAGGCTGGGAAGGCGACCGATTCGCCTGCGCCGAGCAAAAGCCGACAAGCCATAAGGGTCGCGAAACCGTGAACTAAGCCAGTCAATCCCGTCGCCAAAGACCAGATGGCAAATCCGCCTGCTAACACCCAATTCACATCGAAGCGGTCCACCAGCCAGCCGCTCACGATCATGACAGTCACATAAGTCCAAAAGAAGGCGCCCAGGAGAATGCCGAGATGGTAGGCGGAAAGGTGAAGCTCGCCTTTCAATAAAGGCGCGGCCACCGACAGATTACCGCGATCGACATAGTTTATGAAGACCGACAGCGCCAACAGGAAAAGAAGCGCCAAAGTTCTGCCGCCCATCAATTGCCGATCAGTCTGCGCGTCTGAAGTCATAGGTTACAAGCAGGTTGATCGCACAGTTAACGCCTAACGAGAAAAAGATCAGCTACGGCTACCGGCGGCGAGCGCTAATTGGAAGTGAAGATAATCTGTAATCATGGAGAAATGTGAACGCAGTAGCGGGTAGCCGTTCGCTGCATCGTCTGGTTAGACCTTCAAAGCTAAAACCCCAGTTTGGGAAACACCTCGAACACCGCGATCAACTGCCAGACGCAGATAATGATCGCCATAAAAGTGTGGATGCGGATGTTTTTGGACCGGACGCCGACCACGCAGACAGGAATGGCCGCCGCCCAGTATGCAAACACCAATACACCGCTCGCCTGGAGATACGGCCAGCCGCCCTTCAGCCAGGCATCGACAATGTCCGCGAAGATCGCGATCAGATAAAGAGGATAGAACCATCGCCGTTTGGACAGGAAATAATCATCCAGACTGTCGGTCGTAGCCCAATCGCGCGGGAGCAGAAGGACGGCGAGGAGAAAGAGAAGAACGGCGTAAGTGATGATGAAAAAATAGTGCGCCAGAGTCCAGCTCTTCAGGAGTGCGAGAAGCCGGAATTCCCACCACCAGAACGATACCATCCAAACAAACAGGGTAAGCAGCCAGGTAGCGTGCGCCCAGCTCAGGCGCAAGGCGGCTCCATGTCCGGTAATCCGCTCAATCACCGTGCCTACGCCGATGAGAATGTACGTGATGCCAAGACCGATAATGATCGACGTAAGCACCATCACATGTTGGAACTGGTCCGTCACTTTAGCTCCTTCATGTGTGGTTGGCTGGTCTAGGTCTAACTATAGGATAACCGACAATTTCGACGGTTATCCAGCGTACTAGCCAGCACAAGCCGCAAAACTGTCGGACCAGTCCGCGTTGGCTGAGCGCCTGGTTCGCGTCCGACGAAATCCCCTGTAGATTCGTTTTTTCTACCTCAGCTTCTTGCTTGACAACGGCGGGTAGGCCGGGTGAAGTCGCTGGGTGTCGGTAGGGTTTGGATATGGTTTTTCTTTCTGATCCGAACCGGTCAGACGACCGTTCTTAATTTGGTGTAATGGCTCCCTTTCCCTCTGTATTGTTTCACTCCCGAACATTGATGCCTTTGGCCGACGGTTGTTTTCGGACAATCCCAAGAAGCTGTGCTTTCGCATTCCCTTGCGTCGAAGCTGCGAAAATCTGTTGTCCATTTGACAGCCGATGCATATCAAAAACGTGGCAATTGCTAAGAGTGTTCGATTCACGACGTCGATTTTACGAATCTCGCCGACATATTGCAACCGTGCCTAAACGCGACACGAGTTAAGAAGCTCGCACGCAAGTCGAGCAGAGCACGGATTGCCACCGGCGCGCGATGCCGGGTTCTCTGCATCGCATTGTGTGTGGTGTGCGAATGTGACCTAACTATTCAAAGGCCGTGTGCGGACGGTTCTAGAATTGCTGGTGTCACCTCGAGCCATTCGCCCGCTGCTTTGCGATCGCTAAACGACTGCACGCGGATCATTATCGCGTCGCCCATTAACCGCGCGTAGAGTTGTGCGACCTCGAAGGTGGCCGGTTTGTCGCCAAAGAACGCGGACTTTACCGGTTGTCTGACGACCCTACGATGCCTTGCCGTTTCAAGGATATATTCAAAACTAACTCGAATTTCCGTGATGCCGGAGAAATCGGTATAGCGGTCAAATGGCGCATCCTGGATATATTCTTCCGATTCGATAAATGCGATAATCTTGTCCGCCAGCGCCTGATCAAGAATCCCTTGGGGATGCCAGGTAGTTAATTTGAACCTCGGATAGTAGCGCGTCCCAGGGAAGTCTTTCAGGACATATTCTACCGGTTCCTCGCTCATATAAGGTTGAGGACTAAACTCAAAACTGCACTAATTCCGACTCGGGCTCAACCTTTGCTTTACTATTTTCCTCCTTGGCATCCTTGGTCGGCGTAAGTCGTTTCCGCTTTGTTAGGCTAGCCTAACAAGTCATAGAAGATTGGCTGAAGGTTGAATGCCGGCAGTCTCGAAATTCGCGACGCGGTTAACCCGCTGACCACCGGAACCGCCGACCGGCTACACCCAACGTCGTCACCGACACACGCAGATCGCCGCGGGCACCGACCTCCCTGTCGTCCACACGGTCGAATTGATCGACTGGGCCACCGGGGGACCATGTCCGCCCGCGCTTCGGGAACATCGGCCGGCGGCGGCGATGCGCCCGTCCACGGCAGCGAGGTGAGTAGGGCTCGTTCGGCGCGTGGCGCAATGCCGGTCTCCCTGCGAGAGGGCGACGGGTTCCACATTACCAGCTTGGATCGGGAGGACGATCATGGCGAAGAAGGCAAAGACGAAGAAGCGGACCGCGGCAAAGAAAAAGGCCGCTCCGGCGCGCAAGAAAAAAAGGGCGGTAAAGGCGACAGCGAAGAAGTCGGCAAAGAAGGCGGTTAAGAAGGCGACGAAAAGATCGGCACCGAAGCGCAAGGCGCCGGCCCGAGCGCCAGCCCCTGGCACCAGCCGAAGCGGCTCCGTCATGGTCTCCGTCGTCGTCCGTCGGCTCGAATTTCGGCGGCGGCGACAGCAACTAGCCGTCCCTGCCCGTTGACAATCCGGAGCGCGGTCGCGTGAGTGGGCCGCGCCCCGGGCGCGCAAAGCGAAGGCTTCCCGGGCGAAATCGCTCCAATCTCTGCTCCGCGTCCCGCGCCGCTTGCTCACGCCCGGCGGCGTGGATAGGAGCTATTCGCGTTGCATCGACCCGGCGGGGTCACTAGCATTGCCGGCAGGCAAAGACGAAACGGCGCGCAGACGCCATAGCCGCCCCGGCTCAGACCGGGCGGAGCTATGGGGAGGTGCCTGATGCCGGCGACCTGCAACTCCTGATCATGGGCGCGTCCTACGGATCGCTGCTCGCCTCCAAGCTCCTGTTCGGCGGCCACAGCATCCGGCTGTCTGCCTGCCGGCCGAAGCCGATCTGATCAACGCGGAAGGCTTTCGCGTCCGCTTGCCGGTGCGCGGACGCAAGGAGCCGGTTGAACTGATTTGCGCAAGCTGCCGGGCAAGGTCAGCGCCAGCGGCACCGCTGGCGTTGATCCCAAGGACTACGATCTTGTCGGTCTCGCCATGCAGGAGCCGCAATATCGCTCGCCGGGTGTGCGCGAACTGCTCGAGGCCGTCGCGCGGGCCAATGTGCCGTGCATGTCGATCATGAACATGCCGCCGCTCGCCTATTTGCGGCGCATCCCGGGTCTCGACACCGACGCGCTCAAGGGCGCCTACACCGACGCCAGCGTCTGGAACAGCTTTGATCCCGCCAGCTCGCGGATTGCATCGGCTGACTTTCCCTTGAACTGAGACAGCAGAGGAGTCAGAACCGGCCCCAGATTCTGATACGCGATTGCGGAGTAGTTCTCATTCGTGTCTTTTGGAAGCAATGCTTTGAACGCCTGCGAATGCGACAGCGAATTGCCGGATGCGCGAGTCTGCAGCGCCTCCAACACTAACGCCCGACTTGACGCCATGATCATGTAGCCATTGGCGAACGTGTAGTGCGCTACGACGGTCCCTGACTTGAGATCGTGAAGGGCGTAGAAACGCTGCGCGCCCACCTGGCTCGGCTCAATCACGATATCGCGAGAGTTTTTGCCCTGTTCCTGATTGTGAAGGTCCTGGGCCAACTGCTCCAGGGTCTGCTCAAGTCGTTGAGAATCGCGAACCTCAACAACCACTTTCCACGAGGGAGTCGGCAGCACCGGCCCGTCGAGCGCCACGAGGAAGTCTCCGCCAAGACTTGCAGCAAGGTCCTCTCGGATGCTGATATGCAGTTTGGATTCAGCGTCTCGCCATTTTCCCTCGTCTCTACTGCCCTTTTCTTGTGCCATGGTCATCAGGTCGTCAGCGATCTCTTTGGGATCCTTTGACAGCGCCGCAAATGCAAACGCGGCATTGGGCGAAACAAAGTCGAGCGAACCGATCGGCGCGGGCGCTGCAAGCCAGGAGGCGACGCGCTGCCTGGTCCCGGAGAACTGGAGATTCAAATGATTTTGCGGAGCTCCGTTCAATTCCCGATGCTCGGCAATTAGATAACGCACGTCCTGAATACCGCTGCTCTCGACCACACCGCTGGCGTGCCCATGAGCCCGCGGCGCTCCAATTTTTCCGTTCATCATCTGATGAAGATCCGCAGCAAGAATAATTCCCGCGCCACGCCCGTATGCATCGGCAATCTGCTTGCCAAAATCTGCCGAGGCAAAACCGCTGGCCCCGGCGTTGAGTTGCCCATTCAATTGCTTGAGAGCATCAATGCTTCCCGAAAATACCGCTTCATGCGGCCGAATCAGAGCGTAAGCTCCCGGCTTTGTCTTCGCCGCGCTGGATGCAGCATTCAATTCCTGCTCATCCAGCACGGTGAGGCCACCGTGCATCGCTGCAGACGCAAACTGCTGCTTCAACAGATCGCCAAGACCGCTCTTCTGTACATCCGCGATAACTGCAAATCCGGATTCGTTGGCTTGCTTTACGCCGACGATGACGATTTCGTCACCAAGATACTGGCTTACGTCATGGAGCTTATCGACCAACGCATCCAACTCCGCCGTTTTGTTTTCGCCGCCACGACTCCACCACTGCTGAAGTTCGGGACTACGATTGAGCTGATCCTTGAAGATGGTGTTTGCCTGGATGAGAAAATTGCCGAGGTTTGGAACGCTGATGTACAACACCGTGTCTGCTGGAACCCGCTGCAGCAAATCGCTGCCATATCTCGGCTCCGGGAAGGGAATATTGCCAATGCGATTGCGAAGCGTCGCGAATTCCGCCACCAACGGCAGGTACTGTTCGCGATTGTGACTCCAGTTGATCTGCTCTTCAAACGGCTCGGGGCTGAGGTTCTCGCTCGTTGCGATCTGGTCTCCGGCCTGAAGAAGGGAATCGGTTCCTGAGTGTGAAACATGAACAGCCCCCTGCAATACCGCGACCCGCGAGCCTTTGATTCCTGAATCGACAGAAAACACTGTGCCCGTGACCGCAACTCGGCAATCGGGAGTCTTCACGTACAAATGGCCGGATGTCCGCTTCGCAGCTTGAACAATAACGGCGCCGCGATCTAGCGCCACAGTCATGTCATGTCCACGCGCGCCGACCGCGAGAGCGCTGCGCTCTTTGACCTCGATCGTTGAACCGTCAGCGAGGCGAAGCACTGCATGCGAACCTCCCGAGGTCCGAAAGTGCTCGTCCGCCTTCAACTCGTCGCCGGGATTCAGTTGGCGGTCGCCGGCGTCAGAGAGTCGGTAGGCAGTTCCGTCGATCGATTGCACATGCGCTTGAACACCTGTGGGAACCTGCCAATATGCCCGGTAAACGAATAGCAGACTGACCGAAAGGGCGAGGCAAGCGGCGAGCGCCCATCCGAACGCCTGTGGCCGCCAGGCGACTGCACGCGTCGCCTTCGGCGCGGCCCAATCCAAAACAACCGACTTCGATTCGCTGCGAGACTTGTGAAGACATATCAGGCACTCGCTGAGGTGAGCTTCCATCAGAAGTGCTTGCGGCTCGGAGAGGGTCTTGGCTCGATAGGCGGAGAGCATCTTCTGCACATCGTCACAACTGTTGATGGCGTTTACCGCGACGCCCTCGACACCCTCAATTCCGAGGCGCTGCGATACCCGCCGTGCCGACGCAGCCAACATCGCGGAGTTGGGCTGATCGTTCTTTAGGGCGTCTATAGCTGTCGTCAAAAGCATCTCATCCTGGTTCTTCATCGCGTCCCCCGTTCCAATTCGCCAAGTCGTTTCTTCAATCTCGATCGCGCCTGATGGAGCGTCACTGCGACGACCGCCTGCGATGTCCCCATCAGTGTTGCGATCTCCCGATTTCCCAAGTCTTCGAGATAGCGCAACGTGAACATCTCTGCTGCGCGCGGAGCCAGTTCGCTGATCGCCAGCCTGAGCCACTTGCGGAGTTCCATGTCTGCTACGCCGGCATCCGGTGAGCTTTCCGCCTGCGTAGACACCGCACTCGCAAGCAACTCCAACGGCTCCAATGCGGCAGCTTTCCTTCTTCGCAGCAGGTCTAGCGCTCCGTTGATGGCAGCCCGGTAGAGATAGCTGCCGGCGTTTGTCGGCGGCAGGCCAGTCCCGTTCGCCATGCGCAGAAAGACGGACTGGGTCACATCCTCTGCGTCCGCCATGTTTCCGGTGATCCGGTAGGCGGCAATGAGAATGCGTCGGTGATGCTCTCTGAACAACTCGGAGAGAACCCCGTTGGTTCCTGCGAGCGGCATGGCTGCGCTGGCTACGGCCACTGGTATACCTTCTTGGCTTTTCATAGTGATGACGCTTCAAATCGATCGATGTTAATGGACCTGGAAGAAATTACGCCGAAATGCGGTTGCGTGTTCCAAAATACTTGCGCGAGAGTGCGAAACATCCCCCTGATGACGTGTTTCCGTATAGTCTGTGTCGTTGAAGTAAAAATGCCGCCATGGATGGCCCATTCAGATTGATTCGATAAGGATTGCCTATGGAAGCCGCTTCCGGATTCTTCGACAAAAGCCTCCGTTTCGGGCTGCTGACCGTGGCGTTCTTGACAATCAACATGGCAAGTATTCCGCGCCTCGCGAGTCAACAGCCACGTCTTCATGCGCCGGCACAGGATGCTCGCAACACCGAAATCCGGTCGACCGACACTCCCTTGCCACTTCCCGTGTTCACCACCCTGGCTGCGTGGGAGCAGCGCAAGGCTTTTCTCCGCAACCAGATTCTCATTGCGGCGGGACTCTCACCCATGCCGACAAAGACCCCACTCCATGCCCAGATCTTCGGCAAGATTCAGCAGAAGGACTACAGCATTGAAAAAGTGCTGATCGAGACGCTGCCCGGGTTCTATCTTGGGGGCAACCTCTACCGTCCGCGCAACGGCAAAGCGAAGCATCCGGGATCCTCAACCCTCAGGGTCATTGGCCGTACGGCCGTCTCGAAAACGAACCGCTTTATTCCGGGCCCTCTCTGGGCATCAGCCTCGCTCGCCAGGGATACGTCGTCTTCGCCTATGACATGGTTGGATATACAGACACGATCCAATTGCCTCATCGCTTCGGTAGCTCCGAGCAGCGGCTTTGGTCGTTCGGTCCTCTTGGCCTGCAGCTGTGGAACTCCATCCGCTCCCTCGACTTCCTAGCATCGCTCGATGACGTGGATACAACCCGCCTGGGAATAACAGGCGCGTCGGGCGGTGGCACACAGACGTTTCTGCTGACAGCTGTTGACGACCGCATCCAGTTTGCCTCTCCGGTCAACATGGTCTCGGCGCATCATGCAAGGCGGTGACCTATGCGAGAATGCCCCGGGACTGCGGCTAGACACCAGCAACGTTGAGATCGCCGCCATGTTTGCGCCAAAGCCGATGTTGCTTGTCTCGGCGACTGGCGACTGGACGCACAATGTTCCGAAGCAGGAGTATCCCGCGATCAAAAAAATCTACGATCTCTACGGCAAGGGGGATCAGGTTGAAGTAGTCCAGATAGACCAGGTGCACAACTTCAACCAGCCCAGCCGCGAAGCCGTCTACCGGTTCTTCGCCAAACAGCACCCGACCCTCGGCGACCGGCACGAACTCACTGAGCATGACATCGCAATCCCGATGATTCAGGACTTGGCGGTGTTGTCGAATCGTACCTTGCCCGCGAACGCCCTCGATCTCGATGGTGTCTTTCGCCTTTGGCAGAGCATCGCACAAACGCAAAACAGCCAGCTTCAAGATTCCGCTTTCCTTCGTGATCGCCTAAGACAGACACTCGCGGTCGAAATTCCCCACGAAGTAATGGCCGATCTTGATGGCCGGTCGATCGTCCTCAGTCGCTCACTGAAAAAGGATCGTGTGCCTGGCATTTGGATTCCGGAATCCGGTCGGCCCGCAATCGTGATCGATCCAGATGGTGCTGCTGCGGCGATCAAAACAGCCACTCTTGCCCGCCTTCAAAGAGAGGGAAGATCGCATTCTGCTTATCGATGCATTTCAAACAGGAGCAGCAAAAGCGCCGCGCAACGGCGACCAGTTCGAACGGCGCCCCGTTGAAGTTGGCCGCGGATGCCGACGAGGAAGCGCAAGCCAACGCCGCTGCCGGCGGCCCCAGGTTCCTGACGTTCAATGTGTCCGACGACGCTGCACGCGTTCAGGATGTCGTAACATGCGATCGTCTTCGCGAGCAAAGACAATCCTGTCGTAGATGTGTACGCCTCGGGCGACGCAGCGCTGTGGTCCACGTTCGGGCCGCGGTCAGCGGCATCCCAGTCTCATTGCATCTCGAGAATGTGCCCAAACTCACGTCAGATGGCGACTATATGAAACATTTCAACGTTCCCGGTATTCTGCGGGCGGGCTGGTCTAGCAGCTGCAGAGAGAACTCATGAACAGCAGGTGAGAGAAGAGCCGAGAAACCGCGTCGACCTCGCGAGGGCGGCAAACCTCACACTTGACGCCAGGCACTCCGGGATCTGACCATGACCCTTTGAGCGGCAAACAGAGTAGCGGGCAGAGTAAGCCCTTAGAACATCATTCAGAAACATTCCCGCCTCGCGCCTTCCAGGCCCAAGGCTTGACGAGAGGCATTTCCCGACGGAGGATCCGGCATGGCAATCGAGGGTAACAATCGCAGGGAGTTCTTGCGCGTGGGCGGTGCAGCATTGGCCGCAACCGCAGTCTCTTGGAGTGCGTCCAGTTACGCCAGCATCGTGGGCGCAAACGACCGCGTACGAGTCGGCATCGTCGGGTGCGGCGATCGCATGAAAGCTCCTGATCCCGGCGTTTCAGGAACATTGCAAAGAACAGAACTTCGAGCTCGTCGCCGTCTCCGACCTTTGGAATCGGCGACGCGAAGAAGGCGTCGCCTATATCCAGAAGCTCAGCGGGAACACCGTCGCCGCTGTGCGCAACAACGACGAACTGTATGCCCGCAAGGATGTGGACGCCGTCCTCATCGCGACAGCCGATTTTCAGCATGCGCAGCATGGTGTCGAGGCCGTCAAACGCCGGGCGCGATGCCTACGTAGAGAAGCCGACCGCGCACACCATGACCGATGCGCGCAAGTTCCTCGCCGCAGTTCAAAAGTACCGGAAAGATTGTGCAGATAGGCACCCAGCGCCGTAGCACTCCCAGCTTATCAGAAGGCCGCCGAATACATCAAGTCCGGGCAAGTTTGGCGACATCGTCATGGTCGAAATGACCTGGAACGTGAACCAGCCTGGCCGATGGCGCCGGCCTGACGTGGTCCCGCTTCTTGAAGGAGCAGGACACCGACTGGAAACGCTACCTCTTGAATTGCCCACACGAGCCGTTCGATGCGCGAAAGTATCTCGAGTTTCGGCTGTTCTGGCCGTCTTCGTCGGGTATTCCCGATCAGTGGCTGGTTCACCAGATCGACACCGTTCACTGGTTCACCGGACTGCCCCACCCGCGAAGCGTGGTGGCCAACGGCGGCATCTACCTTGGAAGGACGGGCGCCAGAATTGGGACACCATGACTGTCCGTCTTCGACTACGGCCCGCTCGACGATCTCAGCAAAGGCTTCCAGGTCCAGTATACCTCGCGGTTCACGAACTCCGCGGGCGGCGTCAAGGAACTCTACTACTCCAACGGCGGCATGATCGATATGGATAAGCAGTGCGTTACACCCGACGGTGGTTTGGAAGCCCGCGAGGCTGCGGCCATGGGCATGAAGCCGAACCCTGTGCCCAGTTTCCC
>CAWAYF010000013.1:0-42261 GCA_963786135.1 uncultured Verrucomicrobiae bacterium | reverse complement strand
GAATTGTGGATCTGGCGTCGTTGACGGCGCAGTTGAGTGAACTGAAGCGGACCAATCCTGAAATTGCAGTTGTGATCCGGCCAGATCGCGATTTGCCCGTGCAGAAATTAATCGTGTTGATGGACGCATTACAGCGCGCGCAAATCATGAAGGTCGGAATCGCCACCCGGGCCGATCAGAAATAGCGATGCCGAAGAACCTCCGGTTTTGGACGAACGTCGGTCTCATCGCGGCCGCGCACGTGGCGCTCTTCATCGGTTTAATTCGTTGGAGCAGAGCAAGCAACAACAACGCGGGCGCGCAAAGCGTGGTTTGGATGAACGGCGGCGCTGGGGACGGAATCGTCACGGAGAAAAAGGAGCCGGCGCTTCGCGAAAAATCTCCGCTGCGCGCGGAGTCGAATGCAGAGAAGCTGCGCGAGCAAGACGCCGATCAGCCAGTTCTAACCTCGGCCCCGAGCGAAATTCAATTGTCCACTCCAGCACCGTCCCCCAGATCGACATCAACACCGAAACCGAGTGCCACCCCGCAAACGAAGGCAACGCCAAAGCCGACTCCGAAACCCGCGCCAAAACCGTCGCCGAAGAAACTGACGGTTGCCAAAGTGAAGCCGTCACCCAAGCCAAAGCCGAAGCATGAAGAAAAAGAGGAGGCCGTTGCAAAGTCCGAAACATCCGACTCAGAGAAGAAGAAAATTGTTTTGGCCAAAAACGAATCTCCCGACACAAAGCCCGCGGAAAAATCTCCGGCCACGCAAACTGGCGCCGGTAAAGGCCCAATTACGGGAGCGGGCGGTGGACGTGCCGGTGGAAGCGTAAACGAATCGCAGTTCGGTTGGTACGGCAGCATGTTGCATGATCGTTTCTACAGCGAATGGGCCCAGCCAACGTCGGTCGCTGATGCCGGCGAGAAAAATTCAGTGCTGGTGAAGCTCCGTATTGAAAAGGATGGACAGGTCTCGAGTTTCGAAATTGTTCGTTCGTCGGGAAATGCAGAGCTCGATGATTCCGTTAAAGCGCTGGCGAACCGTGTGAGTCACGTCGAACCGGTTCCGGACGGGCTGGGCAAAGCCGATCACTACGACGTGAAGATTAACTTCGAGCTAAACTCGGAGTAACACTGACTGCGGTCCGTGACCGTCGCGTTATTCTTCCGGCGGTGGCAGAGCGCCGCTACAAAAGAGCCAGCGATCTACCTTCACGGCCTGCAACCTGGTCCATCGTGCATTGCTTCGGTGGCTTGTCCTTACGCCAGCGCACAATCTTCGTTCCGTGCCGAAAACGCCCGCCAGTGAAGTGATCGTAGACAACTTCGACCACGATCTTTGGATCGACTGGTTCCCAATCGCCGCTGCGCTCGGTGCTCCAGCGACTCGGGCCGCCGGGCGCGTTACCGGTAAATCCCGGCGGTTTGCGCAGAGTCTCGAATTTTTTTGTGAGCGCTCGACGCTCTTCGCTTTTAAACGCCGAAGTGAATCCAACGTGATGCAGTCGTCCCTTGTGGTCATAAAGTCCAAGCAACAACGAACCGAGAATTCTGGCGCCACTTGCGTAACGGAACCCGCCGACGACGCAATCCGCAGTCCGGATCTGTTTGATTTTTACAACCGCGGTCCGTTCGCCCGAGGCGTAGGGCATGTGAAGGCGCTTCGCGATGACTCCGTCGAGATCACCACCCGTTCTCTGGAACCATTTCTTCGCTTGTTTCAGGTTTGTTGTTGCCGGAGAGAGCCGAATCGCGTGGTTCGATTTAAGATTTTGACGTCCGAATTTCTTAAGCGCTTTGCCACGGTCGTTCAGCGACCGTTTCAGGAGAACTCGCCGATTTTCCGCCAGCAAATCGAAGACTATAAAAATTGCCGGGTGCGCATTTGCCAGTTTAGCGATGCGGCTGGCAGCGGGATGCAATCGTAATTGCAATTCATCGAACGAAAGTGCGCCATCGACCGGAATTGCCAGTTCACCATCGAGCACGAAGGTTGTTGTTGGCAATCGTTTGAGCGCTTCAACCACATCCGGAAAATACCGCGCGAGCGGCTGTCCGGATTTCGATTGCAGATAAACATTTTCGTCGTCGCGAAACGCAATGCACCGAAACCCATCCCACTTCGGTTCGTACTGCCAGGCGGCGCCGATGGGAATTTCGTCCGCCGAACGTGATTCCATCGGCGGCAGTGGCGGGTTTATGAGGAAGGCCATCGCTTAGGATATCGCCTCGGATGCAGTTTTGGCGGGCGCTTTCCTTTCAACACCGCGCCGGCGACCGAAATGTATTGCAGTTCCGTTCGGTCGGCGGCGCAGCGCAACATTAAACCGCCACGGCTCATATCACCGCGTCCGACAAAATCCGCCGGAAAGCGCAGACGCCCTTCGAAATGCTTTAGAAAGACGTCGACGTATTTTGCGGTGGCAATACTACCGAGCAAGACAACGTCGCAATCGTCGGCCAAATTTCTCCGCAGTTGGCGAACACTCCGCTCAAGCGGCCTACGATAACGCGGATCGTCTTCGTTGATATTCACAGTGGCGAATTCACGCAGATCGGAAAGGGTGATTGTCGACCTCGCATCGACCAGGCCGCGCGTCGGCGTGATCACGAAAACACCGCAATCGTCGCTGGCAGGGCATGCGAACGTGTTCGCGTAAGCGAGTTTACCGCGAAAATAAAGTCCACTCAGAAACGCGAAGACATCGGCGATCATGGCGCCTGTTTCACTTCGAAGCTTCTTTGCCAGCGCGAATTGCGCGCGTTCGCTCAAGACCATTTGGGCGCGCCGGCCGCCGGCATACGCTGGCGAAAGCAGGAAAATGCGCAGCGATTTTTTTTGCGGCATGGCTAGCTAATTTCCGAAACGGGGAACGACCGGCAAGCAACAGGAATTAACCCGTTGCGGCGTCGTGTTTTGCCCTGGCTCGCGCCCGGTTTGCCTGCAGTTCCGCAAGATGTTTTTCCGACCAACGGCAAAGTCCGCGCAACGGCTCGATGAGGGTCCGCCCAAGTCTGGAAAGCGAATACTCGACTCGCGGCGGAACCACTGGATAGACCTTGCGATCCACCAAACCGTCGCGCTCGAGGCTACGCAACGTTTGCGTCAGCATCTTTTGCGAGATACCGCCGATCTCCCGATGGAGCTCCGCATAACGCATCGTCTTTTTCGCCAGCAGTTGAATGATTAGTGCGGTCCATTTGTCTGCGATCCGGTCAAGGACGAGACGCGACGGGCACTGCGAATCCATCACTGAAGCCATACGACTTTTTAAGATGCCCTCCTTCTGCGCGCAAGTCCGGATGTAACAATCTGAAGTGACTGTATAGGCGACGCGGGCCTATTTGACTAGTAGCAGGTGTTTCGGACATTTATCCATGTCTTTAAATTTAGTTTTGGATGAGACCGACGCAGAAAAGACCCCACCTGTTGAGGTGACGAAGCGGACGAACGATTCGGCCTTGCTTGACGAGTATTCGCGCACCGTCGTCGCTGCGGTTGATCGGGTCGCGCCCGCCGTTGTTAACATCGATATCAAGCAGCGACTCAATGGTCGACGCGGTCCGCGCGAAGTGGCCGCAAGCGGTTCCGGCTTCATCATCGCGCCGGACGGTTTCATTTTGACAAATAGCCACGTCGTTCATGAGGCGACCGTGGTTAGTGTGAATCTGCCCGATGGCCGCGACTATCCCGCGCAGTTGGTCGGCGACGATCCGGACACCGACCTCGCTGTCATACGCGTCGACGCCCCGAACCTGACACATGTTCGGCTGGCGGATTCCGAAAGTTTACGGGTCGGACAAATCGTGATCGCAATTGGCAATCCGCTTGGATTCCAGGCAAGCGTGACGGCCGGCGTAATCAGCGCGGTCGGGCGGTCGATGCATGCCCAGTCCGGCCGATTGATCGACAACATCATACAAACCGACGCCGCGTTAAATCCGGGAAACTCTGGAGGACCGCTGGTGAATTCCGCCGGCGAAGTGATCGGGGTGAACACTGCGATGATTCGTCCAGCCCAGGGAATTTGTTTCGCGATTGCGAGCAATACCGCGAGGTTCGTTGCCGCCTGGTTGATCAAGGATGGCAAAATCCGGCGCAGCTATATCGGCGTGGCCGGACAAAACGTTCCGATCCATCGCCGCATTGTCCGATTCTACAATCTTCCGTGCGAAACGGCGGTGCTCGTTGCCTCGGTCACCAAAGAGAGTCCCGCGGCAAGATCCGGTTTGCGTGAGGGCGACCTGATTGTCGCTTTCGACGGCGAACCGATCGGCACGATCCACGAGCTTCACAAACGATTGATGGCCGAGCAGATTGGCGTTGAATCAGAGATCGTGATCATTCGTCACACCGAAAGATTGGAATTGCAGATTGTCCCGGAAGAAACGCGTTCTCGCGATTGATCTATAGAGGCAGGTGTCGCCTGCCTGTTTGTGAATGCGTTGCAGCCGACACCGCTGCCTTTACAATGCCTTCTCGTGAAAATTCTTGTGATCGGGAGCGGCGGCCGTGAACACGCCCTGGTTTGGAAGCTCAGGCAATCAACGGCAGTCGACCGAATCTTCTGTGCGCCCGGGAACGCCGGAACTGAGGCGATTGCCGAAAACGTTGCGATTCCGGCGACCGATCTCGGGCAATTGTTCGCCTTCGCCAAGCAGAACGATATCGATCTCACCATAGTCGGCCCGGACGACCCGCTGGCGCTGGGAATTGTCGACCTGTTCACGGGCGCCAAGCTACGGATTTTTGGCCCGACCAAATCCGCGGCCCGCCTTGAGTCGTCCAAGATTTTTGCCAAGGAATTGATGCGCGCGCGAAAAGTTCCAACCGCGGAAGCGCGCACATTTTCGGATAGCAAGGCAGCGCTCGAGTATTCCGAGCAGCTCAAGTTCCCGGTCGTCATTAAGGCCGACGGACTGGCCCTCGGTAAGGGCGTGATCATCGCGTCCCGGTTGACTGAGGCGAAGTCGACGATCAACGCGATGATGAACGAAGTGCGTTTCGGCGACGCCGGCAAACGGATCATCATCGAGGAATTTTTGAAGGGCAGCGAATGTTCGCTGCACGCCCTTGTAGACGGAAAAGATTATCGAATGCTCGAATCGGCGCGGGATCACAAGCGCGTATTCGATGGCGACAAGGGTCCAAACACCGGAGGGATGGGTGCGTTTAGTCCCGCCAACAATTGGAACTCGCAACTACAGTCGCAATTTGAAAACCAAATCATGCGACCGTTGTTGGACGGACTGTGTCAGGAAGGGGTTGTCTATCGCGGTCTATTGTATCCCGGACTAATGATCACTGACGATGGGCCCCGCGTGCTCGAATTCAATTGCCGCTTCGGTGACCCGGAAACTCAGGCACTGTTGCCGCGAATGAAGTCCGATTTGCTTCCATTGTTGGATGCGACCATCGACGGGAAAATCGACGCTCAAACGATCGAGTGGAACGAAGGCGCCTCGGTAACAGTTGTTCTTGCGTCGGCTGGTTACCCAAACAAATACGAAACCGGGAAGAGAATTTCGGGTTTGAGCGATGCGGCCAAACTTGAAGCGGTTCAGGTTTTTCACGCCGGAACGAAAAACGCCAACCGCGAAGTCGTGACATCCGGGGGGCGGGTTCTGGCGGTGACCGCGCTTGGACTCACCATTAAGGATGCGCGGGAACGGGCTTACCAGGCCGTTTCGGGTATCCATTTCGATGGCTGTCATTTCCGGCGCGATATTGCTCTTGGCGCGGCAAGCAGCTAAGAATTCAGGCGATGTTCAATTGGGCGGCGGCAACGGCGGTGTCGGTATTTGGCGTGGGCGCGGTTTTCGGTCAAACTCCCGCGCCTTCGTCGGCACCGACAACCAGCAGTCCGACGGTCGTTAGAGCTCCCGCGCCTTTGCCATCGGCGACACCGACGACCGAGCAGATTATCAACTCGTTAGGCGGGTCCGATCTGCAAGCTGCGCTTTCGCTCTTAAAAACGAATTTCACCAGTCCGGATGCGATCACGGAGACGGAACTGAATCGGGCCACCCTCACGGGTTTGCTGGTTCGCATGCCGGGCGGATTGATGCTTTTGCCGAACCGCGAGGCCGGGGCGGCTGAATCGAGTCCTCCGTTTTACAGCGAAATTTTCGAAGGCCACATCGGGTATTTGCGCCTCGGTGAGCTCAACGCCGGAAATCTCAAGGAACTCGACAAAAAACTGCAGGAGTTCGGCCAGAAGAAGGTTGACGGGCTGATTGTCGATCTCCGCGCCAGCAAGACCGGAGATTTTGCGAGCGCCGCCGACTTTGCGAAACGTTTTTGTCCAAAAGGAAAAGCTCTGTTCAATGTGCACAAGCCGGCCGCACGGCAGGATCGGCAATTTACTTCAGACCGCGATCCCGTATTCCAGGGACTAATCGTCATCCTGGCCGATGCTGATACATCTGGCGGCGCGGAAGCGCTCGCCGCCGTGCTCAAACTTTACAACAAAGCGTTGATCATCGGCCAAGTGACCGCCGGCCGAGCCGTAGAATATTCCGATCAGTCCTTGCCCAGCGGCAAGATTCTCCGGATCGCATCCGCCGAAGCGGTTCTGCCTGATGGTCAGCCGTTGTTTCCAGGCGGAGTGAAACCCGATTTACCGGTCGAAATGTCTGAGGCGGACAAACGTCAGATCTTTCGGCAAAGCGCCGAGAAAGGAATGGGCCCATTTGTTTATGAAAACGAACGGCCGCACCTGAACGAAGCAGCGTTACTAGCTGGAACGAATCCAGAGCTGGACATCCCGGACGCGCAACGCAGGCTTCGCTCACGATCGAGCCAACCGTCGCGCGATACGGTATTGCAGCGTGCCCTGGACGTCGTTACCTCGCTGGAAATCTATCAGAAGCATTGACGTGCATCCGCTGGAAGAACGAATCGGTTACAAATTTCGCAACCCACTCCTGTTAGCCGAAGCGTTGACACATCCGAGTCTCGGTCATGAGACCCAGCAACGTCATTTCGATAATCAACGACTGGAGTTTTTGGGGGACGCGATTCTCCAACTCGTGATCACTGAATATCTTTTTGGGCACTTTAAAGACCAGCCCGAAGGACAGTTGACGAAATTGAGGTCGCGGCTGGTTTCGCGCGATGCGTTGAAGGCGCACGCTGCCGCGATCGACCTCGGCCAGTTTCTATTAATGGGCCGCGGCGAAGAAGCCAGTGGAGGACGCGCGCGAACATCCACTTTGGCCGATGCATTCGAAGCGCTGATCGGCGCGATTTATCTGGACGGCGGTTTGGAGGAAACGCGGAAGTTTATTTTGACGCAGGCGAAAGCGGATTTGGCACAGCTTGCCGAGGAACCGGTTGATATTAATCCGAAGGGAAACCTGCAGGAATTATTGCAAAGCATTTCGCCAAAGAGTCCGGTTTACGAAGTTCTTGTCGCAAAGTGGCCCCGAACACGACAAACGATTCGTAGTGCAGGCGGTATGGGAAGGGATCGTCCTCGGGAAAGGTCGCGGCCGCAGCAAGAAACAGGCGGAGACCGCTGCGGCCGAAGAAGCGATGCAGCTCAAGCGCTGGAAGAAGTTGAAGAAGAAGCGTCGAGCATAAGGTGGGTAACGTTGTACCCGCGCGGCTGTGGCACGTCATTGAGAACGGCGCACAACACCGTGGCTACGCAAAATGTTTCAGCGCGTGAATATTTCCCCATCGGTAATGATTCCGAATTGCGCTGGTCACAAAGTCTTTCGCAGCCGCGATCGCATCTCTGAGCGACAGATTTTTTGCCAACCCGGCGGTGATCGCCGCCGAATAAGTGCAGCCTGTCCCGTGGGTCACGACGTCCCGAACGAACGGCGCCGAATATTCGGTTACGTGTTCATCGATAAATAAAAAATCGACTGCTTCCGCGCCGGACAAATGACCGCCTTTGAGGAGGATCGCGCTTTTGAACTTGTCCTTTAACTCTTTCCCCGCCTCTTCCATCGTTTTGCGATCGGTGATTTTTCGGCCAAGCAATTGCGACGCCTCATCGAGATTCGGCGTGATGAGCGATGCGAGGGGAAACAACTCTTTTTCATAAGTTTCAATCGCGCCATGTTTAAGAAGTGGATCGCCGCCGGTCGCGGTAATCACGGGATCGACTACCAGCGGAATCCGAAGCCCAAAATCGACGATCGCGCGCGCGACGACCGAAATGATCGCGGCCGAGCAGAGCAACCCTGTCTTCATGGCTGCGATTGGAAAATTTCTGGCCATCACCTCAATTTGGGCGCGGACCATTTCCGGGTCGATCGATTGGATTTGCGAGACTTTGCCAGGCGTTTCCGCGACAACGCAGGTCACCGCGTTCAAACCGTAAACGTTCAGCGCACCAAATGTTTTCAAATCAGCCTGAATTCCGGCACCGGCACTGCTGTCGGAGCCGGCAATGGTCAAGGCAATTGGCGGAGAGGTTGATTGTGGGTAGCTGATAGTTGGTTGAATCTTCGTCCGCGACTTTGATCGGCTTCACGCGAGTTAACGCTTCAACGGATGGGAACGACTGCTCACGCTCCGTCGTTACCGATCGCTTCGACCGGACAACCCTCCATTGCTTCCTTGCAAACAGCTTCTTCTTCCGGATTCTCCGGTTGCTTGTAGACGTAGGAATGCCCGCCGTCATCGTTACGTTTGAAATTGGCCGGCGCCGTCTCGCGGCACAAATCACAATCGATGCATTGTTCATCGACGTAGAATTTTCCGGGAGCGTTTTCGGGATATTTATTTGCCGCGTCGGCCATATTTGTCTCGTTCAGTGAGATCGAAACGTTAAGGATAAACGAATGGACGTGCAACGGGATTTGACCTCTTGAACAATCAGACCCGACCGTAAACGCGCTCCGAAGCGAAGAATGTGGAACGAATGAAAAAGGAAACAGCCAAGACTCTTCGAGCATTTTCGATCGAGTTGGTTGTGTACGCGGCGCTGGTCGTGGCTTATTTCTTTCTGGTCCTCCATTTCCTCGGCGGATGGCTTTATCGGCTCGAGGCCCACCATCGTTACACTTACGCGATAATCGCAATTCTCCTGATCATCGGTCAGGCAGTGGTGCTGGAGAGTGTAACCACATTTCTTTTGCGAATGCTCCGCGGTCGCTCTGAATAATTATGTCCTTTCCGATCTCTGGCGCGCACATCAGCCCAATTTATCTCGTGCTGGTCGGCTTTTTGATTGGGATTCTCGGCGGATTTTTTGGCGTCGGCGGCAGTTTCATCGCGGGACCGGCACTGCGAGCGGTCGGACTTGATTGGAACTTTGCCGTCGGCACAGACTTGGCGCACATCGTAGGCAAATCAGTCGTTGCGGCCAAACGCCACCGCGCACTGGGGAATGTCGACCTTAAACTCGGATTGATCATGGCGGTCGGCACGATTGGCGGCGCGGAAATCGGCGCGCAACTAATTCAAGTCCTGAAGCGTGCGGGTAACGTAAACTTCGTTGTCAGCATTGTTTCGATCGTGGTTTATCTCAGCATTTCCACGTTTATGGTTTGGGAGAGCCACAAGACTCTGAAGTCGTCCAGCGGGCGCGGCAAAAAAGCGAAGGAGGATCATTCTGAATTTGGCCATTTCGCCCGCGGAATTCAGCGCTTCAAAATTTGGCCGATGGTGGATTTACCCGTTTCCGGAGTGAAGGTTTCTTTTTGGGTCATCCTGGTGGTGGCATTCATTGGCGGACTGTTCAGCGGTTTTCTCGGTGGCGGCGCCGGCTACATCCGAATGCCCTCCATGGTGTACGTACTCGGGATTCCAACTCATCTCGCGGTCGGAACTGATTTGTTCGAGATCATTATTTCAGCAAGCTACGGAACGTTCACTCACGCCGTCAAAGGTAACGTCGACATCCTGATCGCCCTTGTCATGAACACCGGCGCGGCCGTCGGCGCGCAGATTGGTGCGATCTCAACTCAATATTTCGCCGGTCCGAAAATCCGGCTCGCCTTCGTGCCGCTGCCGTTAATCGGTGCGGCCATTGTGATTTACACGTTGATGACTGGACACAAGTTGTAACGCCGCATGAAAATGTTGATTTGCAGCGATGGAATGCCCGCCGCCGAGAGCGCCATCCGTCTCGGCGCAGCGTTCGCCGCGCCCCTTAAAGCGGATGTTGTCGTGCTCGGCGTGGCCGAAAAATCCGAAGACGAATCTGCGCTGCAACAGGCGCTGGAAAAACAAGTCGACTCACTGCGGGCGCAAAGTGTGTCGCCGAAGATCCAGATGTGTGCAGGCGATCCGGTTCGCCAGATTTCAAACGAAACGACGAAAGTTAAGTACGATTTGGTGATTGTTGGCGCGAGAAAAACCGGCGCGACCGGTTTGCATTGGCGGTCAGAAACGATGTACGAGCTGATCAAAGCCATCTCGCCGCCGGTTTTGGTGGCCGTGGGAGAGTGGGCGCAGCTCAAACGTTTTCTGGTTTGCACTGGTGGAAAGGAATTCATCGAAGAAGCGGTGCAACTGACCGGCAAACTAGCCGGGGCAGTCGGCGCTTCGGTCACCTTGCTGCATGTCATGGCCGAACCGCCCGCAATGTACGCCGATCTGGTCCGGCTTGAAGAGGATGTCGATCGTTTGCTGGCATCGAAATCGGAGCTCGGAATGAATTTGTGCCAGCAAAAATTGGATTTGGAGAAAGGCGGTGTGCCCACGGAAGTGCGGATCCGTCACGGTATCGTCATCGATCAGGTTTTCACCGAAGCGCGCGAGCAGAATTACGATTTAATCGTCACAGGCTCGTCACGGGCTCGTGGGATGTTGCGGCATTACATCATGGGCGATCTCACGCGTACGATTTTGAATCATGCCAATTGTCCCGTGCTGGTTGCCCGCGCCGGCGCAGTCACGCGACCGCGCG
Organism: uncultured Verrucomicrobiae bacterium; assembly: GCA_963786135.1. Classification (GTDB taxonomy): domain Bacteria; phylum Verrucomicrobiota; class Verrucomicrobiia; order Chthoniobacterales; family UBA10450; genus AV40. The sequence goes on along the minus strand of CAWAYF010000013.1, from coordinate 31,405 downwards.
GCCTTTGGCGATCAATCCGGCATGCTTTCGCAACGCAGAAATCGTGATGCTGCGCTGACCAAAACTTGACCGCTTTAAACGGTCGAGTTTACGCAAGCAGTCGATAATTCAATCCGCAGCGCGCAGCTTTTCGATCGAGACTTCGCCGCGCATGAGCGCTTCGCCGACCAGGATCGCGTCTATTCCGCACGCTTTCAGACGCGTGACGTCTTGTGAGGTCTTGATTCCACTTTCACTCACCAGCGTGACTTCGTCCGGAACTTCGCGACATAAACTTTCGGTGACGCCGAGATCAACCTCGAAAGTGGCGAGATTGCGATTGTTGACTCCGATGATCTTCGCACCGGCTTCGAGTGCGCGATGCAGTTCTTCTTCGTGTGTGAACTTCAACAAGTGCGTCGACTTTGTATTCTGCCGCCGATTTCAAGAGATCGATAAGTTGCGATTGTTCCAGTGCTGCCACAATCAACAAAATGGCGTCCGCGCCGTTTGCCACCGATTCGGCAATCTGAATTTCATCCAAAATGAAATCCTTGCGAAGCACAGGCAGTGAAACGTTACCTCGTACATCTTACGAGGTCCTCCAGTTTTCCTTGAAAGAACTTTGCATCGGTCAAAACTGAAATCGCGTTGGCCCCGTTCAGTTCGTAATCCTCCGCTATCTCGACCGGCTCGAACGAATTCGCGATGACTCCCGCGGACGGCGACGCTTTCTTGACCTCAGCGATCACCGCGATCTTTTCGTTGTCTTGCTGCAAGCGCCGGATTGAAAGCTGCGGAAATCGTTTCGGGCGAGTGCTTGACGTTCCAGTTCCGCGCGAAGCGGCCGCAACCGCGCAATCTCGTCGCGTTTCTCGCGCAGAATTTCTTCCAGCCGATTCATTCCAGGTAGCGGCGATTGACCTTGCCAGTCCGGCTCGGACTCGCCAACCGAGCTGGAACTTAAGCTGCTTGAGTCCGATGCCAACGGATGTAATCTTTCCGCTCCCGAATCGCCGAAGTAGCTCAGCTGGTAGAGCAACGGTTTCGTAAACCGTAGGTCACGGGTTCAAATCCCGTCTTCGGCTCCAGTTTTCGGCTCTGCGAGCCTTGGCATTGAATTTCCTTCGGCTGCTGCTTGTGCCAGTCGGTGCTTTGCTCGTAGGCGTGCGCGATTTGGAAAATGCGCGCTTCGTCGAGCGCTTTGCCCAGAATCTGCAAGCCAATTGGTAGCTGGCTGCCGTTTACCTTTGCGAAACCGCACGGGACGCTGATTCCGCAAATGCCGGCGAGATTCGCGGTGTTGGTGAAAATGTCGGCCAGATACATCGCCAGCGGATTCGCGGTGCGCTCGCCGATTTTGAAGGCCGGCTCGGGCGAAGTCGGTGAAATGATCGCGTCCACTTTCTCGAACGCCTTCACGAAATCCTCGACGGATCAGTTCCCGCACCTTTTGGGCGCGGACATAATAGGCGTCGTAATAACCGGAGCTCAGAACGTAAGTGCCGAGAATGATTCGCCGTTTCACTTCCGCGCCGAAACCTTCCTCGCGCGTGCGGCCGTAATAATCGAGCAAATCTTTCGGGTCTTTCGGCGCGATGGCCGTAACGAACGCCGTCGAAACGCGCCAGATTCGCCGACGCTTCCGCCGTCGCCAGAATATAATAAACCGCGATCCCGTAATCGGTGTGCGGCAAACTGACATCGACAATCTCGGCGCCGAGCGACTCCAGTTGTTTGATCGCGGCGTTCGACGGCCGAACTTACCTGAGGATCGATTCCTTCGACGCGATATTCTTTTGGAACACCTAGATCGAATTCCTTTCAAATCGCGGCCGAGATTTTCGGTGTAATCCGGAACCGGATCGGGCAGCGACGTCGAATCGTGGCGATCGTGACCGGCCATCGCGTTCATGATCATCGCCGCGTCGCGCACGGTTTTGGTAAGTGGGCCGACTTGATCGAGCGACGACGCGAACGCGGTCAATCCGAAGCGCGAAACGCGGCCATAACTCGGCTTGACGCCAACAACGCCGCAGAGCGACGCCGGTTGTCGAATCGAACCGCCGGTGTCGGTGCCGAGTCGCGCCGAATGCAGCGTCCGCCGCAACCGCAGCGGCCGAGCCGCCGCTCGAACCGCCGGGAACGCGCGACAAGTCCCACGGATTGCGCGTCGACTTTCACGCTCGAGTTTTCGGTCGACGAACCCATCGCAAACTCGTCCATGTTTGTTTTGCCGAACGGAATCGCGCCGGCCGCGCGCAAGTTTCTCAATCACGGTCGCGTCGTAAGGCGAGCGATAATTCCCGAGAATTTTCGAGCCGCAGGTGCACGGTTGACCGGTCACGTTGATGATGTCCTTGACCGCGATCGGCACGCCGCCGAGCGGAAGATTGACGTCGACCTTTTCGGCTTCCTTCAGCGCAGCGTCGAAATCGATCGAGAGATAAGCGTCGATCTTCGGTTCGACTTCTTCAATGCGGGCGCGAAGCGACTCGATCACTTCGCGCGGTGAAACTTCCTTGCGACGAAGAAGCGACTGGAGATCGGCGATGGTCAGCGCCGGCAGATCGGACCGGCTCATTCGACGACTTTGGTGACGACGAAGAGCTGATTCGCTTTGCGCGGCGCGTTGCTCAGCGCTTCCTCGGCCGTGAACCAATCGCGCGGCTCGTCTTCGCGAAAGACGTTGAACATCGGAACGGCGTGAGCGGCCGCTTCGACATGGCTCACGTCGACCTCGCTCAATTTCTCGGCGTATTTTAAAACGTCGGCCAGTTGTTTTTGAAAAAGCTTGCGTTTCCTCGTCGCTCAAATTCAGCCGCGCCAGTTTCGACACGTAAGCAACATCGAGATCGGTTGTTTTGGCCATGGATCAAAAATGAAGATGATTGAGCAACCAAATCGCCGCGGCCAAAAGCGCAATCACCAGCACGAGAAAAAGAATTCGGCCTTCACGCCGTTCTTTTCGCAGCGAACCGCGCCGTTCGCGGCGGCCCGGCGTCGCCATGTCGCTTGTCTTGCAGCGTCAGCGAAACATCCAGCCGGCTGCCGCCCTCGCTCGCGCGCATGAGTAATTCTTCGCGTTGCCGCTTTTCGACTTCTTCGGCCACGCGCGGCGCGTCGGCGATCATCCGCTCGAGCTTTTCCATCTGGTCGCGCAGCTCCGATTCCTGGCGCGCCAATTCTTCTTTGGTCTGATCGAGCGGCGGTGGTCGATCTAGGCGGGCGACGAAGCATGCGGCGTCACCGGCCCGTTGACGCCATCCAGAAAAAGAGGAAAAGCGCGATGAATCCGAAAATGATCAGCGGCAAACTGAAGGCGAATCCGATCTTCATCCATTGCAGAATTGAACGGCCGCCGCTGGAAAAAACCGGCTCCACTTCCGGCAGCGGCTTCGCCACTCTTCGCCTTCGCTCGGTCGCCTGCAACCGGCTGCGTTGTTGGCTGAATTCCACGCGCGCGTCTTCCACCGTGCTCAGCGCCCGGCTCAATTCCTTGTGCAAATCGGCCGGGTTCCAGCTTTTCGGATCGATCGCTTCGATCAATTCCAAATGTTGTCCAAAACTTTCCCGCATCGCGCGCAATTGCTCGAGTCGCTTTTGCGCGTCGTAGGCTTCGCGTTCCAACACAACCAGCGAGCGCGTCAGCTTGTCGGTCATCTCGGCGCGGCCGCGCTCCAGTTCCTCCTGTTTCCGGCTCAGCTCTTCCAGCTCGCGCTTCTGTTTTTCGATCTGGTCCTGCTGCCGCTTGAGCTGAAGCAGTTGCTCCTGCGCTTTCTGCACCTGCGAATCGAGATGTTCCGGCGACAGCGGCTCTTCTTCGCTCAATTCCAACATTTGTTCGATCGGTCGAATTTTTTCCGGCATGTCAAACTTTTTCAATCGTCGCTCACCTCGCGTCGCTGCGTCGCTCGAACTTCGGGCTGGCGCACATTAATGAACGTTGCTCGAGATTTCCAGATAGTTTTTGCAAAAGCTACCAGATTCCAAACACCAAGTCCCAGGGAAGCTCAAGTCGTCAAAACTCCAAAGCAGAGCTCGCGGGATGATTTGAAACTTGGCGCCTTGAAACTGCTTTTGGCTTTGGAACTTGGGGTTTGGAGTTCTCGCGTCAGCGCTCCCGGCATCATTTCGAGCAGGACGCCTTTGAAATATTCGGTCTCGGGAATGGTCGGCAGCACCGGATGATCGAGCGCTTGTTCGAATCGGCGCAATCGGCGCGCCGAACGGCGCGCATCGACCAGCGCGTCCGCGATTGTTTTCGCAAACGCAGCTTCGCTCACGTGATGCGAACAGGAAAAGTCGCGAGCAAACCGTCTTTCGAGAGAAGCTTGAACGCGCGCAGGTGCAGCTCGCGATAACCGCGCAGCGCGTCGCGCAAGTCCGCTCTTCGTTTTCGTGAACGACGGCGGATCGAGAATGATCAAGTCGTATTCCGCTCCGGCTTTCTCGGCGCCGCGCAGGAAACTGAAAACATCCTGCTCGATCCAACGCACTTTGAGATCCGTTTCGCTCCGCAGTTTTGCTTTCCGGCGGCCACGTTCTCCGAACTTTCCTCGACCGCGGCGACATCGCTTGCGCCGGCCCGCGCGCAGGCGAGCGCGAACGCGCCCTGATTCGCAAAGCAATCCAGAACTCGACGATCGCTGAGCGAACGTCGCGACGATCGAATAGTTCGCCGCCTGATCGAGATAAAATCCGGTCTTCTGTCCGTGCAAAAGATCGACATCGAACTTCGAGGACGACCTCTGTGTCGCCCACCGATTTCGATCGTGATTGCAGTCGGTCCGGACGGCGCCGGACCCTCCAAGACGCCAGCGCGCAGTTCGAGTCCTTCCGCTTTGCGAACCGGCGAGTCGTTTCGCTCGATGATCGTTTTCGACTCCGAAAAGATCGACAATCGCTTCGACGATCAGATCTTTTCGCAGATCCATCGCCAGGGTGAGCGTCTGGAGAACAAAATGATCGCCGTAGCGATCGATGATCACGCCGGGCAAACCGTCGCTTTCGCTCCAAACGACGCGTCGCAAGTTCGGATCGACTTTTCGTCGGTCGCGATATTCCGACGCTTGGGCGATCCGGCGTTTGAAGAAATCGAGATCGAGGTCCTGCCGCTGGCGCGAAAATCGGCGAGCGACGATTTGCGATTTCGAATTGTAAATCGCGCTGCCGATCAATTGATCGCGGCCGTCCTTGAGCGAAATCACGTCGCCATCGGCCGGGTTTGCCGAAAATTTTCAGCACTTCGCTGGAAAAAACCCAGTCGTGCCCGTGAAGAATTCGCGCGCGCGGTTTGACGACTAGTCCGGCCATGGCAAAGAATGGTAAATGCAAACCGACGCACAATCGATTGTCGATCTTCCCGGAATCAAAAAACTGCGGAGCGGAAAAGTCCGCGAAGTTTTCGATCTCGGCGACACGCTGCTCTTTGTCGCGACCGATCGCATCTCGGCCTTCGACGTGATCCTGCCCGATCCAATTCCGAAGAAGGGCGCAGTCCTGAATCAGCTCTCAGCGCTTTTGGTTCAACAAATTCGGCAAGATCGACAATCATTTCATCACGACCGACTTCAACGTTTTCCCGAAACAACTGCGGCCGTTTCGCGAGCAGCTCGAAGGCCGGTCGATGATCGTGAAAAAAACGAAGCCGCTGGCGGTCGAATGCGTCGTGCGTGGTTATCTCGCCGGCTCCGGTTGGAAAGAATATCAACAGTCGCAAAGCGTTTGCGGAATCAAACTTGCCGGCCGGTCTGAAGCTGGCGTCGAAATTGCCCGAGCCAATTTTTACGCCGGCGACGAAGGCCGATACCGGCCACGACGAAAACATCGACATGGCGACGTGCGCCAAAATTCTCGGTGACGAAATCGGCGCAACGCGTGAAAGATTTGAGTCTGGAAATTTATTCGGCCGGGCGCGATCACGCCGAAACAGAAAGGAATCATTCTCGCCGACACCAAATTCGAATTTGGAACCATCGACGGAAAATTGCTTTTGATCGATGAAGTGCTGACGCCGGATTCGTCGCGATTCTGGCCGGCAGATCATTACGTCGTCGGACAAAGTCCGCCCAGTTTCGACAAACAATTCGTGCGCGATTATCTGGAGACGCTCGATTGGAACAAGACCGCGCCCGGCCCGACAGTTGCCCGGGGACGTGATCGCGCGGACGGCGGCGAAATACGTCGAAGCGTTCGAGCGATTGACCGGTGAGAAGCTCGTAACATAGGGCATCTTGCGCTGTTCAGAATGACAGCCGAGACGGCCGCCGCTACCCCAGCAATTCGCTCACCAGCGATTTCTCTTCCTTCAGTTCAGCGACCGATTTGTCGATCTTGTCGCGACTGAAATCGTTGATCGGAAGTTTTTGCACGATCTCCAATTTCCCGCCGCGAACGCGGGTGGGAAACGACGAGATCAAATCCTTTTCGACGCCATAACTTCCGTCCGAGCAGAGCGCGACGCTGTGCCAATCGTTGTCCGGCGTGTCGTTTGTCAGGAGACGGACCGTATCGATGACCGCGTTCGCGGCCGAAGCTGCCGAGGAAAGTCCGCGCGCCTTGATGATCGCCGCGCCGCGTTGCTGGACCGTGGCAATGAAATCTTCCTTCAACCATTTCTCGTCCCCGATGACTTTGTCAGCCGGCTTGTTGTCGATCTTCGCATTGTAAAAATCCGGATATTGCGTCGACGAATGATTTCCCCAGATCGTCATATTGGTGACGCGAGTGATTTCGACGCCGGCTTTGTGCGCGAGCTGGGCGCGGCGCGCGATTTTCGTCGAGACGTGTCATGGCGAACCAGCGATCGCGCGGAATTTCTTTCGCGTTGTTCATCGCGATCAGACAATTCGTGTTGCAAGGATTTCCGACGACGAGGATGCGCACATCGGCGGCGGCATTTCTTTCGATCGCCTGGCCTTGTCCGACGAAAATCTTGCCGTTGATCCCGAGCAAGATCCTTGCGCTCCATTCCGGCCTTGCGCGGAACGCTGCCCGACCAGCAACGCCCAGTTAACGTCGCGAAATCCTTCGTCGAGATCGGCTGTCGGGACGATTGATTGCAACAGCGGAAACGCGCAGTCGTGCAATCTCCATCACGACGCCTTCGAGCGCGTTCGAGCGCCGCGGGGATTTCGATCAGATGCAAGCGCGACCGGCTGGTCCTTGCCAAACATTTCGCCGGAAGCGATTCGAAAAAGGAGCGCGTAGCCAATCTGGCCGGCCGCGCCAGTGACAGCGACTTTAATTGGAGACTTCATAGAGATTTCCTTGCCACAGATTTGCACAGATGAAACCCAGATTTTTTCGTGGGCGGTCAATGGCGCCGATCGCATCTCGGGCTTTCCGTCCATGTCGCTCAGCTCCGCCGATCCATTCACCGAACCGCCAGTCGTCGGCTCGGACCGATTGAGGTCAATCGCCCTCCTAAATTCTTCCGGTCTTTTCCAGTAGTTCGCGAATCAATTTCATTCGCTGTTGCTCTTTCGGACTCGACCGCAGCTGAGAAACGCTGCCGCTGCATGCGTCGGGTCCAATTGGAGCTCGCGGCCGTCCCGGGAACGTTGAAACGATATGTGCGCGCCAGCAGATCGGTGATCATCACGACTGCGATCCACGATTCGCATTTGAAAAGCGCCTCCATGACGACGGGATAAAAGTCGCGTTCGAAATTCGATCGGATTCGCCATCTGCTGTTGAATCCGGCAAACGTCGCGATCTTTTCGAGCTCCGCGCGCGACTGGTCCGATGTCGGATGTGGCGATGCTCGAACGCTTCTTCCCACATGGCGCGCAGCGGTTTGTGATCGTGCGTCGCGTAAGTAGCGACCGAAAGGCGTTCGTATTCAGCGCCGGGCGTGACGCGTCCGTGATAAACTTCCCATTGCGGGATTTTGAATCCGGCGATGCCTAACGACCGCAAACTCGGCCGGACATAATCCGGCACGGTCCCGAGGTCTTCGCCGATCACGCGCGCGTCGCCTGATTCTTCCAACACCGCGCGAAGATATTCCTCGCCTTCGCGCCGATTCGCTTCGCAATTGTCAGGGGTCGAATCGTCGCGGCGCGAAACAAACTGCGGCGCGCGACCGCCGGTTCGTTCTAGCATCTGGTTCCACTCGAGTGGCAGAAATTCTCTTGTTTTGATGTGGCCGCCACGGAAATGCATAGATGCGGTAAAAGCCGAGGACGTGATCGATCCGAAAAAGGTGAAAACTTTGCCGGATGCTGCGAACGCGTTGCCGCCACCAATCGAAATTGTCGCTTGCGCATCGCGTCCCAGCGAAAAAGCGGAATTCCCCAATTTTGTCCCCATTTTTGAGTGAACTCGTCGTCCTTGAAATAGGATTCAGGCGGTGCGCCGCCGCACCAGTCGAGTGCGAACTCGATCCGGGCGCGCAAAGACATCCGCGCTGTAATAACTGACGCCGAACGGAATGTCGCCCATCAGCGCGACGCCGCGTTGCTCGGCATAAGATTTCGCCTCCGCCATTGTTGGTAGCGCGATCCATTGGACGTAGCGAAAAAAATTCTCGGCGTTGCGAAAACCTCTTCTGCTTCGTCGGACGATTGGCGCGCCAGCCAGGCGCCGGCGGATTCGAGGTCGCGCTGTTCCGCCGGCCAACTGTCCCACGATTCATTGTCCTCGTTCTCTTCCATCAACGCGCGAAACAGCGCGTAATCATCGAGCCAGGCCGATTCTTGCTGCGCAAAACTGCTCGGAAGAGAGATTGTCGCTCTTCGGGACAGTATCTCGTGAAGTTCGCGAAGGCTTTTTCCAGCAGGTGACGTTTCAATTTTTTGACTGCCGCGATATTTCACGGGCCCGTGGCGCAGCTTTGCAAGATCGAGCATCTGCCAAGACCGCGTCGAAATCGTCTCGCGTTAACTCTTCCGGCGAGCCGGGCGCGAGATACAAGCGTCGTCGGCTCGATCGCCATCGCGCTGATCGCGTTGTAGGGGCTGTTGTCCCCGCCGGTTTCGTTAATCGGCAGGAGTTGGACGAGCCTGAATCCGATCTCCGCCGCCCAGTCGATGAACTCGCGCAAAACCGCGACGTCGCCGATTCCCAGATCGTTTTCGCTGCGCAACGCAAACAGCGGCGCCAGCATGCCTGCGATTTTTTTCTCCGGTCGATAGATTCATCAATCCCTTTCAGCCACAGATTTGCACAGATGAAACACAGATTCAGAAGACGAGACGCTTAAACTCGACTTTCGAACGGCCGAAGTTCAAGCAGTACGCCGACCTTCAAACCTGTTGCTTTCAGTTCGTTGAGTAGTCTGCGCTTCGTCACGTTTGTCGTATTGCGGCGCGATCTTTATTTCTACAATGACAGCAGTCCTCCACGATCAAATCGGCATCGTATTCGCCAACGACGACGTTCTTTGTAATGAACGGTTAGTCGCTTCTCTAGTTCCGCGCGGGCTCCGCGTCGAAACAGTTCCACCTGCAGAGCGCGGTGATAAACACGCTCTAGAAATCCGTAGCCCAAGTTCATTGTAAACCTCGAACGCCGCTCCGATGATTGCTTCGGTAATCTCCTTGTGCGGAAAGTGTGCTTCAGCCTCTGGCGCTGATTTTAAGCATCTATCTGTGTAAATCTGTGTTCATCTGTGGCAAGTAATTCAGCTCCGCTGCACCTGCCAGTCTTCGACGAGTTTGTTTGGAATTTCTTTCGAGAAATCGCGATGGCCGCTGGAAGACGTCGCCGTAACCGCCGGTCAGACGCATGTGCGGATAGGTGAGATAAAGCTCGTCCTTCGCTCGCGTGATCGCGACGTAAAACAAGCGGCGTTCTTCTTCCAAATCTTTGCGCGTCATCGAGCGATCGGCTGCTCGGAAACATTCCGTCAGTCAGCCAGATGACGAAGACGGTGTGAAACTCGAGGCCTTTCGCCTGATGAACCGTGGAAAGATTCACCGCTTCCTGGTCGGCGGTTTGATTTGGCGCCGCCTCCGCGTCGACGTTGCTGATCAGCGCGAGTTGCGAGAGAAATTCGTTCAGGTCCTTGAATTGCCGCGCGAATGCCGCGAGCTGATTCAAATCTTCCTTTCGCAGTTCGTAATTGGTGAAATTCACCTTCGCGTAGTCGTCGTAAATCGCTTCGACCACCGACGTGATCATTTCCGACGGCGGATTCGGCTGACCGCCGGGCGCAATTTCGTCGAGCGTGTGGGCGAGCTGGGCCCAGTGTTTTTTCGATTTCGCGCTCACGTTCATCGGCAGCAGTCGCTCGCTCCAGGAAGTAACTTCGCCGTTTTCATTCAGCGACTTTTCCCAGGCGTTCCAAAGATTGTCCGCGCTGCGGTTACCGATGCCGGGAAGCAATTTCACCATCCGCTTGAATGCGACTTCATCGCGCGGATTCGCCACCAATCGAAGAAACGAGATCACGTCCTTGATGTGGGCCTGTTCGAAAAATCGGATGCCGCTCGTGATCTGATAGGGAATTCCGCGGCGCGAGAGCTCCAGCTGCAACTCCAGCGCGTGATAATGCGCGCGATACAACACCGCGATCTCGTTGAGATCGACATTTTCATCGCGCAATTCGAGAATTCGTTGGGCCACAAACTGCGCCTGTTCGCTGCCGTCATTCAGCGCGACGACCGCCGGTTTTGCCGAGTTCGATTCACGCGTCGGCTGCAGATTTTTTTGGAATTGCTCGACGTTGGCAGCGATCGCAGCGTTCGCGACCTCCAGAATCTCCGGCACGCTCCGGTAATTCATCTCGATCTTGAAGACCTGCGCGTCCGGATAACGTTTCGGAAATTCGAGAATGTTTTGGAAATTCGCGCCGCGCCAGGAGTAGATCGACTGCGCATCGTCGCCGACGACCATGACGTTGCGATGCTCGCTGCGGCGAGCAAATCGATCAAATCGGCCTGGATCTTGTTCGTGTCCTGATATTCGTCGACCAGAATGAATTGAAATTGTCGGCGATAAAACTGCCGCGATGCTCTCGTGCTGCTGCAACATCGACAGTGTCTTTTCGAGCAAATCATCGAAATCGATCGAGTTGGTCGCCTTCTTCTTTTTCTCGTAGCGCTCGTGAACGTCTTTGATTCTCTCGAGCAGCGGCAGGAAATACGGAAACTTTTCCGCGAGCAATTCCTCCATCGGCGTCTCGGTGTTGACGACGAAACTGAAAATCTCCGCGAGCACATCGCCTTTCGGAAACCGGATTTCTTTTGGATCGATTCCCGCGCTCGCGACCACCGTGTTGATCAAATCTTTTTGGTCCTCGCGGTCCATGATCGTGAAACCGCTGGTGTAACCGAGCGCGCTGCCGTGCCGGCGCAGCATTCGATTGCCGATCGAATGAAACGTTCCGCCCCAGATCCCGCTGGCGTCGATCGGCAACAGATTCGCGACCCGATCGAGCATTTGCCGCGCGGCTTTGTTCGTGAACGTGAGCAGCAAAATATTTCGCGGATCGATCCCGTTCTCGAGCAGGTAAGCCACGCGATAAGTCAGCGTCCGCGTCTTGCCCGAACCGGCGCCGGCGATGACCAGCTGCGGCCCGGGCGGCGCCGTGACCGCCGCGAGCTGCTGTTCGTTCAGCTCCGCCGCGTAATCGATGTGGATCGATGTCGATCTGGCAGGGCGATGGAGCGTGTATTGGCGGGACACATTTTACCTGTAGCGGCGGTCAGTCACCGTCGCAATCGCACGTGGTGTCAACGAACCTCAACGCGGCAGGAACCCGAGCGGCCGTGATCGTCTAGCGCGATCAATTGGTAACTGCCGGGCGACGAGATTTCCAGCTCAGCATTTCTGCCGCGCCGCGATTTTCCGATAAACGTCTTGTCGGCGAACCAGTAAATCTCGCGCACATCCGCGTCGGTCTTCGCGCGCAACGGGATCTCACCCGAAGTTGCCATCAGAACCGCGCCGCCGTCGGAAGGAGAAATAATCTTCGGTGGATTTCCACTTCGAGCGCGAATTCGGATTCAGTTCCGGGCAGGAATGGGGGCGGCGATCGTCGCGGCAAGCCGGCGCGCTCGAAAAGTTGCAGACAGGTCACTCGGCCAGAATTCATAAACTTCGTGCCGAAGTATTCGTGTTCCGTCATCGACCGGCACCCGCAAGACCAGTCGCGACGTCGACCAGAACTTCCTGATGCACATCGCACGTCTTGATCGGCGAGATTCCGGGAATGAACCAGCCTTCGACTCGCTGCGTGCAATGTGGGCCTGGCAAATCGCCGGACACCGCGCAGAATTCCACTCGCTTCAAATTTGCATTCGGCGGGGGGAGATGCGGCTCAATCGGTTCCGGCCAGCTGGCGCGAAGAGCGTCGATGATTTGAAAAAGAAGCGGCGCAGCAGCCGAACGGCCAATGAATGCCGGATTTGATTTGCCGTCGAAATTTCCAATCCAAACTGCAAGCACGTAATGATTGAAAACCGCGACCGACCATGCGTCGTGAAAACCGTGTGACGTTCCGGTTTTCCAAAACACCGGCGCGACATTGGCTCGAATCCACATAACCAATTTCCGGACGTGGGACGTTGAGCATTTCGAGAGTCAGGAATGCCGCCTCCGGAGAAATAATGCGCTTCCCTGAAATTTGACCGTTTAAACCAGTCAAGTTTGCAGAAGCCGGCTGGTTGAGAATGCGGCGAAGCGGACGAAACTCGCCGTTGTCGGCGAGTGCGGCGTAAAGCCGGACGAGATCCTCCATTTTTATTTCCGCGCCACCGAGTGGAAGCGCCAGACCGTAAAGTGGTTCCGAGCGTGGCAGCGAGACACCGGCGCCGCGCAGAAATTCGTACAAGCGTTGGGTTCGCCAACTCCGACGCCAGTACGACCGCCGGAAGATTCCGGCTTCGCGCCAGAGCATCGCACGCCCGAATCGGCCCGAGAAAATCGCGATCGAAATTTTCGGGATTGTAATCGCCGAAGCTCCGCGGCGCGTCTGCCAGGATCGACAACGGATGAATGAGGCCTTGGTCGATTGCGAGCGCATAAACGAATGGCTTCAAAGTCGAACCGGGCGAGCGCGGACTGCGTGTTCCATCAACTTGTCCCTGAATTTCCGCGTTGAAGAAATCCGCCGAACCGACTTGCGCGAGCACGTCCATGTTTCGGACGTCGACCAGCATCGCGGCGGCGTTTTGAAATCCGCGATTGCGATTTGCTGCGGATGTAATCGGAGATTCGTCGCTCGATCAGTTGCTGTTTTTGCAAATCAAGCGTCGTGGTGATTGAGATAGGGACATCGCGCTGCAATTTCGGTCGGCGCAGCGCGTCGACCCTGTCATTTCCAGCACTTGTTGAACAAAGTGCGGCGCAAGGAACGCCCGTTCGGCTTCCGCGCGCGCGCTGAATTCTCGCGCGGGCGATTGGTCATCGAGTCCGGCGCGATCGTACCAATTTCCCTGGGCGATATTGAGCGAACGGTTTTCGCGATTCGCATACAATGCGCGGCGGGTCGGACTTTGCGGAATGACGCTGAGTGAAATTGATTCGGGTCGCGTCAGCTGCGCCGCGCTTTTGGCGAAGTAAATCTGACTGGCCGCGCCGATGCCTTCGATATTGCGGCCATACGGCGCGAGATTCAGGTACGCTTCCAAAATCTGGGATTTCGAATAATGCCGCTCCAGTTCGAGCGCGCGAGTGATTTGCCGCAGTTTTCCAATCGGCGTTCGCGTTTGCAGGTGAAACCGCAGACGCGCTACCTGCATCGTGATGGTCGAAGCGCCAGTCCGCGCGCCGCCGCGAAGAAATCCGAATCCGGAGCGAGCGAGTGCGACCGGGTTCACGCCGGGATGTCGCGCAAAATACTTGTCTTCGTAGCGCAGCGTCGCGTCGATCAGCTCAGGCGAAATCTCGGAGAGCGGCGTCCAAATTCGAAACTTCTGATCTGACGTTAAGGTGACGCGGAGTAATTCGCCGTTGCGATCGCGCACGCATTGCGAGAACGAAATGCCATCGAGCAACGGCGGCTTCGGCAAAAACAGCCAAATCACGACGCTGGACAACCAGCGACGAGTGAAACATTGCGGATCGCGGATCGCGGAATGCGGATCGAGAAAAGTCGGCGTCTCGCCTTGGGACGTCCGTCACTTCTGTCGGAATCGACACGATCCGCATCTCCGCGATTCTGGCTTCATTCCGTCACCGTGATTTTGCCGCCGACGCCGCGACCTTTGATGTTTCGCTCGTACATCGATTCGGCGAACACTGGCGGCACCACGAACTCGCCGCGGTTGGTCGATTTAATCTGGTAATTGATCTCGAGGACATTTTCGGTCCGCGGCGCCGAAGAAGATCGCGCGATCTTCCCGAACATCGACGTAATCGACGCCGTTGATGGAAGAGACGCCGGGTTGCAACGAAGAACCGACCACTTCGAAGCCGCCCGGCAGAAGATCGATCACCGCGACGTTGGTAAAGGTTTCGTCTTTTTTCGTGCTGCGTACGCGCACGCGCACGTGAACCGACTCGCCAAGTTTTGTTCGAGTGACCGGTTTGTCGTCTTTGTCGAGTAGCTCGCGAAAAACCTCCAAGCCCTCGCTCATTGCTTTTTCAGGCGCGTGGCGATCGTATCCGGCTTCCACGACTTGATAAAACGCGCCCGGTCCGGTGATCGGCGGCGTGCTCTTGAAACGCAGCACGGTCGCGTCTTTTGAAAACGGAACGCGTTGAAGCAATTTCGCCGCACTGGTCAGACTGACTTCGCGTTTGTCGGCGTGGACCTCAGCGATCGTCAATTGCGGCGGATTTTGCGCAATCGCGTGCGAATACGCTTTCAAAGCCTGGACGGCGTAGGCTGCGGACAGGGTGTTGAATTCACCGTCGCCGATCGGCTTCAAGATTTGTTCGAATTGATTCGCTGAGATCTTCTTGAGTCGCGCGGGAAATTGTCGCGCGAGCACGGTCACGTATTGCGAATTTGTGCCGAGCGGCTGACAAAAATCCTCGTAGGTGCGCTCGGCTTTGTTGTCGATCTTGAACTTATCGATCAATGCCTCGGCTTCCTTGTCCTTGTGAAGAAGCTTAAGCGAGCCGGCGAGATAAACGCCGGTCAGGTCGTTTTCCCATTCCTCGGCGTGTTTCTTATTTAGATAATCCTGAAGGTTGAGAATGTAATTGGTCGTAATGACGCCTTCGCGGGTCAGGACGTAAATCGCGTAGGCGATCCGGCGCGCGTCGATCAAATCGGACGGTTGCTTGGCGACCATTCGTTGCAAACTGCGCAGACCGGTCGCGAACATTTCGGCCGGAGGCGGGAAACCGGCGGCCTTCGCTTCGCTCAGGAAATCCATCACGTAAGCGGAATTGAAACTGATGTGCTCGCCGTTTTCCGGCGCCCAATATCCGAACGCACCTTGGGCGTTTTGCCGGCGGCGCAGAATGTTGAACGTCCTCTCAAGCTGGGCGTTTACTTCTGCGCGGTTCAGTCCGAAGTCGGCTTCGTTTGCCAACACGAGTCGACAAAACGCGCCGCTGGTAATTTGTTCGCTGCATCCGAAGGGGAAAGCTCTTCAGGTAAGCATCCAGGCCGTGGGCCAAACCAAGCGGCGTCGCCGAGATCGCGGCGTCGCGTTTCGCGAGTTCGGTATACATCTGGCGTTTGATCGGAATATCGATGCTCGCCTTTTTGAAACTGCCGCTGCGAACATCGGTTACGAAGGGAACGGCGGGGCGAACACTGAGTGTCGCGCGTCGCTTCGTTTCCGTCCCGTTTCGGCTGGCGGTAAATTTGATTTCGCCAGAGCCGAGTGTCTCGTTCACGTGAAAGCGAAATACCGCGCTCTTTTCGCGGGCCTTCAGAGATTTGCAACTTCTGGGTCGCAGGCCCTTTGACGGACAACTGCGGCGACGTTTCGGCGCGTCAATTCGATCTCAGCGTCGGCGCCGGAGCCTTCGACATTATTGGCCACGGTCACGCCGGCTTCGAATTCGTCGCCCGGGCACAGCCAGGACCGGCACGCTTGGCGTAATCACAAAAGGGCCGCGAATCAGCGCGTCGCGCTCGGACGAGCCGGTTGTGTCGCTCGAAACCGCGACCGCCATGATTTTCAAAGTGCCGTCAAAGAAATCGGGAACGTTGTAAACGACTTCGCGCCGGTTCGTGTCGGCATCGAGAATCCCCGACCAGAACACGACCGGTTTTTCGGTGACGCGCTTGAACGGATTCAATCGTTTTTCTTCGCCGCCGTCCCCGCCGAAGCGGACAGCGACCGCAGCAGCGAAAATTCCGGAATGATCAGATCGACAATCTGCGCGGTCTCAACCCCGAGCGCGCATTTGCGGAAGAAATAAGCGAGCGGGTTCGGCGTTTTGTAATCGGTGACCTGCAGAATTCCCTGGTCGACCGCGAAAACGACGATCTTGGACGGTCGATCGGTTTTGTAACCGATATGTAACGCGTCGCCCGGTTTGACCGTGGCCGCGCTATCGATGTCGATCTTGAGCCGGCGTTTCTCGACGTTCGCAGTGAATGGAACAACGCCATAACTGAGCGGGCTAACGAAAATTTCTTTCGAATCGAGCGCGCGCACGAACGCGACGTTGATGTAACCGCTGCCTTCGAAATTTTCCGGCAGCCGGATATGCTGAATGCTGCTCGGGGTGTTGGTTTGAAACCAACTGTAAGTGTAAACTTTTTCGCGCTCGATCGTGATCAGACCGCTGCCCGCGTAGGGTGCGATGATGCTGATCGCGATATCTTCGCCAGGATTGTATTGCTTGCGGTCGAGCTTGATCTGCAGCTCCGCGTTCTTTTCGAGCGATCGGGCAATCTGGCCCTGACCGACGACTGAGAACCGCAGTTTGCTCACCACGCGATTCTTGTCGTCGCGCAATTCGAGAACGTAATCGCCTGGGTCGTTAGTTGGGAGCGGGTAATGAAGACCTCCGGCCGCGACAGCAATCTTTTCCGATTTCACAGGCCGCTCGCGCAGGACCGACTCGTAACCGTAATTTCCGTTCTCTTGTTTTTTGAGAACGGAAACATATTCCTGCGCGATTACGTTGAGCGTGACGTTTTCGACCGCGATTCGGTTCAACTGCGGAGTCGACCGCGACCAGATCGACCGCTCGCGGCTTGTTCATGTCGATGTAACGAAGATCGCCGTCAGCTTTGTAGCCGATCACGTACGGTAATGCGGACACGAGCGCACTGACATAACTGGTGACGCTGCGACCGCCTTCGCCTTCGAAACCTTCGGCGATGAAGCGCATTGCGTAGGTGGAATCAGCGTAGCGTTCAAGTTGCAGATCAAAGTCAGCGTGCCCGTCGTTATCGGTCTTCTGTTCGCCGAGATCGCTCGTTTGCTCGCTCCGCGGTTTCTTTTCGTCGATGAGCGGATCGAAAAATGTGAAGTCGCGAAACTCGGAAAACCAAAAAGCCGCGGGTTCGAGCTCCACTTTGCCAGTCACGCGGCGATCGCTCGCCGGTGTGCCGTAAAGATTGGCCAGGGTGATCGCGGCATGAACGTCGTTCGGATTGATCCAGCCTTTCGGCGCAGCTTTGGATAGCCGCGTTTCGATTTTCATCCGGTCAGGCAGGAACTCCTTTACGCTCGCGGTTGTCGATCCGAGCAGGGTGTCCCGCCTGTTGTTCTTGATCAGGTAAACGTTGAACGTGTAGGTGCCGGTGGGCGATTCGTTCGCGGTCAGGTAGTTCAGCTCAGCGAACCCGCTGTCGGGCAGCGTGATTTTTTTGGTCTGCACTTTCAGGTCGCGGGCATCGACCACTTCGGTTTCAACCGGGAGACCTTTGAGATTTCCCTGCCAATTGCGCTGTTTGACGATCATTCCAGCGTGAATCTCGTCGCCCGGTCGATAAACGCCGCGCTCCGTGAAAACGAATGCGTCGAGACCTTCCGCCCCGATGTTCTCCGCGCCCTCGATGTCGAACCGTGAAAAATTCAGCACCCGGTCCTCGCTCGCGAAGGGCATGAACGCGATATCGTCACCGTTGCGGGCGACGAATGCGACCGGCGCTTTCTCGCGCTCTGATTTTTCCACCGACGAAAACGCGCAATGTCCGTCTGCCGCCGTTTTCGCGGTTTGAATCGGAATCCCGTTCTTGCCCGAGGATCTCAACCGTTGCGTCGGCGATCGGTTTGCCGGTTTTAATCGAAACCAAAAAGACGTCGCTGCCGCCATTGACGCTTTTTTTCGTCAGAATTCCGATGTCGGTAACGAGCAAGAACCGGCTGTCCGTGATTCCGCTAATCGGCTTCTTCTTGTCGGGATCCCAGCCGCGCGCGGTCAAAAAGAAAAGACCGCGCTCGCTGCCGCCGTCAGCGGGTTTCTTGAGTTGCTCGGCAAAATCGAACGCCGAATAGTTTGCTTTCCATTTGTTCTCGAGCGCGATCGGTTGATGCTGAATTGCGATTCGCGAAATGTTTTCCTGGTTGAACAGGCTCGGATTTTTGAATTCCGGATCCTCGAATTTGCCTTCGGTCTGGCTGACGAGATGATTGATCTGCGTCGTGGCGACACGCGCGATCTCGTACTCGATTGCATTGAGGCCGCGCGACCGAATCGATAGTTTTCGCTCGCCACTGAGCGCCAGCAGTCCGCCCTGACTTTCGATTTGCACTTCGCGTGGAAGCTCGGGGACAGACACGACGGCGTTGTAATCTTCGACCAACGGATAGTCGCCGAATGCTTTCACGCCTTTGGCGACGCGCACATAAAGCTCGCCCTCGGTTTCAACGCGGACCCGAAAAGCATGTTGTCGATCTTGCGCCTTCTCCGATGGGAGCGTCGTGAACTGGACCGGCTTGGCTTGCTCGAGAATTTCGTCGGGAACGTCGGTCGCGCTTTCCCATTTTGCTTCGCTTTTTTTCGACTCACTGGCGTCGTCAGATTCTTCCGAGTCGCTCGATCTCGTTTCGCTGTCGCTTTGATCAGCACTCTCCTGATCCGAATCTTCACCGTCGGATTTTTCCGCCTCTCGCTTGGGCAGGAGCCAAATCTTGACCGCCTTGGCCAACTCCCTGGTGCTGATGTCGGCGGTCGTACTTAATATAAGGACCTGCTCGGGTTCGCCGTTTTTGTTCCGGGCAATGTTGCCTTCAATCGAATTGATCTGAAAGGCCGTCGCGAGCGATGGGATTTGAATTTTTTGTTCGACGCCGTCGTGAGTTTGGGCGCCGCCCTGGGTCGTTCGCACGCCCGCGCTCACCGCCAATTTCATGAAATCCTCTTTCTCCGGGAGTGCCACGTTGGAGCTGCGCAAATAGGCCAGCCGGTGGTGCAATCCGTAAGTGATCGTGAAATGAGGTGGCTGGTCCGACGGCGAGAACACCGGCGAGTCGCCGACCATTAACAACTGAACGTGTCGATCTAGTTCGCCGGGTTCGACTGCGTGAGTGAGCTCCAAAGTTGCCGTAACCTGGCGCTGCTTCGGATTACTTGGGTCCTGATACAGTTCCAATTGCGAGATCGCGATGGAAAATGGAGGTGTTTGCGCCTCGTAAGTCATGCGCTCCATCAGAACCTGAGTTGGAAAAAATTTCTTATCGAAGATGATTTGAAATTTTCGATCGGCCGGCCAATCCCCCGTCGGTCGAAAGATGAGTTCCTTGTCTGAGCTCCATGACCACGCGCCTGCGACCTGCGGTTCGAGTCGAACCCCTTCGACCGAAGGTTTCTTCAGGTCCTCCAAGCGCGCCGCGGGATCGCTGAACCGAACGACCAGGGGCGGATATTGCAGATCTCTTTCCAGCTTGGTGACGGGAATTGCCGCGACCGTGGCGGAAACGCGATGCGGTTTAGGGCGAGCTTGGTACCAATGCCAGGTCCAAATCGATCCGCAGCAAACCAAGAGGACCGCGATCAACACCGACGCCGTTGTTCGCGGACGGTTGTCACTGAATCGCGTCCAGCTGGAATGCGTTCGAGAAAACCAATCCGGTGGGCTCCACGAAACGCTCCCGAAGATAGCGAACCAGGTTTTTGTCAGGGCCCGGCCGATCCAAAATACCGGGCGAAGAACAAGTTCGGAAAGCTTGGAGAGGGAGGCTGGGATTTTCATGAGGGAATTACGGGCGTTCTCGAGAAATCTTTCAAAGCAAAAGATGTGTGCTTCTAAAAATGAGAGTAGCCCAGCGCTTCAGCGCTGGGCTAAGGCGCGTTTTTTGCCGACGAGTCCCGTCGGGACGAAAGAGATCATTCTGTCGTCCTTGCAGGACTCTAACCAGAATCGATATGCTATCCCAGCCTTGAAAGGCTGGGCTATTTTCAAACCGACTCCGATGACGCATTGGAAAGCATGAAAACGCGGATTAGTGGCAACGCGTCGGAGCCTGGTCGAACGCCTGGCCGACTGGAACGACCGCAAACATTGGCAGGAGTTCTTCGACGGTTATTGGAAACTGATTTACTCGGCCGCGCGCAAATCCGGTCTGACCGACGCCGAGGCTCAGGAAGTCGTCCAGGAAACGATCATCACGGTGGCGAAGAACATCGAGAAGTTGAAATACGATCCGGCAGTCGGTTCGTTCAAAGGCTGGCTCTTGCAAATCACGCGGTGGCGAATCGTGGATCAATTCCGGAAACGGCAACCGGGAGACGCCAAGAAGCCGCGCGCGGCGGAAGATCGCCTCACTGCCACCGTCGAGCGCATTGCCGATTCGCGGGTGGCTGATCTCGATGCGGTCTGGGACGCGGAGTGGAAGGAGAACTTGTTCGAGGGCGCGATCGCCCGCGTGAAAAAGAAAGTCGACCCGAAACAATTTCAGATTTTCGATTGCTACGTGCGCAAGGAATGGCCCGCCCAGAAGGTCGCAGAGCAACTTCGGGTCAGTGTTGGTCAGGTTTATCTCGCGCGCCATCGCGTCGGCGCCGTCCTAAAGAAGGAAATCCGGGCACTGGAGAAAATGGGCCGGTGAGTTCGGCCGTTTCGTCTGGGGAGCCGAAATCCGCGCGCGAGGCGCGTGCGCTCCCCAGAATTGCCTCTGGTGCTGTCGCCGTGTAAAATCGGCATCATTCCGGACCAGGTTTCCGCTCAGATTCCAATTGTCCCCGATCACGAACTTTTGCGCGTGATCGGTCGCGGCGCTTATGGCGAAATCTGGATGGCGCGAACGGTGACGGGCGGTCTGCGCGCGGTCAAAATTGTGTATCGGAGCACGTTTGAGAGCGAGCGCGCGTTCCTTCGCGAGTTTGAAGGTATGTCCGCGTTCGAGCCGATCTCGCGCGAGCACGGCGGTTTCGTCGACATTCTCCACGTCGGCCGCACCAGCGAGCATCTCTATTACAGCATGGAGCTGGCGGACGATCATTTGGCCGGACGCAAGATCGACGTCGTCAATTACGAGCCGCGAACGTTGAAAAGCGATCTCGCCCGGCACAAACGCCTGTCCGCGAATGAATCAATTCAGCTCGGGCTTTCGTTGACCGAAGCACTCGAAGCGCTGCACGTTCATGGTCTGGCGCATCGCGACATCAAGCCGTCGAACATTATTTTCATCGATGGCGTGCCGAAACTTGCCGACATCGGATTGGTCGCGGCGAGCGGTCAGCAATCGTTTGTCGGAACGGAGGGTTACGTGCCACCGGAAGGGCCGGGGACGGCGCAGGCCCTAATGTTTTGATTTTAAGCCTCCAATAGCCGCATTGCGACATTGCGCCATTGCTGAAGAGGCGCGGGCTGCCGTGGTGCCGGTTTCTGCTGGTCGGATATGTCGGCTCCGGCACGCGCGTGGGAATTGTCCGGCGTCACGAGGCAAAGGGCAGGGCAGGTTCAAAGCATTTGCAACTGCAACGTCTCCAGCGAGAAGGCGCTGATCGGACCGAGGAAGTCCTGAGCGCGAACTCCGTGATCGTCGCGACGGAAGAGCGTGTCCTCGTCGCGCCAGAGGAGGCCAACGGCTCCAAGCGGCTGGTCGCCAAACTGAAGACCGTGGCGCCACAGGTGCAGACAACCATCTCAAGGTCCATCGTCCCTGTGAGCTATCAATCGGTCACAGCGGCGAGCGCCACCAGTCAGCGACCTCAAGCTGGTCGCGGCCTTCCGCTGCAGAAGCACCATCATCGCTCAAGGCGTATCCCATCGTGGTGCGCGGGGCGGCGCTTGTCACCGTCAACGATCAGGTGAAGGCGGTTCACGAGAACG
The DNA here is from genome assembly GCA_963786135.1 of uncultured Verrucomicrobiae bacterium. GTDB lineage: Bacteria > Verrucomicrobiota > Verrucomicrobiia > Chthoniobacterales > UBA10450 > AV40. Next base: position 9,339 of record CAWAYF010000013.1, on the reverse strand, counting down.
GATCGATCGATATCCCGATCGGCGCGGTGCACCGACTCGAAACCCCAAGAGTTCTATCCGAGCCGATCCTGAGGTCCAGACCGGTAGCTATCTTGGCGAGGACGATATCATCCGCATCGAGGATGACTACCAGAGGTCCGAAGCAACGAGAGGAGTTGGTCAATCAATGGTCTTTCCGGTCGTTCAGGAACTGGTTGATCGCTGCACGACGGTGCCTACCGTGTTTAGATCTGTCATTTTTGCTTGGTTGGTATTAGGAATACTGCAATTGATCCTCAGCGTGTTTCTGATCGGATATGATCTGCTTGGCATGCCAAATCGCGGCGAACATGCTTTCGTGGATCGTTGCTGTAAGCCGTCGAATTGTCTATTCGAGTATCACTTTCTCCATCACTTCCTACAGGACCTCCGGTACGGCAGGCATTCGTTTTTACTTGTACCTGGAGTTTTGCGGCGAATACGGCGACAGTCGTCGCTTCTGCTATACGCCGGTGTTGTTCTGGCAAGATGTTGGCAGTTGCGGTAAGCTTTATGGTCAGTTTTGCTCTCGGATCTCTCCTGTAATTTCAGCCAATCGGCCGTCGATATCGGTGCCAGCTTAATGGCAAGCGCGTCGCGCCAGCCCGTACAGCTCGCCTACCGTTTGCACCATAAATGGCTCAGCCGATGTGATGATTTGCGAACGATTCGCTTGTTGAAAAAACGAGCCGCCGTTCAGCCACCTCCGAATGATGTCTACAGTGACCGACGCCAGGCCTTTGGCTAGGTCGCTGCATCCTGAAGGCCGTTCACTTTCTCATCAAGGTTCGTCGTTGAAAACGACGAGATCCCTCGTGATGAGATGATGTGTTCCCAGGAGCCTATCAAATGGTTTGAACATAAGACAGATTTCTTTTCATGATGAGAATCGCTGTCGCAAAAAAAGTCGATAATTCGCAGAGCCCTATTTTTGTCCGTGCTATCGCGCCCGCTGATGCGCTGGAGCACTGCGTCTATGGGGGCGACCGCGTCTGCAGTCATCCGCCGTGCCACGGGTGGGCATGACGTGGGGAGTGAGGCCTCGTTCATTTGCACCGTTGAGCTTGCCCACCTGATCGACCTGACCACCCATGCCTCCAAGATACGGTTACCACGAGCAACGATCCTGCCAATCGTCAATTCAAGAGCCGCATTCAGTTTAGTGAACGAGCCCTTTGATTTCATTTGCTCGGAGGTTCCAGTTTTCCTCTCAGCTTTATCCACGAGTTTTACACTGCTCCCAATTCTGAGCGAAACTACTCGGCTGCTCTTTCTTTTAAGCCAAATCAGCGATTCATCGTGGTTTTGAAACAAATCCTGCCGGCGCGAAAACAGTTTCAAAATCGTAACACCATAGAGGATCAGGCAGCCTGCGCCTTCGCGAGTTTCCCAGCTGATGTTAAGCCGCTTCATGGGCTAGCTTCTAGGCGATGATTCGGAGTGATCAGTTGCCGACAGAGACTCCGGCGGGCCCGCTGACGGGGATCCACGTGGTCGGATGCTGGATGTGGGCGAAACCGAACCGCGCGTGTTTGGCAGCCGCCATTCAAAACCTTTCGATAAACCGGGAAGAGCGGCGAGTGCAGCTCCGGTCTCTCAAAACCGGCAGGTTGGAAGTCTGCGCGATTGAATAAAACGGAACTCGTACCCAATTCACATGGCGATCGCGAAAAGTAGCATCGCTACCTTCACCCAGCACACCAAGCGGAGTATCGGCAACATCGACGAAGATGAAGCGAGCAAAGAAAATGATCGGCCAATGTGCATAGGTAGAGGCAATAGACGAGACTGCTCCGATTCCCACATGGTCGAATTTGTGATGAGCTTGGTCAATTTTTGTTCGCCGCCAGCCCAGATTGTCGAAGCTGTAGCCGGTACAAGTGAGCGCGGCGAGCTTGATGCGGCCACCTTCAGCTTCGGCGACCATCATGCTTGCGACGAAGGACTGAACTCCAGAGAGCGCCTCCCTGGTAGCACTGCTCAAGGACAATTTCTTTTGCAGGTAGAGGACCAGTGGGACCACACCCAAATCGAGAACGCGAAATGGCGTCAGGAAGAATGTCGCTGATGTTTGGCGATGCTGCAGCCAGCAGGCCAGTTGCTTGCAGTTGGATGGCCGCTCAGGTTGGCCGACCTGTATGCTGCAGCAGGGAGAGATTGGCCACAAGAGGTAGAATTGGTCCTCAAGCGACAGCGACCAGCAGTGCAGTAACGCCAGTTCATCAGAATCATGCAAAGAATCGAACGGGATTTTAGGATTAGCTGCCTTTTGGTGGCAAAGTGCCACGAATTATGGTCGGCCGAGTTGGTCGACGGCTCTGCAGCGTGTCAACAGAGATTTGTTGTGGTGACTCAAAAGTGAGCAATTGGAAGGAAGACGAGATGAGCTGGGCGACCATCCTTTGGATTCTTTGATCGTTTTGGTATCTGGGCGCTGTGGATTAGTGTTATTCTGATGTTTGCCGGTCTAGCAATACTACCCAGGCGAGCGGACGAAATGGGGGAGATCGATGTCAGCTGACTGAAAACCGTACAGCTACTCATGAAGGCATCGCAGAGTGAGGTCAGCCATCGTGTTCCAGACCACCATTCGTCGTGACCGCAGGAGGCGGCACAGGTGATTCGTAGCTGTCGTGTTTATGATAGCCATCGTCTTTTCTTGCTAGTGCTTGGTGGTGCATCCACTGTGCACACCGGGACATTGAGGATCATCATGACGACTGGAAGATCAGTTGCTCAGAGCGGCTTACAGAGCACCAGCCGCCGACCTCGATCCTACCGAAGGCCTACGACTTCCTCTTGATCGACTTTCCCCTCCCAGCCCAAGGTAGACGCCAGCAATCGTCCCCAGGGCTCCGACGATGCAGACCTTTGCTCGCGCAGCCCCTCGGTTGGACCTGGCGTTGCTTGAGCTGGTCGCTTTCCCAGCAACAACCCGCCCCCGTTGTCCAGATTCAATTCCTTCCGGAGCCACTTCACCTTGAGCGCTCGTCGGTCCAGCGAGCGTGGCTCGACGGGCTGCTGAGCCAACACAACCTGCTGGTGCCTGTCTCCAAATAGAATAACTGCGACTGGTGGTTTCACTTAGTTTCTTCCACGAGCGGTCACACAAACTGTTTGCTCCATGCCTAATCCTAAAATCACGACCATAAACGTGCAACACGAGCCTAATTGTTTGCTGACGAGAAGTAGGTCACGCGGCCGAGATCTACAGCTTCGTTGTTACCTTTGGAGGGGCCAGACCGGGAGTTCGGTTTCGACGGCTGACGCCCAAGCGTTCGTATGAAGATTGAACGACGAAGGCGTCGGCCTTCCCACGATCCGTGTCGCCCCAGACAGTGCAACGATAGGACTGAGCTTGACGACGAAGCGTGGCCGAGACGTACCAGCTTAGGCATAGGACATGGCCGTATTGCTGCCAGGCGGGCCGTTGGTCTTGCGATCGGGCTGTCGTCGGCCCACAGCGAGGCGACCGACATCCTCCGGCACCGCGCTCGAGGCTCTCGCATCGTCGACGGCGCTCGTGTCGTATTTGCGCACGCATCGATTGCAGTGCTTCGAGATCCGCCGTCGCCGGCGACTCGGCCTGCCCGTTCCCGACGCTCGCGCAAGACGAGCTCGCCGCGATCGCGGCGAGCGAGACGATGGTCGAGCTGTTGTCGGAGGCCCGCGCGGCATACTACGGCCGCATGCTCTTGACGAAGGGCTACGAGCTCGCGATCCGCTATCCGAAGCGTTGGCTCCGGCCATTCAGCGACGTCGACCTTCTCGTCGACGACTCTGCGGAAGCGCAGAGGGCGCTACTCGCGGCCGGATTTGTCCAGAAGTCGGCGAGCCGTCGATCTTCGAGGATATCATCATCTCCGTCCGCCTGGCGGCCCGGGTCGACGCTCGTCATCGAGCTTCATCACGAGCTCAAGTGGCCGGACGCATCCACGTCTCCTCGACCCGCGAGCTGCTCATTGGCGAGTGCCGAGTCAACAGCGGCGTCCCGGGATTGCTCACGCTCCCGGACGACGTGCATGCGCTCCACGATCGCAGCGCACTCATGGGCGCACGCGCCGCGGCGGTCCTGGATCTTGTCGACGTCGCGGCGCTGACGAGCGGCCGCGATCGGGCAGGAGCTCGAGCGGCTTGCGCACGAGTACGGGCTCGGACGCATTTGTTCTCGACAAGCGACCGCCGCGGTGGACGAAGTGCTCCGCGGCGGCGCCTGCGCCCAACGCTCGCCGGCCTTACTGGGCGCGGCACATGTCGCGCGCGCGTGACCGAACCGTCTTCGAGTCGCACCTCGAGCGGCTGCTGTCTCCATTCTGGGTGCTTCCGTTCGCGAACGCGTTGGACGAGGTCGGTCCCGCCATTCGGAACGAGGTACAGCCTGGCTCCTGCGCGAGCCGGAGAAGGCATCGCGAGCGCGCCGCGCGGCGAGGAACGCATTCGTGCGCCGCACCCAGCACGACTCGGAGCTCGGTCCGGCTGCCCACCGGCATAGTGCTGGGCCAGCGCACGATCAACGGCGTGCTTCGGCTGAGGTCAACTCGGCGTCGCGCGCGTGCGTCTTGTCACGGTGGTCCAAGAGGCTTCGAGCCGCGAGGCCGCTGACGGCATCCAGGACGCCGGCGAGTCTGCAGCGACTAAGCGTCGGCCGGCATCCGGCTCGACGACGTCGGGCCTCGGTGCCTGAGGCTCGCGCGCGGCCGACCACCGCTCTGTCTCGCCGTGATCGCTGCCGTGATCGCCTCCGGTGTCGTCGGGCGACGTGAATCGGCAGTTCCCGGCGGCGGTCAGGACGTCGCGCGTGTCGCTATTGGGCACGGCGGCGAGGATGGGCCTCGACGCGAGGTACTGGTCTTGCCCGGGGACGGTGTCGGCGCATTCCCGGCGGGAAGGTTCTGGCATCGGCAGGAACACAAGGGTCCGCTGATCGCACCAGCTGCAGCGACTCGGCGTGGTAGATATCGTGGAGTTGCACCACCTGGGACGGTTGGCGATCTCGCGATCGGCGTCGGACAGCACGCCTGCGAGGTGCACCTCGATGCGGCCGAAGCTCCGGCTTGCGCGCGACCAACCGGTCGATCGCCTCGAGGAGATACACGTGCGAGCGCGTGAGGATGTCGACCCCGCGGTTGTAGCCGCCCAAGAGCCGCCGCAACGGGACCTGTTCCGCGTTGACGCTGGCCCAGCTCGGTGTGCAGGTACCCGGTGTGGACGATGCGGAACGCGTTGTCGACCGCGGTGCGACCGGCTGCTGGAAGTCGGCCGGATCGAATCCGTTCGGGATGGAGATGATGGGCTTGCCTCCGAGTCCCGGGAAAGGCCTCGGCACGCGCCGCGCAGCCTCCGGCGTCGACATGACGATGGCCGACGCCGACGCCATAGTGGTGCATGCGCCGCCGCTCAGTCTGCGTGCAGCGCGCTCGGGAAGACGGTCATCTCGTCGAGCGCCCACGGATCGCGAAGGTCGGCGACCCACGGCCTCGACCTTGCCGACAACCTTCTCGCGAGCAGCGACGCCGACTGGTACGGCGACATCGTCGCGACGATGACGTCGACGTCGAGCCCGGAGCCGAACATATAACTGAGCCGAGCAACGACAAACAAAACCATTGCCAAAATTATTCGGATTAAGATTCAACCCGAGGAACAATTGCATATTTAGGGTTTGCAACAATTAAACTCCCACTAAATTTGTTACGTTATTGTTTGCCGCTGCAGTTGCTAATACGCCATATTTATTTTGATTAAATAATGGTTTTGTTATTTGGCTATTGCAGTTGTAGATGCAATGAAATTATTTCCATTTATTCTAACAGCATAAGTTTTAGCTGAATTTGTAAATATAGCTTTAACAGAATCTATAACGAAAGATGATGAGCCCCTGAACCATAATTTATTGTTAAAATATCTCCTGGAAACTCACCAATGCAAATTGAGAATCGAGAGATATTATTTGAAAGAACACTTTGAGTGGGAGTGAATAAAACAATGATCGCCATCATTTATATCATCTACTGGATTACTGCTGTTGTTTGTTAAAGATGCCGTCGCGAGAGTGGGTGCTGACCACTTGACCGAAGACTCCCGAGAAATATCCATCAAAACTATTAAATATGATAGACCTTGAAATTCTAGAAACTCCATTTGAATATAGATTTTAAATTGAGATCTGAAAGAAGTAGTCTCAACCATCCAGAATTTTGGCGAAAGATTGGACATTATCTGTTGTAGTTGGTATTGTGGCGAAATTGGAGAATTAAAATATTCCCGAACATGTCCCAAACTATTAGGAGGAATTGTTCCAGTGGGGGTTCTGTCTGATTTTTCGTGAGATATTAAATCAACAATTATGTTCGCGAGAAGTGTTTCCGAATTTGTTGTATTTCTCGTCGCAACATGAAACTATTAAGAAATTGAATACTTGGATCTACATCAATTGCAGTAAGTAAATGATTGTAGTTCGTTCCATCAATATGAGGTTCTAGTTTTATTCCAGTTAGAGATAAAAATCCATTTTAGAGAACATCGACAGAAGATTTTAATGAGGTGAAGATTATAGAGAGTTGTTGCTGGATAAAAACAATCTAATTTTGTCTTCTTGGATTGCAGCAGAAGCGGATATTTGATTATTTGTAATTGGAAAAGTGTAATGAGCCCTATGCCTGTGAGAGCGGAAGGTATGATGTTGCCAGAAGAATCTGAAACTAACAGAAAGTCTATTCCTAATGGAACCTGCGGAACCTTGTGGATTTATTCCTAATGTTCTTTCTAGAGAGAAAACTGCCGCGAACAGCATTGATGATGTGAGCCAGTCAATTTCCGTAATTCCATCATCGGCTCGTGGAAGGCTGCTATCATCATCTATTTGATTGGATATTTCGTCATATTTAATTTCCTATCTCTTTCTTCAATAGACCTTTAACGATTTGATATGTATACCTGAAACATATGAGTAATTGTCCCAAGAAAAAATCTCTCCAATTCAGATGAAAGATTATCTGGATAAGCATAATTTTTTGCTATCAATGCAATTATACATCCCACAATGAACGGACAAATTTGGGAAGAACTGCTTTTTTGGATAATATTCTATTAGTATCTAGGGATGGGAAGCAAATTTTGAAAAGCGTTCTAAATACAAAAATTATTGCAAATACCCCAATTGAAAATAATAAAAATTGCCACGATATTAATATAACTAGTATATTGCTCATAAATGTCTCCTTTTAATATATGGAAATATTATGAAGAGAAAACTAAAATTCTATTATAGAGATCTTGAACAACATGATTCAGTTCTACAATACTTTCTAATCTACAATCAGCAATATATCCAAATGCAGTTGTTGTATATATATGAGGAAATTGACCAATAAATATAGTAAATGGTGGGCTTCCTGTTAAACTTCCAGATATAGAGTGGAAATATATAAAATTTCCATTAATATATAATATATGTACTTCCATTGTACGTTGCAGCATAATGATACCAAACTCCACCAGACGGTATAAATGCATCGGTAGAGGTTATTGATTATATCTATAAAAATGTTTTTACATGATTTGTCGGTTTTAATGCAATAGTTAAAACTGGGGCTCCAACATTATCTTTTATTCCAAAAATATGTCTATTATGACCTGTATTACTACAATCATTTGGAGAAAACCAACAAGAAATTGAAAATGGAAGAGATAATATTGGTAGTTATCCAAATGAACCACTAACAAATCCAGCACATCCATTATTAGGAAAACCAATGCTATTTCCATAAACTCCCTGAACAACTAAAATTGGCAACATTTGGAAGGATATTTGGCAATTTGCTAAATTAGCAGAACCAGAATTGAGATTTACCAATGGAGAAGATATTTCATTGCAACTATATAAACGGTGGTATTACTATCAATGGAAGTTTCTCGTTTGTATCCAGATTCATATTTGTTCCATCACAAAAAACCCATTCAGAGATTTGTTAAGGGTTAAAAATCCATTACCGGAGAGAGTCTTTACTGTTATTCATATGGATTGCCAGAGAATGTTGTATCATCTTTAATTAACTTGCTATATCCCGAAACTGTTGGTAAAATTACATTAATATTATTTGTTATAGTTCCAATTAGTTGATCATTTGAGAGTTATATTGAGAATTATTTAATGTAAAATTACTTTCAAGAACATTAACAATATTGAAACCAAATCTTAAAGTTTCATTTGTATCAGTGTTCTGATAATATGACCAGATACTGTTGAAAGAAAAACATCTCCAATTAAATTCACATTGCTTATATTATTTCCAAAGTATCCGGATATTTGAATCATTTATTGTAATTGGGAGTGGTAAAAATTGTCAAATATATTTCTTATACTGATTGAAGAAGCTACTTCTTGAAACAGATACTGCGGCCGCTATTCATTAATACGTTAGAAGAAGCAACGACCAATTGAGGAGTTGGTACAGTATTATTAGTTTTATCTATTGCGAGATTATTATTGGAAAAATTAATCTTGCTCTTCGCTTGAATATTTACATAACCGTCAATGCTAGAAAGATATAAAAATGGAATTGCTGTTATCTCGTTACCATAAAGATAATTTTGTTGGATTCGAATATTGCAGACGGTAAAATTAATGCAGCAGTTATTTTGAGGAGAGATAAATCGCTATTAAGAAAACCGAAATATCTTATATAATTATTAAATACAGAAAAAGTAGTCGTTCGTTCCACCCAAACTTCCAAAAAATATAGGAATAGAGAAACCATCAAAAGACAATCTTTAACATTGACAATTGTACCTGATGTGATAAAATTGTTTCTTCATCTGTTTTTATTGTACTAACTGTTACGGAGTTTAATGTTGAAATTGTATACTGTGTATTCTTCCAGCTAAGTTCCACACTCTGCAGTAAAATGAGAGCCAGCTTGAACGGAAATTAATGGATTATTTGTGCTTGTATTTTGTGGAACTTTATATGAAAAGGTCTCCAAGGAACTTAGGCTCAACGAAATTATCGGCAATAAGAAGATTGTAGAATTTGGTTTCTTGTGAACATAAATGTAGAAAAGGGATTTACTCCATGATTAACTCTCTTCCTCGCAAATGTCGGGGGTTATAATGAAGATTGCGCTAAGGGAGATGTTTGATTGATAATCTTCGTCCCAAAACCCTCTCCCATTATCGTGATGCCGGGCGGAATATTAATTGGAGATGTGATTTTATATGTTCCAGCTTTTATTATATATTATTCCTCCATCATATAACCGTGAATGAGCTGGATTGTTAGGATTGGTTAAGACACTTGTTCAATACTCCATTTATGCTTGG
>CAWAYF010000012.1:0-36416 GCA_963786135.1 uncultured Verrucomicrobiae bacterium | reverse complement strand
TGTTCGAATAGTGAGAACGAAACAATAAGCGGTCCAATTGTGGCGCCCGCCTGATCGAGCGCTTCGTTCAACCCGAAAACCCAGCCGCGTCCGATCTGTTTGCCGGCAAAAGAAAGCATCGCTTCGGTGGCCGGTTTCCGGATCGCGCGACCGGTGCGCTCCGACACAATGAGTCCCGCAGCGAGTGGCCAGTTACCCGATAGCGCAAGCGCCGGAACGGCCAGCATGTTGATGATGTAACCGACGATCGTGACGACCCAATACTTACCGGTTCGATCGCTGATGACGCCGGAGACTGATCGCAGCACGTAGCCGAGAAGCTCGCCAAGGCCCGCGGTAATGCCGACCACGGCCGCACTCGCCCCGAGCGTTTCAAGGAATGGTCCGGTGACGCTCCGCGCGCCCTCGTAGGTCATGTCCGCGAAGAGATTCGCGATGCCCAGGATTAAGACGAACCGAAAAGCGGCCGATTTTGGAAGAGTTGTGGTTGCGGCCCGGCCATTCATTTCTGAACCGATAAGGAAATTAATATACGAGCGTGAAGCAATCATTCTTTCGCGAGATCAGGCGAGAAGAATTTCGCCATTCGAAATTCCGCTTCCGCGTTAATTTGAAGCGGTTAAGATCCACATCGTGAGATCGAAGACCTTTTTCATCGGCGTCATTGTCCTTTGCGTTTCAACGGCAATCCAGGCACAGCCCTCCCCGAGCCGACAGCCTGACATCTCCAACAAAGCCTTGCTCACGAACGCAAACCAGGACCACGTAATGGGCGCGGCGGCTTTGCACAAACTTGCCGACGACTATTACCGCTGGAGAAACGAAAACGATCCGGTCTCGAGCAGCGATCGCGGCTTGCACACCTGGGACGACAAGCTGGTGGATTATTCGCCGGCCAAAATCGCCGAGCGCGCGCAGCATGTGCGCAGCCTTCTCGAAAAGGTGCGCGCGATGAAGATCGACACCTGGCCGAAGGACGAGCAGATCGACGCGATTCTTTTTCGCGCGCAACTAGAGAACGTCGATTTCCAGAATCGCGTTCTGAAATTCGAATTCACAAATCCACAGACCTACACGGACGAATGCGTAAACGCGATTTTTTCATTGCTAAAAAAGGAATACGACGCGCCGCGCAAACGCGCGATTTCGGCGACCGCAAGACTCAAGGCAATGCCGGCGATACTGAAGCAGGGACTCGCGAACCTGCAGAACCCGGTAAAACTTTACGCTCAGCTTGCGATTCAATCCGCGCGATCGATCGATCCGCTGTTCAATCAGAGTTTGATGGCGCTCGATGTCGATCTTGCGCCTAACGAGCACGAGGAACTGGTTAAAGCTCGCGATGCCGCGCTGGCCGCAATCCACAGCTACGCGGACGAGCTTGAAAAACGGGCGCCGAAAATGGTCGACTTCGCGCCGATGGGCGAAGCGAACTACAACTACTATCTCAAACACGTTTTGCTTTTGCCGCTCGACGCGCGCGACGTGGAAACAATCGGCCGGGTTGAGAATGCGCGTTATCGCGCGCTCGAAGCGTTGCTGCCGGATCCGAAACTGGCCGATCCCGATCCAAAACGCGCCGCGAATATTCCAGCTGACCAGGCGTCATTCTTGAAGGCCTACGAAAGCCGCGAGACAGAAATGATCAATTTCCTGAAGGAACACAATCTCGTGACGATACCCGATTATCTCGGCCGTTTTGAAATTCGGCAGCTGCCGGACGCGTTCAAACCAACAAGCCCCGGCGGTTTCATGAATCCCCCCGGTGTTTACGACAAGGATCCTACCGGTTTCTTATTTTATTCCGACCTACAATCCCGAATCGAAAAATTTCTACATTCGCGCGGCGATCGAAGATCCGCGCCCGATTCTGGGCCACGAAGGAATTCCCGGTCACTTCATGCAACTCTCGATCGCGAACCATTTAAGCGATGAGATTCGCCGGCAGCATGAGGACGGTGTGTTTGTAGAAGGCTGGGCGCTGTACGGCGAAGAAATGTTGATGCGCACGGGTTTGTATCCCAACAATTCTCCGGCGCAGGGACAAATTCTCGCGATTGTCGCGTTATCGCGGTGCGCGAATCGGCGTTGACGTGAACCTGCACACTGGCAAATGGACATTCGAGCAAGCGGTAAAATATTTTATGGACGCGGGTGGGCTTGATCACGAAGCAGCAGAAGGCGAAGCCGCCGGCGCAGCCGCGAGTCCCCACCAGAAAATCAGCTACATCATCGGCAAATGGCAGATCATGAATTTGCTCGGCAAATACAAAGATAAACAAGGTGACAATTTCCGGCTCGGACAATTTCACGACGATCTGATCAAGAACGGCAGCCTGCCGCTTTCGATCATCGAATGGATATTATTGGACGATGATACCGCGATAAGAAAAGTGATGAGTGACAAGTGATCAGTGACCAGACCAGAACGAATCGAAGTCGTCTCTTCGTCGCCTTCCTGCTTGTCACTTGTCACTTGTCACTTTTTGGATGTGCCGGCAGCAGTCACCCGCAATTGATAAGTCCCAGTGAAGGACCGCCAACCAGACGGTATCTCGAACTTTATTCCGAGAAGCAGATCGCGACGCTGCATTTTCCAGCGGGTGTCTACACTCTAAACGCGGTTGATAAGATTGGTTACTACTACCGCGCGCCGCGCAAAATTCGGGAAGGCTATGCCTGGCGCGATGGCGGAATTTTTGTCAGCAAACGAGACCCGCAAAAGCTGCGCGGTTACGTCTATCGCGCCGGGACGATTACGCATGTCGGCAATCTCTCGCGCGCCCGATATCGCTTTGTCGGCGAGGATGTTCCCGCAGAATTCTGATTGTCTGACCTCTGCTGACTTCTGAACCGGGCGTGCTTCCTGCTCAAGACCAGATAATGAGCATCGAACAGCAGGCACAGTCTGTGTTCACCCGCGCGAGCGAGAAGGCAGAAATCATCGCCGGCTTACGTCAGGCGCTCGACCTGCGTTACCGGCAAATTTGCCAGGCCGCCCGGGCCGATTGGGAGCGTTTGTTCGGCGGCGATCCAGCCGACGCCTGTCTAACTGTCCGGGTTCAGACGAGTCCGTCAACCGCGACCCGCACCTCCGGTTTTCTCAAGTCGCGTCGAAAACCCGCTTCGAAATCCGAAGCCAAGGGTTCGGTGCGACGCTTCGCGCACTAGCACCGGTTACTTCACGGCCCGCGGTCGCAGTTATTTGTCGATCTTTTCGTGACCGAGCACGTTCGCCACGGTCAGTCGCCTTTCGGGTCGAGTGAATCCGGCCACAAATTCCTGAAAACGCTCCGAAAAAAGATTCTGCCGCACGCTCCAGTAAAATCCCAATCCGGGAGTGGCGAGATAATGTTGATAAAGATTAGCCCACCCACGCCAGATTGATTCATCCATCAATCCGTAAATGTAGTGAAAGTGGATCGTTTCCATGGCCTTCAAAAATTGGAAGGCGAAATGAAAGAATCGCGCTTTATCTTCCGCAGACAGCGTGTCGAGATTTTCCAGGCCCGTAACCCAGATTCGATTGTTCTCGGCATTCTCGGCAAACGGACGCGTGACGTCCCGTAACGCCGTCGTCGCCGCGTCTTGCGCGGAGAGTCTGGCGATCCGCGTGCTGCGATGTACTTGAATCGCGAGATACCAGAAAGAAGCGACCACCGCGAACGAACTCACGAGCTGCGCAATGGCGTTGATCGCTTCCCAATTCATGTGGGTTCAGGATTTTGGTTCGTCAGCGATTTTCAAAACGATTTTCCCGCGGGTGTGATGAGTCCCGACCTGTTCCTGAGCCTTTCGGGCGTCGCTCAAAGGCAACGTTTCCGTGACTACAACCTTGAGCTTTTTCGCATCGAATAATTTCGTCAGCTCCGGCAGCGATGACCATCCTGCAGCAGCAAGGGGCGGAGCCTGGATGCTATATTGCTGCACCTTTGCTGCATCAGGCGATCCAACGATCGAGATTAAGAAGCCGCCTTTCTTCACTACCGCGTACGATCGTTCGAGAGTCTCTTTGCCGGCCGCCTCCAGCACGACATCAACATCTTTGACAACGTCTTCAAACTTCTGCTTGGTGTAATCGATCGCCACGTCAGCGCCGAGTTCCTTGAGCAAATCCTGGTTAGCTGTCGATGCCGTCGCGTAAACTCTGGCACCGCGCAGTTTTGCAATCTGAATGGCAAAACTTCCAACGCCGCCGGATCCGCCCTGAATCAAGACGGTTTGTCCGGCAGCTACATGCGCCGTCTCGACCAGTGCATTCCACGCCGTCTTTGCCGCGACTGGAACCGCGGCGGCCTGAACAAAGTCCAGAGTGGCCGGTTTCATCGCGACATCTTTCTCCGCTGCCACTGCAAACTCAGCGTAGCCGCCATTGCGAACATTCCCGTAAACAGCGTCCCCGGTTTTGAACTTCGTCACACCTGAACCAATTTCCTCAACGACGCCTGCGATATCGCGGCCCGGGGTCAGCGGCAGCGCTCCCGCGGCGCCCGCCGGTGCGAACTTTCCGTTCCGCATGTAGGTGTCGACTGGATTAACGCCGGCAGCGATGACCCGCACGAGAATTTCGTTTTCTTTCGGCTGAGGTCGCGGCACGTCCTCGTATTTCAAAACTTCCGGGCCACCATATTCATGAGCGACGATCGCTTTCATCATGGCCGGGGCAGCGAATGAAGGCGTAGCAACCGCAAACAGTGCGCCAACGAATGCGATGTTCTTCATTTGTTTTCGTCGCGGACTTTCAAAACGACCTTCCCGCGAGCATGACCCGTATCCGCCTTTGCCACGGCTTTGTCTGCGTCCGCGAGCGGAAAAGTCTCAGAAACAACGACCTTGATTTTTCCTTCATCAATTAGCCTCCCGATTTGAGCAAGCTCACCGCCGTTGTTCTGGACCTCCAGAGACGCGCCACGGATTCCATATTTATCCAGCTGCGCTTGGTCGATACGCTGATTCAACGCGACAATGATTCCACCTTTTTTCACTATCGGATACGACCGTGCCAGGGTTTCACCACCTACACCATCGATCACCACATCGACATCCTTTGCGATATCTTCGAACTTCTGCGTCTTGTAATCAATGGCGACATCCGCTCCGAGTTCCTTGAGGAAATCCTGATTGGCGGTCGAAGCAGTTGCGAAAACTTTAGCGCCCCGAACTTTTGCAATCGGAATCGCGAACAATCCCACGCCGCCGGACGCCCCGTGAATCAGCACCGTCTGGCCGGACTGAAGGTTCGCCTTATCAACGATTGCCTGCCATGCGGTCAAGGCGACACTCGGAGCGCCGGCGGCTTCGACAAAACTGATCGTCGCCGGTTTTAAGGCCGTGTCAGTTTCTTTGGCCAGCGCATATTCCGCGTAACCGCCGCCTTTCAAAATAGTGATGAAAGCGTAAATCGGGTCGCCGACTTTGAATTTAGTAACCTTGGCGCCGACTTTTTCGACCACGCCGGCGATGTCGTAGCCGGGATGCCACGGCAGTTGCGTTCCGTTCGGGGGTTTTGCCCATTTGCCCGACAGCAAATTCCCATCGAACGAATTCACACCTGCGGCAACGACTTTGACCAGCATCTCGTCCTCCTTCGGCGTCGGGACCGGCACCTCTTCAAGTTTTAAGACCTCAGGACCGCCATATTCGTGAGCGACGATTGCTTTCATCGTTGCTGAGTGAGCAAACGTTGTGGCAAATGCCACCGTCGCAGAAACAAGAGCAATTTTCGGATTCATAATTTAGTTCGGCTATTTATTTTCATCCGCGACTTTCAAAACAACTTTGCCGAGCGTGTGATGGGTCTCGACTTGCTGGTGAGCTTTGCTGGCGTCGGCTAAAGGGAACGTCTGTGAAACGACCGATTTCATTTTTCCCGCCTCGATCAGTGTCGTGAGCTCGTCGAGGACCTTCGAATCCGGATGTGCGCCCATTCGAGTGCCGCGGATTCCATGTTTGGTGCATTCATTTTGATCAGGCTCATCCGTGATCGAGACAATGATGCCGCCTTTTTTCACCACGCCATACGAACGACCAAGCGCATCGGCGCGAACGCAATTGAGAACAACATCCACATCTTTCACCACGTCCTCGAATTTCGTGGTCGTGTAATCAATCGCCTGATCGACTCCCAGCTGCTTAAGCAACTCCTGGTGCGCCGTTGAGGCCGTCGCAATCACCTTCGCGCCGCGCGCCTTCGCAATTTGGATCGCGAAACTACCGACGCCGCCCGAGCCACCGTGAATCAGGACCGTTTGCCCCTTGTCGATCTTCGCTGTGTCAATAAGCGCCTGCCAGGCGGTTGTCGCGGCCAACGGAACGGCGGAGGCTTCGACGAAGTTGATGTTCTTAGGTTTGAGCGCGGTCTCGGATTCTTTCGCAACAGCGTATTCGGCGTAACCGCCGCCGCGCATGACTGAGAGATAACAGTAAACCTGATCGCCAGCTTTGAACTTCTTCGCGTCTGCACCGGTTTTCTCGACGGTACCGGCGATGTCGTAACCAATGATGATGGGGCCGCCAATGCCGCCGCCCCTGGATAACTTTCCTTGCCGTACATAGGTGTCGACCGGATTCACCGCCGCAGCCATCACCCGAACCAGAATTTCGTCACTCTTTGGTTCCGGCTTCGGCGCGTCTTGATATTTCAAAACTTCCGGGCCGCCGAACTCGTTCACGACGATGGCCTTCATCATCGCCGGGTTCGTTTGCGCCGCCGCGATGCCGAATGCGACCGTGATTACTCCAAGCGCGAGCAAAATCTTGTTCTTCATAAATAGGCTCCTGAAACTGAATTAAATCCTGTTAACGCAATCGACAACCCTTCAAGCTGTCGCCCGATGAAAATATCAATCCTCGCCACTATTGCATTAACCTTCGGTTTGTCCGGTCTTTGCCTCGCGCAAAGCAACGCACCTTACAACGAAGGACCAGTTTGGGTCTTGTCCATGATCAAAACCAAAACGGGACTCGCAGATGAATACTTCAAACAGATCAGCGGCACAGTAAAACCAGTCTACGAGGAATTGAAAAAGCAAAAACTCGTCCTCGATTACAAAATCCTGACCGGCGAAGCGTCCGATCCCCATGACTTCAATATTCTCATTCTGGTTGAATATCCGAACATGGCGGCGTTCGATCATTTTCGGGACAAAATGGACCCAATCCAAGAGAAGGTGATGGGCTCGGCCGACCAGCGAAAGGACATGGCCGTGAAGCGTCTCGACATCCGCGAAATTCTCGGCACCAAAACGATGCGCGAGATTACGCTTAAATAGTCAGAGATCAGCGCGAAACCAGCGACCTTTTTGCGTTTATCGATCAAGACCGAAAAAGGCTGCCGCTACCGCGAACGTGTCAATGAATCCGTGAGCAAGAATCGGCACCCACAAATTACGGCCGGTAAGAAGGAACGCGCCGCCTAAGATGAGTCCCGCGACGCCCGAATCGATAATTCCCGAGCTGCCTTTGTAATAGTGCCCAAAACCAAACAGGACCGAGACGAGCAGCATCGCAGTCCAGTTCGCGGTGCTCGCGCCAGCACCCACGTCCGCTCCGCGTTTAATCAAATATCCGCGATAGCCAATCTCTTCGCCGAACGCTGCAAACGTCCAAATAAATAGAAGCGCGAGCATCGCCATTTTGAGATTTCCGGTAATTTCACCGGCGTGCGCGGGTGCGATCGGCGCGGGCCAGAATTTTTCGGTCAACGGCTCAACCACAAAATCGCCCAAGCAGATTCGTAACGCCGCGACGGCCAGAGCGATCAAGATAACACGCGCCCATGATTCGGGCCGTTTGAATCCGATCGCCGACCAATGACCTTCTCGCAGCCGAACTGAAATCAAACCGAGGACGAACAGGATTGGCACCTCGTTCGACACAATGTGAAAAACATTATGGCCGATGACGATGAACGCGCCTAACAGGAACTCGAACGCGCTAAGTGCACGATATTTTGGTGTCATCTATTTCCAGGGCAGTGCGTCGAGATCGACGTTGCCACCGGTGAAGATTATTCCGGCGCGCTTGCCCGCGATGTCGATCTTGTGTTCGGCAATCGCCGCGTAGGAAACGGCCGCGGACGGCTCGATGATGATCTTCATTGTCTCCCAAATTGTGCGCATCGCGGAGACAATCGCTTCTTCACTCACAGTGACGACATCGTCGACATAACGTTGGATAATCGGAAACGTTTGTTCGCCGACATTTGTCCGGAGGCCGTCGGCGATGGTGAACTTCTTTTCCGTGACAATTCGTTTATGGGCGCGAAAAGATTGCGCCGTGTCGTCGGCATTCGCGGGTTCGATGGCGACCACTTTGATGTTCGGTCGCATCGATTTCGCCGCGACCGCGGTTCCGGATAACAACCCCCCGCCGCCAATCGGACACATCACAAGATCGACATCGGCGTCTTCGAGTAATTCAATCGCCGCGGTCCCCTGCCCCGCCATCACCTGCTGGTTTTCAAACGAGTGAATCAGCGTCGCGCCTGTCTTCGCGACCACGTCGGCACAAGCGGCTTCGCGTGCCGCGTCGTTTGGTTCGCAGAAAATGATGTGCGCGCCATAACGTTCGACCGCGCGCACTTTTACTTTCGCCGAATTCTTCGGCATCACAATGTGCGCCGGAATTCCGCGCAGCTTCGCCGCGCGGGCCAGTGCGGTTCCATGATTCCCCGACGAATGTGTCGCCACTCCGCGTTTCGCGGTTGCGTCATCGAGCGAGAAGACGGCGTTGGTCGCGCCGCGCGCTTTGAAGGCGCCAATCTTTTGAAGATTTTCGCACTTGAAAAATAGCTTCGCCCGGCTCGCCTCATCCAAACTCGAACTGGTCAGGACCGGCGTGCGATGAATGTACGGCCGGATGCGTTCGTGAGCCGCGCGAATTTGACCGAAATCGAGTGACATGTGCTTGTTATTGTAGAATAAGCGCTCCGCTTGCCGAATAAATTGTTCCAGCCGTCAGACTGATCAAGAGGAAGAGATGGACCCTTACGCAAAACCGAACGAGCGGCGAGTTGGCCCGAACCGGCCGAAGGTTTCGCATTTGCCGGCGGACGTTGATCATCGGTCGCGCAAAGCTCGCCAACGCGAGAAGCAGGCAGTGACCGACGAGCGGCGCGCGATCAAGAAAGCGGCTCGGCAGGAATTAAACCGAAAATTGCGCGACGAATTGGAAACAAAAACCTGATTAGTCAGTAATCAGGAAAGCAGGGAGGGAAAAGTCCGTTTCCGATATTCGTTCAATCCGCGTAATCCGCGGTTCAGAAGAAGTCGGTAAGGTTTAGCTTTTCGGCGTAACCTTGGCGCTGCCGAGGAACGTGGCGTTCTCATCGACGACCAATCGCGGCGCTTGGATGTCGCCCTGCAAAGTGCAACCGGCCTGAAGCTCGCAGCGTTCGGTGGCAAAGATGTCGCCCTGGACCGTTCCGCGCACTTTCACTGATTTCGATTTGATTTCGCCTTTAATCGACGCGTGCTCGCCGATGGTCAGCGATCCGGTCGAGTCGATCGTGCCTTCGACTTCACCATCGATCAGGAGCTCGTTTGTGAATTTGACCGTGCCCTTGATGGAAACTCCGCGTGAGAGCAATCCCCCCGCCGCGGTTGTTGGAGACGATGCTCCGTTCGACCGCGCCGGTTGAGGCGACGGCGTTAAAGGGGGAGGTTCAGACTTGCGAGTTGAAAACATATTCATGAGAAGAATTCCTCTAAATTGGCTCCGGGTAAAGCTAATCTTGTTCCGCGTGCCCGGTTAGATTCAAATTCCCGATCAAATCTCCTATTCCTGATGAATCCGCCGATCTTTCTCGACGAGGACCAGGTCCGACGACACTTGCGCATGGCGGATTTGATTCCAGTGATGGAGAAAGCGCTGGTCGATTTCTCGGCGGGAAAAGTGAAGCAGCCAGTCCGGCAAGTGATTTCCGTCGATCCGCCCGGCGGATTTTATGGAATCATGCCGGCCCTGACGCCGGACGGCCTCGGGCAGAAAATTGTCACGTTCTATCCGCCGAACGCCGCTAAAGGAATTCCCACCCACATGGCGTTAATCATTCTCAACGATCCGCGGACCGGCGCGCCACTGGCAGTGATGGACGGGCGATTGATCACGGAGATGCGAACCGCGGCGGTTTCCGCGGCGGCGACGAAACTTCTCGGCCCGAAAGACGCCGCTGTGCTGGCAATTCTTGGCAGCGGCGTTCAGGCGCGCAGTCACCTTGAAGCATTGCGGCTCGTCAGGAATTTCAAGGAGGTCCGCGTTTGGAGTCAGACGAAATCGAATGCAGAAGCCTTTGCCGATGAGATCGGCGCGAAAGTAACATCAGCGGAAGATGCGGTGCGCGGAGCCGACGTCATCGTCACGGTAACGAGTTCGAAGACGCCGGTCTTGCGCGGCGCGTGGCTAAAACATGGCTGTCATGTGAACGCGGTCGGTGCCTGCCGGCACGATTGGCGCGAACTCGATGACGACGCGATCCGAAACAGCGTTCTCTTTGTCGATTCGCGCGAAGCAGCAATGAAGGAATCCGGCGACGTGATTCTTTCCGGCGCGAAAATCTACGCCGAGCTCGGCGAAGCGTTGGCCGGAAAAGTTCCCTCGCGTGCGAACGACACGACGGTTTTCAAGTCGTTAGGCATGGCAGTCGAAGATATCGCTGCCGCATTGCTAGTATATCGGGCGGCGAATAAGTAATGCGACGGTCGTAGACCGCCGCTACCGCATTAGCTTGGCGGTGGAAGCTGATTCATGAACCCGATATCCGGATTCGCGAAGCGGCCAATGTTCGGCAGCACGGTGGCGAGATCGGTCGGACTCGAAACGCCGTACCACTTCGCGAGCGTCGCTGAATATTCATCGACCGACGTCGTCGGCACCCAGCGGCCTTCGCCGATATCATCCGGTCCATCGATAGCGACTGTCGGGTAGGCGCCGTAAATGTCGCCGCCCTTCACCGAATCGCCGAGAATCAATGCGTGGCTCCCCCAAGCGTGGTCCGAGCCGCCGCCGTTTGACTGAAACGTGCGACTGAAATCGGAAGCGGTGAACAACGTGACGCGATCGGCAATGCCAAGCTCCTTGGTCGCCTGATAAAATGCGTTCATGCACTGGCTCAGCTCAGTGAGAAGATTGTTTTGAGTCGCGAGCTCGTCATTGTGAGTGTCGTAGCCGCCGACGGAGCAGAAATAAATTTGGCGGCGCATGCCGAGCGCGTCACGAACGGCAATGATCTTCGCGATCATTTGTAATTGATCACTCAGATCCGAACTCGTGGGAAACGGCGTATTCAAAGTCACGCCTGTTAGCGCGGTTGTGAGGAGCGCGTTGTTGGTGATCGCTCGGTTGGTAATCCTGGCAAACTCAGCTTCGAAAAGATTTTGATGCGGCAGGTTCAACAAATCCTGGACCGCCTGGTAGCGGATTTGCCCGTCCTTACTTCCAAAGCCGGTGAGACCGATAGGTCCCTGGCTCGAAACCTGATATTCGCTGACCTGATTGCCGACCTGGAAGGTGTTCGAGCCCGAGAGCGAGATCGACATCGAAATAGTGTCGAGGTTGTTGAACGAAGTCAGGAGGTCAGCGAGCCGCCCGCCCCAGCCGGTCACTCGTGGGCCGTCCGCCCAACCAGTTTGCCATTCGACCTGTTGATCGGCGTGCGAAAAGAGCTGGGTTGGAAGCTTAGCGCTGCCGCTCAAATACTGCGCGGCGGTCGTCGGCTCCGCCAGCGTGCCGACGTTGGCCATGATCGCCAGTTTGCGATCTGTATTAAAGAGCGACTGCAACTCCGGCATGTTGGGATGGATTCCGAAACTGCGCCCTTGCGGATCCGGCGTCACCAGATTGAGCGGCAACAACGAGCTTTGGGCGAGGGCGATCGGTCCACGCGCATTCGCGTAGACGTTGTAGGTCGCGTCGTCGATGGGGACGACCATGTTGTTGGCGTCGTTTCCACCGTAAAGGAAAAGACACACCAGCGCGCGAAACTCTGGGCCGGAGGCTGTCGAACTAATGGCCTGCGCGGTCGCGGCATTGATCGCACGCAAATTCCAAACCGTCGATGCAATTGAACTGGTGCCGAGAGCGGCACAAGCCGCCTGGCGAATAAATCGGCGTCGTGAAATTTCCATGACTATTTTTCGATGACGAACTCCGGTGAAGTGACGATTAAATGAACTGCGGTTTGTGCGCGTTCCAGCGTGTTCGCCGCCGAAATTTGACTCACAGCGTTAATCACAATCGAGCGCATATTCGAGGACATCTGTCCGCTCATCAGCAGAACATTGAGCGAATCGACCAGGGACGCCGGGTTCGAGGCAAGGGCGATCTGCGCCGAAAGGTCGAGAACGATCGCGTCTGGATTGCTCGGATTTGGTTGCCGATAAACCTCGCTGCGCGTTTTATTTGCAGAAGTGATGACCGTGCTGTCGGTGGTTATTTGAAATTCAGGAGCAACCAGTCCTCCATTCTCGATCGCTCCGACTTGCGAATAGAACGGCGAAAAGAAATTGAAAACGCTAGGCGCATAGAGTGGCGCCTGGCCGAAACTGAAGTCCACGTTGTTTACCACAAACTTTCCACTCGAAGCGGACGCATTGAACGCCCGGTAAACATTTGCCAGGCGAACCAGCGGCTCTCGTTCGTGCCCATAACTATTGCTGGCCGTCGACGTGCGAGCTTCCGGATCAAGGAGGATCGCTTGCACGACTGCTTTCATGTCACCCCGAACACCCTTGCCATTGTTCGCGAACACTCCGGCAACGCGCGAAATGTAACCGGGAGACGGATTGCTGGTGACCAGACGCTGAATCAAGCGTTGCGCGATAAACGGGCCGACATTTGGATGATTGAAGATTGCATCGAGCCCCATTTGCAGATCCTGTGCTTGCGTTTGGCCGGCGGGCAACGTCACGCCATTCAAAACCAGTTTTGCGCCGGTATCGTGATGGCTCGCAAACGCCATCATCGGATGGCGATATTCCGGCGACACATACGACCACGTCGGCGTGCCGGTTTGATACCAATACCAGCCGGTAAAAATGTGGGCGTAACCTTCCACGACATCCTGATCGTAAGTAGGAATCGGTTGGCCGCTTCCATCGAGCTGCTGCGACCCGTCCTGGTTCAACTTGTAAAGACCGATCGTGAACAGCTGCATGATCTCGCGCGCGTAGTTTTCGTTGGGCTCGGTGTTGCGGTGCGAATTCGGTTTGTCGTTATGGACCATGTCGAGGAAATCGCCCATCCCCGGATTCAGCGTCACGTCTTCGAGAAGCTGGCGGAAATTTCCAAATGCGTCCTGCGTTAAGACGTCCCAGTACGTCGCCAACGCTTCGGGGTACTGATACATGTCGTTGCCATTGGCAGAGATCACCATGATCTCGCTCAACGCCAGGGCGACGCGCTGTCGCAATTGATCGGGCGCCTTCACCACTGTGTACCACCAAGCTTCTTGAAAAAGCGAATAGGATGGATCAGTCCCGGTCGGCAATGCCGCGATCGCAGCGTCGACCCGCGGTCCAGTCCGCGTCGCGGGCACGGAAAATTGCGAATTGAGAAAATTAGTGAAGCCAATCTGTTGAACCTGGGCGATCAACGGAGACGTGGGCCCGAACGTTGATTGAGTCAGCAAACGGGCAGCGTCACCAGAGTTGGGAGTTCCGGTCGGCGTTGGAGACGGCGTCACCGTGGGAGTCGCAGTTGGTGTCGGTGTGGGGGTTACGGTGGGACTTGGAGTCGAGGTAGGAGTTGGGGTTGGTGACGAAGACCCCTTCGAAGCCGTGTATGTGTAAGTGTTACTCACCCAGGAATTGTTCACCTGGGAGTAAAGCGCCGCATATACCGTCCGGCCGTCGGTGGGAATATTGCCAACCGTGACTGACGTGGCTTGCACCACGTTCGAGGAATAAATGTCGATGCCTCTTAGGGTGCTACCGAGTGTTAATATGTAAGCGGTGGCGCCACCGGCGGTCCACTGAAACGTCACGGTTGAACCAGAAAAGGTTGACCCGGGTGCAGGAACTACAATCACTGCCGCGCTTGGAGTAGGACTTGGAGTTGGCGTTGCCGTAGGAGTGACTGTCGGAATCGGAGTGGCCGTGGGGGTTACTGTTGGAGTTGGAGTCGGAGTAGGGGTTGCGTGTTGCGGTTGGAGTCGGAGTCGGCGGGACCGTTGGGGTCGGCGTTGGTGACGAAGACCCGTTCGAAGCCGTGTATGTGTAAGTGTTACTTACCCAGGAATTGTTCACCTGGGAGTAAAGCGTCGCATACACCGTCCGGCCGTCGGTGGGAATATTGCCAACCGTCACTGAGGTGACTTGGACGACATTCGAGGAGTAAATGTCGATGCCTCTTATGTTGCTACCGAGTGTTAATATGTAAGCGGTGGCGCTGCCAGCCGTCCATTGGAACGTAACGGTTGAACCGGAAAAGGTCGATCCCGGTGCAGGAGTTACGATCACCGCCGAGCCTGGACTGGGACTTGGAGTGGGCGTCGGCGTTACGATTGGAGTTGGTGTCGGCGTCGCCGTGGGAGTAGGAGTCGGCGTTGGTTTCTTTTGTTTCGCGAAGGCCGTGTGGCTGGGAGAAGCGATCACAACAAGCGCAACCACAACGAAGGCGCCCAATCGACCAAGATTTCTCCTCGGGCTTTTCATGAGTGAGTCCGACAAATCATGGCAGGTGTGACCGAAAAGTTTCCTCACAGGTTACAAGGCTTTCTTAGGGCGCGGTTGCTTCGCCAGTCAGGAGAAGGCCGGGCGCTGATTTGAGCGGGGAGATCGCAAGCGCCACGGCGAATTTTATAGCAAAATTCGCACCAAAAATGCGCGCTCATTCGATGTCACGACCATGCCGGTGTGATGCTAGGTCTCCGCGGAAAGAATCTTGTCCGCCTCAGCCAGGCTCTGACAGGTGACGATCCTCACGTCGCCGCGATAGTGAAAGATCGACATGATCGTCAGGCCGATATCGCGATGCGGATCGGGAACGACTCTTACAACTGTCGACGCGCCATGTTCGTTGCAGAGATCCATCGCCTTCTCGATAAACGGCGCGCATTTCACATCCATCAACTCGAGCCCGGTCAGATCAACCAGAACGCGAAAACCGGTTCGAAGCTGATTGAGACTGGCGCGCAGTTGTTCAAGACCTTTTTCGCAGTCCTCGTCCCTGACTACGCCGCCGTAACGGATCTCGAGCAGTTTCTTCGGAACGTTCGCTTCGAAACTTATCACTGCGTGATGCGATTGTATTTTTGCAAAAGTTCGCGCAATCGATCGTGCGGCAACGCTTCCACCCGATGATTGTTTGCGCCGGTCATGGTTTGATTGTCGACCAACGCGTTGACGACCGCCTCTTCCGTCGCTTGCACGACCCCGGTGAAAATCGGGTCCATTAGATCGTTCGGGATCGTTTGGACCGAATGCGTGACCTGGTCCGGCGCCCATGAATTCTTGTTCGCGGTAGAAAACGCGATGAACAAATCGCCCGAACCGTTTCCGGAAATCGTTCCCGTCCGCGCTAGCCCAAGCGAAACGCGCCGTGCGAGTCGTTTCAATTGATTTGGCAACAACGGCGCATCCGTCGCGACAACTGCAATGCACGAACCGGTGTCTTCACCGTAAACTGTGCCGGGAATTTCTTTTCCGACCGGAACGCCTGCGATTGTCAGCAGAGCGCGCCGCCCAAAGTTCGCCTGAAGAAAAACGCCAACCGTGAAAGTGCGAGCCGCATTGGCATCTTTTCCAATCTTGATATCGATCTTGCGCGAGGCGGTGCCGCTGCCACCCTTAAATTCATAACAAATCATTCCGGTCCCGCCGCCAACGCTTCCCTCCTCGATCGCGCCGCCGTGTGCGGAATCGAGCGCGTGAAAAACGTCTTCGGGCTTCACATGAAATCCGTTCGTGTCGTTCAGCCAGCCGTCCCACGTCTCGGCGACCACCGGCAGGCTCCACCAATATCCGCTCGCGTCCGCCGCGCCGTGTTTGATTCGCCACCCGATTACAGCATCACGCGCGACACCGACGCTGTGCGTGTTCGTAATTACAACCGGGCCCTCGAGAAAACCGCTTTCCTCGATCCAATTTGTGCCGGTCATTTCTCCGTTGCCATTTAAGCTGAACACGCCGGCGTAAACCGGATCGTTTAACGAATCGTGTCCACGTGGAATGATCGCGGTGACGCCAGTGCGCACCGGCCCTTTGCCGACAACCAGTTTTCCCTCGCCGTTGATCAGCGTCGTATAGCCAACTTCAACGCCAGCAACATCGGTGATTGCATTCAACGGACCCGGCGTGCCGTCGAACGGAACGCCGAGATCGCGTGCGCGAACCTGTTTCTGCACAATGGTTGATCTCGAGTGGCAACGGCACTGGTTGACGCGCAGATGCGTCGACCACGAGCATGACTGTTAGTAAAAGGATGAAACGGTTCATTTTTTTGCCCATTTTTCTTCGGCGAAAGTTTTCCACTCGCCCTTTTCGGTCTGGCGAATGAGCGAATTCCAGGTTTTCGTTTGCGGATCGAACGTGAACTTGTTGGTCAGCGCACCTTCCTTCGATTCCCAGCGAAATTCGATGCCGAGCAGCTTGTCGTCGATCTTGCCACGACCGGGGGCATCGTAACCCGCGCCGTAAACATCCAGCCAGTGACAGACATAAGTTTTGTCTGCGGCGACAAAACCAATGAAGACCATCGCCTCGTATTGCGGATCGCTTTCGCCCGCGCCGTAATGGAGCTCGATGTAATGATGTTTCAGGACCCATTCGCAGCGCACCGTCGTTTGCGTGGTTTTTCCGTTGCCCATTTTTCGCTCGACCTGCCAGTCACCGACGAAATTGTCGAGAAACGGATCTCTGAGTTCGGATGGCGGAGGCGCCTGCGCTTGCGCGACGGCAAGCGCAAGCAAGAACAGGCTTCCGCAGAAAAGGCGAGAAGTCATAACTAGACAGGATTTACGGGATTGAGAGGATTACAATCAAACAAATCCTGTTAATCCTTTCTGAATTCTCGATTTTGTGTTTTCGCAGCTCGATCAACGCATTTAGATTGAGCACGTGAGCTACCAGGTTTTCGCCCGCAAATATCGCCCCCAGACGTTTGATGATCTGGTCGGCCAGGCGCACGTCTCGCGCACGCTCAAGAATGCGGTCGACCCAAAACCGGCTGGCGCACGCCTATCTCTTTGTCGGCCCGCGCGGGATCGGCAAAACTTCGACCGCGCGAATTCTGGCAAAAGCGCTGAATTGCGTGAAAGGGCCGACCGTTACTCCCGACAACACCTGCGATAATTGCAAAGAGATCGCCGCCGGCAATTCGCTCGACGTCCTGGAAATCGACGGCGCCAGCAACAACGGCGTCGAACAGGTGCGCGAATTGCGCGACAACGTCCGCTACGCGCCGGCGAAGTCTCGCTTCAAGATCTACATCATCGACGAAGTCCACATGCTGACCACGGCGGCGTTCAACGCGCTGCTCAAGACGCTCGAGGAACCGCCGCCGCACGTGAAATTCATTTTCGCGACGACCGAGCCGCAAAAAGTTTTGCCGACCATCGTGAGCCGCTGTCAGCGTTTCGATCTTCACCGCATTCCGGCGAAACTGATTGCGGATCATCTCCAATTCATCGCCAAGAAGGAAAAGATCACGCTCGAGCCGGCGGCGGCGCACGCGATCGCGCGCGGCGCGGAAGGCGGAATGCGCGATGCGGAGTCGATGCTCGATCAGCTGGTCGCGTTCTGTGGCGAGAAAATTTCCGAGCAGCGATGTGCTCAACGTTTTCGGATTCACCAGCGAGCAGACGTGTGGTCGATCTCACCGGAAAAATTTTCCGCGGCGAAACCGCGGCTGCCCTCGATGTGCTTTACGAACAATCCGAAGCCGGCAAAGACATGATGCGGCTGATGTCGGATCTGATTTCCTATTTGCGCGATCTGCTCGTGTTCAAAGCCAAACCGGACGCGCTCAAGGAGGATGTCGATCCTGAATTGCAAAAAGCGCTCGCGGCCCAGGCTGACCTAATCGAGAACGAGCGATTGCTGGAGTTGATCGACCAATTCGCGCAGGCGGAAGGCCGGATGAAATGGGCGCCAAACAAGAAATTGCATTTTGAGGTCGCGATCATCAAAGCGATCCAGAGTTTGGGCCAGGCGACACTCGATCAAGTGATCGAGAAGCTCGGCGAACTTCGCGACGGAAAATCTACGACCGCGGAAAAAAAAACGTTAAGCGCGGCGCCTGACGCCAAGAATCCTTCGGTGGAAGCAGGCGCGAGCTCGGCAAGCGGACGAGTCCGTCCAATTGGCGGACCTGAGTGGCGCTGTGCCAGCTGCATCGGAAAAAAGAACGGCCGACCCTACACTGCGCGTCGCTGAAATCGCTAACGGCGAAACCGACCTGAACAAGATCTGGGAGACCGCCTTCGCCAAGATTCCAAATACAAAGGCATTCGTCCGAAACTCGGCCGCAGCCGCGCACGTTCTGCCAAGCGAAGGCCGTTACTTCGTGCTCGGGTTTTCGCCCGATCAGAAATCGCCGATGGACATCCTGGGAACGGCGACCAACCGCAAACTGATTGAGTCGTTACTTCAGGAAGTAAGCGGCAAAGACTGGACGCTGAAGTTGACCGTGCAAAACGATCTGCCGAGCACAGAAAAACCAACTGAGGATTACGCGGACAATCCGCTGATCCGCGAAGCGCTAGAAATTTTCAAGGGAGAAATCAGAAAATGAAGAAAGTGGCGTGTGACAGGTGACGAGTGGCGAGCCCATCGCAGGGGACGATTTAACGACTTAACGAAGCCAAGCCCATGAATTTGAACAAATTGATGAAACAGGCGCAGCAGATGCAGGCACAAATGGCCAAAACGCAGGCCGAGCTCGAAGAGAAGACCGTGGAAGTAACCGCCGCCGGCGGAAAAGTGAAAGTTATCGCGAACGGCGCGGGCGAAATCCTCTCGATCAAGATTGACAAGCAAATCGTCGATCCAAACGATGTCGAGTTTTTGGAAGAAGCGGTTCTTAGCGGCGTGCAGCAAGCGATCGATCAAGGCAAAGAGATCGCTCAATCCGAAATGAAAAAGATCACCGGCGGCCTGGGAATGCCGGGACTGTAATTACGGCTGAGCCAAAGCACGCGGTTGGCGTTTGTGGTGTTCGTAAACGCAAACCTCGCGAATCCCGAGCGCCGACATCTTTTCGGCAAGGCGATCGTAATTTTCGGCAAGCTGCGCGTGGGAATGCGCGTCGGACGCGGTCGTGAACGGAATTGCCTTTTTGATCGCGAGCCTGATGATTTCGTCGCTCGGGTAAAGTTCGTCGACCGGTTTGCGCCAACCGGCAGTTGAAAGTTCGATCGCCAAATTGCGTGACCGAATGAAATCGAGCGTCTCGTTCACGAAAGGTCGCACATCACCGCACGGCCGGTGCCCATGGATCTTGATAAGATCGAGGTGCGACAAACAATCGACCAGCCCCGTCGCGGCGATTTCCCGAACCCGTCGAAAGTAATCTTCGTAGATTTCGTTGATGTCTCGCCCGACAAACTGTTCCGCGCCGTCAGGAACGCTGTCGAACATCTGGTTTGGATCGTCGAGGTAATGGACGGAGCCGAGAACGAAATCGAGTTTGTCCCAATTCTTCTCGACCCACTTTCGGCCCGCGGCTGAGGTTTGCGG
Source organism: uncultured Verrucomicrobiae bacterium (assembly GCA_963786135.1). GTDB lineage: Bacteria > Verrucomicrobiota > Verrucomicrobiia > Chthoniobacterales > UBA10450 > AV40. Next base: position 16,743 of record CAWAYF010000012.1, on the reverse strand, counting down.
ATCGTTGTCGAGTTCGATTCCCGCGCGGATTTTTACGTCCGGATTTGCAGCGCGGAGTTTATCGAGCTCATCGAAGTTGACGCCGGCATGATAACGGTCGTGATCGGTGAACGCGATATCGTTCAAGCCTTTTGCACGCGCGCTATCGATCCACGGCTGCAGAAGATTTTGGGAATACGGCTGAACTCGATGCCCCTGCGGATGACTGTGGTAGTCGGAAAAGAGTTGGTAGTTGATAGCTGATTGTTGATGGAAAACTGAATTCCCGCAATCAACTCTCAACCATCAACTACCAACTTTCTCCCGCATCACGGCTCGGTCATGAACTTCTGCCGGATTCGGAGCTCGGGATACTTTGGAAAAAGAACTTCTGCCGTAAAAACTTTTCCGGGCGTTAGGTCACGAGTCGCGATCATTTCCTTGTATTCAATATGCTCGTCGGGATTGATCAGGACAGTGGCGGGAGTTTCCTTGATCGCGTGGTTCTCGGACCATTTCGTGAGAACGACGTCGGCCGAGTTCAGCAGTTGCACCTCGATCCGTTGGTCCGTTGGAAAATCGAGGGTGATCACGTGGGTGCCGCGGTTAGTTACAGTACCCTGACCTCCATTTGTCGAACCTCGGAAAGCCGGAGAGGCTGCGGCGCGACCTGCAGACTGAGAATGAGGCCGCGCAATTTAGGGTTCTGATATTTTGGCAAAACTTCGGACGATGAAAACGGGTGCATCACGCGGCCGAGAAAACCGCGCCTCTTTATCGTCGTCGTGGTAATCGGCGGTTGCGAGCCACCGGGAGCCGGCGAGGACAACCCCGTGTCAGGCACCGGCGTCGGAGCGGGCGTTGGCGAGGTCCCGAACGAGCCGAGCTGCGCGCGAAGAGGGGCGGCGGCCAATAGCAAACTATAGAAAAGAATAGCAGGACGAATCATTGACGGGTTAAACACGGAACGTATCAATCGGTCATGAAATCCATTTTCGCGAGCTTGATTGTGGCATTGATCGCCGTTTCCGTCTCGGGAAAAGATCGACATTGCATTTTTCCGGGTGCATGTGAAAACCAATGCCAAGCGGTCGGCTAATGGGAGAAGAGAGAAAAGGATGAAGCGCTCACTCGTCGCTGCGCTGGCCATCGTTGCAGTTTTCGGCGCTGTCGAGAGTGTCCGCGCTATCGACATCGCATTGCCAACCGACAACGACGCGATTTTTGACGGCGGAGGCGCGGCGTTCTTTCAATACATCGAACGCGATTATCGGCGGCGAGAAATCGACACCGTGGGAGGGCGGTCAATATGGATTCGTGCGCGATCCGGAGCAGACCAGTTCCGGAATTGTTTACACGCGCTTTCACGAAGGCATCGATATCAAACCGGTCCATCGTGATGAAAACAACGAGCCGCTCGACGAAGTGCGCGCCATCGCTGACGGAAAGGTGGTCTACACGAGCTTGGTCGCCGGTTATTCGAACTACGGGAAGTACATCGTGATCGAACACACGTTCGACGGCTCGCCCTATTACAGCTTGTATGGACACCTGAGCAAGATCGACGTCCGCGCCGGCGAAAGTGTGCAGCGCGGACAGCACATTGCGGTGATGGGTTACACTGGCGTCGGAATCAATCGTGAGCGCGCGCATTTGCATTTGGAGTTGAACCTGATCCTGAATCACAAGTTCGAAGGCTGGTACAACGCCACCCATACGAACGATCCGAACCACCACGGCATTTACAACGGAATCAATCTCACCGGGCTGGACATCCAGAAGTTCCTTATTCAACTCCACGAAAATCCTTCGCTCACGATCCCGCAGTTTTTCAGCCACGAGGAAGTTTTCTACAAAGTCGCCTTTCCCCGATCGCGGAATTTCGAATTGCCCAAGCTTTATCCGTGGATGGTAAACGGAAATGCCAATGCGGAGCCGCGCTCGTGGGTGGTTTCATTCGCGCGCAGCGGTTTACCGCTTCGAATTGAGCCGAGCGATCGGAAAGTGAAACAACTGGAAATCATTTACGTGAAACCGAGTTCGCTAAACGCTTCGCATCTGACCAACGGCGTTGCCACTGGCCCAGCGAGTCACGCGCATCTCACCGGTTTCGGAACGCAAATGATGCGCCTGCTAATTTGGCCGGATTAGCGATCGAAAATCAGCACGAAGTCGGTTTCTTCTGAGCAACAGCGACACCATGCGGAATTGCACCGGCGATAAACCCGAGACATTCCACTGCACCGCTGGGTTTGCCGGGGAGCGCGATAACCAGCGAATCGTCGACCACTGCGGCGAGATTGCGAGAGAGAATCGCGTTCGGCGTGATTTTCATCGATTCCGCGCGCATTACTTCGCCGAACCCTGGCAGCTCGACCCGCATGATCGCGCGAACCGCTTCCGGAGTAACATCGCGTGGGCCGATTCCCGTTCCGCCTGTCGTCAGAATTAATCCGCAGCCTTGTTTTGAAAACGAACGGATTGTTTCCTGGATTCGGGTGGCATCGTCGGGAATCACGGCCTCACATAAAACTTGCCAGCCGCTTTTCTGCGCAACTTCCTTGAGCGCCGGTCCGCCGAGATCTTTATAATCACCGGCGCTCGCGCGATCTGAAACCGTGATGATTCCGACAACGATCTGCATATCGAAAAATACCTAACGAACACGGGAAAACAGGAAAAGATTCATAAATTTCCTGCGTTCTTGATTTTCATCAGCGATTCCGAGTCTTCGTCTTCTTAATTAGCCGCACCTCGGCGATCTTCATTTTTTTGTCGACGGCTTTGCACATGTCGTAAATCGTCAGCAACGCGAGCGCGACTCCGGTTAGCGCTTCCATCTCGACGCCGGTCTGGGCAATTGTCCGCGCTGTGCACGTTACCTCAGCGCAGTCGCCTGCGGCGATGATGTCGATCTTCACGTCGCCCAGTGGAAGCGTGTGACAAAGCGGAATGAGGTTCGCCGTTTGTTTGGCGGCCTGAATTCCGGCGAGCCGCGCGGTCGCAAACACGTTTCCTTTCGCGATTTGATCTTTCGAAATCAGATCAAGCGTCTTGCGTTGAAGCCTGATCTTTCCCTTGGCGATCGCCGTCCGCGAGCTCATCGGCTTCGCCGATACATCGACCATTTGCGCCCGGCCGTCGGCGTCGATGATGAGTTAATCGCTTCACTGCTTCTCTCTTGTCACCCGTCACTTGTCACTTTCCTTCATCCGCCAATGGCGATCATCTTGCGGTCCGGCTGATAATTGTTGCGAAAATCGTGCTGCTCGGGCTTGCGATCGACAACGTCAATAAAGAACTGCCGCAGCTCATCATCACTCGCGCCGGCACGAAGTGGTTTCATGATGTCGAACTCGAGATAACTGCCGAGACAGGGACGGAATTTTCCGTCGCAGGTGAGCCGCAGTTTGTTGCAGCTCTCGCAAAAATGCAGGTTCGTCATCGCACCGATAAATCCGACGCGCTGATCGCGTCCCGGAATTTGGTAATACGTCGCGGGACCATTTGTTCGAAAAGACTGCTCGGGAATTAACGGGCCGTAACGCGATTCGATCGCACGTTTGGCTTCGGCGACTGGCAAGAAATTTTCGTTCGCTCAAAACCTCGGTCGTGCTCACCGGCATCAACTCGATGAAACGCAGAATCAAATTGCGCTCCGCCGCAAACTCAATCAGCGGAATAAGCTGATCCTCGTTTCGGCCGCGCATCAGCACGCAGTTCAGTTTGATTTGATCGAACCCGGCCGTGATCGCAGCATCGATGCCTTCCAAGACCTGCGAGTGAAAATCGCGTCCGGTGATTTGCGCGTAAAGATGTCGGATCCAAAGTATCGAGTGAGATGTTGACCGATTGGACGCCGGCCTCGCGGAGGGCGGCTGCCATCGTTGTAGCCGCTTCGCTGCGCGAAGCGCGCGCGTCGCAGGCGCGGTACAATCTACTTTGTGCGCGAGCAATGTTCCGTTGGTGGAAATTCCGAGACTCGAGATCCTCGAAATCTTTGGAATCTCGCGAATAAAATCGACAACATCACGGCGAGTCAGCGGTTCGCCACCGGTCACGCGGATTTTGGTGACGCCGAGATCGGCCGCGATGCGAATGAGGCGCAGAGTTTCCTCGTAGCTGAGAATTTCCTCGCGCGGCAACCATTCCTGAAGTTCGCGCGGCATGCAGTAGTTGCAGCGCTCGTTGCAACGGTCCGTGATCGAGACGCGCAGATAGGAAATGCGATGGCCGTAACGATCTTCCATTTCAATCGCAACGTTATCGGCGATGCCGTGTTCAATCAAGGCAGCTCGGGGCGATTGACTGACCGTGCGCCGGTTGTATCCTTTTTTATGAAGCACAATTTCCAAGACGCTGTGCTTAGGTTTGGCTGCTGTCGGACTCTGCCTAACGAGTTGCGAAACGCTGGAGAATCGAATTTCCCAACATCCCGACATGTTCAATTCTCTGTCGCCTCGCGACCAAGCACTGGTGCGTCAGGGACAGATTCGCTCGGGGATGTCGACGAACGCAGTCTGGCTGGCGTGGGGTGCGCCTGAGCAGAAAGCGGCCGGCGAAATGCGCGGGCGCCAGACCGAGACCTGGATTTATCGTCGACGAGTCACCACGTGCCTACGGCTATGGCTACGGACCTTATGGCTACGGCTACGGCCCGGGCCCGTGGGGATACGGTGGATTCGGCGTCGGCGTTGTCCGTTTTCATCATGGCGGCCGGTTCGCGTTCTTTGGCGATCCGTTCTACGATCCGTTTTACTACTCTTACATTCCGCCGACGATCTCGTATCCGTACAAGACGGTCACGTTTTCCGAACGGACGGGTAATGTCGTTTCAATATCTCGTTCCGCCGTAACAGTTATCGATATTTCGGCGCGTGTTCAGCCGAGAGCGCAGTGTAGACGTGAGCACATGGCTTACCGCTCATTTCGGCGAATTTCTCGACGCACTCGACAAAGCCGGCGAGCTGAAGCGCGTCTCCGTTCCGGTCGATACCGACTTGCTCATTAGCGAATGGGCCGACCGCGAAATGAAATCGCCTGGCGGCGGAAAGGCATTACTCTTCGAGCAACCGGTCGTCGACGGACAAGTTTCCAAATTTCCGGTCGCGATCAACACCATGGGATCGCGCAAACGGATGGCGATGGCGCTTGGCCGCGAAAGCGTCGACGAAATCGCGCAGGAAATTCAACTGATCCTCAAAGCCAAACCGCCGACCGATCTGCGCGAAGGTTTCGCGCTATTGAAACAAGGAATTCATCTCCTGCACGCGCGACCGAAAACCGTTCGCGACGCCGCTTGCCAGGAGATAGTCCATTTGCTCGAGCGCTCAACTCTCAACCAACGCCAGTCCGGCTCGGACGAACTCTCAACTTCGGCAATGTCGCTCCGCGACCTGCCGATTTTGAAGTGCTGGCCTAAAGACGGCGGGCGTTTCATCACACTTGCCGAACGTGCACACTCGCGATCCCGAAACCGGCGCGCGCAACGTCGGTTTTATCGAATGCAGATTTTCGACGAGCGAACGACCGCGATGCACTGGCAGGTCCACAAAGTGGGCGCGCGCCACGGCAAAGTTTATTACGAACGCAACGAGCGAATGCCGGTTGCGGTCACCCTCGGCGGCGACCCGGCGCTTTCCTTCGCGGCCACCGCGCCGCTGCCGGATGGGCTGGACGAAATTCTTGTTCGCCGGATTTTTGCGGCGCAAATCAATCGAGATGGTGAAATGCAAAACGATCGATCTCGAAGTTCCGGCGGATGTCGATTTTGTTCTGGAAGGCTACGTGCAACCCGGCGAGATGCGGCCGGAAGGACCGTTTGGCGATCACACCGGCTACTACACCGCGGTCGAGGATTATCCGGTTTTTCACGTCACGGCGATTACGCATCGCAAAGACGCCGTTTATCCGACGACAATCGTCGGCATCCCGCCGATGGAAGATTTTTACATGGGCGACGCCAGCGTGCGGATTTTTCTTCCGGTGTTCAAAATGAATTTCCCCGAGTTGGTCGACATGACGCTGCCGGCGGAAGGCGTGTTTCACAATCTCGTGTTCGTCAGCATTCGGAAACAGTATCCGTATCAGGCGTTCAAGGTGATGCACGGTTTGTGGGGCATGGGGCAGATGATGTTCAGCAAATACATCGTGGTGGTGGACGAGGATTGCGATGTGCACAACACCAGCGAAGTGCTCTTTCGCCTTTGCGCCAACACCGATCCCGCTCGCGACACAAGCGTTATCAGAAATCCGAGCGATTCGCTCGATCACGCGCCGACCGAGCAAAACATCGGCTCGCACATGGGCTTTGACGCAACCCGAAAATTGCCGGGCGAAAATTATCACCGGCAATGGCCGGAGCTGCTAAAAATGACCGACGAAGCGAAAGCGCTGGTCGATGAGCTGCAAAAGAAAATTGGCTGACGATGCTTTGCCGCGCAGCGGCGAGCGGCTGAAAAATTTGGTAAACCCTATTTGTGGCTTCCAGGAGTACCCGTGGTGCCAGTGCCGCCTGTGGTGGATTTGGATTTGCCCGCAGTACCGCCACCACCTTTGATGTCTTTTACTGGCTTCAGGTCACGAATTATGGCGTCCTTTATCTCTTTCTTGACTCGGTGCCAAGCGACCGGACTACATTGATGTTTGGGATTTGTGCCTTCATGCTCGAACCGGCTCTCCCGAATTTATTTCGTCGGCAACGTTTTAGCGACGAGTCCCGGCGAGAGCAAGCCGAAACGCTGTTTTGCGATTTAGACCATGCTAGAGAGTACACCGGCGTCCACACTCAGCCCGGGCCGTGACCGGGACTCGCCATAGTATCGACAAAAGAAAACGCGTTGATCCCGCGAGCGCAGGACCAACGCGTTTTAGATAATCGATTTCGAATTACGGTCGCCGGAACAATTGCCCGGTATCAACGTCGCGGGTCAATCCACCCGGGGGCACGCCGCGTAAATCGTAAACGCGTCCGGTGTAGGGACTGCGGAACATTCCCGGTCCATTCGCCGGTCTGGCATACGGATAACCACCCTCAGGCGGCGGCCCGTACTGGCGCGCTCGGTCTTCCTGAATGGCATGACCGATCAGCGCGCCGCTGGCGGCGCCAATCGCCGCTCCAATGGCCGCGCTTCGCGGGCCGCCACCGGCCAAACCACCAATAATTGCGCCAGCGCCAGCGCCGGCCGCCGCCCCCTGGCCGGTAGGCGTATCGCACGAATCAAGGGCGAACGCAGCGAGTGCTCCGCCGCAAATAATGGTGAAAAATTTCTTGTTCATAGATGTTCCTTCGTCAGCCCATTGAACCGTGCAAGCGAAATAATGTTTCGCCGCACCAACAACTTTGACGACTTGCCGCAGGATTACGGGGCGCGGAACACCTTCTTCGCGCCCTCATCCAGGATCAGCGCTCCGTGTCCAACTCTTTCGGCAATCGTAAACGCGGCTGGAATAAGGACTTCGCACAAAACCACCCGTGCTACTGGCAAACGCCTCATAATTGCCCATTGGATAATCCTTCCCGTTTGGCAACGGGTATTTCTTCGCGGCGTCTTCTGGCGATACTTCGATCGCTTTCGCGGCCTCACCCAGGGCGTACACTTTAGTGAGGGGGGCAAGCGTTAAAGATGTGACCAACAATGCTGAAACGAGCGCTAAATATTTTTTCATATTAATAGTTACGGTTTCGGTGACTCAGACGGATGGCGCATTCCGCTCATTCAAAAAAGCTTGAGTAGCTGCCCCGTGATCCGTCCGGCCTTTTCCAATTTGTTCAGAGCGTATTCTTTTTCAAATACTCGAAATTTGTCCAGCTCCATTCTCCGCAACAAGCCGCGGTAAATGGACGCCATTATTTCGGCCGCGACCATCGAGCGGCGGTCTTCCGGCGGTAAAATCTCGGAGGCGCCAGCGAAGAACTGCCGGGCCCGGTCCGCTTCAAATTGCATCAGACGCACGAAACGATCGTCATATTGTCGATCTTGCAGGTTCTTTTCGGAATAATTGAAGCGCGCGAGATCCTCCAGCGGCAGGTAAATCACGCCCGGCGCGCAAATCCTTTGCCACGTCGCGAATAATATTCGTCGTTTGCAAAGCGAGGCCGAGCTGAATGGCATACTCCTTACACGCCACATTGCGGTAACCGAAAATCTCGATGCTGACCAAACCGACGGCGCTGGCCACGCGATAACAATAAACCCGCAGTTCGTCGAAGGTTTGATAACGCTGGATGGCAAGATCCATTTCCACGCCGGCGATAATTTCTTCGAACATCTCCGGACCGAGCGAGTACTTCTTCATCAAACTCCGTACGTCCGCGGCCAACGACGACTCGTCAGGGCCGGTCCCGCGCAGCCATTGTCTCCATTCAATCAAGCGCCGTTTTTTTTCCTCAACCGGGAGATCGACGTCGTCGGCGATATCGTCGATCACCCGGCAAAAAGCATAAAAGACGGTGATGTCGCGCCGGCGCTCGCGACCGAGAGAAATGAACGCGAGTGCGAGGTTCGATTTGCTCGCCTGAGTAATTTTCGTCGCGTTCACGATTTAAGATTCGCCCCAGCTAATATTCAATCCAGGTTTGTTGATAGACGTGACCGGTTTCGCCTCGCCGGAACAGGCAGACCCAGGAAGCCAGCAACCAGCCGGTCACAAAGCCGCGCCCAAAAACAAATAGCGATTTCCAAATGATCATCGCAACGACGCGATCGGCAATTGCGCCGCGCACGATCGCATCCGCCACGGTCAAAATGAAAAAGTGGATGCCGCAAATGAGCAGGAACCAGCCGAAGCGACCAAAATTATTCCTAATGAAATCGCGATGGGCGCGGATTGCTTCGCGCAGCGTCTCATTGTGCAACGCGAGCGAGATCTGGACTGAGCTAAAAGCGATGATCAACCCGCACATGACCACACGTTCGATCGGAAGATAATCGAGCACATCGGGAATGTTCATGAAATAGGCGAGCAGCAGGGGCAAACGCACGATCAGCGTGCTGATTAGCACGACAATGCCTGCCCATTCCAAAACATAACTGAACCGCCGCATCGCAAATCGAAACAGCTCTCCTTCTTCGAAACTTAATCCGCGGATCCAGGCGAAGCAGACCGCAATCAGATAAACCTGAATGTAAACGCCGAAGAGATATTCAAAGATAAATGCCACCGCGTCGATGCTGGCGGACATTTGCAATAACTCCGCCGTCGGCAAAAGTCCGCCCCAAATCGGCAGCGCCCAATAGACGATCGGCTTCAGCAAGGCGGCGATCGCGCTCAAAAGCAAAATCAGATAGAGGAGATAACCGCAAAACGCGAAAACGCTTATGCAACGCTCGCACCAGCGCGCCGTGCAAGCCGCGCCAGTTCAGTAACATCAAGACCGCCGCGATTGCCGAAAGCGGATAGGTCGTTGTCGCGTTATCGAAAATTCCAGCGACACCTTCCAATGCCGGTAACGGTGCTTCCTGCCAAATCTCCAGGAATGTCGGCCAATGCCAGTTCGCAAGTGAGAAGATCTGCGTGAGATCGACTTCGGCCAGGCTTTCAATCGGAGTGAACGTCGAAAATTGAAAAACGAAATAGGCAAATCCGAGCAAAACGAAGGTAGCCCAAATCCGTTTGTAGCGAAGGATGCAGCGAAATCCGTCGCGTAACGCGAGGCGAACAGGATTGAAAAGCAGAACAATGATGTAGCCGCCTAAAAAGCCGACGAGCGGATACCATCGCGACAGGTCGTGTCCGATTTCAGCAAGCGCGAATACCGGCGGCAGCAAAAGCACCAAACCCCAATAACCAAACCCCAGGCAAACTCCAATCATCAAACTTCAAAGGAGCAATCGCGTTGCTTTAGGTAATCGAACTTTGGGATTTGATTGGAGCTTGGGATTTGGGCATTTTGAAATTGGCGCCTGTCATTCAACGAATGAGCCCCCAGTGCGGAATGAATGGCCAGTAAACAAACAGTCCGCGCCCGACCAGGTTTTTTTCCGGCACCGGTCCCCAATAACGGCTGTCAAAGCTGTTGTAGCTGTTGTCGCCCATCGCGAAATAAGATCCTTGCGGGATCGGACGCTTTCCCTCGGCAAATTCCAACTTTGCGCGAACATCCTGCTCCTCTTCAGAAACCGGGATGCATCCGATCCGCTTCGCAGCGCCCGATCCTTGTTTCGAACAACCTCTGGAACTGTTGCTCTAGAATATTCACGTTGAGTGGACCATCAGAATAACCGCGGTAGCCATTCTTCGCGCTCATCACCCGACTGAATCCATAGCCTTGCGCGACTTGATCGTTCGCATAGAGCATCGGCGGCTGGATCCGCAGTGTGTCGCCAGGCAGTCCGGCCAGTCGCTTAATGTAAAACGGCGCACCCGTCTCGGGATCTTCCGGGAATCATCGGGAATATTATTCGTCCGAAAAACGAAGACGTTACCGCGATGTGGCTTCACGAAATTGTAGCTAAACTTGTCGACAAAAACCTGGTCGCCGGTGTCGACCGCGCCGCGCGCGATCACTTCGCCGCGTCGATATTGAATGCCCGGGGCAACTTTGAAATCCGCACGGCAGCTGATCCGGCGGACAGTAAACCAGAAAACGCTGATGCTCGCAGATAATTCGCGACCAGGTGAAGAAAAAGAAAAACTTCTTCTGCTCGATTTGCAGCACCTGATCGTCCTCCTGCGAAACGACGTTGATGTAATTTCGGCCGCGAAGAATGAACTCCGCCACCTGCCGCAACATATTTGGTGGCGGCGCAGCCATCGGGTGTCCGATAATTCCGTTCAGCGTCGGCTGCATCGAGCCGGTTGGAATTTTGAACGGCTGCAGAAAATAGGAACGAATCCCGACCGCGACCACGATGGCGACGAGAATGACTTCGACATTCTCGCGCCAGTGCGATTCCCACGTCACCGGTGTCAGCTGGTGCAGTTTGGCATCGAGCTCTTCGGCGCGGCTTTCGATCTGTTTTCGATCGCGCTGTTTCAACGCCGCATGCAGCCGCCGATCATGCCGGCCGACTTCGTCGTAGGTCGCCGAGTTCGAGAACATCGCGTTTGTAGCGCAAATATTTCTGCGCATGACGCATCAACAGTTTGCTGTGTTTGACGTAGCGTGGCGTGAACATGTCGATCTCGAATTCCAAATCGTAAATCTCAAGCTCCAAAGAAGTTCGAAATCGAGTTCGAAGCGATTCGAGGATTGCGCTTGAACATTTGGAGTTTGAGATTCGAATTTACGAACATTCATTGCGCTTTGAGCACCTCAATAAAGGCTTCCTGCGGAATGTTGATCTTGCCGATGCTCTTCATTCGCTTCTTTCCTTCTTTCTGTTTCTCCAGCAGCTTGCGTTTGCGGGTGATGTCGCCGCCGTAGCATTTCGCGGTCACGTTTTTTCGCAAGGCCGAAACGTTCTCGCGCGCAATGATTTTTCCGCCGATCGCCGCCTGGATCGCCACCTGATAAAGCTGGCGCGGAATGACTTCCTTCAACTTCGCCGCCAGCTGGCGTCCCCTCGCCTCCGCCCGGTCCTTGTGCACGATCATCGAAAACGCATCGACCGGTTCGCCGTTCACCAGCATGTCGAGCTTCACCAGTTTCGCCGCCCGATAGCCGGCGTGTTCGTAATCCATCGAACCGTAACCGCGCGTGATCGATTTAATCTTGTCGTTGAAATCGACCAGGATTTCGTTCAGCGGCAGCTCGCAGTGCAGCATCACCCGGCGCGAATCGAGCGTCTCGGTGTGGTCCATCGCTGCCGCGCTTTTCCAAAATCAACTGCAGGATGTCGCCGATGTTTTCGTTCGGACAAAGCACGTACGCCTTCACGATCGGTTCGCGAATTTCTTTGATCTAGACTCGGATCGGGCAGGTGCGCGGGATTGTCGATCAAGCAGCGTTTCGCCGCGCGTTGTCACGACTTCGTAAATCACGCTCGGGCTCGTCGCGATGATGTCCATGTTGTATTCGCGGCGCAATCGCTCCTGGATGATTTCCATGTGCAGCAGTCCGAGAAATCCGCAGCGAAAACCGAATCCGAGCGCGACCGAGCTTTCCGGCGTGTAAATAAACGCCGAATCGTTCAACCGCAGTTTCCCGATCGCCGTTTTCAAATGCTCGAAGTCGCCGGTGTTGATCGGATAAATGCCGCTGAACACCATCGGATGAATTTCCTGAAAGCCCGGCAGCGGTTCGCGCGCCGGATTTCGCTGATCGGTGATCGTGTCGCCGATTTTCATGTCGGCGGTGGTTTTGATGTTGGCGATGAAATAACCGACGTCGCCCGCGCTCAGCCCCGGTTGCGCGAACATCTTCGGCGTGAACACGCCCACTTCCTTGATCTCGTAACGCGCGTCGTTGCTCATCATCTTGATCGCCTGATTCGGCTTCCATCGTTCCCGGAACCACGCGCACGTAGCCGACGACGCCGCGATAAATGTCGAACACGGAATCGAACACCAGCGCGCGCAACGTTTCGTCCTGTCGGCTTTTGCGGCGGCGGAATCCGCTGCACGATCGCTTCCAGAATTTCCTCGATGCCGATGCCCATTTTCGCGCTGGCGTGCGATCGCTTCCTCCGCCGGGATCGCGAGAATCTCTTCCAGTTGCCGATGCACTGACGGCACGTCGGCGTTCGGCAAATCGATCTTGTTGATCACCGGGACGATGGTCAGGCCCTTGTTTGTGCGCGAGATGCACGTTCGCCACCGTCTGCGCTTCGACGCCTTGCGCCGCATCGACAATCAACAGCGCGCCTTCGCACGCGGCCAGCGATCGCGAAACTTCGTAGGCAAAATCGACGTGGCCCGGCGTGTCGAGCAGGTTCAGTCGATAAGTCTGCCCATCCTTCGCCCGATATTTCATCGTCACCGGATGCGCCTTGATCGTGATTCCGCGCTCGCGCTCCAGGTCCATCGAATCGAGCAGCTGGTCCTGCTTGTCGCGCTCGTGGATCGTGCCCGTCGTCTCGAGCAATCGATCCGACAACGTCGTCTTGCCGTGATCGATGTGCGCGATGATGCAGAAATTGCGCGTCAGTTCGATTGCCATGAAAGCGGCACTATGCTGGTCGGTGGCAAGGCGGTCAACGACCGCACGCAGGCAATCTTCCTCTTCCGCTTACTGTTAATCTTCGTAGTCATCTTTCTAGGCTAAGCGCGAGAGGTGGAGTAGAGGCAGACACGATCGGCGGTGAAACTGAAACACCGCAACCGGAGCGGTTGCCCTACAACTAATCCGCATTAATCTGCGCGAGTCGTGGTGAACAAATCCGCAATCCGCAATCGGCAATCCGCAATTACGAAGCGTCTACTTCTTTTCGACATCGACGGCACGCTGATTCATTCCGGCGGCGCCGGAGTCGAGGCGCTCAAGCGCGCCTTGAAAGAGCGTTTCAAAATCGGCGACGATCTCCACGACATCGAGATCGCTGGCATGACCGATTCAGGCATCGTCACCAGCATTTTGAAGAAGCACCAAATTCCGACAACCGCGGAGAACATCGCGGCGTTCCTCGACAGCTACGTGCACTTTCTTTCCCTCGAACTGCCGCGGCGCAAAGGCAATTTACTTCCAGGCGTTCTTGAGCTGCTCGAGAAATTGAAAACGCGAAAACACGTCGTGCTGGCGTTGTTGACCGGCAACGTCTCCCGCGGTGCGCGGTTAAAGCTTGGTCATTACGGAGTCTGGCATTTCTTCGAGTTTGGTGCGTTCGCTGACGATCATCACGACCGCAACCAGCTCGGGCCCTTTGCCCGGGCGCGCGCAAAGGAGAAGCATGGCCGTGAATTTTCCGCGGATGAGATTGACGTCATCGGCGACACCCCCCGCGACATCGCCTGCGGGAAAGCGCTCGGCGCGCGCACGATCGCCGTGGCGACGGGCAGTTGGAGTCGCGAAAAACTCTCAGAACATCACCCCGACATTTTGATCGATGATTTTTCCGACGTTGACCGTCTAATAAATACGCTCGGCTGGTGATCGGCCGGCGATTTTGGGGAAACAATGCCGAGTTACTCTACTTTCTGAACCTATGCCACGAAAACAACCACCAAGTGTATTGCCGCTCACTGGCGAGATCGACCTCCACGTTTCGCCTGCAGTTGCGGAATCATTGCGCGCGTTGATCGCGAAAAGAACCAAACAGATCATCGTCGATTTCACGAAAGTGACATACGTCGACAGTTCCGGTCTCGCCGTGCTGATCGAAGGGATGCAAAATGTTCAGCAATACGGCGGCAGGTTCGGCCTGGCCGGCGTTCGGGAAGACGTGAAACACGTATTCGACATCGCGCGGCTCGATCAGGTGTTCGAGATTTATCCGGACGTCGATACAGCGCTGGCCGCGAAATAAATTAAAGGTCACGTCGACATTAAGGTCCTGTTTCGGAACAAATTGTGCTGCAAATTGGGATCGAATGGCGTTGTTCGATTCGGCGAACGTGCTCTCGCTTAACGGCGAGATTGATCTTCACGTTTCGCCGGATGTAGAGCAATTACTGACGTCGCTAATCGCCAAGCGTCCGAAACAAGTGGTGGTCGATCTTTCCGGAGTGACGTTCATCGATAGTTCCGGCTTGGCCGTCCTGATTCACGCCCTGCAAAACGTCCAGGAATACGGTGGCCGGCTACTCCTTAGCGGTATTAACGACGACGTCCGAACGATTTTCAGAATGGCGCGACTCGATCAGGTGTTCGTGATCGACCCGCGTGACGACGGCCTGTTGGCTGCGGACTGAACCAGAATTCTTCACCGTCTCGGAAACATTCGTTGAAATGTCGAACTGCGATGCGCGCTCAGCGGTTGTCGATCTTGCGGCCGCCCGACGAGGTTCGTCGGTCCAGAACCGGATTGCGTTGCGCAGCGCAATGACGTTGTTCGGAAGATCGACAACTGAGCCGTGAACGTTGTTTTCAATAATCTCGCTAAAACCGTTGTCGCGGGTGGTGATTACCGGCAATCCAGACGCAAGGGCTTCAAGACACGCGTTTGAAAACGGATCGTAAATGCTCGGCAAAATGAAAATATCAGCCGCGGCGTAAATCGGGCGAAGGTCGGCTACCTCTCCGAGAAAACGCACTGGTTCCTTTGTGAAAAACCGTTTCGGCCTGTAACCGCGCGCATCACCACGACCGGCCACGAGCATTCGCAAACTGCGATCTTGAGAGAGCTCGAACGCTTCGATGGCAAAGCGAAGACCTTTGCGTTCCCAACCCGAGCCAGCGAAGAGCAGCACGATTTCGTCGGGTTTGATGTTCAACTCCGACCGGGACTTCGTGCGCAGCGCCGGGTCAGACCGGAATTTTTCAGACGGGACCCCATTTCGAACGATATCGATCTTATCCGCAGGATAACCGTAAAGATCGACAATCTCGCGTTTCACCATTTCCGAATTGGCGATCACGCGATCGGCGCCAGATTTCCCGAAAAGCGATGCCTCGAGCTTCAGGATGTCCTGATGTTTGCGGTTTATTCCACGAACGAATCGTTGCAGCGGCATCTCGAATTTTCGACGGCGATTGAGCCAGGCCCTGTGCACTCCGTCGCCGGCGCGATAAACATCGCAACGCCAGACGCGCTCGAGACTCATTAGAACATCCCACTCGATTTGCGGTCGACGTTCCTCGAGCTCATTGGCGAACGAGATTGGCGCTTCGGCGCGAAGGCGATGAATCGGACCGAACGTCCATTCCCTGACCGGCCATTCGTTCGTAACAATTAGCTGCGCCTCGTGTCCAAGATCGACAATTCCCTGGCCAAGCCGCTTCAAATAAGCCTCCGCACCGCCGGTCGGCGAGTAGCCGCGGCGCGCGAAAGCGATCCTGAGTTTGCCGTTCGACATCAAATCTATTCGCGAGAATAATTCCAACTTGATGTTAGGCGAAATCTTTAAACGTGCAACCCAGGGAAAGTTCCGTCGGCACACCGCGTGTCTTGCCCAAGAGTTTGCTCTACTCGATTTTCGCGCGAATCGGCGGCCACGGGCTTGATACCGATTCCTTTGAAGCTTTGCGCGCATCTTATCGTGGAAAGTTCCTCGGAAAAGCGGTCGCCTACGACAATCGCCAGAAAGAAATCCCTGCGCGATTCATCCAATCGCTTCGCTGGCATCCGGTCCGGCTGATCTCGTTTGTCGGACGTCCTTATTATTATGGGGCGAAGAAAAAATACCTCGATTGGATTGCGTCCCGTCATCTGGAAACCGGTCGCTATGACTTTTTTCACAGTTGGTCAGGAGATTGCCTGGAAACGCTGCGAGTCGCGAAAAGGAGGAATATTCCATCGCTGATCGAAATCCCGACCTGGCATCGAGGAAGTCAGCGCTCAGATGACAGAGGGCAGAGAGCAGAGATCAGTAAGAGCTGGAAATCGCGGTTGTTGCTGGAACGGGAAAGGTTTCTGGAAGAATACGATCTCGCAACCCTGGTGGTCGTACTCTCAGAAAAGGCGGCCGAATCGTTTCGTGCCGCAAATTTTCCGGATGAAAAACTTTTCTATCTGCCGCGCGGTGTTGATACCGAAAGGTTCCAACCCGGCACGCGGCCGCCAATTTTTCGCGCCATTTTTTCCGGCGCGTTGATTGAGCGCAAAGGAATTCATCATTTGCTCGAAGCCTGGCACAGATTGAACTTGCGCGATGCGGAGCTCTGGCTGCTCGGCAGCGTCCATGACGAAGCCAAACCTCACCTGAAGAAATTCTGGCGCGAGAATATTCGCGTTCTCGGTTTCAAGCGCGACCTCGAGAATTATCTGAACCAGGGATCGGTCTATG
>CAWAYF010000011.1:0-169424 GCA_963786135.1 uncultured Verrucomicrobiae bacterium | reverse complement strand
CTTTTTGTTTTCGATCTTCGCGAGCAAATCGACCAAATGATGCACGCTGGTGTCGGCCTGTTTCGCGCTCGCTTCCAGCAAGTCGTAAAACTTCGCGTCTTGTCCGAAAATTCTACCGATGGAGATCATGGCATGTTGCGGGGCTAATCCGTACGACGGCCGCGATCAGGAAACAAGCCGGGAAAACGACCGATCACTTGGCCAGGCCCGGTATCGCGGCTTCGCTTGCGGTCTCTTTCTTACCCCAAAGATGAAACGTGTAAGTGAACACAACGTAGCCCATGATGCGGCCCGGATCGTAGTTGCTGAAGTAAATCGCGGGATTGAACTGAAAATCGCGCGTGATGTTGCAGGTGAAGCCGATGGTGGATGAATTTTCCTTGCCGCTCTGGAAATCGACCTGCACCCGCCAGGTTTTATTGAAGTCGTAGGCGTAACCGAGAATCGCTTCGTTTTTGTAGCCGGCATGAATCCCGCCGACGATGAACTTGTTGTGCTCGGTGTAATAACCGGCCTCGATGTACGGTTGAGGATCGACATCGAGATGCGGCGACCAGTTGATGAATCCGACCGACAACAGATACGGCTCCTTTCTCAGAATCCCGATCTCCGTTGCGAAAATCCAATCGTCGGGATCGAACCCGCGAAAGACCGCGACCTCGGCCCATTTCGTCAGGCCAAGCTCGGCCTGCAATTCGTACGGATTCGCGATTCGTTTGTCCTGAATTTGCAAGCTCATCGAAAGATCGCCTTCGTCCTGTAAATCTGGCGTGACGATTTGGCTGAGGCCTTTGGTGGTGGCGTGAGCTGGAGACGATCAACAGCCAATGTGAGCGTTGCAGCCCACAACAATTTCGTCATAGCAATGTGCCGCGAAGAATGAACAGCGCGACGTTGAAATAAATCACGAGTCCGGTCACATCGACCAACGTGGCGACGAACGGCGCCGACGACGTTGCCGGATCGAGTCCCAAGACGGCGCAACAGAAACGGAAGCATCGCGCCGCCGATCGTTCCCCAGGTGACGACGCCGACGAGCGCGAGCGCCGACCGTCATCGCGACCAGCCAGTGATACTGTCCGTAATCGAAGATGTGCAGGTACTGCCAAAGACTGATTCGGAAGAAACCGATTGCTCCCAGAATCAAACCGAGCGCGAAACCGGAGCGCAATTCCTTGCGCACGACGCGGAACCAATCGCGCAACGTCAGTTCGCCGAGTGCCATCGCGCGAATGACCAGCGTCGTCGCCTGCGAGCCGGAATTGCCGCCGCTCGAAATGATCAGCGGCAAGAACATCGCGAGAATCGCGGCCTTTTCGATCTCGCCGTTGTAACCCTGCATCGCGGTCGCGGTCAGCATTTCGCCGAGAAAAAGAATGATGAGCCAGGTCGCGCGTTTCTTGACCATTCGGAAAAACGGAATCGTCGTGTAGGGCTCATCCAACGCTTCCAAACCGCCGAGTTTCTGGATGTCTTCGGTCGCTTCTTCTTCGGCGACGTCGAGCATGTCGTCGCTGGTCACGATGCCGACGAGCACGCCATTGGAATCGACCACCGGCAACGCCGCGCGGTCGTATTTGCGGAAAAGATTGAGCGCTTCTTCCTGCGTGTCGGTCACCTTCAGCGAGACGAAGTTGCGGTCGCGAATTTCGCTCACCTTCGTGGTCAGCGGCCGGAGCAGAAATTCGCGCATCCGGACGTCGTCGATCAGTTTGTTGCGCTCATCGACCACGTAGATGATGTTCAGCGTCTCGCTGTCCCGGCCGTATTCGCGGACGAAATCGAGCACCTGCTGCACGGTCCAATCTTCGTGCACGGCGATAAAGTCCGGCGTCATCAATCGGCCGACGCTGCCTTCGGGATAACCGAGAAGCGATTGCGCGATGCGGCGTTCTTCCGGCGTGAGCAGCTTGATCAATTGTCGCGCCGCTTCGCTCGGCAATTCTTCGAGCAGCGCCGTGCGATCGTCCGGCGACATCTCGTTGAGAATCGCGACGACCTGTTCGTGGGCCATCGCGTGCAGCAGATTTTGCTGCTCCTCGATGCCGAGGTATTCGAAAACGTCCGCGGCCAGCGCGGCCGGCAACACCCGGAAGATGATGACCTGCTCGTCTTCCGGAAGATCGAGAATTACCTCGGCGACATCGGCCGGCGGCCATTCCTTGAACAGCTCGCGCAGGCCGTTGAAATCGCGCGCGTCGATCAGGCTCTTGATTTCGGGTGCTAAAAGTTTGCCGACCATGATGAACCTCCGCGCGCGCCGAGTTTTGTAACATTGCGGCCCGGCAAGAGCAATCGTTCCGCGCTTGGAATTTTGCCGGAAATGATTCCAAAGTGAGGTGGAATGCCGACAGTTGCCACACAGTCCGATGATTCGGCGCGAAATCGGTGACGACAGCGTTTGCGTGCTGACGTTCGATCGGCCCGAATCGGGCGCGAACATTTTCGATGCCGCGACCATGAGCGAGCTGGGCGAACATCTCGATGTCATCGAGAGCGACAACTCTTTGCGCGGTTTGATCATTACCTCGGCGAAAAAATCGATCTTCATCGCCGGCGCCGATTTGAAGACGCTGCTGAAACAGGCGCAGACCGGTGAGATGCGCGACTTCATTGCCGAAGGTCAGCGCATTTTCAATCGAATCGCCGCGCTGAAGATTCCGACCGTGGCGGCGATTCACGGCGCGTGCGCCGGCGGCGGTTACGAAGTCACGCTGGCGTGCGATTATCGCGTCGCATCGGATGATCCGGCGACGCGAATCGGTTTGCCGGAAACGACGCTCGGCTTGTTCCGGCCTGGGGCGGCAGCACGCGTTTGCCGCGATTGATCGGTGCGGAAAGCGCCGCGGAAGTGATTTTGAAAGGGCAAACTCTATTCGGCCAGCGAAGCGTTGAAGCTCGGATCTGGTCGATGAAGTCGCGCCGAGGGAGAAGTTGCTCGAAGCCGCGCGACGAAAACTTGGTGAGGGAAAACGCAGCGTGCCGCGACAGCTTCGGCATCGCGGAGCAAAGACGACTCCTGCGCCGTCGCGATCCGAAATCCGCGCCGCGCGCGCGCGCTGGGAATTATCAATACCGACGCTGACGAATTCGATCGACGAATCGCTTGGGCTCGAGCTGGACGCGATTGTCGATCTTGGCAAAACGGAATCGACCCAAAACCTGATCCGCAATTTTTTCCTCGCCGAGAAATACAAGAAAGGCAGTTCGAAAACGCGAGTTCGAAAAAGTCGTGCACGCCGCAGTGATCGGCGCCGGCGTGATGGGTTCCGGGATCGCGCAATGGCTCAGCTCGCGCGGCGTGACCGTGATTCTGCGCGACGTCAGTCGCGAATTCGCTCGATCGCGGCCTGGCCAATATCGAAAAAGTTTACGGCGACGCGGTCAAGCGCGGCTTGATGAGCGAAGAAAAAGCGAAGGAAGGTCGCGTCGCGCATCGTTGCTTCGTCGCGCGCCGATGGAATTGCGCGACGTGCGATTCGTGATCGAAGCCGCCTCGGAAAAGATGGAAATCAAAAGGGAAATCTTCCGCGAGCTGTCGATGCAGGCCGGGCCGAAAACAATCGTCGCGACGAACACTTCGGCCCTTTCAGTGAGCGAGCTCGCGCATTGCACCGTCTCGCCCGATCGCGTGATCGGTTTGCATTTCTTCAATCCGGTCAGCCGGATGAAACTGGTCGAAGTCGTGATTGGCAAGGAAACGTCGGATGCGAACGAAGGAGCAGTCGCTCGCGTTTGTTCGGCAGGTCGGGAAAGTTCCGGTCGTCGTGCGGGACAGTCCCGGGTTTCTGGTTAACCGTGTTCTGTTTCCCTATCTTGCTCGATGCCGCCGAACTTTTCGAGAGCGGCGTTGAGGCGGAGAAGATCGACAACGCGCTGGCTGAAATGGGGAATGCCGATGGGGCCGCTGCGTTTGATCGACGAAATCGGCGTCGACATCACGGTCGACATCGCGACGACGCTGGAGAAAGCCTACGGCGAGCGCGACTCGCACCGCCGGCGATCCTGACGCAAGATGCGGGAGGCGAAAATGCTCGGTCGAAAGAGCGGCAGCGGTTTTTACAAATACGAAGGCAAGAGCGCAATCGCCTAACGAATCGCTTGCAAGCAATGGCGGCGGAGCGGCGACTGCAAAAGTGGAAGGCGATCTTGCCAACCGGTTGATGTTCCTGATGGTGAACGAAGCAGCGCGTTGCGTGGAAGAAAAAGTGGTCGAATCGCCCGAGGACGCCGATTACGGAATGATTCTCGGAACCGGATTTCGCGCCGTACTCGCGGCGGGCCGTTGCGATTCGCCGAACATTTTGGTTTGAAGAAGCATGGTCGACGAAATGAACCGGCATCGCGCAGAGCGAAGAAAAATTTGCGCCGTGCGAAATTTTGAAGAAGCACGCGCGCGACGGAACAAGATTTTACAAGTCATGAAATCGTCGCTCGAAGCGCCTGAAAAACAGAGTTCGCCGAGGAAACCAGCGCGAAGCCGCAAAGCCGGCGCCCGTCTCCGTCATCGACACGTCCAAGATGTCGAAGGGCAAGCGCGAGGCGCTCGAGCTGGCCGAAGCTCGCGCGATCCGCTGGACGAACGCGGCAGTTTCGCCAGCAACCTGTTCATCGGCCGTTACGATTTCGATCGCATTTATCCGTGGCCGGAGCAGAGCGCGGAAGATCGCGCGGCCGGCGAAGAGTTTCTGGCGAGTCTGGAAAAATATCTCGCGAAAATGTCGATGCCGACGAGATCGATCGCACCGGCGAAATTCCGCAGAAGAACATCGACGAACTTTTCGCGATGGGCGCGTTCGGCGTGAAAATTCCGAAGCAGTACGGCGGGCTCGGTTTGTCGCAGGTGAATTATGGCCGCGCGGCGATGTTGCTCGGCAGTTGGGACGCAAATCTGACCGCGCTGGTTTCCGCGCATCAATCGATCGGCGTTCCGCAGCCGCTGCTGCTTTTCGGCACGGAGAGCAAAAGAAAAAATATCTGCCGCGCGTCGCGCGAAAGGAAATCTCCGCGTTCGCGTTGACCGAGTGGAACGCCGGCTCGGATCCGGCGAACATGAGTCTGCGCGCGGATCCGACCGAGGACGGCTCGGCCTTCATCCTCAACGGCGAAAAACTCTGGTGCACCAACCTGATCAAGGCCGGCGTGCTCGTGGTGATGGCGAAGACGCCGCCGAAAATCGTTAACGGCAGAGAGCGCAAACAAATCACCGCGTTCATCGTCGATGTCGATTCGCCCGGGCTCGAGATCACTTATCGCTGCCGCTTCATGGGATTGCGCGCGCTTTACAACGGGATCGTCAAATTCACCAACGTGCGCGTGCCGCGCGAAAACATGATCGCGAAGGAAGGCCAGGGATTGAAAGTCGCGCTGACGACGTTGAACACCGGCCGGCTCACGATTCCGGCCGCCTGCGTCGGTTTGTCGAAGCGCTTGCTCGAAATTTGCCGCAAATGGGCGAGCGAACGAGTGCAATGGGGCGTGCCGATCGGAAAACATTAGGCGATTGCCGGAAAAGTCGCAGAGATGGCGGGCAATGTTTTCGCGATGGAAGCGATCACGTTTCTCACTTCGGGTCTGGTCGATCGCAAAGCGGGCGATCTGCGAATCGAAACCGCGATGTGCAAAATGTGGTCGACCGAAACGACCTGGAAAATCGCCGATGACGCGATGCAGGTGCGCGGCGGTCGCGGTTACGAAACGGCGCAATCGCTGGAAGGCCGCGGCGAAGAAGCCGTGCCGGTCGAGCGTTTCCTGCGCGATTGCCGCATCAACATGATCTTCGAAGGCTCGAGCGAAATCATGCGGCTGTTCATCGCGCGCGAAGCGCTCGATCCGCATTTGAAAGTCGGCGGCGCGATTTTCAACACCACACTTCCGATGTCGGAACGGCTCAAGGCTGTTTTCACTTCCGGAAAATTCTACGCCGGCTGGTATCCGCGACAGTGGTTCTCGACGGGCGCGGGCAAGATCGATGGTCTCCATCGCGATTTGCAAAAGCATGTCGATTACGCGCGCGCGGGCGAGCAAGAAACTGGCGCGCGGATTGTTTCATGCGATGGCGCGTTTCGGTCCGAAACTCGATCGCGAACAACTGTTGCTCTCGCGCTTTGTCGGCATCGCGACCGAACTGTTCGCGATGAGCGCGACCTGTTCGTTCGCCCAATACAAGATGGACCACGGCGAGCCGGTGGATGAAATTTTGTCGGTCGCCAATTATTTCTGCCGTTCGGCCAAGGGCCGGATCGATCATCATTTTGCCGGCACTGCAGAAAATGTCGACAAGCGCGGTTACCAACTCACGCAGGAGCTGATGGCCGGAAAACATTCAAGCCTGCGCGACGGGATTGTCAGGTAGGGGCGATTGACCTCAATCGCCTCGTGGCGATCTGGTGAACGGCCGCGGCCTACTGGCATTCGCCCTGCTCAAAGCCAACTGTGGCCGGATGGATTCTTTTGGGAATAGGAGCGGTGTGCGCTCTAATCGGTCGTGTTCTTCTCGTTGCCGGCGCCTTTGGCGTTAGCGTTTGGTGGGGCCTGGGCATCTTTTTGCCGTTTGGACCGCTTTTGTTTCGCTTGAGTTATCCCGAAGTCGCGCCGACATCGCGCTACTTTCGGTTGGCGGTCCTTCCGTGCGTGCTCGCCTATTTTCTTTTGGAGCCGGGCGCTTTTCCGAATCTGCGTCGTGGCGACATTTTAGAATCTGCGAACGCTCCGGCGGCCGCTCCGGATCATTATGCGGTCGAGAAGATCGCGAAGTCAGATTTGTCGGAGCGTAGCGCCGCGAACAATCGCGAATTCAAGCGATTGGAGATGTGGGCCGGCGCGTTGCGTTTGAAGAAGCGCGATCTTCTTCACAGTGATGTTCAAGGCAACATCGCTTACGACGCCGAACTCGGGCAGTACGAGGCAGCACTGGCAAAAGCGGCCGCCGACAAAAACGCGATCTTCAGTAGCAAGTAATCTCGTCGTCCGACAGGTTGACCGCATTCTCCGCTCAGACTACGATCAACGGATGAGTATGCCGCCCATGCTCACCGAGGCGGCCCGCAGGTCGCGGCCGCGTTTGAGTAAGAGCAAAAATAAAAAATCTGTCGACGCGTCGCGCGTGCTTAACGTGCTCGACGAGCACATCTTGCTCGATGGATTCAAGATCGTCATCGATCTGCAGAAAAGCCGCGGATCCTATCTGGTCGATGCCGCAAGCGGACATCGGTTGATCGATCTCTACGGTTTCTTCGGCTCGATGCCGATTGGATTTAATCATCCGTATTTCGATGAGCCAGACGTGCAGCGCGACCTTTTGCGCGCGGCGAAAGTAAAAGTCGCGAACTCGGATGTTTACTCGGAAGCTTACGCGAAATTTGTCGGCACGTTCGCGCGGGTGGCCGGTTTGCCGCCGCTTGATCGCTACCTCTTCATCGAAGGCGGCGCGCTTGCGGTCGAGAACACGCTCAAGGCCGCGATGGATTGGAAAGTGCGCAAGAACATGGCGGCTGGTCACGGCGAACGCGGCACCGAGATTTTGCATTTTCGTCACGCCTTTCATGGACGCAGTGGTTACACCATGAGCCTGACTAACACCGATCCGCGCAAGACGGATTTGTTCGCCAAGTTCGATTGGCCGCGCGTTTCGTGTCCGTACATCGATTTTTCGTTGCCGGAATCGGAACGCGAGAAAGACGCGATCTCGCGAGAGAAGAAAGCGGCCCAGGAAATTCAAAGTTGGATCGCTAAACGCGGAGTCGATATCTGCGCCATCATCATCGAGCCGATCCAGGGCGAGGGCGGCGACAACCATTTCCGCGGCGAATGGTTGAAGAAACTGCGCGAAATCTGCGATGAGAACGACATCCTCCTCATTTTCGACGAAGTGCAATGCGGCATGGGCACCACCGGTAAAGTGTGGTGCTGCCAGCATTTCGACGTGTTGCCAGACCTGATGTCGTTCGGAAAGAAGGCGCAGGTCTGCGGGGTCATGGCTGGTCCGCGTTTGGATGAAGTGAAAGACAACGCAATCCGTTTGCCGAGCCGTTTGAATTCAACCTGGGGCGGCAATCTGACCGACATGGTCCGTTCGACCCATTTCATGCACATCATCGAAGAGGAATTTCTGGTCGAGAACGCGGCCAAGGTCGGCGCCCATTTCCTGGAACAGCTGCGAGAATTGCAGCAATACGAACCAATGATCTCCGCTGTGCGCGGTCGGGGATTGTTCATCGCGTTCGATCTGCCAGACGGCAAGACACGTGAACGATTTTGGAAAGGCCTTTTCGATCTTGGCGTTCTAACGTTGCGCTCGGGCGAGCGTTCGATTCGTTTTCGCCCCGCGCTCGATATCACCGCGGAAGTCGTCGACGAAGCGATGGGATTGATCCGGCAATATTGCCGGAAAAGGAAATGATAACCGCGGAAAAGGTGGGTCGAGCAGTCCCTTGCTCGATGTTAAATTCACGCGGCTTCGCCGCCATTATTTTAACATCGCCCGCGGAGGTGCGAGCCGCACTGGCATTTCCGATCTACCTATGACTTCTGCATTGGAAAAACTTGGTCTAACCGGGGACAACCCGGGAGTCTTTAATGGCGAGTGGCGCGGCGGCGGGACAAAAATCGACAAAATTTCCCCGATCGACGGAAAAATATTGGCCAGTATTCGGACGGCGTCAGACGACGATTACGAGAAAACGATCGCGCGCGCGTTGGAAGCGTTCGAAAAATGGCGCAAAACTCCGGGGCCCGTTCGGGGAGACACCGTTCGTCGTCTTGGCAACGCGCTCCGGGAGCTAAAGCACGAGCTTGGTCAGCTCGTCACGCTCGAGACCGGCAAAATTCTCGCCGAAGGCGAGGGCGAAGTGCAGGAGATGATCGACATCTGCGATTTTGCCGTCGGCCAATCGAGAATGCTTTACGGGCTGACCATTCAATCGGAACGGCCGAGCCATCGTTTGATGGAACAGTGGCATCCGCTCGGACTTGTGGCGGTGATCTCCGCGTTCAATTTTCCAGTCGCGGTCTGGTCGTGGAATGCGGCGCTGGCGGCGGTTTGCGGTGATGCAACGATTTGGAAGCCGTCCGAAAAAACTCCGCTGACCGCGATCGCGGTTACAAGAATTGCCGAGCGCGTTTGTCGCGATACCGGCGCCGATCCGGCGATTTTCAGTTTGCTGATCGGCGATCGAAAGAGCGTTGGCGAAAAATTGTCCAGCGATCCACACGTTCCGTTGGTTTCAGCGACAGGGTCGGTCGCGATGGGTTTGAACGTTGCGAAAACAGTTCATGGCCGGCTGGGCAAAACGATCATGGAACTCGGAGGCAACAACGCGCTCATCGTTGCGCCGAGCGCCGATCTCGAAATGGCGACGCAATCAATTTTCTTCGGAGCAGTCGGCACGGCCGGCCAGCGTTGCACGTCGACCCGGCGCGTGATCATGCACGAATCGGTCGCGGACAAGGTGCGCTCGAAATTATTAGGCGCGTACAAATCGCTCCCGATCGGAAATCCGCTCGAAAAGAAAACGTTGATGGGGCCGTTAATCGATAAAGGCGCGGTCGACATGGTGCAGGATTCGATTCAAAAACTGAAAGACGAAGGCGGCGAAGTTCTTTACGGCGGGGAACGGATGGATTTGCCGGGCGGCTGCTACATGAAGCCGTGTCTCGCGAGCGCAAAACCGAATTTCAAGATCGTGCACGAAGAAACGTTCGGCCCGTTGCTCTATTTAATGACCTATCGCGATTTTGACGAAGCGATCGCGATCCAAAACGGCGTGCCGCAGGGTTTGACCAGCTCGATCTTCACAAACGACGTGCGCGAAGCGGAAAAATTCGTCAGCGCGGTCGGAAGCGATTGCGGCATTGCGAACGTGAACACCGGGACGAGCGGCGCGGAAATCGGCGGCGCGTTTGGCGGCGAAAAAAATACCGGCGGCGGACGCGAGAGCGGGAGCGATTGCTGGAAGCAATACATGCGGCGCCAGACCAACACGATCAACTTTTCGACCGAGCTCCCGTTGGCGCAGGGAATTCAGTTCGGTAGCGACGACGCCGGCAGCGCAACGGTGTAGGTGGATCGGCCGCTCCGCGGACGATGCTAATATAATGGCAGCGAAGCCGCATCGAATCACGTCGCGGCCGGAGGTCGTGATCTAAATATTGGCCTGAACGGGTCTTGCGCTCCGAGCGATCGTCGTCAGGCTTCGTCCGTGTTCAGCCCAAGCGACTGCACGGTCGGCTCGTCTATTGCCGCTGTCGTTTCTAGACTATGATCGCGCTGGTAGGCCGCCAGCGCATCTCGTGTAAGCTGCCCAAGCTGCCCATCTATATTGCCGGTATAATAGCCCTGGTCCTGTAGAGCTTCCTGAACATTTACGACCACCTGATCGGGTGGGAGATTCGCGTAAGCGTAGATTGGGCCATCGTAAACGTAACCCATGTAAGCGGGTACGTAGCCCCATGCGGGAAACCAGTAACCGCCGTCCCAATACCAATGACCGCCCCAGTATGGCCCGCCAACGTAGACGACATCATTGTAATGAGCGCCCCACCACCACCGGTCATGCCAACCCCGGTGATATCCGGCATAGAGCGCATGAGTATTTCGCCATCGCATCCCGCTTCGCCAGTGACCACCGTAATAATTGTGGGCAAAGCGATTGCTGGAGAATTTCCCTGTGTGTTGACCTTGCCAGTGGTTTCCCGCATGAGCATTTAGGCCATGCTGCACACCTTGATGCGCATTCAGCCCATGGACGCCCTGATGTGCATTTAGACCGTGCTGCGTCTGCCCGGTACTGTGAAGGCCAGCTCCATGGTTGACACCGCCCGCTCCACTGAAGTGACCTGCTCCGCCTCCTGCGCCGTGAAGCGCGTTCATGGCATGTCCACCGCCTCCCTTCGCGCCAGCACTCGAGGCTTTTCCCCCGCCGCTCCCTCCTTTATGCGCAGAAGCAATTGATGGCAAAAACAGAACTAACGAGACACAAAGACAGATGATTGTTTTCACTTCGCCCTCCGGCCCTCGATTACATCAAGGCGCGACCTCAGATGGCAAGCGTATAGTGCCGGGTCCGATACGATAAGTTTGACAACCGCTCGTCGGGTCGGCTGAAATGAGCTTATGTCCCGCCGCGCGATTACCATCATAGTCGTTTTCCTGGCAGCGCTTTTGATTGCGAACATCGTTATTCTCGCCATCTGGCTGCCAACTCACAAAAATACCACAGGGAAACTCCAAACCTCGAATATTGTCCCGGGCTCGCCTGGAACGCCTGCGGTTGCGGCCGCTCCTCCCGGCGACTTTGTCCTTGAACGTCAGCTTACGTCTCCTAGCGGCAACATTCAGATCAGCTACTTTCGCAATCCGAAGACGAAGATGCGTCGAATCGCTGTGGAAGACGCGCATAGGCCGGGGTCAAGCGCAGTTTTGTACGAATCCACACATAACGCCTGGGTCTTGGTCTCACCTGATGATCAATGGATCGTCGTGAACGAGCGGACAGGCGCTGATGGGGGAGGCGCGCGCATCTACCGTGGCAGCGGCAGTTCTCCCGTTCGATATACGGTGACGGATGGCGCAGGACCCGAAGGTCGCGGTTTGCAAGACATGGTTTGGCAAAGCTATTTGAACGCGACCCACGCGAGCCCGAATACGCCTAGGCGCGGGGTGACCATCGATGCTACGAACTGGGAGAATGATTCGCGAAAGCTGAATCTTTCGGTGAGCTACTTGCCGATGCCTAACAATTCAGATGTGCCCGAGCCCTGGCGGTGCACTTACGACATCATGTCGAAGCGAGTGGAGCCGGCGACGGATCAGCCGCCGCCGGGAGCAGAGTTGGCCGATGCTTCCGCGGAGAATCAAGCTGATAACCAGCGCGGAACTGGTGCAGATCAAGTGTCAGCACAGGAGAACACAAAGGGTGATCGGTTTGCGGATAATGCCCCAGGCGCGGGAGGTAATGTCGCCGAAGGCGACGCGTACCCGGGAGAGAGATTTCCCGTGACGCGCTTGGATGAATTGACGGTGCCCGATGTGAACGAGTCGAGCTTAAGCGAAATTACTTATGCCATTAACGAGATGTTTGCGCGGCACGGTGCGGAATTTAAGGACAAGAAGGTCACTAAACAATTCGAGCAATTTTCGTGGTACAAGCCGCGTCCTGGGCTGAGCTTTGATGAGATTGAAACTGACTTTAGCGACTTGGAGAAACAGAATCTCAAAGTGCTTGGTCGTTGTCGTGACGCCAAGCTCGCAGCCGAAAAGCACAAGTCACGGTCCGTTCGCGGGGAAAGAGTGGAGGAGGAGTCCACCGGGGAAAAAGTCTTGCGTGGCATACAGAAGTGGCAAGACCTCGGTGGTCCAATGCCCCCGCATCCGTGAGACTTTGGTCTTGGGTTTCCCAGGCGGTGAACAGCAAACGAATCGTAGGCGCACGCTCTCGAGTTTACGTTATCGTGACGGCCATCGCGGCCTTTCTGGGCACGGTTTCGGCGACCGGCCTAATATCCCAGTACACCGCGGCAGAAGCCAAAAAACACATCGGCGAGAAGGCGACCGTCGTCGGTACGGTGGATGGCATTGACCGCGGCCGCAGACATGTCGATTTGATCATCGGCGGTAGCGACCTTCGCAAAGCACAGCTTTGGGTCGTCGTGCCTGACGAAGTGTCCGGTCCAGAGTTGGATTGCGAGACACTTCGAGCCGTTGAGATCGCGGTCACGGGAAAAATCGAGTCTTCTGGCGGCACACCCCAGATCACAATTAAATCGACAACGGATATCCAGCCGCGCTCGGCTTTGCAAACGAACTACGTCGGTCGCGCCTACGACAAAGAACACTGTGGCGATCTCGACGGAGCGATGCAATGACCTGGAGCAAGCCATCGAACACCAGCCAGCTCGACGCGATGAAGCATGCGAACATCTAGCCGCGATTAAAGGAAAAGCGAGGCGATTGGGCCGGCGCACTCGCCGCTTACGACAGACTCGTCGCTCTCGATCCGAATAAGTCTGGTTCCTACTACGTTCGCGCGACGGCGAAGAAGCAGCACGGCGATTTCGAAGCAGCCATGTCGGATTTTACTCGAGCGGCCGAGCTCAGGTCGGATCCAGCTGGCTTTACCAGTATCGGCGATATGCGAAAGGAACGCGGCGATATTGCCAGAGCGAACGCGGAATACGACAAAGCTATTGCGCTTTGTGACCGGCAGATTGCCGGCACGGCTAAGAGCGACCCTCAATCGCCACTCGGTTCCGATCCTTATTTTAGTCGCGGCTACGCCAAAGAATTAAAATCCGATCTTGATGGAGCGGTAGCTGATTACACCCAGGCGATAGCGAACAATCCTGCACGCGCCGCCATGGCATATGGTGCGCGCGGGAATATCCGCCGGGCACGCGGCGACCTAAGCGGAGCCATCGCGGACTATCAACACAAATATCAGATTACTCACTATCCTGACGACCAGCAGAAGTTGGAGCAGATGAGAGCGGAGGCCAAGGGTGGTGCGAAGAGGGTTCTGACACAACCGAGTATTCAGGCTGCGCAAAACGAAGAATCCTTTAATAACAGCGACGCAACTCCCGAATCTATCGCGGAGGTATTTGTCCGGGCATACTCAGGAACGGATGTCGACGCGCTGGCCGGCCTTTACGCGGACCGGGTAGATTATACCAATAGCCGCTTAATCAGTAATGCCGCGGTGCGCACACAGGCCCAGGAGTATTTCGCGCGCTGGCCGATGCGGCAGTGGAGTTTGGTTGGGCCGGTGAAAGCCATCTCATTGGGAGCTACCAAGCAGAAGATCATTTTCTCGGCAAGCTATGACGCGAGTAACCCGCAGGCCAACAAGCACGCATCAGGTATTGCAACAGAGACGTTGATTGTGGCCTGGGACGCGAGCGGAGCTATGAAGATCGTCTCACAAAAAGAGCAGACAAGTAAGCGCAATAGCAGCCGCTCTGATGAGGAGACATCGGCCGCCCCTGGCCTGCGGGCAGCCAAAGCTGAATACGACTCTAGTTCACACGATGAAGCAGCACGCGTGCGGTATGTGACCAAACTGGCAGCCATGCTTGGCGAGGGGATGGAGTCCCAAGGTCGTGCATACTCATGACAGGATGGGCGGACCTAATGTAAGCGGTGTGGAAAAAGAGCTACGCAAGCATCCCATGGCGCGGAACGTCGATTCAAGAGAGCTATCGCAGTTGCTGATCGGCGAATGGGGGTCTTCGCGGCACGTCTATACTTTTCGCGGCGATGGCACATACGGTGTCGGGGACGAACAAAGGGACAAGTGGCGAATCGATGGCAACGAATACATAGAGGATGTCTCGCGCGGCCCAATTGTTCTGCTCGATAGCAATTACTTCATCTATGCAGAGGGGCAAGGCGTCGCGTTCTACATGCGAGTAAAGGGTTCCAACGCCGAACGCAACGGATCAGCAGATACAAACACGCAGGACCGTGTGGCAGAAAATACCTCTGCTTCCGACGGCAACGGTGACAAATCGTCCGACTCGGCTATTAAGCAAAAACTACTCGGCTACTGGGCGAGCCCCCGACATGGGTATCATATCGCATCGAATGGCATCATTTATATGTGCCCACGGAAATATGCTACGACGACTAATCACTGGGCGGTTAAAGATGGGAAATTTTATTGGGATGGCGAGCCTCACACGATTGTTACGCTAAATAGCAGCAACTTTGTCTACCGCGAGATCGGTGGTCATGGAATCACATTCACATTGGTCCGAGGCACAAAAGAAGAAGTCGATCCGGACGAGTAAGTCATGTCGCCGCGCGAAGGTAATTCAGGTTCGTTTCCAAAAAAATCGGGATCGCTGCGCGTCTGTTCGGAAAAGAACTTCAGCGAAATAGGGCTGGCGTAATGCAGTTTTCGAATGCTATCAATCTTTGGGCGCGAGCGAGGCGACGAGTTTCTCGAAACCCGTGTCGCCGCGCAGCGGATCCCAGAACGGATTGAGACGAAGATCGCCGTAGCTGCCGTCGCCCGGTTTGCTAAAAAGTGTGTTTAATCGGTCAATGGCCTTATCTTTCTCGCCGGTCGAGGCGTAAATAATTGCGAGATTCATCAACAGCTGCGAGCCATTGATCGAATCTCGTTCCACTGGCAGTAATTCGGCGGCGCGCTGGCCTTCGCGAATCGCATCTTCCTTGTGCCCGAGCATCGCGTCGATCATTGCCAAAACGCAAAGCGGCGGGCCGTACTCCGGCCTCTGTTGCACTTCCTGCTGGATTTCTGCCCGAGCGCGCGAGAAGGCTTCGCGTGCCACGACAGAATTGTGGCTGAGTTGCGCCGCCAAGCCTTGGTACCAAGCTCGGGGAAAACGAACCGCGTTACTGCCGGCACCGGTAGGCGGAAGGGCCGTTGCCGCCTGCGTTGCCTGATCCGGGTCGCGACCATACCAGGCCACGGCGAACCATTCTGAGGCGACGTCCTCTTTACTTTCAGGATTGTTTTCAAGAATCGACCGGACAGACTCACGATAGGGTTCGAGATTTGCGCGCCGCTGTACTTCCACGAAGGCTCGACTAATTCGAACCCCGTCATCTTTCGGCGTGAGTTTCAGCAGCCGGTCAAGGGCAACTGCTTCCTCGTCGAACTGACGGAGATATGGATAGAAGTTGGCGATCTGTTGAAGAATGACAATGTTACGTGGGTCTAGCTGCTGCGCTTTTTCCAAGTCTCGGCGAGCTTCCTCCCAGCGTCCCTGGCGGCGTTCGATATAGCCACTCAGCTCGTAAACGCGAGATCTGTTAGGCAGCGCGCGTGCGGCCAATCCTAGTTCGGCGAGCGCTCGGTCGTTTTTCATGTAACAGCGATAGAGGTATTCGGCTTGAGCCAGGTGTGTTTCGCCTGCATCCGGCCGCAAGCGCACGGCATTTTGCAACGCATTCTCAGCCATTGTCCGACGCTCCGGTGAGTGGTCAAAGTTGTAAAAGTAGAGCTCCGCATGCGCGTGCACGAGGTCGCAGTAAGCGCGAAAGAAATTTGGGTCGTGCCCGATCGCTTGATTTAACAAATCCACTGCGTGCAGAAAGGTAGCCTTATCCGGGTCACTTGAAGATGCCGCCGCTAACAAAGTTTTAGCTTGGCTGTAGAGTGCGAAAGCGGCGTCGTTCGACGTAGGCCGGCGTTCGATTTCCTCCTGTTCACCCGGCGAAAGCTTTGCTTCAAGTTGATCTGCAATGGTCTTCGCGATCTCGCTTTGGATTGCGAATACATCAGCCAAGTCACGATCATAAGTCTGCGCCCATCGATGCGTATCGTTCCGAGCATCAATCAGCTGAGCGATGATCCGAACCTTGCCACCCGTGCGCTGGACACTTCCTTCGAGCAAATGAGCAACGCCGAGGGCTTGGCCGATCGCCCGAGCGTTGCGGGGAGCGCCAGTCTTGTATTGCAACACAGAAGTGCGACTGATCACTTTAAGATCAGCAATTCTGGCCAGGTCCGTCAGAATTTCATCCTGCACGCCGTCAGCAAAGAACGCGTTATTCGGATCGGGACTGAGATTTTCGAACGGTAACACGGCAATGCTCTTAGCCGGGATGGTTGCGACATCCATTGGCGACTTTTGGTGAAAAACCCAGTAACCGATACCCAAGGCGACGGCCACCACAGAGGCAGCCAGGAGGATACGTTGATATCCGCGCCGGCTGGTTATCGCCAGCCTGCGTCTTGCTTCGCTAATCTTCTCTGGAATTTTCGGGTTTCCGATATTGTCGCGATAGAAGTTGACCACCGAAATTCGGACTCCGTGTTTGACTTCGCATTCGCCGAGGTCGTGCAAGTAAGGCCGCCAGCGGGCGTAGTGCTCCAGGTCTTCCGCGACGTGTTTGGAAAGCAGAATGTGACCGGCGTCGCCGCAATCCATCACGCGTTGCGCGATGTTAATTCCCGCTCCGGCAACGTTTGTTCGGTTGTTGACATCAGTAACCACGTTGACCGGGCCGCCATGAATACCCATTCGCAGTGGGATGCGGCTATGGTCCTTCAATGCGCTAGCGGTTTCGATTGCGCATTGAGCGGGAGATTCGGCGCGGTCGCGAAAAACTAATGCCATGCCGTCCCCGGTGGCGAGAGAAACCAATTTGCCATCCGCTTCTGCGCGGCGGAACTGCAGCGTTCCCTGAACAACTCGGTTCAAATTCTGCATCAAAGTTGTCTGGTCGTCGATATTCAGCTTCGAGTAACCGACCACATCGATGAACAAGACGTAGCCAATATCGAACTCGGGATCGGTCTTAACGTCCGTCAGCATCGCAGCCCGGAAACTATCAACATGCCATAAAATGTAGAAGCTTGTATTGCCTGGCCCGACAAAGCGCCGCTTGCGGAGGGCTGGAGAGCAACGCTTTCCGGCAACCTGCCTAACTCGCAAGATCGTTAGCGCGAGAGGGAGGCGCAACGGTGTAGGTGGATCGGCCGCTCCGCGGACGATGCCAATATAATGGCGGCGGAGCCGCGTCGAATTAACATCGAGCAAGGGACTGCTCGATCCACCTTTAAGAGCGCGCCGTCGCTAGTTCGAACAGCTCGTTAAAATTCTTCGCGCTATCGATGTTCATGATACAGCGCTGCAATTTGTTGCACTGATCTTTGCCGATCACGCCGCCGCCGAGCGCGGTGAATTTCACCGCGATTTCGTCTTCAGTCATCGGATCTCGCGGATCGCCTTTCGGAACATCGACACGCGTTGAATGTTGTTTGCCATCGTTGGTCGTGATCGTGACCCGGCTCGGCTGAAATTTAGGAAAGAGCGCTTCAAACTCCTCATTCGCGACCACTTTCACTTTGTCCATGATTGGGATGAGCGACTTATCCAGGACGCGCTCCTCCTTGAATTGCAGCGGCGTCACCATTCCATCGACCAGCCCAACGGCCATGCAATACGGCAAGGAATGATCGGCCGTTTCTTTCGAGTCCGGCCGATATTTGTGCGGATCGCCCAGGATGTCCGCGGCGCGCGCGATCACTTCGACTTTGATCTCGTTCACGTCGCCGGCCTTGAGCTTGTTCTCCTTTACCGTCTTCATCATCGCGGTCAGCGGCGCGTGACTGAGCGCTTCAATCGGGAAACTTTTCATTCCGCAATCCAGAATTCGGTAACGCGATTTTGGCGAGTTGGGAAGATCTTTGACCAAACCTTCGCCGTCGAAGGTCGCCGGCTCGCCTTTGTATTGAACGTGTTTAAACACGGCGAATAAGCCTTCTTTGCCATCGATGATGTGCTCCGGTCCGGAAAATCCATCACGTGCAAGCAACGCGCTCTCGGCGCCCATTCGTCCAGCCCAAGGGTCGACCGTGTTCTTCATGTTCGTGAGTTTTCCCGCCGTGACCGCGCCCGGACAAAACGTGCGGGCCGCGCTGATGCCGATGGCCGAAACCATTTGATCGACATTGAGATTCAGAACGCGACCGGCTGCGACCGGCGCAGCGAACGCGCTCAGCGTCGCGTGATGCCAACCGTACTCGCGCACCCCCGGCCGCCCGATTTCGCAGAGCCGCATTTCAATTTCGTAGGCGATGATCGTTGCGAGGATCAGATCCTGGCCGCTGAATCCTTCGCTTTCGCAAAGCGCGAGTGGCGCAGCGATTAAATCGCTCGGGTGACACGGATCGGCTTTCCAATAAATGTCGTTGTAATCCATCGCACGGATCATGTGGCCGTTGAGAAACGCGGCATCGACCGGATTTGTTTTGAAACCTGAGACGAACGCTGTCGCTCTGCCTTTTCCACCCTCGCCACCGGACGAGTCCGTCGTGGCGGACATCGCGCGATGATGTTTCAACAAAATCTTCGCATCTTCCTGCTGACTGCCGCCCAACGCGCAGCCGATCGAATCGAACCAAAATAATTTCGCGGCCTGGATCGCTTCCGGCGAAAGATCTTCGTATTTCAGCGCACATGCCCACTCCGCGATTGTGTAAGAGAGCAATTTCTTCGATTCAGTTGCTTGCTTTGCCATAACGGTGCCGATTTTGAATTGTTAACTGGCGTAATCAGCGATTGCTTTCGCCACTTCGAGGGTGGAGTGCTTGCCACCCATGTCATAGGTTCGGACTTTGCCTTCCTTGATCACGCGGGCGATCGCGTTTTCCAAACGCGTTGCTTTGTCGCCTTCCTTCAGCCAATCGAGCATCAGCTTGGCGGTTAGAAGCATTGCAATCGGATTCACTTTGTACTGGCCGGCATATTTAGGCGCGGAACCGTGGGTCGGTTCGAATACTGCGTATTTGTCGCCGAGATTAGCGCTTGGAGCGAAGCCGAGTCCCCCGACCAGGCCTGCGCAAAGATCGCTGACGATGTCGCCGAACATGTTTTCTGCCACCAGCACCGAGTAATCCTGCGGGTTCTTGAACATCCACATGCAGATCGCGTCGATGTTCGCGTCGTCGGCGCGGATGTCCGGATAATTTTTCGCCACGTCTTTGAAGCAACGCATCATTAACCCGCCGGTTTCGCGTAACACGTTCGGTTTTTCAATCAGCGTGACACGTTTGCGCCCGGTTTTCTTGGCGAACTCGAACGCTTGTTTGCAAATGTTCGTGCAGCCCTGCCTGCTCATGATCCGCGTCGAGAGCGCGATGTTTCCGAAACCGGCCTTGTCTTTCCATTTCTTCATTTTCGGGTTCGCGCAAAGCGCCTCGTAAACCGATTCGGGCAACGGAAAGAATTCGACGCCACCGTACATGCCTTCGGTATTTTCGCGGAATACCACCTGATCGATCGGTACGTCTTCACCGCTCGGGTTAGTGATCTTGTTGCCGCGAAAGTTGAGGGGATTGCCCGGATAACTTTTACACGGCCGCATGTTGGTGTGGAGGTTAAACAGCTGCCGCAGTCCGACGATCGGCGAAAAGTAAACCAGACCTTTGTCTTTAAGTTCGGGCGCGAGTTCTTCTTTCGCTTCCGATTGCGGTTTGCTGGTGATCGCGCCGAAAAGGCCACAGGTGGTTCCCTTCAAGGCTTCGATGGTACGGTCGGGCAACGCGTTGCCTTCCTTGCACCAAAATTCCCAGCCGATGTCGCACGGCACGTATTCGGCGTCGAGTTTCATCCGATCCAAGACGAGTCGCGCCGCTTCCATCACATCGTGTCCAACGCCGTCCCCCGGCATCCAAGCAATTCGGTATTTCGCCATAAGATGTCGATCTTATCGGCGGCACGAGCGCTCGCAAGGTGGAACGCGAAGAATGGGATTGGATCCGCTAAATACGCTGAAGAACGCGAAAAATCAGAGATTCAAGATTCCGATTGGCGTCGATTTGCATCACGGTGCGTGAAGTGAGAACGAGACAGCCGATCTGCACAGCGACCGTTAGCGGGTGGAGTATCTCTGGACTGCGGTGCGTACTCGCACCGCTTTGGAATCACAGCGCGAAATAAAAGCGACGCGAGTACGCGTCGCACTCCGAAAGCCTCGCCGTGACCTTTGTGGGCTCCGTTATCTTCTGTTTAGATCTCTTTTGTCTTTTTAAGCCGCGAAGCGACCAAATTCTCCGCGCCGCCGACGACGATCAATTCCTGCGCTGCGGGACTGAGCGGCGGAAATGCGAACGATTTCCCATCGAGGCTGAGGACTGACTTCGCGTAATCGATCGTAATTTCCGGACCGACGGTTGTCGGCGCGCGATTTTTGAGATTCTCGCGGAGATACGTAACCAAATCCGGACACTCAAAGACGACGAAACCATTGTTAAACGCGTTGCGTTTGTAGGTCTCGGAAAAACTCGCCGCGATGACGCACGGAATTCCCTTGAACTTCAGCGCAGTTGCGGCTTGCTCGCGACTCGATCCGCTTCCGAAGTTCAATCCGCCAACGACGACGTCGCCGTTTTGATAAAGGGTGTTGAAGTTCGGGTCGTAATTTTCGAACGTGACCGCCGCCATTTCCTCCGGCGTCATGTCGTCGCGATACGTGTGTTTGCTCCCGTAAATCCCGTCCGTGTTCAGATTGTCTTTGTCGATGAAAAGAACGCGGCCACGCACCTGTGGCGGGAAACCCTTCATGATTTCAACGGAGCCGGCGGGTTTCGCTTTTTTCTCCGCGCGTCGAACTGCAATGCCGGCCGGCCGGTCTGAAAATGTCTGCGGCGCGCAAATGAATCCAGCCAGCGCGCTCGCGGCGACAACAGCGGGCGATCCTAAATAGACCAGCGCGTCGCGGTCGCCCATGCGTCCTTTGAAATTGCGGTTGGTCGCGCTGATCGCGGTTTCGCCTTTTTGGACCAAGCCCTTTCCGAGTCCGATACACGCTCCGCAGCCCGGCGGCAGCGGAATTGCGCCGGCATCAATCAACGTCTTCCAGTCGCCATTCGATTCCGATTTCGCCTGCACTTCGGCGCTGGCTGGCGCGAGATAGAATTCCACGCCATTCGCCACATGCCCGCCCCGCGAGCGAATTACCTCAGCCGCGTCGTGCAAATCTTCGAAGCGTGCATTCACGCACGACAGCAGATACGCCTTCTGGATCGCTACCTGTTTACGCTCCATTTCTGGAAGCGACACCATCGTTTTCACTTCGTTAGGCCCGGAGACGTGCGGCACGACGCTCGCGAGATCGAGTTCGAACTCGATAGCGTATTCCGCATCCGTGTCGGCGCTCAAGCTCGCGTCGATTCTTCCACCAATTGTCGATGTCGATGTTGTTGTAACCGGATCGACTTTTCGCTCCGCGCTTTCCCGGGCGATTCGGGTTTGTGAATTCGGGCACGCGCGATCGGAAATAATTCACGGTCACCTCGTCGAACGGAAATACGCCGGCTAATGCACCCCATTCCGTCGTCATGTTCGCGATCGTCATCCGTTCCGACATTGAAAGCGCCGGCACGCCATCGCCGAGAAATTCGACGGCGTGATTGAGCACTTCGTCTTTATTAAACAGGCCGCACAACGCAATGATCACGTCCTTGCCCGTAACGCCGGGTGAAAGTTTTCCTTTCAGTATGCATTTCGCGACTGGCGGGACTTGCCACCAGGTCACACCGGTTGCCCAAATACTCGCGGCATCGGTGCGCACGACCGGCGTGCCGAGTGCGGCCATTGAGCCGTACAAATTCGAATGCGAATCGCTCGCCACGACCAGCGCGCCGGGAACGACGTAACCCTGCTCGACCATTACCTGGTGTGAAATTCCGGTGCCGGCCGGGTAAAAATCAATCCCGTGTTCTGCGGCGAACGCTTCGATCTTTGCGTACTTTTCGAGATTTTTGGGCGTGGTGTTCTGAATGTCGTGATCGATTGCAAACACCGGTTGCGCCGGATCGGCAATTTTGGTGGCGCCGATTTGTTTAAACTTGGGAATCACCGCGCCGGTGTTGTCGTGAGTCATGACATGACGTGGCCGGATGGAAATAAAATCGCCGCTCCGAACGATGCTTCCCGGTTTCAATCCATCCGCGTGGCGTGCGGCAATTTTCTCAACCAGCGTCAGACCCCATACCAAACTCTCAACAATCAACTCTCAACCCTCAACTGCCTTTTTTCGCCGCGCGCTTGCCAAGAAGCTTGGCGATGTCGAAGTCGACGAAATCGGCGTGATGGAAAATGATCGACTCGATTGAGCGCTCGACCTTGTCGCCTTCGTGACTGTGGGTCGCGATCATGTGCATTACTTCAGCTGGGATGCCGTGTTTGTAGGCGAGCGCGACGCCGCTGAACGGATGTCGCAGTTGTTGTCCGAATTTCCCCTGGATCACTTTGCCCGAAGCGTCTTTGTCGTATTCGAGCGGTTTTCCGACGTCGGCCAAGAGGGCACCGGCGATCAAATGATCGCGATTGATCGGAATGCTG
Organism: uncultured Verrucomicrobiae bacterium; assembly: GCA_963786135.1. Classification (GTDB taxonomy): domain Bacteria; phylum Verrucomicrobiota; class Verrucomicrobiia; order Chthoniobacterales; family UBA10450; genus AV40. The sequence goes on along the minus strand of CAWAYF010000011.1, from coordinate 146,603 downwards.
CACCGGAACGATTTCTTCAGAACATCGGCGATGGCGATGCACTGACGCGCGCAGGAATTCAAATGCTCGACGAACTTCATGTCGATGTCGCCGGCGAGGAGCGTGAACTTTACCGCGCGCAATTCGGCGAAGGTCCAGCCTTTTCCGCCGCAGCCGGTGGTGATCGCTTCATTCCACACCGCCGCCACTTTTTCGCGCAACGACCTCTGCTTGATCTTCAGGAGGCTGGGGAAAAGTTTTCGCGATCTCTTTTACGCCGTATTTGGTTGGCTGAGCTTTCATGCTAGTGACGTTCATAACTTAAATCCCAAATCCCAGGCACCAAACCCCAAGGAATCTTCAAACTCCAATGTCCAAAACGAGCGGCGCGTCTCGATGTTTGGAGTTTGGTTCATTGAAGCTTCTTTGGAGCCTGGGCTTTGGGATTTGGAGCTTCATCGAGAATCCTTCTCGATGGTGGTCCGTCGTAACCGTGTTTAACCGGGTCGATTCGTCGCATCGGTTTCTCGCGCGTTTGTTCTTCGATCACGTGCGCGACCAGTCCCGGCGTGCGCGCGATCATGAAAATCCCGTTGAACGCGGCCGGATCCATTCCGAGATCGGCCAGGATTGCGCCGATCGCGCCGTCGACATTGATCGGCAGCGCTTTCTTTGCGTCGGCGAACGATTTCTCGACCGCGCGCGCCGCTTTCATGTGCACGCCGTCGACTCCCGCTTCGCGTGCGAGTTCGAATAATCGCGCTGTCCGCGGGTCCTTGGTGTGAACGCGGTGACCGAATCCGGACATTCGTGCGCCGCGTTCGCGCATTTCCGCGAGGGTTCGCGTTGCCGCGTCCTCGATTGAAATCTTTTCCCGCGTCGCGCGATCCGCGATTGCTTTCAATTGGCGCGCGCAATCCTCAATCGCGCCGCCGTGATGTCGATTGATCGACATAATCCCGGCAGCGACCGCTGCGCTCAAGGAAGCGCCGGTCGAAGCCGTGGTTCGCGCGGCCAGCGCGCTCGGTGGCGTTGCGCCGTGATCGATCGACGAAACGAGAATTGCGTCCATCAAGCGACCGACTGCTGCGGATGGCAATTCGCCTGTCAGAATTAAGTAGGCCGCCGCGCCAAACGAAACGCGTCCCATCAATTCGGCGATGTCGTAGCCGCGGACCGCGACGCGATTCGGTTCGATGCGCGTGATCGCGCTATTCCAAACTGCATTCTTGTCGGTTTCGCTCATCAGGCTTTGGCCATTCATTCTCTTCAGAATTTCGACGACCGCACCAGGCAATTCGCCAAAGGCATCAACCACCGTCGCGCCGGCTTCACGCAACGCTTTCACTTTTCCGGCGTGCGTGCCGCGCCCGCCTTCAATGATCGCACCGGCGTGACTGAAGCGTGTGCCTTCGCGCGCTGCCTTACCGCCGATGTAGGCAATCACCGGTTTGGTCACTTTGCGATCGCGAATCAGTTGCGCGAGCTCTTCCTCCTGGGACGAACCGATTTCGCCGAAAATCACGATCGCTTCGGTGAGCGGATCGGCTTCAAACATCAGCGCCGCGTCGGGAATTCGAATTCCGAGAACGGCGTCGCCGCCGATGTGCGCGATCGTGGAAATGCGGACGCCCGCTCTGTCCTAAATAATAACCGGTGCTCGAAGCCATGCCGCCCGAGCGGCTGATCACGCCGACGCCTTTTGGAATTCCGGGCTTAAACCATTGTCGCGCGCTTTCGGCGCGACCACCGATCATTCCGACGACGGCTTTCCCCGGACTCAACACGCCGAGTGTGTTTGGACCAACAAACATCGCGCCGTTTGCTTTGGCGGCGGCTGCAATCTCCATCGCGTCCCAAACCGGAACTCGATCCGGAACGAGCACCGTGAGTTTGATTCCGGCTTCGATCGCCGAGATCGCCGCGTCTTTCACGCCGGCTGCCGGAACGAAAAGGACGGAGATGTCGATCTTGCCTAACGAATTGACCGCGTCCTGTGGCGTGTTGAAAACCGGAACGCCGAGAACATTCTCGCCGCCTTTTCCGGGAGTCACGCCGGCAACGACGTTTGTCCCGTAATCGCGCATCAATCGCGTGCGGGCGCGACCTTCGCGGCCGGTGATTCCCTGGACCAGCACGCGCTTGGTCTCGTCGATCAAGATTGCCATTAGCGCGCGCCTCCGATCAATTCGTTCAGTCCAGGAATATCGAGCTCTAAATAGAAGCCGTCGATCTCTGCCAGTCGGCATTCCACGTCGCACGCGACCAGCTCGGAATCTTTGTTGGCGAATTCTTCGGTCGGAATGCGCTGGTGCCGGTTTGCCCTCACGATCGATTATCAGACCGCCGGAATGAGTCTCGACCGCTGCCCGAATCTCGCCGGCGACATTGTGTCATTGTCGATCCAAACCCGGCCACCTTTCACTTCAAACTTCGCTGACCGATTTGTTCTTGATAAACTGCGGCGTTCGCGGACGCGCGCGGTTTCCATTTTTTGCCTTTTGATTCGGCGACGAGCTCAGCGAATCGATTGGCGATGAACGCAGGCGTATCGGTTTTTCGATAACCTTCGATTCGCGCGCCTAGCAGCTTCGACATTCGCGCCAAAATTTCGACCGCGCGATCTTCGGTGTTGCCGCCGAGACGAATCACCGCCGGAATATCGAGATCGAGCTCCCAAAACGCTTTGGCCAATCCGTAGGCCGACCAATATTGCTCCTGACTCGCGACGCCGGAGCCGGAACCGAAATATCCGACGAGATCGGGCTGCGCCAAAATAATCCGTGCTGCGCGATAAACTTTCGACGCGGACGGATTGCCGCTGGTGTCGGTAAAATTCGCGATGGTGAATCCCGCGTTCACGATCGCGTCCATCGACATCATCGAGCCGCCGCCGCCGGCGCCGTGAAATCCGGCCAGTCCTTTGGATTCTTTCGGCGGCGGCGGTCGCGAGCTGCGCGAAATAAAATGTGCCGCGATGATCGTTTTGTTCGACCGCGTAAGCGACGCGCTCGAGCGCGGTCGGCGGATGATCGAACTCGCGCGCGATCTCGATCTTCAATTCGGGATGTCGCGCGACGGCGTAATCGTCAATCGTGATTCGACAATCGGCGGCAACGAATTCGCCGGTTCTCGTCAGAACAAGCGGATTAATTTCGAGCGACCGCGCTTCCACGCTGTGCGCGGCGGCGAACAGTTTGCGAATCGATTCGGCCAGCTCTGGCGCTTGATCTTTTGAAAGATTGCACGACGCGACAGCTTCGTTCAGCGCCCCATCGAGCGGTCCGGTTTTGACGTCGCACGGAATTTTTTTCGTCGAAGCCGGCGCGTTCTTCGATTCCGGTACCGCCACCGGCTGCGAAAACAATCACTGGCGCGCGCGCTGCGTCATCGATCGCAAGCGAAAGAAAAAATTCACGGTCGATGTCGATCTTTTCTTCAACCAGCACGGCTTCGACTGGAAACTGGCCAACTTTCATCGAAAGCATTCGGGCCGCGTGACCGCGAGCGTCGGCTGGCGTCTTGGCGAAAGCCACGCCGCCGATACCGGCGCGACCTGTGGTCCAGGCCTGAATCTTAATTACAACCTCGCCGCCTTTTTTGGTACCGACGAGATCCTTGGCGATGGCGACAGCTTCATCCGCTGTCGAAGCCGCGCGGCCACGCGGAATCTTAAATCCGTTGTCGGCAAGAATCGCTTTGCCTTGATACTCGTGGAGTCGGGCCATGGATGTTGTTGTATTTCAATGATTCGCACTAATCCCGCAACCGCGGACCGTTTGCGGATAGGAACCTTGAAAACACCTGATAGAATTCTGCGTCCTTTAGTCCAGAGCGCGAAAATAATTCGTTGGTGTAAAAGTTCTGACCCTATAGCCCGAAGGGCTAGTGGAAATAAGCCGGTGGTGTAAACCACCGGTTACGATATAAAGAAGGATGAGCCCCCGAGGGGCGCTGGAAAAAGCGCTGCCATGTCATCGACGCATCTGAGCCTTCACTATCATCTCGTCTTTGGAACCAAGAATCACGAAGCCTTGATTGCTTCAGCCTGGCGGGAACGGTTACATGCTTACCTCGGCGGAGTAGTTCGAACTCTTGATGGCGTGCCGGAAGCCATCGGCGGCGTGGCGGATCACGTGCATTTACTGGTTGGACTGCGAGCGACGCACACGCTGGCTGACGTTCTTCGCGAAATAAAATCGGTTTCTTCCAAATGGGTACACGAAGAGACGGGCGCTCGCTCTTTTGCGTGGCAAGAGGGATACGGAGCTTTCACGGTGAGCGCATCGCAATTGGAAAATGTCCGTGCTTACATTCAACAACAGGAGGAACATCATCGAACACGCAGCTTCCGGGAAGAATATTTGGCGCTTCTTCAACGCAGTGGCGTGGAATTCGATCAGCGGTTTGTCTGAGGTTGTTTGCCCAGCCCCTGGCGGGGCTGTCGGCTATATATGGCATAGGTTCCGGTGGCTCACGCCACCGGCTAATTTCCGTTAGCCCTTCGGGCTTTAGGCAATTGGCTCTTCCCAATCGTTTCCGCTTTGCTCTCGACTACCGACAATTGAGTCCGTCATATAGCGTCGCGCGAAAGCAAATGGCCTCCGACATTAAAAAAGAAATCGAGCTTGAGATCGCGCACGTTCTCTTCCTCGACATTGTCGGTTACTCGAAGCTTTCAGTTAACGAGCAACACGCCAGAGTTGAGGAGCTGAACGAGATTGTTCGCGCTTCCGAGCAATACCAAAAAGCTGAAGCGGCCAATCGGATCTTAAAGATTCCCACCGGCGACGGGATGGCGCTGGTGTTCTATAAGAGTCCGGAGGAACCGGCGCAGTGTGCCTTTGAAATCAGCCGCGCGCTCAAGGACAACCCGCGCCTGCAAGTCCGGATGGGCATTCACAGCGGGCCGGTCAGTGGTGTGGTGGACGTGAACGAGCGCACCAACATGGCCGGCGCCGGCATCAACATGGCGCAACGGGTGATGGATTGTGGCGACGCCGGACACATCCTTCTCTCGAAGCATGTGGCTGAAGATCTGGAAGAACTACGATCGCTGGCGACCGTTCCTGCACGATCTCGGCACGTTCGAAGTGAAACACGGTGTGCGGGTGAGCGTCACCAATCTCTACTCGGATGAAGTTGGTAATCCGAAGCTGCCGGGCAAACTCCAGGCGGTCAGGAAACATCGCGCGCGTGTGCGTTGGGCGGAGATTGCGATTGCGCTTGTTGCTGTTGGGCGCGATGATCGCGGGCGCTTTCTTCTTTCTGCGCCGCCCGCGCACTCGATCGTCAGCGATCGTTGAAAAAGCATCGCCGTGCTTGCCGTTCGAAAATCTGAGCGAGGACAAAGCAAACGCCTTCTTCGCCGATGGCGTGCAGGACGAAATTCTGACCGACCTGGCGAAGATCGCGGACCTGAAAGTGATCAGCCGCACGTCGCGTGATGCAGTACAAGAGCGGCGTCGCCGCGCAATCTGCGCGAGATCGGCGCAGCAGCTCGGCGTCGCGCATGTGGTGGAAGGCAGCGTGCAACGTGCCGCCAACAAGATTCGGGTGAACGCGCAGTTGATCGATGCCCGCAACGACGCGCATCTGTGGGCGCAAACCTACGATCGCGATCTGGCCGATGTCTTCGCCATCCAAAGCGAGATCGCCAAGGCGATTGCCGATCAGTTGCAGGCGAAGCTCTCGCCTAACGAGAAGAAAGCCATCGAGCAGCCGCCCACCACTGATCTGGCGGCTTTCGACCTTTACAGCCGGGCGAAGTCACTTCTCCTCACGGCAGGTTTCAGCGCGACGAGCGAGCCAGACCTGCGGAAGGCAATTGAACTTCTGGATGAAGCGGTGAAGCGCGATCCCTCATTTTTCGACGCTTACTGCCAGCTCGCCTATGCGCACGAAACCCTTTATGCAGTAAGTGGGGTCTGATCACACTCCCGCCCGGCTTGCCCTGGCTGAAGCTGCGGTGCAAGCCGCGACACGGCTGCGGCCGGATGCTGCCGAAACGCATTTGGCGCGCGCACAATATCTCTACTACGGGCTGCGCGACTATGCCGGCGCCCTCGCCGAATTGGAGATTGCGCGGCGAGCGTTACCCAATGATCCGCGTCTCTTCGAACTCACCGGCTACATTCTGCGGCGGCGCGGCCAGCAGGAGGAAGGTCTGCAGAACCTGCAGCGCGCGGTGGAGCTGGACCCGCGCAACTTTTATACTCTGCAACAGATCGCGCTCAGTTACCAATTCCTGGGGCGCTATGCCGAGGCGATCGCTGCGCTGGATCGCGCGTTAGCGATCGTGCCCGACAACGTCGAAACGCGGGCCAATCGTGGACTATTTTATCTCTGCTGGAAAGCGGACACCCGGCCGCTGCACCAGACGATTGATGCAATCCTCGCGCAAGGACCGGGCGCCATCGCCAGCGCCGCGGACATCTGGTTCTTTTGCGCTCTGGCCGAACGCGATCCGGCTGCGGCCGAACGAGCACTCGTCGCGCTGGGCGACAATCCATGCTGGGGCGAAGCCGCGATTATTCTGAGCCACAGCTTTGGTGAAGGGCTGCTGGCGCGCATGACCAAAGATGAGGCAAGAGCGCGCACTGCGTTTGAAGCGGCTCGCGCCCAGCAGGAGAAGATCGTGCAGGCGCAGCCGGACTACGGCCCGGCGCTCTGCGTCCTCGGCTTAATCGACGCTGCTCTTGGGCGGAAAGACCTGGCGTTGGACGAAGGCCGTCGGGCGATCGCGCTCACGCCGCTGGAAAAAGATGTCAACAACGGCAGCCGCGTCCTTCAATATTTCGCCATCACGGCAGCGTGGGCGGGCGACAAGGAGCTTGCCTTGCAGCAACTGGAAGCTGGACTGCGTGCTCCCGCCGCATCGCTCATGCTGAGCTACGGCGCCTTAAAACTGTTCCCGGTCTGGGACCCGCTCCGCGGCGATCCGCGCTTCGAAAAAATCGTCGCCTCGCTCGCGCCGAAAGGCTAGCGAAGTGACGCGTGACGCGTGACATGTGACCAGCGGGCCGTTGAGGCAACGCCCCTACCAACTTGGCGGGCGTGTGACGAGATGCTGTGGTGCGGCGTCCGCCTGCAATCTGAATCTCGAAAGAGATGACTTGCAGCCGAGACGGCTGCCTCCACAGAAGATAAGCGTGCGATTGAGGTCAATCGCCGCTACCTACTAAAATAATCGCTCCTAGAATGCGAAGTTAAGTCCGGTCCGCACCATCCCGAAGTTATTGTCCGGACCATCGAGAACGGACCAACTGAAATCACCGATCCAACCCACGTGGTGAGTAATGCGAACTTCCAACCCACCACCGAATTGGCCCATCGCTTTGGATACGTCTTCGTGAGTTATATCTTCGACCACGGTGTCAAAGTGATGCTCGCGGTCGGTGCGCCCTCCAAAAATACCGCCGCCTCCAGCCCACACGTAGGGCGCAAAACGACTGCAGTGAATCGGATAGCGAAAGGTTAAAGTCCCAAGTGCCGCTCCCACTATGTGATTGGTGCTGCCTTTGTGAAAAGCGTCAATGCCGAAATCCTCGATCGTGTATTGGCTTTCGTGGGCCTCCATTGCGAACCCTTCAATTCCAATCCCGAAATAACGATGGAAAAAATATTTCGCATCGATACCGCCGCCCCAGGCATGATCGTCGCCCAGGAAACGGTCCCAGCTGCCGGCGCCGCCGCCATTGGCCGAGGTTCGTTCGGTATCGAATAGATTGGCGCGATCAAAATCGGTTTCGCAAAAGGCGTATGTTCCCCAGATGCTCACATTCCATTCATTGTCGGCGTACCATTCTGGACACGTCTCCGGAGCGGCGACCGGCTGTTTCATTTCTTTGGTCGAGATCGGTTCCGGTCCCGCGTAAACGAGCGGTGAGAGCGCAATACAGGCTAAGGAGGTCAAGAACAGGTTTTTCATCTTTTAGGTATTGTTATTGGGTTACCGGGGCGATCGTCAATGCACTTTAGAACACTTGGAAGTTGCCGCTGCTTAGGTTGTTTCCAGCCGAGTAACCGTTGCTTATCGATACAGAAAAATAATCCAGTCTTCCCGGATTACCGTTATCAATAAAATTGGCGGTGAAAGACACGGTTTGTTTGCCAATTTTTCCCGTACCGGAAAGTTGGGCATGATTACCGTTCACGATCAGGGATGTAAAACTGACTGAGTCCAACTCGAAGCCGCCGCGGGCAAGATCCTTGTAGGAGAATTGCCCACTGATACCACCTTTCTTTTGCGTCGACGCACCAACGCTGAAGTAGGCTTGACCCGCATTGGTCTGAAATGTTCCTCCTCCTTGAATAGTACCTCCGGACCCTGTCGGGGTAGGAGTGGGTGTTGGGGTCGGCGTAGGTCTAGGGGTAGCTGTCGGAGTTGGCGTAGGGGTCGGCGTAGGTCTAGGTGTAGGAGTTGGCGTAGCCGTCGGAGTCGGAGTGGGTGTGGGTGTCGGAGCCGCCGCATTGAAGCAGGCAGAGAATTCGGAAGTGTTGTCACCATCGGTGCCCGTCGCGGTGATAACGGTTTGGCCAGCCGGAATGGAGAAGCTTATTGGCCCGAAGCTCCCGATGCATGTGTTTGAGTCAGTTAAGACATTCGTGAATCCAAGTGGGGTTTGTCCCTCGCCATGGCCGGAGGGATCGCAGGTGGTGTTGGAGAAAAACTCGATCCGAATCGTGTCGTCACCGGTGCTGTTTATCGTGCCGGAAAGGGTAACCATGCCTCCGGCGATGACGGCGGACGTCAGCACCGGGTAATTTTGTAAATTATTCGCGCCGACATCCCCGTCGCAATTGTCGTTAAGCGTGACTCCGTCGCCATTGAGGTCGATGCCCAAACTCCCGTTAGAGTAAATTGAATTTAGCGAGATGTTCGAATCGACGATGTTACCATTCTGATTGGAGATGATAATGCCGTCCTGGGTGTTGTTGGCAATCACGTTGCCCTGGCCGGCAACTTCATGACCGCCAATCGCGGCGTGCCGGTTCATAAAGATGCCGTCTCCCTGATTCGCCAGTGGCGTTTGCCCGTCAATTTGTGTTCCGATGAAGTTGCCCCAGACGGACACCGAACCAGAATCCAGTCCGGTAATGGAGAGTCCGTCAGAGGAGTTACCGGAAATAATGTTGGGTACGCCTGGCTCGCCTACGTGGACATCAAAAGCCGGAGTGCCGCTTCCTCCCAAGGCAATGTGCAAGCCGACGCCGCCATCATGGTTGCCGGCGCTACCGCCATTACCAAGAGCTACGGTGCCTGTTATGTCAGTTCCGAACAGGTTGCCTTCGATCGTTCCGCTCAATATGCTCATTTCCGTACCGCCGCCCTGATTCCCGGAAATGAGGTTGCCCGCGCCGGCGGCCGCGCCGCCAATGGTGACGTTGGTTGCGTAAGTCCCTCCGGACTGGGCAAAAATCCCATCGCCGAAATTTGGAAGAGCAGTCACGCCGGTGGGATTAACTCCGATGAAATTGCCCTCGATTGTGAGCCCGTCGTTCGCATCCGAGCCTGTATGCTGATAAAGATGCCCTGCGAATTGCCGCAAATCACGTTGCGCGCGAGAACAGTTCCATCAGTCGTGCCGTCATCGGCGTCTGTTCCACCAATGATGGTGCCGGTCCCAAAACTCACCGCGATTCCGGCAGAATTCTGGAACGCCTGAGGGTGTAAGGCGACCAGACCGGTCGCGTCCAGGCCGATAAAGTTGCCGCGGATAAGCGTCCCGGTTGGGGCCGGATCGCTAAACATGTTGGCAACTGTCACATTTCCACTAGTCGAAAGAGATGTTTGGGTGTTACCGGAAATAATGTTTCGCGCGGCAAGCGTAGTACCTCCGATCAAATTATTCGCGCCCGTGCTTATTAAAACGCCGCCAGAAAAAACATTCGGCTCCGCAATCTCGCCGGTCGGATCTGTCCCGATGAAGTTCCCTGAAACCACATTGTTTCCCGAGCGCAACGTAATGCCTGCGTCGGTGAAACTCGCGCCGCCGCATCGATTAATCACCAGACCACGGATGGTTGAGCTTCCACCGGTAACCAGAAAGCCGTCTTTTCCGTTCCCGTTTATTTCGATCCGCAGCACGGCGTTGTCGCTATTTGCCTGCGTATTAACGCTCGTCCCCGGCTGGGTATAGCCATCGATCGTCACTGGATCGGTAATTGACGGCAAGCTCGAGGCGAGTGTGATTGTGCAAACATGCGACGTCGGGTCACAATTCGGGTCGGATGCGGGGATGTTAAAGCTAATTGTGTCAGCGCCCGTATTGCCGTTAGCGTTGAGGATGGCTTGACGCAATGATCCGGTACCGCTGTCGCCGGTGTTAACCACAGGAAATGTGCTAGCCATGCTCGAGGCGATACAGATCGCCCCAAAAAACCCGATCAAACAGCGTACCTTCATCCGGCGTTCCTATCAGGCGGCGCCTCCTCAGGTCAAGAATTCCCCACATTTCGCGTGTAATATTTCGCCTTACGGCGTTTCCAAATTGCCAAGACGCAGCGAGAATGCCGATGTTGAGTGCTATTAAAACCATCGGATCCGCGTCCTCAGCTAAATGGCGGCTCGGGTGCCGACTTGGTTTATTCGACACGCCGACGATGGGCGTCGTGACCCTAAGATGACATGACCTCGCTCGATTATTACGCGATTGAAGAACTGCTGACCGATGAGGAACGCGCGGCGCGCGATCGAGCGCGGCGTTTTGTCCAGGAAGAAGCGACGCCCGAAATCGTCCCGTGTCATCGCGCGGGCAAGTTTCCAGACCAGCTCATTCCGCGAATGGGTGAGCTGGGATTTTTCGCGCCTTACTTAAAAGAGCACGGTTGTGCCGGCGTGAGCTACACCGCGTTCGGACTAATGATGCAGGAACTTGAACGCGGCGATTCCGGACTGCGTTCGCTGGCTTCAGTTCAAGGCGCACTTGCGATTCACGCGATCCATTCTTTCGGGACGCCGGAGCAACATAATCGATGGCTGCCGGGATTGGTGTCCGGCAAGACGCATCGGTTGCTTCGCGTTGACCGAACATGGACACGGCTCGGATCCGGCCGGCATGGAAACGCGCGCGACTCGCGACGGGGATCATTACATCTTGAACGGCAGCAAATGTTGGATCGGCAATGCGTCGATCGCTGACGTGAAAGTCGTCTGGGCAAAAGCCGACGACGGTAAAGTTGGCGGATTCATTGTCGAGAAAGACGCACAAGGATTCCGTGCCCAGGACATCGAAGGAAAATTTAGTCTTCGCATGTCGCGGACGTCAGAATGCTGGTTCGAGAATTGCAGGATCCCAATCGGGAACCGTTTGCCGAAAGCAGTCGGACTGCGCGCGCCGTTATCGTGTTTGTCGCAGGCGCGGACGAGCATCACCTGGGGCGTGATTGGCGCGGCGATCGACTGCTACGAAACCGCGCTGGCTTACGCAAAATCGAGAAAGCAGTTCGATAAACCAATCGCGAGTTTTCAGCTAGTGCAGGAAAAACTGGTTTGGATGGTGAACGAAATCACCAAGGCACAATTACTGGCCCTGCGCCTGACTCGGATGATGGAAGCGGGCACTGCGCGGCCCGAACAAATTTCACTCGCGAAGCGCAACAATGCCCGGATGGCGCTCGAATGCGCCCGGAAAGCGCGCGACATTTTGGGTGCAGCCGGAATCACGGATAAATATTCGGTCATTCGTCACATGATGAATCTCGAAAGTGTTTATACATACGAAGGGACGCACGACGTTCATACTTTGGCGATCGGCCGGGACATTACTGGAATCAGCGCCTTCGGCGGCTGAATATCTGGGGAGCGCACGCGCCTCGCGTGCGCATTTCGGCGCCCTCGCCGAAATCTACGGAAAACGTCTCGATCGCGAGGGCAATCGGTCCGAGCCGGACTGTTGCACGCGAGGCGCGTGCGCTCCCCAGAAGGATGACAGCGGCGATTTAGCTAAATTAAAGCTATGAACGACGTTTACATTCTTGGCGGCGGGCGCACGGACTTTAAGCGCAACCTGAAGAAAGAAGGCAAGACCATCCGGCATCTGATTATCGAGGCCGGTAAAAAGGCGATTGACGATGCGAAGATCGACCCGGGCGAAATTCAGGCTGGCGCGGTTGGAAATTTCAACTCCGGGCAATTCACAAAACAATTGCAACTCGGCGCGTTCATTCCTGAGATCGATCCTAAATTGCGCGGCATTCCAACAATGCATACCGAAGCCGCCTGCGCTTCGGGAGCACTTTCGGTTTTGCTCGGCGCGGAATGGATCATGGGCGGGATTTACGACACGGTCCTGGTGGTCGGAGCAGAACAACAGAAGACCATGTCGTCGCTCGATGGCTCTGACGTTCTGGGCGCGGCTGCGGATTATCACAACGAAAAGCCGGAGTACGGCGATTTCATGTTCCCGAAACTGTTCGGGAAGATCGCGCAAATTTACATCGACAAATACGGCGCCACGGAATCGGACCTCGCCACGGTCGCGTGGAAAAACTACGCGCATGCAAAGCTGAATCCGCTGGCGCAAATGCGCGATGCCGACCTAACGCTCGATTGCGCGTCGCAAGTGTCGGACAAAAACCCGAGCGTCGCTCCGCCGCTGAAAGTTTCCGATTGTTCGCAGATCACGGATGGGTCGGCGGGGCTCGTTTTGGTGTCGGGCAAATATTTGGAGAAGATCGGCCGCGACAAAAAGAAAACCCCGCGCTTGCTGGGATTTGGTCACGCGACCGATTATCTGCCGCTCGACAAAAAAGACGCGCCGACATTTTCGATCGCGCGCAAAGCGGCGGAACGCGCGTTTGGAATGGCGAACTTGAAACCGCGCGATCTAAATGGCGCCGACGTTCACGATTGTTTTTCGGTCACTGAGGTCGTGGTCTACGAGATTCTCGGGCTCGCGGAACCAGGGAAAGGCGCGGAATTAGCGAAGAGCGGCGCGACTGCGCTGCCGCAAGTCCGCAACGAAAAGATGAAGGGAAAGTTCGCGTTTGAGATTCCGGTGAATCCGGGTGGCGGATTAATTGGCGACGGTCATCCGGTTGGAGCGACGGGTGTTCGACAAGTCGTCGAAGCCTATCAACATCTGACCGACCAGGCCGGCGCGCGCCAAATTTCAAACGCTAAGCGTTATCTCACCTTCAATATGGGCGGCAGTCTGACGACGAGTGTCGCGATGTTGTGGGGCAGGGATTAAAGTCCGGGCCGGACTGGCGGTTATCCAAATCGATCTTTAATTGGCGTCAGCTAGACGGCCGAACTGCGGAGTTGCGCGATTCGCACGCGAACTGCCTCGCAGCGTTTGCGTTCGCGGATGGCATCTTTCTCCGGCAAGCATTGAGCTTCGTAGGGAGGACGCGGAGACTTTAGACAGCCTTCGACGAAATCGTTGGCCAGCGCGGTGCTCGCGATCTTTGCAGTTGTGTGAAGCTTTTCCGCTTCGTCGAGCAACTGATCTCGAATTGCAATGTAGGCATTAATCTCGGTGACCGAGTAGACCGAGCCGAACGCCGGAGTCAGGTCTGGACGTGATTCCCGTTTGCCCGGCTTTGTGGAGGTGAGTGCAAGAGGCATACAAGGGAAAAAGCATTTCCCATGCTCAGTCTTCGCGCCCTTCGAAGCGTGCGCTTTAGAGAATCAAATAGATCAAGCCAATCCCGAACACGAAGGCGGATGCGCCACAAAGCATTTGCACTGTCCGCGGTCGCGCCAGCCACCAGTCAATCATTCGCCTATGCCGGTCCAAACCCAGGATTGGCATCACGATCGCCACGATCAGGATGAGCAAACCGAGCAGGCGCAACAACATTGGCGCTTTCGAATCGCTGGCGGCGGCGAGGAGACCGAGAGCGAGGACCGCCCGAATCGCCGTTGCGACCCACATGCCCGTCTTGTCCGCGAACAAACGCGTCAACTCGTGCGCCAGGGCGGGTTTGACGATTGTGATCACTCCCATGACGGCAATCGCCGCGCACAAAATTAATGCCAACGCAATCATGCTCGAATGCGTTCTCTTTTGGCATGCTCAGGCTCGTTTTGAAATATGAAAATGAAGGTACCGTTTAAACTTGGCGTCGTGGGTCATTTCGGACTGGCGGTGCGCGATCCGAAAAAAAGCGCGCGTTGGTTTCAACGGGTACTCGGTTTGCGTAAAGAGTTCGAATTCGAACATGGAATCGCGATTGGGAACGACAATGTAACAATCGCGCTATTCAAAGGGAAATCGTCGCCCGAAACTCTGGATCACATGTCGTTTCATTTGCCCAACATGTCGACCTTACGAAAGGCGCTGAGCCATTTGAAAAAGCACAAGGTCAATATCGAAGATCCTGGTCATGAAATCGGACCCGAAGCGTCAGGTTCGCGGAACATGGGCATCTGGTTTCACGATCCGGACGGCTACCGCTGGGAACTCAGCGTGCAGGGCGGCCGCTGAGTAGATGGTCAAACGCGGAGAGCGAGTGGCGGGAGCCAACGAGTCAACTCAGTGTGCAGGGCGGCCGCTGAGAGGTGACAGCGGAGGACGAAGCAAGAGGAACCGACGAGCCAAGCTAATTTGTCGGGCGGCGGATGACAACGCTGGAAATTGAACATTTTTAACCACGGAGTTACACTAGTTTTGAATGCTTGATCTCACTTTGGGTTCCCTGAAATGGGCTGCCGTCGGTTTCATCGTCGCTTTTGTTTTGATGAAGCTTTACGAGGGCAGCCACATTCATGACGACATCCCGCGACCGGAATTCAAAGTTCGCCAATCGCGCCGCGCGGCGCTGGTGTTGTCGTGCTTCGCGGCAGTGCTTTCGGCAGCGGTTTGGCTATTGGTTCAGACCCTCGACTAAGAATTTCGCGACGCGCAATCCGGCATGTAGGCTGCGAGTCAATTATATGACTGCGAAAACAAAAGCCTACGCGGCTCCTTCCGCGAAATCATCGCTTGAACCGTTTTCATTCACTCGGCGCGATATTTTGCCGAACGACGTGAAGATCGACATCCTGTTCTGCGGCGTTTGTCACTCGGACATTCACACTGCGCGCGACGAGTGGGGCGGCACGACCACTTACCCGTGCGTTCCGGGTCATGAAATCGTCGGCCGCGTTGTCGCTGTCGGTCGCGAGGTTGAAGAAATTCAAGGAAGGCGATCTGGCTGCGGTCGGCTGCATGGTCGATTCCTGTCGCGACTGCCGGAGTTGCCATGAAAACCTCGAGCAATTTTGCGAGGACGTTGTGTTCACCTACAACAGCCCGGACGAACACACCGGCGGCGTCACTTACGGTGGTTATTCGACGAACATTGTGGTCGATGAAAATTTCGTCCTGCGCGTTGCGGAACAATGTCGATCTTGCGGCGACGCGCGCCGTTGTTGTGCGCCGGCATCACGACTTATTCGCCGCTGCGGCATTGGAAAGTCGGCAAAGGTCAAACAGTGGGCGTGGTCGGTCTCGGCGGACTTGGTCACATGGCGGTGAAATTCGCCAATGCCTTTGGCGCTCACGTAATTTTGTTCACGACGTCACCAGGCAAGACGCGACGACGCGAAACGCTTGGCGCGCACGAAGTCGTCATTTCCAAAGACGAGGACGCGATGAATGCGCAGGCCAAGAGCTTTGATTTCATCGTCGACACCGTTTCGGCGAAACACGATCTCGACGCTTATCTCAATCTACTCAAGCGCGACGGCACGTTATGTCTGGTCGGCGTCCCGCCGGAACCGGTCCCGCTTGGCGCCTTCAGTTTGATTCGCTGGCGGCATCGACTGGCAGGATCGCTCATCGGTGGAATCGCCGAGACCCAGGAGATGCTCGATTTCTGCGCCGAGCGCGGCATCACCTGCGATATCGAGAAAATTAATGCCGATTACATCAACGAAGCCTACGAACGGATGCTGCGGAGCGACGTGAAATACCGATTCGTGATCGACATTGCGTCGTTGAAGTAACGACGCGCGCGCTCAGCCCATGTAGAACCCGCCGTTTACGTTCAGCACGTGGCCGGTGATGTAGCTCGCCATCGGCGAGGCGAGAAATAGCGCGGCATTCGACAATTTCCTGAACGTCGCCCAGTCGGCCGAGCGGAATCTGTTTCTTGAAATTCTCCGTCACTTCGTCCGGCATTCCTTTGCTCATGCCGACATCGATGAATCCCGGCGCGATTGCGTTGACCGTAATGTTCTGTCGCGCCAACTCGCGCGCGGAAACTTTGGTCAGCGCGATGATGGCGGCTTTGCTCGATGAATAATTGGCCTGACCGAACAATCCCATCTGTCCGCTGACCGACGACATGTTGATGACGCGTCCGCCGTTTCGCAAAATCGGCATCGCCTTTTGCGTCACATTGAATGTGCCCGCCAGATTCACGCGGACGATGCTCTCGAATTCTTCGAGCGTCATCTTCTTGATCGTGCGGTCGCGAATGATGCCGGAATTGTTCACGAGAATATCGAGGCCGCCATGTCGATCCTGGATTTGCTTCATCATCGCTTCGACTTGGTCCGGTTTCGTTACGTCGCAGTCGATTAGCAGCGGTTCCTTCAATTCCTTTGCGACGCCCTCCGCGTCGGCTTTGTTTTGCCCCTGCGGATCGGTGAAGTAATTGACCACGCAGCTTGCGCCGCGTTCGCCGAAGGCTTTGATCATTTCGGCGCCGATGCCGCGCGAGCTGCCGGTCACGAGAACGACTTTACCGGTGAAATCGAGTGGATCGTTCATTTATGTCTCGGACGATGGTTCGGAGAAACGACTGACAATCAGCGCAATCGGTAGTCCGATCAAAACCATGTGAATGATCACAGCAGTCACATCTCTCGAATAACGAAGGGTGAGTCGTTGGGAAAACGAGCGGAATCACCACCCAATACATGAAAAGGTAGACCACAATTCCGTAAAGCAATCCTGAAAGAATCGGCTGCCGCGTCAAAAAACTGATTTTGCAACTGGCCGATGTAAAACGCCAACACGGCGACTAGAGCGATGAAAAAATGAATCCCCAGACCCAATCCAGCGGTGGCGAAGCCGCCATCAAACGAGCTTCGACCGAGCAGACCGCTGGCGATTCCCTGCAACATTCGAATTGATCCAGTTCCTTTGAGCGTCGCGATCACGAAAGCAGATGTGATATCCAAAACCCCCGCGACCAGCCAGGCTAGTGCGATTACTCGTAAGGCTTGCGGTCTTTTCATCCGTCTCGCTACTAGGCTAGAATCGCATTGCCCGTCAAACGTTTAACGTTAGACTTTTCGCTCTCAAATGGCTTCACCGATTCGAATCCTAACCGCTGTCCCGATTTGCGACGGACACGATAGCGCCATCAACACGATCAACCTCGAGTTCATCCGGCACGGGATCGAGGTTGTGTATCTCGGCTATCACCGCCCGGTCGCCGACATCGTGCGCGCGGCGATCCAGGAAGACGTGCGGGCGATCGGGATTTCCAGCTACAACGGCGGCCACATCGAATTCTTCGCGGAAGTTGTCGATCTCCTGCGCAGGAAGGGCGCGGACGACATCAAAGTCTTCGGCGGCGGCGGCGGCACGATCACTCACGACGACGCGAAAATCATGCGACGCAAAGGCGTGGACGAAATTTTCTTCGCCGGAACTTCGCTCGAAGAAATGGTGAAATTCGTTCACGACCGATACAGCAAACCGCGCGGTAAGAGAGTTAAGCCAAAATCCGCGGAACAAGAATTGGCCCACAAGCTGACGGAAATCGAAGACTCATATCAAAGCGGAAAACGCCGAACGTCCAATGCGCAACGCCCAACGCCGAAGTCAGAAGAGAAACATCGAACATCCGTCATCGGTTTCACCGGCCCCGGTGGGGCCGGCAAGACGACACTAATCGATGAATTGGTGCTGCGGTTCCTCAATAAAGATCGACGATCGCGCGTCGCGATTTTGTCGCACGATCCGAGCGTGATCGGCGAAGGGGCGCTACTCGGCGATCGCGCGACGATGATCAACTCCCAGGACGATCGCGTTTTCATGAGGAGCATGGCTACGCGCGGACAGGCCGGAGGGCTCTCGCCCGCGACGCAAGGTTGCCTGGCGTTGCTCGCAAATTCCGGATTCGACTACGTGATTATCGAAACAGTTGGCACTGGGCAGGAAGCGATGCCGTTTCAGACAAACGGAATCGTCGATCAAACCGTGTTGGTGATGAACCCCGATTACGGAAGCCGATTGCAATTGCAGAAGATCGTCATGCTCGACCTGGCCGACATTGTGGTTGTGAACAAGAGCGATCTTGCAGCGCGCGAAGACCGCACACACGGAAATCGAGCAACGTCTTGAGCAAAATCGCCGGAAACAGCGACTGGTCGACACTGTGGCCAAACGTCACCGCGACGCTGGCGTGGATCGTTTGTTCGATTTAATTTCACAGACAGCGAGCAAATCAAAAAGCGCGAAGGAACGGAGGAAGAAATGAGCAAGCTCGGACAAGTCGTTGAGTCGGTCGAAAAATACAACCAGTTCGTTCTCGATGAGGTGAAGCGCGCACGGACCGACAAGGATTTCGGCCGCGATCTGGTCGGGCGCTGGAACGATATCAAGGCAAAGATCCCGACGACGCGCACGCCGACTGGGATTCCGCTGCCGCGTTTGGCGTTGCCGGAAATCGACGAGCCCGGCGAAATCGCGCGCTATTTGTTCGGGGAAGGATTGCCGGGCGAGTTTCCCTATCTAAACGGCGCCTATCGCGAAATGTATTTGGAGCCGATCCGCGAGATCGAGAGCTTCGAGAAAAACGGCGATAACAAGAAGACCGCCGGAAAGAAAATTCCGCAGGCGGAAGAACCGACGCGTTTGTTCTCCGGTTTAATGTTAGCCGAAGACACGAACGAGCGTTTTCATTTTCTCAGCGCACATCAACGCTCGAAACGTCTGAGCACGGCGTTCGACGGTCCGACGCTTTACGGGATCGATAGTGATGCGGACGGCGTTTTCGGAAAAATCGGCGAAGGCGGCGTGGCGATCGACACCGTCGAAGACATGGTCCGCTTTACGACGGGTTCGATCTCGGCTCGGCCGATTTTTCTGCGTCGATGACGATCAGCGGTCCGGCGCCGATTATCATGGCGATGTACATCGCGGCGGCGAAGCGGCGCTTCGGTCCGAATGTTGTTCCGAAACTGCGCGGCACGGTTCAGGCCGACATTTTCAAGGAAGTCCAGGCGCAGAACGAAACGATTTTTCCGATCGAGCCGTCGCTGCGTTTTCTGACCGACATGGTCGAGTTCACCACGCGCGAAATGCCGCGTTGGTATCCGATCTCGATCAGCGGCTATCACATCGGCGAAGCCGGCTCGACGCCGGTGCAGCAAGCGGCTTACACGCTGTCCAACGGGTTTGCCTACGCGGAAATGTTCGCCGCGCGCGGAATCCCGGTCGACCAATTCGGCCCGCGGCTTTCGTTCTTTCTCGATTGCGGACTGGACGTCGAATACATCGCGCTCGCGCGCGTGTCGCGACGGATCTGGGCGATCGGAATGCGAGACGTGTTTGGCGCCGGACCGAAAGGCACAGCTTTACAAATTGCACACCCAAACCAGCGGCCGTTCGCTGATTGCGGCCGAATTCAAGAATAATCTCACCCGCACTGCCGCGGAATTGATGCTCGCCTACATGAACGCGACCAATTCGTGTCATTCGAACAGCGCGGACGAACCGTTCACCACGCCGAGCGAAGAATGGATCCGGCTCGCCGCGCACGGTCAGGCGATCCTGCTCGAAGAATCGGGAATCTTTAAGCACACCATGAACATGTTGAGCGGTTCGCCCGGAATGAAAGCGGTCGAGCGCGCGGTGGAAGCAGCGATTCTCGAGGAATTCCGCGAGATCGAACGACTGGGCGGCGTGCTGGCGGCGGTGGAGGAACGTTATCAGCGCAGCCAAATTCAAAATGCCGCGCATCGTTACGAACAACAAATCTACGACGGCACGCGGCCGATCATCGCGCTCGAACAAATATCGCAACGGCAGTGACGAAGACATGCCGGAAGTGAAACTCGCGCGCACGCCGCGCAAGAAACAGCAGTTGCAAGTCGATCGGCTGGCCAAGTTCAAAAAGAAAAACGCCGAGAAATCGAAGCGCGCGCTCGACAAACTCGCGGCGGTCGCCGAAAGCGGGAAGAATTGTTTCCCGGCGTTGCTCGATGCGGTCGAAGTCTGTTCGTTAGGCCAGATCACCGGCCGTTTGCAGGAAGTCGTCGGTCGCTTCCGGCCGATGGTGTAAAATTTCTCACTTCTTGCCTGCGGGCTTTAAACGGATGTTGGCGCCGTAAAATTCAAGACAGCGCGAGTCGGCCACTTTGCTTGTCTTAAGTGAGACGATAACATCGTTTCCCGACTTTTTGATCGTGCCGCTGCCAGAATTCTTAAAACTGTCGCTCCAGGTAAACTGAACTTTGTCGCCAACAGCCTTGCCTTTCCCATCGGCTTCGGGCGCGGCCCCACTACCGTCGGTGTGCCCTGCGCTAAAGAACACGGACACATCGTTTCCACTTTGTTCCAAGCTCAGCTGGAAATACGCTTGTGCCTTTGAGATAACTTTTATCGGCATATTCGCCGGCGAAATTTTCCGCGTTGCACCACGCTAATGCTGAAAACGAAAGCGATCCCAAAAAGGACCGAGCGTCGATATTGCATGGAGGCGTTGTAACTCGGCGCGGCGGGTATTACGATCTCAAACTTTTCGTCATGACATCGTTGCAGTCGGAAACCGGATCCAGCGCGCGCAGTCGAATTGCGTGGCGGCTGCTGCCGTTTCTGTTTCTGCTTTACATCGCGAACTATATCGACCGCACCAACATCGCCTACGCCACGCTCGGAATGAAAGGCGATCTCGGGCTGACCGATTCGGTGTTCGGCACCGCGAGTGGAATTTTTTTTATCGGATATTTCGCGCTTCAAGTTCCGGGAGCGCTGCTGGTGGAACGTTGGAGCGCGCGACTGTCTGCTAGCGATAACGCTGATCACATGGGGTGCGCTGACGACGCTGACCGCTTTTGTTCACACGCCGCATCAGCTTTACGCCGCGCGTTTTCTGCTCGGCGCGGCCGAAGCGGGATTTTTTCCGGGCGTGATCGTTTATTTGTCGCATTGGTTCACGACGCAGGATCGCGGTAAAGCGATCGCGCGTTTCATGGCGGCAATTCCGATCGGTTTTATGATCGGTGGTCCGATTGCCGGCAGTATTCTGGGCGTGCATTGGTTGAATCTCGCCGGTTGGCGCTGGCTTTTCCTAATGGAAGGTGCGCCCGCAATCATCTTTGGCATCGCGACAATCTTTTACCTGCCGGATTGGCCTAACGAAGCGCGCTGGCTTGTCGCCGACAGAACGCGACTGGATCAACGCACGGCTCGCAGATGAGCGCGCCGCGAAAGCGCATGTGGAGCGAATGTCGGTCTGGCAGGCGCTTCGTCATCCGGCGGTGTTGATGCTAACGACCGCGCTGTTTTTCACTTACACCGGCGGTTACGCGTTTTGGTTTTGGTTTCCAACCATTCTGCAACGGCTCACTGGCTGGACGGATGTTCGCCTGATCGGCTGGGTCGGCGCGATTCCGTTTGCCGCCGCGACGGTCGGACTGCTGTTTGTTGGATGGAACTCTGATCGTCTGCGCGAACGCCGATGGCATTTTGCCGTTCCGCAACTCGCCGCGGCAGCGGCGCTCGGCGCGTGGTTTTTGCTTCCGCATTCGAACGCGCTGCTCGTGGTGTTGTGCAGCATCATCGGCGATCGGCACGGTCGCTTACTTCCCAGCTTTCTTTACGCTGCCTTCCGAATTCCTGACCAGCGCGGCAGCAGCAGCGGCCGTCGGATTCATCAACTGCACGGCGAGTATCGGCGGATTTTTCGGACCGAAGATTTTCGGTAATCTCAGTCAGCAGAGCGGCTCATTCAGAAGCGGGTTCGCGATGATGATCGCGTGCTGGATCATCGGCGTCGATCCTGGTGCTGGTCTGTCCGCGCGAGCGCAACGCGTGAAAATTCACGGCGTCGAAGTTATCGGCGTCGATGTCGATCCGGAAACGCGTTGCGCGCATTATCAGCGGGCCTGACGACATCATCGCGATCAAGTTCAAGTGCTGCGGCAAATGGTTTTCGTGTCATCAATGTCACGCTGAAGCTGGCTGATCACTCGGCGTCAGTCTGGCCGACGTGCGGAATTCGGTGACGCCGCGCAGTTCTGTGCGGCGGTTGCGGCCAGCAGTTGACGATTCGACGAATATCTCCGCTTGCGAATCAGTCTGTCCGCGCTGCCGGCGGCAATTCAACCCCGGCTGCGCGAAGCATCATCATTTCTACTTCGAGATGCCGAACTGAGGTTAACTCTTCAGCGCGACTTCGAACGGCGCGCCGGTCTTTGCGCGAATGTCGTCCACCGTCGCGTTGGAATGAATTTCGGTGAGAACGAGGCCGCCGCCTTCTTTCACTTCGAACACGCACAAGTCGGTGATGATCAGATTCACCACCCCGAGGCCGGTGATCGGCAGCGTGCATTTCTTCAAAATCTTCGGGCTGCCATCTTTCGACGTGTGTTCCAGCACCGCGACAACGCGTTTCACGCCGGCGACCAGGTCCATCGCGCCGCCCGGCCCTTTGATCATCTTTCCCGGGAATCATCCAGTTCGCGATGTCGCCTTTGTCGGTCACTTCGAATGCGCCGAGAATCGCGAGATCGATGTGTCCGCCGCGAATCTGTCCGAACGAATCGGCGCTCGAGAAAAACGCCGAGCCGGGCATCGTCGTGATCGTTTGCTTGCCGGCGTTGATCAGATCGGGATCTTCTTCGCCCGGTTTTGGAAACGGACCGATGCCTAACAAGCCGTTCTCGGATTGAAGCGTGACGTGAATTCCCTTCGGAATGTAATTGGCCACCAGCGTCGGAATTCCGATGCCGAGATTGACGTAGTAGCCGTCGCGCAATTCCTGCGCGGCGCGCTTCGCCATCAAATCGCGAACCGGCGATGAAGTTTTCTTGTTTGGATCGGCGCCCTGAACGGTGCGGAACTCGATCCGCTTTTCGTATTTTTCTCCCTGAATGATACGATCGACGAAAATTCCCGGCGTGTGGATCTGATCCGGATCGAGCTCGCCGATCTCGACGAGTTGCTCGACTTCGGCCACGCAAACTTTGCCGCAGGTCGCGATCATTGGATTAAAATTTCGTGACGTCTCTCGGTAAATGAGATTGCCGGATTTATCGCCCTTCCAAGCTTTACGATCGACACTTCGGCGGTGATTCCGGGCTCGAGCACATAATCGCTGTCGCCAAATTTTTTCGTCTCTTTGCCTTCGGTGAGTTTCGTGGCGAAGCCGGTGCGCGTGTAAAATCCGGGAATTCCCGCGCCGCCGGCGCGCAATCGTTCGGCCAGCGTGCCTTGCGGAATCAGTTCGAGTTCCAGTTCGCCAGCGAGGACCTGCCGCTCGAACTCCTTGTTCTCGCCGACGTACGAGGCCATCACCTTTTTCACCTGTCGCGCCGGCAGCAGAACCCCCATGCCGAAGTCATCGACGCCTGCGTTGTTGCCGACAATCGTGAGACCTTTGACGCCGCTGTCGTGCAGCGCCGCGATCAGATTTTCCGGGATACCGCACAGTCCGAACCCGCCCGCGGCGATCGTCATGTTGTCGTGCAGCAGGCCGTCCAGCGCGGCTTTCGCGTTGGGATAAACTTTGTTCATCTGAAAAAGATTGTGCGCGGTTTTCGACTGCAAGGGCAACCGCGAGAACGTCGCTTGCCGACCTGATTTTCGTCGGCAGATTGGACGTTCAATTTCATGGCTACAAAAACACTCGCTCATCAGCTCGCGGAATACGCGTGCTCACTCAATTTCGAAGATCTTTCCAAGGACGTCGTTCACGAAGTGAAACGGCGCGTGATCGATTCGCTCGGCTGCGCGATCGGCGCCTGGAACGAAGAGCCGTGCGCGATCGCGCGCAAAGTCGCGTCGGATTTTTCGGCGAAGAATGGATCGACAATCATCGGGACGAACCACAAAGCGCCGCCGGATTGGGCTGCATTCGCGAACGGCTGTTGCATTCGCTATTTCGATTACAACGACACCTACCTTTCCAAAGAGCCGGCGCATCCGAGCGATAATCTCGCGGCGGTTTTTGCGGTTGCCGAAAGTGTCGGCGCG
Source organism: uncultured Verrucomicrobiae bacterium (assembly GCA_963786135.1). Classification (GTDB taxonomy): domain Bacteria; phylum Verrucomicrobiota; class Verrucomicrobiia; order Chthoniobacterales; family UBA10450; genus AV40. The sequence continues at coordinate 122,478 of CAWAYF010000011.1, read as the reverse complement.
AGCGGTAAGGAAGCGATCACCGCCGCGGCGATCGCTTACGAAGTGCAATGCCGATTTTGCGACGCGGCCAGCATTCGCGCGCGAGGATGGGATCATCCGACTTACGGCGCGTTTTCGACTGCGCTGGCCGCTGCGAAGTTGATGAAGCTCGATCCGGAGCGAACGCGACACGCCATCAACATTGCCGGCGTGAATTGCGCGGCGTTTCGGCAAGCGCGCGTCGGCGAACTTTCGCATTGGAAAGGCGTCGCGTTCGCGAATGCGGCGCGCCACGGCGTTTATGCCGCGCTGCTCGCGCGCGCTGGAATGACCGGGCCGGCGCCGATTTTCGAAGGACAAATGGGATTCGAAAAGGAACTCGGCGTTTCGTTAGGCGACGTGGCCGACGGTGTTCGACAAGAAAAAGGAGGCGATGCCCGGAAAAGGGCCGGCGTCGATGATTTTGAAGACGAGCATCAAGTACTGGCCGGCGGAATATCACAGCCAAAGCGCGATCGAGGCGGCGTTGTTTCTGCGCAAGGAAGTCGGCGATCCGGCGAAAATTCAGTCGGTGCGAATCGAAAGCCACGACGCGTCGGTCGACATCATCGGAAGCGAGCCGGAGAAATGGAAACCGGAGACGCGCGAAACGGCGGACCACAGTTTGCCCTACATCACGAGCATTGCGTTGATCGACGGCGAAGTGACGGACAAACAATTTCAGCCGGAGCGTTTCACGGATCCGAAGATTTGGAAATTTCTTGAGAACGTCACGGTGCAGCGCAACGCCGAGCTGAGCGCGCTCTATGCACGAGCGGTTGCGAACATTGTGCACGTGACGCTGCAGGATGGCCGCGAGCTGACCAAGCGGGTCGATTATCCACTCGGTAATGCGCTGAATCCAGTGAGCGACAAACAATTGGAAGGAAAATTCAACGCTCTGGTTGTTCCGGCGTTGGGCGAGGCGCCGCGCGAAGAAGATTGTCGATCTTGCCTGGAAACTGGATGAAGCGAAGCGCTGTCGACGAGCTTGTTGGCGGCCTGCGTGATGAAATGAGCAAGAGTAAGACGCAAGAGGCTGCGCGAATCTGATCGCGCAGGGCGCGGTGATGATGCCGGGCGTGCCGAATGCGTCGATGGCGCGGCAAGTTGAGCAGGCGGGATTCGACGCGGTTTACGTTAGCGGCGCGGGAATGGCGAACTCAACCGCCGGCGTGCCGGACATCGGTTTGTTGTGGACGCGACGAAGTTGTCCGGCTCGCCGGTTACGTCGCGCATGCGGTGCGGATTCCCGCGATCGTCGATGCGGACACTGGTTTCGGCGAAGGCGAAGAAGTTGCCCGAACAATTCGCGAACTGGAAAAAGCCGGACTGGCCGGCTGTCACATCGAAGATCAGGAATTTCCGAAACGCTGCGGACATCTCGCCGGCAAAACGATTGTCGATGCTCGAGATGATGGTTGCTCGAATCAAAGCGGCGGTTGCCGCGCGCGGCGACAAGGATTTTCTGATCATCGCCCGAACCGACGCGCGGGCGGTCGAAGGTTTCGATCAGCGCGGTTTAGCGGGCCGGGGAATATCTGGCCGCAGGCGCGGACGCGATTTTTCCCGAAGCGTTGCAAAGCGCCGAGGAGTTCCGCGATTTCGCCAAAGAAATCGATTTTCCGTTGATGGCGAACATGACCGAGTTCGGCAAGAGCCCGCTGCTGACCTTTCGAGCAGCTCGCGGACTTCGGTTATCGAATGATCATTTTTCCGCAGAGCGCGTTTCGGATTTCGATGAAAACGACCGCGAAATTCTTCGCCGCGCTCAAAAAAGGCGGGACGCAAAACGATTGGCTCGACCAAATGCAGACGCGACAGGAACTTTACGACCTGCTCGACTACGATCCGGCGGCGGAGGAATGGAAAGGTTTTCGCGACTGAGCATTTGTCGAATCGCGTATCGTTGTTAACGTGACCGAAGAAATGAGCACTGAAGCCAAACCACAGTATAGCCCGGGGCTGGCCGGCGTGATTGCGGGCGAAACGGCGATCTGCTGGGTCGATCCGAACGCAGGGCCTGATGTATCGCGGCTACGACATTCACGAGATGGGCGACAAAGCGACGTTCGAGGAGGTCGCGTATTTGCTGCTGAATGGCGAACTGCCCAATGCCAAGCAGCTCAGGGAATTTAAACAACAAATCGCGTCCGAGCGGGCATTGCCGAAGCAAGTCGAGCGAGATGATGCGGCTGTTGCCGAAGAACACGCATCCGATGGACATGCTTCGCACCGGCGTGTCGATGCTTGGCGCCGTTCGACAAGGATCTGAACGATCATTCGCACGACGCGAACATCCGCAAATCGATCCGGCTTGATCGCGCAAGGTGATGACGTTGATCACCGACGGTTGTCGGATTGCCCAGGGCAAAAACCTGTTGCCGGAAAAACCGGAGCTGAGCCAGGCGGCCAATTTCTTTTACAAGCTGAACGGCAAAGTGCCCGAAGGATTGGAAAACGCGGATGATGGACACGATTTTCAATCTCTATGCCGACCACGAATTCAACGCGTCGACGTTCGCGGCGCGCGTGACGGCATCGACGCTGGCCGACATTTACGCGGCGGTTACGTCTGCCTGCGGCACACTCAAAGGGCCGTTGCACGGCGGCGCGAACGAGGAATCGATGAAGATGCTCGAGGAAATCGGAACGCCGGATCGCGCCGAAGCGTGGTTGAAGAAACAACTCGCGGCCAAGGCGAAGATCATGGGCTTCGGTCATCGCGTTTATAAAAAGGGCGATTCGCGCGTGCCGGTCATGCGCGAAATTGCGCGCGACCTCGGCAAACGCACCGGCAAAGAAAACTGGGTACCGATTTGCGAGAAGCTCGAAGAAGTGATGGATCGCGAGAAAGGTCTTTGTGCGAATGTCGATCTTTACGCTGCGCCGGTGTTTTGGATGCTCGGATTCAAACCCGAACTGAACACGCCGCTGTTCGCCGCGTCGCGCGTCGCCGGTTGGTGCGCGCACGTTGTCGAGCAACACGATCACAACCGGTTGATCCGGCCGCGCTCGCTTTACGTCGGACCAAAGCTGCGAAAATATCCCGGTCCGCCGAGCTAATCATAAACCTCTAGCGGCGGTCTGCGACTGCCGATTATTCGTTCGGCGCTCGACAGAGCGCCGCTACAATGGAACAATCGCTTCAGGAAAGATACGCGCCGGAGAATTCCTGCTGGGGTTGCGGCCCGGCGAACTCCGAAGGATTGCGCATTCGCAGTTTTCCGAAAAACGGCGAGGTCGTCGCGGAATGGAAGCCGCAACCGAAATACGAAGCGTTCCCCGGAGTTCTGAACGGCGGAATCATCGGCACCTTGCTCGATTGCCACTGCAACTGGACAGCGGCCTATCATTTGATGAAAAACGCCGGCGCGGATCATCCGCCGTGCACCGTGACGGCCGAATATTCGATCAAGCTTGCTGCGGCCGACGCCGACCAACGGTCCAATTTCGCTTTCCGCGCACGTTGTCGATCTAAGCGGAGATCGCGCGACGATTGAAGGAACGCTGAGCGCCGGCGGAAAAGTTTGCGCGACTTGCCGCGGCGTTTTCGTCGCGGTCAAAGAAGGTCATCCGGCGTTTCACCGATGGTGATCGGTGATCGACCTGTGGTTAGTAAAGTATAGGGCCTGATCACTGTTCAATAGGTTACTGATCACGCCGACAAAAGCGCGCCCGGGGTGACTCGAACACCCGACCTACGGATTAGAAATCCGTTGCTCTATCCGGCTGAGCTACGGGCGCATCTCCTACGGCATAAGTCCGGCGCCTATTATGCCAGAAGCCTTTGCAGGCGGCAAAGAGGTTTAGAAGTCGCTTTGGATGCAGCGCGTCGCGAACAAATGCCGCAAGTCGTGATGCGTGATGCGCATTGCTCAGGCGCAGCGGGTAAGCTTCAGGCTAGCAATGACGAAGCAGGCTGACGTGATTGTTTTCCCGACGACGGCGTGAACGTGACTTCGGCAGGATTGTTGTTTCGGGAATTAAGGGTGGGTGCACCCGAACGGTAGCCCCTAAAATCAGGTGCCGGCTTTGATCCGAGAGTACTCTGAAAATACCGCCAGTTCTGTCTGGCGGCACATGCCGGGCGGGGCCGGGGGCGGCTGGACCCACGGAATTTTTGCTTGACGCTCCCGCCCCGAACCGACAGTCTCCGCGCGTTATGAACAAATCCTTAATCAAATATTTGTTGCCATCGTTTGCTGTGGTCGCTGCAATTCTTATTGGAGCGTCGAGCTTTGGAGGTCCGGCTCCGGTTGAAAAAAATGTCATGCCTGCTCCGCCTTCGTGTGATTGGAGCGGCTTTTACATCGGTCTTAACGTCGGAGTGGCCGGTCTCCACACCAACATCACCGACTTGGATGATTGGTTTGATCCCTTCACCAACACGATCGAGGACACCAACGTCGCTGCCGGCGGCCAAATGGGATACAATTGGCAAATGGGATCATTCGTTTTCGGAATTGAGGCTGACGCCGACTATCTCAACACCGAGCGTACTCACACGGATTTAGCAGACACAGGAGACGCCGGCCATCTGCAGTATAAAGCCGACGTCGATTTTCAGGGGAGCTTGCGCGCGCGTGCCGGCGTCGCGGTCGATAAAGCGCTCATCTACGCCACCGGCGGTGTGGCTTTCTCGCACTCAAACGATAAATGGATAACTGAGGAAGGTCCGAGCCCGGGAAATCCCTTCACTGCGACAGGAGATGATTGGCAGGCTGGCTTTGTGTTCGGCGTGGGCGCCGAATACATGTTTAATTGCCACTGGAGCGCGCGTATGGAGGGTCTCTATTACGAATATCCTGAGAGCACCGGCAGCTTCACCACCAACTTCGGCGAAGGGGAGCACGAGACTTTTCGCGCGAGCTTCCAAAACGAAGACTGGAATGTGCGTGCCGGTCTCAACTACAAGTTCTAGACGTCGCTCAAGAAAGTCATTGTGGGCAGCCGGGCCGTGTGCCCGGCTGCTTTTTTTAGCGCGGAATTCGCGCGACGACGCCCTCTGAAACAGAGATCGACAAGTCTGGTTGCAATTCAACAATCAGGATAGATCAAACACGATAACGCATAATATGCGGCTATCTAAAATTCCGCGTTTATCTCAGGCGTCACCATTTTGGCAATGGGCGCTCATGCTGTGCGTCCCGGTCATGTCATTGATCATTCTCGGGCGGCACATCTATCTCAGCAGCACGCACGATCTCTCGACCTGGAAGGGCGGCGGCATGGGGATGTTTGCCGGCGCCGATGGGCTGCAAAACCGTTATGCGAAGGTATTTGTGGTTGCACCTGACGGCAGACGCAACCCGCTGACCCAGTTCTCCCCTGAACAGGCGGATTTGCTGGCCCGCGCTCTCGATTATCCGGTTCGCAAAAACTTCCTTCGAGCCGCGAGACAGCTCGCACAAGAGAACTGGACTGCTACCCACCAGCGACTGCCGGTGGCGCTGTTCGACGCGAAAGGCGACCCTGTCGGGACCGCGGCGGAGTCATTTTATCTCATGGTGCCGTACGGACGAAAGTCTGGCGAGCAAGAACAGAACTGGGGCATGCAGATTCAATTCTGGAAGATCGCCTACAGTCCGGTGACGAAGCTTGCCCACGCTGCTTTGGTTGAAACATTTGTCTTCAAGCCGGAAGAGATCCAGCCGGCGGCGGACCAAACAAAGTCATGACCGGCCCATCGGAGAACGAAGTGCCCGTTGCCGCGACAGGGCATCGTGCTTCATCCGCCAATAGCGCTGCACGTTTTCCCGGCGCTTCCCTGTTCCACGCACTCGTTGAATTCATGCACGGTCTCGATCTGCTTGAGGCCGCAAGCCTGCTCACGCTGGTGCTGGCGGTGATCTTTGGTTTCGAACACTGGGTCTTCCAGACAGTAACGCGAATCTGTTTCCTCGTTTTTGTGCTGCATCCTCGCTCCATCCGCACCGCGGAGTTCTGGCTGGCACTGTCGCTTGCCGGAACTGTCGTCATCGTTCTCGACTGGGAAGGGGCCGATAATCATAAGTACCTGCTGGTTTACTGGCTCTGGGTTCTGTTTATCGCCCATCTTTTTGCTGATCCAAAGCAGCAGCGACGAACGCTGGTGTTCAACGCCCGGTTCTTTCTCTGTTTTATCTTCCTTGCTGCGAGTGCACAGAAACTCTCTTCGTCCAGTTATCGGTCGGGCGAGATGTTTGAGCATTTTCTCTACGTCGATTCGCGATTCACCGCGTTCGGTAAACTAATCGGGATCGACCCTTCAGTGCCGGACGCAGTGCAAAAGCGAATCGCATTACTTCGAAGTCCGTTTGCCCAAGTCGAGGGAAACGAGCTGCAAATCCCGGGCTCGGAGCGGGCACGCGTCGCGGCGTTGGTTCTCACGTGGTGGGATCTGTCACTTCAATTAGTCATCGGTTCGCTGTTGCTGATCCGGCGGCCAGTGACGGACGTGCTCGCACATATCCTTCTCCTGTTCTTCATCTTCACGACTTATATTCCGGCTCCGGTTTTCGGTTTTGGCTGGATCCTGGGGGTGATGGGCTTCACTTTGGCGAAGGAGAAATTTCCCCAAATGGCGACCGGTTATGTGATTTGTTTCGTGGCTATACTGGTCTATCAGGTGCCGTGGCGCGACTGGGTGCTTGCGGCCAAGTTTTAGATTGCTTATGCGGGGGCGGCAGAGCACAGCGGGCCTGCCGATTGGCAGGCCCACCGGCTGAAACACTAACAAGTCAGAAGAGATGGCGAAAAAACGGCTCTTAGTAAAGCAATTTCAGTGGTTAAGCCGAGCAAAGTGATTCACGGTCGTCTTCTACGGTCTGAAACTTTTTTTCCGCAAAATCACACAATTCTGCGCAACGCGCTGCAAACCCAATTCGTTAGGCTGTCCTATGATTCGCACGCAATGCGACGCATTGAAAAGCTACGCAAACACTCGTTAGGCAATTAGAAATCCGTTGCTCTATCCAGCTGAGCTACGGGCGCAAAATTGCCGGGAATATTACCGATTTTCGTCCTGAATGAAAGCCGGGCGGAGATGTCTAATGATAGAAATGGAGAAGTTCTCGATCTGGATTTCCCTTGGAATTGTGCTTGTGGCCGTTGGCGCGTTCGTCGCCTTCGCGAAGTTGCATCCGGCGCAACAAACGCGAACGGTTCGTGACATGAACGCGCTGATGGTCATCGCGCCTTACAAATATCAAGGGGCGTGGGTGTTTGATGATCCGGCCACCGGTTTATTTCGCGAGCCATTTATTGCCGGCATCGATACAATGATTGACAAAGCGGTGGCGAAAATTCCAGACGCCGAGAAAGGATTTCGCGCGGTCTTCAGCGCGCGACAGTTTCCCGGGTCAGATTTCAAACTCGAATGGCGACGTGAAGAATCCGGCGGGAACTGGTATTACAGCAACGAGTTCAAAATGGAGGGCTGGCTTTGTCCGGCGCTCTTAAAATACTTTCCGACCGCCCCGCCTGAAATTTACGTCAAAGTGGAACCGAAAAGTTGAAGCGTTGGAACGCTCTGCCTTCGCGTTAGGGTTCCCGATCTTGGACGCGGTGTTTAAGCTCCCAAACTCGAAGCGCGGCCAGTAGCAGCGCCTTGGTCCGGGTGAGTGTTCCGGCCGCGGCCATGTTCGTGTCGTATTCATGACGAGCCTGCGCGCCGGTCTTCCCATTGCGCCCGCGACCCTTGGAGCGTTTATGCCCTTTGACTTTCTTAACACGTCTGGCGGCTGTTTCGCTGACTGGAAGATGTCCGCTGCTATTCATATAATCTTGGGAATTTCCTATATTCTCCATATCCCCGAGCAGCTTCCTTGCCAGCAAACCGTAGAGCGCCCATCTACCGCTGGCAAAACCCGGCACGTAACATTCTGGTAACGCGTTTGCGACCCCCTTTACGCCTGTTGAAAACCGCTTGTGCCCACGGTGGTTCTCCGCCAGTTTCAAGCCCGCACTCCTATGGCTGATCGCAAACTTGGCTGTCTCAGTATTTTTTTGTTCGTGGCGCTCTGCATCAGCGTGTTTGTCAACTTCATCCTGGCGATGGTGGCGTTCCGCGGTTTCGCTACTGGCGTACGACTGGAAGAGCCGATGCCGAAGTTTCGCGAGATCGTGGTCCAGCGCGGCGGACGCCTGGTGCCTGACCGGATCGCGCTGATTACGATGCGTGGCCTGATCAGCGGTTCGATTCCCGGAAACGTGAGCGAAACGATGGTCGACGACATGTGCCTGGCCTTGGAGCAAGCGCGAGAGGACAACCGTGTGAAAGCGATTGTCCTGGAAATCGATTCGCCGGGCGGCGAGGTCACAGCCGCTGACCAAATTTACAATGCCGTCGCAAAAACGCGCGCGAGAAAACCGGTGGTCATCTACATGGATTCGCTGGCGGCTTCCGGAGGGTATTACGTCTCCTGTGGCGGGAAATATTTAATGGCCAACGAAACGACAATCACCGGGAGCATCGGCGTGATCATCCAGACTTTGAACTACGAGCAACTCTTCAACAAAATCGGACTGGCCTCCGTCGTTTTTAAGAGCGGCAAATTCAAAGACATCTTGAACGGCGCCCGTCCGATGACTCCTGAAGAACGCGATCTGATCCAGAGTTTCGTGATGCAGACTTACGACAAATTTCTCAGCGTTGTTTCGAGAGAACGCCGTCTGCCGGCCGATATGCTCCGCAACACAATTGCCGACGGCCGAATTCTTTCCGGCAAGGACGCTTTGAACGCCAAATTGATCGACGGTCTCGGTCAAATTGAAGATGCCTACGCCAAGGCTAAACAGCTCGGTAACGCGCCCGATGCAACCGTTGTGAAATACGGGCCGCCTTTTAATCTCTTCCGGTTCTTCCGTGCTTTCGGCCAGGTCGGAGATTCGAAGATCGAGCTCGAGTTACCGAAACAACTCGTGCCGAAGCTCGAAACCGGACGCGCTTATTTTTTGCCGAGCTTTTACGCTCCATAGCTCGAACGAAATGCTTTCGAGTGCCTTCTCCAGCGCGCTTGCAAATCTTGTTGTAGGCCTGCTCGTTCTCGCCGGGCTCGCGATTTATCTGACACTGATCCGTCAAATCAGCACGAGAAAGTCACAAGTGACGCCGGCAAACGATGCTCCGCCGGTCCGGACATTTGGATTGCTCGAGGCGTTCCTGGCTGCGGTTCTGATCTTGTTTCTTTTGATGAATATCGCGGCCGCCGCTGGACGTTCGCCGGTTCAATTAAACAATCGTGATTTGGTCGCGAATTTTATGGTGACGTTGTTCGTCGTCTTTTTCATCGCGACGGTTTTGAAGGTGCGCGGGATCGACATTGAGACGATAGCCGGATTTTCCAAGACCAGCCTGAAACGCGCGGTTAGCACAGCGATCGTGCTGCTGCTCGCAGCGGCCCCGTTGATTCTGCTCGCGGAAGGCTTGACCCAAACGTTTCTCGGCGGTGAATCGAGCAAACAGGAGATTGTCGATCTTTTTACCAACTCGCGGACGATCGAACAGAGAGTCACAATCATTGTTTTGGCTGTGGTCGTGGCGCCGATCTCCGAGGAATTCATTTTTCGATTTTTCATTTACGGCGTGCTGCGTCGTTACTTCGGCGTCGCCGTCGGGCTCGTTTTCAACGCTGTGATCTTCGCGGCCGCGCATACTCATTTGCCGTCAGCCGCGCCATTGTTCGTGCTCGGCAGTTGTTTCACCCTTGCCTACGAATGGAGCGGATCGATCCTTGTTTCGATGGCGATGCACGCTCTTTTCAATGGAACCCAGCTGATCTTTCTCGCGTTTCCCGAACTGAGTCAGCAATGAAACTGAGCAGTGTCGGTGAGAACGCGCTGCTCGCGTTGATGCTGCGTGAACTACCCGGTTCACGAGAGGTCATTGGCGATGATTGCGCGGTCGTTGCGTTTCGCGGAGCGAAAGACCTCCTCGTGCTCAAAACGGATTGCGTGGTCGAGAAAATCCACTTTAGAACTTCGACCGATCCCGAGTTGGTCGGCTGGAAAGCAATGATGCGGCCGCTGAGTGATTTCGCCGCGGTGTCGGGGATTCCACAGTTCGCGCTCATCACGCTGATTGTTCCCGCGACAAGATCGACAGCCTGGGTCAAGAAGCTCTATCGGAGTTTGAAGCGCGCCGCGTCGAAATTCGATGTCGCGATCGTGGGTGGCGAAACCAGCGCTACGCGCGGACCGGCTGCCATTTCGGTCAGCGTTTCGGGTTTCGTTGAACGAGGTCGCTGGGTTTCGCGCGCCGGCGGAAAAAAAGGCGACGATCTTTTCGTTACTGGACGCCTTGGCGGTTCGTTGCGGGGAAAGCATCTGCGATTTGTCCCGCGCATCAATGAATCGCGCTGGCTCACCAAGAATTTTCACATTCACGCGATGATGGATTTAAGCGACGGTCTTGGCGCTGATCTCCCGCGGTTAGCGAAGGCCAGCAAGGTCGGCTTCAAGATCGACAGGAACGCATTGCCGCTCGCCGCTGGTGCTACGATCGATAACGCCGTTTCGGACGGCGAGGATTACGAACTCCTTTTCGCAATCTCACCACACGACCGCGCACGACTTCAACGCGCCTGGCGCAAAAGATTCCCCAGAGTTCAGCTGACGCGCATCGGTTGCTTCTCTCAACTCTCGACTCCTCAACTCCCAACTTCTTCCTCGTGGCTACGTTCATTTCCAATAGCCCGGACGAAACCGAATCGTTCGGGTGCCAGATCGCGAGGACTGTGAAAGCCGGTGACGTTCTCGCGCTGTCGGGCGAGCTCGGTAGTGGCAAAACCCAGTTCGTGAAAGGCTTGGTCGCGGGCTTCGGGGCGAAAACAACTGCTACCAGTCCAACGTTCACGCTGATTCACGAGTATTCCGGCGGACGCCTGCCGATTTATCACTTCGATTTTTTTCGACTTGAGGATCGTCACTCGGCCGAGCGGCTCGGGCTGGATGAATATTTTTTTGGCGACGGCGTGTCGGTCATCGAATGGGCGGATCGATTTTCGGACTTGATTCCGAAAACCGCTCGCTGGATCTCGTTTGAAACGAAATCTGAGACGCAACGCGCGATTACAATCGCCGTAAAACAGGCTGCCAGCCTGCTCCAAAATTCAGGCGGGCCGCCTGAGTTACGATAAAAATTCTCGCACTGGTATTTCCGAAAATAGCCCAGCGCTTCAGCGCTGGGATTAGAAATGCTATAAACATCGAGTCCGGATAGGACGAAAGAAAGGTTCTGCCGTCCCTAACGGGACTCGAACTGAATAGTGAGGCGCGATTGCCCGGCGCTAAAACGCTGGGCTATTGTCTGTGGAGAATTCCGTTGAGGTCCTCAAGTCATACCAAATGAAAATTCTTGCCCTCGAACTTTCCAGTGCGCAAGGAAGTCTCGCGTTGCTCGATTCTGGGGAGCGCACGCGCCCTCGCGCGCAACGGTCGGCGCCCTCGCCGAGCGATCTTCTATTCGATCGCGAGTGGCCGAATGATCGAAAGAATTCCGGTCCGTTCTTCGAACATTTGTCTGACGTGCGCAAACGATTTGGAAAGACTGACACAATTATCGTTGGACTCGGTCCCGGCTCATACGCGGGAACCCGGATCGCAATTTCAGCCGCAATCGGACTGCAAGCAGCGTCAGAAGCGCGCCTTGTCGGATTTCCATCGATCTGTGCGATCGATTGCGACGACAAGGAATATTGCGTGATCGGCGACGCGCGGCGTCAGACCTTTTTCTTCGCCGCAGTTCGCGGCAATAATCTGATCGAAGGCCCGGATTTGATGACCGAAGGTGAATTGCGCGAAAAACTGGATAAGCTCGAACGCACGATGCGGATCTTCACGACCGAGAAACTTCCGCAATTCGAGCGGTCCCGAGCTTCGTTTTCCTTCAGCGAAAGTATTGGCCGGCCTCGCGGGAGAGGCGGGGCGGAATTTCTCACAACCTCCGTTGGAGCCGATGTATTTGCGCGAGCCGCACATTACGATTCCGAAGAAATGACGCCGAATTATCGTTGCTGGGCTGAGACCGATCGTGGTGCATTGCGTCACAACGCGAAGATCGTGCGCGAACGGATCGGTAAGGCTGAGATGCTCGCGGTAGTGAAAGCGAACGCCTACGGCCACGGATTGATGGGCGTCGCTGAAGCCCTCGCGAACGATGTTCAGCTATTCGGGGTTGCGAATCTGGAGGAGGCGCTCGCGCTTCGAGAAAAATTTCATCTCCCAGTGATCATCCTCGGCCCTTCGCTTCCGGAAGAAATGCCAACCATCGTCGAGCGCGGGTTCATTCCGACAATTTCCACGTTCGACGAAGCGACAGCCTTCGATCGCATCGGTAAGACGTCGATCAATTTCAAAGTCGATACCGGAATGGGACGAATGGGCGCAGTCGAAAACGAAGCCGTGGAGATCTTCAAACGCGTCGCCGCGTTTTCGAAGATCGACATCCATAGCGTTTCAACGCATCTGCCGGTTTCCGATGTCGATCCTGACTACACGCGCGATCAGCTGGTTCGGTTTCGCAAAATCGTGCAGCAAATGCGCGCGACGGTTCCGGGAGCTTATAAAGCCCACGTTTTGCAAAGCGCGGGCACACTCGCGTTTAGCGAAACAGTGGACGAAATCGTGCGCGCGGGAATGGTTCTCTACGGAATTTCGCCTCTGCCCGAGTTTCAAAACCTGCTCAAACCGGCCATGACCTGGAAAACCCGGATCGGGTTGATCCGCGATATGCCGAAAGGGGCTTCGATCAGTTACGGTCGGACGTTCATCACCCCGAGCGCAATGCGAGTTGCCACATTGACTGCCGGTTATGCTGACGGTTATCCGCGACATCTTTCCAATCGCGGCGCGGAAATGTTGGTTCGCGGCAAGCGATGCCCGTTGCTTGGCCGCGTGACGATGGATTTGATGGTGATCGACGTTTCGAACGTGCCCGACGTGGAGGACGGCGACGAAGTTGTGTTGATGGGGCGCCAACGTGACGCGGAAATTCCATGCGTTGAGCTGGCCGACAAAGCGGGCACCATCACCTGGGAGATCACGACTCGGATTGGCCAGCGGGTGAAACGCGTGTTTGTTTGATGTCGCTTGCTGTTCCTGTCATGTTGAGCGGAGCGAAACATCGCTGACTTTGGTTTTGGATTTGAGGCTACGGAGATGATTCAGAGATTCTTCGCTTCGCTCAGAATGACAATTTAGACGATGTTCCAAATCATTTTTAACGAGCTCAGCGCGGCCGAGATGTCGGCCTTGCCGAAGAAAATGCAGCTCGATTTGCTCGCCGAGTTTCAAATTTTGCCCGAAGATCTCGATCGTCTCGACGCGAAGCACTTCGGCGTTATCGAACGCGAAGGAAAAAAATTATATCGTTACCGCGCGAAAGATTACCGGATCTACTTCGAGCAAACGCCGGAGGGAATCACGATTCATCGCGTTCTGCACAAGAACACGTTTCGCGATTTCCTTTTCCGCAGCAAACTTCCGGGCTCGGAAGACCAGGCCCTAGGCGGAACGCGTGAGTTCTGGAAATTGATCGACGAAGGCAAGAAAACGCGGAAGGCGTGAGAGCAGTTTCGACAATTCCGTTACTCCTGTTGCTTCTGGCCTTCTGTGGGTGCAGCAAACATGAGCTGCGCGGAAAATCGGTTCGATCTTCGGATGGAAAAACATATTTGGTTGTGGATAACAATAATGGCGGAGGCTGCGGCGTATTCATGATTGACGGCCGCGAGTGGCCCCATGCCATTCATTTTGCGGGTCAGATCGAACCGGGTCTTCACAAAATTGCGTGCGGCGATCCCAATTACTTCATGGAATTCGAAGTCAAACCAGGCATGGCGTTCCACTTCGATTATTGGGGACCGTGATGCTTAAGCGTTCAAAGCGTTGTAGCGGTGCTTGTTCTCAAGCACCGAATTAATAGACAGGCGCTTGGCACAAGCGCCTCTACAACTTCAGAGATCCTTCGCGTCCGCTCAGGATGACAACATTGTAGCCACGGCGCTATGCGCCGTTTTTCGAGGGCGGGCCACAGGCCCGTGGCTACAGATCCCTCGACTGTGCTCGGGATGATTTAATTCACGGACGCGAATTAAGCTACTTCATCAGCAGCACGGAGCGGCTGCGTTTGATCTCGCGGGTGATCTTGCGATGGAGATGCGCCGGCATGCCGGTGACGCGGCGGGGAAGAATTTTGCCGCTCTCGGTCACGAATTTCTTGAGCAGATCGGGGTTTTTGTAATCGATCGCTTCGATTGAGATGTCGATCCGGCGCCGGGGCATGGCCCGGTTGGCGCGGCGAAATGCGGAACGGCGTTTGGCGGTCTTGGGTTGCATGAAATTTACTTGGTTTCGCGATGGAGCGTGTGCTTACGCAGATGCGGATTGTATTTCTTTTTTTCCAGCCGGTTCGGGGTGCGCGGGCTCTTCTTGTTCCGCGTGGTCATGTAGCGCGATACCGGTTTGCCCAGCGCTTTCGCTTCAGTGCACTCGAGGGTGATAATTTCCTGGGCCATGTCCGTTACTCCTTCGATTCGGGCGCGGGCGTGGCTTCAGATTCTTCGGCTTCGCCTTCGCCGCCTTCGTCTTCGGTCAGCCCGAACAGCGAGGTGACCGATTGCCGGACGCGCGAAGCCTTGCTCTGCTTCTCGAGCTGGGATTGGCATTCAACGGTGAATCGAGCAAACGGGATCGCTTCCAAACGCGCGTGCGGGATTGGTTTACCCGACATCTCGCAAACTCCATACGTGCCGAGCTCGATCCGCTTGAGGGCCTGATCGATCTCATAAAGGGCATCCTGTTCCTGTGAAAGCAGGCTGAGCGCGAAATCGCGATCGTAAGCGTCGGAACCGGCGTCCGCCTGGTGCATTCCAAATGCGGACGCTTCACTGCCTTCCGCGCGTGAACGGAGCGTGTCCTGCGCAACGCCGGCCATGGAATCAACCATGGCATCGCGCAGTTGAAGGAGCTTGTCCTTCTGTTTGCGAATGAAAGGTGACAGCTTTTTCTCGTGATTATTCCTGGTGAGCAACGCCTCACGCGGGCTGGCGCTCGCTTTTTTGGCAGAAATTTTCCGTGCCGGCTTCCTGGCAGCTTTCTTAGCGGTAACTTTTTTCTTTTTTGCGGTGGCCATAAAGTTCAAAAGGCGGTCGCCGGGGCGACCGCCGGAAAAAACGGAGGCTTAATTAAGAGCGATTCCTGATTATCGCAAGGGAAGATTTGACGATTTTCAGAGCCGTTTGTTCATTGTGTTTTAATCACGAATAGCCACGAATCAGCGACAGACTCCTGCAGAGATCGCTTTGCTAGCCGGAGATTCAGGAGCTAGCGCTGGAATATCGCTTTAGGGCGAATGACCAAAAAGCGCGCGACAGGCAAACGATGGTCGTCGACGCAATCACCAATTTTGCCATGAGCCCCCAGGGCTGACCAAAGGACTTGGCGAGCACTCGCGCAGGCACGTTCGAAACCACAACCACCGGAATGATCCAGCTGAAGATGAACTTGAACAGGCGCGGATAAATCGAGTCCGGGTAACGCGCGATGTTCAGGAAATTGAAATAGCCGTAGACCAGACCCTGCGCGCGCACGATCCAAAAACTGACGGCGGCCAGGCTGAGCATAATCGAATAGTGGACTGCAATGCCGAAGCCAATCGCAACGAAGTAAAGCACCATCGACAATGTCGTTGGCACGTAGCCAAGTTTCGACAGCGAAACGCCGACCACCATGCCGCCGACCGCCGCGTTTACGACGCTGTCGAGTCCGAATTGTTTCGTGGAAACGGCAAATTGGCTGTCGATCGGCAAGACGAGGAGAGAGTCGAGCTTTCCAGTCCGCACCAGTTCAGGAATGGTGGCGACGTTGACGAAAAAGAACGCCTGGAAAAGCTGCGAGATCATTTGGTGCGTGCCGACGAGCAGGACCACTTCCCATTTTGTCCAATCGCCGATGCGGTCGACATTGCCGAAGATGATGGAGAAAAAAACGATCTGCCCGACGAACCACAGCACTTCCACCAGCATCCAAAGCAGAAAGTTCGCCTTGAAACTCATCTCGCGAATGAGCGAGTTCCGGAGCATGATGGAGTAGATTTCGATGTAACGTCGGACCACGGTTCCCTGTCATTTCAGTTTTACCTCAAGTCAAATCCTACTCATGAAGCGGCTTCTGCCCGTCGGAGTCATTATTGTAGCGCTGCTCGTCGTTTTATTCGTAATGCGGCGATGCACGTCGAGCGGCTCGGCGTCGTATCAAGCAGCGACCGTCACGCGCGGACCGATCACGCAACTTGTCACCGCAACCGGGACTTTGAATCCGGTGGTTAACGTGCAGGTCGGCAGCCAGGTCTCGGGAAACATCGCCAAGCTGTTCGCCGATTTTAATTCCGAAGTGAAAGCTGGACAGACCGTGGCGCAGATCGATCCGATGTTGTTCCAAGCGGCAGTCACCCAAGCCGAAGGCGATCTCGCCAGCACGCAAGCCGCGCTGGAGTTGGCGAAACTGAATGCAGATCGAATCCAAAAGCTTTTCGCGCAAAAAAATTCCGCGCAGCAGGATCTCGATTCGGCCATGGCGAGCCTGCATCAGGCCGAGGCAACCGTGAAGATCAAGCAAGGTGCGCTCGATAAAGCGAAGGCCGATCTCGACCACTGCACGATCACCTCGCCGATCGATGGCGTAGTGATTTCGCGCAACGTCGATGTCGGCCAAACCGTTGCCGCGAGTTTGCAGGCGCCGGTAATTTTTCAGATTGCGAACGATCTCGCGAAAATGCAGATCGATTCGAACGTGGCCGAGGCCGATGTCGGCGCGATTGAGGTTGGGCAGGATGTCGATTTCACGGTGGACGCGTTTCCGACGCGCACGTTTCACGGAAAAGTGGTGCAGGTGCGCAACGCGCCGATCACCGTCCAGAACGTGGTGACCTACGACACGGTCATCGGCGTGGACAACAAGGACCTGAAATTGAAGCCGGGGATGACCGCGAATGTTTCAATCATCATCGCGCACAAAGACAACGTGCTTCAGATCAAAAACGCCGCCCTGCGTTATCGTCCCGCGGATGCAGCAGCCGCGCCTGCGCCACAACCGCGACCGGCATCTTCGCCCGGCGCTGGCGGTCAGCGGCCAACCGGAGCGCGCGAACGTCGAGCCGACCGCACGGTTTACATTTTGTCATTTGGCCGGCCGAAACCTGTCCAAATCAAAACCGGAATCAGCGACGGCATTGTGACCGAAGTCACCGAAGGTTTGAAGGAGGGCGATAGCGTTGTCACGGCGCAACTGACGGCGCCAAGCGCAGCTGCTTCGCCCGGAACGAATCCGTTTAGCGGCGCGCGCAGATTTCCATGACAAATCTTTTGGAGGGACGACCTCCGTGTCGTCCAATCGATTTTGTGGACGTGACGGAGCACGTCCCTCCATCGGAGATCGCGATCCACCCATGACTAACGGAGAAGTCATCAAACTGGCGGACGTTCACAAGACGTATCACACCGGCGATGTCGATGTTCATGCAGTGCGCGGCGTTTCGCTCGAAATTCAGCGCGGTGAATTCGTCGCGCTCATGGGATCGAGCGGCTCGGGCAAATCAACCCTCATGAACATTCTCGGTTGTCTCGATCGCCCAACATCAGGTCGGTATGTTTTGGATGACGCCGATGTCTCGGTGCTCGATCGCGATCAGCTCGCGGACATCCGCAATCGCAAACTCGGTTTCGTTTTTCAAAGTTTCAATTTGCTCCCGCGAACGTCCGCGCGCGAAAATGTGGAGCTGCCGTTGCTCTACGGCACGCGCAGCCTGACCAACGCGCAGCTGCACGAAAAGGCGGACGCGGTCTTGGCTTCAGTCGGTTTAGGTGGTCGCGAAGATCACCACCCGAGTCAGCTGTCCGGCGGCCAGCAGCAGCGTGTCGCGATTGCGCGCGCTCTGGTGAACGATCCCGAAGTCGTGCTTGCCGACGAACCGACTGGAAATCTCGACAGCCGCACCAGTGTCGAGATCATGGGAATCTTCCAACAGCTCAACGATCGCGGAATCACTATCATCATGGTTACCCATGAACAGGACATTGCCGCATTCGCTCGTCGCAATGTCATTATGCGCGACGGATTGATTTTGAGGGATTTTAACGTGACGCAGCGGTCGAATGCCGCGACCGAGTTGAAGGAGTTACCATCTATAACCGATGACAATGCGTGACGCGGAAACTGTAGCGGCGGTCTGTGACCGCCGCATTGTTCGTCCGACTTTCATAGAGCGCCGCTGCAAATGAAGATCGGATCGACCCTCAACATCGCGTTGCGCGCTCTGCGCCGGAATAAAATGCGTTCGGTGCTGACCGCGCTCGGCATCATCATCGGCGTCGCGGCCGTCATCGCGATGGTCGGCATTGGCAACGGCGCGAAAGCACAGGTCGAAGCCCAGATCGCGAGCCTCGGGCAAAACGTGATCCTGATTTTCTCCGGCAGCACAACCTCGAGCGGGATCCGGACCGGTTGGGGCGGCGCCGGCACTTTGAAAATCGAAGATGCGGAGGCGATCCGCCGCGAGGTGCCGGGCATTGTCGCGGTGAGCGAAGAGGTTGTTTCAACCACGCAGGTTGCGGCCGGAAATCAAAATTGGTTCACGCGAATCTACGGTGAGTCGGCTGATTACCTGGACATTCGACAATGGCCGCTGGCCGATGGCGCGCCGTTCACTGATCAAGACGTGCGCAGCTCGAACAAGGTTTGCGTGATTGGCAAAACAACTGCGTCGCAAATTTTCGGCAACGACAGTCCGGTCGGACAAGTTTTGCGGATCAAGAATGTGCCGTTCACAATCCTGGGCGTGTTGACGCCGAAAGGTTTGAGCACACAAGGCGTCGATCAGGACGACATCGTGATCATGCCTTACACCAGCGCGATGAAACGCGTGATCGGCGGGACGACATTGCGCAACATTAACGTGCAAGTCGGTCAAGGCGGCGAAATCAACGCTGCCCAACAGCAGATCATCGCGCTGCTGCGGCAACGCCATAACATTCGGCCCGGACGCGACGACGATTTTACGGTGCGCAATCAACAGGAAATCGCTGACGCCGCGACTGCAACAACGGCCAGTCATGACGGTGCTGCTCGGCTCAATCGCCGGCGTTTCGCTCGTGGTCGGCGGAATCGGGATCATGAACATCATGCTCGTGAGCGTGACCGAGCGCACGCGCGAGATCGGCACGCGCATGGCGGTCGGTGCGCACGGCAGCGACATTCTCACCCAATTTCTCATCGAGGCCGTGACGCTGAGTTCGGTCGGTGGCGTGATCGGAATTATTTTCGGGATCGGCGCCTCACAGATTCTCTCCAGTTACGCGCACTGGCCGACGCTCATTTCGATCAGCTCGATCGTCATCGCTTTCTTGTTCAGCGCCGCGGTCGGAATCTTCTTCGGCTTTTATCCCGCGCGCAAAGCCGCTGCCCTCGATCCGATCGAAGCGCTGCGCTACGAGTAAGAAGGTGAACCGCTGAAGACGTGGATATCGCTGATTTCTGTTTCTGAATTATCCGTTTTATCCGCGTAATCCGCGGTTAGATTCTGACTATGGCTGAACACAAGGGCTTCCAGGACTTAGTCGCGGACGCGAAAAAGAAAATCACCGAAATTTCGCCGACCGACGCCGCGGCAGAAAGCAAAGAGCAGCGACGCGGTGATTGTCGATGTTCGCGAGAAAGATGAATTCGACGAATCGCACATTCCCGATGCGATTCACATGAGCCGCGGAACGATCGAATTCGAAGTCGAAGAAAAATTTCCCGATCGCAACACCACGATCATTTGTCATTGCGGCGGCGGCGGACGATCCGCGCTCGCAGCCGAAAGTTTGCAAAAGATGGGCTACAAAAATGTCCGTTCCATGGCCGGCGGCCTCAGAGCCTGGAAAGCGGCTGGTTTACCGACGTCGAAATAGTCTCTGCTCGTGGGTTAAAAGACCTCGACTACGAAAAGCTCACGAGGTCACTCGGGTTTTTAGTTGATCGATATGTGCCGACAGGAGATTCTGACTGCTGAGAATGCATCCGCTCCGCGTCTTAGAACGGATCGAAAAACAAAGCATGGCGAACGCACGGCGCGGATTGATTGTCGCGATCACGAAATGATCGAAGCCACACAGGATTTTTCGCCGGCTCAGATTCGTAAAGACTGACGCTGAGCTCGAAGAAATTGGCGCGTACACGTTGACTGTCTCCGATCAGAAGTGACTAGCGTCGCAGCGGGATAGGTTGTAGAGGCGCTTGTGCCAAGCGCCTGTCTATTTAGTTCGGCGTTTGAGAGCAAACGCCGCTACAACCTTTCTCTGTCATTCCGACCGAAGTGGAGGAATCTCTAAGTATTTCCGTCGTAGTGAGCTCAATCAGATCAGAAACATCCAGAGATGTTTCGACTCTGCGCTCAACATGACAAAGGTAGTGGCGATTGACCTCAATCGCCCGCGGGCGGTTCGGTGAACCGCGCTTACCAGTCTTGTTATCCGCCGACCGCTTGATAATGCCGCAGGCCGCGGTGCCACATCATTCGCGCGATTGACCAGGTGAGAAAGAGCCATCCGGTTTGGATCGCGAGGGCTTGCCAGAGTTCGGCGCCTTTCAAGCGTCCGAGAAAAATCGCGACCGGACAAAACAGCTCGTAATAGAACGGCATCCATTTCAACGCCGCCTGAACTCCGGCCGGCATGATGTCGATGGGGAACATCTGGCCGCCAAGGAAATATTCGAATGAGTAAACGATGAACACGAAAGTGGTGATCTCCAAAATCCAGAACGCCATCATCGCGAGCGAGTAGGTGATGAAGAATTGAATGAACGCCGCCATCAACGTCGACACGACGGCGAGCATGTAAGTGAGCGGATCGTGCGGAAGCGTCACGTAGTTGTGGAAATAGAGAAAAATCAGCGCGATCGGCGGCAGGGTGACGAAGGTGTAAACGAGCCGTCCGCTGCAAAAAATACTGAACCGATACGTGAGATAACTCATCGGCTTGGTCAGGAGTGCGTTGATCTGGCCTTCGCGAATGTCGGCGGCGATTTGCCATTCGTCCTCGGTTGGCGTGACCAGATTGCTGACCAGGATCGTGAGCAGGTAATAATAAATCATCGAGCCGTAGTTGTAGCCGTGCAGACCGCTGCCGCGTTCTTTGAAGACTGCGCTCCAGAGAAAAACTGTGCCGGCGAGCGGGATTAATCCGAAAGCCGCGCGCAAAAAATAATTCCAGCGGTAAACGAACGTGTTCTGAAGCCCGATGTTGAAAACGGAAGCGTATTTGGCGACGGGCGCGTTCATTCGGAAGAAAAACTAGTCAGGAAAACAGGAAACTAGGAAAAGGTTTTATTAATCAGGAAAGCAGGAACTCCGATCCAGACCGGCATTTAACAAAAGGCAACGAAGTCAGCGAAGATTTTGTTTTCACGCAAATCAACTCTTTTTTGTTTCCTTCGTTGTCTTCTGTTTATCCGATAATTCCACAGCCAGGTTAATCGCGGCGATCATGCTGTCGGGCCGCGCGATTCCTTTGCCGGCGATCTCGAACGCAGTGCCGTGATCCGGACTCGTGCGCGGGAACGGCAAACCGAGCGTTGTGTTCACACCGTTATGAAATGCGTGGAGCTTGAGCGGAATCAGGCCTTGATCGTGATACATGCAAAGCACAGCGTCGAACTCGCCTTCGACCGCGCGATGAAAGACCGTGTCCGGCGAATGTGGGCCGCTAAAGGCGGCTGGTTGCTGGTTGATAGTTGATTGTTGAGAGTTCAGATCAGAAATCGCCGGCTCGATGATTTCGATTTCTTCGCGGCCGATCTTACCCGATTCGCCGGCGTGCGGATTCAGTCCACAAACGGCGATACGAACTTGAATGCATAATGCATTCAAGTTTCTCTTGACGGTTTCGTGTCTTGAATGCTTATTGCATTCAAGTTGCAACTGGCCGCTCGGCGCTGCAGGAAATCGGCGAGGAGCAAACCAACGCGGACGATTTCGGATTGTTTGAGCGCGCTGGGAACTTTCGCGAGCGGAATATGTGATGTAACGAGCGCAACGGTGAGTTTGCCGCCGGTCAAGACACATGGCGAAGTTCTTTACGCCGCAGCGTTCGGCGAAAAATTCGGTCTGGCCGGGAAACTTAAATCCCGCTTCGTACATGCGCGCCTTGTGAATCGGTGCGGTGACAACCGCGTGAAGCTCGCCGCGTCGCGCGCGAGTGACGGCTTCTTCAAGCGCAGCGGCCGCGGCCCGCGCCGTTTCAATCGTGGACGCGCCCGGTTTGCAATTCGGCTGTCGACCGATGACGACGTAGTCCGCCGAATCAGGAACCTTTTTCGATTTCAGAGCAAGATCGACGATCTCCGGTCCAATGCCGGCGCAATCACCGAGCGTGATTCCAATGCGCGGTCGCATGGCGCATCTTCGACAAACGAGGCGATTGAGGTCAATCGCCCCTACCTAACAGACAAACGTATCAGAACGTCTTGATGTAAGCCTTGGAGCGGAGACTGGCGAGCCACTTCTCCTGAAGCGTCTGGGCCTCATCGTGGATCAGTTTCTTTTCGATATCCGCACGCGCTTGTTCGAGCGATCGGGTTTCGCCGCCGTGTCTGTCTTCGACTTTAAGAATGTAGTAGTTGCCGCTGAACTCGATGATGTTGCTGATCTTGCCCGTGTTGAGTGCGAACGCGGCTTTCTCGAGCGGTGCGGCCAGCGTCTTGCGATCGACCCAACCCCAATCGCCGCCGTTCTCGCGAGTGCTGTCCTCGGAATAGAGTTGCGCCATGCGTTCGAATTCAGCGCCGTGATTTAGCTTGCTGAAAATTTCCTGGGCCATTGCTTTCTGCGCTGCCGCTTCGCCATCGCTGGCGTGACTCGGGATCATGATCAGGCGCAGTTTGACCTGTTCCTTTGCTGGTGAACTCGTCCCGGTGGGCCTTGTAATATTCCTCTACCTTCGCGGGCGAAGCGACGAGATCGAGCTTCACATTCCGGCTGCGCATCGCCTGGACGATCATTTTTTCCATCTCCATCTTCTTGAATTCGCCCATGGTGAAATTTTGGGCCTCGAGCGTCTTGATGAAGGTGTTGCGGTCGCCACCGAAATCGCTCCGGATGATGTCGTGCATCCGTTCTTCGATGAAGTGGTCCGGAATCTGGTAGTTCTCGCTTCTTGAACGCCTGAATGATCAGCTGGCGATCGATCAAATCCTGGAGTGCAGCTTCGCGCGCTTCTTTAATTTTCTGATCAGGTCGTTGCCGCTGAACTGAGCGCGCAATAATTTTTCGCGCGGGCCGACAAGGTCGCGGACTTGCGAATAGGTAATGACGTCGCCGTTCACCACCGCAGCCACGCCATCGACGACTTCCGGTTCCGGCTGGGCGGCAAAGGCGGCCCGGCTAATCAGTGAGAAATTTGCCAGGCTGGCCACGATCAATCCGAGGAAAATTTGGCGGATCATGTAAATTTTTTCGTTAGTTCCAGTACCTCGCCGAGGTGCGGGGGTTTTGCAACTAAACGAGGGAATTTGCCGCCGACAAGTATAAATTCGCCCCGACGGGTCAGCATCAATTTTCGTTCGCGGACTTCGACACGAGTGATGCCGGCTTTCGCGGCCGCGAGCTTGATTTCGGCGAGGAGGAACAAGTTCTCGACTGCGGGCGGAAATTTGCCGAAGCGGTCGCGCCATTCTTTTCCGACACGATCGAACTGCTCTCGCGTGCTGATTTCGGCCACTTCGCGATAGGCTTTGATCCGCAACGCGGTGTCGTTGATGTAGCTGGCGGGAACAAAAGCCGGAATGCGTCTGGGAGGGGCCGAGGCCGAGCGAACTCCGCTTCGTTGGTCGCGACAAAATCGATGCGAAGATCCACGTCGAGCCGTGGCTGAAATTTTCGGCCCTTGAGTTGCGCCACTGCTTGCTTGAGCAACTGGCAATACAAATCGAAACCAATGGCCACGATGTGGCCGCTTTGGGCGGTGCCGAGAATGCTGCCCGCGCCGCGGATTTCAAGATCGCGCATGGCGATGCGAAAACCGGCGCCAAGCGAGCTGTATTGTTTGATCGCGTTGATTCGTTTGCGCGCGGCGCCGATTGTCATCATTTCGCGCGGCAAGAGCAGATAAGCGTAGGCTTTGTGCTCGGCCCGGCCAACGCGGCCGCGCAGTTGATAAAGATCGGCCAGACCGAAACGGTCGGCGCGATCGATGATGATTGTGTTTGCGTTGGGAATGTCGAGACCGCTCTCGATGATCGTCGTGCAAACGAGGACGTCGATTTTTCCGGCGACGAAACGCGCCATCACCTCCTCGAGTTCGTCGGCACCCATTTGGCCATGACCGATTTCGACGCGCGCTTCCGGAACAAGATCGACAATTTTTTCGCGCACCCGCTCAATGGATTGGACGCGGTTGTGCAAGAAGTAAACCTGGCCCTGTCGCTCGAGCTCGCGCTTGATGGCGTCGCGAATGATTCGTTCATCGTAACCGCAGACGATGGTTTCGACCGGCAAACGGTTGAGCGGGGGCGTTTCGATTGTCGACATGTCTTTCACGCCGACGAGCGAGAGGTAAAGCGTGCGCGGAATCGGCGTGGCTGAAAGCGTGAGCACGTCGACGAGTTTGAACAGCTCCTTGAATTTCTCTTTGTGTAAAACGCCGAAGCGTTGCTCTTCGTCGATGATAACGAGACCGAGATCTTTGAAAACGAGGTCGCCCGAAATCAACCGATGCGTGCCGATCACGATATCGACGCCGCCCTGGCGCAGGAGCTCGAGAATTTTGCGCTGCTCGCCATGCGATCGGAACCGGCTGAGCATTTCGATCCGCACCGGATAATCGAGCATTCGTTGACGAAAAACTTCGAAATGTTGCTGCGCGAGCACGGTTGTCGGCGCGAGCACCGCGACCTGTCGGCCGTCCATCACCGCTTTGAACGCAGCGCGGATCGCGACTTCGGTCTTGCCGAAGCCAACGTCGCCGCAAATCAAACGGTCCATCGGGCGCGGCCGCTCCATGTCGATCTTCGCATCGATGATCGCCTTCATTTGGTCGGGCGTTTCCCGAAATGGAAACGAATGCTCGAATTCGAGCTGCCATTTTGTGTCCGGACCGAACGCGTGCCCGGGAACGGTCTCACGCTCAGCCTGAACCGTGAGCATTTTGCCGGCGTAATCGAAAATGGACGCGGCAGCGGTCCGTTTTGCGCGGGCCCATTTTGAATCGGCCAGCGAACTGAGCTGGCGGAGAACGCTTTCCAACACCGACGTAACGCGAAACGAGATACGCTTGTTCGAGCGGCACGTAGAGCTTCGCGTCATTAGCGAATTCGAGTGCGAGCACTTCCTGTTCGCCAACTGTAGTGGCGGCCGTGCCGGCTGCGATTTTTTCGGGCCACACGGTCCGAGCCGGACTGGCGCTCATCCCTGCAGCTGTCGTCGATGTCGGAATCGTGGCGAGCCCGAGGAAGCGGCCAACACCATATTCAAGATGAACGACCAAGTCGCCTTCGTTCAGTTCGCTGAAATCGATCTGAGCGCGATGCCGCTCCGCGTGATAAAGCCGACGGCGCGCATGGGGTGCGAAACGTCCGAACAATTCAGCCGCGGACAGAATGACGAGGTTCGCGTCGGAGAAACAAAAGCCGCACGCGAGCGTGCCGAGAACGAGATCGACCTCTTGTAGAGGTTCGTCGCCGATTAGTTCGCGAAAACGCTCGATTTCGCCTTCGGTTTGAAAATAAACGACGATGCGAGCTTGATTGCCGCGCCACTCGATTCAAGCGTTTGATGAATTGGTCGCGCTTCGCTTCCGCAAGTAGAAAATCGCCAACGGCGAATTCGCCGATGTTGCAATCCTGAAACGCGCCGCCGAAATCCTCCGGACCTTCTTCGATCCAGCTCTCGCTGATTTGAACTCGTGCGCTCGAATCCTCCGCGGATTCGAGATCGACTGTGAGATCGTCTGTGCCGATGTAATCTCGAACCTTGCCGCTTTTGTCGTCGGCTCGCGCCGAGCAGGATGTCGATCTGGCGCAAATCGCGGACGGAAGTTTGGGTGTCGATGTCGAATTCACGCAGCGATTCGACATTGTCGCCGAAAAATTCGACGCGAGCCGGCAACGGCGCCTGCCAGGAGTAAAGATCGACGATTCCGCCGCGGACGGCGAACTGACCGCGAGTGGTGACTTGAGCGACGCGTTCGTAACCGGCAGCGCTCACCTTTTCGAGTAATTGCTCCATCGTCGAGTTGGCGCCGCGCTTGATTTGTAAAGTTGCGGACCGAACGGCGCCGCGTTTTGGCGCGGGTTGATCGAGACTCGCTCGCGTCGTAACGATCACGTGCGGACCAGGTTCACTGTCGATCTTGGCAAGGAGTGCCAAACGCTCGGCGGCGATTTCCGGATCGGGCAAAACGTTTTCGACCGCGGCGAACTCGGCCTCCGGCAGAAACTGCGCGGTTGAGATCCAGTTGAGCAGCGTTTCGTAGACGGCATCCTGCGCCCGTACATTTGGGCAAAGGATCCAAACGGTCTTCTGCGCGTTTCGCGCGATCGCCCCAGCCAGAAATGCCTGCGCTGGATCGATGACGTGTGAAAATTTTACCGGCGCGTGTTGCTCCGCGATTTGATTAAGTTTGCGGGCAATCGATTCCGATTGCGCGACGCGCTCAAGCAACGCAGTGGCGAGCGGTTTTTCCACCGCGAACGTTCGCCGAAAGGAGACAAATCTTCCAGTGTGGCGACGGCCCGGATGCTCAGCTACAACTCAGTTGGTGATCGTGACCGGAGTTCCAACCGACACCGATTTGAAGAAATTCTCGGCCATGAATTCCGGCATCCGGATGCAACCATGGGAAGCGGGATAACCCGGCAGGTAACCGGCGTGAAGCCCGAATCCGGGCGCGATTTGCATGTAGTACGGCATTGACGCGCCTTTGAAATGCGTGCCTGGCGGCTTGGGATCGCTGACCGCGACATTCGGCTTCACGACCTGATCGCTCTTGTCCACGAAGTCGCCATACATGCTGGAGGCGTGGCCTTTGTCTTTGCTGATGACAGAAAAATGACCGATGGGCGTGTTTTTTCCTTCGCGACCAGTCGATAGCTGTGAAATGCCCACCAGCATTCCGTTTTTGTAAAAATACGCGCGCTGCTCTTTAATGCTGATCTTGACCGACGGCTTGCCGCCGATGTGATCGCCATCCCAATAAGAGACATTGTCGACCGGTGCGTTGGAAGTCGGCTGATTACCGTAAACTCCACCGAGATATTGCGTTTGGCCCGAATAACGAACGTCTTCCTCGCAGCTGGTAAAAAAAAACGTGGACACCGCGAGGATCGAGAGGGGCAGATAAAATGAGCAACGCATATTTTTTTCGGTCGAACCCTCTACCAACGACGCTGCCAAAGTCAAGGGAGGCAGCGGGCCAATTTTGCACCGGGACGCGGCTTGAATTGTGCTTTTGCGTAAGCAGACTCTTGCGGGCTTACTCCCGCCATGCCGACTTACGAATATCACTGCCAAAAATGCGATCAAAACTTCGAAGCGTTCCAATCGATGCGCGATAAACCATTTACCCAATGCCCGAAAGAGCTTTGCCGGTTGCCAAAATGGGGGCACGGCAAGGTGAAACGCCTGCTTGGAACGGGCGCCGGAATTATCTTTAAGGGTTCCGGATTTTACAGCACGGACTATCGCAGTAAGGCGTATCAGGAAGCGGCCAAGAAGGAGGCGCCTTCGCCTGCGAGCGCGAGCGGTGAAAAACCGGCCGGCAAGGAAGCGAAACCGTCAAAGACCTCGCCATCAACTCCTCCAAGCAAATCCAAGAAGGAATCGGCGCCATGACCACAACGACAACGACAGCTAAATTGGTTTGTGCGGAATGCCGCCACGAAAATGAGGCTGAGCGCATTTATTGCCACAATTGCGGAGAGCGACTGGATCGCTCCGGGGTGATTTCGAAGAAGAAAGTAGACAATGCCGAGGAAACGCATCGCCGGTTGCGGAAATTGCTGCAGGGCCCGAGCCGGACCCGTCGGAATCTTTTAACGGCTATCAAGTTAATGCTCGGGGCCGTCGCGGCGGCCGGCCTGATCCAGATGTTGCTGCCGCCGGAGTTTCCTCCCGCCGTCAAAGTTTCGTCGCCGGTGCAACTCGACCTCGAATTGGAAACCGCAATCCGGAAATCGGTGACGCTCAATTACTCAGACAAGGACATTAACGCCTACCTCGCATATCGATTGGCGGGAAAGAAGAAGGTATTGGACAAGCCGTTCTTAAATTTTGACCGTGCAGCGGTCGTCTTTAAGGAAGGAGTTTGCATCATTGGATGGGAACGTTCGATTTTCGGATTCCCTATTTACAGCCAAGTGTCTTATCGAATGGATGACCATGCGAAACAAATTTCGGTGGTTAACACTGGCGGTTGGATCGGTCGCTTGCCGATTCATCATTCCATCATGCGATACGCCAATATTATTTTTAAGGATGTCTGGGCCGCGCTGGATCGCGAGCGAAAATTGGTAAGCAAGATGAACAGCGTCGCTTTTCATGACGGCAACGTCACAATGACGCCGCCGGCCGTTAAAGCAGTGGCCGGGAGTGCGCCGGCGCCTGCCGGCCAACCAGCCAATCCAACTAGTCTCTGACTTCCAGAGATTGGACGTAAGTAACAGCTCTAATTTCACCTTTTTGGATCGAAAATAGGTGCTCGCCATTTCGAGCACCGTGCAGCTATTCTGGCGGCGCAGTCTGTGAACCCCCGGATCCCCCGAGTTTTCGTCGCCTCGATCTTCCTTTTGGTCTTTCGTCTCGCCCTATGCGGGCTCCAACCTGCCGGGCGTAGCGTCAGCCCTTCCGGACAATTCATCATCTATGGCGTCGACGCGGCGTATCGCGGCGTGATCTCCGCGATCGCCGAAAAAACCAGGGCCGATCTGCTCGCCGTCTTGAAGCGACGCGACAACTGGAAAATTCCCATCGTCATTAACTTGCAACTGCGCGCTGCAAATTTGCCGGAAATTCCGGCGACGGACGTCGGGTTGAGCCAAACCGAAATGGGTTTGAAACTGCAGCTCGACGTCGCCATTTCCCGCGAGATCAATCCGACGGCGATCGAGCGCGAGCTCGTTCGCGTTGTGCTGTTGGAAATGATTTATCGAAATCGGGCCAGAATCGTTTTCGGAGACGTATATGTTGATCCGCCAGCCTGGCTGGTGGACGGACTGCTTCAATCGGCGCCAAATCACGACCATGCGCCTGTCGCGGCTGTTTTGTCTGTGCCGGCGAGTCCCAGTTCACTTGAGGAATTTTTGCATCAACGCCCGGAATTGCTCGATTCGGCAGCAAGGGAGCTTTATGGCGCTTATTCGTTCGTTCTTGTGCAATTGCTTTGCGAGAGTCCAAACGGTCGCGCTCAACTGGGGCGTTACATCGAAAATCTCGCTCGTGCTTCAACCGATCCGCTGGGAGATCTTCAGGCCGCGTTTCCCGCAGTTGGTGATTTTGAAAAAACCTGGAGATCGAGGATTTCCGGCATGAAATCGGCCGAGCGGGGTCTTCTCACGTTTTCACAGACCCAGGCGAAATTGAACGAAACCTTGAGCAAATCGATGCGGCTGGATGAATTTATGCGAATCAAGCCTACGTCGGCTCAACGTCTGGCGCTGCGAAAGTTGGCCGAGGAGTTGTGCTTGCAGACCGCACATGCGAATCCGGTGTTGCGCCCTGTAATTCAGGATTATCAACAGATTGCCGAGCAGCTTGTCCTTGGGAGAAATCGCGGCATTGCGGCTCGCCTGGCTGAATTAAAAGCCATGCGCGAAAGACTCTCCGTCCGGATGAACAATATCGATGACTACATGAACTGGTTCGAGGCTGCGAAACTGGAGACGTCGAGTGGGTTGTTTGACGACTATCTGAAAGCAGACGCTGCCAGCGAGTCTCAAAAGCCAAGAAGAAGGGACGCGCTCTCGATTTATCTCGACGCGATGGAACTGGAGTTCTGACCGGCATGGCGGCAGCCGTGCAGAAACCGGGCGAAAGGGGCAAGTTCGTGTGCAACACTACTTAAACTGAGTGGTTTAATCAGTACAACTCAACCTCGAAGGATCTATATGAATATCAGACTGTTTGCGGTCGCACTGCTTACCAGCGCGGCTTTTGTTGGAGATGCCTACGCCAGCGGCCATCATAATGGCGGCGGAGGGAATTTTGTCTCGGGTCACTCCGGCGTGGCCCGAGGCGGTGTTAGCTCATCATTTCATTCGATGCCGGCGGGCGGTGGTCGAATGATGTATTCCGGTCAACGTTTCTCGTCCGTCGGAATGCGTGGGCCAGTGTATGGCCAGCGTTTTGTCCACTCGACGTCGAGTGCGCCGGTCGTTGCTCGGCAATTCAACTCCGGGAATATGGGAGTTAACCGAGCGAATCAGTTCAGGAACAATTCCCATCTCGCGCAAAATGGAAATGGTTTCGCTCGAAACAACGCTGTGCTCCACAATCAGCGAACCGGCACGAGACAATTCCAGAACGGGAACCGGCTCGTGTCGAACTGGCGTAGCCACGCCGTCGCACAACATTCGGCAAACTGGCACGCCAATTGGGATCATCATCACGACCATTTTTTCCACGGCCATCGGTGGTGTTTCATCGGCGGCTCCTGGTTTGCCTTTGATCTCGGATTTTATCCCTGGTGGCCATGGTGGGATTATCCGTACTATGGTTACGGCTACTACGGTTATCCGTACAACTACGGCTACTACCCGAACGGGTACAGCGGTGATTACGGATACGGATATACCGATCCCGGCGACCAGTCTGGCTACAACAACGGCTACAATGACCAGTCGGGATACCAAAATAGTTATGGCGGTCAGTCCGCAAATTCGACCGTCGCGGCTGTTCAGGATCGTTTGAGCCGAGACGGTTTTTACCGCGGGCAAATCGATGGTGTTATGGGACCCGAAACGCGGCACGCGATTGTGCGGTTTCAAACCAAACATGGCCTTGGTATCAGCGGCGAGTTAACCACTGAAACGCTCAACGCCATGGGATTGCGGAACTACGCCAGCGGCTACTGATTTCGAAGAGCGGAATGATGGTGGCCGGTTTAAGCCGGCCACCGTTCCTGTAGTTGCCGAGCGCAAGTTTGCCAACTAGATTAGTCGGCGCGGTTAAGCCGCGCCTTTTCATTAATGCAGAAAATTGGATTTGCCGAAGCGCTCGATTCGATCGTGGCCGACCGACCCGCGTTATCAACGCGAGGCCTATATTTTTTTGCGCGACGCGCTCGATTTCACGACCAAGCAACAGAAGAAAGTCAAAGGCACGACCGTGCGGCATGTTTCCGGGCCGGAGTTGCTGGAGGGTGTGCGCCAATATGCGCTGAAGGAATTTGGGCCGATGGTGGTGACCGTTTTCGACAACTGGGGAATTCATTCGACTGCGAAGACATCGGCCACATGGTTTTCAATCTGATCGGCGCGGGAATTTTCGGAAAAACCGACGAGGATTCGATCGAGGATTTCAAAAACGTTTATGATTTTCAGGAAGCGTTCGTGAAACCGTTCGCGCCCGAGAAAAAAATCGAAGTCCCGGCCGAGTTTGCCGGCGCCGAAGACTTCCTGATCGAACGGCGCGGCGGATTGGGAATCAGATAAGCAATAATTTGTGTATCGCAAGTTGTCAGTTTAGCCATGGCGAATTTGAACGCAGCCTCTCATCAGTCTCCTCCTGGGAAATCGGAGGCTGCTTCCGCGATAACATGCCGATTCGTCCGCCATCACGTTCCCGCCGAACACGGCGAAGAAATGGGTTCTGCCCGACGGCCTGACCGTGATCGTGCAGGAAGATCGCAGCGCGCCGGTGGCGAGCGTGCAGGCCTGGTGCGCCACCGGCAGCATTTACGAGGACGAGAAACTCGGTGCCGGTCTTTCGCACATTCTCGAGCACATGCTGTTCAAGGGAACGAAGACCCAGAAGGCCAACGAGATCGCGCAAAAAATTCAGGACGTCGGCGGTTACATCAACGCCTACACCTCGTTCGATCGCACCGTTTTTTGGATCGACGTGCCGAAAGATGGCGTGCGAAACCGCGCTCGACGTTTTGTCCGACGCGATGATGAATTCCACTCTGCCGCCGGAGGAATACTAACAAGGAACAGGAAGTGATTCGGCGCGAGTTCGCCATGAACCTCGACGATCCCGATCGCATGGCGGGTCTGCTCTTGTTCGCGACCGCCTATCAACGTCATCCGTATCGGCTGCCGGTGATCGGCGAGATGGAAATTTACAACCAGCTCACCCAGGAGCAGGTGATGCAGTATTACAAATCGCGCTACGTGCCGAACAATCTCACGTTCATCGTGGTCGGCGATGTCGATGCGGAAAAAATTCGCCAGCAGCTCGCCGATTTCTTCAAAAATTATCCCGAGAAATCGCTCAAGCCGGTCTTCATTCCGGAAGAACCGCCGCAGCTCGGTCGGCGCGAAGTGCACAACGAATTCGCGACCGAACTGACCCGGCTTTCGCTGGCCTGGCACATTCCCGAGCTCACGCATCCGGACGTTCCGGCGCTCGATCTGCTCGCCGGCATTTTGGGCGATGGCCGCAGCTCGCGTTTGTATCGGCGCGTGCGCGAAGCAGGCCGGACTCGCCTTTGGCGTCTCGGCATTTTCCTACACGCCGGGCGATCCGGGATTGTTCGGTGTCGATGCGACGGTCGATCCGAAGAAGCGCGACGACGCCGCAGCATTTGATTCTGCAGATCATCGATGAAGTGAAACAAGCCGGCGTGACCGCGGATGAATTGATGAAGGCGAAGAAAATGTCGCTCAGTCATCATCTCGATGCGCTCACGACCATGCGCGGTCAGGCGTCCGATATCGGATCGAACTGGCTGCTGACGCGCAATCTTGAATTTCAGTCGCGATTATCTCGACGCCGTCCAGAAAGTGACGCTCGACGATATTCAGCGCGTCGCCGCGAAATATCTCGTCGATCAAAACCTGACGGTCGTTTCGCTAAATCCGAAGGGTTCGCTGGCTGAAAAACAGGAAGCGGCGAAGCCGGTCGCGGCGGGAGAAATTCAAAAGTTCGAACTTTCCAACGGTCTGCGCGTTCTGGTGCGCGAAGATCCGCGATTGCCGCTGGTTTCGATGACCGCGGTTTTTCGAGGCGGTTTGCTGGCTGAAACGCCGCAGACCAATGGCATCACGCGATTGATGTCGCGCGTGTTGCTCAAAGGAACGAAGACGCGCACGGCGCGAGCAAATCGCGGATCAAATCGAAGCGGTCGGCGGATCGATTTCGAGCGACGCCGGCAACAACAGCATGAGCGTTTCGCGTCCACGTGACGAAGCCGGATTTGAAACTGGCGTCGATTTGCTCGCTGACGTTTTGCTCAACGCGACCTTGCCCGGAAAAGGCGATCGCGCGCGAAAAAGAAGTTCAGATCGCCGGGATCAAACAGGAAGAAGAACAGCTGACGACGGTCGCGCGCAATATTTTGCGTCAGGCGCTGTTTACCGATCATCCCTACGCGTTGCGCGCGAATGGTTCGGCCGAATCCGTCCAGCGTCTGACGCAAAAAGATCTTGCTCGCATTTCGCGACAGTTATCTGGTGGCAAAGAACGGCGTGATTTCCGTTTTCGGAAACGTGAACGCGGCCGAAGTGAAACAGCTTTTCGAGCAAACGCTTGGCAAAATGAAACCGGGCGTGCTTGCCTTGACCGATGCGCGTCCGTCGGCGCCGATCACGCAAAATCGAAAGCGTCGAAAGCAACAAAGAGAAAGCGCAGGGCGTAATCATGGTTGGGTATCGCGGCGTGGATATGTTCAGCAAGGATCGATACGCGCTCGAGCTGATCGACGAAGCGAGCAGCGATCTCGGCTCGCGTTTCTTCGTTCGCATTCGCGAAAAGATGGGCCTGGCCTATTACGTTGGCGCGAGCCAAATGCAGGGACTGGTGCCCGGACTGTTCGCGTTTTATCTCGGGACCGATCCGCAAAAAATCGAGCCGGTGAAGACGGCGTTGCTCGATGAAATCCGGAAACTGGCGAGCGATGGCTTGACCGACCGAAGAACTGACGCGGGCGAAGAAAAAACTGATCGGCCAACAGCAAATCGCCGATGCAGAGCAACGATTCGTTCGGCTACCAGTGCGCGCTCGATGAGCTTTACGGGCTCGGATTCGATTACTACAAGAAGCTCGAACAGGAAGTGAACGCGGTCACGCTTGACGAGATCAAACGAGTGGCGGCAAAGTATTTTCGCGATCAACCGTATGTTTTGGCGACGGTGCGGCCGCCGGAGAAATAGTTGACAGTTGCGAGTGACAGTTGACAGAAACGTGGCTGTCTTAACTCTCAACAATCAACACTCAACGATTAACTTTCTGCAATGGCTGAAGTCCAAACCAGCACTCAAAGTGGCGAACTTTCCCAGCGCTTCATCGAGTTCGTGATGATGCACGCGCAGAACGCCGCGCTGTTTCTCGGTCAAATCCCGAATCCGAAAACCGGCGAGGGCGAAGTGAACCTCGAGCTGGCGAAAATGTTCATCGATCAACTGGCGATGATTCAGGAAAAAACCCGCGGCAATCTGACCAGCGAAGAGTCGACGGTGCTGCGCAACGCGCTTTCGAATCTGCAGATGGTGTTACGTCGAAGTTTCGCGGCAGATTACGGAGGGCGCTACGCAACCCAAGCAATCTTCTGCGGAATCGAAACCAGAAACGCCCAAGCCAGTGGCCGAGCCCTCCGCGCCGATCGAAGGCCCCGACTGAAGGCGAGTCGAAGAAGAAGTTCACCAAGAGCTACGGCTCGTGAATTGAACAGGCGCGGTCATTGCGCCGTCGAAGTCGGAAACCGCCGGCCGATTAGATCGGCTTGCGAATTCAATTACATGCGCAGTCGGGCGAAAAGTGGGAACGGGAACGGCGCGAAGTTAGTCGCCGAAGCGATCGAGGCTGCCGAGGAAGCCGGTTTGCGTTACGTCAGCGACGATCGGCCGGGTTATACGCGCAAAGCAAAAGGCGACGACTTCGAGTATTTCGACACCGAAGGAAAATCGATTCGCGACGAGCAACGGCTGTTGCGTATCAAGCGCCTGGCGAATTCCGCCGGCCTGGACGGATGTTTGGATTTGTCCCAGCGCGAATGGGCACATTCAGGCAACCGGTCGCGATGCGCGGCACCGCAAACAGTATCTCTATCACGAGCGCTGGCGCGAAGTTCGCGATGAAAACAAGTACGATCGCATGATCGCGTTCGGGAAAGCGTTGCCAAAAATTCGGAGACGCGTGGCCAAAGACTTGAAGTTGCAGGGTCTTCCGCGAAACAAAGTGCTGGCCACCGTCGTGCAATTGCTCGAGCGAACTTTCATTCGCATCGGCAACGAAGAGTACGCGCGCGACAACAAATCCTTCGGCCTCACGACCATGAAAGATCGACATGTGGAAGTGAAGGGCTCGAAGTTGCGGTTTCGTTTTCGCGGGAAGAGCGGGAAAGAGCACGAAGTCGACGTGACCGATCGGCGCATCGCGAAAATTGTTTCCAAGCTCCAGGATTTGCCGGGCCAGGATTTGTTTCAATACGTCGATGATGATGGCGAGATGCGCAACGTTACTTCGCAGGACGTGAACGAGTATCTGCGCGAAATCACCGGACGAAGATTTCAGCGCGAAGGATTTTCGGACCTGGCCGGGCACGGTGCTGACCGCGGTCGCGTTGAACGCGCAGGAAGAATTCGAAAGTAAGAAACAGGCCAAGGCAAACATCAGAGCGCGATCAACGCCGTGTCCAAAATTCTTGGCAACACACCGGCGATTTGCCGGAAGTGTTACGTGCATCCCGCGATCTTCGAGAGTTACCTCAGCCGACGAGTCAATCGACGGATTGAAGCAGACTGACCGAAGAAGCGCTGGAAAAAGAAGATGTCGATCTTCGTTCGAGCGAAAGCCGCCGTTTTGAAATTTCTAGAAGCGCGACTCTGCGAAAAAAAGCCGTTTAGCCAATTAACGACTTCCGCCAGCTGCCGCCTGCGGTGTCGCGGTCGCTTTTGGCTTTGCGCTTTTGCGAACGGTGATGGTGGCTTCGCTCGAGGGGCGTCGGCGACTTTTCGGGATATTTTTTTGTTGTCGGGATAAATCAGCCGCCACGGCTGCGTTTTGATTGTGTCGCTGAACTCGGCGATGTTTTTTCCAACCGGTTCGAGATCGCGCATGGTGACTTTCAATTTGTCGGACGCGTCGCGAAAATTTTGCAGCGTGACTTTGAAGTTGTCGTTCTCGGTCAGGCTGCTGCTGATCTTTTCGATGTTGTCGAGCGAGTGCGACAGCGCGCTGTCCGGCGCGGTGAGATCGGCCATGTGTTCGCCAAACGACTTCACCTGGACGAGGGCCTGATTGAGTTCGGAATTTTCGTCGGTGAGGTGATTGATGTTGTCCGCGGTCTCTTGAAGAGTCTTTCATCGTGTTGGTCGCTTCCGTGGCGACCGGCTTGATCACGTCCAGCATTTTCGAGGCGGCTTCGCTGAAATCGGGTGTGCGTTCCCCGGCAAAAATTTCGCCGTCACGTGCGCGGCCGGAAGCTGTCAGTGCCCTGGGTGATATCGATCGCCATGTCGCCGAGCATACCGAGCTGCATCAGTCGCGCATTGGCGTCGCGATAAACGATCGCGTTACGATCAACCTGAACGTCAATTCGCGCTTCGTATTTTGGTTTGTCGGCCTCTGACGGCGTAGCGTTCGGTTCAGGCGGATGAAACGCGGCGGCGACTTCTTCGGCGCGACGTTCCTCTTCCTTCGAAACCGGCGAATACAGTTTTTGAACCTGTCCGATCTTGCGACCGGCCAGCATGACCGGCCGCGCCTTGTTTGATTCCGGCCGCGTTGTCGACATAAATTTTGTAGGTGACCAGCGGACGAAAAAGACCGGGCGCACCGAGCAAAACCAAGACGAACACAAGCACGGCGACCGTGCCGACCACCAGCAGGCCGGTCATGATCTCATTTTTGTCGCAATTGCATCTTGGCTTCCTTCCAGAATGGGGCCTTCGGTGCTTCCGCTCAAGAACTGAGCGACGACCGGATTTTGCGATTGTTTGAAATGTTTCAGGATCGGCATCCTCAATGATTTTTCCCTGATACAACATAGCCATTCGCGTGCCGATGCGAAAGGCGCTGTCCATTTCGTGAGTCACGATGATGGAAGTGACTTTGGCATTTTCGGTCAGGCTGATAATCAACTCATCGATCACCGACGCGATCACCGGGTCGAGACCGGCGGTCGGTTCGTCGAACAGAATCAGCTCCGGTTCCATTACCAGCGCGCGGGCCAGGCTGACGCGTTTGCGCATTCCGCCGCTCAATTCCGAAGGCATCAGGTCCTTCGCATCCTTCATTCCGACAAGTTCGAGCTTTTCATCGACGATCTTGTCGATCTCTTTGCGCGATTTGTCCGTTAGCTCTTCCAGCGGCAGCGCGACGTTGTCGCGAACGTTCCGCGAGCTGAGCAGGGCCGAATATTGATAAACCATCCCGATGTGCCGGCGCACCTGCTGCAATTTGCGGCGCTTCAAACGCGTGATCTCGAATTGCTTGAAAAAAACATCGCCGGCGTTCGGCTGCAGGATTCCGAGAATCAAACGCAAAATCGTGCTCTTGCCGCTGCCGCTTTGGCCCATGACCACGAGACGATCCTGCGGCTCGACCTCAAGCGATAACTCGATCGAGCACTTTCTTGTTCTCGAACTCCATTTCGCACGTCGCGCAGCTCGACCATGTGCGAGTTCTTCGCGCTCATGTCGGGAAAAAATTCACGTAGACGACGTTGTAGAGCGTATCGACGCCGATCACGACGGTGATTGCGGTGACCACGCTCGACGTGGTCGCGGTGCCAACGCCCGCGGCGCCGCCTTTTACGGTCAGTCCGCGGTAACAGGCGATCGCGGCGATCAGCAAACCGAATAGAAAACTTTTCAGCACGCCGGTGATCAGGTCGCGGATGAGCAAGGAGTCGCGGACAAGATCGATAAAATAGGGGAAGGCGATGCTGAAATACGCTTTCGAGATCAGGCTTGTGGCGACAATCGCCGAGATATTCGAGATGGTGGAAAGACACGGCATCAGGAAAAAGAGAGCGAGCATTCGCGGCGCGACCAGGAACCGGAGCGGCCCGATTCCCATCGCTTCGATCGCTTCCACTTCCTCGGAGACCTTCATCGTGCCCGAGCTCGGCGGTAAACGCGGCGCCGATTCGCGCTGCAAGCATGATGCCGGTGATTAACGGGCCGAGCTCGCGGGTGAAACCGATTGCGACCAACCCGGGCACGAGTCGCTCCGTCCCGAAGCGTTGCAATTGGTAGCCGGTCAGCAGCGCCATGGTTAATCCGAGAAAAAACGAAACCAGT
The DNA here is from genome assembly GCA_963786135.1 of uncultured Verrucomicrobiae bacterium. Lineage (GTDB taxonomy): Bacteria > Verrucomicrobiota > Verrucomicrobiia > Chthoniobacterales > UBA10450 > AV40. Next base: position 84,045 of record CAWAYF010000011.1, on the reverse strand, counting down.
GCAACCAGTGGCACCGAATCAACACCAGCCCGCTCGGCGTGACGGAAAAAACTTGCGGCCCGAAACGGCACGCGGCCCTCGCGCACACGCTCGAAGGTTTCGTCGATCGTGTTGATGATGAACCAGAAGATGCTTCCGACCTCGCGGAAGAAATTTTCGCCGATGCTCGCCAATTTCCTGCAATGCGACCACCGGCGCCGTGATCAGCGCCTCCTCGGTTGTTTCTTTCTTTTGTTCCGCCATGCCGAGTGGAAAAGTGCCTCAGGTCGCGAAGTCTAAAAAGCGTTTTCTTCGCACTGGCGCGGCTGACCAGGCGCAGACTATTTGTTTCGGGCATAAACCGGTATGTCGGTGCGAAATTTCTTGATCTTGGGAGTGTTCGCTCCTTGCGACACAAGCTGGCGCGCAACAGTTCGGCAGAATGAGTTCAGTCAAAGAAAATAAAATCGGATTAGTCGTGCACGGCGGCGCCGGAACGATGGAGCGTGGCAAGATGACGCCGGAGGCGGAGCAGCAGTATCGCGCGGGAATCGAAAACGCGCTCCGCGCCGGGTGGGAAATTTTGCAGCACGGCGGCTCGAGCCTGGATGCGACCGAAGCCGCGGTGCGTGTTTTCGAGGACGATCCGCTCTTCAACGCCGGCAAAGGGTGCCGTCTTTAACGCAGCCGGTGTTAACGAAATGGACGCAGCGATCATGGACGGAAAAACGTTGCGGGCCGGCGCGGTCGCGAATTTGCAGCACGTCAAGAACCCGATCAGTCTCGCCCGTCTGGTGATGGAGAAATCGCCGCACGTGATGATGGCGGGCGAAGGCGCGGAGGCATTTGCGAAGGAGCACGGCGTCGAGCTCGTCGATGCGAAATATTTTTTCACCCAGGAGCGCTGGGACGCGTTGCAAAAAGTTAAGGCGGCGGAAAAGAGCGCCGGCGCCAACGGCGACAAAAAATTCTTCGTCAGCGATCAGGATCTTCATGGCACGGTCGGTGCCGTCGCGCTGGATCGAAACGGCAACCTCGCAGCCGCAACTTCAACCGGCGGCAAAACGGGCAAGTTGCCGGGAAGAGTCGGCGACACGCCAGTGATCGGCGCCGGCACTTACGCGAACAACGCGACCTGCGCGGTCTCCGGTACGGGCGACGGCGAATTTTTCATCATGGCCACGGCGACGCATGATGTCTCGGCAATGATGGAATATCGCCGCAAGACGCTGCAGGAAGCGTCGCATCGCGGTGATCGACAAGATCGGAAAACTCGGCGGGACCGGCGGAATGATCGCCATCGACAAGAGCGGTAACATCGCGTTGCCGTTCAACACTTCCGGCATGTATCGGGGATATGTCGATCCTAATGGCAAGTTCGTGACCGAGATTTATCGTTGAGAGACTGTAATGAACAATCGTGAAGCGGCGTACCGATGTAACCCTGTAACGGTTTAGCGAATCTCGCCTTCACTCATGCTGCCGCCGTTTTCCGTCACCATTCCTTGCTACAACGAAGCCGCGCGCATCGGCGGAACGGTGCGCGCGACGCTCGATTACTTATCGGCCGAAAGCCCGGATGCGGAACTGATTGTCGTCAACGACGGGTCGACCGACGCAACGTCGGAGATTGTTCGTGAAGCCCTGGCCGGCGCGAAAATTCAGACTCGTCTGCTTGAGAATTTTCCTAATCGCGGCAAAGGCGCGGCGGTGGAAAGCGGTTTGCTCGCTGCGACCAAGCCGATCGGAATGTTTTTCGATGCTGATTTGTCGACGCCGCTCAGCGAAATTCCGAAACTGATCGAGCCGATCGCAAACGGAGAGGTCGATCTCGCCTTTGGCTCGCGCGCCCTCGATCGCAAGCTGATTGGCGTTCATCAGCCGTGGCGACGGGAACAGGCCGGCCGCGTTTTCAATTTGATCGTGCGTCTCGCGACCGGCATGCCGTTTTGGGACACGCAATGCGGCTTCAAAGCATTTCGACTCGAGGTTTGCCGGCCGATCCTGGAAAAAGCGCACACTGTTGGTTTTGCGTTTGACGTCGAGCTTCTTTTCCTGGCCTATCGCAGCGGTTTGCGTTTGCGCGAAGTCCCGGTTCGCTGGAATCACTCCGAAGGCAGCAAAGTCCAGGTCGTTCGCGATAGTTTGGCCATGTTGCGCGAAGTGATCGCGTTGCGGATGCAGTCGTAGCTGCCGATGTCTCATCGGCAGGACTTTAGATTTTTTCTGCCGCCGAGACGGTCGCAGCCACAACGCAGACGCTTTTTATTTCTGGTCTCCTGACGTAATTTGTTGGTCCCCAGTTTTTGTATGGAGCGTTTTCAATTTCATCCCGCGGTGGCGCGCTGGTTCGAGCGAACTTTTGGATCGCCTACCGAGCCGCAGACGCGCGGCTGGCCGGAGATTCAATCCGGCCATGACGTGTTGATCTCCGCCCCGACGGGCTCCGGTAAGACGTTGGCCGCCTTTCTCGCTTCGCTCGATCAATTGTTTCGCGAAGGCGCGGCCGGCGAACTGCCGAACGAAACGCAAATCGTTTACGTCTCGCCGCTGAAAGCGCTGAGTAACGACATTCGGAAAAACCTGCAGGAACCGCTGGCGGGAATTCGTGAATTGCTGAAACAGGAAGGCCACGATGTTGATGTTCGCGCGGAGGTGCGCACTGGCGACACGACAGCAGCACAGCGTCAGGCACTGATCAAAAACCCTCCGCACATCCTGGTTACGACACCCGAGTCTCTGTATCTGCTGCTGACGTCCGATTCCGGCCGAAAAATGTTGAAGACAGTGCGCACCGTGATTCTCGATGAGATCCACGCTGTGGTGGATGATCGCCGCGGCGCGCATCTCGCATTGAGTATCGAGCGGCTAGCGGCGCTGACCGAACGGCCACTGCAACGCATTGGACTTTCTGCAACGCAGAAACCGATCGAAGAAGTTGCGCGTTTTCTAGTCGGAACGAGGAACGTCGATCCGGGCGGCAATCCAAACTGCGCAATCATCGATATCGGCCATCGCCGCGAGCTTGATTTGGCGATCGAGATTCCGAAATCGCCGCTGGAAGCGGTAATGTCGAACGAGGTTTGGGAAGAAGTTTATTCGCGGCTCGCCGAATTGATTCAGGAACACCGCACGACCCTAGTGTTTGTAAACACCCGTCGAATGGCGGAGCGCGTGACGCATCATTTGAGCGAACTTCTTGGGGCCGACGCCGTGACGTCCCATCACGGAAGTCTCTCCGCGAAGTTGCGCCTCGACGCGGAAGACCGATTGAAACGCGGCGAATTGAAGGCGCTGGTCGCGACAGCGTCACTCGAGCTGGGGATCGACATCGGTTCGGTTGATCTCGTTTGTCAGTTGAGCACGACGCGTTCGATCGCAACTTTGCTCCAACGTGTCGGCCGCGCGGAACACAAGCGCGGCGGTTTGCCCAAGGGCAGAATTTTTCCGTTGAGCCGGGATGAGTTGGTCGAAGTTGCCGCGTTAGTGCATGCGGTTCGGCGAGGTGAATTGGATCGACTGTTGATTCCCCAAAAGCCGCTCGACGTTTTGGCCCAACAAATTGTCGCCGCGAGCTCGACCGGTGATTGGGACGAGAACAAACTGTTTGAGCTTGTTCGCGCAGCCTGGCCCTATCGGGATCTTTCGCGCGAAGAATTCGAAAGCGTCGAAAAAATGCTGGCCGAAGGTTTCAGCACAAAACGCGGGCGACGTTCAGCCTTGATTCACCACGATGCGGTCAATCATCGCATCCGCGGTCGGCGCGGCGCACGACTGACCGCACTTACATCTGGCGGCGCCATTCCCGACAATGCGGACTACCGCGTGGTTCTTGAACCCTCCGAGACCTTTGTCGGAACGGTGAACGAAGATTTTGCGGTGGAAAGTCTGGCCGGAGACATCTTTCAGCTCGGTAACGCGTCGTGGCGCATCGTGCGCATCAACTCCGGCGTGGTCCGAGTCGAAGATGCGAAAGGTCAGCCGCCAGGAATTCCGTTCTGGCTCGGCGAAGCGCCTGCCCGAACCGACGAGCTTTCCATCGCTGTTTCAAATCTTCGCCAGGAAATTGAACGGCGACTTTCAAACTTGACCGACCCAGTCGGTCAAGTTGACGGCGGTTTGGATAGCTTGCGAGCATGGCTTGTCGATGATCTGAAATTGCCGACGGAGGCCGCGCAGCAGATTGCCGATTATTTCGCCGATACTTATCGCGCGCTCGGTGCAATACCGTCGCAGCAAACGTTGGTGATGGAACGGTTCTTCGATGAATCCGGCGGAATGCAGCTCGTTTTGCATTCGCCATTCGGGAATCGGATCAATCGCGCCTGGGGCCTTGCGCTGCGAAAACGTTTCTGTCGATCTTTCAATTTCGAGCTGCAGGCCGCGGCAACGGACGACTCGATCGTTATTTCGCTGGGAACGCAGCATTCATTTCCGCTCGAAGAAGTTTTTCGTTATCTCAACTCGAAAACCGTTCGCGATTTACTGGTGCAAGCCTTGCTCGACGCGCCGATGTTTACGATCCGCTGGCGGTGGAACGCAACGCGTTCGCTGGCTGTGCCGCGATTTCGTGGCGGTTCCAAGCTCGCCGCGCCGTTGCAGCGAATGGAGTCCGAGAACTTGCTGGCCGCGGTGTTTCCGGATCAGCTCGCCTGTTTGGAGCATATCGTTGGCGATCGCGAAATTCCCGATCATCCGCTGGTCAAACAAACGATCGACGATTGCCTCACCGAAGCGATGGACATCGACGGGCTCGAGGAAGTACTGCGCAAGATCGAGAATGCCGAGATTCGTTGCATCGCGCGCGATTTGCCGGAGCCGTCACCGCTGGCCTCGGAGATTTTGAATGCGCGCCCCTACGCGTTTCTCGACAATGCGCCGCTTGAGGAACGTCGCACTCAGGCCGTTTACACGCGCCGCGCTTCGGAAAAAAATGGCAGCGATGGTCTCGGTATTCTCGATTCGGCCGCAATCGACAAAGTAGAACATGAAGCATGGCCTGAAGCTGCCAACGCCGATGAATTACACGACGCTTTGATGCTTCTGGCAGTCATGACGAGTGATGAGGTGCAGCGAACCGTCCATCATGAAGCGAACGGGGCCGGCGCCGAGCAATTGTCGAACGAGCTTGTCGAATCGAAACGCGCGGCCCAAATGCGTTGGAACGGCAAAACATTTTGGGTTGTTGCCGAACGTGTGCCGTTGTTGAAAACGATTTATCCAAACGCCGATATAAATCCCGGCATTGGAGGCGCCGGAATCCGCGCAGAAACAAACTTGGGACCGGTCAAACGCGATTCGCGAGCTATTGCGCGGACGAATGGAAGTTTCTGGTCCGGTCGCGATCTCTGAGTTGCAGGATATTCTTGGTCTCTCGCAATCAGAAGTGGAAGCGGGATTGCTTGGCCTTGAAGGAGAGGGTTTCGTTCTTCGCGGGAAATTTCATCCGGACACAACCGAACAGGAATGGTGTGATCGGCGATTGCTCGCGCGAATTCATCGGCTGACGATTGACCGGCTTCGCGCGGAAATTCAGCCGGTTTCCGCGCAGGATTTCTATCGCTTCCTTTTCGCATGGCAACGCGTCGACTCGGAACATCGTGTTGAAGGGCCGGAAGGATTACAATCGGTTCTGGAACAACTCGATGGTTGCGAATTGCCACTCGCGTCCTGGGAATCAGCGGTCCTCAGCGCGCGGGTGAGCGATTACGATCCCGAGTGGCTCGATCGACTCTGTTCTTCAGGTCGCGTCGGTTGGGGGCGATTGAGTTCGCCGCAACATCCGCATGCGCGTGCAACTGCGCCACTGCGCACCAGCCCGATCGCACTTTATCAGCGTGAAAATCTCGAGGATTGGCTACTGCTGGCTTCTACAAAATCGGCGATCGAACTTTCAGCAAACGCGCAAAGTGTGCGCGACACCCTTGGGAACGACGGCGCTTTATTTTTTACCGAACTGGTGAAGCGGACAGGTTTGTTGCCGTCTCAAGTTGAAGAAGCACTCTCCGAACTTGCGGCATTGGGTTTTGTCACGTCCGACAGTTTCGACGGCTTGCGCGCGTTGCTCGTTCCGTCAAACAAGCGACCGACGTTTGGTCGCAACGAAGGAAAACGCCGGCGCAAAACCAATCTGGCGAGTATCGAATTTGCTGGACGCTGGTCGTTGATTCGAAAGCAAGCGCCTGAGGAATCAAACGGAGCGCATACGGCTGAGCGCGATGTGGCCGTTGAAAAATTCGCGCGCGTTTTATTGCGCCGTTACGGCGTAATGTTTCGTCGTTTGCTCGAGCGCGAAAGTTTGAATGTAACTTGGTATGAACTTGGCCGGACCTATCGGCGACTCGAAGCGCGCGGCGAAATTCGCGGTGGCTATTTCATTGCCGGTGCGAGCGGTGAACAATTCGCGTTGCCGGAGGCGATCGGTTTATTGCGATCAATTCGAAAATCCGAGCCAAGCATGCAACTCATCATTCTTAGCGCGGCTGATCCGTTGAACCTGCACGGAATTCTCACTCCGGGATCAAGAGTCCCGGCCTTTACCACGAACCGGGTATCGTTTCGGAACGGATTGCCACTCGCGGCTTTGGAAGGCGGCGAAATACGCAGTTTCTCCAACGATGCGGCTTCGGATTCTGAAATCGAAACCGCGCTTAAGGTCGGCAAGCTCCGGCCATCGTTGCGGCCGTACTACAAATGACACGCGCGCTAGACGCGTGTCATTTCTTGACGATCTCGGCGTTCTCGAGCATCGCAATGCCGCCACGCTCGGCCAGCTTGCCCTTGAGCGTGATCGTTTTGCCGCAGGAATCCGCCAACTCGTCGTTCATCGGTTTGTGTTCGCCGACGACGAGATAGGCCTTGCCGTTTTCGACGATCCCAACCGGGCCGCCGTTCTTGATGCACTTCGCGCCGCACGAGTGGACCCATGGCTATCGCCCATGGCGTTGTGATCGACGTAACACATCATATCAACGACTTCCCCGGTCACCGTTTTTTCCGCTGCAGCATCTGATTTTCCCTGCTCGTCGTGCGCGAGCGCCAGCGGGGCAGTGGCAAAAGATGCGATGACGACCATTGCGAAGATATTCCTGAAAGTCTTAAAGCGTGTTGAATTAAACATGAGTCACTTTCGGCTTTTCTTGCCTTCAATCAAATCGGCGAATTGTGAGAAGAAATACGACGCGTCGTGCGGGCCGGGCGCGGCTTCGGGGTGATATTGCACGCTGAAGATTGGCAATCTCCTTGTGGCGCATTCCTTCGACCGTGTTGTCGTTCAAATTGATGTGACTGACCTCGACATTTTTCGGCAATGACTCTGGATCGACCGCGAATCCGTGATTCTGCGCGGTGATCGCGACTTTGCCGCTCTTCAAATCCTTCACCGGCTGGTTCGCGCCGCGATGGCCGAATTTCAGTTTGAATGTCGATCCGCCGAACGCGAAGCCGAGGATTTGATGACCGAGACAAATTCCGAAGATCGGTTTCCTGCCCATCAGATCGCGAACAGTTTTGTGCGCGTAGGGCAATGCCGAAGGATCACCCGGGCCGTTCGAGAGAAAAATTCCATCGGGATTTTGCGCGAGCGCCTTGTCCGCGGTTGTCGATGCAGGAACAACCGTGACAGCGAAACCTTTCTGACGCAGCAATCGCAAAATGTTTTGTTTGATCCCGTAATCGTAAGCGACGATCCGAAACCGGATTGGCGGCAGTTTCGGTTTGTTGTCGCCGTTACCGTTTTGAATGGTCCACGGCTGGCTCAATGTCATCGTCCGGGTCCCATTGATAAATTTCCGGCGTCGAAACTTCCCTCACGTAATCCATTCCGATCACGCCTTCGCCTTCGACTGCGCGTCGGACTGCTTCCTCGACTGACATCTGCTCGGTCGTCAGACACGCCTTCATCGCGCCGCGCGTGCGCAAATGTCGTGTCAGCGCGCGCGTATCGATTCCCTGAACGCCGGGGATGTCCTATTTCTTTCAAATATTCATCGAGCGACATTTCCGAGCGCCAGTTGCTCGGCGCTTCGCTCAATTCTTCGATCACAAATCCGCGCACGTGCGGTTCGCGGCTTTCCTGATCGAGCGAATTGATGCCGTAATTTCCGATCAGCGGATAGGTCATCGTCACGATCTGCCCGCGATAGGAAGGATCGGTCAGGACTTCCTGGTAACCGGTCATGGCGGTGTTGAAACAAATCTCGCCGACCCGGGTGCCGGTGGCGCCAAATGATTCGCCCTCGAAAAATTTTCCGTCTTCGAGAGCGAGCAGGGCGCGCATCGGCGTCCATTGTCGATGCTGACGGGAGAATTTCAAATCGTTGAAGCGATGAAGCGTTAAAACGTTTCATCCGTGTCCACTTCAACGGTTCGCCTCGCGACGCTTTGAACGAAAAATCCCGGATCGAAAATCCGATTCGGGTTTTCAAAATTTTACCCCACAGGTGCCGTTTAGGTGAATCTCCCGTTCCCTTTCGGTAAACGGCGGATGACCGTCGCTGCGGAATCTGACTTCCAATAAAGGCCTGTCATTCTCCGCACCAACCAAGCCTCCTTTATTTCGTCAACTATCGGTTCGGGGATGTCACCTCAATCGCGAACATCGCAGGGTAAATTCGAAAGCCGCTGGTTGAGAGTTGAGCGGAAAGCACTGGTTTCCTTCCCAACCCTCAACGAACGGCTCTCACTCTCAAAGAACTATTCGCGCAATTCCGCGCCGAGGTCGCGCCGCAATCGCTCGCGAATTTTCGCGTGCGCCGCATTCACTTCCTCGTTCGTCAGTGTGCGACTTCGATCTCGATATGTCAATCGATATGCGAGCGACTTTCGTGCCTGCTCCGATTTTTTCGGTGAATAAGTCGAACAGCTCGACGCTTTCGAGTAGCGGTTCTTTTGGTTCTTGGATCGCGCGCAAAATTTTTTCGTGCGAAATTTCTTCCGGCACAATCATCGCGATGTCGCGCGTGACGGCGGGAAATTTCTCGATCTCGCGAAATTTCGTGCACGATTCGTCCGCTTCAAAAGCAGATCGGCATGCAGCTCGGCGACGAACACTGGACCGGGCGCGTTTGACTTTGCTGCGGAAAGTTGTCCGCCAAAACCGATCATTTGTTCGCCCGAGCAAATTTCGACCGGCAGCGCGAGATCGGGAAATTTCCCGGGGCGAAATGACAGATTTGGAACGACCGACTCCAGCGCGCCTTTGAGATCGAACAGATCGAGACTGCGTTTCGTTTGACGGCTCGCCAATCGGTGCGCACGGCTGTATTTCCCCAAAGCAAAATTGCCAGATGTCGTTCTTCTTTCCCGGCCGGCGGAATGAATGTGCGACCGATTTCGAAAATGGCGACGCTTTCGGCGCCGGCGCGAATGTTGCGATCCAGAACACCGAGCAATCCGCCGATCAAGCTTGGCCGCAGCGCGACATGATCTTCGCTCAGCGGATTGCGCAGCTCGATTGCGCCTTCGCTGAAAGCGGATGCGCTTCGCGGAATTAGTTTCGAAGTGCGCGCTTCGGAAAGTCCGCGCGGCGACGAGTCGTTTCGCGCATGCGCGATTCCGAATCGTGCGCGTGGTCGGCTTCGCTCGAAGGCGTGAAACGGCTGCGGTCCGTTCCCGGAATTTTGTTCGCGCCGTAGGCGCGAACGACTTCTTCGATAAGATCGACATCGCGCTGCAAATCGCGGCGGATAACTCGGAATCTTCCATTTCGTGTTCTTGGCCGCGCTTGATTTTCTTCAGACCGAACCCTTCCAGAATTTCGTCGACGGTTCTTCGGTTTGATCGTGATGCCGACGACGCGATCGCATTTTTCGTAGCTCAACGAAACGTCGGCCGGATTTGCCGGCAGTTTGCCGGCGGTGTGAATTTCTTTCGCCGGCGTTCCGCCTGCGATTTCGCGGATCAACTCCGTTGCGCGCGCGACGCGCGCAGAATCATTTCCGGATCGACGCCGCGCTCGAACCGATAACTCGCATCGCTCGGCAAGACTCAGTTCGCGCGCCGTTCTGCCGAACGCTTGCCGGCAAAAAGTAAGCGGCTTCGAGCAAAATGTTTTTGGTCGAATTCGGTAACGCCGGTTTCTTCGCCGCCCATCACGCCGCCGATTCCGACCGCGCGTTCCTGGTCGGCGACGACGCAGCTGTCCGGCGTGAGCGAATAAGTCTTTCCATCGAGCGCGAGAAATTTTTCGCCGTCGCGGGCGAGCCGCACGTTGATCTCGCCTTTCAATTTGTCGGCGTCGAATGCGTGCGTCGGCTGACCGAGCTCAAGCATCACGAAGTTGGAAATATCGACGATGTTATTGATCGAACGAATCCCGACGCTTTCGATTTTCGCGCGCAACCATTGCGGGCTCGGACCGACTTGCACGTTGTCGATCCTTGCGCGCGGAGAAGAAACGGACATTCGCGCGTTGCGCTGATTGCCAAGCCGGTCTTCCTGATTGGAATTTTCGCTGTCGTGGGGCGTCGCTTCTGAGCTTGCTGCCGGTCAGCGCGGCAATTTCGCGCGCCAGACCGTAATGACTGAGCAAATCGCCGCGGTTCGGCGTAATCTCGACATCGAGAATCGTGTCGCTCGGGAAAAGATCGCGAATCGGCGCGCCGATTTTCGCCTCGGGCGACAAAATCAAAAGGCCGGCGGCATCCGTACCGAGACCAAGCTCGATCGCGCTGCAAAGCATTCCTTCGCTTTCGACGCCGCGCAGTTTGCTTTTTCGGATCTCGGTTCCGTTCGGCAACTTCGCGCCGGGCAGTGCGAGCGGAACTTTGTCGCCGACTTTGTAATTCGTCGCGCCGCAAACGATCTGGCGTTTCGTGCCGCTGCCGTCGTCGACTTCGCAAACGCTCAATCGATCCGCGTTTGGATGCCGCGATGACGCGGTGATTTGCGAAACGATCACGTTGTCGATCTTCGCGCCGCGCGTTTCGATGTTTTCGGTTTCAACGCCGGCGCGCGTCAGCAAATCGGCGATGTCTTCCGGATCTTCTGGAAGATCGACAAATTCGCGCAGCCAGTTGACGGAGAATTTCATGTTTGGTTAGCGCACGCGCCTCGCGTGCGATCGGCGCCTCGCCGAACATTCTGTACGGGAAGTTCCGGCGACGGCGTCGGCCCGAGCGATGGCATTGCACGCGATGCGCGTGCGCTCGGCAATGACAGAGAATTCGTTTCATGCGAATTGGCTGAAAAACCGCAAATCGTTTTGCGCGAAGAGCCGGATGTCCGGGATGTCGAACAAGATCATGGCGAGCCGGTCCATGCCGAGGCCGAACGCGTAGCCGGTCCATTTTTCCGGATCGTAGGCATTGTCGCCGCGCGCTTTATTGACCTGCTCGAAAACGGCCGGATGCACCATGCCGGAGCCGGCGACTTCGATCCATTGTTCGCCGCCTTTGAGCGCTTTCGATTTCACATAAACCTCGAAGCTCGGTTCGGTGAACGGGAAAAAATGCGGACGAAATTGCACTTCGGTATCCGGAGCCGAAAAGTTCGCGCATGAAAAATTCGAGCGCGCCTTTCAAATCGGCGACGCTGACGTTTTCGTCGACGTAAAGTCCTTCGATCTGGTGGAACTGCGCGGCTGTGTGTCGCGTCGAGCTCGTCGCGGCGATAAGCAGCGCCCGGGCGCGATCACGCGAATCGGCGGCGGCGCTGATTGCATCGTGCGGATTTGCACGGTCGAAGTGTGCGTGCGCAGCAGTCGGCCGTCCGGCAGATAAAATGTGTCCTGTTCGTTGCGCGCCGGATGTTCCGGCGGCGTGTTGAGCGCGTCGAAGCAATGCCATTCGTCTTCGATGTCCGGTCCGTCGGCGAGCGCGAATCCCATTCGCCGAAAAATTTCGATCGAACGTTCCCACATCTGGGTGAGCGGATGAAGCGCGCCGATCTCGCGCGGCGTTCCGGGCAGTGAGATGTCGATCTTGGCGAGCGCGTCGGATTCTTTTTGCGAACGAAATTGTGCGGTGCGCGATTCGATCGCAGCGGTGACGGCGGTGCGAACTTCGTTGAGCAACTTGCCGACGATCGGCTTTTCTTCCTTGGAGAGCGTTTTCATTTGCTCGCCCCAGGCCGAGATGCTGCCGCTGCGTCCGAGATATTTTACCCGCGCGGCTTCGAGCGCTTGCTCGTCACCGGCGGATTCGATCTCGCGCAGCGCGTCGTCGCGCAGTTGTTCGAGCGGATGCATGGCGTGGCAAGGTGAACGTTGATCGCGAGGTGTTCAACGCCGAAAAGCGATTGTAGGGCAACCGCATCGGTTGCCTTGTTTTTGAATTGTAGGGCAGGCGCGTCGCCTGCCGGTTCAAAGATTGGCAAGCGGAGCGCTTGCTCTACAATCAACTGGCGCATGGGCCATCCCCCCAGGATTCCTGTTTGGTTGCCGAACGAACAAGAGGTTATTTACTTCGTAACCATTTGTGTAGCGCGCCGAAAGAAAGTCCTCGCGAATCGGCGCGCGTTCGCTGCATTCAAAGCCGCTGCGGCAAAGCTCAAACGATGGGAAGTGCTGGCTGCAGTGCTAATGCCGGATCATCTGCATGTTATCGCAGCGCCAACCGATGATCGGGATGCCGCAGTTGGAGATTTTTCTGCAGCAATTAAGCGTTGGATGCGCCGAGAGATTGAAGCGGAAGGCAAGGTTAATTGGCAGTGGCAACCGGGGTGCTTTGATCGATTGTTGCGATCTAGTGAATCGCTCAGCGAAAAATGGTTGTATGTCGAAGAGAATCCCGTTCGCACCGGCTTGGTGAACCGGTACGAGGATTGGCCGTATCGGTTCGTGTTAAACGAACAAGAATAATTGTAGGGCAGGCGCTCCGCCTGCCATCTTGAATTTCGGCAAGCGATGCGCTTGCCCTACAACAAAGAAAACCTACGCCGCCTTTTTCTTTGATTTCGCTTTGTCGTCGAGTGCGCTCTTCGCTTGTTCGACAATGGCTTTGAACGCGTTCGCATCGTTGACCGCGATGTCGGCGAGAACTTTGCGATCAAGTCCGACCCCGGCGGCTTTCAAGCCTTCGGCGAAACGGCTGTAGGTCATTCCGTTCGCCCGCGCGGCGGCGTTGAGCCGTTGGATCCACAAATAGCGGAAATTGCGTTTACGCGTTTTGCGATCGCGATAGGCCCAATACTTGCCTTTCATGGTCGCGTCTTTGGCGTAACGGAAAAGTTTTGATCTGCGTCCGCGATAACCTTTGGCGGACTTGATAACTCGTTTGCGGCGCGCGCGACTGGCCGGCGCGTTGGTGGCTCTTGGCATTTGTTGTTATATCCCGCCACGGCGGGACTCCTCGTTCAGCGGGCTGTTCGTTCAATTATCGATCTCTCCGACCTCGCTCGCTGATAAATCCCGTCCCGCCGCAGCAGGACTGGGATAGGTGGAAAGGCGAACCGGCGCGTTAGCGACGGGGCGGAGAAGGTAGGTAAAAAGTGACGGATGACAACCGCAAATCAAAAATTCCAATCTTGAATTTCGTTATTCGGATTTCGGATTTGGCCTCGTCATCATGTTTCGCCACTCTTTTCCCATTCTAGCGAGGTAACGATTTAACGTTGTAACGGATTTCTGATATAATCCGCCCGTGCATTGGCTCCATCGCCATCGGCTGCTCATACTGAGCCTGATCGCGGCTTTTTGGACAGGTCTGGTTTCGCTGGCCCATTTTTTTCCGACCGCGCCGTTTCTTTCTGTCATTTGGCGCGGCGAACGCAGTTTTGCCGATGTGTTGCGGCGCGAAGGCCGCAAAACCAAAACGCATAATGATTTTGTTTTTCTCGGAATCGATCAGACCAGTTTGTCGTTGAAAGCGGAAGAGGAGGACTGGTCGAACAATCGTCCGTTGCAACTGATGAGCGAACACGGTTACCCATGGTCGCGAGAACTTTGGGGCCTTTTGCTCGACCGCCTTTTTCAAGCGGGTGCCCGGCTGGTCATGTTCGATATCGTTTTCGATAAACCGAAAGAGGGCGACGAAATCTTTCGGGCCGCTCTGGATCGTTATCGCGACAAAGTCGTAATCGGCGCGAATTTCGATTTGTCGCAAGTCCGGCAACTAGGAAGCATGACTGTGAATGTGCCGCCCACGGCAGATTTGATCCCGGCTCCGCAAATGGAGGATGACCGCGTCGGTTGCGTGATTATTTTTCCGGATCCGCTCGACGGTAAAATTCGCTCTGTCTGGTATCGATTTACGGGTCAACAGTTGCTCGGAAACGATCCATTGCCCGATGAGAAACCGTACGAAGCGCTAAGCACGCGGGGGCTCAGAAAATTAGGGCTCGCCAATGACATTCCGAACGACTTGGAAGGACATCTCCTGCGCTTTGGAGAAATGGACGCTTATCCCCCACGGCCAGTTTGGGAGATTTTCGATCCGAAGTTTTGGAAGGCGAACTATCAAGATGGCGCCTTCTTTAAGGACAAGATCGTCATCGTAGGCGCGTCCTCGCAAATCGCACACGACGTCTTCGACACACCGGTCAATCCGGAGACACCCGGCCCTGCTTTTCATTTGTACGCACTGGCTGCGGCGATGGATCACGAATTTCTTCGGGACACGCCGATTCGGATCGATTTCATTTTGGTTTTGATCGGCGGATTAACAGCTTGGGCGGTAGTCGCGTTTCTGCGGAGACCGTTGATGACTTTTGCCGCACTAATTCTAATCGCCGCCGCTTATCTCGGTCTGGCGAGAATTCTTTACGATCGCGTTGGCTTGCTTCTCATGGTCGTGCCGCCGATCAGTGCGTTTCTCACCAGCGGATTGTCCGGGCTCGGGTTTGAGTATGCATTGGAGCGGCTGGAGAAACTGCGGACGCGTCGCACGCTCGAGCGTTACGTTTCGAAAAATCTGGTCAAAGAAATTCTGGAAAACCCGGGCGGCTATTACAGCTCGATGCTGGGTTCGCGTAAACCGGTCACCGTACTGTTTTCCGATCTCGTGGGCTTCACCAGTTTGGTCGAAAAATCCGATCCGACGGTTTTGGTTCCGCGACTCAATGAATATCTCAGCGCGATGGTACCGATGGTTTTCGACAATGGTGGAACGCTCGACAAGTTCATCGGCGACGCAATCATGGCGGTTTGGGGCAACGTTAGCAGCCGCGGTGAAGCGGAAGACGCGAAGGCGGCGATTCGTGCCGCGCTTGGAATGCGTAAAGCAATGCCGAAGCTGAACGAGGCATGGCAAACGAAAGGTCTCGACCCGCTCGCGTTCGGCGTGGGCATCAATCACGGCGATGCAGTTGTCGGAAACATCGGTTCCTATGAGCCGCACGAACGCCTCGACCCGACCGTGATTGGCGACGCGGTCAATCTCGCGTCGCGCCTGGAAGGCCTGACGCGGACTTACGGCGTGGACATTTTAATTGGGCGAAGCGCGACTGAGCTTGCGAAAGATGAATTTCATTTCCGCTCGGTCGCGCGCGTGCAGGTGAAGGGAAAAACCGAGCCGACGGAAGTTTTCGCGTTAATCGGCGCTCGGAGCGACGATGTCGACCCTGAGTTTTTGAAATGGTTGCAAACCTACGAAGAAGCGATCGCGAAGTTCCGGAAGCGCGATTTCAAAGACGCCAGGATCCTGTTCTCGCACTTTCTCGAATTTTATCCGGACGACGCTCTCGGAAAAATGTACCTCGTCAGTGCGCTCGAGTACGACCAATCGCCTCCTGACGAGGCTTGGAACGCAGTGGAAGTGTTTAAGAAGAAGTAAAGCCGCCCGCTAATCACGCGAAGTCAGACGCGAATGTTGCGCGCAGGAATTCTGAAAGTTCGGTTTTTCCTGAGATTCGGCATGATTTGCGTGATCGCGAGCGCTCAATCTTCTGGCGCAAGCTTCGACTCTCGGCGTAAAGAGTCGGCGTGACAAAAGCCGCGCCGCAAAAATTTCATTTCATCGGGATTTGCGGCACGGCCATGGGCGCGGTCGCGGCGGCGTTGCGCGAGCGCGGATTCAACGTCACCGGCTCGGACGAAAACGTTTATCCGCCGATGTCGACCTTCCTCGAGGAGCGCGGGATCAAACTTCATCGCGGCTACGACCGGAAAATATTCCGGCCGACGCCGATGTGGTCGTGATCGGCAACGCGATGAAGCGCGGCAATCCCGAGGTGGAAGCGGTTCTCAATCGAAAACTTTTTTATCTGTCGCTGCCGGAAGTGCTGAAAAATTATTTTCTGCGCGGCAAACACAATCTCGTCGTCACCGGCACGCACGGAAAAACCACGACGACCGCGCTGCTCACCTGGATCATGGAGAAAGCCGGACGCAAACCCGGTTATCTGATTGGCGGCATTCCGAGAAATCTTCGGCCAGGGCGCGCGGCTTAACGATTCCAAATATTTCGTGATCGAAGGCGACGAATACGACAGCGCGTTTTTCGACAAGCGCTCGAAGTTTGTCCATTACCTGCCCGAGCTCGTGATCGTGAACAACATCGAGTTCGATCACGCCGACATTTTCAACAACATCGACGAGATCAAACTGAGCTTTCAGCGTTTGCTCAACATCGTCCCGCAAAACGGAATGGTCTTGCTCAACGGCGACGATCACAATTGCGTCGAAGTCGCCAAGGATTGCCTTGCCCAAATGGTCGAGGTCGGTTTCTCGAAAAATTGCGCGCAACGGATTCGCGACGTGACCTATTCCACCGACGGTTCGCGGTTCAAACTGGGCGACGACGTTTACGAAATCCCGATGGTCGGCGAGTTCAACGTGCGCAACGCGGCCATGGCCGCGACGGCCGCGCGATTTTACGATGTGCCGAAAGCGAAGATCGACAGCGCACTGAAAAGTTTTCAGGGAATCGCGCGACGGCAGGAAGTGCGAGGCGAAGCGCGCGGTGTGAAAGTGATCGACGATTTCGGACATCATCCGACCGCGATCGCGCAAACGTTGCAGGCGTTGCGGCATCGTTTTCCTGGGCAGCGGCTCTGGGCGATTTTCGAGCCGCGCTCGAACACGACGCGCCGCGCGGTGTTTCAAAATGAGTTGCCGGAAGCGTTCAAGCTGGCGGACGGCGTTTTCATTTCGCAAGTCGCGCGATTGGAGCAAATCCCGGAGAATGAGCGCTTGCATCCGGAAGCGGTGGTCGCAGCAATTGCGAAAGACGGCCGGCCGGCGTTTTACGAAAAAAATGCGGACGCGATTGTCGATCGAATCGTGCCGCTGTTGAAAGAGAAGGACGTGGTGACGGTGTTCAGCAACGGCGGCTTCGACAACATCCACGAGAAGCTGCTCGAGCGGTTGAAAGACCTCTAAGGAAAGCAAGAACGCAGGAATTCTTTAGAATAGTAACTCGTTTCCTGCTTTCCTGAGTTCGTGAGCTATTTGGTTTCGGCCGCGCTCGTGTGATCGTGGACGATTCTCCAGCCGTCAGGAAAGTGGCGGAAGATCAAGGTGAAGCGGCCGTGAGGCTCGTCAGTCGCGCGCTTCAATTTCCAACTGCCAAGCGCGACGGCTGAATCGTTACTCAACGGCGTGATTTCGATTTCCGAAAACGTCAGCGTTCCCATTCTGGCGCGGTCGGAGTATTTCGCCTTGTAACGATCGAGAACTTTTTGCCAGCCGCGCGTGACGTCGTCACCGGAAACAAAGACGGTTTGTTCTGAGCGCCAGTAACCGTCCATGAAGGCGTCGATATCGCCGCGGTTCCAGGCCTCTTGCTGGGTGCGAAGAACGTTTTGAATTTCGGACGAAATGTTGGCAGTCGGCTCTTCGGCCAGAATCCAACCGGCAAGCGTGACGAAACAAAAAACGCCGAACCGAAGTGCACGCATCAACGTGAAGGCGTCGGCGTTGGCGAAGGCGTCGGAGTAATTGACGGTATTGCAGTCGGGATCGGTGTCGGTGTCGGCGTGGGCGACGAGGAATCGCTGTCATCGTCGTCTGGCCCTGATGCCGTTGCGACGACAGACAGCGATGATGTGGACGAAACGTCAACGGTTGAGAGTTGCAGCTCGTAGATGATGTCGAAGTTGGAGTCGCCGTTGAGTCGTTGATAACAATAACAGTGCCCGGACTTGGTGTCGGCGTTGGAGTCGCACCGGGTTGGGCGAATTTTCTGTAAGTGATCGTAAGCGTCGCGCCCGGAACTGGGTTGATAGTCAAGACGGCTGGCCCGGCAATGATGATCGGCTTGATAAATTCTGCTGGCGAAGCGACGATCGATTGCGGCGGTAAGTACGGCTGCCAAAATCGGTGTCGGCGTTGGAGTCGGAGTGGGCGTAGGGGTTGGAGTTGGAGTTGGGGTAGGAGTCGGTGTTGGCGTTGGCGGAGTTGGTCAGGGCGTGGCCGTTGGAGTTGGAGTTGGTGTAGGAGTTGGCGTTGGGGTCGGGCAGCTGGAATCGACGACGCCGCGCTGACGGGCGAGCTGCCGGCGCCGTCTGCGTGAAATTTCTAATCGTCGGAGAAACGCTGTCTTTGAACATTGATCGTCAAACGTTGGGCGCTGGTGATTACGCGCGTCTTGACCTGAGTGTCAGTAGCGAACGCAGCGGCGCGAAAGAGCAAACGTCAGCAGCGCGATCAGCGTTTTTCATCGTTTAGCTTCACGTCCGAAGATTAGCCGAAGTTAATCCTGACCTTTGCGGTAAGTGATGAAACAAGTTCGTGTCGCCTCGGCTGTGACTGTCACGGTAGCCGGACCGGCGATGACGACATTGTTGACGGGCTCTAGTGCTGGCGTCGGATTCGTATCGACAATTGTCGCCGTTAGCACGGTTCCGGCCAGCCGCAGTTCTGTCTGTGGCTGAAACAGTGCCGCGAGTTGTCACCGATGGCCGTTGGTCCCTCCTGTGTAAAATTTCGTATGACGAGAAATCGATCGCCGGGAACACGTAATTGTAAACGGAGTACGGTCTGGACTGCATAACCTGACTGACGAAATCGCCGGCGCGAACGAAGCCGGCGAGACTCAAAACAAAAACCGCGGCGAGCAGACGGAATGAAGTCTTCATAAGAATCGGAACCCCCGGGAAGTAAAAGAGCGGATTGAAGTTCGCGCGTCAAGTTCCGCTGAAGAATTGGGCGCGATCCGTCGCCCTACAAGACTTTGCGCGTTGAAACAGCGCCATGTTTTCCCGATTTGCTGTGTTCCGAAGCGATTTCTTCTTTACCGAAGCAAATTGACCCGCTTGTTCGCATCTGATAGCATCGCTGCTCATCATAAAGGTCGTGTACCGAATTCTTGGGGTTTTGTTTTTGTCGGCGGCGAGCGCGAGCTTCGCTCAGGTTGCGCCAATCACCCATTCCAGTCTCAAGCCCCGAGAGACCCCGTCAACGATCGATGCGACCAGGGACGGTGACGAAGCAGCTGCGGAAGATACTGATCAGATTGAAGTACCGGCCATAGTCGCTCAAGCCCAAGCCCGGCAGCCCAGCAGCAGGGTTCGTTTGCCGGCGCAACTCGACCAACGCCGGCCGTGCCGAGAGTGGTCGCGCCGCCTGGGGCCAATCCTCAGCAGCAGATGGTGAAGCTGCAATTTCCAAACAGCGACGTGGGCGACGTGCTGCGGTTCTACGAATCGCTCACCGGCAAGAAGCTGATCATGGACAATTTCGTCACCGGCAAGGTGAACATTTTTTTGAGCAAAGACGTGCCGCGCGATGAGGCGATCAAGATTATCGAGATCAGTTTGTTGCTGAACGGATACTCGCTCATTCCGTCCGAAGGCGACATCGTCAAAGTCATCGGCACGGGAAAAAATCCGCGCACAACCGGCGTGCCGATCATTTCCGACGAATCGGAGATACCGGAAGGCGATCACGTCATCAGCTATTTGTTTAAGCTGCGCTACGCCGATCCGCAGGAGTTGCTCCAGGCGCTCGGACAATATCTGTCGCCACCGCAACCGTACACTTCGTTTCTCGCGCTGCCCAAAGCCGGCGCGATTTTGGTGACCGAGAATTCGAGCGTGATCCGGACTCTGGCGAAAATCATCGACCAGGTGGACGTGCCGCCGGCCGAAGTCGTGAGCGAGTTCATCAAGCTGGAGCGCGCCGATGCGAGCAAAGTGGTCGACATGCTGAAAGATGTTTTCGAGAAGACGGACAGAAGCGCTCAACCCGGTCAGCCGGGATATCGCGCGGGTGTTCGCCCGGTCAACGCACCGAATGTGCAGATACCAGACGGCCGAAACGCCCGAGCTTGCCGGTTTAACTGCGCTGACCGAAGAATCGGTCATCGTCGGCAAAATTAAACTCGAGGCTGACGTGCGCACGAACCGCATCCACGTGATCACGCGCCCGGTCAACATGCCGTTCGTTCGCAAATTGATCGCGCGAGTTTGACGCGAACGTGGAATTTGCCAAACCGGTCACGCGCACCCTCAAATATATTTCCGCGGCCGACGTGTTGCCGGTGATCGTACAGGCGTTGACCGAACCAGGGCAGACCGGTGGCGGCGGCGAAGCATTGGGTGGTGCCGGTGCCAGGCCTCCTCCACAACGCCGCACAACGACGGCGACCGCGACCGGCGGTGGCGTGGCGAGTTCAACAACTTCCAGTCCTTACTGGAGGCGGCACCGGTGGCGGCGGCGAAAGTACCTTAAATATCTCCGAGGAACTTCAAACCCAAGCCGTCGATACGACGCCGAAAGCAGTCACGGTCGGCAACGCCAAGATCATCGCTGATCAGCGCGCGAACACGATCATCACGCTTGGGTAACCAGGAAGTCGTGGTGAAAGTTCAGAAGATTCTCGATGAAATGGACGTGAAAGCGCCGCAGGTCGCGCTCAGCACGGTCATTGGCGAACTGACGTCTGAACAACGACGAAGAACTCGGCGTCGACTGGTTTGCGAAGTACGATCAGAAGGTCGTCGGCATTTCTCGTAATACGAGCGTGCCGATTCCCAATCCGACTAGCGGCATCGACTCCGGCGACGGCGGATCGCCGGTACTTGGCCGGGCACGGTCATGGATCCAGCAGGTTTGGTCAATTTTGGCAATGCCCTGCGCTAGTGTCGCCGAGTGGTACCAATGTTTTCATCTCCGCTGGCAATTACCTCGCGACGATCGTGCACGCGCTCGAGTCGACTGGGAAATTCCAAGTCATTTCGCGACCAATGGTTTTCACGAGCAACAACAAGAAAGCGATCATCGCCTCTGGCCAGGAAGTTCCGATTCCTGTCACTTCGCTCTACAATGCGCCCGTCACCACCGGAACGATAAACAATACGGCTGCCGTCGCGTCGAACATCGAATACAAAAAAGTCGCGCTTCAACTTGAAGTCGTTCCCTTGATCAACTCGGATAAGGAAGTCTCGCTCGATATTCTCCAGAAGATCGACAGTCTTGTGGCCGGCGGAAATGTGAACATCGGCGGCAATAACGTGCCGACGATCGCGACGCGCTACATCCGCACCAACGTCTCTGCGGCGAACGGATCGACGATTGTCCTTGGCGGCTTGATTCAGGACAACAAGCAGAAGACTTATCGGAGGCATTCCGGTGCTGGACAAAATTCCGTATCTCGGCGCGGCTTTCCGCAGCACAACCTACACCCGGACGCGCAGCGAGCTGATCATCTTGATGTGCCCCGAAGTGACGCTGACCAAACTCGATCTCATGCGGTTGCGCGAAAAAACGGAGGACCACACCCATTTCGGACCGGAGATCGATCAAGGTTATTGTCCGGATTGTCCGCCAAGCGGGATCGAAGAGAAGCAGCTCGACAAACAATTGCCGCCGCCCGATCTTCCATTTGGAAAGGAAGGAACAACCAAAGCTCACTAGCTTATGAAAAAACTTTTCCTGATCCTGCTCTTTATCGGCCTGCGGAGTGCGAGCGCGCAATTTTTCGAGACGTTTATCTACGACCCGCCCTACACGCCTTTCTTTCATCACTCGGATAGTTTGGCGCCGCGCGACGACCTGGACTTTTTGCATCAAAGCCGGACCACGGTTTACGACGTCGATTTTGCGCCGCGATTCGGTTCCCGGGTGCCGTATTATTCGATGTCCGGGCGCGGAATTGATCACGCACCCGGCCTATGTTGGCGCGCTGCAACGCGACTTGAAACGGCTCGGTTATTATTGCGGGCCGATTGACGGCGTTTATACGGTGGACGTCAGCGAAGCGATCGCGCGTCTGCAAAAGAATTATTCTCAGCGCGTGACCGGCACGCTGACCGTTCCGGTGCGGCGGGCCCTGCATTTGCCTTGATTCGCTTCCGGGGAGCACACCCGCCTCGGGTGTCGATTTCGGCGCCTCGCCGAATCCTCTGTTTTGTAACAATAGTTCGCGATCGCGTGGGCGCGATCGCCAGCACGCAGGCGGGTGCGCTCCCCAAATACACGTCGATTGCTGCATTTCTCGCGATTTGAGGTAAAATAGGCGGCCATACATGAATCAGACTGCCAGCCAATCCGTTATCGATCTGTTGCTGGCCAGCGGTGTGCCGACGCGCGAAGAAGCGGTTCAGCTCGCGCAAAACATGAATGGCGGTTCGTGGACCGCGCAGGTGCTCGATTCCGGAAAAGTCGACGAGCAGAGGTTTCTCAGCGTCGATCGGAACATTTTTCCGCGTGCCGGTCATCTCGCTCGATCCGAAAACGATCGATCGCAAAACCTTGTCGATCCTGCCGAGCCGGTTCGTTTTCCAACATCACATTCTGCCGATCGAGATAAAGGAGAACTCGGTCGTGCTTGCGACCTACGATCTGTTCAACTCGTTAGGCCGGCAGCTTGCCGGTCAGCTTTTGAAAAAACCGGCCGAATGGGTGCTGGTGCCGCGCGCCCAACTGCTCCGCGCGATGAAAACGCTCTACGGCGTCGGCGCCGAAACGTTCGACGAAATTCTCAAGAGCAAACGCGACTTCGAAAGTTTGCAGGAAGGCGAAACCGCGACCGACATCAGCTCGGACGATCCGGAAGCGTCGGTGGTGAAGTTCGTGAACCAGATCATTCGCGAAGGCAATCGTCGAACGCGCGACCGACATTCACGTCGAGCCGCTCGAGAACGACATTCGGATTCGTTACCGGATCGACGGCATTCTGCACGAAGTCGCGGTGCCGCCGCAGTTGCGCGTGCTGCATTCGGCCATCATTTCGCGTTTGAAGGTCATGTCGCACATGGACATCGCCGAGCGCCGCCTGCCGCAGGACGGCCGCATGAATTTGCAGGCGAACAACCAGGAAATCGACGTCCGCGTTTCGACGATTCCGACCGTGAACGGCGAATCGATCAGTTTGCGTTTGCTGAGCCGCGGCGGCCAGCAATTCGGATTCGAGCGGCTCGACCTGAGCAAGGAGCAGGAAAAAATGATTCGGCATCTGCTGGCGCAGCCAAACGGAATCATTCTGCTCACCGGCCCGACCGGCTGCGGAAAATCGACATCGCTCTATTGCTTCCTGAGCACGATCAATTCGGTGCAGCGCCGCATCATCACGATCGAGGAACCGGTCGAATACAAACTGGCCGGCGTTTTGCAGATGGACGTGAAACCGGAAATCGATTTCACCTTCGCCCAGGTCTGCGTCACATTTTGCGACAGGACCCGAACGTCGTGATGGTCGGCGAAATTCGCGACGTCGAGACCGCGGACATCGCGATTCGCGCGGCCATGACCGGTCACCTTGTCTTCAGCACGCTTGCACACGAACGACGCCGTCGGCGGCATCACCCGCTTGCTCGACATGGATGTCGAGCCGTTTCTGCTCGCGTCGGTCGTGAAATCGTTCATCGCCCAACGACTGGTGCGCACGATTTGTCCCGAATGTTCCGAGACTGGTGGAATATCCGAGCGAGTATCTGGCCGAGATTGGATTTCCGGTGAAGGAGCTCGGCACGAAATTCCCACGCGGCAAAGGTTGCGAAGCATTGCCGGCAGACCGGTTATCAGGGCCGGGCTGCGATCTATGAAATTTGCGTCGTCACCGAACCGTTGCGGAAATTGATCATGCAAAAGCGCGACGGCGGCGAACTGAAGCAATGCGCGATTTCCGAAGGCATGAAGACGTTGCGACAGGACGGCTGGCGTCGCGTCGCGCAAGGCAAGACGACGATCGAAGAAGTCGTCCGCGTCACCCAAACCGACGAAGTGATGGCGGAAACGACCGAAGAAGCCGAGCCGGTCACGCGGTAGTGCATTTTGCTTGGTTGCAACGGCGCAGGGCGCCGTGCGCAGCTTTCGGACTGCGACGCGTATTCGCGTCGCTTTCATCGCGTGCATTACGATCCAATCATGCAAAGCGGTGCGAGTACGCACCGCACTCCAAAAGCGCTGCGTATGCTACGTTTCGCCGCGCAAATCGCGAATTGCTTTCGCGTAATCCTTCGTGTGAAAAATTGAAGTGCCGGCGACGAGGACGTTCGCGCCGTTCTGAATTGAAATGCGCGCAGTCTCGGGATTGATCCCGCCATCCACTTCGATGTCGATTCGTCGCTCCCGCGATTTGTTCCAGGCGGCGGTTCGTTTCACTTTGTCCATTTGATCGGCCCGAAACGATTGGCCGCCGAAACCGGGATGAACGGTCATGACCAGCAACATGTCGATCTGGTCGAGAAACGGCTCGACCAGTTCGAAATCGGTCGCCGGATTCAAGGTTAAGCCGGCGCGACATTTCGCGTCGCGAATTTGCCGCAAAGTTTTCCCGACATCGTGTTTCGCTTCGGACTCGACGTGAACGGTGATTGAATTCGCGCCGGCATCGACAAATCGCGGCACGTAATGATCGGCGTGTTCGATCATGAGATGCACATCGAGCGGCAGATTTGTTTGTTTGCGGACGAAGCCGACGATCGCCGGGCCGAACGAAATGTTGTCGACGAAATGGCCGTCCATGATGTCGCAATGGATCCAATCAGCACCGGCTTGTTCGACTCTTTGGATTTCCTCGGCCAGGCGGGAGAAATCGGCGGCGAGAATAGAGGGAGCGACAAGCACCTTGGCCATGGCTCTATATATATTAAGAGCTTGACGACGCGAGCCGCTGTTTCATGTTACGGCGTTTCAGCCGGTTAGAATCGCGCTCCGAGGCGCACCGTTTGCTACTGAAGATTTGCGTTTCGAGCGTGCTGGAACAACAAATTTCATGTTCAACGGACTTTTCGGTTTGCTCTCCAACGACATCGGCATCGATCTCGGTACCGCCAACACGCTGGTCTACGTAAAAGACCAGGGCATCGTCTTGCGCGAACCGTCGGTGGTGGCCGTGCAAGCCGGCACCAACAAAGTGCTCGCGGTCGGCGACGAGGCGAAGCGAATGCTCGGGCGCACGCCGTCGAACATTGTCGCGGTGCGGCCGTTGAAAGATGGCGTGATCGCGGACTTTGAAGTGACCGAAGCGATGCTGCGTCATTTCATTACCAAGGTGCATAACCGTCGAGTGCAAGCGCGAGCCGCGCGTCGTGATCGCGGTTCCTTCCGGAATCACCGAAGTCGAGAAGCGCGCGGTGCGCGAATCGGCCACTCACGCCGGCGCGCGAGAAGTTTATCTGATCGAAGAACCGATGGCCGCGGCGATCGGCGTTGGGCTTCCGGTGCAGGATCCGGCCGGCAACATGATCATCGACATCGGCGGCGGCACGACCGAAGTCGCGTTGATTTCGCTTTCGGGAATCGTGTTCAGCCGCAGCGTGCGCGTGGCGGGCGACGAGCTCGACGAAGCGATCGTCCAATACATGAAGCGCGCCTACAACCTGATGGTCGGCGAGCGCACGGCCGAAGAAATCAAAATCAAGATCGGCTCGGCGTATCCGAGCGAAAAGGAAACGAGCGTGGAAGTGAAAGGCCGCGATCTCGTGGCCGGTCTGCCGAAGACGCTGATGATCACGTCGCAGGAAGTGCGCGAAGCGCTGCTCGAACCGATCTCGACGATTGTCGATTCGGTGCGCATCACGCTGGAACGTTGTCCGCCGGAACTTTCGGCCGATCTGGTCGATCGCGGTTTGGTTCTGGCGGGCGGCGGCGCGTTGTTGCGCGGGTTCGATAAACTTTTGAGCGAGGAGACTGGTTTGCCTGTCCATGTTGCGGAAGATCCGCTCAGCGCCGTGGCCGAAGGAACGGGCAAATGTCTGAATGAACTTAAATTTTTGCGTCAAGTGGCTTCGGCAGATCGCCAGTGGCGCTAACCATTGCGGATTTCGGAATGCGGATTGCGGAGAGAATGCTGATTTTCCGCTGAATTCGCTGCTTATCTATCTGCAATCGTCAATCCGCGATCCGCAATTGCAATGAGTCGCACGAGCATCATCGCGCTGCTGATTTTCGGAGCGATTCTCGGGTATTTCCTGAGTTTCGGCGCGGACACAACGCGGAAATTTCAGGCGAGCGTTTATCAACTGCTGGCGCCGTTTTTTACGACCGGCTCGGGTTTGCAAAAGCAAATCACTTCCGTGCGAACAGGATTGAAGTCGCTCGACGAACTGGAAAAGGAAAACGCGGCTCTGCGGGTCGACAATCGCCAGTTGCGCGCGACGAACTCAGGCGTTGCGCGACGTCGAACACGAAGTGAACCGGTTGCGGCACGCGCTCAATTACCGCGAGCGTTCGGTGTTCAAATTGATCCCGGCGAAATCGTGACGCGCGATGCGTCGACCTGGTGGCACACGGTAACGATCAATCGCGGCAAGGAAGACCATATCGAGACTGACATGCCAGTGGTGACCGATGAAGGACTGGTCGGAAAAACGACAACGGTGAGCAACACGATTTCGGTTGTGCTTCTAGTCACGGATGAAAACTGCAAAGTCGCGGCGTCGGTCGAAGGCACGCGCGAGCAGGGAATTGTTTCGGGTGAACGCGATCTCGGGCGGATTGACGCCGTTGCTCGATCTGAATTTTTTGACAAAGCAGGCGAACCTGCAACCGGGACAAAAAGTCTACACTTCCGGCGTCGGCGGCGTTTTTCCATCCGGATTGTTCCTTGGGACGGTGAAAAGTTTCAAGGTTCGCGAACTGGACGGTCAGGCCAAGCTCGCGCCGGCGGTCGATCTTTCGCACCTGGAGGACGTGTTCGTGGTCACGGGACGGAAATGATTTTCTTTTTCATACTGCTGATTCTGGTTAGTGATCGCGCAGATCGCGGAATTTTTTATTCCGCCGCTGGACTGGATGTATCACGCGCACATTTACATCGTGCCGGTGATCGTTTTTTATGGCGCGATGGCGTTGCCGTTTCCGTTGATGCTGGCGCTGGCGCTGTTCGCTGGAATTTTACTCGACGCGCTCACCGTGCAGGTGATCGGGAGTCAAAGTTGAAATCTCGCTCGGATCGTCGATACTTCTTTACGCTGTGCTGGCGGGAATTATGCATGGCCTAAGGCCTCTGTTCATTCGCGGCCGCTGGGAAGTTCATTGTGTTCTGACCGGCATCTGCACGTCCGCAATTATTTTGGCGCAATATTTCATGATCACATTCCGGCGAGGCGACTTTCATGTTTACACGCGAAGTCTGGTGGCAAATTGGCGGACCTGGTTTGATGGCGATGCTGATGGCGCCGGTTATTTTTTGGATTTTGAACTGGATTGCGCGGATCACGCGTTATCCGTATCTGCCGGAAAGGACCTTTGAACGAATGAATCGACGCCGACTTAGTCCGCGATTGCGCATTCAATTTGTCGGCTTGTTGATGCTGCTGGGAATGGGCGCGCTCGGCTTGCGGCTGTGGTGGATTCAGGTGGCGCACGGCGCGGAATGGACCGCACAGATTCGCGGAAGCTCGCAGGCGACAGTGCGCATTCCATCGGTGCGCGGCGAGATCAAGGATCGCAACGGAGCTGACGCTGGTGCAGAACCGCGCCAGCTACGAAGTCGATTTTTATCTTCCGGAAATGGTGAAGGGCTATCGCGAACGTTTCGGTCCGCCGCCACTTGCCGAACATCGCGCGATCATCAGCGGGATGCCGAAGGACGTGAAAGAGCCCGACATCATCAAGATCGTGAACGACGGAATCGTGCCGCGCCTGGACGATCTTGATCTGGCCCGCGATTACAACGTCGAAGCAACTCGCAGCGGCATTACCGAAACGACACCGAAGTGCCGTATTCCTACATCAAGGACATCGATTTCCCGACGATGGCGAAATTTTCCGAGCACGACGTCGGGCTTCCGGGCGTCGACATCGCGATCAAACCAGTGCGCTCGTATGTCTACGGCGCGCTCGCGTCGCACATTCTCGGTTATGTCGGCGCACCGGACGACACCAACCAGGACGAAGCAAGGAAGTTCACGTTCTATCAGGGCGACGTTGAAGGGAAATCGAACATCGAAAGAGCGATGGACGAATATCTGCGCGGCAAACCCGGGGTTCGCTATCTGCGACGCAACGCCAAGGGCGACGATCGACGGCGTATTGAACGAAGATCCGCCGAAACAGGGCGCGAATGTTTTTCTAACGATTGATGCGCGGATTCAGGCGATTGCCGACGAAGCACTGCGCGCTGTCAGCCGCGCCGGCGCGGTAGTTGTCGATCCAAATAACGGCAACATTCTGGCGATGGCGTCGGTGCCGTCGTTCGACCCCAACACTTTTATCCCAAGCATCAAGGCGAAGGATTGGCAGGCGTTGCGAAAGGATCCAGCCGATCCGCTGGTAAATCGTGCGATCAGCGGCCTTCCGCCGGGGTCGACATTCAAGCTCATCACGTCGCTGGCTGGATTGCGGAAAGGCCTAACCAACAACAAGTACAATTGCGGCGGCGGCGTGAGTTATGGCGACCACTTCTTTCAATGCTGGGTAGCGTCAAAACATTATACCCACGGAACAATCGGACTGGCCGATGCAATCAAAGTCTCGTGCGACTCGTTTTTCTATCAGTACGGCAACGCCGCAGGCATTCAGTCGATCGACGCGATCGGAAAAATGCTTGGGATCGGGGAAGAATCGGGTCTGCAATTGAGCGGCGAGCAAACTGGCAATATGCCGGGACCGGAGTGGATGCAGATCCATCATCCGCAGGAAAGATGGTCATCAGCCCAGACCGCCAACGTTTCAATCGGTCAGGGCTACACCTTGGTTTCGCCGCTTGCAGCTGGCAATGGCCTACGCCGCGGTCGCCAATGGCGGCACATGTTACTATCCGCGTTTGATCGACAAGGTTCTGAATCAGGACGGCACACCGGTCCTCGATGAACAAGGCAAGCCGGTAAGTTTCGCGCCGCGAGTCCGGTCTGATCTTCGGCGTGAAGTGACCCCCGAGCAGATCGAACTCGTGCGAAAAGGCTTGTGGAAAGTCGTGAACGAAGACGGCGGCACCGGTGGACGCGCGCGACTGAAAAATGTTGTCGTTGCGGGCAAGACCGGAACAGCGCAGGCCACCGAGCGCGGACATGAGGAAAACGTCGCCTGGTTTGCGTGTTTCGCGCCGTTCGACAATCCGAAATATGTCGTCATCGTTATGGTACAGGGCGCTTCCGGACACGGCGGCGAGGTCGCTGGTCCGATTGCAACACGGATTTTGGAACGCACGCTGGCCATGGACGAAGGCAACTTCGACATGCAGCTCGCCTGGGAGGCTCCCGCGCATCACCCAAATCCTTTCGAGTTGGTCAAGTCCGTAGAGTTCAAGGGCTTGAATGTCGGTGGGAGCGACGATGAAGAAAGCGCGGGCACTTCCAGCGCCGATGCGCAAATGGCGAGCGATAACGCGTCGCCAGATGTGGAACAGGAGCCCGACGCCCAAGGGCAGGTTTCGAAGCGGCCGCGTGTAGTCCGCGCGGCTCCGGCGCCAACGCCGCGACCACTTAACTTTTTTGAACGGCTTTTTGGAGCAAAACATCCGGCGCCGCAGCCGACGCCCGTTCCAGCACGCCGTCGTTTTTAACAATCACATGTCGATCCTACGAGCGATGAACCTTTTTGCAGTTCCGCATGTATCGTTCGGGATCGCGCAACCTTTGGAGATTTATGTTGGACAGAGTCAAAAAAATTTTAGGTCTTGGTTCACGCAAGACCGGCAACAAATTGGTAGTCAGCGTGGAGAAACTCGAGCGCCGCGTGGCGTTGCTCGAGAATGGCCGGCTGGAAGAATACAGCGTCGAGCGTAGCGGCTCGCGCAACATCGTCGGTAGCGTTTACAAAGGCCGCGTCAAGAACATCGAGATGGGGTTGAAGGCGATGTTTGTCGACATTGGCCTCGATAAAAACGCGTTTCTCCATTTCTGGGATGCGCTCCCCGCGGCTCTGGACAGTGGAATTGAGGAAGTTGATCGTCCATCGAAGAAGCAGCGGAAGCGGATCACGGCGAAAGATATCCCAAACATCTATCCGGTTGGCTCGGAAGTGATTGTTCAAGTCACGAAAGGGCCGATCGGTACCAAGGGGCCGCGCGTCACCACCAACCTAAGTTTCGCCGGGCGATATCTGGTTTTGATGCCTTTCAGCGATCGCAGCGGCATCTCGCGCAAGATCGAAGATCCGAAGGAGCGAAACCGTCTCCGGAAAATTTTGCGTGAACTCGATATTCCGGAAGGGGTTGGCGTAATCATTCGAACGGTGGGCGAAGGCCAGCGGGCGCGTTACTTCGTGCGCGATCTGCGATTTCTGGTCGACCAATGGGCGGAAGTCGAGCAACGGATTCGCGATAATCCCGCGCCAGCCCGGGTTTTTGAAGAGCCAGACCTTGTCGAGCGGACGGTGCGCGATTTCCTGACCGAAGAAATTGACGAAGTGTTGGTAGACGACCGGGAGTCGCTGGAGCGAATGGGACAATTGGTCGATAAAATCTCACGAAGGTCGCGCGGCCGTCTGAAGCTTTATGACGGCGCCGAATCGATCTTTGAGGCGCTTGGAATTCAAAAACAGATCGACGACGCTTTTCACCGGCAGGTCTGGCTGAGATGTGGCGGCTACATCGTAATCGACGAAACCGAAGCGCTGGTAGCGGTGGATGTGAACACCGGTCGAAACAAGGGCGGGCGCGACGTCGAGAAAACAATCCTGCAAACGAACCTCGAAGCGGCTGACGAAATTGCCCGCCAACTGCGGTTGCGAAATATCGGCGGTCTCATCATTGGCGACTTCATCGACATGAAGAGCCGGAAGGATCAGCAGGCGGTTTTCACGTTGATGAAGGAACGGCTCCGGCGCGACAAGGCGAAAACTCATGTCCTGCCGATTTCGCAGCTCGGATTGATGGAGATGACACGACAACGCGCGCAGGAAAGTCTGAGCGACACGATTTACGAAAATTGTCCGTATTGCGGTGGTCGCGGCGTAGTCAAAACGTCGATGACGACCAGCGTGGAACTTCATCGGACGCTCAACACTGTGATGCGAAAATATCAGGACAGCGTTCACGATTTTCGTGTCGTCCTGAATCCGGATGTTCTCAAACGCTTGAAAGAGGAGGATGAAGAATTGCTGATCGAGCTTGAGCGCCGTTATGCGGGTAAACTGATGTTTCGAGGCGACCCGACATATCACCACGAGAAATTCATCGTTACCGACGCCAATACCGGAGCGGAGTTGAAAGCGTAGATTAGCGGAGTTCCCCTGGGAGTGGGCCGCAGGGGTATTTCAGGGGTTGACCCGCTGGAGCCGTTTTGTTAGAAGCTGCGGTCTTGGGTAAAAGCAGGGCGAAATTCGGTGCTTGACGCTAGGCGTCAGTTTCGTGTTAAAAGACAGGGAACAGAGAAATAGGCCTCGAATTAAGCCCTGAAACAGCCCTTAAAAAACAATTCATTTTTTTATTGACGAACTTCTACAGAAACCCTAAACGCATAGCCAAGTTATGAAAAAACTGACCTTAACCTTTTGCGCATTGTTCGCATTATTCGCAGCAGCGCCGGCAATTTTCGCCGACGGCCCGGAAGCGTATTCCGGCAAGAAAGAAGTGATGCAGCCGGCACCGCCCGTGTGCGACTTCTATCGCGCTCATGAATGGGACCTCGGGATTTGGGGCGCCTACGCCTTCGGGTCTGATACCGGCCAATTCGATGTCCCGAATGATGATCCGTTCGTCACCGGACGAGGATCCGACCACAGTCGATATCGGCACTGGCTTCGGGGAATTTCCAAATCCGCCAGCCGAGCAAGCAGGCGATAATCCGAACGAGCGTCTGAACATTGGACAGGTCAGTCAAAACCAACTTTTCGGACGCGACAATGCTTGGGGCGGCGGTATTGACGTAAAATATTTCTGGAGCAAATACTTCGGCGCAGGCATCGAAGGAGTCGGCTTCGCTGCAAAGACCAACTTCGCTGGCGGCGGACTGCTTACGTTGACGGCGCGCTACCCGTGGGGACGCTTCGCTCCTTATGTTACCGGTGGGCTCGGTTTCATCGGAGGCGGCGCAACAATGTACAAGTTTTTCAACGAAAAGAATGTCATTGGCCAACACCTAACGTCGGGACGGCGAAAGCCAGAAACGGTTTCGTCATCAACGAACACGAATTCTGGACGACAGACCCGGTTGACAATAAACACATCAGAGGGCTCGGCCAGATCGGCGTCGGTATGGAATACCGCATCACCTGCCATATCGGGTTGATGAGCGACTTCACCTGGAACTTTGTGTTCGGCCAGGATCATAACGACAAGATCGGCACGTTTAATGAACAAGGGAGCGATATCACGGAACTCTTTGGGACTGTGATTTCGTCGACACCCGTTATCAATTCCGCCAATTTTCTGAAGCCTGGTCAAGGCAGCGACAATCAGGATTTCGGAATGGTGCGATTTGGCGTCACCTTTGCCTACTAAGGTCAGAAAAGCATAATTTAAACGCCGGAGCGTTTCGTACGCTTCGGCGTTTTGCTTTTTGGCTTTTGCGATATCCCTTAGGATCGACGTTACCCAAATTCAGGCCGCCGAATTTGCGAAGCTCGGGCTTGGCACGAAATTGTGCTGATGTCGTTTGCCGAAACGCTTGATAATCTCGCCCTTCAGAAGTCAGCGTCCGTTCGCCAGTTCGAACGGCTGATCGCTCCGAAGTCTGATGCCGAGCTGGAATCGATGGCCCAAGCGTCGCGAACCCTGACGCTCCAGAATTTTGGCCGGACGATGCGGCTGTTCGCTCCGCTTTATCTTTCCAACGAATGTATCAATAACTGTCGCTACTGCGGTTTTTCGCGCGACAACCCGATACTGCGCGTCACGCTCGAGCGTTAGCGAAGTCGCTGCGGAAGCTCGTTATCTTCGTGACGCGGGCTTTCGTCAAATTCTGCTGGTGGCGGGGGAACACCCCAAATTTGTCAGCGGCAATTACCTGGTTCAATGCGTTCGCGAATTGGCGCCGGACTTTCCATCGATCGCCATCGAAGTAGGTCCGATGTCGACGAGCGATTATCTTCCGATCGTGCGGGCCGGCGCGGAAGGTCTGGTTGTTTATCAAGAGACCTATCAGCGCGGGGTGTATGCCGAACTTCATACCGCCGGACCTAAGCGTGATTTCGATTACCGCCTGAATTCCCCAGAGAGAGCCTACGCTGCGGGATTTCGCCGCCTCGGTATCGGAGCACTACTCGGGCTGTGGCGCTGGCAGGACGAGGCGATCGCCCTGGCGGCCCATGTCGAATATTTGCTGCAACATTGTTGGCAAGCCCAGATCACGGTTAGCCTGCCCCGGCTCCGGCCCGCGGCGGGTGGTTTCCGCCCGCTTTTTTCCATTAGTGATCGCGAATTGGCCCAGCTGATTTGTGCGTTGCGGATAATTTTCCCCCAGGTTGGGATTGTATTGAGCACGCGAGAGCGACCAGCCTTGCGCGATGCTCTCGTTTCGTTAGGCGTGACGATGATGAGCGCCGGAAGCCACACCGAACCCGGCGGGTACACTCGTCGCGGAATCGAACATCTGCATCGAACGGTGCGTGGCCGAATCGTGCCCCCGGAATTCCAGGATGGACAAGACGAGCTGGCGACTGGCCAGTTTGAAATCAGCGATGACCGATCGCCGGATCAGATCGTGACTTTGTTGCGGCAGCGAGGAATGGAGCCGATTTGGAAAGATTGGGAACAAGCACTCACCGGGTAATGCGGATTTTCCTTAACGGTGAGCGAACGGACATCCAAAACGCTGAGAATGTCGCTGAGTTAATGGAACGATACCGGATGCCGCCGCAGACGGTTTTAATCGAACACAACGGCATTGCATTGCGTCCGCGCGAATGGCAACAACGACTTCTGTCTGACGGCGATCGAATCGAAATTATCCGCGTGGTGGCCGGCGGTTAAGAACGCGCCGCTCTTACCACAACGCGCATTCCGTCCTTGCGCACTACGGTGATCGCGGTGTTTGACGGAATAAACTCGCCTTGTGTGACAACATCGATGATCTGATCGAAGAAACGCGCTTTCCCGCTTGGGCGCAGGATCGACAATGATGTTCCTTCTGCCCCCGGCGAAAGATCGAGTGTAGTGGCAAATTCGCGCGGAACTCCGGCCAAAGACGGTCCCGGCGGGTTTGCTGTCATTAGCGCAAAGCGCCGATAAATGCTCGTTTTCGGCAAATAGCGCGCCAACAGGGAAATCACTATCGCAGCTCCAATCAACGACAGGAACAAATTCAACATCGGCATCGCAAGGGCGTGACCGGTCGGGAAGAATGTTTCGCCCGGATAACGGTCGATCATCGCCCAGAGCAAAGACGCGAGGATGAGGAAAACCCCGACCACGCCGAAAACAATCGTGGAGTGGGCGAAGAACAGAATCTCGATGATGACCAGGACCATTCCCAAAACGAAAAGTGCGACTACTTCCCAGCCGGCGAGTCCGGCCAGATAATGGCCAAGGAAAAACAGGGCAAAACAGACCGCCGCAATGAATCCGGGCAAAGTTGCGCCGGGAATCTTAAATTCGAGCCACGCTCCGATGATGCCGGCGAGTAAAAGGAACGGCGCCAGCGCCGTGATCCAGAACGCGAGTTGCTCGAAGCCGGTGGGATGAAGCGAAACAAGATTTCCCTTTAGTCCCGCTTTGTGCACCAGATCACCGATCGAGTCGGCGATTCCATCCGCCAGCAGGGGCTTCCCGTTTATTTTTTCGGTCGCTTCCTGAGCATTGAGGGTCAGAAGCGTTCCCTTTGGATGAATAACCCGGTCGCCAACCTTCACTTCTTTGTCCTTGTTCATGAACGCCTCGCCAACGTCCGGATTGTGTCCGTTTTTCAAGGCTGAACCGCGGATTAACGCCGACCAGTAGGAAATTGTCTTCTCGCGTTCGGTGACGGGAAGATCTTGACCCGTGGCCAGGACGGGAGCGGCCGCGCCGACAGCACTCACCGGCGCCATATAGATATGTTGAGTTGCGAGCGCGATCAGTGCCCCAGCGGAACCCGCATTTGAATTGATGAACGTGTAGGTGGGAATTGTCGCGTGGTTCAAAACGCTAGTTATTTCCTCGGCGGCATCGAGACGGCCTCCGTAAGTATTCATTTCGAAAATAATGGCACTGGCACCGTTGGCTTCGGCCAGCTTTTCCGCGCGTCGCAGAAACATCAGAAGCGATGGCGAAATTTCGCCGCGCAAAGGCACTATGACCACGTCACCTTTGTGGATGACATCGCGGGCGTATCCCGTTTCAAGCAGCAGGAGCATCGCGACCAGGCTAAGGATCGACAATCTCTTCATCGGTTGGATTCCATGCGGGCGTTGGCTAAATTTGGCATCGCTTCAGAACGCAAACGAGCGAAAAATTAAACCAGTGATTCCTTCCGAAACCATCGAACAAGTCGCGGCGGCAAACGACATCGTCGAAGTCATTGGTTCTTATTTCCCGCTGAAACGCGCCGGCGCGAATTTCAAGGCGCTTTGCCCGTTTCACCAGGAAAAGACGCCATCGTTTCATGTCAATCCGCAACGGCAGACGTTTCACTGCTTCGGCTGCGGGGTGGGGGGAAGCGCTTTTCGGTTCGTGATGGAATACGAGCACGTCGACTTTCCATCGGCCGTTCGAAAATTGGCGACCCGCGTTGGCATTCCTATCGCGGAAGAACGCAGCGGCCCGGACGAAGATCGTCAACACGAAGCCCGGCGCACGTTGTTGAAGCTGCACGCCGAGGCGACCGAATGGTTCCAGGAAAATCTTCTAAAGAAAGAGTTCGCCGAGCCAGCCCGGGCTTACTTGAGAAAACGCGGAATCGACCGGCAGGTTGCGAAAGATTGGCAGCTCGGTTTTGCGCCGGAAAGTTGGGACGGATTTTTGAAATGGGCCCTCGATCACGGGTATTCCCGCGCCCAATTGTTGCAAAGCGGATTAGTGAAGCCGCGGGACGAGGATCGTCCCAGCGGCGAAATTTACGACCGGTTTCGGGGGCGGATCATGTTTCCAATCTGCAACGACGTCGGTGAGGTGATTGCGTTCAGCGGCAGATTGCTCGAAGCCGATCCGCAAGCCCCGAAATACGTGAACTCACCGGAAACGCCGCTTTTCCAAAAAGGACGCGTTTTATTTGGATTGCATAAAACAAAGCGTGCGTTGATCGAGGCGAACTGCGCGATTGTCTGCGAGGGTCAGCTCGACCTGATCAGTTTGTTCGAGGCGGGAATCAAGAACGTCGTTGCGCCTCAGGGAACAGCTTTCACTGATCATCAGGCGCGGATTCTCAAGCGTTTTGTTGACGAAGTTGTCCTGTGCTTCGATGCCGATCAAGCGGGGCAGAAAGCGGCGCACCATTCGTTGGATTCCCTTCTTCAGCACGATCTTGTCGTGCGCATTGTCGACATGCCGGCGGGCGAAGATCCGGATTCGCTGATACGTCGAAACGGGAGAGAGGAATTCGAGAAACGGGTCGCGGCAGCCCAAGACTTTTTCGATTACTGGATCGAGCGCGAAGTCGGGAGTGTCGATCTAAACTCGCTCAGTGCCAAGATGCAGTTGGCGCGCAAGCTCGCGGACACCGCCGCTCAGGTGCGTGATCCGCTGATGCGCGGCGAAGTCTTGAATAGAATGAGCGCACGGCTGGGCGTGCCTGCGTCGGAGTTTGAAAGGCTCGTGCCCGAGCAGCGGCGAGAGCGTTCGTCACCTGCGCCGAGTCGTCCGGCCGAGGGTGCCGTCGCGCCAAAGCACGACGTGGCAATGCTTTGTCTTTTGGCTCTGCGGGAGGAGGCTGCCCGCGGTTTTCTCCTGCAACAGAATTGGCGAGAGGTGTTACAACAGATCCCGGGAACGGAATTGCTAGTCAAGATTCTGGAGACTGACCTGCGTCCAGACGACTCGGCCTCGCTCAACTCGTTCATGACCGGCCTGTCTGCGGAAGAGGAGGGTCTGGTTTCTGCTTGGTTGATGCAAAAAGTGCCGGCAAATGCGGTGGAGGTCACCGAAGGTTGGTGGAAGGGCCTGATGCAGGGGGCCTTGCGGCGCCAGCTCGAGATCGCGGAAACGCGAATTCGCCTTCCTCGATTGACTACCGGCGAAGTAGTGAATTTACAGAAAGAAATTGTTGACCTACGTGAGCAACTCCAGCAGATTTCCGGGCTTTCGTCTGTTCCTGAGGCCGGCCGTTAATTGTCGACCCGCGGGAACGCTGATCGAAGGCCACAACCCTTAACCCACAGTCTTGGCCAGGCACTCGAAAGCAAGGAGAGCCCTTCGCCGATCATCGGCGAAGCGCCCGAAATTTAAGCACGCGCCCCGAAAGGTTACATCGGAGATTTCCACGCCACCGATCGAAAAACGGCGCGGCAAGGATCGCGGCGTTCAAGCCGAAGCGAATTACCGGTTTGGTCAAGGCGCGCCGCTCCGGTGCCGAGACGTTGCTAAAGACCAAAACCGAAGCCGAAGCCGCCAGTGAGATCCAGGCGCGACTGCGGGAGTTGATCAAACTCGCGAAGGAGCAGGGTTATCTCACTTTCGATGACCTGAACGAAGCGCTACCGGAAGGAGTCACCGACGCTAACGAGCTGGATGCCATTCTCACCCGACTGCGTCGCATGGAGATCGACGTGATTGAAGCGTCTGACGTCGACCGGCACAAAGAGGTCAAAAAAGATCTCGACGAGGAAGAAGAAGAGAAGCCCGAGACGAAACTCGACATCCTCGACGATCCGGTCCGGATGTACCTCAAGCAAATGGGGCAGGTCCCGCTGCTCACTCGCGAGCAGGAAGTGGAAATTTCCAAACGGATCGAAGAAGCGGAAAACATGGTGCAAAAGCACATCAACCGTTTCGGCTTCACCGCGCGCGCCCATCTTGATCTCGCGCAAAAATTGACCGAGGGCCGCGAACGCTTCGACCGCGTTATCCTGGACAAGAAGATCGAAAGCCGCGAGCGCTACATGAAGATTTTGCCACGCCTGTGCAAGCAGGTGGAGAAG
Organism: uncultured Verrucomicrobiae bacterium; assembly: GCA_963786135.1. GTDB lineage: Bacteria > Verrucomicrobiota > Verrucomicrobiia > Chthoniobacterales > UBA10450 > AV40. Next base: position 45,869 of record CAWAYF010000011.1, on the reverse strand, counting down.
CTGGCGGACACGATTACGCAGAATTATGCCAAGATGGCCGCCGGCTCTCGTAAGGACCGCAAGGGATCGAAGGCATTTCAGCGCACCCTAGGCTCACTGCAACGTCTTTATCCAAAGTTTTATTTTAAACAAAAAGTCACTGAGGAATTCGTTCACCTGGCCGACGAACATTATCGGACGCTTGTCAATCTTCAGCACGAAGCCACCAAGAAGGGCCGAAATGGTGCAAAGTCGCCCGTCGGGCCCAAATCCCGCGAACTCGAGAAATTGCTCTGGTTGTCACTGGACGAGTACACGGAACAATACCAGTCGCTCAAGAATTGGTTGCGCAAAGCTCTCCGGGCCAAGACGGAAATGGTCGAGGCGAACCTGCGCCTCGTGATTTCAATCGCGAAAAAATACACCAACCGCGGACTGTCGTTCCTCGATTTGATCCAGGAAGGCAATATGGGTTTGATGAAAGCGGTCGAGAAATTCGAATATCGCCGCGGGTACAAATTTTCGACCTACGCAACGTGGTGGATCCGGCAGGCGATTACCCGATCGATTGCCGACCAGGCGCGCACCATTCGCATTCCGGTGCATATGATCGAGACCATCAACAAGCTGATGCGCGTGCAAAAGCAGCTGGTCCAGGAGTACGGTCGCGAGCCGACGCCGGAAGAGGTGGCCGAGGAGATTTTACTACCAGTGGACCGCGTTCGTGCCGTCCTCAAGATGGCGCAACAGCCGATTTCGCTTCAATCGCCGGTGGGCGAAAGCGAAGAAACCAATTTTGGCGATTTTATTGAAGATAAAGGCGCTGAAAATCCGTGCGACATGACCGCGATCGTGTTGCTCAAGGAGAAGATCAAGGACGTTCTCGAGACTTTGACCGAGCGCGAACGTCAAGTGCTCGAACAACGGTTTGGTCTGGTTGATGGATACAGCCGCACGTTGGAAGAAGTGGGACGGCAATTCCGCGTCACCCGCGAACGAATCCGGCAAATCGAAGCAAAAGCGTTACGGAAGATGCGGCATCCGACGCGCATTCGACAGCTGGAAGGATTTCTGGAAGCGCCAGAGGTGTAAGGCCTTACCGCACGCGGCGACTTGTGGACTCCGCGCAACTTTCAGTGATCGAGTTTGTTTAATTCGCGAGGAAATGAAACGCGAAGACGACCAGCAATTATGGGACCTCCTGGGCCACGCTTCGGAGCCGAAGCTTTCGCCCTTTTTTGCCCGCAATATTGTTCGGGCTACCCGGTCACAGTCGCACTCACTTGGAATCCTACGCAATTGGTTCAGTTTGCGCAGACTTGTGCCGGCCGCAGGTCTGGCCGCTGCAGTAATCGCAGCGGTCGTAGCGCTCCATCATCCGGGGCTCCAGAAATCTGTCGATAGCACGCCGGATGTGATTGCACAGATCGATCCACAGGACTATGACGTGGTCGCCGACCTGGATGAATTGCTGGTCACTGATGAGAGCAGCTTGTGGGACGACGACACTCAAACCTTGTAGGCAGTAGCGCAGCGCTTGCGATACTGGTTCTGAGCTCGCCTTTAGCCAACGCTCAGCCTCATGGCCAACGGGGCGCCGGGGCCCACGCAATGCCCGCGCCGCACCGAGGTCCGGCTTTCAATGAAACTCGCCAGCGATACCTCGCATTGCCTCCGCAGGACCGGCAGATCTTTCAACGAAACGCGGAGCGCTGGATGCAAATGAGTCCTGAGGAGCGCATGATAATGCGCCAGCGCGAGAAAATTTATCGGGCCCAGGTCAGCAAGGAAGTAGAGGCAGCGCTCCGAAATTCCGGCCTGCACCTTGAAGGCGAAAGGCGAGCCCAATTTGAACAGCGGTACCTGCAGGAACGGCGTCGGATTGAGCATTCGCTCCGGCAGGAGATCGAGACCCAACGACAACAGCAGTTGCCCGCGCTTCAAGACCGTTTGAAAAAGGAATTTCAGGAGTCCTCCTCGTCTCCTGGGTCGACATCAGCCCCCGCAGCCTCGGCGTCGACGAAAAAATAAAACTGGCGGGCTTTGAGCCCGCCAGTGCAAGAGCAATTCCTTAGCGTCTTATCGCCAGTGCCGATATCGCGCGTGCGCCCATGGCCGCGAGAAATACGCCCGACGACCGTGGTACCAATAATAGCCCGGGCCGTACCAATACGGATAAACGGATCCATAATAAGGATACCGATAACCGTAGCCGTAATACGGATACGCGTAAGGTCCCGGGACCCCGACTCCGATGCCAACCGACACACCCGCGTTGGAACTTGGAGCGGACGCCAATGCGATACCGCCGGCAGCCAACGCAATTAACAGTAGTTTCTTCATTGTTCCTTTACCTCCCCAACTAACAATTCAACATCAGGTAAGACGAAAGGTTGCTTGCGATTATTCGCTTGAGACGGAGCGTTGTATACCTTGGATAGCCGGTGACGCAAAGATCGGGGCCAAGTCTTTCAAAACTGATCCTATCCAGTCGCGCGCCGTCCGATGTCGAGCGTGCCCCATCTCCAGCAAAGGCCGGCACCCCGCCGCCAGTAAGAATTGGCGCGATGTAAATCTGCACCTTGTCGATCAAGCGCTGGTCGAGGGCATGGCCGAGCACACTTCCACCGCCTTCAATCGTTACACTGACTACATTTTTTTTGCCGAGATCGGCCAAAATAGCGGCAAGCGGTTCGTTTCGATAAACCAAAGTGCTCTTCGCCTGGCGATCGCTAAAAATTCGAGCACGCCCAGGAAGTTTTCCTGATCGCGTCATTACCACGCGCATCGGTTGGCGGAAATGATGCACACCCCGCACGGTCAACCGGGGATTGTCAGTCCTCACCGTTTCCGCGCCGACAAGGATCGCGTCGCTTTCCGACCGCAGTCTTTGGGCGTGCTTGCGCGCGGCCGCATTTGTGATCCAGCGTCCCTCGCGTTTCGGTCGGGTCAGGCGCCCGTCCAGACTCATTCCGCACTTGGCGATTACAAACGGAATCCCGGTCGCGATCCATTTGTTGAATGCCTCATTCAGGCGCGCGCATTCCTCTGCAAGAACTCCGGTGCGAACTTCGATTCCGGCGTTTTGCAGGATTTGTATCCCACGGCCGCGATGTCGCGGATTGGGATCGGTCGTGCCAATGACAACTGATTTTACCCCGGCGCGAACGATTTGGTCCGTGCATGCCCCCGTTCGGCCGACGGATGAGCATGGTTCGAGCGTGACGAACAATACCGCGTTCTTGGGGACCTGGCGTTTATAGCTCCGTAAGCACTCGACCTCCGCATGCGGCAAGCCCGCGCGTCGATGATGCCCGCGCGCAGCAACACGATTGTTTGAAACCAAGATTGCCCCGACTACGGGATTCGGGCTGGTATGGCCCATAGCCTTTCGTGCTTCGCGCAAGGCCTCCCGCATAAACTTTTCGTCGGTGTTCATTTTAAAGGATCAAATATTCGATAGTGTCCGGTTCGTGCAAATTGTCGAAGCTAGACAAACGACAGGCTGAACCGGCGGCTTTTTTTAGTTTCTGCTTGGCGAACCTATCAGGTCCGACTTACTTAGAGAAAACCCCCCAAACATTATGGCCACCAAAAACGAAGAGAAAACCGGCGCCGACAAAGTAATCGCAGCCCGAAACAAGAATCTCGACCTGGCGATCCAGCAAATCGCGAAGGATTACGGTGAAGGCGCGATTATGCGTCTCGGGGGCGAAAAGATTGTCGACATCGATGTCATCCCGACTGGCAACATTTTGATCGATCGCGCCCTTGGCGTTGGCGGATTTCCTCGTGGCCGAGTCGTCGAGGTTTATGGACCAGAGTCTTCCGGCAAGACCACGCTCACACTTACTGTAATCGCGCAGGCGCAAAAGCGCGGCGGTCTCGCAGCGTTCATAGACGTCGAGCACGCGCTTGATCCGCAATACGCCAAGAAACTGGGCGTGAATCTCGATGATTTGTTGGTTTCGCAGCCGAGTTCGGGCGAAGAAGCCCTGCGGATTTGCGAAACTCTGATTCGTTCCAACTCGCTCGACGTTATCGTTCTCGATTCGGTGGCGGCGTTGGTCACGCGGGCGGAATTGGAAGGCGAGATTGGCGACGCAACCGTAGGCGCGCAAGCGCGGTTGATGAGCGCTGCGTTGCGCAAGTTGACTTCGCTCATTTCGAAAGCCCGCACCTGCTGCATTTTTACGAACCAGATCCGCGAGAAGATTGGTGTGATGTTTGGCAATCCGGAGACGACGCCCGGCGGCAAGGCATTGAAATTCTATGCCAGCGTCAGGATCGACATCCGCCGCATCGGCGCGATCAAGCAGACAGACGGCAGCGTTACCGGAAATCGCACGCGCGTTAAAGTTGTGAAGAACAAAGTCGCGCCGCCGTTTACCGAGGCCGAATTCGACATCATGTATAACGAAGGGATTTCCACAACCGGCTCGTTGCTCGATCTCGCGCTTGAGAAACAGGTAATCGAGAAGCGCGGCTCATGGCTGAATTACAAAGGCACTCAACTCGCCCAGGGCCGCGACGCCGCCAAGGAAGTGCTGAAAGAGGACCGTAAGCTTTACGACGAAATCGAAGCCGCTGTGAAGGCGAAGCTCGCCGAGGACAACGAATGAACCGCGGAGCCGGTCCCTCCATTTTAGGTTTCGTCTTTTTCGTCTGGATTGCTTCGGAATTGCTCGCGGCAACGCCGAATCCCGAAGCGCCGGTGCGGTTAATTCCTGGCCTTGGCGAAGTACATCATCCGGTTTCGACCAAGAACCAGCAAGCCCAGCAGTTTTTTGATCAAGGACTAAAGCTCGTTTACGGCTTCAACCACGACGAAGCGCGCCGTTCCTTCATGCGCGCGGCCGAGCTCGATCCAAAACTGGCGATGGCGCAGTGGGGCGTCGCTTTGACGCTGGGCCCAAATTACAACCTACCGGTTGATCCTGAACGCGAACGCGCGGGCTACGATGCAGTCCAGCGCGCGGTTGCGCTCAAGGAGAACGCGTCCGAGCCCGAGCGCGCTTACATCGATGCCCTGGTGGTTCGTTATTCCAACGATCCAAGCGTCGATCTGCACGCGCTGGATCACGCCTACAGCGATGCCATGCGCAAACTGGCGGCGCGATATCCGGACGATCTCGACGCAGCCACGCTTTTTGCGGAAAGCATGATGAACCTGAATCCGTGGAAGCTTTGGACCGCAGACGGCAAGGCGGCCGAGGGGACGGAAGAGATTGTCACGACCCTGGAATCAGTTCTGAAGCGCGACCCAAATCATCTCGGCGCGAATCATTATTACATTCATGCGGTTGAAGCTTCGACCCATCCGGAGCGCGCGCTCCCCAGTGCGGAGCGACTGGAAAAACTGGCGCCCGCTGCGGGTCACCTCGTCCATATGCCGGCCCACATCTATTCCCGCGTCGGCGATCATTCGGCGGCGGCGCATTGCAATGAGCTTGCGGTTGTCGCCGACAGAAAATTTCTCGGGGCGACGCAGGAGCAAGGTGTTTATCGACTAATGTATTACAGCCACAACATGCATTTCCTGGCCTTCGCCGCGTGCATGGATGGAAATTTTGCCGAAGCGCGCGACGCCGCGGCCAAGCTAGTGACCAACGTTGCGCCTGGCGTTAAGGCGATGCCGGATGCTGGAAGGTTTTCTGCCGACACCGATGGTGGTGTTGTTTGCTTTCGAGCGATGGAACGACCTTCTAAAGTTTCCCCGGCCAGATGCAGCCTTTCTGACCACGAACGCTGTCTGGCACTCTTTCGCGGTATGGCGTTCGCGAGACCTGGGCAAAACAGCAGAAGCGGAGCAGGAACAAAAAGATTTTCGGGAACTGATCGCGAAAATTCCACCGGACACAATGTACGACCAGCTCAATAAACGGTCGCCGCGTCTTCAAGGTTCACGACAACATACTCGCGGGCGTGATCGCGCAGCCGGCACGACAACAACGCGGCGATCGAATCATTGAAGCAAGCCGTAGCGTCGGAAGACGCGCTTAATCTACAGCGAACCGCCGGCCTGGTACCCGCCTGTCCGCCCGATGCTCGGTCGACTTTTGCTCGCTGATAATCAGACCGCGGACGCGGAGAAGATCTTTCGCGACGATCTCGGAAATTAATCCGCGCGACGGCGCGCTTCTTGGTGGGTTGCGGGACGCGTTGAAAGCGCAGAATCGAAATTACGAAGCCGACCAGGTGATGAGCAACTGCGCGCCGCGTCGAAGGTCGCTAAATCTGATTCGGCCAGCCAAACGCGCCGCTGATTTTTTCCAGCTGGCGGTCGTGAGTCCGCGTGAATCGGTTCGGGCCGATTTAGTCAGAGCCGACCGCCGCTTTCATCTCGACGATCGAAGGCTGAATTGAAATGATTGCCGAATTCCGCCACCATGACCGCCGAGCTCCAAGGTGAAGCTCAACTCGAGATCGGACATGTCTTGTTCATGGACATCGTCGGGTTTTCGAAACTGCTGCTGGACGAGCAAGGCGAAGCATCGCGCCGATTGAATCAGATCGTTCGAAACACGGATCAATTCCGCGCTGCGGAGGCGGCGGAAAAACTGTTTCGATTACCAACCGGCGATGGAATGGTGCTTGTGTTCTTCAGCAGCCCGGAAGCGCCGGTTCGGTGCGCGGTAGAGGTTGCCAAGGCACTGAAAGATTCAGCGCACTTCGGTCTTCGCATGGGCATTCATAGCGGACCGGTAAACAAAGTCTCTGATGTAAACGACAGGTCGAATTTGGCGGGCGGGGGAATCAACATCGCACAGCGGGTCATGGACTGCGGCGACGCCAGGCACATTCTTCTTTCCAAACGGGTGGCTGAGGACCTCGAGCAACACAGCAAGTGGCGGCCGCACTTGCAGGATCTTGGTGAATGCGAAGTCAAACACGGGGTTCGCGTGAACGTGGTGAACCTTTATACTGGCGAAGTCGGCAATCCCGACGCCGCCCGAGAAATTCACCCGCGCGAAGCAGGAACAAAATGCGGCAGCTTTAGCCGCAGATGCAGCAATCGCTAGTCGCGCTGTCGCTGTCCGTCGGCGAAAGCGTGCGCTCCTCGCGAGTTCGGTCTTCGCACTGCTGGCTATCGGTATCGGCCTCTGGGTCTTCTCTCAACCGAAATTAGCCGTGCGCGAAACAGGAATTGCGTCGCTCGCGGTCAAACCGCTCGAAAACCTTTCCGGCGATCCGGCCAAGGATTATTTCGCCGACGGCATGACGGACGAATTAACAACGAAGCTGTCGCAGATCGGCGCCCTCAAGCGGGTCGTGGCCCGTTCCACGATGATGAAATACAAACAATCGCCAAAATCGAGTGCTGACATCGCGCATGAGGTCAATGTGAAAACGATGGTCGAAGGATCCGTTGTGCTCGCCGGGGACCAGGCACGGGTCTCTGTTCAGCTGGTCGACGTGGGAACGGCAAAAACTCTCTGGGCGGAGAGTTACACCCGGAATGTGGCCAATATCGTGCGATTGCAGAACGAAGTGGCCGTGGCCATTGCTAACGCCATTGCCCTCGAGCTGACGCCGGGAGAGAAAGCACGTTTCGCCAACGGCCCGAAAGTCGATCCACAAGCCTACGATTTCTATTTGCGGGGCAAAAATATTATTCGAGTCAGTCGCGAGACGGCTAACAGCAGCATTGAACTCTTGGAAAAGGCCGTTTCGCTCGATGACAAATTTGCGGATGCTTACGCAGAACTCGCCAACGCTTACACAGATAAGGGTTATTTCTTTCAAGCCGACGACAAGGAGTGGGCCGCAAAAGCAGAACAGGCAGTCGCGAAGGCGCTCAAACTTAATCCCGAACTTCCATCAGCGCTCCTCGCTCATGCCGGACTTCTTTGGACTCCGGCGCACGGATTTCCGCATGAGGAGGTGATAACGGAAATCCAGCGGGCCATTGCGGTGGCGCCAAATTATGGCGACGCGCACTTTGTCCTCGCGGCCATTTATTTTCACGTTGGCCTTCTCGAGGCAGCCTTAAGCGAATTCAAAAGAGCGGACGAGCTCATGCCGGGCAATGAGTTGATCGGGTTTCATTTCGGGATGCTGGATCTTTTCCAGGGGAGATATCGAGAGGCGGCGGCGACCTTGGAGAAGAATGTGAAAGGGTTCGTCCCAGCGTTTGTTGAATACAACATTGCCGCAGCGCTTCTTTATGATGGCCGTGCGAAGGAAGCGAAAGAGCGCATCGACGCGGCGAAAGCGCAATTTGATGATGAAGGTGGCATCATGACCTCCATGCAGGCTTTGCTCTTTGCCGCCAGTGGCGACAAATCACGCGCCAAGGAGAAAATCGACGAAGCCATTAAGATTGGTGAAGGGTTTGGGCACTTTCACCACACCACTTATGCGATCGCGTCGGCCTACGCACTCATGAACGAGCCGGAGCCAGCCATGAAGTGGCTGACGTATACGGCGGAAAACGGCTATCCCAATGTGATCTTGGTTCGAACGAGATCCGAATCTCGACAATCTACGGAAGGATCCGCGATTCACCGCGCTCCTTCAGAGCTTGAGACCTCGATTCGAGCATTTGAAGGCAATCGCTGCCGGCTCATAAGCGTATTCTTCCCGTTGCTCTCATTGCATCGCCAGTTTTGAAACTTCGAAGTAGGCGAGCGTCCTACGCAATATTATTCGCTTTCCCTACACTTTGGCTTTGCTCTGGCCACCTAACCAACGATGCTCGTCGAGGATATGGGGAACCCAGCGAGCCACCGGTGGTTTAGGTTCTGCTTGGGAACCCTGGTCGCAGTGATCGCCGTGTTCGCTTCTGCGCCAAGGCTTCTGTCGCAGGGGTGAGTCTGCGCGCACCTCGGGACGCCCGGTCTGGGTGTCGAAGGCACATCAAGTTTACCGGCGGGACAATGGGAGGCCTCGGTTTTCTTTCGTTATTACAATTCGCGTCAGGATGTTCTCGGTGACGAGCCGCTCGATCATCCGCTTGTTTACGCGAACACCCACGTCTATGGCTGGACGATCAGCGCCACCTATGCGGTCACCGATAGATTCGATTTAACCCTGGACATTCCGTTCCAATACGGAACTCGCCAGACCTGGGTCGAACATGATTTTACGTCGATGGCGCTCCATACCATGCGGGCTGGTGGTATGGGAGATATCCGCCTGACAGCGAGCTATTGGCTGTTTGATCCGAAAAAATTCCCGGACCGAAACATCTCCCTGTCGTTAGGGGTTTCGATGCCGACGGGCGTAGACGACGCCAGCGATTATTCTTACCGTGCTACCGGAAAGGTGTTGCGACCGGTCGATCCGGCGATTCAGCCGGCAAATGGTGGATGGGGCATCCTCGTGGGCGGCCAGGCTTTTACGAGTCTCTCTTTTCCCCAGTTGCGACACTCAGATTGGTTCGTGAATACTTATGCTTATGCCGAGGCTGCCTACGTTATCACTCCCCAGGAAACGAATGGTGTGCAATCCCCAATTGGTGACGAGCCGGCCCTGACTGGTGGATTTAAGGGCCTTATTTTCGATTCCATCCCCGATCAATTTCTTGTCCGAGCCGGTGTGTCTCAGATTGTCTGGCCATCCAAAGGAGTATCGGTTAGCGCCGGTATTCGATGGGAGGGCGTTCCCGCGAAGGACTTAATCGGTGGCGATTTCGGCTGGCGGATACCCGGAAACTCGGTTTCCTTCGAACCCGGCGTTACTTGGTCGCCGCGACGCCAGGATTCTTTTTCCGTCTATGTCCCGATCGCTGTTTACCGCTACGCAAGCCTCGACGCTAACTCGCAGAGCATGAATATGTCAGGTCCCGGCCTTGCCACCATCGCCGATTGGCAACTCATCATTAGCTACACCCACCAGTTCTGAGATTCCGTTCCTGACACCGGTGAGAGACGCGAATTACGTCTTCGCGCTTGAACCGCACTTTTTTCTGCGTCGGCCAATCTTCCAGCGAAATTTCGCGCGCGGGATCGAATTGCTTCACCGCCCACCGCCAATTTCGCGCAGCCTGGAAAGTTGCCGACGCGACGCCGGCATCGAGGCACTGATCTACTGCGATCGAAAGCGGATCGTGTAGAACGCGACTTCGTTTTGTCGATCCAAGTGCGGTGTGATCTCGACGTTGGCATCGCTTTTTTGCAACTGGTTCAGGTAAGCAACGTCGTATTTGAGGACACTGTATTCGGCTGGATGCGCGAGATAGATGTAATTCGGCTTCGCGGTCAGCAGCTGCGGCAACGTTTGATTGAAATTCCAAAACGGTTCCGAGAGCTGCGGTCCATCAGTGAGAAACATGAGCTGCTCGTTAAATCCCCAGTCCAGAGCTGACAATCGTTAAATCGGATCGATTCTGAGTTTCGCGACAGAACTGGTTCAGACTGTCACTCCAACGTCCACGGCCGCCTGTTTCCCGAATCAGTTTTTCAGTAGCCACGATCGAGCGGAGGTCACTGAGACAAACAAGAGTGACCGCGACTAAAGCGATCGTTCGCTGCAATCGCCCTGAACTCCAAACCAGACCGATGACTGCCGCAATGATGAGTTGCGGCAGTGGAAACACGAGAACCGCATGGTGAATCCGCACCGCGTCCGGCAGGAAAAACACTCCGAGGGTAACTAGGATTGCCGCGACAATGAAAAAAATGATGCGCCGGGCGTTAGCCAGATTTTTGTCAAAAACGAAAGCAAACGTCAGTAGGGCGAATATCAGGCGCGATTCCGATGGCCGCTCTTGGGCCGGCGACGCCGTCGTACATTCGCTCGAACACGCCGCCGACATTCATCAGTCGGTAAAAATGCGTGCCGTCGTACATCGATAGCAGTGTTTTAAGTTTTACACCGAACTCGCCGGGCGCGTTCGGATGCGGACCGGAAATCGTGAGCGTGAACATTCGCGGAATTCGAACCAGCATTAGCGCCGCGCCAATTGCGAACCCGAGGCAAGCCAGCGCAATAGAGGCCGAATGCTCTCGAATCACCGCCAAGAGCGTGCGCCAATAACAAATCAGCGCGGCGGCCGCGATCGCGATCAGGAAAATGACGAAGTCGGCTTTGTTAAAAAATCCGAGGCCAGCAAACAAACCTACCAGAAACGCGTCCCTTAGTTTGTGCATTTGACGCCAGCGGATCGCGAACAAAAAGCACGCGCACCGGCAAACAAAACTGGGAACAGCGACGCCCCAATCGAGCATCGAAATAAAAAAATACGTTGGATCGAACGCCAGCAGCGCCCCGGCAATCACGGCCGTCCCGAGCCCAAGCCATCGGCGCGCGCCAAGCATTAGCAGCAGGAGCGCGATGAGTTGCCAGAACAGATTGCTTCCGCGCAAGACGGCAAAAGTCGATCCGAAAATCTGAAACGCAGGGATCAACATCCAGCACTTGAGCGCGCCAAGGTAGGTTTGGACGAAAAACGGAAACGGACGTCCTGCCAAAGCGATTGTTTCGTAATCGGGCATGTGCGGGCCGTGGACGTGACCGGTCACGAAATCCTTGGCCAGTCCGGCAAAGACGGCCTCGTCGTAATAAAGTCCCGGCACGGACAGGTTTTGTTTCGCGAACAAGACAACGACGGCGGCTAAGAGAAGCCACGCTACCAGCAGCAGGATTAGTTCTCGGCGTGCGCCTGGACTTGGCTCGGCACTTTCGGGCATCGGAGAATTATTCTATGTATTCGTGTTCAATTCTGTCCATTCGTGGTTTAAGTGGCAGCTTATAAAATCGACGTCATGACATCGGCCCAAATCCGGCAATCGTTTCTCGATTTCTTTCGCGAGAAGAAGCACACCATTGTGCCGTCGTCGTCTCTGCTGCCGGACGCGCCCAATCTGCTTTTCACCAATGCCGGCATGAACCAGTTCGTGCCGATTTTTCTGGGACAACAGAAACCGCAGTGGAAACCGCCGCGCGTCGCCGACACCCAAAAATGCATTCGCGCGGGCGGCAAGCACAACGATCTCGAGGACGTCGGACTCGACACGTATCACCACACGTTTTTCGAGATGCTCGGCAACTGGAGCTTCGGCGATTATTTCAAGAAGGAAGCGATCGAATGGGCCTGGGAGCTGGTGGTTGAGCGCTGGAAATTTCCCGCCCAACGGCTTTATGCCACCGTTTACAAACCTGGACCGAGCGACCCGAGCGAGTTCGATCAGGAAGCGCATGATCACTGGGCGCGATTGTTTCGCGATGCCGATCTCGATCCGAAGATCCATGTCGTCGATGGCAACAAGAAGGACAATTTCTGGATGATGGGCGACACCGGCCCATGCGGTCCATGCTCCGAATTGCACGTCGATCTCACGCCGGACGGCGACACGCGCGGAGCGCTCGTAAACAAAAATGACCCGCGCTGCATTGAGATTTGGAACCTGGTGTTCATTCAGTTCAACGCCAACCCGGATGGAACGTTCGCGCCGTTGCCGCAGCGTCACGTCGACACCGGAATGGGTTTCGAGCGCGCGACCGCGATCATTCAGGGCACAAAGAACCTCACCGATTTTTCCGGGACGGTCTCGAATTATGAGACCGATGTCTTCCGACCGATCTTCGACGAAATCGAGAAACTCAGCGGCAAAAAATACGCGAGCACGCTTGCCTAGCACGGACTCTGCAACTCTCAACTCTGCAACTCTCAACAATCTGTGGACATCGCCTTCCGAGTTGTTGCCGACCACATCCGCGCGCTCAGTTTTGCGATTGCCGACGGAATCATTCCGTCCAACGAAGGCCGCGGCTATGTGCTGCGCCGTATTTTGCGACGCGCAGTTCGGTACGGTCGCTCGTTAGGTTTTCACGAACCGTTCTTCTCCAAGCTGGTCGACGTTGTCGCGAAGACGATGGGCGACGTCTTTCCCGAAGTGCGCGCGAAACAGAAACAGATCAAGGAAACGATCAAACGCGAGGAAGAGTCGTTTAACAAAACGCTTGGATAAGGGCATCGAGCTGTTCGAAGCAGACGACCGTAGGCGAAGCTGTGGATAAGGTAATGAGATCAGACTTCGAGCTGCGATCAGAGAGTTACGCTTTGAAACGGCTGGAAGGTGTGTCAACGCTACGTCGGCGCAAATGGAAGATGCACCGTCGCCTCGGTAATGTGGCGAATTCGCGTTTTAGCTGTACGACACCTACGGCTTTCCGCTCGATCTGACCGAGCTGATGGCGCGCGAGCGCGGACTCACTGTTGACGTCGCTGGTTTCGACAAGTTGATGGATGAGCAACGCGAGCGCGCAGCGAGCAGCGCAGAAAAAAGAAACGATCACGGTTGATGAGAGAATGCTGCAGCGTCGCCGACAAAATTTCTCGGCTACGATTTCTTGGAAACGTGAAGCCGTTGTCGAAACGGTATTGCCTGGGAAGCAACGCCGAAGAGCTACAGCATGGTGTCTCGATCAAACGCCGTTTTACGCCGAGAGCGGCGGACAAGTTGGTGATCACGGGTTGTTTCACGTACCGGGTCACGATCGAACCGAAGTCGGCCAGCTGCGAGTGCTCGATACGCAAAAGCGCGAGAACGTTTTTGTTCATCGAACTGCGGTTGTTCAAGGGTCGCGCGCCGGAACCCGGCGAAGCCGTGCGCAGTCGTCAGTCGATGCTGATCGACGCAAATTGATTCAGGGGCATCACACGGTGACGCATTTGCTGCACTGGGCGCTGCATCAGGTCGTGAGCAAAGATGCGACGCAGAAGGGAAGTTATGTCGGGCCAGACAAGTTGACGTTCGATTTCTCGAGCGCGCCGCTCACGCCACAGCAAAAACGCGACGTGGAAAATCTGGTGAACGAGAAGATCGACGAGAACGCGCCGGTTTCGTGGACAGAAATTCCGTACGCCGAAGCGAAAGAGCGGAAGGAGATCCAGCAATTCTTCGGCGAGAAGTACGGCGACATGTCCGCGTCGTTCAAATCGGTGGTGAACCGAAGAAATTGAACGGCTACTCGATGGAGCTGTGCGGCGGCACGCACGTCAGATCGACCGGCGAGATCGGCGCGTTTCGGATTGTGAAAGAGGAAGCGATCGCGGCCGGCACGCGTCGCATTGAGGCGGTGGCGGGCGACGCGGCGCGGATTTGGGCGAAGGAAGAAGCGCAACGTCAGCGGGAACGATTTGAAATTCTTGTCGCGAAAGAAACCGGATCTCGCGCCGTTACCTGCTTTCGCTGACACGGTGCAGACGAGCGAGATGCTGAGAGCAGATCGACGCGCGCGCAGCGCAGTTGGAAAAGTTGGATGCCGAGGTTCGGGAGTGGGAAAAGAAAGCCGCGAAACAGGCTGATGCGCAATTGCAGAAGCAGGCGGCGCAAGTCGCAAACGAACTGGTCTTGTCGAAGGCCGGTCAGAAGATTTGCGTCGCAAAGATTCCCAACGCCAACGCGAAGCTTTTGCAGGCGATTGTCGATGTTGCGAAGAATAAATTCAGCGGCCCGATCTTTCTGATGGGCGAATCCGAAGGACGCGTGGCGCTGATCGCGTCGGTACCGAAAGAGCTGACCACGAAGATTCAGGCAAACAAATTGATACAGGAGATCGCGCCGATCGTTGGTGGCAAAGGCGGCGGCCGGCCCGAGAATGCGCAAGGCGCGGGCACGGACGTGACCCAGATTGACAAGGCGCTAATGGAAGCGCACGGACGGCTGGTGGCGGCAATGACCTCCTAGGGCGCGCTCGCACTCGGCGTTCGCGCGTTTTACGATTAGCTTCGGATTCTTGCCTTCGCTAGTCAGCGGCCAGGATTTTTTATTCACGATGGGATGGCGAGAGTAATGAAAAACGTCGCGGCCAAAGCGAGGAACAGCACCATCAGGTAGATGAAACCGCCGGTGAAAAATTTCAGCGTGCTGATGAACCAACCTTGGCGATAGACATAACGGATCGACAGGAAAATCTGGACGACGAACGTGATCCAAAGCAGGGCGATCACCCAGTCGGCGAACGTTCCCGGTATTGCGCGATTCAGTCCCATTGTTGCGAGCACGATCAGCATAATGCCGGTGTAGAAGAATGAGTGGATATGAAGCGCGTAGATCAGGTGGTCGATGTAGAAGATGCGCCGCCGGATGTAGAGAAGTTTCAGGACAAACGCGAACAGGGGAATGCAGCAGAGCATCATGTAAGGGAGATTGCTGAAGAGTGTGGTGAGGAAGAGCCCCATCTTGGTTCCGTGCTCGCCCATTTTTTCCTTGGCCCGCGCTTCCAACCAGCGTTCGAACGGCGTTGATGATTTGTCGGTTTCGTCAAAGACGACGAACGGCCGGTCTCCGACTGCTCCGTATTCTCGCTTACCGGTTTTGCTCGGTGAAACTGTCGCCGAAGCACGCGGGAGAGGTGGTGGTACTGGGTGCGGCTGAAGCCGTCGCCGAAGGGCTTGGCTTGGTCAGAGAATCCAAGACTTCCTCGGCTTTGCGTCGCTGTTCGGGCGAAAGCTTGTCTTTGTCGAGATCCTTTTCGATTTTATCCCGCTGTTTTTCGATTTCGGCGCCGAACTTCTTTTTGTTTGTCCGGCGGAATCTTTCCCGGTTCAAAGCGCAGCCCCTTGGCCCCGTAATTCACGGCGAAGAAGAACAAAACGCTGGCAAGAAGATACAACCTCAATGGATGCACGTGGCGAACGCGTTTACCGCTGACAAATTCGTTGGTGAGCCGCCATGGTCTGGTCAAGAGAAGCCCGATACTGCTGAAGAATTTCGAATCCCAGTTCAGGAACTCGTTCAAAACATCGAGCAGAACATGGCCGATAGAGCGGCGATAATCGATAGCCGCCTGTCCGCATTGCGAGCAATAGTGTCCGGTCAGCTGCGTGCCGCAGTTTTCGCAATGGGTAAAAGACGGTAGCTCTTCGTTCTTGCGCCCTCTCAACCACCCGCGCTGGGATTTTCGCTCAATCGCGGAGATCGCGGTGTCACCGAGGATAATTTTGGCCGGTTCGTCCGACATGGCGAGCGAGGTTACAAAATTGTACTGGCGTCGTCCATGCCGGGCTTGTGGGGCGATGCCTGACTTGACGGTATGAAAGCATCCGATTTACATCGCTGAGATGAAAACACTCACCACCACGATCATTGCTTTAATAGCCGTTTCCGCTTTCAACACGACTGCACGCGCCGACCAGCCTCACATGCGTCGCGCGCTCGAGCATCTGCGCGCCGCGCGCTCCGAGCTTGAGGTAGCCGAACATAACAAGGGCGGCTGGCGTCTCCGCGCGATTTCAAATACCGATCGCGCGATTCACGAAACAGAGAACGGGATGGCCGTCGGCAGATAAACGCGTTAATTGGGTTTAAAGCGGGGCTCGTGAATTCGGGCTCCGCTTTTTATTTGTCGAAGTCTTCGGAGCTAATTTCGCATGAACCAAAGCGACGCCGAGCCGGCAACACCGGCGGCGAACAACAGGACATCGTTGCTGACGAAGTAGGGATAAACCATGAGCGCGAGGCCGAGAAACATCGGTTTCCACAGGCTCATGCGTTTTCCGTAAGTGAAGGCAACGAACCCGATCGAGCCAAAGACAAATCCCCCGATCAAATTCGCCGTGCTGAAGACGAACATGCCGATCTTTAGCAGCTAGTGCCGCGCCAAGTTCTCGTAGAGGCGCTCGCCGCGGCGAGCGCCCATCTATTAATTCGGTGCTTGAGAGCAAGCACCGCTACAAACATCCAACTTCGCGGTTGACCAGCGCCAAGCCACAATGACACGATCGACCGAAAATTAGCCATGGCGACGAATCTTTTTCGGAAGAAAAGCCCGGACCTTCTGATGGCCGAGGCCGCGGCGCCGGACCGGCAACTGAAGCGGACGCTTGGCGCATTCGCGCTCACTTGCATCGGCATTGGTGCGATTATCGGGGCGGGAATTTTCTCGCTAGCTGGAACCGCCGCTGCGGGTCAAACGTTTCGGGTCGCGTTTCGAGACGCCGGTCATGAATTTCATCCAGGCGTGGCTTTCGGGATACGGACCTCATTCTCGGACGCTCCGGAGCCGGGCCAGCGATTGCGATTTCGTTCATCGTCGCTGGAATGGCCTGCGCTTTCGCTGCGCTTTGTTATGCCGAATTGGCGTCGATGATTCCGGTTTCGGGCTCCGCCTACACGTACTCCTACGCGACCCTCGGTGAAATCATCGCCTGGATCATCGGTTGGGACCTGATCCTTGAATATGCGGTCGGCAACATGGCCGTCGCGGTGGGCTGGTCGGGTTACTTCGTTCAACTTTGCGGCAGTCTGTTCAATCTGAGGTTTCCGCTGTGGCTGGTAATGGACCACACAACGGCGCTGCAGAAAATCTCTACGCAAGGCGGCGATGCTCGCGAATTACTCGTCCTCAGCGCTGCCGGTAATCGCCGGCCATTCGATCGCTTTCAATCTGCCGTGCCATGCTAATCGTTGCCGCAGTGACGGTGCTTCTCATCTACGGCATTCGCGAAAGCGCCGGCGCGAACACAACCATCGTGATGATCAAGACAGCCGTAGTCGTGTTCGTGATCGCGTTCGGCGCGTTCATGGTTCAATCCGACCCAACTGGCATCCGTTTGTGCCGAGCGGCTTTGGCGGCGTGATGAGTGGCGCCGCGATTGTCTTCTTCGCTTTCATCGGATTCGACGCCGTCTCGACGACCGCGGAGGAAACGCAGCAATCCGCAACGTGATATGCCGATCGGGATCATCGCCAGTCTCATCATTTGCACGGTTGCTGTATGTGCTCGATGGCGGCCGTGCTTACCGGCATTAAGAAATACACGGTCTATCTCGGCGACTCCGCCGCGGTGGCAACGGCTTTTGCCAGTAAACCGTGGGCCCAAGCACTCGTCAGCGCGGGTGCGCTTGCCGGAATGACCTCAGTGCTGCTCGTGTTTCAGCTTGGCCAGCCGCGCATTTTCATGGCGATGGCGCGGGACGGTCTGCTCCCGCAGTATTTTTCTCGCATCCATCCGCGTTTCCGCACGCCGCACGTCACCACGATTTGGACCGGCATTGTCGTCGGCGGCGTTGCCATGTTGATCGATATCGGTTCGTTAGCCGACCTCACCAACATCGGAACGCTGTTTGCATTTGTCCTGGTTTGCTGCGGCGTGATCGTCCTGCGCCGAAAGGAACCGAATCGTCCGCGGCCGTTTCGAGTCCCGATGGTGCCAGTCTTTCCAATTCTCGGCGTGTTTTTTTGCTTTGCGCTTGATGCTTAGTCTGCCCGTCGAAACCTGGATCCGGTTCTTCGTTTGGCTCGTGGTGGGCCTGGTGATCTACTTTCTCTACAGCGTTCGCCACAGCAAACTCCGCAGCGGCGAAGACACTGGGATAACCGAAGACCAGCCGCCACCGTTCATCAAAACGTAAGACGGTGGATCGGCCGCTCCGCGAGCGATGTTAATTCACGCGGCTTTTTGCGCGTGGCTCGCTCTGTCGTCTTTGTCGAGCCAATCGAACAAAGTCGTCGTCTTGGGATCGAGTCCAAGCGGTTTGAGCTGCTCAACGAACCACTCGCGTTTCTCGGGATTGTCGTAAGGATTATCGCAGTGACTTCGTCGCCCAGCGCTGATTTCGTCCGCCGTTTTCTTTTCGCCGTTGCGATTCAACCAATCCACCATCTGCTGATCGCTCGCGCCGTTCTCGATTTGCGCTTTGAAATCGACGCCCTTCACGCCTTTGAAGCCGAAGAGCATGTTGTCGAGCGGGCAATCGAAGTGGTATTCGCCAATGTTTCCGGCCACGAGCGCGCGACATTTGTCGAGCGTGCGACCGAGAATTGCATAACCGCCAACCCGAATGCGCGGACTGCGCGGTGATTCCTTTGTCAGATCTTTCCCTATCACCTTTGTATTCATGATTGACGCTAACGGCATGAGTCGGTGTCGCAAGCTGACACCTAAAAATTTTCTAAAGACCGAAACATCCGCGAGCCGCGAAACAGTTGTACTGTGACACAACCACAAGAAGCTATTTCGACGATCAACGAGTTGATCGAAACGCTGAAAGACGGTGAGAAGGGCTTCCAGGAAGCCTCGGAAGCTGTGAGCGATCCGCACCTCAAATCGCTCTTCGAGCAATACTCGCAACAGCGTCATCGCTTTGCCCACGAACTGCAGGCCCAGGTCCAAAGCCTCGGTGAATTAAAGCCGGAAAAATGGATCAGCGCGGCCGGAGCAATGCATCGAGCCTGGATCAATTTGAAGTCCACCGTGACCAGCGGAGACGACAAGAGCGATCCTGACCGAGTGTGAGCGCGGAGAAGATTCCGCCATGTGCGAATTCGAGGAAGCGTCTGCACGAAAGACTGACGGGTCAGGTGCGCGAAATCGTTTCGCGATCAATTCACCGAAATCAAAAGCGCGCACGATCGAGTGAAGCAATTGCGAGACGCCAAAAGAAAAATGTAATCGAACCCCGCCTGATGCTCCTGTAGCGGCGGTATGCAATCGCCAATTGGTTTGCTTTCGGCGATGAGCCATCGCCGCTACAGTTTGCCGGTGAAAATTTTTCTGGCGGCGTTCTTCAGCTGCATTCTCGCTTTACAGGCTCAGCCTCCGAAGATTCAGCCGCCGCCGCCCGGAAAGCTTTATCACGGCTTTTACTGGGACGGCATGGGCACCGACACCCACGATCCGACGGAACACGATGTCACGGCAGCGGACGTGGTGCGCTACGAGCAAGCAGTCGGTGCCAAAACCGTCTGGGTTTATTTTTCAGACAACTGGTTCGAGTCCCGAAAATTTCCAGCCGAGACGTGCGGTTGGATCCGCGATGCTGGCAAGATTCCTTACATCCGATTAATGCTTCGTTCCGATGTGGATCAAGGCCACGACGACAAGAAGTTTTCATTGAAGAAAATCATAGCCGGCGAGTTCGATGTCGATCTTCGGGCATGGGCGCGCGACGCGAAAACTTTTGGATCGCCAATTTTGATCGAGTGGGGAACCGAGCCAAACGGCGAATGGTTCAGCTGGAACGGAAAATGGAACGGCGGCGCGATCGAAGGACCTAAACGCTACATCACGGCCTACCGCCACATTGTCGACATCATGCGGGCGGAAGGCGCAGATAATCTGACCTGGGTCTGGCATGTGAACTGGTACGACGTACCGGAACGAAAATGGAACGCGTTCGAAAATTATTTTCCAGGAATCGATTATTGCGATTGGGTAGCAATCAGCGCCTACGGGCCGCTCGCGCCGCGAACGGATGAAGGTCTTGAGACCTTTCGGTTTAAGATTGATGAAGCTTATCCGCGGTTAACCAAAATTGCGCCCGGTAAGCCCGTTATCGTCGCGGAGTTCGGTTGCGATTTACACAATCGGCATGTGGGCGTCGTGAAATGGACGCATAGCGCGCTCGACGACTTATTTTCAAATCGCTGGCCGGAGATTGCCGGTTTTTGCTGGTGGAACGAAGGCTGGCAAAATGACGACGTCAAGAAGCACGACACCGACATGATCGTCTTGCACGATGTGGAGCTTACCCGCGTCTTTCGAGACGAGTTCGCACAGCATTTGGATAAAATTCAACAAACTCCCATCATTACAGCCACAGATGCGCACAGATGAACCCGGATTTAAAATCTGTGAAAATCTGTGCTAACCTGTGGCGAGAATTTTATGGTTAAAGTAGACGTCGAGTACACTGGCAACCTGCATTGCGACGCGACGCACGGGCCGTCGAAGTCGACGATCGCGACGGATGCGCCGGCCGATAACAAGGGTAAAGGCGAAGCGTTTTCGCCGACCGACCTCGTCGCAACGGCACTCGGCACTTGCATCAGCACGACGATGGGAATCAAGGCTGAGTCGCTCGGGGTCGATCTTCGAGGAATGAAAGTCTCGGTGCAGAAGGAAATGTCATCCGACGCGCCGAGCCGGATCGTGGCTTTGCCGAGTGAGGTTCATATTCCGCTTCCGCCAGATTCGCCGCACCGTGAAGTGCTCGAGCAAACCGCTCTCAATTGTCCGGTTCACAAGAGTCTGCCGCCGGAAATCAAGCGCCCGACCAAATTCTTCTGGGAAGGTGCGAGCCGCACCGGCAGCTGATTCGCGGCAAAGCGCGAATCATTTTTCAGGCGGATACAGCCATTCGATGTAATCCGATACGCCGCGTTCGAGCGAGAACTGGGGCTGATAACCGAGAGCGCCGCGGACTCTTTCGAGATCGGCTTCGGTAAAATTCTGATAATGTGCATGCGGATTCTCGATGTAATCGGGCTGGAATTTCGTCCCAAGGCACTTGTTCAGCACGTCGATCAGCTCGTTGAACGATCGCGCCTGGCCTGAGCCGAGATTATAAATTCCACTCTGCTTCGCTTCGAGGGCAAGGATGCTGCCTTCCACGATGTCTTTCACGTAAACGAAGTCGCGCTTCTGATCGCCATGTTTGAAAATGCGCGGCCGCTGGCCGGCTTTCATTTGCTGTGCGAGATGATAAACCATGCTTGCAGGCACGCCTTTGTGCGCCTCGCGCGGACCGTAGACGTTGAAGTAGCGCAAACCGATGATGATCCACGTCGGGTTTTCTTTCGCCTCGCGCATCGCCAGGTTGTCCATGATCGCTTTCGAGAACGCGTAAACATTGGACGGCGCGGCGCCGTTTGTTTCTACGCTTGCCGTTTTGGCCGCGCCGTAGGTTGCCGCCGAAGACGCGAAAACGATTCGCGTCTTGTTCGGTCGCGCGAAATTTAAAAGCCGGCGAAAACTTTCGACGTTGTCGTGCACCTGAACGAACTGGTCGTGCAACGTCGTGTCAGTGATCGATGCCAGATGAAAAATCGCGTCAAACTTTTCGTCGCCGAATTGTTCCCGCCAATCAAGCTCCGCCAGATTTTGCGCGACGAAATCGCCGCGATAACCGCGCAGATTCTTGAAGTCGCCGGAACGGAAATCATCAACCACCGTCAATCGCGTGTCCGGGAATTTTTCCTGGAGCGCGAGGGTCAGGTTGGCGCCGATGAAGCCGGCCCCGCCGGTGACGAGAAGGTTGGGAGTGGATGAGGTCACGAGTGAGTTGCGAGATAAATAAATCTTGAGCCGCGAATCGCAAGCGGGTAGTTCTGGGACCAGTTCTTTGCGAGCTTGAAAAAGTGGATCGGCGCGAGAAATCCCGTGAAAACCGGGAGCAGTTGCGCTGCTGTAACTGGATACGACTTCCCACGGCCAATCCCCGCTTCGGCGGGGGTGAAGGCGGGAAGAAGGGGAAGATTAGTCATTAGTTGATGGTTGAGAGTTGATAGTCCAAGACTGGGCCTATCAACAACCAACTATAACCTATCTACTAGTCTTCAAACGCCAGGAGCCAGAATATTCGACCGAGTCCATCTCATTCGCCGGAGTGACGCTGTACCCAGCAAGAAGCTGAGTTCGGTTCGCTCTGCAGACCGAACCTCTGGTAAGTGCCAGCCGGCTCGGACAGCGAAAAAACTTCTTCGCAAAAAGAAGAATGAGAGCTGGGCGATACGCTCCGACCCCACCAGTCGCGGGACCGCGGCGAACAAGTCCGACTCTCGAGTTGGAGGAAACTTGTTATGCGAATTCGCCCATTATGTTTTGTCGTTTTCAGTTTAATAAGCATGGCCATACCGAGCCATGCGGAGGAATCTATCTCGCCGAATGGCGATCAATTGCCGGAGGCCGAGCCCGTTGTTGTCTCGGCCACGCGTTTTGATATTCCGCTCGATCAATCGCCTGCCAGCGTCAGCGTGATCGATTCGCGCGACATGGAAAATCGACAGATCGAGCGTGTCGCCGACGCGTTGCGCGAGGTTCCGGGTCTGTCGGTCGTGCAAACCGGAACCCAGGGCCAGCTGACTTCGGTTTTCATGCGCGGGTTGCCGAGTGAAGATATGCAGGTCTTGCTCGACGGAATCCCGATCAATCAAGGCTTGTCGGGCGCAATGAATTTCGCCGATATCACCATCGACGACATCGAGCGCATCGAAGTCGTGCGGGGGCCGCAAAGCACCTTGTACGGACCGCGCGCTCTCGCCGGCGCGATCCAGCTCTTCACCGTTCAAGGCAGCGGTCGACCCGGCGTCACGGTGAGCAGCGAAGGTGGGTCGTACGGAACATTTCGCGAATCGGTAGCTAGCAACGGCAAGGTCGACATCTTCGATTACTCGATTGGCGCCAGCCGAGTCGACACGGACAACGCGCGTCCGAACAATCAGTATCGTAACACCGCCGTGACAGCCGATCTCGGTCTGTCGCCCGTTGAAGGTTTGCGGGTTGGCACGTTGGTGTTGTATTCGCTGAGCGATGCCGGAAATCCGAACACGATTTTCGATCCGCGTCCGCTGGACAATCTGCTGACGGAGCGTTGGCTCATCGGGCCGCATCTAGACTGGAAACCGAATGACTGGTGGGAACAGCGAATCATCTTCGACTACGATCACGAGCGGCAAATCAACGACCCGAATCAAGACGGATTCACCGGCCCGACCCGCGCCCTGTTTCGACGAACGCAGCTCGATTATCAGAACGACATCCGGCCAACTTCATGGCTCACGGTAACGAACGGCTTTTTCTTCAGCCACGTATTGGCCGGCCAGGAGCGGCCATTCGTTTCATTTGGGCCGACATTCATCAGCGACGAGACGGAAGACATCGGCGGCTTCCTTCAGGGCACGGTGGATCTTTATAATGTCGTGTTCGTCGCCGGTGGACGCGTCGATTGGTTCAACCACATCGGCAACATTTGGACTTATCGTGTCGCAAGCAGTTACAAGATCGACAAAACAGACACCACGTTGCACGCGAGCGTGGCGACCGGATTCAGTCCGCCGAGCAGTCAGGACAAGATTTTCGGAAACAACTCTAATCTGCGCCCGGAAGACGACTTTGGGTGGGACGCAGGTATCGAGCAGCGATTGTGGGACCGACGCGTGACGATCGGCGCAACCTACTTCCACAACGATTTGTCAAACGTCATTGGATTCAACGGCCAGTTCAAAACGCTGAATCTCGGCGCCGCGGAAACACAAGGCGTCGAAACGGAATTGCACGCGAATCCGATTGCGAATCTTACGCTGCGGGCGAGCTACACATATCTGGAGGCGGAAAAGACGGACAACGCGAACATTGCGCAACCGCAGGGCTCGCGATTGCCGCGCCGGCCGCGCAACGAAGTGTACGTGTCGGGCTCGTACCTGTGGTGGAACAAATTGCGGACGACGATCGAGGCGAAATTCGTCAACGCGCGGGAAGAGTTGAACTTCGGCGCTCCGAACTTCGACATCGAGGACTACGATTTCGTTAACATCGCCGCCGAATACGAAATCAATCCGCACATGTCGATCTTCGGGAGGGTGGACAATCTGACTGGTGAGCATTACTCGCGAGGTTTTCGGTTTTCCTGCACTCGGCACGGCATGTTACGGTGGAATGAAACTGCGATACTAATTCCGCCACTTGTCATTCCGAGCGAAGTCGAGGAATGGAGCGAGTGGGACGAGCGACATGAACGGTTGCGCCGCGAGGGAAGCGGCGAGAGAGTCGGGAGACGAACGAGTTCAATCGATTCCAATTGCGAAATATTTAGAGATGTCTCGACTTCGCTCGACATGACAAAGAGATGACACCGCTCGCATACATAATCATTGGTTTGATTGCCGGCGGGCTGTTGGCGGCGGTTATTTTCTTGCTCACTAGAGGAAACGGCAATCGCGATGTCGGCTCTGACGTTCAGACGGAATTAATTCGACGGCTAGAGATGCTGGATCGCGGTCTACGCGATGAGTTTTCGCGGAACCGCGAAGAAGGCGCATCCTCAGCCAAAAGCCAGCGAGAAGAACTTGGTAAATCTCTCGAGACCGTTCGTTCCGTTGTCGATCTTCGGTTGAAGGAAATTCAGCAGGACAACGCGAAGCAAATAGACAAGATGCGCGCGACCGTTGATGAAAAATTGCAGGGCACACTGGAGAAACGTCTCGGCGAATCATTCAAACTGGTGAGCGATCGGCTCGAACAAGTACACAAAGGTCTGGGGGCAATGCAGCAACTCGCCAGCGATGTAGGTGGATTGCAAAAAGTCTTGGCCAACGTAAAAACCCGCGGCGGCTGGGGCGAAGTTCAATTGGGTAATTTATTGGAGCAAGTGCTCACGCCAGACCAATTCGCGCGCAACGTGCAAACGCGCGATGAAACTGCCGAGCGCGTTGATTTCGCGATCCGTTTGCCTGGCGATCAAAATGGCGCGCCGGTTTGGCTGCCGATCGACTCCAAATTTCCGACCGAAGATTATCAACGGCTGCTTGCGGCGCAGGACAAAGGCGATGTGGAGCTAATCGAAAGCGCGATGAAAAACCTGGAAACACAATTGAAAAGAAGCGGGAAAGAGATCTGCGCCAAATACATCAACCCGCCGCGAACGACCGATTTTGCTCTGTTGTTTTTGCCAACGGAGGGACTTTACGCTGAAGCGATCCGACGCGTTGGTTTGGTGGAGCAAGTGCAGCGTGATTGCCGAGTGATTTTTGCCGGACCAACGACACTGGCAGCGCTGCTCAACAGTTTGCAAATGGGATTTCGCACGCTCGCGATTCAAAAACGTTCGAGCGAAGTCTGGAGTTTGCTCGCCGGAGTCAAAACCGAGTTTGGAAAATTCGGCGAAGCGCTGTCCGCGGTGAAAGACAAACTCGATCAGGCCGCGCGAAAAATGGAAGATGTCGATGTGCGATCGCGCGCACTTACCAAAAAGTTGCGCGACGTTGAGGAACTGCCGACGAATCCGCAGCCCATGCTGAAGGACTTGTTAGGCACGGAAGAAGACTAAGATTAAGAGGAAGATTCTAAAGCACGTCGTCCCACTTCGATTTGTCCTTGAGCATGATCTCTCGGAGCAATCGAATCGGCGGCATGCCGTGATTCAATAATTCGTTGTGGAATTTTTGGATGGAGAAATTTGGGCCCTCCTGCGCTTTGTAATCGTCCCGCAGTTTCAGGATTTCCAATTTGCCGAGGGTGTAATTCAAATAACCGGGATCGAAAGTGCCGCGCATCGCTTCAGCGTGAGCCGGTTTTTCTTCGTAATAACAGTTGTCCTGAAAAAACTTTGTCGCCTCATCGACGGTCATGTTTTGAGTGTGCATTTTGATCGCGACGCAGAGCCGGCAGAGTCGCAGCATGGCCTCGTCGGCCTGGGCCATTCGATATTTCGCCGCCCGTTTGATATCGTCTTCGTTGGGATTGGCAACCGTCCCGTAGCCTTCGTCGATCATTAGCTGCTCGCAGTAATGGGCCCAGCCTTCGATGAAGGCGTAGCTGCCGAAAATCTTTTCCACTTTAGTCGCCGGCGACGCGTTCAGGCGGAGGAACTGGACGTAATGACCGGGATAAACTTCATGAACGGAAACGATGTCGGCGGTGTAAAAATTGAAGGAGGTAAGCCATTCCTCTTTTTGCAACGGGGGCCAATCGTCCTCCGGCGGCGTGACATAATAGTAGGCCTCGGTCGCGCGCTTTTCGAACGCGCCGGGCGTGTCCATTGATGCGAAGGAAGTAGCGCGCTGATAGAGCGGCGTCTCTCTTACCCGAGCACGCACTTCAGATGGAATCGTGACCAATTTTCGCGTGACGACGAATTTGCGGATTGATTCGAGATCTTTGTTGATGTCCGCGAGGAGACTATCCGGTGTGGGATGTTCGACCTGAATTTGTTTGAAAATCTCCGCGGGCATCTTCGACGAGTCGATCTGTTGGGCGGCGTCAGTGAAGGCTTTTTGCTCCTTCTGCAATTGCGCCATTCCAATCTCGAGAACTTTTTCCGGTGGAAGGTCGACAAATTCAGTGTCGCGCAGCATCCGTTGGAACTTTTGTTCGCCAATCGCGAAATCTGCGGTCGCTTTGGGTAATCGCTCACGTTCGAGCCAACCGGCGTAGTCGACCAAGGCACCGGCTGCTTTTCGGTTGGATTCGAGAAAATCTGAACGGAGCCGTTCGTCCTTCAGGTCGGCGATGGCTTCGACCAGATCCTTCCGTAGAAAATCCGCCGAACTTTTCGCAATCTGTATCGCGAGCTCGACGTAAGGTTTCGGCAAAGCCAGGTCGAGATTCGTTTTGGCGGCGATGATGATGTTCGGGACCTGCGATTCGATCGCAATAATACTCCGGACACGGTCGTCCAGCGGCGAGAAGTTGCGTTTGACGTAAACGTTTACGTCGGCCGCGCGCGCGTACACGATCGGGTTCCGCTCGTAGATCGCCATCGCTTCGTGTCGAAAGATTTCCCTGCGAATGCCGGCCTGCAGGATCCGGAGGTCGATCGACTGGCGCTGGCTCAATTTATCAAGGTCGAACTTCTCAAGCCGGTCTTCGAACCGTTTTAATCGGGAGAGTTCGGCGTCGAGGGCGAGCCGGCTGTAATCGGTGATTTTTCCGTCGTACTCGTGCAGGCCCATGGAGGTGCCGAGTAGCGGACGGGCGGTGAAATAGCCTTTGATGAATTCCTCCGCGATCGCCTCATACTCCGCGTCCGGAGTTTGGAGGGCGAAAACGGGTAATACCGACAAGTAGATCGCAGCCGCGGCCAGTGTGCAGAGGAGGGGCTTTCTCAGCCAAGGGATTGTCACAGCGGCGCAACCTTAGACGACGCTTTGGCCGTTGCCAAAAATTTTGGAATGAGCGAAGGTCGCGATTGCAGGTTCGGACGGACATGAAGCGACGCATTCTTTTGGGGACAGGCGGGCTAATCGTCGTTGCCGTGCTTTTCGGGATTGGGTTTCGCAGCCTGGGCGCGGCGAATGAGGACGACGATTCCGGTTATTCTCAAATCGCCATGTTCGCGAAGGCGCTCCAGCTCATTCGCCAGGATTATGTCGACGGAAACAAGACCAGTTATCACGATTTGGTCACGGCAGCGTTGAAGGGAATGCTCAGTTCGCTGGATCCTCACAGCCAATTCATGGATCCGGATGATTTTCGCGACATGCAGGAGGACACCCGCAGCCGTTTCAACGGTCTCGGCATTGAAGTCGCGATCAAAAACGGTCTACCGACGGTGGTGACGCCGATGGAAGACACCCCCGCCGCCAAGGCTGGCATTCTCTCCGGCGATCAAATTCTAAAAATCAACGGGACGTCGACGGACAGGATGGATTTACAAGACGTCATCAACCATTTGCGCGGCGCGCCCGGGCAGAAGATCACGCTGACGTTAATTCGGCCGTTGACCAAGGAAGTGAAGGATTACTTGCTGGAGCGGGCCGAAATCAAAGTGCAGAGCGTCAAGGGCGCGCGATTGCTCGACTCGGACCTGACAGGGTCATTCAAGATTGCTTACGTGCGCCTGATTCAATTCAACGAGCCGACGGCCGGAGAGTTATCCAAGACACTGGATGAATTGCAAAAGCAAGGAATGCAGGCGCTCGTTCTCGATCTGCGAAATAATCCGGGCGGATTGCTGAACAGCGCGGTGGACGTTTGCGCACAATTCCTTCCGCCGAACACGAAGGTTGTTTCCACTCAAGGCCGAGTCGCTTCGCAACAGCGCGAGTATTCAACCTCCGGCGCGGCCAGGGAACGGCCGAATTTTCCAATGGCGGTGCTCGTCAATGAAGGCAGCGCCAGTGGCGCCGAAATTGTTTGCGGCGCGCTCAAAGATTTACATCGCGCTGTTGTTGTCGGCGAAACCACGTTCGGGAAGGGCTCCGTCCAAAACGTGATGCAATTGCCGGACGGCTCCGCCTTGCGTTTCACCACCGCCAAATATTACACGCCCGGCAAACAGGTGATTCAAGGTAACGGCGTCATGCCGAATATTCGCGTGCCGATGAACGGAGAACAGGAACGCCAGCTCTTCACCGCGCGCAGCAGTGGCGACACTCTCAAGCCGGACGAAGACAAGAATTTCATCAAGGCAAATGATCCGCAGATGTTACGGGCAATAGATGCGCTCAAGGGCGTGATGATTTACGCACAGGAAAACGCACCCAAGGGCGAAGCAATCAAGAAATAGCTTGGAGGGACGGCCTTCGTGCCGTCCTTTTAATCATTGGACGCGACGAGCGCGCGTTCCTCCACTTGTGAAAACGATCCTGGCTCTGGAGACCTCCTGCGACGAAACCGCGGTAGCCATTCTGCGCGGTGAAAAAGACCAGTGCCGCTCGGACCTGCTTGCGAGCGAAGTCGCTTCGCAAATTGCCGAGCATGAAAAATTCGGCGGTATCGTGCCGGAGGTCGCGTCGCGGAATCACCTGGTCCATGCCCCACCGCTGCTCGAGCGCGCGATGTGCGAGGCAAAGATAGATATCTCTCAAATAGACGCCTTCGCTGCGACCAGCGGACCGGGCTTGGCGAGCTCGTTGATGATCGGTGCGTCAATCGCGAAAGGTCTGGCAATCGGTTTCGGAAAGCCGTATCTCGCGATCAATCACCTCGAAGGTCATCTGCTTTCGCCATTTTTTGGCGACACCAAAATCAAACCCAGTGTTTCCCTCGTGGTCAGCGGCGGTCACACGATGTCGATTCTAGTGCGCGGCATCGGGGATTACCAAATTATTGGGCGCACCGTGGACGACGCTGCCGGCGAAGCATTCGACAAAATCGCAAAACTTCTCGGACTCGGTTATCCCGGCGGACCGGAGGTAGAAAAACTGGCAACGCGCGGCAATCCGAGTCGCTTCGATTTGCCTCGTAGCATGCCCGAGTCGGAAAATTTCAGCTTCAGCGGTTTGAAGACGGCGGTGCGTTATTTGTTACCGAAATTGCAGGGCGATTGTCTGGCAGACGTCTGTGCCTCGGTGCAAGCAGCAATTGTCGATGTTCTTGTCCGCAAAACTATCGACGCTGCCAGGA
Source organism: uncultured Verrucomicrobiae bacterium (assembly GCA_963786135.1). GTDB lineage: Bacteria > Verrucomicrobiota > Verrucomicrobiia > Chthoniobacterales > UBA10450 > AV40. The sequence continues at coordinate 16,154 of CAWAYF010000011.1, read as the reverse complement.
ACCACGGTGTTGATCTTGTTACGATCAGCGGGGGCGTGAGTTGCAACAGAGAACTGCGCAGACAAATGAGCGACGCGTGCAAACGTCACGGCTTCGAATTGAAAACGGCAGAGCCTTGGTTGTGCACCGATAACGCGGCGATGATCGCGTTCGCGGCGATTCTGAAATTGCAAAACGGGCTCAGCTCAAGCGTGACCGAAGAGATCGATCCGAACCTCGCGCTTGCCTAACTACTGTGGCTGATTGCTACCTCCGAATTTGACTGATTTAACCAGTCAAGTTCGCGAACCGAAGGGAACGAAAGCGAGTTTAATATTCGCGTTCGAGCAGATAATTGGCGAGAGCGTGCAGAGTATCCGCCTTTCCCCCAAAAACTTTCAATGCGTCGTGCGCTTGTTTTGTGAGGCGTTTCGCTTCTACGCGCGATTTCTGTAAACCGATGAGCGCAGGATAAGTTGCTTTTTGCGCGGCCACATCTTTGCCCGCGCTCTTACCGAGTTTCTCGCTGGTTTGGGTCACGTCGAGAATGTCGTCGATGACTTGAAACGCGAGACCGAGGGCGCGGCCGAATCTTGTGATGGCGCTCAATTGCTTCGCGCTTGCATTTGCACTCATCGCACCGAGCCGAACTGTAGTTGTCAGGATGGCCGCAGTTTTGTTTTCGTGGATGTAACGCAAACCCGACATGTCAATCTTCTGTCCTTCGCCTTCGAGATCGGCCACTTGTCCCGCGATCAGCTTCTGACTTCCGGCGGCAACGGCGATTTCGCGCAACAAGGTCGACATGTCGTAGCGCGAAGTCGGTCTTGCCCGTGAAACGATTTCGAACGCGATCGTGAGCAGCGCGTCGCCGGCAAGCACGGCAATTCCGTCGCCGAAAACTTTGTGGCAGGTCGGCCGGCCGCGGCGGAAATCATCGTTGTCCATGCTCGGGAGATCGTCGTGGACTAACGAGTAGGTGTGGATGCATTCCATCGCGCAAGCGAGTGGCATCGCATGTTCGACCCTGCCACCGCACGCTTCAGCTGCCGCCAGCGTGAGAATCGGTCGCAGCCGTTTTCCGCCGGCGAATAAACTGTATCGCATCGCCTTGTGAATCGTCGCCGGCCGAACGTTTTCCTTCGGCAGATATCGACCCAGCGCGCGATCAATCGTTTTCTGCCGGGATTGAAGGTAAGCTTTCAGGTTCACAATGCTTTTCAAACTGTAGCGTCGCACTATGAGCGTCGCATTATTTTTCAAGTAGTTCGAGCGACAGTCATAGACCGTGCCTACAGAAGACTAGCTAAGTTTTTTGCCGGTTTGGTGTCTATCCTATTGAAAGGATAAGATATGAGCGGAGCACTGATCTACCGACCGAATAATCGCAAGTTACTCTGGGTCGCTTTCGCCTGTGCGATCATGATTCATGTGAGTGCGATTGCAATTGCGGCGAACAAATCGAAGCCGGTGCCATTAACTTCGGACGGCCCGGCGGATGGGCCTCGGTAGTTGCATTTGATCCACCGACACAGCAACCGCCTCCGGAAGAGATTACCCCTCCAGAACAAATTCTGCCTCCCCCAGATGAAGATGCGTTTCCCTCAGAGAGTTCGAGAGAGACGCTAATTAGACCGCGAACGAAAACGCCGGTGACAACAATTCGATCGGCGAATGTCGGGGCTGGACGAACAACGAGTGCCGGCTCTGTAAGAGCATTAACTTTATATGCGCCGAAACCAAATTATCCGTACGAAGCGCGCCGGGGTGGAATTACTGGATCAGGAATCGCGCAACTGACTGTGAACTCGGCATCGGGCGCGGTGATTGACGCGCGGATAGCGCAGAGCACTGGCAACACGCTATTGGACAACACAACTATCGAGGCTTTGCGAAGATGGCGATTCAAACCGGTAGCAGCCGAGAGTGTGACTGTGCCAGTTACCTTTACGCTCACAGGCGTGTCTTACTAAATCTTCAAATGTTATGATGTGGCCGGCGTCTCGACGATGACAGAAGCACACCAAAACGTGGACGAGCTCTTACGACGATTTGAAGTGCCACTTCTTCAATATGCGACGCGAATTACCGGTAACAGCGAAAGGGCCCGAGACGTGGTCCAGGAAGCATTCATCAAATTTCAGCGCAACGGCGCCGTCACTCCGGAGAAAACGGCGACCTGGCTATTCACCGTTTGCCGCAACGGCGCGCTTAACGTGTGCCGAAAAGAGAAGCGAATGATGTATCTCGACGAAGAGATTATCGAATCGCGCGAGGACCAGCAGCCGATGCCGTTCGAACGGATGGAGCAGCGCGAGGCCAGCGGATTTCTAATGAAAATTCTGGCGACGCTGCCGCCACGGCAACAGGAAGTGCTCCAACTTAAATTTCAAAACGATCTTAGCTACCAGGAGATCGCGGAGATCACGAAGACAACAGCGAACAGCGTCGGCGTGTTGATCCATACCGCGCTGAAAACGTTGCGACAGCGTTATGCACAAGCCTCGAAGGATTTTTTGCCATTTGAACCCCGAACCACGTGAACATGAACATTGATGATCCAAAATTAACGGCACTCGTGCTCGACGAACTCGACGAGCCGGAAAGATCGATAATTGCACGAGAGATTGCGGAGTCGCCGGAAGCCCGGCGTGCAGTCGATGAAACACGCGAGATGGCGCGGCTGTTGAAGAGTGAATTCGCGGCCGAATTGAATGAAAGAACAAAACCAACGCCAAACCTGAGTGACATTCGGGACGATGCGTGGTTTTGGTCAATTGGTCGGCCGTTGGCAGTGGCAGCGGTTCTGGCGATTTTCGGAATAATCGCGGGCGTGGCGTTTTGGCCGCGCCAGAGCACGACTCAGTTTGCTGGACCGGTTTATCTTCCACCGGCGCAGTCGAATGACGTTCAGGCAGAAGTAACGCCGGAGTTTCACGAAGAGCCTGCGCCACCGGCTCCCGCTGCAACGGCGTTTGCGGAAGCCACCAGTGCTCCCGTCGACGCCTACCGAAGGGACGACATGAGCATAAACGCTCACACACGCGCGGCTAAATCTGCCCCAGCCTTGGCGAGAACAGGAAAACCCACCGCTGGCTTTAGCGGAGGTCTTCAAAGTTTCTCCAAATCGGCTGCGCTGTCTCCAGCTCAAGAATTCGATCGAAGCGATCGCTACAGTGATATCAGGCAACCGAGCGGCGACTTCAATACCGCCGCTTACGATCACATTCTCGAGAATCCGTTTCTCGACACGAAATCGAATCCCCTCTCGACGTTCTCGATCGATGTAGACACGGCTTCGTATTCAAACATCCGCCGATTCGTTAACCAAGGCTCGCTCCCGCCAAAGGATGCGGTGCGGGTCGAAGAGATGGTTAATTACTTCACCTACGATTACGCACAGCCATCGGATGACAAACCGTTCGCGGTGCATGTCGATCTTGCGAGCTGCCCGTGGGAGCAGTCGCATTGCTTGGTGCGGATTGGATTAAAAGGCAAGGAGATCGCGACCGACAAGCGCGGCCCGAGCAATCTGGTTTTCCTCCTGGATGTCTCCGGGTCGATGACACCGGCGGAGCGATTGCCGTTGGTCAAGCAATCGATGCGACTGCTGGTGGAGAAATTGACGGAGAATGATCGCGTTGCGATCGTAGTTTACGCTGGCGCATCCGGACTCGCGCTGCCGTCGACACGCGGCGATCAAAAAGAGAAAATTCTGTCGGCGCTGGAAAGCTTGGAGCCAGGTGGATCAACCAATGGCGCGGAAGGAATTCAGCTCGCCTATAAAATTGCGGCCGACAATTTCCTCAAAGGCGGAGTCAACCGAGTGATCCTTGCAACGGATGGCGACTTCAACGTCGGCGTGACGAGCCAGGGCGATTTAATTCGATTAATCGAACAGAAAGCGAAGACCGGCGTATTTCTGAGCGTGCTCGGAGTGGGCACGGACAACTTGAAGGATTCAACAATGCAGAAGTTGGCTGACAAAGGAAACGGCAACTACGCCTATCTCGATTCGCTCGATGAAGCGCGCAAAGTTCTGGTGCACCAGATGAATGGAACGCTGGTCACGATTGCGAAGGACGTAAAGATCCAGGTCGAGTTCAATCCAGCGCGAGTGGCGTCGTATCGATTGATTGGCTACGAGAAGCGGATGCTGCGGAAAGAGGATTTCAACAATGATAAAGTGGACGCGGGCGAGATTGGCGCGGGTCATACGGTGACGGCGCTGTATGAAGTTGTCCCTGTCGGGGCGCGCGTGAATCCGGTGGCGAGTGCACCGCCGGTCGATCGGTTGAAGTATCAATCGAATGAAACGCAAAAGACGTCGCGTAGCGACATGGCTACAACATCAGATGAAATGCTGACGGTGAAGTTGCGTTACAAAAAACCGGATGGCGATAAGAGCGAACTGATCGAGCAGCCGGTGATTGATTCGAACACGGCATTCGCGAGCGCGTCCTCCGATTTCAAGTTTGCGGCCGCGGTCGCGGAGTTTGGAATGCTGTTGCGGGATTCAGAATACAAAGGGAACGGAACGTTGGGCTCGGTTCTAGAATGGGCGCGAGCGGGCAAGGGCAATGATTCAAATGGTTATCGAGCGGGATTTATCGAGCTGGTTCGCAAAGCGCAGGCGTTGAAAAAATCCTAGATATTCTCGGCGGTTTCGGTGAGAGCGACGGGTTTGGTTTGCATCGCGAGGAATGCACCACTCAGCAAGATGGCGGAGCTAATTAGTTGCGGAAAGGTCAGACGCTCGTGAAAAATCAGCGCGGACAAGCCAAGCGCGCCGATCGGACAGAGAAGCTGCAAGCTTTGCGCGAGCGCTACGCCGATTTCGCGAATGGCGACGTAATACAGAACATGGGCCAGGGTGATGCAGGTGATCGCGGAGATGATCAAAATCAAATTCACGTGCGCGGTGACATGAAGCGGAGTGGCGATGTTTCCAAACGCGAACGTCAACGGAAGCAACAGGACTGACGTGATGATACTGACGATACCGAAGCTTCGAATCGGGCCCAGGCGGGCGGAGGGACGTTTGATGAGAGATGCGTAGAGGGCCCAACAAAGAGAAGCGGTGAACGCGATGAACAATCCTGGTAAGGCAATATGTCGATCCTGCCCGTTAGATTGGAACCAAATTACACCGAAGGCGCCGACTAAACCGAGAAGCGTGCCGATTTGAAACTGCCACTGCCGAATCACGGACCGTTCCTCCGGAAAAAAAGCGAGCGCGAGCAGGGCGGTGAAGATTACCGAAGAACGAATGAAGATCGCGTAAACGCCCGGACCCATATAAAACAAGGCGACGACCTGCGTGATTTGGTGGACGACGTTGGGCAGACACGGGATCAAGCAGGCGCCCACCGCTCGGATGTCGATCTTCGGGCCGCGACGAAAATGAAGCAGAACAAACGGAATGATTGCGAGACAGGCAACGGCGTAGCGATAGAAATTTTGCGACCACGGATCGTAGAAGCGATTTAAATAGAACTGGAAAAGCGATGGCAGGGACCAGATTCCGATGGTGGCGAAAACCGCGCCGTATCCCCGGGAAAGTTGGCGGGCGCGCTTGTCCATCGCGGGGATATTGCCATGCCGCGGTGATTTGGCAGTTTAATTTGCTGGCTTGTCCCGCATGAATCGCTCAAAAATTGGAACAGAGCGAGGAGAACCATGAAGACCCGACCAACACTAATTTCGTCAATTTCATTAGCTGCATTAATGGCTGTCACGCCGGCTGCATTTGGAAAAAAGCACGGCGGCGGTGGTGATGCCGAGGAGCATCACCGCAAAGGCGTCGAGTTCTACGATGCCAAACAATTCGACAAGGCGATCGAAGAGTTCACAAAGGCAGTAGAAGCCGCCCCGGACAACCCTGAGGCTTATCATGATCGCGGCACAGCGTATCGTGCCGCTGGCCGGGCAGCGGTGGCTGCCGCGGATGGACCTGCGGCTGCGACACGTTTCAACGCGTCGAACGCGGATTTTTCCAAGATGATTGAGCTCTCCCCAAAAAGTGCCGCAGGCTATATTGAGCGCGCTCAGACCGAGCTTGCGCAAATCACCTACGATGCCGCAATCGCTGATCTAAATAAGGCGCTTGAGTTAAAGGGAGACGAGGGTCTTATCTACAAATTCCGAGGCTTCGCCTACGTCGATTTAAAGCAATGGGACAAAGCGGTTGCGGATTTCACCGCTGCGATTCAAAAGAATCCAAACGATCAGCAAAATTACGACCAACGAGCGCTGGCCTACCGAAATCTGAATAATTTTCCTGCTGCCATTCAGGATTACACAGCGGCGATCGAAAAGAACCCCACCTATGAGCCGGAATACGCTCGCCGTGGCTATACCTACGCGGTGGCCGAAGATTACGAAAAAGCCATTGCGGACTATCAACTGGCTTTGAAGATGGAACCAGCTGACCAGGAAACGGTCGAACGCCTGAAATACGCCCAGGGCCGGCTGGCGGCCAAGAACGCTCCGCCTCCAACGCCAACTCCAACACCCAGCGCGCCGCTTCTCACGCCGGTCAGGGTCTTTAGTGTTCTGGCGATTTTAGCGCTCATCGCGGTAGTGGTGCGAATATTGACTCGCGGGAAGCCCGAGCAGACCAGTTCGACTCGAATCCGCTAAATCCGGTAGGATCGGCCGCTCCGCGGGCGCTGCTCAGGAAACGCCCAATTTGCGCTTAAATCGGACGCCGAGTTTGCCATAGGACGCATCCATCCCAACTGCGGATAAAGGACTGCTCGATCCACCTTTGGGAGCTTAAAATTGCTTTGACACTACCCCCGGCCCGATTACCGTTTCGGACGCTTTTTGCGAGAACGAGTTGGTCCCATGGTCGTTGCAATTTGACGCGGCTTTGGGACTTTTAGTTCTACACGCGGGAGGCAAACCGGCCCATGTAGCTCAGTTGGTAGAGCACGTCCTTGGTAAGGACGAGGTCACCGGTTCAATCCCGGTCATGGGCTCCAGTTTGAGCTCGCGACCGGGACGACAGTTTTAAAAAAGGACGAAGTTTTAGTCAGTTAACAGGAGACATTGATATGGCAAAGGAAGCATTTAAACGCGACAAGCCGCACTTGAACGTCGGCACAATCGGTCACGTTGACCACGGCAAGACCACGCTCACCGCCGCGATCACCAGCGTGCTGGCGAAGAAGGGCATGGCCGAAGCCCGCGCCTATGATTCGATCGACAACGCGCCGGAAGAAAAAGAACGCGGCATTACGATCAACACCGCGCACGTGGAATATCAGAGCGACAAACGCCACTACGCGCACGTCGATTGCCCCGGTCACGCCGACTATGTGAAGAACATGATCACCGGCGCGGCCCAAATGGACGGCGCAATTCTGGTGGTGAGCGCAGCGGACGGTCCAATGCCGCAGACCCGCGAACACATTCTGCTCGCGCGTCAGGTCGGTGTGCCGTCGATCGTTGTGTTCCTGAACAAGGTCGACATGGTCGACGATCCCGAACTTCTCGATCTCGTCGAGATGGAAGTGCGCGACCTGCTCACGCAATACGAATTTCCGGGAGACAAGATTCCGATCGTTAAAGGCAGCGCGCTCAAAGCGCTGAACGGCGACGCTGAAGCGGAGAAGCAAGTTCTCGCGCTGGTGCAGGCGATCGACGACTACATTCCGGTCCCGGAGCGGCCGATCGATCAGCCGTTCATGATGGCGGTCGAAGACGTATTCAACATTGAAGGCCGCGGCACCGTTGCGACCGGTCGTGTTGAGCGCGGCATTCTCAAGAAGATGGAGGAAGTCGAGATCGTCGGAATCAAGCCGACGGCGAAAACGATCGCGACCGACATCGAAATGTTCCGCAAACTTCTCGACGAAGCGCGCGCCGGCGACAACGTCGGTGTGCTGCTCCGCGGTGTGAAAAAGGAAGACGTCGAGCGCGGCCAGGTTATCGCCAAGCCCGGCTCGATTACGCCGCACAAGAAATTCAAGGCGGAAGTTTACGTGCTGAGCAAAGAGGAAGGTGGCCGTCACACGCCGTTCTTCACCAATTACCGGCCGCAATTTTATTTCCGCACCACTGACGTTACTGGCACGGTTAAGTTGCCCGAAGGCGTCGAAATGGTGATGCCGGGCGACAATATCGCCATCGAGGTGGAGCTGATCACGCCGATCGCCATGGAGAAGACCATTCGATTCGCTATTCGCGAAGGCGGCAAGACCGTCGGCGCGGGTCGCGTAAGCGATATTAAAGACTAAGGTAGGAAACCTTACGCCAGTAACTCAATTGGTAGAGTAGCGGTCTCCAAAACCGTCTGTTGGGGGTTCGAGTCCCTCCTGGCGTGCTCTTTGGAAGGATGAAGAATGAATTATGAAGGATGAAGTTTGGCGGTAGCCAAACCTCGTCCCGTTCGCGCCGAGCGATGATTGCTAAAACAAGAAATTTTATTCAGCGAAGTAAAGGTCGAGCTTCAAAAAGCTTCCTGGCCGTGGGACCCGAAAGAAAAAGGGTTTCGCAAATACAAGGAACTGGTTGATTCGACGCTCGTCGTCATCATCGCCATGCTGTTGCTGGGCGGTTACGTCGCGTTGTTCGATTTTGTGCTCGTGAACGTTGTCCATTACTTTACCAAGCTGCATTGAGCATGTTAGACGCATTTAAAATTCAATCGACGAATGGCATCGCATGGTGTGAATGCGCGATCGCTACCGCCAGTCCGGCTCGGACCTAGTTATGGCCCAGACACTCGCAGGCAAAGATCAATGGTACGTGGTCCACGTGCTCTCCGGCCAGGAGAACAAGGTCAAGGAGAACATCGACAAGCGGGTCAAGACCGAGGAGATGAGCGATTTGGTTTACGAAGTGCTCGTTCCGACGGAGCGGGTCTCGGAAATCAAGAAGGGTAAGAAAAGCGAGACAACGCGGAAGTTTTTCCCCGGCTACCTGATCGTGAACATGCATTTGCTCGACGAGAACAATCAGCTCATCGGCCGCACCTGGTATTTCATTCGCGAAACGTCCGGCGTGATCGGATTTGCCGGAACCAAGGACAAGCCGATTCCGATGCGGCAGTCGGAAGTGGAATCGATGCTCGCGCAAATGAAAGAGCGCGAGGAGAAGGTGAAACCGAAAGTCAGCTTCGAAGTTGGCGAAACGGTCAAGGTAGCAGACGGACCGTTCCAAAATCAGAACGGCATCGTCGAAGAAATCGATCCCGAACGCGGCAAGCTGCGTGTGTCGGTAACAATTTTCGGTCGCGCGACTCCGGTCGAACTCGAATACTGGCAAGTCGAACGCGGTTAAGTCCGAGCCAGGCATTTTTCAACTATCAACCCTCAACTCTCAACAATTTAGATGGCTAAAGAAGTTATTGCTCAGATCAAATTGCAGATCCCGGCCGGTCAGGCGAACCCGGCGCCGCCTGTCGGTACCGCGCTTGGACCGCGTGGCATCAACATCATGGCGTTCTGCAAAGAATTTAACGCCGCGACCCAGAAGCAAGCCGGCGATATTCTCCCGGTCGTGATCACGGTCTTCAAAGACAAGTCGTTTACCTTCATCACCAAGAGTCCGCCCGCGGCGATCCTGCTGAAGAAAGCGGCCAACATCGCCGCCGGTTCGAAAGAACCGAACAAAGAAAAAGTCGGCAAGGTCACGCGCAAACAGGTCATGGACATCGTGAACACCAAGCGCAAAGACCTGAACGCCCGCAGCGACGAAGCCGCATTTCGGATTATCGAAGGCACCGCCCGCCAAATGGGCCTCGAAGTCGTCGATTGATCATTCCACTTCGACCTCAATTCCACCAATCCAGTGGGCGATGAGGTTGTAGATCGCTGCTGAGATCACTCCAAAGATAAAGCCAAAAACTCCGTAAAACACCGGCATAAATATTCCGAAGCCGAACATCATGGCCCCGAGGATGACGGCAGACGGGCCGCCTGTTGCCTGAGCTTGCTGGTGCTGGCTGTGCTGAGCAAAGGCGCCTACCAGTCCCGCTAAAGCAAAGAACGGGAGAAAAAGTAGACCCATGCAGGCATACAGTACGCCGAGCATCTTTCCCGCTTGCAGCGGCGTAATTCGTTTGATTCGTCGGGTCATGCTTCAAATCATGCATGGTTGTTCGTGCCGCTGACAATCGTTGTTTTATTGGCATAATGTCGTCATGATTCGAATTGCGGCAGCTTTGTGTTTTTTGGCGGTGGCATTGGGTGCCTTTGGTGCGCATTGGCTGAAGCCGACCCTTGAGGCGCGTAATCTCATCGACGTTTGGAACAAGGCGGTGCTTTATCACTTCATTCATGCGATCGCGCTCTTTGTGCTGGCGTATTTTGGAACAGCAAATCGCGGTGCGTGGTGGCTGCTGTTCGCCGGCATCGTTATTTTTAGCGGCAGTTTGTACGGGATGGGGTTGACCGGCGTGCGTTGGTTGGGCGCGATCACGCCGCTCGGTGGATTATGTTTTCTCGCGGGCTGGGCGTGGCTAGTCGTCTCGCCACCGAAGTTGTAGCTGCCGCTGTCCCCGGCGGCAGACCGCCCCCAACCACCTGCCGCCGAGACGGCGGCAGCTTCAACGCGCGGCTTCCATGCTGAGCCTGGTCGTGTTTATAATGCCGCGCCATGGATGTCGCGGCTTTACGTTCGGTCCCCCTTTTCTCGTCGCTTGATTCGAAGGCGACGGCGGAACTGGGCGGGTATTTGACCATCCACGATTATCCAGAGTCCTCGACGATTTTCCGCACCGGTGACCCGGGTGACGCCATGTACTTGATTGATGTTGGCAAGGTTCACATCACACTGACAGACGCGGATGGCCATTCCGTAATTCTGGCCGTGCTGGGTCCTGGAGATTTCTTCGGCGAAATGGCCATGCTCGACGGCCACGGACGATCGGCTAACGCAATTGCGACGGAGGATGCGCGACTGGCCAAACTTACTCGAGAGGATTTTCTATCCTTCATGAAAAGCGATCCGCGAGTGACGCTGGAATTGCTGACATCGCTGACGGCGCGTTTGCGGCGCACCGACGATCTTTTGCGTCATCGCGTTTCCCGCAACGTGAACCAGGAAGAGCAAGCGCAGCTCACCTTTGCCGATCGCGCCGCGGACAAGATCGCCGAGTTCGGCGGCAGTTGGAAATTCATCACGGTCTTCATGACGTTTCTGATGATTTGGGTCGTAGTAAACACCTGGGTTCTTATCACGCGCGCCTTCGATCCTTATCCGTATTTGCTGCTAAGCACGGCGTTGAACATGCTGGCTGCATTGCAGGCGCCGATCATCATGATGTCGCAGAACCGCCAGGCACATAAGGACCGATTGAGAGCCAATCTCGATTATCAGGTGAACCTCAAGAACGAGCTGTTGTTGAGTGACATCATTCGCCGTCTGGACGAGCTAAAGAAGGCATCGCGCGACTAGACGTTAAGGCAGAAAGCTGCGCCGTCTCTGGAAGCTGGTCAGAAGCCCTGCCGATGAGGGCATCGGCAGCTACAACGCCTGCTTGTCGTAAAGTTGTCATGGGAGTATGATTCGCAGCGATTAGCTGATGTTCGCCATCTTGTTCGACACACAGCGGGCGGCGCTGACCGTCGGCGCCTTTATCGGAACGTTTTTCGTCGCGCTCAGTATCGGTCGGCTTTTAAAGCGCCGTGCCGGCGTGCGACTCGGAATCCTTTATCAACTTTTTTGCCTGACGCTTGCGTTTTATGTCGCACTGGCGGTGTACGGTGTGCACGCGACCTGGCGCAACCACATCGGTGCGGCTGCAATCCTTCTTAGCACGGCGTTTGTCGTCGCGTTGATCAATCGATACCTGTGGGATTGGTACTTCGAGAAGCGCAAAAAAATCGCCATCCCGCATTTTCTTCGGGAACTGATGGCCGGAGTAATGTTTTTGGTCGTCCTTTTGCTTGTGCTCAGTTTCGGCTACCACGCCGAAAGCTCAGTTGAAGGGCGTGCTCGCCGGCTCAGGCGTGGTTGCGATCATTCTTGGTTTCGCTGGCCAGAATTTCTTCGCCGGGATCATCGCGGGAATGTCGATCCAGCTCAATCGGCCCTACAAGGTGGGAGACTGGCTGAAAATCGGGGAGACCTACGGTGAAGTTCGAGAGATTAACTGGCGTTCCACGCGCCTGTGCACCAACGACACCATTTATCTCGACATTCCAAACAACGAGATCGTCAAGAGCACGATCATCAACCTCCATTATCCGACCGAGGTCCATGCGATGCGGATCCGCATTGGCCTCGATTACAACGTGCCGCCGAACCGGGTGAAAGATGCTCTCGGTCGCGCCGCGTCGAATGCGCGTGGGGTTCTGGCCACTCCGCCAGTGAAAGTTTTCCTCGTCGATTTCGCCGACCACGCGGTGATCTACGAGATCAAGTTCTACATGGGCAATCACGCTCGCATTAACGAAATTAACGACGCCGTGCGCACGAATATCTGGTACGAATTGAAACGGCAGCGGATCACCATTCCGTATCCGATTCGCACGTTGCATCTCGAGCGTCGCGCGCCGCGGCCCAGTGCCGGAAGGTTACGAAGAAGCGCGCGCGATTTTGCGTGGCGAGCCGCTCTTCCAATGTTTGTCCGACGTCCAAATCCAGAACCTTGTTCAACAATCGGAGCTAAATCACTTTGGCCGTGGCGAGCGCGTGATTGAGGAAGGCGCGGAAGGCGACTCGATGTTTATTCTCCTGCGCGGAGACGCACAGGTTTCCGTTGCCCAAAATGGATCGACAATTCCGGTGGCGACACTGCGGTCAGGAGATTGCTTTGGCGAGATGTCGCTGCTAACCGGCGAGAAGCGGAGCGCGACTGTGCGCGCAGAAGGTGATTGTTACGTGATGGAGATTGGCAAGGACGTTATGGGTGACATTATTCGTGAATCGCCGGATTGTCTTCGTCAGCTGAGCGAACTGTTGGCCCGACGCAAAATGGAAACCGAAGGCATTCTGAAAGACGCGACGTCGTTGAGTGCCGATCAGGCTGCCAAACAACGCGAATACACCGCGAACTTTATCAATCGCCTGAAAACTTTTTTCGCGCTGTAATTGCGAGTTTGGCAAAGGGTTAGAGCGCAATGGCAAATAGGCTTTGCCAGCGCGGGAAATCTTCATAGAGTCGTGCGCTTTACCGCGCAAAGTCATGGTGTTTTTTGCTCTCAATCTTCTCGATTCCGGCGTGCCGCTGTCGATGTGTTGTGCTGTAATCGGATTGGTTTTTGCTCTTCTTCTGATTGGCATAGTGATTCGGGCGCCGGCTGGGAACGAAAGGATGCGGCAGATTGCTGGAGCGGTCCAAGAGGGAGCAAAAGCGTACCTGAATCGGCAGGTCGTGACCATCAGCGTCATCGCGATCATCATCTTTATTCTGCTTTTTATCTTTAAGGATCATCCGACGGCGGTTGGTTTTCTCATTGGCGCGTTTTGTTCGCTCTCCGCCGGGTTTATCGGCATGCGCGTCGCGGTTATCGCGAATGTGCGGACGACGCAGGCGGCGACGAGCTCGCTCACCCGGGCGTTGCGAATGGCGTTCAACGGCGGCGCGGTGACCGGTTTGCTGGTGGTCGGTCTCGCGCTCCTGGCGGTATCGATCTTTTACACGCTGGCCGGCAAAATGGTCGGCCACGACATGGCGGTCCGCAGCCTGGTCGGTCTTGCCCTCGGCGCGAGTTTGATCAGCGTTTTCGCGCGACTGGGCGGCGGCATTTACACGAAAGCGGCCGACGTCGGCGCCGATCTCGTCGGAAAAATCGAGCAAGGCTTTGAAGAAGACGATCCACGCAATCCGGCCACGATTGCCGACAACGTCGGCGACAATGTCGGCGATTGCGCCGGCATGGCGGCGGACGTTTTTGAAACCTACGCCGTCAGTTTGATCGGCGCGATCCTGGTGGGCGCGCTCACGCTCAGCGGAAAGCCCGGCGGCAATTGTTTATCCGTTCGTGCTCGGCGGAATCTCCGTGCTTGGTGCGATTTGCGGCGTGCTGTTTGTTAACGTCACGAAAGCGAAACCGGGTGCCGCTCTTTTTGGCGGCGTCTTAACGAGCGCGATTATCTCGGCGATTCTGTTTTGGCCCGCGACTCATGTTCTTTTTCCGAGTGGCGTCACAATCGCGGGCCTAGTGCGAACGCCGACGCAGCTGTACTTTGCCTCTCTCATCGGCCTGGTCATGACTGCAGTCGTGGTGGCAATCACGAATTACTACACGTCGATGCGCTATTCGCCGGTGCAGAAAATTGCGCGCGCGTCCGAAACCGGACATGCAACCAACATCATCGCCGGATTGGCCGTTGGCCAGCACGCGACTGCTTTGCCGGTCGGCTTCATCGGCATCGCCATTCTCCTCAGTTTTCATTTCGCGGGACTTTATGGAATCGCGATCGCGGTGATGTCGATGTTGTCGATGGCGGGGATTATCATCTCGCTCGATTCATTCGGACCGATCACAGACAACGCGGGTGGTGTCGCGGTCATGAGCCATTTGCCAAAGGAAGTGCGCACGGTGACTGATCAACTCGACGCGGTTGGCAACACAATGAAGGCGGTAACGAAAGGTTATGCGATCGCGTCTGCCGGTCTCGCGGCGCTGGTGCTTGTTCGGTTCGTACGTCGAAGAACTGAAAGCGCACTTCGCACGCCAAAGGCCAGGCGTTCGACTTTCAGTTTTCGTTGACCGAACCGAAAGTGATCATCGGCCTTTTCCTCGGTGGGTTGCTACCCTTCATTTTCACTGCGTTCAGCATGGATGCGGTCGGGAAAGCCGCTGGCGCCGTCGTTCGCGAAGTGCGGCGGCAATTGAAAGCGAAGCCGGGAATTCTTACCGGGCAGGACACGCCGGAGTACGGGACTTGTGTCGATATTGTGACCAAGGCGGCGCTTCGCGAAATGATCGTGCCGGCGCTGTTGCCGATTGTCTTTGTCGTCGCTGTTGCGGTCATCAAACCGCTCGGGCCCGTTGTTCTCGGCGGTCTGTTGGTCGGAACGATCGTCACCGGACTGTTCGTTGCCATCGCCATGACGTCCAGTGGTGGGGCCTGGGACAACGCGAAAAAATTTATCGAAGAAGGAAATCTCGGCGGCAAAGGATCGTTTGCTCATCAGGCGGCAGTCACGGGCGATACTGTCGGCGATCCCTACAAAGACACCGCTGGTCCGGCGATCAATCCGATGATCAAGGTCGTCAACATTGTCGCGATCCTGATCATTCCGATTTTCTTTTGAAGTGTAGCCCGGTGCTGTGCACCGAACGGCGACATGGCACAGGCCCGCGGCTACAAAAAATTTAGCGCGCAAATTCTCGTCGATCTGTTACAAGTCGCCATGTCCAAGTCGGACTTTGTGTAAGCATCGGCATGGAAAAGAGTCACGATTTTCAGATCGCGCGAGTCGAGCAAACCGGCCCCAGAACGCGGGCCCTGGCCAAAGCTGACCCGTCGGCGACGCCGTTTAAGGTCGTAATTGATCCAAAAGTGCGACTCGATCTCCGCCGCGCGCTGGTCGACTTGATCGATTATCATGACGAAGCGCTGGCCGAACATTTCGCGCAGGGCAAGCTGTCGCTCGATTCCTACAAAGAATACGTGGAACTGTTTGCGCGGAGTTTAAAAGAAACGATGGAAAGTCGCGAAGGTGTTTCCTATTTGTTGCGCTCGGTCGGATTCGATGTTCCGCCGGAGGAAATTAATTTGAATCCCGAGTTGCGCTGGAAACACGGACCTGCACCATTCGGAGTGAGTCTGCTGTAAGCAGCTAACGCTTCGTTTCGGCGTTCTCTCCAATCAACGCGCGTTCCTCAGCATTCAGGCGATCACGCGGTATGGTCGCAATAATTTTTTGTGCTTCATCGTTTCGATCGCTGCCGAGGAGAGCTGCCGCATAAACGGCGCGCCAGCTTGGCGACGCCTGGTTCCAGTCGATCGGAGCTGGCGCGTTAAATTGGGTGAGAGCAGCAGCGGCATTTCGCTGCCGAAGGTAACCAAGCGCAGTCGTAACACGATACGCCAGCCGATTTGGATACTGCTCGGCCAAGTTTTTGGCGATGGCGAGATTCTTGTCAATCTCTTCTCCGAGGAGCAAATTCAGGTAGGCGAGTTGATCGGCGGAGTTCGGATCTTCCGGTGTTCGAGCCGAGATTTTTGCCATTGCCGAACGCTGCGTTGGGAGGTCGCCGGTCTTTTGA
>CAWAYF010000010.1:0-188534 GCA_963786135.1 uncultured Verrucomicrobiae bacterium | reverse complement strand
TTACCAGATTCAGTTTAGAAAACTGAATCCTTGGAAGTGGCGCTGATAACTTCGCGATGGTCGCCAATCACCTTTTAAACGTAATGAGGCCTAATTCTCGTTAGATCATATCGTGACGCAATACGAACTCGAAAGCTTGTGGGTGAATTCGGCGTTGCCAGGCGTTGCATTCGCATTCGATACCAGAGTGCGAGCGGTTGCTGGCGAGCACGTTGGTCGGACAGGCCGAGTAGTCGCGTTGTTGTCGATTGACCCGACTCCGCTTTACGTGATCGAAGACCCAGAAGGAACCGGCTTTAATGCACAGCACCCGGAGTTGGAGAGCATCGACCGACCTGACCGTTCGCGCGCGAAGCTCCATCTCAGAAAATCCGAAGACGAATCTTTAGGCGATTGAAAGCAAATGATCTAACCATACGGTGGAGCGAACCGCGGGCTGTCCTTATGCGTAAGTCTTTTCTCGTTATGGTAGTCCTTTCTCATTCGCGCGGTCGCTCACCTTGTTCTCGTTAGATGATTCCTGCGTCACGCAGCTCGACATTGATAGCCGCGATGCTTCTCGTTGCATTCGAAACACCCAAGGCTGCACCATTACCGATTTCACGTAGGATAGCACGACAAAATGGTCAAACAATACAAGGTACGGAGCACGCACGCATTTCGTTCACGTCATTCGCGATTCACGCGGGCCAGATACAAGACGTTTATCGATATTACTTCGACGGCCAGGGCAAGCCGGTGTTGGATGGGCTTCGGGACATTCACCGATGGGAGCATGACCCTGGGTTGATCATCGAGTATCGGGATGGTCGAGAGATTCGCCGGTACCGAGCGATCGTTACAGGATGATTCAACGCAATCATCTAACCAGCCGATGAAGCCAACCCCGCCACTTGTGAAGCGCCACAGACAAAATACGCGTCGAGTTTGTTTCAAGTGACTGGGTGGCTCTCTCTTTCTGGTTCATGGTGAGCATCGGCTGATAAAAAATTGAGAAGAGGACGGCCGATGTTGTCTAAAAGAGAATGCAGCGATGGTCCCGCGCACAAATCCAATTTCGTGCGAACCAAGTAGTCGATTTTTGGTGATTTTTGTTGCAGTTATCGCGGTCGCTGCCGTGGCGGCGGGAGAATCCGGTGAACAAGATTCTGACGAAGCAAATAACGCGGGGTTTGTGGGCGTCCACGGTTTGAGGCTTAACCCAGACTTCCGGGGTTGCCGGCGTGCTTCCGAACAGCCCCGCTGATGAAAGTGACATTAAGGCAGGGGATTACATTATCTTGATTGACCAAAAGCCAACGTCGCAAATGGACATCGCTGAATTTAAACGCCGGGCGTGCGGTCGGGCTGACACTGTTGTGGAATTAGTTATCAGGCGAGTGAACAGCTACAGACAGAGGTATTCTATCTGAAACGTGTTTGTCCCGACTTGTTGAATCCAAAGCCAAGCGATCGATCGGCATACCGGCCACCCTCTGAGTAAATGCTCGGATACTTCGTCCCAAGCCATCTAACCACTCGATGAAGCCAACGGCCCCTCGGCAAGAGAACCTCAGCGCGTTTGCCACGACACCGTGCCGTGGCTTATCTCTTCTCGTTAGATGGCGACAGCGATTCATCTCTTTATCAGTCTCGTCGCGTTCGCGATCCTGGGCCGCCATGCATCGGCGTCATTTTCGCCGGCAAATCGTTCTCCAGGTGCTCCTCAGTCTCATCAGCTGCAGTGTGGTTTTCTACTTCATCGCTCGTGAAGGGTGGGTCTCTTCCAGGTATTCTCTCCACGAAAAGATTGACGGGCTTCAAGAAGTGGTTGGTGTTTACGTTCTCTTCTGCATCGCGCCCACAGTTCTCGCATCGCTTTTCGTGAGTCACTGGTTGCTACGACGCAAAACCATCTAACCAATCGATGAAGCCAATCGCTGCCGCCGTAAAGAGCAGTTTTTGTATGACCAAAAAACGCAGCTCGATGTGGCTCTCGCTCTCCGCGGCAATTCGCTTATCTTGTTCTCGTTAGATCTCGTGCTTAAGCGCATCGTCCGTGGCTTAGTCGTCATTGTCTGCATGTTGTTGATCACAGCGACGGTCGCGGTGTATTCGCTTTCAATTTTCTATGGGTGGCGCGGCGGCAACGCGTTTGTCGATTCGATTAACCAGGGCTGGTTCGCGTTTGTGCTTGTCCGCACGGTCGCGCTGTTCCTAATTGTGGTTGCAGTGCGGTGCCTGTGGCGCTTCTATCGCGGTATAGCCGTCGCGATCGCGGCGTTGCTCATTGCCGGGGTAATCACATTCAGTTTGGTAAAGATGTATTCCCCGACTGGCATCTACAGCTTCACATTTGAAGAAATAGAATACGTAGGCGGGGATCATTATTGTTCAGTTGCTGACGGAAAACTAGAAGACGTGCATCGGGACCAGCATTTTCATTTCGGTCGCTACTACAAAAGCGGGAACGATTGGATTGTCGCGATGGACCGACCATCTCATATCTTCGTGTTCAAGCTAAAATTTTCGGTGTTCGGGATTCGAATGACTAATATCGAGGATCCCAAGGAGAGTATGTTTTACCCACGGAGGATTATTCCGTTTGTGCGACCCCATTGGATGCCCAATTGGCTACAATGATCGGACCTAACCAATCGATGAAGCCAACGGCGAGCCGCTTCGCGGCAAGTACGAAGGATGAATGGAGCGAATGGCGATGAGCGACATAGAAGGTAAAGCCCTGAGGGAAAAGGGCGGAATTGAGCCGGGTGGTGAAGAAGTTTCAATTATGAATTATAAAATGAAAGCAATGCTCGCTCCCGCTCACGGTCGCTCATCTTGTTCTCGTTAGGCCCATCGCATGAAGCGTCTTCTCGTCACCATCCTTATTGTTGTTGCAGTTCTTGTGGCGGCCCTTGGACTCGCGATCGCACTTGGCGGACCAGGCAAGGCGCCGCCGCCAATGTCGAGCATTAGCGACCCTTTCAAGAACGTGGATTTCTCCGATCTACCGGAAGCAAGGTACGTTACGGCTCGCGATGGCACTAAGCTCGCCTTTCGGGCCTACCCGGCTGCAGGTGGCGCGGTCAAAGGCAGCGTGGTGCTCGTGCACGGCTCGTCTGCCAGTAGCAGCAGCATGCACCTGATGGCCAAGGGATTTGCCGCCGCTGGCTATGCAGCTTACACGCTGGACGTCCGCGGACACGGCAAATCAGGCACGAAAGGCCACATCGCCTATATCGGACAGTTGGAGGACGACCTCGAAGACTTTGTCCATTCGACCAAATTGGCTCAGCCTTCCACGCTCGCCGGATTCTCTTCCGGCGGCGGATTTGTGCTTCGCTTCGCGGGCAGTCCACGTCAGGAACTATTCTCCAACTATCTTCTTCTTTCTCCTTGGATCAGTCAGGACGCAGCAACGTTGCGTCCGGGTAACGGCGGCTGGGCTACCGTGGGGGTTCCGCGCATCATCGCGATCGCCGTGCTAAACGGGTTTGGAATGCACGCGTTTGACGACCTGCCGGTGGTCAGATTCGCGGTCGACGAGAGGGACAAAGGCTTGCTCACCCCGCAATATTCCTTCGCCCTCGCACAGAACTTCAGGCCTGAGCGCGATTACCAGGCAAACATTCGAGCGATTAGGCAACCCCTTCGGGTACTCGTCGGTCAAAACGATGACGTGTCGTACGCCGATCGGTTTGCAGCCGTTTTCAAGACAGCTGGCAAAGATGTTCCTGTTACAGTTCTCCCGGGGATCGACCACATCTCACTCACACTTGATCCAGTCGCCGTCCAAGCGGCAATCGCGGCGGTCGAAAGCATGGATCACGAAAAGCCTAACCAGGCGATGGAGCCAACCGCAGGCCGCTCGCGGCGGCAAGGATGAAGGATGAATGATGAAGGCTGAAATGAAAACGGATCGCGCCACCGCCTGCGTTGGCTTATCTCTTTCTCGTTAGGCCTGAAGCGATGGCGCATTCACACGCAGCATTCCAGGATCGATGTCTTGCTGCCTTTCTATGCCTTCTCCTCATGGCTCCGACTGGCTGGGGCCTATTCACATACCTGTCCATTGATCACTCGAACGACATCCGGACTGGGTGCTGCGGCTGCTGCTTCACGCTGTCGCATGGAGATTGTCGCCCTAGCATTCTTTCTCTTCGATCCTCGGTGTCGTCTGGGCGGTCTGACGACCGTATGGCTTTCTCGAGCATTCAGCTTTTGTCGCGAGCACTTCGTCACCGCACTCGCTGCGTTTTAGTTATCATCGTCGGGATGCTGCGCGTTCATTTCACGCATCACCGATCATTTCCAATGCACGAAAGGCCTAACCAGCCGATGAAGCGAACGTCTTCCCGTATCGCGTCCACGGTGCATATGATTAGTTCTCCCGTCGATCTCGGGGGCAGTCTCGCTCCCACTGGTCGCTCTTCCATTAACAGCGGTGATTTTTCAGCAAAGCGCAAAGCTTGCGAAGGAAGTTGCCGCTTGGAATGAGCAATGTGGCCATAAGCCTTATTATGACGATGTTTGTATGAAGAAACGCTATAAGATTAGCGGAGAACTAGGGGAATTTGTTGCGCTTGTTAACGATGAACTAGACGGCCTTCGCGACATAAGTCCCAACGCGCCCGATTTCTTCGTTAAAGAGAGCAATGGTCGTCGTAAAATCATGGAACTTGAAGCTCGTAATGCGCTCCACATTATCAAGTGCCTCGGTGTACCTGAATCCGATCCGCAGTGCAGCGGCGAATCGGCGGCTATCGAGGAGGAGAAAGGTTCCCTACAGGTGGAATATAAGCAGACCCATGCGGCCTTTGACGGGCAATGGATTTCAATCCGGGCGACTGTTTCGCCTGCGCCAACTAAGCCCCAATCAAAATGAGCAGCGGCAGTATTACTTCTTGGCCTTAGCGGTGGCTCTTCTTCTCATCGCCCACCGCGCTTTCATTAGTTGCGACAGTTTTCTGCGGCCAGCAGCAGTGATACCGCCTTTTTTTCCTCGTGGCTTAACTGCACCATTTGCTTGTCCAGCTTTTACCTTAGCCCAACGTGTCCGTGCGGCAGCGGCTATCTTTGCCCGACTTGATGCTGACATGCGCCGACCGCGACTCTTACCGGCGGTTATATGTGACGAGGTCGTTCGACCAAGTAGAGCGCCGAGCCGATTTTCGAGAGTGTCGATTTGGCGGCGAATCGAGAGTGCTCGTTCCAGTGAGTTAATAGATGTGTCCATAAACGCCCTGATAGGCGAATTGTGTGGCGTCAGCAACTAAGTCTTTCGGCCTATCCTTTCACCTTGCGCCTGCCTGAGCCGTTACCGCTACGGCGTCGGGGTGGGAGTCGGAATCGGCTCTTCCTCGTCAAGTCTTTTACGAACTGCGTTCAGAAGATTCGCGTTATATTCGTTTGGAAGCAGTTCGTAAGCTTTAGTGAACGAACTTTCCGCTTGGTGAAGTTTGCCGAGTGATAGTTGAAGGGTTCCCATCAAGATGTGTGTCTGGGGGCTATCAGGGTCTTTCTCTACAAGCCGATTTGCGACGGTCAAAGCTTCTTCATAGCGGGCAGCATCAGCGAGGCGGCGAACCGTAACCCATGAATCATTCTTTGGTTCCACGTGAACGCCGAAGATATTTACGACCACAAGCGTCCCTAGCAGCAAGATCGCAATGATCCACGACACCTGACTTGTACACCTTAGTCTTGTTATCTCTTCAACCAGATGATGAAGTGGGTCGTCGCTCATAGTCGGTCGTCGCGGGATTCGCTTAACGTGATCAACACTACCGTATCCGAGCAGAAAAATTTGCTCGAAAGCTCGGAAAAAAGAGAGCAGCCGTTATGACTAACGCCAAGCTTTTGGCGGGATTGGTGAGACAGGCTGATTGTCTTTGTCAAAGTAAAGGCTGACGATAAGGCCAACGACACAACTCAACATGACAAATGGAAATACCAATTGCCAAATGCGCCGGAGGAGCGTTGTCGTGTAGCCGAACGAGTCAAGGAAGTTCCCCGCGAACATCCAGAATTATCAAGATTTATATGGACGAGATTCCTTCGTAAATAATGGAGTGTTGATGTGAGGGGCGGTGGCGAGCGTAAAGGCTAACAAAAGCGAAAAAAACGGCCAAAATGACTGTGTAGCCCAGCATCCACAGTCTGACCATGCGCTGCCTGATCATGGATTCAGTTGTCATGTGCGTGCGCGTTACTGTCGAGATTTTTCGTTGTGTTCAATAGGCCGACCTGATTTGATCGGGTTTTCCTCTTTCTCCCAGTCGCCCTAACCCTGCGATGAAGCCAACCGTCCCACCGCGATACAACTTCAGAGAAGTTGTTTCGTCACCCTCGCCTTCGTCTCGGCTCCCGGCTTCCCCAGTGCGACTCGTCCGGCAGCTGCCAGACTCGCGCACTTCCGCCGTATTGCTTTTCAGCGATACCCGTGGCTTATCTCTTTCTCGTTAGGCGATTACGCGCATGGACAAAAGACGCGAACGGAACCTAGCTCGGTGCGTCGTGACAGGCGTCGCGAAAAATATGCGGCCGTTCGGATACGCGCTCACCAAGCCGACGTTCATTTGTAAAGAGTTCCCGCAGTTCGCTGCCTTCTTCCACTTCCACCAAGTACACATTCGGACCGAAGTTCCGTGTTCACTTTCGGCATCCGCGTGCTGAATAGCGAGTTTCCAGCTCCGGCCCTGAATGGCCCTTCGGTAGATGGCGCAAGCTATATTGACGACGAAAGCGTCAGTGCGAGATTGCATCCAATCAATGACAGAGTTCTTAATTCGAGATGGACTATCCTGGGTGGAGCGCTGGCTCTCTGCAGACAAGCTTATTTCAGAGGCCGATAGTCCTCTCTCACGCGACGACAAGGCGAGTTTGCGCGCATCATTGGACGACAGAGCAGATCCAGATCATTTGTCCTTGTCGCGTGGCTTGTTGCGATTAGATCGCCTAACCATGCGTTCCAGCCAACCGCTGACCGGCGCGAAAATTACGAAGCTGAAATTAGAAAGTACAGGTTCGAAGCGCAAAGCCCGCTCCCGTCAGCGGCGGCTAAGCTTATTCTCGTTAGGTGCAATGCGAGCATTGGTAACTCTGGCAGTAGTCGCATGTTTGGTGGGATGCGATGTTGACTGGTTCGGACGTGATTGGAAGCGCCTCGGCGGTGGCTATTCACTTGTGCTCGACGGCAACACAGACAACACCTGCGCCCTGGTCCCTCCTCATCAAAACGGTGGACGTCTCGTTGCAGAATCGGATGGAGACAGCCCCTGATTCTTTCACGATATGAAGGCAACTGGGATGTGTTAGACACTTCCAATTTTAAACATACTGAAATTTCAGAGGAGCAACGCAAGAGCGATCCAACATATCGAGACATTCCGGTTTATCCTGCGCGAACTGCGTGGAACCGCCTGAACCGGCATACAAGTTTGTGGTGAAACAATTGCCCCTAACCAAGCGATGAAGCGAACCGCTGCCGCTTCGCGGCAAGGATGGGGATGAGGGATGCGGGATGAAGGATGAAGGATGAATTATGAATGATGAAATGAAGCAACACTCATTGACTCCTTCGCTCCCGCTCAGTCGGTCGCATCACCATGCGACCAATGCAGCTCCATCCGGCGATTCCCAGCACGCCGTATTCTCGTTAGGCGGGGTAGAGCCACCTGGAATCACTACTTATGCAATCGAAAAAACTAAACCGCGGTTTTGCCGTGATCGGGATGCTGCTGATGTCCTGCGCAAGCTCGTACCAAATTCCTCGGGAGACACGCTTCCAAACAACGCGGTCGCCATTTTCGAGACAATCAGGTGGAGGTCCTGCCATGGTCATGTCCGTGGACGGCAAACCTTATGATGGAGGGTTTACTTATGCGGGGATTGGTTACAACAAGTGGGAACTTTTGCCTGGTAAACATCCGGTCAAAGTGGATATGCGGGCTTTTAGTGGCGACTCACACACTTCCGGTCCCCAGACAGTGACGTTCACCGCCGCGGGAGGTCAAGTTTACGACGTATCCTGCACCACCACAGTTCTTCAGCGTTCCGGCAATCTCTTCCTCGGTTACAAGGAACTTAGTTCCTGGAAGCCGTGATCATTCTGCAGCATCCGGTAACAGACGCGGATAGAGTGAAGGCGAATCGCCCCTGATGCACAACCAAAGCCTATCCAATCATTGATGTTTGGTGTAAGGCGAATCAGGCGGGGCGAGAATGAATAGAACCATTATTATATCGAGCCTAATTTTCCTATCGCTTGGCATTGGTCACGCAGAGTCCTTCGACAATCTAGCTCAAGCCCTCGCATCCCCGGAAAAAGTTACAAGTCTGTCGATCAACGAATCTGACTCCAACCTGAAACACCTGCCTCCAAAGCGTAGGTACCTTAATAAACCTGAATGAATTGGAAATTTCCTGTCTGGAAAACCTTGAGGAGCTCCCAGTCGAGATCGGACAACTGAAGAAGTTAGAAAAACTAATTATTGATAATGGAAACGGGTGCCAAATGAATGTTTCCATTCCTGCATCGATTGGAGAACTCACCAATCTAAAAGTTTTACGATTGTTTGGCGCGCTAGATCCGGGAGAAGGTGGATCGTCGGTCCCAGGACCAAGTTCTAAAATCAAACCATTGCCAACAACAATTGCAAAACTTCAAAACCTTGAAGAGCTAGATCTGGGAAGAAATCGTCTGCAAACTGTTCCACCAGAAATCGCAAATCTGAAAAACTTGAAGAAATTGGGATTGGACTACAACAACCTTCACGATATCCCATCGTTCATCGGTGAACTGAAAAATCTCCGGGAACTTTCTATAAGCTCAAACGGTGGTGTCAAGCTACCCCAATCCCTATCGAAGCTTTCCGGGCTGAAGATTTCAATGGGTAATAACTATCTTAAGTTGAAGGACCAAGTGGAACTTAGACGCCTGTTTCCCAGCGCAACTTTTGATTTTGAAAATGAATATGACGATGACGCTGCAAATGAGGAGTCGCCGAAATGATTTGCCTTCGAAAGGCTAAGCAGAGTTGAGAGTTGAGAGTTTTTATCCGCGCTTGCCACGTCCGTAGCTTCAGCGAAGGCGGGTAATCCGCGGTTAAATATTTTCTAATTGTCGATCTTTGAGCGACCGATTAAATCTCGGTCCTTATGCACATTCGATGTCTCTTTCTCGCAACGATGGTGGTCGCGTTATCTTTCGGCGTTTCGCTGACACAAGCCCAAGATCCGGCAATTGTTAATGCCAAAACGATTCGGGTCAGGTTCGAGAACGATCGCGTTCGCGTCCTGGAAGCGACGTTACCGCCGGGCGTGAAGGAACAGGTGCACTCGCATCCCGCCTACGTGATTTACGTTTTGGAAGGCGGCCCGTATCGCAACTACGCGTCCGACGGCAAGGTGACTGAAGGCGAGCTCAAGACGGGCGACGTGCTCTTTCGCGAACCGTTGACTCATGCTGCAGAGAACATTGGCGACAAACCCCTGCACATGATTCTGGTCGAGCTCAAAGGCACGAAGTGACGACGGCAAGCTGCAGCGCTGCTTGCTAGGCCGTAGCTTGTTTGACGGCTGGTGACTAATTTGGGCCGCTACCAAATCGGAAATCTCAAATCCCAAACCCCAAGTTCCAAGCAAAGTCTCAACCACCAAAATACAAAGAATTCATCAATCGTGTCCTGGCGTAATTTCTGGGATTTGAAGAATTGAAGATTGCCTGGGATTTGGTGCCTGGGATCTGGGATTTGTTGCCATGGGCCGTGGCTGAACAACTTCTTTCGTCCCTGACGGGACTGGCTCATGAAAACGTCATTTAACCCAGCGCTGAAGCGCTGGGCTATTTTCAGTCCGAACGTTTTACCGGTAATCCGCGGTAAAATTTCTTTCTTATCGATCTTTGATCGAGGCGTAGCGTTTCTTCGCTGAACCGGATCTGTCGGGGAAAATCCGAGCCGGACTGGCGGTTAGTTTCCCATTTTGGAGCAAGTTGGGAAGCTGACAGCTTCCCCTGCAGCGAATCAATGGGAGGATCTATTATGAGCACTGCTGTCGCAGAAGAGAAAAAGACGAAAGCTGAATCAGCTCGAGCAATTGAAGAAGTTCACCAAAGTCGTGGCCGATACGGCCGATTTTGAGTCGATCAAGGATTTCAAGCCCCAGGACGCGACGACAAACCCGAGTTTGGTTTACGCCGCCACCCAAAAACAGCAATACGGCCAGCTGATCGATGAGGTTTTGACGGATCGCAAAAATTCCGGGTTAAGCGGACAGGCGCAGATCGAAGACATTTGCGATCATCTGCTGGTGCAATTCGGCACCGACATTCTCCAGATTGTGCCGGGACGCGTTTCGACCGAGACGGACGCGCGATTGTCGTACGACGTCGAGGGCTCGATCAAAAAGGCGCGGCAACTGATTAAGCTTTACGAGGAGAAAAAAATTCCGCGCGAACGGGTATTGATCAAGATCGCGTCGACCTGGGAAGGACTTCTGGCCGCCGAGCAACTGCAAAAGGAAGGAATTCGTTGCAATCTGACGCTGATGTTTTCATTGCCGCAAGCCGTGCGCGCGGCGGAAGCGAAAGTGCAGTTGATCTCACCGTTCGTCGGCCGGATCTACGATTGGTATAAGGCGCACGAGAAGCGTGATTACAAAGGACCGGAAGATCCGGGCGTGCAATCGGTCACGGAGATTTACGCCTACTACAAGAAGTTCGGTGTCTCGACCGAAGTGATGGGCGCGAGTTTCCGGAACACGGGACAAATTCTCGAGCTGGCGGGTTGCGATTGCCTGACCATCAGCCCGGAGTTGATGGAAGAACTGTCGAAATCGAACGAGCCGGTGGAGCGAAAATTGACGCCGGAGATGGCGAAGTCGGCCAAGATCGACAAGCTGGAGCTCGATGAGAAAAAATTCCGGTGGCTGCTGAACGACAACGCGATGGCCTACGAAAAAACGGGCGAGGGGATCCGGAAATTCGCTGCCGACGTGGTGAAGCTGGAAAAATTCGTCGCGTCAGCAAGCTCTAGTAACCGCGGATCACGCGGATAAACGGATTAAGAGCGAATCTGGAATAGCCAGGAATCCTGGATGATTGCGGCGAATCAAGCAATTTTCCTGGCATTGTCCGTGGTTTCGCAGATTAATTCTCTCCATGTTTAACGTTGTTTTAGTCGAGCCGGAGATTCCACCGAACACGGGCAATATCGGCCGGCTTTGTCTGGCCACAAAATCGACGTTGCATCTGGTTAAGCCGCTCGGGTTTTCACTGGACGATCGACAACTGAAACGGGCGGGGTTGGACTATTGGGACGATGTCGATCTGAAGGTCTGGGATTCGTTGTCTGCGCTGATGGACTCGAAGCGCGTGGAAAGCCGTCATTTTTTCGTCACCACAAAGACCAAGCGCGGCCTACTGGGACGTGAAATTCCGGCCCGGCGATTATCCTGATGTTTGGCCGGGAAACGAAGGGTCTACCGGAGAGCCTTCTCAAGGAAAACCAGGGTAGCTGTATTACTATCCCGATGCATGGAACTCGGAGCTTGAACTTGGCTACGGCGGTTGCGATTGTTCTTTTTGAAGCAGTTCGCCAGCAACGCTCTGGCAAAGACAGTGTTGAATAAGTCAGTATCCTACCATGTCTAATAAACCCAGGAGACAATATCTAACCATACTATGAAAACAGTTTTAGTTTTAACCTGTTGTGTCGGGCTCGCAGCCTTGGCACTAGCGGATCAAGATCAAAATCAAAATAAGAAGAAGGGCGGCGGCGGCAACGCCGCAGCCCCAGCAGCACGCCGTGACCCAGCAAACCGGGAAGAAGTTCAAGACCACCGGCACAGGCACGCAGAACTTCCAGCACCCGAACACGGTCGGAGGTTCTAACCTAAATGCGACGAAGTTTCACAAAAACGTGACCAATCAGTCGAATCTTTCGACCTCGGCAAGCAAACACGACCTTTAACAAGACCAAGAACGTGACCGTCAACAAGAACGTCACGGTCAATAAGAACTTCAAGGTTCAGAAGTTCAATCTCGGAAACCATCCGAACGCGAATTACCAGGCAGTGAAGTTCAATCAGAATTATCACATCGCCGGAGCACAGAACTGGAAAGGCCAGAAGTACGCCGTGTTCGTTAATTATCATCCGATGTGGCAAAATCAGTGGTGGTGGAGTCAGCATTACAACCACATCTCGATTGTGTTTGGTGCGCCCTACTACTGGAACGCCGGCTATTGGTATCCGGCTTGGGGATATGATCCAGGCGCGTCCTACTATTTTGACGGACCGATCTATGCCTCGAATCCGGAGATGGATCCGGGTCAGGTGGTTGCCAACGTGCAATCAGCGCTGCAACAGCAAGGCTACTATCAGGGCGATATCGACGGAGTCCTTGGACCGCAAACGCGTGCCGCACTGGCGGAATATCAATCCGCTCAAGGTATCGAACCAACCGGCGCGATTGATGAGCCGACCCTGGACACGCTCGGAATGTCGTAGCCAAAGTTTAGTTTAATTGCGAAATCGCCGCGGAATTTTCCGCGGCGATTTTCTGTGTACTGGAATTTCGCAACGGTTGGATCATGTGGTAATGCTGATGAATGGCGGCGGTGCCGCATTAGTCTAGCATCGCGCGGAGCTGTCGACCTGACTTCAGCCAGGTGATTTTTCTCGGACGACGAAATTGCTTGCGCGATGTCGATCTTGGCGAAGTAATTGTCCGTGCCGCAACCACCGCAGCTGGTCGCCCGTGATTTGTTTCAATCGTTCCAGATGGGTCCGCGCCGGATCGAAGTCCTGCGCGGGATTTCGCTCGATGTCGCGCAGGGCGAAATCATTTTCATTTGCGGCGCGTCCGGCGCCGGAAAGACGACGTTGCTTTACACGCTTGCCGGGTTTGGAGCGGCCCGGAATCGGGCACGGTGGAATTCGAAGGCCGCAATCTTTACAACGGCAGGTCAGGCGCCGCAGGCGCGGTTTCGCAACAAGAAGATGGGTTTTGTTTTTCAGGGATATTTCCTGCTGCCGGAATTGACGGCCCTGGAAAATGTCTCGCTGCCGGGAATGATTGGCCGGACGTCCACAACAAAAGGCGGCTGAGGAAAGTCTGGCGGCGGTTGGTCTGGCCGATCGAATGCAGCATTTGCCGGCGGAACTTTCCGGTGGCGAGCAACAACGCGTCGCAATTGCGCGCGCGTTGGTGAACGATCCCGACATTATTTTTGCCGACGAGCCGACTGGCAACCTCGATTCGGCGACCGGCGAGGCGATTGTCGACCTTCTGCTGAACCTGGCCCGCGAACGAAAGAAGAGCTTGCTGATCGTGACGCATGACACCGGCCTGGCCGCGCGCGGGGATCGCGAATTGCACATTAAAGACGGCCTGCTTTTGAAGAGTTAGAAATCGTTACAACGTTAATCTGCAGAAGTCATTCTTTGTACCAATTAACGCTTTCGCTTTTTTAACCTGCTACTTGAATTGCGCGACGAAACGACGGAGATTTTTCCAGCGATTATGAAAACCTCTGATGCTGGCGGGACGGTGATTGACGAACCAAAATCACGTGAAGCGGTGAAACCCGCGGTCGATAAAGCGGACCGTGATCGAAACCTGCCGCGAAGGAATCGAAGATTTACATCGACGGAAAATTTTATTCGGAAGCGGACGCGAAAGTTTCCGTTTTCGACCACGGCCTGCTCTATGGCGACGGAATTTTCGAGGGCATTCGGTTTTACAACGGTCGCGTTTTCCGCCTGGAGGAACATCTCGAACGACTGTGGGATTCGGCGCGCTCGATTTGCCTGCGAGATTCCGATGTCGCAGCGAGCAGATGACTGAGGCGCTGCTCGAGACGATTCGGCAAAACGATCTGCGCGACGGTTACATTCGCCTGATCGTGACGCGCGGTGTCGGCAATCTCGGTTTGAATCCGGAGCAGTGTAAGACGCCGAGCGTGATCATCATCGCGGCGCAGATCGCGCTTTATCCGGAGGAGGTTTATCAAAAACGGACTGACCGTCGTGACCTGCGCGACGCGGCGGACGAATCCGGCGCGCTCAATCCGGCGGTCAAGTCGCTGAATTATTTGAACAACGTGATGGCGCGGATCGAGGCCAACCTGGCCGAACGCGGACGAAGCGTTGATGCTGAACGACGAAGGCAACGTCGCCGAATGCACCGCCGATAATGTCTTTATTATTAAGCGCGGCCAAATTTTCACGCCGCCGATCACCGCCGGGGCGCTGCGCGGAATCACGCGCGCGGTCGTGTTCGAGATCGCGGCCGAGACGGGAATCAAAGTGATCGAAGCGGACATCACGCGCCACGATGTGTTCGTCGCGGACGAAGCGTTTCTTACCGGGACGGCGGCGGAGATTATTCCGGTGGTCAAAGTGGATGGCCGGCCGATTGGCAACGGGCAAGCCGGGCCCGATCACGGCGCGGATGATCGCGCGCTTCCGGGAAATGACGCGAGAAACTGGGACGCCGATTTATCATCATGAAGATCGACGGCCTTCGCTAAGTACGGCGGACAGATCGGCGCGAAAGGTGCTCGACAAACGCGCAGCTTGAATGTTTTAAGCGTGTAACAGGTCTAAGTAGCAGAGATGTTGTGCGACGTTTGTAAATGCAATGACGCGACGGTCTTCCTGACGCAGATTCTCGAAGGGAAGATGCAGAAGGTGAATCTCTGCGATGCCTGCTCGAAAGAAAAAGGCGTGCAGGACCCGACCGGTTTTGCGCTGGCCGATTTGCTTCTGGGAATCGGCGCGGCCGAGGAGATCGAAAAAGGCGCGTCGACGCAGAAGTGTCCGGTTTGCGGTTTTACCCAGGCCGATTTCAAAAAAACCGGCCGGCTCGGATGCAGCGCCTGCTACGTGACCTTTGCCGAGGCATTGAGCACGTTGCTGAAGGCGATGCACAAAGGCACCGAGCATGTGGGCAAGGTGCCGCAGCGCGCCCATCGCGCAGTCGAGTTGAGCGATCGGATGCGCAACCTGAACGAGAGTCTGCAAAAAGCGGTCGCGGAAGAAAATTACGAGACGCGCGGCGTCACTGCGCGACCAGATCAAGCAGCTCGAAAGCGAATCGACGAAGGTAAAGCCGTGAAATTTTCCAACTGTCATGTCGAACGCCGGAGAATGGCTCCGCGGTGAAGGACCGCATCATCAAATCGTCGATCAGCAGCCGGGTCCGGCTTGCGCGCAATCTGCGCAATCGCGCCTTTCCCGGCTGGGCGAAGAAAGCGGAGCGCACCGCCATTCTAGAGTTGATCAAACCGCGCGTCGAAGAACTTCCCGAGATGCAGGATTCGTTTTCGGAATTGCTGCAGGACCTGTCCGCGCTGGAAAAACAGGTGCTGGTCGAGCGTCATCTCATCAGTCGCGAACACGCGGCCAAGAGCGCCGGCAGCGCGGTCATCATGAATCGTCGCCAGACGCTCAGCATCATGATCAACGAAGAAGATCATCTGCGGATGCAATCGATGCGTTCGGGGTTGCAATTGAAACAGGCATTCAAGCTGCTCGACAAGATCGACACCGCGCTTGAAGCAGCGAGCTCGAGTTCGCCTACGATCAGCGACTCGGATACCTGACCGCCTGCCCGACGAATGTCGGCACCGGCATGCGCGCGTCCGCGATGTTGCATTTGCCCGGACTCGTTTTGAGCGAGCTGATCAATCAAGTCGTGCAGGCGGTCAGCAAAATCGGTCTGGCGGTGCGCGGCCTTTACGGCGAAGGCACCGAAGCGATGGGCAATCTTTTCCAGATTTCGAATCAGACGACGCTCGGCGAAAAAGAAGACGACATCATCACCCGCCTGACCAAGGTGATCGAGACCATCATTGAAAAGGAGCACGACGCGCGACAGGTCTTGATCCAGAAAAAATCGAATACCTTGTGGGATCAGATCGGTCGAGCATACGGTGTGCTTACATATGCTCACGCCATGAGCTCGAAGGAAGCGCTCAACCTCCTGTCGATCATCAAGCTTGGGGTCGATCTCGGCGCCTTTCCGGAAGACAAGCGCCTGCCGATCGATGAATTATTCATCGACACGCAGCCGGCGCACCTGCAGAAGAGCTCCCAACAAAAGCTGAGCGCGGAAGAACGCGACCATCTTCGTGCCCAAATTATTCGGACGCGTTTGAAAGTACTTCCCGAAACCTGATATTAGTAAACTGGCGAAGGAAGCGGGCAACGGCTCGACATCGACGCCGACAGAACAATGAATAATTTCACTCCCCGCGCCCAGCAGGTCCTCGCACTCGCTCGCAAAGAAGCGGACCGCTTCAATCACAATTACGTCGGCACCGAGCATCTCTTGCTCGGACTGATCAAGCTCGGCCAGGGCGTTGCGGTCAACGTTCTCCAGAAAATGGGACTCGATCTCGAGACCGTGCGCATGGAAGTCGAGAAACAGGTCGGCTCCGGACCGGAAACGAAAATGGTCGGCAACATTCCCTACACGCCGCGGGTGAAGAAAGTGCTGGCGCTCGCCGGCAAGGAAGCGAAGGCGCTCAATCATTCCTACGTCGGCACCGAACACATTTTGCTCGGACTGCTGCGCGAAGGCGAAGGCGTGGCCGCGCGCGTGTTGAAGAGTCTCGAGATCGACATCGAACGCACCCGCAACGAAATTCTGAAGGAGCTCGATCCGAATTTCACGCCGTCGGAAGTCCGAGGAAGGCGAGCCGACCTCGCAAGAAGGATGTCAAAACGCCCGCGCTGCGCGCGTTTGGTCGCGACCTGACCGAGCTGGCGAAGAAAGGCGAACTCGATCCGGTGATCGGCCGCCACAACGAAATTGAGCGCGTCATTCAGGTGCTCTGCCGCCGCACGAAAAACAATCCGGTGTTGATCGGCGAAGCCGGCGTCGGCAAGACGGCGATCGCGGAGGGCTTGGCGCAGGAAATCGCGAACGGCAACGTTCCGGAACTTCTGCGCGACAAGCGGGTCATCACGCTCGACCTCGCCTTGATGGTCGCCGGAACGAAATATCGCGGCCAGTTCGAAGAGCGCATCAAAGCGGTGATGGACGAAATTCGCCGCTCCAAGAACGTCATTCTTTTCATCGACGAGCTGCACACGATCGTCGGTGCCGGTTCGGCCGAAGGCGCGATGGACGCATCGAACATCATCAAGCCCGCTCTGAGCCGCGGTGAATTGCAATGCGTCGGCGCGACCACGATGAACGAGTATCGCAAGTACATCGAGAAGGACGCCGCGCTCGAACGCCGATTCCAGACCGTGAAGGTCGATGCGCCGACGATCGAAGAGGCGATTGAGATTTTGAAGGGTCTGCGGCCGAAATACGAAGCGCACCACAAAGCGAAGTTGACCGACGAAGCGCTCGAGACCGCGGTCAAATTTTCCGAGCGCTACATCACCGGCCGCTTTCTGCCCGACAAGGCGATCGACGTGATGGACGAAGCCGGCGCGCGCGCGCGCATCAACGCGATGACGCGTCCGCCGGACGTGAAGGAAATCGAGAAGGAGATCGAGGAGATTCGGCTGGAAAAGGAAGCCGCGATCAAGGCGCAGGATTTCGAAAAAGCCGCGTCGCTGCGCGACAAGGAAAAGCAGACCAAAGAGAAACTCGATTCGATTCTGGCGAAATGGCGCGAGGAGCGCGAAGAAAAGGAAGTGCTCGTGACCGGCGACGACATGATGCACATCATCTCGAAAGTGACCGGCGTTCCGCTCCAGCGCATGGAGCAGGCGGAAACCGAGAAGCTGCTCAAGATGGAAGAGGAGCTGAAAGGCAAGGTCATCGGCCAGGACGAAGCGGTCACCGCGATCACGCAAAGCGCTGCGCCGCTGCCGCGCCGATCTGAAAGATCCGCGCCGTCCGATCGGTTCCTTCATTTTCCTCGGCCCGACCGGCGTCGGCAAAACGTTCCTCGCCCAAACGCTGGCCGAATTCATGTTCGGCGATCGCGACGCGCTCATTCAGATCGACATGTCGGAATACATGGAAAAATTCACGGCCTCGCGCTTGATCGGCTCGCCTCCGGGCTACGTCGGTTACGAGGAAGGCGGTCAACTTTCCGAAGCGGTTCGGCGCCGTCCCTATTCGGTCGTGCTGTTCGACGAAATCGAAAAAGCGCACCCGGACGTGATGCATTTGCTTCTCCAGATTCTGGAAGAAGGCAAAATCACCGATTCGTTAGGCCGAAAGATCGATTTCCGGAACACGATCATCATCATGACGTCGAACGTCGGCGCCGAACTGCTGAAGAAACAGACGACCATGGGCTTCGGCGCGCCGCGCGAAGGACACGACTACGATTCCATGCGCGACAAGATTCTCGACGAAACCAAGCGCGTGTTTAAGCCGGAGTTCCTCAACCGCCTCGACGAGATCATCGTCTTCCACTCGCTTACGAAGGAAAATCTCTTGCAGATTGTCGATCTTGAGGTGGAGAAGGTGAAAGCGCGGCTCAAAGCGAAGGAAGTCGAGATCATTCTCGACAACGCGGCCCACGAGTTCGTGATCGAAAAAGGTTACGATCCGAACTACGGCGCGCGGCCGATGCGGCGCGCGGTCGAGCGTTATCTCGAAGATCCGCTCGCGGAAGAAATTCTCCGCGGCAACGTGAAAGCCGGCACTCAGGTGCAGGTTACCGCCAAGGACGGCAAGCTGATTTTCCAGCCGAATGCGAGCAAGGCGAAGCTCGCCGAGCCGATTACTGATTAGGGAAGCGGTAACTTGCCTTCAGGCGCGCGGGTGCGCGTCGGCGTAGGCGCTTTTTAAACGCTCGATCGTCACGTGCGTGTAAATCTGCGTCGTCGAAAGACTGGCGTGGCCGAGCAATGCCTGCACGCTGCGCAGATCTGCGCCGCGATCGAGCAGGTGGGTCGCGAAGCTGTGACGAAGCTTGTGCGGACTGATCGAAATCGGAATCGATGTGTGCCGCAGATAACGTTTCAAAATCAGCCAGATCGAGTGGGCGAAATTCGTTTTCGCAGTTTGTTAATGAAAAGCGGGCCGGAATGCACCTTTGCCGCCGAACGATATTTTTGGACTGCTTCCAACGCCGGCGCGCCAACCGGGCAAACCCGTTCCTTCCGGCCTTTGCCAAAAACACGCACCGACTCGGTATAAAGATCGACATCGGCCACATCGAGCGCGGCCAGCTCGCTCAGACGCAGACCGCTGCTGTAAAAAAGTTCCATGACCGCGACGTCGCGCAGCGGCATCCATTCCGGAGCGGCCCGCTCTTTGGGAACTTTCAGCGGCGCCGCCAATAGTTCGTCAATTTGTTGCCGGGTAAGGACGAGGGGCAATTTTCTTTCGAGCTTCGGGAGTTGTAGTTGGCGCAGCGGATCAATTCGCAGTTTCTTTCGATCAGTCAGAAATTTGTAGAATGCGTGAAGCGCGGAGAATTGGAGGCGGACATAAGAACGTGCCTGACCGCGTTTCACAATTGCGAATAGATAATCGCGAAAGTCGTCGGTGGTACATTGTTTCCAGGGTTTGGGATTGTGCGCGCGAAACGCAGCCAGCGCCTGCCGGTACGCTTTCAATGTTCGCGGCGACGCATTACGCTCCACTGCGAGGTAGCGCAGGAATTCCTCCAACAGCACGTCTTTTGTTGCCGAGCCGTTTCTTACTGTTGTCATCAAATTCGAATGTCGAAATCCAAAACAAGCACGAATACTAAATTGAAATCTTTAAACCGTTAGTTGCTCTAATTTAACAATTTCGATTTCGATATTGTTCCGATATTCGAGCTTCGAATTTCTTCTTCAGAATTCCGGTTCAGGTTTCTCGATCACGTACCGGGTCTGGGCAGCATCGGCCCGTCCGCTTAACTGACTTTTGAAAATCGGCGGGGGATTGGTAGAGATGACTTCGAAACCTTTGACCACAAACTCGGGATATACCCGATTGCTTGCCGGTTCGTACACTTTCTCGCCGCTAAAGTAACCGGTGAGTTTGTATTCGTAATTGTTGTCCGACCCGAACTTCCACTCCTCGCGGTCGGGCGCGAGCTTATATCTTCTCGTTCAACATCACAAGCTGCGAAGTGCTCCACGGCTGGCCAGGTTTCCGGACATAACCCCAAAACTTGAAGTCCGGTTTGAAATAACGGCGGCCAATGTAGTAATCGCCGGGTGTCTCTGCTGCGATCCGTTGCGCCATTTGGATCTTTGCGCTTTGGCTGGCCGTAGGCTCGGTCTGACAGCCGGAGCAAAGAAGAACCATCGCTGGAAGCAGAAGCCAGATTGCCCTTCCTGATCGCAAGCTCGACATTTTACAGGATCGACATCTACTCAGCTCTGGGCGCGGCGCAATCGCCGGTTTCTTTTTGCATGAGCCTTTCGCGTCCGTAACGTGAGGTCCGATGCTGGAATTGGAAGTTTACGCCACAGGTCTTGCCGATTTGGACAATGCTCGTTCGATTCTTTAACGCGCTAGGCCGCCCACTTGTCCGTTTCGTTCAATATTTGGGCGAGGTCGTGATGTTGGGTGGGGACACGTTTCGCTCGCTCTTTACCCATCGATTGCGCTGGAAGTTGTTTCTCAACCAAATCGTTGAAATCGGATTGCTGTCGCAACTGGTTGTCGTTATCACCGGCGGCTTTACGGGCGCGGTCTTTTCGGCCCAGACCTATTTTCAGTTTCACAAAATCGGAATGGGTTCCGCGGTTGGAGCCGTGGTTTCGGTTGCGCTCATGCGCGAGCTCGGACCGGTGCTGACTGCGCTGATGGTCACGGGGCGAGTTGGCGCCGCGATGTCCGCCGAGATCGGGACGATGAAAGTGACCGAGCAGATCGACGCGCTGCGTGCGCTGGCAGTTTATCCGACCGATTACCTCGTCGTGCCGCGCGCGCTTGCGATGATGGTTTCGATGCCATTGCTGGTCGCGGAGTGTATCGCGGTTGGAATCGGCGTTGGTTATTTGGTGGCGATCTTTTTGTTCGAAGTAAACGGCACGTATTACATGGCCAACATGGTGAAGTGGACACGCAGCCGCGATATTATCATGGGTCTGTCGAAAGCGTTTTGTTTCGGTATTCTCATTGTTTTCATCAGTTGCCACAAAGGTTTGACCGCGCGTGAAGGCGCCGTCGGAGTCGGTCGCGCGACCACTGAGGCCGTTGTAAATGCATCGCTCGCCGTGCTCATTTGTAATTTTTTCCTGACTATGACCCTCAACGTGATCTACCCGGCCGGCTACCAATAAGAGTCAGTTGAGAGTTAATGGTTGAGAGTTGAGAGTCTGGCTTTGGAAGAATCGTAATCGCTGTTTCCGGTGTCTCTCAACTGTCCGCTAACGACTGATAACTCTTCACCAATGATCAAGGTTCGGTCATTGGTGAAGAACATCGGCGCGCAGGAAATTTTGCGCGGTGTCGATCTGGAGGTGTCGCGTGGAGAAACGCTCGCCATCATTGGACGAAGCGGCGGCGGGAAAAGCGTGTTGCTTAAGCACTTGATCGGCTTGATGAAGCCCGATGCGGGTGAAATTTGGATCGAGGGTCAAAACATTATCGGCATGAATGAACGCCGGCTCGCGTCCATCCGCCTGAGGGTTGGCATTCTTTTTCAGGGTGCCGCGCTTTTCGATTCAATGACTGTTGCGGAAAACATCGCTTTTCCCCTGCGCGAAGCCGGTGAGCGCGACCCGAAAGTCCTGCGAACCCGAGTGAGCGAAATGTTGGAAGTGATGGAATTGAGCGGCGAGGAAGAAAAGATGCCGGTGAACTTGAGCGGAGGAATGAAAAAGCGAGTCGGCCTCGCCCGGTCGATCATCCGCCAGCCATCCTGTATTCTTTATGATGAGCCCACCTCGGGCCTTGACCCGGTGGTGTCCGATTCTATCAATCGACTGATTCGGCGCCTGCAACGGCGTTTTGGCGTGACAAGTATTGTGGTCACACACGATATGAAGAACGCGTTCGACGTTGCGGACCGCATTGCCTATTTGCACGAGGGGCGAATTCATTTTCAAGGAACATCGGACCAATTGCGGCAGTCGAACGACAAAGTCCTTCAGGATTTTCTGCTTGGAAGATCGGAGCCTATGGAGTTGTAGAGGCGCTTGTGCCAAGCGCCTATTTAATTCGTTCGGCGTTTGACACAAACGCCGCTACACCAATGCTAAGGCTGACAATCCCACGGCAATGAACCGGCACGAACGAGGTTTGGAATTCAAGGTCGGAATTTTTGTATTCCTAGGCCTTGCCGCCATCGGCGCGCTGGTTGTTCAGTTTGGGAGATTGGGTGAAGGCTTCAAGACTTACTATCCGCTGACAATTCGTTTCAATGACGCCAGCGGGTTGCTGAAGGGCTCGGACGTCTTGCTCGCCGGCGCGCGGATCGGCAAGGTCGCGGGCGGCCCGCGCCTTGTTCGCGAAGGCAACGGCGTGCTCGTGCCGCTGAAGATTTACGATTACATAAAAATTCCCGACACCAGCAAGTTCACCGTCGGCAGTTCCGGTTTGCTCGGTGACCGATTCGTGAACGTGACGATGCCGCCGGGAACGCCGTCAAAATTTCTTCCGCCGAATTCTGTCATCAACGGCGCGCGAGAAACGGGGATCGAAGACCTGACGCGCGAAGGCGGCGCGCTGGTGGGCGATTTGCGAGGTGTTGTGCAAAAGATCGACACAACGGTCAGTCGCCTGAATGACGAAGTGCTTTCCAAGACAACTACGGACAACCTTAAATCCAGTATGGCCCATTTGAACGACGCCACCAGTTCGTTCGCGGAATCGGCCAAAAAACTCGGGCCGGTCGTCGACAAGGCGGATTCGGCGATGGACTCGACAAAAAAAGCAGCGGACGACTTGCAAAAAGTGCTGAGTTCTGCGACGCAAGGCAAAGGACTGCTCGCTACGTTGCTCACGAACCAGGATTTGGCGAACGATTTACGCGCCTTGGTCAGTAATCTGCGCGCGCACGGTATTCTCTTTTATCGTGATTCTGGAGCCAAGATTGAAGCCGGAGCCCGGGAGCCGGCGAAACCGGCGCGCACGCAGAGCGGAGGCCGATAATGACGCCGCTGTTGACGACCAATCTGCTGCGAGTGCTGTTCGTCACCTTTTGCGCGGCGATTGGCGCGAACATTTCATCGGCTTTCATCGGAGATGCCTGGCCGGGTCTCGCAATTGGAATCGTCCTGGGTCTGGTCGTCGTGCTGGTGGATCGTTTGCTCAAAGGCGTATCGTTGCGCCTGTTTTCGTCAGCCACGTTCGGGCTGTTGCTGGGGTGGATTGCGGCAAACTTGCTGATCGCGTCAGATGTTTTGCACTATCAAACTGAAACGGTCCAGTGGGCCGCGCGACTCATCGTTTACGCCATTTTCGGTTATCTCGGGATGATGCTGGCGATGCGCAGCAACCGTGATGAATTCTCGATAATCATTCCCTATGTGCGCTTCGCGCGCGAAACGACCCAGCACGAACCCCTCGTCGTGGACACGAACGTCATCATCGATGGACGGATCGCGGACCTTTGCGCAACCGGATTTTTGAGCCGCTCGTTGATTGTGCCGCGATTTATTTTGGATGAATTGCAATTGCTTGCTGACTCGCACGATCCGACCAAGCGCGAGCGCGGGCGGCGCGGACTGGAGATTTTGAATCAGC
Organism: uncultured Verrucomicrobiae bacterium; assembly: GCA_963786135.1. Classification (GTDB taxonomy): domain Bacteria; phylum Verrucomicrobiota; class Verrucomicrobiia; order Chthoniobacterales; family UBA10450; genus AV40. The sequence goes on along the minus strand of CAWAYF010000010.1, from coordinate 164,938 downwards.
TACAGCGAGCGAAAGACGTCGAGCTGACGATTCACCACACAACTCATGACGACGAAGATGTCGGAATCGATGCCCGGCTCGTGCGGGCCGCTAAAGTTTTGAAAGCGCGTTTGCTCACAAATGATCATGCGCTCGCGCAAGTCGCGCGATTGCAACAAGTGCCGGTGTTGAATCTGGCAGAACTCACGCGGGCGTTACGGCCAACGGTCGTGGCGGGTGATGAGATCGACCTTTCGTTGGTCAAGGAGGGACGCGAAGCGCATCAGGCCGTGGGTTATCTGCCTGATGGAACAATGATCGTCGTCAACCACGCGCGCGCCCATGTTGGAAAAACCCGGACCGTTGTTGTCGCCAGCGCGCTGCAAACGGCGGCCGGTCGCCTCATTTTCGCGGAGTTGAAGGACGGAGCCGCCAAAGCGGTTTGAAGCGCCTCTTGAAATTCATTTTGCCGAACGGCCTGGTCGAGTTCGTTCGGAATCGCCGGAAACTGCGCAAAGTTGGCAGGCGAATTTCGCCAACCGAATGGTTCGCCAGCGAGCGGCTCGCCCTCGAGGCCGATATCTGTGGCCTCACGCTTTTTCCACCGGAGCACGCCGGGCAATTGCGGAACGTCGTTGATGTTGGGGCAAATGTTGGCCAGTGGTCAGGCATGTTGCTGGACTGCATTACTCCGGAAAAGTTGGTGATTATCGAGCCCTTGCCGCATGCGTTCGCGGCGTTGCAGAAAAAGTTTGGCGACAATCGCATCGTCGAATTACACAACCTCGCGATTGGCGAACGCGAGAGTGTCGAAAAATTGAAGATCACCCGCGACACGACTGGCGCGTCGCTTCTTCAGCCGCGTGAAGAAATGCGCGCAGTGATCGGGAGCAATTGGACAATCACGGCCGAGGTCGAAGTCAAAATGACCACGCTCGACCGTTTGCTGGTTAATCTCCCGGAAGTGTCGTTGCTCAAGATCGACGTCCAGGGTTACGAAAAATCTGTGCTGGCCGGCGCGAAGCAAACCTTGGCCAGGACGAAATTCGTTCTCATCGAATTGAATTTCATGTCGCAGTACGACGGCGGGTCGTGGCTGGGTGAGGTCCACGAAATTCTCACTCGGGATTTTGGTTTCTTTCTGGCCAACGCGACCGCGCCCCAGGTCCTTAACGGCCGCGCGTCAATGGTCGATGGTCTTTACGTGAATCCGAATTTAGTTCAGAAATGGGTGAAACTGGATTTCGTTTAAGATGCAGCCGAGTGAAGCGTTGAGCGCGAGTGCTCAGGTGGCGGTGACCCTGGCGGGATTTGCCGGAGTGGTCGTCGCATTTCGCAGCGGCTCGATTCACGAATGGAGCCGGCTCGATAAACTGCGATTGCAGATTTTGCTGACGAACTCCGCCGCACCGTTTGGTTTGTCGATCTTCGCCATGGTGCTGGTGTCTACGAATATCGAGGTGGCGACAACTTGGCGTTGGTGCAGCCTGGTCGCCTTCATCCTTACCGCGGCAATCGGCCAAAGCATGTCGCGCAATTTTCGAAATTTCTCGCGCGAGGAACTCCACGCTTCAGGCAGCGGCGATGGATATTTTATTGCTCTGGGCTGCTCGGAGTAGCGTGCCACGCTTTTGCAACTTTACAATGTGATCCGCTTGCAAACTTTCTGGCCGTTCTTTGCCATGATCGCGACCTGGCTTTGCCTGGCGATGGTTCAATTTGTTTTACTCGTTACGGCTCCGCGTCAGCCGGAGTCATAAGAGCCAACGCAAGCAGCGGACGACTATGAAAATGTGGACTGAGAATCACCAGATGCTGCTGCAGGCGATGCACTGATCAACCACCGCTCGCGTTCTACCTGAGCCCGACGGCTTCGCGCACGCGCCGCATCACTCCGTCGGCGACTTCGTTGGCGCGGTCGGCGCCCTGGACGAGGACGTTGTCGATATATCCTTTGTCGCGCTCGATTTCATCGCGGCGTTTGCGCATCGGCGCGAAATATTCCCAGAGTTTTTCGAACAGCTGTTTCTTGAAATCGCCGTAACCGGTCCCGCCTTTTTTGAATCGATCGCGCATGTTGGCGATTTCATCTTTCGATGCGAAGAGGGAATAGAGCTGCAGAATCGTCGATTTGTCCGGATCCTTGGGAGATTCAACCGGCGTTGAATCTGTCACAATGCTCATTACCCGTTTTCGTGTTTCTTTTTCGTCGCCGAAGATGTCAATCGTGTTGCCGTAGCTCTTGCTCATCTTTTGTCCATCGAGCCCCGGTACAACTTCAGTTGTCGCTTGTGTGAGCCCCTCCGGGAGTTTGAACACGTTACCGTAGGCTTCGTTGATGCGCGTCGCGATATCGCGTGTGATTTCTATGTGCTGTTTTTGATCTTTGCCGACTGGCACGACATCGCTGTCGTAGATCAAAATGTCGGCCGCCATAAGCAACGGGTAAGAAAAAAGTCCCGCGTTTGCCGCCATACCGCGCGCAACCTTGTCTTTATAAGAGTGGGCCAGTTCAAGGCGTGAAACCGGCGTGACGGTTGAGAGAATCCAGGTCAACTCGGTGACTTGAGGAACATCGCTTTGCAAGAATAGCGAGGTCCTTTTGGGATCCAATCCGCAGGCGAGAAAATCAAGCGCGACCCGCCGGACATTTTCTCGTAGCAAATTCGGATCACGCAGGCTGGTCAGGGCATGATAATTCGCGATGAAATAAAACGCCTCGCCTTCCTCCTGCAACTGCAGCGCCGGCCGCATCATCCCGAAATAATTGCCGATGTGCAGCACGCCGCTTGGTTGAATGCCGGATAAAATGCGCATGACGTACCTGATAATAGCCCAGCGTTTCAACGCTGGGCAAACATGATGCCGATTTTGCGAGTCCCGGTAGGGACGAAAGATTTCGCTTGTTAACGTTTGTCTGCCGTTCCTATCGGGACTTGTCCGTGCGTGTCGATTTGTATCCCAGCGCTAAAGCGCTGGGCTATTCTCCGAAATGGCAATCGGCAGTTTACGATTGCTTCTTGCTAATTAACGTTTACCTGAACCGCTAACAATGGCCAATAGCCCAACGAAACCTGTCTCGGTCGTCACCGGCGGCGCCGGTTTTTTGGGGTCACATTTGATTGACCGACTCCTGAGCGAGGGGCATCGCGTCATCGCGATCGACAATCTCATCACCGGCAATACGGCCAACATTAGTCATCTCGCCGGCAATCCTGATTTTCGCTTCATCAAGCACAACGTTTCGAACTTCATTTTTCTGCCCGAAGACAAAATTGATTACGTTTTTCACTTCGCGTCGCCGGCGAGTCCAATCGATTATCTGGAACTGCCGATCCCGACTTTGAAGGTCGGCGCGCTCGGAACACACAACACGCTCGGTCTGGCGAAGGACAAAAGGGCTTCTTTCATTCTCGCATCGACGTCGGAATGCTACGGCGATCCGCTGGTCCATCCGCAGAAGGAAGATTATTGGGGCAATGTGAACCCGATCGGGCCGCGCGGCGTTTACGACGAGGCGAAGCGTTTCGCTGAAGCGATGACGATGGCGTATCATCGCTACCACAAAGTCGACACCAAGATCGTGCGCATCTTCAACACCTACGGGCCCGCGGATGCGGTTGCGCGATGGGCGGGTCGTTCCGGCGTTCATTGGCCAGGCGCTGGTCGGGAAACCACTCACCGTTTTCGGCGATGGCTCGCAAACGCGCTCGTTTTGTTATGTGTCGGACCTGATCGACGGAATCTTCAGACTGGCGATGAGCGATTTTCACGAGCCAGTGAACATCGGCAACCCGGGCGAGATGACGATCAAACAGTTCGCGGAGGAGATTCTCCGCATCACCGGTGCAAAATCGACGATCGAATACAAGCCGTTGCCAGAGGACGATCCAAAGGTCCGGCAACCTGATATTTCCCGCGCCAGAAAGATTCTCGGTTGGGAACCGAAGGTCGAGTTCGACGAGGGAATCAAGAAGACGATTGAATATTTCCGGAATGCGTCAAAGAGTGCTGGCTCGAAGTAAACCCAGCCCACGTGAGCTTCCGATGTCTTCTCCTTTACGCTGCAAGTCTTTTGCTTTTTGCGAACAGCGCCAGCGCTGCGAGATATCAGCGCACACAAGACGGTAAGACGCTGGTTTGGAATGCCCAACGAGGTGTCGCGCAAGATGTCACCTGGTCAGGCCTTCGGGATTTGAACGGCTATGCGACGGGCGAGGGAACGCTGACATGGTATCGCCTTGGAGGTGTCGTCAACACCTACACGGGCAAAATGGTAAAGGGGAAATTCGAGGGAGCGGTGATCAGAGCCCAGGGCAACACGAAATTACAAGCGACGTTTGCGAATGGAGAGATAGCGGGCGGCTGGCTGGAGCCGGGAGAATCTGCGAATCGAAGCCCAACTCCGCTGCCTAAGGAGCAATCGCCCTCGCCAGCAGAGCCAACTGCCAAGCCAGTGAAGGAGAGAGCTGCGCCATCTCCAACACCGACAGCGAGGCCGGCACCATTAGGAACGCCAGCGATAGAACCGACGGTGATTCCGACTCCGAAACCGACACCAACTCCGAAGCCAACGGCCACACTTAAGCCAACGCCAACCGCGACGCCGGCACCAACTCCAACTCCGCTGGCAACGTCAACCCCGACTTCAACGCCAACTGTCGAGTTGTCACCAAAACAAACGCCAAGGCCAAGGTCGACACCGGTTGGAATGCCAATCCTGCTGCCGACTCCAAAATCCACATCAACTCCCGCAGCGACGCCAGTTCAACAATTCAGTCCAACAGAATCCCCTTCCGGACCGATTGTCGAAATGCCGGGCCACAATCTTGAATTAGCCATTCGGGCTTCGCCGTCGCCGCAACGGACTCCGGAATCAGCGGTAGGCAAAAAATTATCTTCGCCGGCGACGCGAATTTCGCCGAGCCCTTCGGCGCCTACCAGTTCGCGGAAAATCGATCCCAATCTAAAGCGCCAAATGATCGCCGACTTAAGACGACAAACGGACTTCGTTCTCGGTCAGGTAAGAGATGCGACAGGAAATTTCCAGGAAGTCGATCGGCTGGATCAAGTGAAGAGTTTGTCGCCAACTGTGTCGGCCCACGTCGCTTTACTTGCCAATCAGGCAGTCCAATTTCGTGCGACGCTCGGATACGAAGTCACATATTATGAATGCCTCGCCGAAATTCAGGCGGTCGATGCCCTGGTAGTTGTTGATGAAGCGATGCGGAATCTCGCGGACAAGGACGCGCCATCGGCACGCAAGACGTTGTCCACTTTTACCAAACGATATTCTGAGCCGGCGACTGATACCGGGAAACCGTTATGGCGCTATCTGGTTTCGATGTCCTCGCTGTGTGATCGATTGAAGAACGAAGCGGAGGGACATCTGCCACGGGCGCTTGCGCTTGAAACTTCGGGCAAGAAAAGCGAGGCGTTACAGGAGCTGCGTGAAATCTATCGCATCTATCCAAATCCGGTCACTGCGGAGAAGATTAAACAACTTCAAGCCCAATTGCATTAATAGGACGACAGACTAAAACCGGTGTACGAACATCGAAATGCCCCGTTGCTCAGTCGGGCGAAATTTCTGCGACGAGTCGGCCGGCATCTCTCGCTCGCGGTGCTTATCATAGGAGTGGCGCTTGGGATTGGCGTGTTTGGATATCATTGGCTGGGTGGCTTGAACTGGGTCGACTCGCTGCTGAACGCATCGATGATCCTTGGCGGCATGGGGCCGGTCGATACGCTTCATTCAACGCCCGCAAAAATTTTTGCTTCCTTCTACGCGTTGTTCTCGGGGCTCGGCTTTATTGGCATCGCGGGCTTGATGCTTGCGCCGTTTGCCCATCGGCTACTCCACCGGTTTCAAGTTCAAGGAAAGTAGCGGCTTCGAGATTGGCCGGGCGCCGGTCACCAGGAAACGAAAGTAATTCGCAACCGATTGCAGACTTGCAGGTTCAATGGTTTGACGTGCAAAATATCGCTGGTGTTAGTCGCATTTTGGTTGTCAATTCCCGGGTCATGAAGCGTGCGATTTTGGTTATCAGCCTCGTCGCTACCGGAATTTTTGCCGGGCCTACCGTGCGAGCCGGCGACTTCGACCCCGTCTTTGGATTTTACCGCCCCGAGCTCTTCGCCAGCGTCGACACTTCAGGGCTGCTTCGAGATTTGCCGATGACCGAATATCTCGATGGCCGATTGCCCGGTTCGACCGCGCTCGGTCGAATGGGAATGGCTCCGGTCGGCAATTTTCCCATCGCCCTCGTTAGTGCAGAGCCCCGTCAAAAAGGAAATCCAAGCTCCGGGCCGGTGACAGATCCGAAGGACGGCAAGGAATATTCTTCGACTGAATCGATGGCGATGGAAAAGGCCTCACTTACCTGGACCGGCGGAGAGTACGGTTTCTATTACGGGCATTCCAGTGGCAGGTTTGGCGGCGACGAGGTCGGCACTTACATTGTCGGCGGCGTGGGCAACGATCACATGCAAATCAACGTCGGCGCCGGCTACGACGAAACGCATTTCTCGCACTCGCATCATTGAATTCTGAGCCGAGCGCCGATTCGGAAACCGAAGCCGCAAAAGAAATCTCAGCCAACGCAGCAGCGGCGCCGGTCTGCCCTGTTTGTGGCGCAATCACGGTGCCGGAGAAGTGCAAAGTGATTTGCCATAGCGAGATTTGTCGCGGCCGGGTGGTGATGAATTGCTCCGAATTCTGATAAACTCCGTCTCGGGCCAGGACCCAGTTCGCCGACGTGAGCTCGTTATCGCCCGATATTGGGATCGATCTCCAGCGCGCTCTTGAGATCGGCATCCGCGCCGGCCGTGTCGCCCTTTGCCCGCTTAGCTTCGCTCCGGTTCTTGTAAATCACCGCGATCTTCGAATTGATTTCGATCGCTCTGCTAAAATCGGCGATCGCGCCGTCCAAATCGCCTTTTGCCTTTTTCAAGTTGCCGCGATTGTTGTAAGTGTTCGCGTTTTTCGGATTCAACTGGATTGCCTTGTTGTAATCGGCGATCGCGCCATCCTTGTCGCCCTTGGAGTTCCGGGCAATGGCCCGATTGAAGTAGGCAAACTCCGCATTCTTCGGATCCAGCGCGATTGACTTCGTGTAGTCGGCGATCGCGCCGTCGTTATCACCTTTGACGCGCTTGGCGAGTCCGCGGTCGTCGTAGAACTCGTGATCGTTTGGATTGAGTTCAATCGCGCGATTCAAGTCGGCGATCGCGCCCTCGAAATCGCGCTTGTCTCGTTTGGCCAAGCCGCGGCTGTCATACGCGCTCGCGGATTTTGGGTCCAGTTCGATGGCGCGCCCGAAGTCGGCAATCGCGCCGCTGACATCGCCGTTTCGTTCCCGGGCGGTGCCACGGCTGGCGTAACCTTCGGCATTTTTCGGATTCGGTCCCATTTTCGGTTCCGCAGCTTCCGTCTCCTTCGGTGCTTCAAGATCTTCCCATCCCCGCTCCGACAATTCGAATTCGCCGCCGTTAACGCGCACAAGGTAACCGAAACTCAACTGCAACCGGTTCGCCCCTGTTCCAGGAACAACTTTGTCGTGCTCGAGTTTGAACGAGCCCTCGAATCCGTGGAGCAAGACGCTTTCGTTTTTGTCGTAAAGCGGTTTGGCAAACCTCAATAGCGTTGGGCTTCCTTTCGGATTTGATGACCGCGCTTCAAAGAGCCATTGGGCTCGGCCGTCTGTTTCGGATTTGTTAACGAGCTTGATGCCGGAAGGCGCAGGATTGAACGCTGCATCGATCAATTTGATCCAGTTATCCAGTTTATGGGCGGTCTCCCGACTGACCCGCTGACCGGTTTCGCCCCAATCGCTCGATTTCAACCAGGGTTTTCCATGTTTGCGCGCGAACGTTTCGTCATCGGAACGAATTCGCTCCGGTCCGTTGTCCGGATATCGATCGTAGGCGAACGAAGCCGGCAACGACGCGATCGCGCTGAAATGGACGCCTCCATAAAACTCGCGGCTGTAGGCGAGATTATCGGCCACGATCTTTGTGTCATCGACTTGCGCGCGCAATGCCGACCCGCTCCAAATGAAAACAGCAGCGCCGATGACAGCGAAGTGTTTTAGATTCATAAAATTCTCATGGAAGCCCGGCCGAGGTCTCTAGAATGCGGTCTTACGTTTGCGGAGATATGAAGGAAAGTAAAATTTTGGCGCTCAGTTGCGGCTTGTTTGAAAACGGGGCGGGCGTTATCTTTTCTTAATACGATCCCTGTGTTGGAACCCGGAATAGAAGACGGCAGCCGGATTAGACGCCAAAATGGCGTTTCTAATTACGCCATTTTGGCGCCTACTTCTCGTTAGATGATTAAGCGCGTCGCTGCCGTCATGTTATTGTTGTCAGCGGGCATCGCTGCAGAAGCGATGTCACACTCATTTGTTTCTAGGGCGAGCGGACGATTGGGCGGGCCGATCCGCTTCGAGTTTTTCCGTGATTCCGCCAAACATCCGAAGACCGATATCAAGTCATTCACCGTTTCTATCCGGACGGCCGATTACCAGTGGAAGGCGATGTGGTCCATCTTGAACGGCCGTGGTCTGACAGGCCCGATCGAGTACGGAGTTACGCCTCCTGGTTTTACCACGATGATTCAACCGCAAAAGCTCATTCCTGGTCGCGTTTACCGCGGGTCTGCCGCTGATGGACACGGAGGCTTCTCTGGCGTGACTTTCGCATTCGATATGGACGGGACGATGATCTTCCCGGATTCATTCGATCAATGAGTGGCGGATGAAAGCATCTAACTAAACGATGAAGTCAGCGGAACTATGTTTGATGTAGCCAGCAGACCATGCCGCGGCTTATCTCTATCTCGTTAGGCCTCATCAAATATGAATACGATTACAGATATTGAAACACTCTACGCACGCTTAGGCGAACGCGACTACGAAGCAGTAATGTCGTATTTGGCTGACAACATTGTCTGGATCGTGGCTGACAATTCGCCGCTGGCGGACCGCAGCCCGTATCACGGGATAGCGGCGGTGCGCTCAGGCATTTTCGAACGCTTAACGGCGGGTTTTGACAAACTCGTCTTCAACGTGGACGAGATCTTTGAGTGCAACGGCGGCGAGAGAGTTGTGGCTCTCGGCTACTATTACTTCAGATTTCACGGGCAAGGCCAGGAACGCAAAGCACAGGTCGCCCACGTCTGGACGATCCGCGACGGTCGGGCCGTAAAATTCCAGCAATATCTCGACACGCTCCAAGTCGCACGTGATGCGGGAGCTGTCTAAGGCTCCATGCACGTTCCGCCGAAGGGCCTAACCATGCGATGGAGCGAACCGCGAGCCGCTCCGCGGCAAGGATGAATTAAAAATTATGAATTATGAAGTGAAAGCATGGCTCGCAAAAGTTTATCCGTCGCGGTGGACTCGCGGTCGCTCAGCTTTGTCTCGTTAGGCTTATGGAGAACTCTACATGAGACGAGCACTCTTTATAGCTGTCCTCGTCCTTACAGCAGTCCCTATGGCCGAAGGGCAAAAGGAGAGCGCGAGGGGCGGTCACCAAACAAGTGTCGAGGATGTCATCAGGAAACTGGATAACGAACGCATCCAAGCACAGATTCATGCCGATGCGACGGCCCTTGAGCGCATCTACGCTGCTGATTTCACAGGCGTGGGGCCAAGTGGCAGAGTGAGAACCAAGCCGCAGGTGATTTTGGATTTCACGTCAGGCGAATTGAAATTTCAATCTATCACTACCGATGACGTTCAAGTGCGCGTCTATGGAAATACGGCTGTAGAGACTGGCCGCTCAATTATGAATGGGCAAGACAAAGGCCAAACTGTTCCCCGTGACACTCGCTTTACCAGGGTGTGGATAAAGCAGCAAGGGCACTGGCGGTTGGTTGCCAACCACTACTCGTCCGAGACTACGCGCCAATAAGCAGCCACACCAAATGCCTAACCAATTCGCTGGAACCAACCGCTGACCGCTGCGCGGCAAGGATGAAGTAAAAATTATGAATTATGAAGTGAAAGCAAAGTTTGCTTCGGCTTGCCGTCGCTCAGCTTTCTCTCGTTAGGCGATCAGGATAAAGAGATATGAGCGGGTTCGACTTCCTTTTCTCCTTTCAGAGCCTCTTACTGGGTCTCGCGGTTGCGAGGGTGGCGACGGGTTTCGCCGATATGTGGCGCGGGCGAAAGGATATGGTCGTCGGAATATCGCCCATCTTATTGGGGTTGCTTATCCTGTTCAGTGCCGCCCATCAATGGATGTCAGCCTGGGAAGCGCGTAACGTCTTAACCATTGGACCCTGGTCAATCCTGGTTTCTATCGGCATCACTTTGCCCTATGTCTTCGTTAGCCAGGCAATGCTACCGCGGGAACAAGACACCTGGGCTTCTTTGGAGGATTATTACATGGCGCACAGTCGAGTGCTCGTCGGTGTCCTGTTGCTTGCGCCTGTGATCAGCCTTTGCTCCAACTTCGTTCGGGGCAATGTTTTTGGTTGGTCGTATGCTCACATCGCGGTCGCCGTTGTGATTCGATTGGGCATTCCAGTGTTACTCATTGTCTGGCAGCAACGATTGGTTCACCGTCTTGGGTTGGCGGCGCTAACGGTCACCCGGGTTTTAGGACTTTTCACATGAACGCCTAACCAATCGATGAAGCGAACCGCGAAAGCTTTCGCGAGCAGGCAGCCGGCCGCTTCGCGGCAATGCTAAGAACAGTTGAGGGCTGAGAGATGATAGTTGAGAGTTCAGCAATGCTCGCCCCCTCCAGCGGTCGCTCAGCTTGTTCTCGTTAGATGCGTGTGCGTTATCTCGTAGCGCTGGTAACGAGCCTGATATGCTTTCACGCAACCGTGCAGGCTGCCGCGAAGTTACCGGCGGCTGACGCCTATAACGAACAGCTTAAAACGATTGCCAACAAGGCGCTGCATTCCGCGCTCATGAAGCACCTGGATCGCCTCAACGGTGTCGCAATGAAAATTCACTACGTTGTGGATCGGGAGGGTCACGTGCACAACGTTAAGGTGACGTCGCGAACACACGATCGTTCGGCGGAGAAGATCGTTGCCGACGTGCTGGCCGCGACCTCGTTTCCGCCAATTCCGATGGATGCTCAACTTGAAGTCGGGGCAGGCTATCTCGAGCTTGAAGCGGAGGTGAATCTGGCCGCCGATGACTTGGCGGCATCGAAGATAGCGACTCCAGTCGCCTACGATTACAACATGCGCGTGCACAAACTGCTGCAAGACGATCTCAAACGGGATTTCCACGCACCGAATCACTTGGAAGTGGACTACGAGTTTTACCTCGATAAGGAAGGCCATGTCACCAGCCTGAAAACTCACGCCAAGGCCGGCGGTCAACGGGCCGAACAAATCATCGCGCGCAGCATTCGCCGAATAAAGTGTCCGCCGATACCAGCGGAGGTACTCAAAGAGCTCGACGAAAAGCCGCCGATGAAGATTTACGGGACGATGAGTTGGGACCCGAGTGCCGTCGACCAGGTCAAGGAGATTTGCCGTGAGTCTATCGGCGTGCCGTTTCAGGATGCTTCGCTTCCCCTGAAGTTGGCTCCCTTCGTGTCGAACAAGTCAGAGTTGTTCCAGCCAGTTACAACCTGTGAGGGTCAATATTGCAGCTGGTCGGTTCATCTCAACGAGGGCTATCAGGTGTTATACACATTTTTACATGTGCAGCCCAACTGGGAAACCGCCAAGACACTCGAGGTCACGCCCGATGCGCGCCGGAAGGGGAATAATCGCTACGTCGGTGTGGCACTAATTAAAGATGGCAAAGTCATTTTCTCGGAAGGTCACATCGACAGCAAAACATCTAACCATGCGCTGGAGCGAACCGCGAGCCGCTCCGCGACAAGTAAAAAGTAAAAATTATGAATGGAGCGATGGGATGAGCGACATAGAAGGTAAAGTGACGAGGGTAGGAGCGAGTGAGCGTGGGCAGCGAACGAGTTTCAATTGTGAAGTGAAAGCAAAGCCCGCTCCCTTTCGTGGTCGCTCAGCTTTGTCTCGTTAGACCTTTGCGTCATGCTCGAAACCACGCCGAAGCGATCAGTTCATGGGGATTACGACCGTAGATGGATCAGCGACGACTATTTCGACCTGATCGTTTGGTACACTCCGCATGAGACCATCTACGGATTCCAATTGTGCTACGACAAACCCCACTGGGAGCGGGCGCTCACATGGTTGGCTGAGCGCGGCTTCTCACATACCGAGGTGGACAGCGGCGAGGACGCACCCGAAGCTAATCGTAGCCCGGTTCTCGTCCCCGATGGTTCGTTTCCCGCCGATAAAGTTCTCGACGAATTTGCGCGTCGTGGTAGCGCGTTGCCGGCCGAGTTGCGAGAGCTCGTTACAAACAAGATCAGTGAGTTTGCGCAACGAAAGACCTAACCATGCGATGAAGCGAACCGCTGGCCGCTGCGCGGCAATCTAAGAAAGTTGAGGGTTGAGAGTTGATAGTTGAGAGCACAGCAAGGCTCGCAAGAGTTTATCCGCCGCGATGGACTCGTGGTCGCTCAGCTTGTTCTCGTTAGGCCGCGAAGCGGCATGGTGTTGAAACGAAAAGGAAAGCGCGGCATCGCTCGCCTCAGCACAATACCGCGCTTCATCGTGACCGACCATAGTCACTTGGAGAAGCCCGACCCCAGGGATTCTCTGTTCCAGGCCAGAGAACGAAAGCACCCGAAATGCCGCTCGCTGGGTTTCGAGGCTTTTACGCGCCTGTTTTGCCGAAAAAATGCGGCGTTAAGGCTTGCCCGGAGACGGGCTTGGATCCGATTTCCAACGGTGTTCTAACGATCCATCGTTGGCGGTAACGGTGCTGGCGCTACTTCTCGCCGGCGCGGGTGCGGCGGCCGGCGCTTGTTGAGCCGTGGCAACCCGCTCTCGACTGGCGTTCGGCGGCGGCGTGCTGCTGCTACCGAAGCTCGGGCACATGTTCATCAAATCGTTCGGCCCATACCCGAGATAAAACGCAACAACCGCTCCGACTAACACCATCGCGATGAATCCTTTCATTTACGCATCCAAAAAAAGCAGCATACTGAGCCAACGCGCGCAGCAGTGAAGATGGCCGCGCGAAATTGTTTCGCGCCCTATCTCAGAAGTTCCCCAGTTGGCGAAACCAGCGAAGCGCGAGTTGCACCTGCGCGCCATCGACTTCGTGACCGCCGTCGAATGATTCGACCCGGACGCGTTTGAATCCGGTATTCACCAATGACGCGCGGACGTGCTCATGTTTCCAAGGGGGCGCGATCGAATCGCCGGTGCCGCTGCTGAGCCAGATCGGGATGTTTAAAAAACTGGGAGGCGGATTGTACCGCTTGTAGGCGAGGGTGATTTGATCGTCGTTGATTCCCGCCAGGAAAAGACCGCAAATCCTGACCGCCTGCGCGCTCGCAAGCATCGCGGCCATGTAACCGCTTCGCTTCGCGCCGCCGGAAAATCCGGCGAACGCAACCGGCCAGCGCATCGATTGCGGCCAGTTCTTGTGCATCATTTCAATGGCAGCGGCCAGAAGACCAAGCCGCCACGAATCCGAATCATCGCGGGGCGAAATCGTCGCATCCGTCGCGAGCACGATCCAGCCCTCGGCTATGCCTGGTTCCTGATAGAACGGCGCGTCCATCAAATTGGTGCGACGATTGTCCGCCGTTGATATCACGATTAAAATCGGCCACGTCCGCGCGGGATCGAACGTTTTTGGAAAACTGATTAACGCATGGCCAGTGGTTGGGCGCGGATTACCGCCGGCGGCGGCGTAATCCTGGAAATGCGGGCTGACCGGAAACTTGATATCGAGCGTTGCGCCCGGCCGCACCGGTTGACCCTCGAGAGTGGCGCTCTTGCAGATGTTCGCACTGAAACAGCAGAGAAAGAGAATCACGACCAACTGACAGATGGGACTGGCGCGGTCCATAAGCATAATCAATCGAGGGTGGGGCGATCTGTCTAATCACTGCTTAATCGTCGCGGCTGAATTTTTTTCTCGTCTTCACGCGGTGCGTTGCTACAGAATTGATCCCGAACCGTAAAACGTTCGTAATTCAGTTCCCCCAACTTGCCGTTCCCCCATGGCTAAGCCCAGACGCATTATCGCTCTCAATCTCGGGTCGCAAACGATCGGCCTCGCGGAATTTCGAACGAAGCCGTCAGGCGGATTGGTTCTTCACAGGTATGGGTCCCGCGAAGCGCTGATCGATCCGGCAAACCCGAAACTCGATGAAGCTGAGTTGGCGTCCTTGCACGAACTGATACCCGAACTCGAGGTCCAGGATTGCGAGGTGAACTACGCGATTGCGCCGCAATCGGCTTTTATTCGTTTTGTAAAGTTGCCGGCGATCGAAGAGGAAAAAATCCAGCGAATCGTCGCTTTCGAAGCGCAACAGAATGTTCCGTTTCCAATCGACGAAGTGGTCTGGGATTACCAACTTCTCAGTGCCGGAGAAGGTGAGCAAATTGAGGTCGTCCTCGTCGCAATCAAGGCCGATCTCCTGAATGAGATTAATAGAGATGTCGAGGAAGCCGGATTGCGAACGGCGATTGTCGATGTCGCAACGATGGCGCTCTACAACGCGTTTTCGTTACAACTACGCGGGATTGGAAGGTTGTTCGTTGCTCGTCGATATCGGCGCGCGGACGACCAATCTGCTGTTCATTGAGCCACAGAAAACTTTTTCACGCAGCATTCCAATTGGCGGCAGTTCGGTCACCGCGGTGATCTCAAGAGAATTCAGTGAGCCATTCGCGGCGGCGGATTTTCGGAAAAAGCGGGACGGCATTGTCAACGTTAGTTGCGCGGATCCCGAACCGACTGATTCCGAAGTGAGACGAGTTTCCGAACTGATGCGAAGCGCGATAACGCGGCTGCATGCAGAAGTGATGCGTTCGATTAGTCATTATTGCGAGCAACAACAGGGCAACGCGCCACAACGCCTGTTTTTGTGCGGTGGGACGGTCATTGCACGCTTCGTCCGGGAGTTCTTTCGTGAAAAACTACAAGTGCCAGTCGAATTTTTTAATCCGCTTCGAAATGTGACTGTCGCGACGGCGGCACCAGTTGAAGAGGTGGCGCGTTCGGCGCATTTGCTCGGGGAACTTGTGGGTCTTGCTTTGCGGTCAATAAGCGACTGTCCGATGTCGCTCAACTTGCGGCCGGCGACAGTTGCGAGAAGGCAGGAGCTTGAGCGACGGCGGCCCTTTTTTGTAATGGCGGCGATCGCCATCATTCTGACTCTCGTCGGGTGGGGACTTTATTACACAATCGCTGCCCGCGTCAGTCGCGTCGACGCGGAGAGAATTAAGAAGATCGACAAGCCGATGCGCGCGGCTGAGGAAAAAATCGACAAGCTTCGCCAACAGGCGGGCATTCTCGATGCGGTGCTCGGTGCCACTCGTCGCCGCGATTAACGACCGGTTTTTCTGGGTGCAACTTCTGGAAGACCTAAACGCCCGCCTGCCAAAGGAAGACATTTGGATCACCGAACTCGTGCCGACGTCTGGCGGACAACCCGTGGATTTCGATGATAAACATGCGATCGAGCATGCGCCCGCCCAGACGTCACCTGGATCGACAACCAGAGGTCCCGCCGGGCCGGCGATCGACGGTCTGCTGTTGCGCGGTCTCTATTTATATAATCCCAAGCAGCAGGAAGTGGTCGTCGACTATTTCCGGAACCTGGTCGGTTCGCCGTTTTTCAAGATCGACCCAAACAATCAGACGCGCGCAATTAAGTCGACCATCCCAGACAACACGGCGTGGGCTTTTCCTTACGAGCTTCATCTCGATTTACGCACGCCGGTGAAGTTGCCATGAATTGGTATCGGCAAAATCGCTGGCTTGGGAATTTCTTGACTGCCTTTGCGGTAGGTTTGCTTCTCGCGCTCTGGTTTCTGCTTCACGCCCGAAATGAATTTTCGGACGCTTCTGCGCAATTCAAGGAAACGGCGACGGAACGCAATCGTCTCGAGCATCTCAATCCTTTTCCCAACGAAGAGAATTTTCGAAAGACGCAAACTGCTCTCGAAAATTACCGCACATCGCTTAATAAAACCAAAGAAGAATTGAAAACGCAGGTCGTGCCGGTTACGCCGCTCGCGCCAAGCGAATTTCAATCACGTCTGCGCCAGGCAATCCTCAATATCACGGAAAGGGCGCGCGCGAACCGGGTGAAACTTCCTGAGAGTTTTCATCTTGGCTTTGATGAATTCATCACCGCCTTGCCAGACACTGCCTCTGCGTCGCTTTTCGGGCAACAACTCAGTCAGATTGAATTGCTGGTGAATATTCTGATCGACAATCGTGTGGATGAGATAACGAATCTGAAACGGCCAAACGCTTCCACCGGACCTGTCGCTAGCTCGACCCTAGTAGCCGGAAAGCCTCCAGGTGCCGCACAACAATCGATGGTTGTCGAACGAGGCCTTGTCTCTCTTGTCTTCAAGGCCTCGCCGTTGGCGCAACGAAACGTCTTGAATCAGATCGCGAGTTCCGAGCGTCAATTTCTGATCGTTCGTGCATTGCAGGTCCGCAACGAACGGCAAGAAGCACCTTCGCGAGAGCAGGCTGCGGCTACTCTAGCTGGCAACGCGGCGACGCCTGCGAATGCAATCAAATTTATTGTCGGAAACGAACACGTGGAAACCGCAGCGATGGTAGAACTGGTGCGATTCACTTTTTGACGATGAACAAGACGAACGCCAAGGATGTTGCCGAGAGTCAGGGGAGCGCACGCGCCTCGCGTGCTTTTTCCGGCGCCTCGCCGGAAAGGTCCGAACCAATCAAATATTCCAAACGTAGTTTGCCTCATTTCGAACGGCCCTGGGCTAAGTACGCTATTGCGTTTTCTACATATCAACGACGCTTCCTCTCGAATGAAGAGCGAGATATAGCTCTACAAAGCATTTGCTACGGTCACGAGCGTTTGCAATATGAACTGTATGTGGCTTGCGTAATGCCCGACCACGTTCATCTACTCTTCGAGCCACAAATCAAGGACGAAGGCGGGAGCGGTGAATCAATTTTCTGGTCACTGACTGACATCCTTCACGGTATCAAATCGTCGACTGCGCATCGGATTAACAAATTACGCGGTGAGACCGGACCTGTTTGGGATCGAGAATCATTTGATCGATTGATCCGTTCGGAATCCGATTTGGAAGAGAAATTCTCCTACATTTGTCGAAATCCCTGGGATTCTAAGATTGTCGATCAAGACCAGGATTATCCTTGGCTGTGGACGCAACAAATGTCTTCGGCGGAGGCGCCGAAGACTGCACGCGAGGCACGTGCGCTCCCCAACCTATGATTTGGGTACGCGAACACTATGAACGCGTGTTGCTGATTGGAGCTGCCGCGTTGTTTTTACTTAACTCAATTTTAATTTGGCGCAGTGCCGCGCGGTTTGGGTCGCAGTTTGCCGTCGTGTCATCGGGGTCGCTGGTGAAAAGCGCATCGCCATTCGCGAAATCCCAGGAGCTCGACACCGCGATCGAAAAAGTGCATCAGCCGCCGCAATGGACATTTGGCGGCCGCTCGCGTTTGTTCGTCCCCGAGAAACATTTCATCGGCGCGAACGGCCTTCCTGCGACGCTGCAAACCACGCAAGTGCATCCGCCCGTTCCAAATGAATGGCTGGAGCAACTTGGACTGCCGATCGCCGATGCTGACGTGCTCGAGCAGGATCCTGATAACGACGGATTCAATAATCTCGACGAGTGGTCCGGCCACACCAACCCGACCGATCCCGATTCACATCCCGAGTACTACACAAAACTTAAACTCAAATCGGCGACCGAAGAACCTTTCCGTCTGGTGTTTTCGTCGTGGGTTGGCGACGCTTACGCAATCAACACGATTGACATGAAACAGCCGACACAATTTGTAAAAGTCGGCGACTCAATCAGAGGAACGCGATTCAAAGTCATGAAGTTTGTCGAGAAACATCAACCGAACAAGTACGGCACGAATGTCGATGTTTCGGAGCTGACGCTCGAACAGGACGAAACGCACGAGCAGGTCACGCTCGTGAAAGAAAAGGTGGCCACGTCGCCGGAGTCGGTCGCGACGTTCTTTTATACCTGGAACGGACGTCAGGAATTCTCAGTCCGAAACGATCAGGAATTTTCACTGAAGCCGCAGGAGCAGATTAAATATAAGCTGATTAACGTTGAACCGACCAAAGCGGTGATCGTGCTCTCACAGGGAGCAGGCGAGCCGATTGATATTGGTCTGTTCAACCCTTGACCGTTCCCCCATGAAAAGACAATCCCCCCATGAACACGAAATCCCTCCATTACTCCGGTTCATTCGTTAGTTTAATCCTAACGATTCAACTTCTTTATTGTTCCACGGTTGACGCTCAAAATGTCGACCGGATCTCCAAACGCGAAGTTGAGCGCCGGCGAGCGGAGTTGCCGCGCGGATTTGAACTAGTCGCGCGAGCCCAATCGGCGATGCAGACCCAAAATTATCGTCTGGCGCATGATGACTTTCGAACGGCATTAAATTTTCTTCCTGGCGCCGCGACCTCGGCGAAGGTGCATGATGACGCGCTAGCCGGATTCTGTGAGAGCGGCATTAGGCTTGCCGAACAGAACATCGCTGACGGCAACTACGCCGAGGCGGAAGCGATCGTGCGTGAAGTCTTGGAAGGCCGCTACGATCCGAATTGCCGGCCGGCGTTGGACCTGCTCGCTCACCTTCAGCAGCCCGGCTACTACAATAAAACGGCGGGGCCGAAGTTCGTTGAAAAGGTCGAAGAAGTGAAACAGCTGCTGACTGACGCGCAGGGTTATTTCGATTCCGGCCGCTACGATCTCGCGTTCAAGAAATACGAACAGGTCCTGGCGATCGATCCTTACAACACTGCCGCGCGCCACGGCGAAGAGACGATTGACGATACAAAATACAATTACGCGGAGGGAGCCTACAACGAGACGCGGGCCCGCGCAGTTTGGCAGGTCGAGAAAGGTTGGGAGCAACCGGTTAAACAATATGGCAAGACTGTCGAGCCGCTGGCGGAGTCGTTTCAACGCGACGTGACCGGGACTGCCCGAATCACCCAGAAATTAAATTCGATTATTATTCCTCGTGTCGAGTTTCGCGATGCAAGCGTTCGAGAAGCGATCGATTTTCTCCGGCAACAGGCTGCGGCCAACGATCCGAACCCTGACGACAAAAAGGGTGTCGATATCGTCTTGCGTCTCGCTCCGCTCGGGCAAATCGTGCCGCCTTCCATTTCGGTCGAGCCTGCGCAATCTAATCTACCGAACGGCGCCCCAGGAGCGGTGGCCGAGTCTGCGTCACCGAACGCGACTGACGACACCAGCGGCGTCACGACCAATGGTTGCTCCCGCAGTTGTGTCCAGCATCAGCGGTCTCGCCTGCCGAAGCGCGTATCACCATTACGCTGAATCAGATTCCGCTGGGTGAAGCATTGCGTTACGTCGCGACTCAGGCGGGATTGAAAGTGAAAGTGGAACCGTATGCCGTGTCGATCATTCCGATGACTGAGCAAAGTAGCGACTTAATTACAAAGGATTACCGTGTTCCGCCGGGATTTATAAGCGCGAGCGTGAACATCGCGCCGTCGGCGCTTGAACAAGGAGCGTATAAAACCGCGACTGCTGTCGCACCGATTGCAGCGACTGGCGGTACCGGCAAGGACACACAGGAGTCAACCGGTGGTCATCAACTCGTCATGCGTGAAGGCGCGAAAGAATTCTTGGAGAGCCAGGGCGTGCCGTTTCCGTCCGGCACGAGCGCACATTTTCTTCCGCAAAGCAGTCGCCTGATCGTTCGCAACACTGCTGACAATCTCGAGCTGGTCGACGCGATTGTAGAACAGGCAAGCGTAGCGAGTCCAAAGCAAGTCGAGATCGAAGCAAAGTTCGTCGAGATTAACCAAAACAATTTGAAGGAACTTGGTTTTGACTGGCTCCTCGGTCAGTTCAACATCGGCAACCACAAAGTTTTTGGAAGCGGAGGAACAACCGGGACCCAACGTCCTGTCGATCCGGCGGATTGGCCGTTCGTTCCGCCTGGAAGCGCTCATCCCGTCGGCCAATTTCCGGTTACGGCGGGAAACCGCAGCGGTAATTTCGCGATCAGCGCAAATGCGATTGATGCGCTTTTAGCTCCGGCCGCGGGATTGACTTCGACAGCTCCGGCAATCTTTGGCCTGGCCGGGATTTTCACTGATCCTCAATTTCAAGTCGTCATCCGTGCATTGAACCAGAAGAAGGGAATCGATCTTTTGTCCGCGCCAAAAATTACGACCAAGAGCGGCCAGCGCGCGGTGATCGAAATCGTCCGTGAGTTTCGTTATCCGACCCAATTCACTGAACCAAAGGTTCCGGACATCCAAAGCCACGGCACGACCAGTTCAACTACCACCACAGTTGCTTTACCAGTGGTTGGCCCGTCGACGCCGTCCAACTTCGAGACCCGAAACACCGGCGTAACGTTGGAGGTTGAGCCTGTCGTTGGGCCGGACGGCGTCACGATTGATTTGAACCTTGTTCCGCAGGTCGTCGAGTTCGAAGGATTCATCAACTACGGCAGCCCGATTAAGACCGTGAATCCTGCCCTGCTGGGATTTTCGCCATCCACACTTCTCGGGATGTCGACCGAATCAATTACGCTGACTGACAACGTGATCAATCAACCGATCTTCAGTACCCGCAAGGTGACGACGAGTGTAAGCGTGTGGGACGGACAAACCGTTGTGCTCGGCGGCCTGATGCGCGAAGACGTTCAGAAGGTTGAAGATCGCACGCCAATCGTCGGCGATCTTCCACTGGTTGGCCGTTTGTTTCGCACCAATGTTGATCAGCACATCAAACGCAACCTCATCATTTTCGTGACGGCGCGACTGGTGAATCCGGCCGGTCAGCCGGTGAACCAGGCGGAAGAAGAAGAGGAAGCAGTCGAGCCGCCAGTGTTACGGGAAATCCCCGCCTACAAAAAGTAGTCGATTTGCAGTCAACAGAAGAGAACGAAGGTAACGAAGTTTTTTGATGTTTCTTGGCGCCGTCCATTTCCTTGGCTTGCGTTGCTTCCTTAGCCTCGAAGTCGACTGCTTTAAACGGTCAAGTTTGTGATGAGCAAAGACTACAGCGTTTTGGAAGTACTTTTCCCAAAGGTGCGAGCCGAGATATTGCGACTGCTTTTCCGTCCACCCTACAAAGAGCGCTATGTCCGAGAATTGATGGGCGTGAGCGGTTTAAGTCTTTCAACCGTCCAAGATGAATTACGAAAACTCAGCGCCTTGCACCTGGTGAGCTCCAGGTCTGATCGTTATCACCGATTTTATCGAGCAAACCGCAAGCATCCACTGTCGGGCGATCTCATTCACATGGTCCAGATTAGCGAGCAATCGCCTCGATTAAGCCATGGGTCAGTGCGTCCTGGGCGCGGAGTGAGACGTCCCGCCAGGAAAATCCATCGGATGCCGCCCAATCGTCCGATAAACTGGCACTTATTTTCAAAGAAAGCTTACCAGGCCAAACAAACTTGACCGTTTAAAACGGTCAAGTTTTGCCGCAATTTCGGGCCGCTTATCTCCGATCCAAGCGTAGAGAAATTATCTAAAGGCGTTTACTCGGTGGATTCTTTCTTCTTGAATTGCCTGGCGATCACTGTCTCAAGCGGTTCGGATTCTTGTTGGAGCGGTAAACGTCGCCGTTCTCGGCGATTTTGTTGTCCTCGTATGGAGCAGCGACTCGCCGGTAAAGCTCCAGTTTCGCGCAATCGAGCGCTCCGATGGCTTCGTTCAGGTGCGCATACCGGAGTCCGCCCTTTTCTTGCAAATAATTATCGACCAGGCCAGTGATCGCAAAGTTAAGTTCGCCCGCATCCTGTGGTTTCGCTCCGGCGAGGATTGCTTTTCGTCTCTCTGATTTGATGTACGGCATCCGCGCACCGTATCGGGACGCTCACAATAGGAAAGATTGTTCTTGTTTTCTTCCCGTGGACAACCGAGACAAGCGACATACCGGACTAGATGCCAGCTATCGGGATAACCGGGGGAGTTTCAACCGGCAAAAGCACCTTCTGCCAGTGTCTGCGGGAAATTCTGCCCACCGCCAAATTCTTCGATGCCGACCAGGCAGCGCACGATCTGGTTGATCGCGACGAAGTTAAAAAGGAGCTGCTCGGCGAGTTCAGTTCGAGCGTTTTTTCTCCCAGCGGCGACTTGAATAGGGCCGCTCTTCGAGCGATAGTCTTCCAAGACGTTGCCAAAAGGCAGGCGCTCGAAAGAATTCTCCATCCACGGATTCGACAGCAATGGAGAATTGAAGCGGACAAGCACCGCGGATCTCCCAAATTTTTCTTTGCAGACATTCCTCTTCTTTATGAAACCGGTGGTGAAACCTTGTGCGATCGCGTGGTGGTGGTCGCGTGTTCGCCCGCTGTCCAGCTCGCCAACCTCATGAAACGAATGGGAATCGAGCGCGATGCGGCCGAGGCCATGATCAAATCTCAAATGCCACTCGACGAAAAAATTAAACGTGCCAACCACGTTGTTTGGAACAATGCCGATCAATCGGTGCTCGCGGACCAGGCGGCGAGCCTGGTGGAGCTTTGGCAGCAGGAAAAATGGACGACGAAGTAGAAAATCAGAATTCTGTGGAGGCAAATGCCAGTCCGGCCCGGACCGTCTCGCCTGCAAAGTCAAAAGAATTGCAGCCGGGGACGGCTGCCCCCACAAATTTGAGCATTAACGAGCTGGAGAAGTGTGACGATCTTTTCCCGGCCGCGCGCGATTTCAATTTACATCTTCATCCGGCGAGAACGCGGCATCATCACATTCTCGACATCGCACGCGCTGCGCTGGGTCAGGGTGCGACGGTCACCGCCGAAGGTTTTCTTGATCAAGTCGGCGACTCGTTTGGATTGTTGCGTTTCCCCGAGCTGAATTTTCTCCCGGTCCCCGAAGACCCTTACGTTCCGCGCGCGGCGATCGAACTCTATCGTCTACGTCCGGGTCAGAAACTTTCCGGTAAACTGCGGCTCCCGCGCGAACGCGAGAAAGGTCTCGTGCTCGATGATGTTCTCACGATTGAAGGCGAACCCGCCGAAAAATGGAGTGAGCCGACCGATTTCGAAAAACTCACGCCGCAATTTCCCCAGGGCCGGATCATGCTGGAAAATCCAAAAACGAACTCGATCTGCGCGCGGGGAGTTGATCTTCTCGCTCCGCTAGGTCGTGGTCAGCGCGGGTTGATTGTGGCCCCGCCGCGCGTGGGCAAGACGATTTTGCTCAAGGAAATTGCCAAGGCGATTCGAGTGAATCATCCCGAGATCGACTTGATTCTACTCCTGGTCGATGAACGGCCGGAAGAAGTTACCGATCTTGCCCGCGAGATCGATTGCCAGATTTATCATTCGAACTTCGACGAGAACGTGCAGCGGCACGTGCAGGTGGCTGAGCTGGTGCTCGAGCGGGCCAAGCGTTTGGTCGAGATGAAGAGGGATGTCGTGATTTTGCTCGACAGCCTGACCCGGCTCTCGCGCGGTTACAATAGTTTGCAGCCCGGTAAGGGCCGCACGATGTCGGGCGGCGTGGAAGCCAAGGCGCTAATCAAGCCGAAGCGATTTTTCGGAAGCGCTCGCAACGTCGAAGAAGGCGGAAGTCTTACCATTCTCGCGACAGCATTGACCGAAACCGGCAGTCGCATGGACGAATTGATTTTCGAGGAATTCAAGGGCACCGGAAACATGGAACTGCATCTTGACCGCGCTTTGCAGGAGAAGCGGCTCTATCCCGCGATTCATCCACTGCTGTCGGCGACGCGGCGTGAGGATTTGCTGTATCACCCGGACGAATGGGAGCGCGTCCAGCAACTGCGTAAAGCGATGGCCGAGTTGCCGCCGATCGAGGCGATGGAAAAATTGATCGACAACATGAACGCTACAAAAACCAACGCCGAGCTGTTGTTGAGCGGACTCAAATGAACCAGAAATCCCAAGGTCCAAATCCCAAATCCCAGGGAGGCCTCAAACTCCAAGGCTCAAACGTGTCGCTCTGCGTTTTAGAAATTGGTTGTTGGGATTTGCTTGGAACTTGGGTTTTGGGATTTGGGATTTTAGCGGCGTGATCACCTCTGCGAGTCAGCTCACAGATTTACTCGCCGCGGTTCAACCACACGACCGCGTGGCGATCGATACCGAAGCGGACAGTCTTCATTGTTACCGCGAAAAACTTTGTCTCCTCCAGATCAGCATCCCGGGGCGCGATGCAATCGTCGATCCGCTGGCCAATATCGAGCTTGGACCGTTACGCGACGTCCTCGCCGGCAAAGAAATCGTGCTTCACGGCGCGGATTACGATCTGCGGCTGCTGCGGCGCAACATGGATTTCGTGCCCCGGCGAATTTTCGACACGGTGATCGCCGCGCGCATGATTGGTATTCGCGAATTTAGTCTTGCCGCGCTGGTCGAACGCTATTTTAACATCCAGCTAGCCAAGGGTTCACAAAAGGCGAACTGGGCGCAGCGGCCACTTTCGGAAAAAATGGCCGAGTACGCCATCAACGACACGCGCTATCTACTGCCGCTGGTCACGCGTTTGGAAGCCGAGCTGGATTCGCGCGGTCGAATGGACTGGTTTCGGCAATCGTGCCAGCGCGCGTTGGATTCCTCCGCGATCGAACGCGAACGCGATCTCGACGAAGCCTGGCGAATTTCCGGTGCCGGCGCGTTGCGTGGGCGAGCGTCCGCGGTTTTGCGCGAACTCTGGAACTGGCGCGAGAAGGAAGCCGAAGCGGCCGATCGTCCACCGTTTCACATTTTGCAAAATCGCGAGCTTATATTCTCGGCGCAGCAGTTCGCAGCCGGCGAATCGTCTGATTACAAACATTTCTCCGATCGTCGTCGCCGCACCTTTCTTGAAGCAGCGAAACGGGGGATGGAGTTACCCGAGAAAGATTGGCCGGTCAGGCCGCGGCGTTCCGGCACACGCCCAACCGCCGAGGTGATCAAGCGAGTCGAAAAACTTCGCCAAAATCGGGATCACGCCGCGAAAGAGTTACACATCGAGTCCTCGTTTATCGCCCCGCGCGCAACTCTCGAAGCCATCGGCGCCGATTCATCTAAATCCGATGCCATGCTCGTTCCCTGGCAGCGCGAGTTGCTGCGCATCTCCGAAATCAGAGATCACCAGTCAGCGGTCAGTTAATGAGAAAGAGATAAGCGGATCGCCACGGAGCTAAGTGTTTTACTCACGACTGAAGACGCCAACAATCAACTCGATTGTTGGCGCCTTCGTGGTTGTGGACCTCTAGAGGCTTACAAACCTTCCACGAGGAAACCGTGCACCACGTTGCCTCCATCAATATATTCTCCCGTGACGGCTCCCGGATCATTGTTTCCCAGAGGAATCGTGCCCTGGCCTGCGCCTGTGCCCGTACCCGGAACATCAAACAAGGTGAAGTTGCCTTGCTGATCGAACTGGAAACCGTGATTCACGCTGTTTGTGTCGGTGTAATTTCCCGCGATTACACCCGGGGTGTTATTCACTTCAGGGAGGGTGCCCTGGCCTGCGCCTGTGCCGGCGCCCGGAACATCAAATGTGGTGAAGGTGCCCTCCTTGGAGCGCACGAAGCCGTGGAGCACTCCTTGCGGGTCGACATAAACTCCTTCGATTTCCCCGCTGGGAGTGAGACCGACGCCGAATGTGCCGTTGCCGGAGCCAGGAGTCATGTCGGCGCCCGGGGCGTCGAAGGAGGTGATGGCGCCGTTATGATCGCGCAAAAATCCGTGACCCACGAAATTGGCGTCAAAGTAGAATCCCGTAATATCGCCTGGCGCATCGATGGCGTTGGGGTTCGTTAATATGGAGCCGGTAGGATCGAACTCGGTAAACTTGCCGTTAGAACCGCGAACGAAACCGTGCTGGACTGAGCTCGCGTCAACGTAGAATCCGGTGATTGCGCCACCCGGATTGATACCCATTGGAGTGAATTCGGAGGGGAAAGTCCCTTGTGGAAACGGTCCTGTGCCAGCGTCCGGAGCATCGATCTGGGTGAAGGTGCCGTTAGCAGCACGCAGGTAGCCGTGGCAATGGGCGCTATTGTCGGTGAAAAATCCCACGATTGTCCCCGCCGGGTTGATTGCGTAAGCACGCGTGCCCTGGCCGTTCCCGATACTACCACAAGATGCTGAACAAGTGCCTGCGGCCGGATCGTCGAAGCTGATAAAGGTTCCCGAAGGAGTGCGCAGAAAGCCGTGCCGGGCAGCGTTGCTGTCCCGAACGAATCCGGTGATCGCCCCGGAATTGTTTATGCCACTCGGGAAGGTTCCCTGACCTGCCGCTGTGCCTGCGCGCGGTGCATCGAAGGTCGCGAAGCACGTTATCTTGTCGCCGGCGTTCACGGAAAGGGTTAGACCCAACGTGCACAGGACCAGGCAAAGCGTGATTCGCAAATTCGGCGAAACAACAGAATTAAAGGTTTTGGTGTGAGTTTTAGACAAAGTATTTTTCATAGTTCGTTTTTGTTATGTAATGCAGCCTATTCCACTGGAAGGCGCCCCAGCTATGGCCAGATTGCACTAAGAAGGCAGACCAGTTTCGCTTATCGCAGGGACAAGGGATCTTGAGGTGCGCAGCGTCTCTTGAGAAAAAATTCTCTGGGTGCGAAGATAGTGTTGTGAAGATGAATGGCGCGACCTACCGGCGCAAAGACCCTTCCGCTCCAAGGAAGCGCCGGCGTCGTTTAGTCATGTCGTTTGAAATGGTACGTCTGAATCGCACGTCGTCCGAGCCGCTTTACCAACAACTGTATCGGCAAATACGAGAAGAACTCGAGAGCGGCAGTTTTGATTCAAGCGCTTCCCGTGTGCCTTCGTCACGAGTTCTGGCTGCAACTCTCGGGATTTCCAGGCTGACCGTAAACGAGGCTTTCTCAAAGTTGCTGTCCGAGGGTTATCTTCACGCGCGGGAACGTTCTGGCATTTTTGTCGCCGATCATTTACCGGCAACTTTTCTGAAGGCTGCAAAACCCGTTGCCACCACCCGCACCGAGCATTCGCCGCGGGTCGCTCGACGAGTAACCAGGATGACCGATACTCGCACCGGCCGGGAACTCGATGTCGGGGTTGCCGGCCCGCCATCGGTTACATTTGTGGCGGGGTTACCGGCAGTCGATGAATTTCCGATCGACGTTTGGGAACGCTTGCGCGAGCAGGTTTTAGCAAAAAAGGGAGCGCACTTGTTGCGTTATGCTTCGAGCCGCGGCGAGCTCGAACTACGAAAGGCAATCGCTACCTACTTGTGCGACTTTCGCGGGGCCAATTGTCATCCCGACCAGATTCTAGCAGTGGCCGGCATGCAACAAGCGATGCTGACGTGCGCGCTCGCGTTAATCAATCAGGGTGAAGTCGCCTGGATCGAAGATCCCGGCTTCCATCAGGCCCGCAATGTTCTCGCTTTTGTCGGAGCTAAAATGGTCCCGCGGCCGATCGATCGTGAGGGGCTGGTAATCGGGAGGTGCTCACGGCAACATTCTCCCCGACTCATTTTCGTCGCACCATCACATCAATTTCCCCTCGGTGTGACGATGAGTCTTAAGCGCCGGAAAGCTCTGATCGAGTTCGCGGAATCGCACGACGGCTACATCCTGGAGGATGATTATAATTCCGAATTTCGTTTCGATGGGCCACCGTTGCCGTGTCTTCAAGGTTTGGATAATGCGGGCCGGGTGATTTATGCCGGCACGATGAGTAAGATCCTCTACCCGTCGCTGCGTCTCGGTTTTCTGATCGCGCCGCCCCAGCTCGTCGACACCTTGGTTAAGGTGCGGGCTGTGATGGATCAACATTCCCCGGCGATTGATCAAGCTACCCTGGCTCGTTTTATCACTGAAGGATTTTTCCTCAGCCATGTGAAACGGATGCGCGAACTGTATTCTCAGCGGCGCCTATTCTTTATCGAACAATTCCAAAAACGGTTGGGCGAATATTTCGATCTGGAAGTGACGCCAGCCGGCTTGCACTTCGTCGGGTGGCTGCGGCGCAGGGAAGATTTGGGGTTATTTATGCGTGCTCGTGAACAAGCCGGCGTTTGGCCCCGCCCTCTTTCTTTCTTCTGCATCAACGCCCAGCTGGATCCCGCATTTGTGTTTGGATTTGCTGCCTGGTCGCAGGCTCAAATTGAGCAGGGTCTAATAAAACTAGCGACGGCGGTGAAACAACTAAAGCAGGGTGGTGTCGAAAACGGTTCGTCGTTTCGAACCGAGCCTTTCTCACCGGCTCCAGGCTCATACTGGCCGGCGACGGCTATCCGCTCGAATTAACTGCCTAACGAGTAAGCAACGCAGTCCGGTCCCTTCGAGGCCACGCGACGATTCAGAAAGACTTGCGGACGCAACCGCCCGGTTGGGGCTCGTTTGCAAAGCGCGCCGCCGTCCACTTGATGAGCATTTCCTCGAGGGGCGAACCTGGGTGGACAATCGTGAAATGGTCGAGTCCGGCGAATGTCCAATACTCGAGTTGTTGACCCGTAGAGCAGCGCTCTTCGACATAGGCGTCGGTAGCAGACGGCGGCACCGCGGTGTCGGAGAGGCCTTGTGCAATCAAAACCGGAGCCTTTATCGGACCGCTCGCCGTGTTATGCTCAATCCGGGCTTGAAGCGCTTTGTTCGAGCTCGTTGCCAGCGCGGGACCATCGAACGTCTCCGCCAGTGCCTCGATGCGTTCCGAATCCTCCGGTGGCAGGAAATCGCATAAGTTTGTCATTTGACGCGCGGCTTGGAGCGCTTCGGGGCGAATCGCTTGTTCGAATGTGATGTCAGGATAGAACCGGCTGTAAGCCAGAGCGACATACGGTCCAAACCGCTTGTCCATCGCCACGTTGATCGCGAGTATATTCCTAATGTTCGCGGCCGGTGCGATTGCCGCGACGCCGAGGATTTCAAGTTCCGGTGCGTAGGCAGGTCCCACAATGCCGATCCAGAGTGCTGCATGGCCGCCCTGTGAGTAACCCCACACCACCACGCGTTTATCGAGCGTAATCTCCGACATCTGCCGCGCCGCCCGGACCGAATCGAGTGCGCCGCGCGCTTCACCTTCGCCGATCAGATAAGGATGCGGGCCACCCTTCTCCGCGAAAGAGTAATCTGTCGCGACCACGATCCAGCCAGCTGTTACGATTCGGTCGCACCCCGGGATTCCTACCGTCGGCGCCGAAATAAGTGACGGCATACATTTCTGCAGCAAGCCGGTTGTGCCGTGCTGCCACGCGATGACAGGCCGTGGGCCCGTAAATTGATGAGTCGGCGCGAACACGGTCGCGACAGCCGTCGCTGGCGTGTTGTCGTCCACAGTCGTTGCATAAAGAATACGCCAGCCCCGGATTCCGGCTGGCAGCATAACGTTTCTGAGCGGCTCACTCCGCAGCAACGCGCCAGGCTGGTGCGAACCGTCCGGTGGCGGATCATAAAATGCATCCGGCGCGTGTGCAGTAATGCTCGCGCGGACCTCCTGAGGCGTCGGAGTCGCATTCCATTCTGACGATGCCTGCTTGGGCCGATTACAGCCAGTTCCAGCGACCAAAAGGACCAACACTGCGGGGCTAATTGAGCGAAGTGCGGCAATGTTCATAAGCTTCTCTCGCACAGCGATGATCCGGTCCGTGGTCTAGAGCAGATAACTGTTCTGCTGCGGTCGCGGTATATCGTCTAACATTCAGTCGACGTATTTTTGGGCGATGGGCATGCGGCGGCCGAGACCGAACGCCCGGGAGGTGACTTTCAATCCGGGCGCGGCTTGTTCGCGTTTGTATTCATTCAAATCCACTCGGCGCTGGACCCAGCGTACCGTTTTTTCATCGAAGCCGTGAGCAATGACGTCGCGCGCGCTCAAATTTTCTTCGACGTAAAGCCGCAGGATATCGTCGAGAATTTCATACGGCGGCAATGTATCCTGGTCCTTCTGGTTCGGTTTCAACTCTGCACTGGGCGGTTTTTCGATTGTCGCGTTCGGGATGATTTCTTTTTCGCGGTTTATCCAGCGCGCCAAGTCGTAGATCATCGTCTTTGGCACGTCGCTAATTACGGCCAGTCCTCCGGCCATGTCCCCGTAAATCGTGCAATAGCCGACTGCGAGCTCGCTTTTATTGCCGGTCGAAAGGACCAAATGGCCAAACTTGTTCGACAGCGCCATCAGAGTCATCGCCCGCAAACGCGGCTGCATGTTCTCCTCGGTTTCATTTTCCGGCCGGCCGGAAAAGATGTCCTTAAACTGGCTTTTGAATACGGCGAAAGTTTCAGCGATTGGGATATGCAACAATTTGATCCCGAGATTTTCGGCAAGTTTTTTCGCGTCATCAATGCTGCCGCGGGACGAATACTGGCTCGGCATCGACACGCCGACTACGTTTTCGGGCCCGAGTGCGTCAGCGGCAATGGTCGCGACGACCGCGGAATCGACTCCTCCGCTGAGCCCGAGCACCGCCGATTTGAAACCGCACTTTCGCAAATAGTCACACAGGCCCAACGAAAGCGCATTGAATAGCTGTTTCGACGTTGGTTCTTCCTGGAATTCAAACGCAGCGGTTGAATCGGTATCGACGACTTCTTCGTGCTGGCGAAAAGCGGGCAATTGCGCGAGCAATTTCCCAGACGCGTTTACCGCGATGGAATTTCCGTCGAAGACAAGCTGGTCGTTGCCGCCGACGGCATTGCAATAAAAGATTGGCCGTTTGTAGGTGCGGGCCAGTGTGGCGACCATTTCGTAACGAATCGCCGGCTTATGCAACGTGAACGGTGACGCGCTCAGGTTCAGAATGATCTCCGCGCCTTGCTCGATCAGACTTCGCGTCGGCTCGCAATCATAGAGCGGGCGGGGGAGATAATGTTCGGTCCAGATATCTTCACAAATGGTGACGCCGATTTTCTTTCCGCCGCAATCGAACGGTTCAATTTTGGCGGCGGGTTGGAAATAGCGGTCTTCGTCGAAGACATCGTAGGTCGGCAAGAGCGATTTATGGGCGACACGGACCGGTTTGCCGCGCTCGAGTAATGCGGCGGCATTGTGAAAAGGCCGGCCACGGCCTTCGTTTCGATCGACAAATCCCACGAGCAACGCGGTGCTGCCCACGCGGGCATGAAGTTGTTTCACGATCTCGAGCGTTTCGGGAACGAACCGCGATTTAAAAACCAAGTCCTGGGGTGGATAGCCGGTAACTGCGAGCTCGGGCGTAATGACAAGGTCGGCGCCGGCGGTGGCGAGACGTTCGTAAGACTGAACGATTTTGTCGAAGTTACCCCGCAAATCGCCAACCGTTGGATTAAGCTGCGCAAAACCAATCTTCACGCTGGTTTAATACAGTTTAATTAAGGCTCAGATGCAAGGTGCGTTGCGCACTTGTCGAGCCTGCGCGTCCGGAGCCGTATCCGTTCTTGGGTGCGCGTTAGGGCGAGGACATTACCGCGTGGTGCGCGTAGCCCTTATTTAGAGCATCGTCGGCCCCTTCGACGAACACCTTTGCCCATTGAATGAGCGAGGCGGCAAGGAATCCGGCGACAGCACAGATGATGACTTTTTGAAAAAAGGTAGCGTGCACAGGCATTTTAACAGCAGCGAAGGTGCCAGAACACGCAATCTTTACCGGGAGATTCGTCTCCCTCCCTGCACTCCTGACACAGCGCGGTCGCGGCCAGATTCGGCGGGCGGAAAACCGTTTAAAGGTTTCCTCGCGACAGGTGCTGCAAACCCCGGCCTATGTCCGGTGTTGATCGGGCACGGGAGTTGCGGATTTCAACGGAGATGTCTGAACCCGTTAAGCTCGACCCCAAGACCGCCGAAGCGGAGCAATTGACCCGTCTGCTCGAGTTAGAGTTGCTTCAAAAGCGGACGAGTTGGGACCAAGCGAAACAGCGCAACAAATCCCTCCGCTCCGCAGCGTTCCTGTTTCTATTTTTGCTCATCACCGGCTGCTTCCTCGGCTTCTTCTTCGCTTACACGCGCGTCAGCGAGCGAAGAGCGAAGCCGCCACCATCAGTGTCCGACCATTGAGGTCGAACCTGCACGGAGCAGCGATCATTCGGATGCCCACGGGAGTCGAAGATGACCTGGCTTCTTCGCTTCAGCCAAGCGCGTTTTACCTTTGCGGTCGTTGATGACGAACGTGTTGTTCTCACCCAACTTCGACCACGGTCCGCGCGGCACGTCCTTGAATTCGACGAACTGCCAGTCTGTCACGTCGGTTTCGTTTAACCCGAGGTAATCGCGCACCGCGGGCGAGACGTCGAGGCCGGCGCCTTTGTTCAGGTTCGGTTTAGGACGTTCGTTGCCAAAAACATATTGCCAGTGATCGGTGCGGAACGGTCCGGCGTCTTCCCACTGTGCGTACGCGACCTTGTTTCCTTTACGAATCGCGATCCAGCGGTCTTTGCACACCGAAACTCCCGGGCCTTGATAAGCCGCATTGAACCAGGGAACGACCCTCGCTGCTTCCGGCCGGTGGCCAGTCGAGGCTTTGTCATTGTAAGGAAGCGCGCAGTAAAATGGGTTTTGGCGCGGCGTGAAGTTTACTGGAGTATAATCGCTTCGATGGGCTGGACTCGGATCGTCGAAACCGCCGTAACTCCTGGACCACTCTTTATCCCACGAGCTTGCTCGATTCGGCACGGGGTTATTCCCGGCCGGCTTCTCACCAATCCAGAAGATTGTGGTCACAATCTGCTGCTTCCACGGGTACCGAGTGCCAGGCGAAGGCGGCCCCGATCTCAAATGGTTCGGCGCGAAGGCGAGGGAATTAATGCTGACAATGGATTCGTCCGATTTTGTGTCGGACTTCTTGGTTAGCTTCGTCTTGATCGGCTCTTCTTTGGTCATGATCCCATGACCAAACAGGGCCGAGACCGACGAGAGCAAAGCGGCAATAGTATGTGTAATTTTTCCAGGTTTCATGAAACACGGGCAGCACAACGCGCTGCCGTATGGTTAGACGCTACGCCAGGCGAAAAAATTCGAACCAGACCGCGCCAGCGGCCTGAGCCTTAATCAGCGAAGCGAGGTGGTGACTTTCGACGTAAATGCCACTTAGTCAACAAATTTTCCCGGATTTAGAATGCCGTTTGGATCGAGGACCGTCTTCAATTTGCGGTGCATTTCGCGAACTGGTTCACTGGTTGCGTCCGGCCACCAGCGTTTCTTGGCCAGGCCAATTCCGTGTTCACCGGTGATCACGCCGCCCCACGCCAGGACCCGTTCAAAGAGATCGTCGAGCGCGCGTTCGACTTTTTCGCGAACCGCGGCATCGCGATTGTAACGATCGGCCATGATGTTCACGTGAATATTGCCGTCGCCGGCGTGACCAAAACACGCGATTGGGAATTCTGATCTCGCACTCAGCTTTTCCGCGAACTCGACGAGGTCGACAATGTGACTGCGCGGAACGACCACGTCCTCGTTGAGTTTCGTCAGGCCGGTCGCGCGCAGCGAATTACTGAACTGCCTGCGGAGGGTCCAAAGTTTTTCGCAATCTTCTTCGCCCGTCGCCATCTCAAGGGCGTTTGGTTTTCTGGCTCGAATCAACTTTCGGATCGCACCCGCCTCGGCGCGCACGCTTTCCGGCTGGCCGTCAAGATCTACCAGCAAATGCGCGTTGCCGGCGGGAACAATCGCATGGCCCAAATCTTTTCGGGCCGCCTCGAGCGTGAAGCTGTCGGCGATCTCGAGCGCTGCCGGCAAGAATCCGTTGGCGAAAATTTCCTGCACCGATGCCGCGGCTTCAGACATTCTCGCGAACGCCGCCGACAGGGTGGCCCGCGCGGGCGGTAGCGGAAGCAATCGGAGCGTGATTTCAGTGACGATGCCGAGCATTCCTTCCGATCCCACAAAAAGGCTGATCAAATCGAAGCCGGTCTTGTTCTTGTGAACGCGGCCACCGGTTCGCAAAACATCACCGCTCGCGAGAACAACCTCGAGACCGATCACGTAATTGCGCGTTACGCCGTACTTCAAACAGCGGGGTCCACCTGCGTTGGTAGCCACGTTTCCGCCGATACTGCAGTCCTTCATACTCGCCGGATCGGGCGGATAAAATAGGTTTTGGGCGCGCGCTGCCGTTTTCAACTCGGCAGTAATGACGCCCGGTTCAACAATCGCGACCGCGTCCGCGAAATTGATTTCCTTGATTCGGTTCATTCGCATCAGGGAGAGGGCAATTCCTTTTTTCGCCGGCACGCAGCTACCGACGTAACCGAATCCTGCGCCGCGCGCCGTCACGGGAACTTTACGTTCAGAAGCAAACTTCAGCAGCTTTGATACGTCCGATGTCGATCTTGCGAAGACAACGACTTCCGGCGTTTCGGCCGCGAACCACTTGTCACCGCTATGGGCGGCCAATGTTTCGGGATCATCGGCAATGGCGGCGCTGCCGAGCAACTGCCCGAGTTCGTCCGCCAATGACATCTAATTAATCGGGATGATTCGGTAGTGACGCGACTTTTCGCTGTGCCGCTTGAGGAACTTCTTGCATTCGGGCGGGATCACCGGTTGCTCGTGATTCTTGCCCGCGAAAATTCTGACGGCGTCAAGGCTCTCGAAACGGAGCAGGGTAATAAATTCCATTTCGTCGTTTTCAGCTTCGCGAATAAAAAGCTCCGCGCCCTTGTAGCCGGGGATAGAACGCTTTGCGATTTCGAGCAAAACTTCTTCGCGCAAGAGTTTTTCGTATTTCTCCGCGTTCTCACGTGAAGTCCAGCCATGCCAAATTCGCGCAATCATGTTTCCGGGGTTCTCTCTTTTGGCCGATCGACCATGGCTACATTCCCATGATTTGGTAACCACCGTCGACGTAAATTACCTGGCCGGTGATCGCTGCGGCACCGTCGCTTGCCAGGAAAACGCCGGTCGCGCCCAGCTCGGCTGGATCACAACTTCGCTTTAGCGGTGCGCGTTCCTGATAATGTTTCAACATCTGCGAGAACCCACTAATGCCGCGCGCGGCAAGGGTTTGGACCGGCCCGGCCGAGATGCAGTTCACGCGGATTTTTTTGGGACCCAAATCGTACGCGAGGTAGCGGGTGGACGCTTCAAGGCTAGCCTTGGCTACGCCCATCACATTGTAATGCGGCACGACTTTTTCCGAGCCGTAGTAGGTCATCGCCAGAATGCTCCCGCCGTTTGTCATCATCGGTGAGGCTTCGCGCGCGAGCGCGACCAGTGAATAGGCGCTGATATCGTGAGCCATGCGGAAGGCATCGCGCGTTGTGCTCACGAAGTCGCCTTCGAGCGCTTCCTTGGGAGCGAATGCTACGGAATGAAGCAAAAGATCCACCCGATCGGTTTCGGCGCGCACTTCTTTGAAAAACGTCTTGATCTCGGCGTCGCTGGAAACGTCGCATGGAAACAGCGGCGTTTTTTCGCCGAACGTAGCCGCAAGTTCTTCCACGTTCTCTTTGAGGCGCTCGCCCTGATAATTAAAGATTAAGCGCGCGCCGGCGTTTGCCCACGCCTGGGCGATTGCCCATGCGATGCTCCGCTTGTTCGCGACACCGAAAACAACACCAACCTTTCCCTCCAACACGGCCTGCGTCATAGATTTGAAAACGATATACCTGCATTTTTACTGCTGCAAAGGCCGTCAGTTGTGGGGTGTTGCCTGGCCTTTTGGCCGCTAGCGCGCTTGCCCTTGGCGCGCAAACCGTCATGATTTCTTCTCAAACCTATGAGCATTCGAATCGCTTTTTTCTTCGCGCTCTTAATTAGTACTCTTTCTTTCGCACAGGAAGAATCGCCGCCGGGGCGTGGCGGTTCGCCGGCCGCTGCTTCGCCCGTGAGCACAACGCCGCCGTTGTCGGCTTCTGTGACGCCGGCGCCGGCTTCCGGAGTAGCGCAATTAACCGACGTGCTTTTCAAAAATCTCAAAGCGCGCGCGATTGGCCCGGCCGTTATGAGCGGACGTGTTTCCGACATCGCGATCGATCCCCGGAACCCATTCGTCTTTTACGTAGCCCTGGGACACGGTGGAATTTTTAAATCAGGCGATGCCGGCGTTACCTTTGATCCAATTTTCGACAAACAACCGGATCTGTCGATTGGTGCGATTGCAATTGCTCCATCGGATTCGGACGCAATCTGGGTCGGCACCGGTGAAGCGAACGATCGGAACTCATCCGATTGGGGCGATGGCGTTTATCGAACCACTGATGGCGGCGAGCATTGGACGAATGTTGGATTGAAAGACAGCCGCACCGTTGCGCGTATCGTGGTCGATCCAAAAAATCCGGACGTCGCGTATGTCGCGGCAATGGGACATTTGTGGGCGGACGGCGGGGAGCGTGGTCTCTATAAAACAACTGACGGCGGAAAAACGTGGAAACTAGTGTTACAGGCGCCCGCGCCTCACAACGTGCGCACCGGTTGTGGCGATGTGGTCCTCGATCCCAACAATTCGCAAACAGTTTACGCTGCACTTTACGCGCGCCAGCGCACGCCATGGAGTTTCACTTCCGGGCCGTCGGCGACGAACGGCGAAGATGTCGGTGGCATTTTCAAAAGCACGAACGGTGGAGCAAGCTGGAAAAAATTGAGCGGCGGCCTTCCAGTCCAAACGGGACGGATCGGTCTCGCCGTTGCCGCGAACAAACCGAATATTGTGATGGCGGTGGTGCAAAGTTATGCCGGCGGTGCCGGTCAACTGGCCGATCTTCGAAGCAAGAACGGCGGCGTGTTTCGATCGGAAGATGGCGGCGAGCATTGGGCTCGGATGAGCGCGGTTGATCCGCGTCCCTTTTATTTCAGTCAGATCCGGATCGATCCAGTGAACGATCAACGGGTTTACCTCCTCGAGTTTGCTCTGCTCGTCTCGGATGACGGCGGCAAAAACTTCCGGGAGGATCTGACTGAAAAAGTGCATCCCGATTGCCACGCTCTTGCCATTCAACCCAATAGCGCGCCTCCGCCAAAGCCGCCGAAACCGGAAGACAAGAATAAACCGCCCAAGCCGCCGGTTTGTCTTCGTTTACTGCTCGGAACTGACGGCGGTCTTTATCAGAGCTTTGCCGGCGGGAAAAATTGGGACCATCTCAATAAGTTTCCGGCGGGCGAATTTTACCGGATATCGCTCGATGATTCGAAACCGTACTTTCGGATCGCCGGCGGTTTGCAGGACAACGAGAACTGGGTTGGCCCGAGCGCCGTGCAAAGCAAAGAGCAGATTCGCAACTCCGATTGGACTGCGCTGGCCGGTGGCGACGGATTTTATGTTCAATTTGATCCCAAAGATCGCGACACATTTTATGCCGAGAGTCAGCAAGGAGAAGTTCATCGAATCAACTTGCGCAACGGCGAACTGCGGCGATTACGTCCAGAACCAACCGAAGGTCAGCCGCGTTACCGGTTTCATTGGAATTCGCCGATGATCATGAGCCGGCATTCGCCAGGCGTGATTTATCTTGGCGGTAACCGCATTTTCAAGCTGACCGATCAAATGGAAAAATATTCGGTCATCAGCCCTGATCTCAGTCACAACGATCCGGCAAGAACGACTGCCAGCGGCAGTGGTGCGGAAAACTATGGCGTAGTTTTTTCATTGGCTGAGTCGCCAAAGCGCGCGGGAATGTTGTGGGCCGGAACCGATGATGGGCGGCTTTGGGTTACCGAAAACGAAGGAGGCAAATGGACCGAGTTGACGAATAATTTGCCCGAGCCGGCGCGCGGCCAATGGGTCGTTTGTATCGATCCCTCAAGTCAGGATCCCAATGTTGCTTACGTTGCGCTGAACGCGTATCGCAGCGGTGACGATCGGCCGCTGATCGTGCGCACAGCCGATCTCGGTAAAACCTGGCAATCGGTGACGGGTGATCTACCGGCGAACGATCCGGTGGAAGTTGTTCGTCAGGATTTGGTGAATCCGAAATTGCTTTATGCCGGAACCCACTTCGGGTTGTTCGCGTCGTTCGATCAAGGCGCGCATTGGGTTCGGATCGGAGACGTTCCACCGGTGCGCGTGGATGACATTCAAATTCATCCGCGCACGTCCGACCTGGTGATTGCAACGCACGGTCGAAGCATTGCGATTCTGGACGACAGCGTGCCATTTCGAGAATTCACTCCTGAGATCGAAGCCAAACCGGCGCACCTGTTTAGTGTTCGCTCCGTGACCGGCGCGTATTTGCAGCCCGGATTTGTCGATTCAAACGGCAAAGGCATTTATCGCGGCCAAAATCCGCCTGAAGGCGCGCTCTTTACGGTTTGGGTCAAGGAATTCACGGGGGACGAAATCAAAATCGCGATCACGAAATCGAACGGGCAACCAGTGGCAAACCTCAAAGCGCCCGGCACGCCCGGATTCACGCGATTGAATTGGGACCTGCGCCCGAGCAAGGACGTCATCACCGAATACGGAGGCGACGATCCGAAACGGCTTTTGCCGGCGGGGGATTACAACGCGGATCTAACTTTCGGAACCATGAAAGTGAAACAGAGCTTCCATGTCGATATGGCCGAAGGCATCACCCCGCGCGACCAGGGTTTGGAGGAAATCGATAACGATTAGTCAAAGGACTGCTCAGCACGCCCGCGGTAGACGAACTTTCGCAGCGACTCGAAACTTGACCGTTTAAAACGGTCAAGTTTCGAAAAGCGAATTTTGCATTAGCTCAACACGCTATCGCGTGACGGCGGCAAACGCCGGAGAGCATTTCCCAGAGCGCATTGAGCACGCACCTGACCGACGCTCGCACACTGTCGGCAGTCCCATTGTCGATCGACGCGCTCAGCATTTCGCGTTCAGCGGCGGAATGCTCCCTGTCGGCTTCGATGTGGACCGAGAAGTATTCGTAACCTTTCGGATCTTTGAAGCCGTAATACTTTTTCAAGCCGTCGATCTTCGATTCACAAATCGCCGGAATCTGACTTTCGTAAGCGTAAAGCGCAGCCAACCCTTCGGTTGTTGATTTCTCGCCGCAAACCGAGCGAAACGTTTCGATCAAATTTTTCGTCTCGGATTGCTTCTCTGTTTTCTCAAGGTCGACATCGTCCACGCCGAGCGCATTCGCGAATTGCTTCCAAAGCTCCGGATGATTCGGTGACCCGGCTTCTTCGTCGATCAAGTTGGAAAGAATTTGTTTCCGCGTTGATTGATCGTCGCACTTTGCGTGTACGGCCGAGAGATACGTCGGGAATGCGGCGACGTGATGATAATACTGCTTCGCGTAATCCATCAGCGCCTCTTTGCTCAGTTCCCCGCGCGCCCAGGCGAGATAAAACGGGTGCTTCAAGAGATGCTTTTCCGCAATGTCACTGTCGATCTTATCGAGATAGTCGTTCATAGGATTTGAGCCACAGATTCACACAGATTTTCACAGATTACACAAACAGAATTCTTAATCCGTCTCGATCTGTGGCTAGTTATTAAGCGGCTTTCAGAATGTGTTTGATGCCGCGGATTGGGATGATGACCCAATCGGGGCGATTGTTGAGTTCGTAGCCGATTTCGTAGACGGCTTTGTCGAGAAGGTAGGCTTCAAGAAGAATCTGGAAATCTTCGAAATTGTTCGGGACAAACGCGGCGCCGGCAGTCGCATCTAAATAGTTCTGGAGAAACACGCTGCTCATGAGCCGGTACCAGATGTCGGCCCAGCGCTCGAGGAACGGAATGTCTTCGGTGCGCATGGCTGGTTGCCAAAGCGCGCTGTAGGCGGCGTATTGAAACGAGCGCATCATTCCGGCAACGTCGCGTAACGCCGAGCGTTTGAGTTTGCGCTCGCTCAATGGGCGCGCCGGTTCGCCTTCGAAATCGAGAATGACGAAATCTTTCCCGGTGTAGAGGACCTGGCCCAGGTGATAATCGCCGTGGATCCGGATTTTGGCGGCGTTAGCTTTCCGATCGAGGAGGCGTTTTTCGCGCGCCAGAATTTCTCTCTCAGTGCCGAGAACCTCGCTGGCTTCCTCCTGAAGATTATCCGGGATGTCCTTCAACTTCTTTTTCAATGCGTCGAA
Source organism: uncultured Verrucomicrobiae bacterium (assembly GCA_963786135.1). GTDB lineage: Bacteria > Verrucomicrobiota > Verrucomicrobiia > Chthoniobacterales > UBA10450 > AV40. The sequence continues at coordinate 124,997 of CAWAYF010000010.1, read as the reverse complement.
ATTTCTGCGCAATAGCCCACGCATGCTTTGAAAAACCGAACGCTGGGTCATGGCGTTAAATGGCTCGGGCGCAAACGCGGGATCGTCGCGGACGGAGGTGAGCGCGAGATGCAGTTCGCCGGTGCGTTGGGCGAGCAGTTTTGCTTTTTCGGGATAAATGCCGCCAACAAGTTCTTCGATGAGCGCGGCCGCGGGCGTCGTTTCATTCTGCAGCTCGGCTTTTCGACCGAGGACTCGTTCATAGTAACGCCCAACGTGGTCGAGTGTCATGATCCAGGCATCGGTTTCCGCGAGCACGGCGTCCTGCAAAAGGCAAACGACGGTGGGCTGCGCTCTTTCGCGGCGATATTCGATCGCGCCGCTGAAAGCCGGGACATTGTCGAACTTCGCGCGCTCGGTGAGAAAACGCGTCACCTCGACGTCCGGGTTCACGCCGTCTTCAAGTTTTCGATAAAGCTTGAGGAAGAACTTGTCAGCGAAAAGCATCGACGAGTTGGTTTGTTCGGCGCCGAGAACATTCGAAGATGGAACGCCGGTGACTTGACCGACCCGTGGACTGAGCGCGCCAACGAGTTTTCCGTTCCGACCGTTGGCAGGTTGTCCGTCCAGCATGAGCCGGAAAAGTTTTTCGCGGAATTCATTGTCCCACACGGCGTCGAACAGGATCGAGCCGTCCATGAACTGCGCGATGACGGCATGCGGCGCAGATTGGGTAATGCCTTTAGCCTTTTCGGCGGGCGCGATCTTGACCGGCAACGCGTAGTTTTCTGTCGGGCCGTCGAGATAACTGACTTCTACGATCCAAAATTGCGCTGTGTTTGGCGCGGAGGAAATTGGGGAGTGTTCGCGCACGCGCATTTCGCGCAAGGTACGCGCCTTGGCGCCGAACCAGCGGCAGGTCGCGATGTACTCCGGCAGGATTTCGTTTTCGATTTTTTCGCGTTGACCGTCAGCCAGGAGCGCTTCCAATTCTGGCGCAGCGTTGATCGTCGGGACAATGCGTTTTTTGGCCGCGCGCTCGCGTTTGCTTTGCGGTTGGAGAAGAAACCAATATGACGAATGTCCGTTGAGCGTCAGGAAATAGGGTGCCTTCTTGATGGGTGGGAATGGACTGCGGCCGATAATTTCCATGGGCACCGAACCGGCGAATTTGGAAAGATCGAGCTCAGCGAATTGGGAAAATCGTGAGAGGTTGACGACGCCAAGCACCGTTTCGTTTTCGTAGCGCCGCAAAAACGCGAGGACCTTGGCGTTTTCGGGAAACAGAAATTCAATTGTGCCGCGCGAGAACGCCTTGAAGTTTTTGCGCATAGCGATGACTCGGCGTGTCCACCAAAGCAGCGATGACAAGTTCTTCTGCTGATTTTCGACGTTAATTGCTTCGTAATGATATTCGGGATCGATGATGACCGGCAGATGGAGCTGCTGCGGATTGGCCCCGGAAAAACCGGCATTACGGTCGGGACTCCATTGCATCGGCGTCCGGCAGCCATTGCGATCGCCGAGATATATATTGTCGCCCATACCGATCTCGTCGCCGTAATAAATGATCGGCGTTCCGGGCATGGAAAACAGGAGCGCATTCAGTAGCTCAATTTTGCGCCGGTTGTTTGCGAGCAACGGCGCGAGCCGGCGCCGAATTCCGAGATTAATTCGCGCGTGCGGATCGTTCGCGTAAACGCGCCACATATAGTCGCGTTCCTCGTCCGTGACCATTTCGAGCGTGAGCTCGTCGTGATTGCGCAAAAACATCGCCCATTGGCAGTTTTCCGGGACCGGCGGCGTCTGGTCGAGAATGTCGATGATCGGAAACCGATCCTCCATTTGCAGGGCCATGAACATGCGCGGCATGAGCGGGAAGTGGAAACTCATGTGCGCCTCGTCGCCGTTGCCGAAATATGCGACCGCGTCCTCCGGCCACTGGTTCGCTTCGGCGAGCAACATGCGTCCGGGGAACTCTTGATCGACATGCGCCCGCAGTTTCTTCAAGTAGGCATGGGTCTCCGGTAAATTTTCGCAGTTCGTGCCCTCGCGCTCGTAAAGATAAGGCACGGCGTCGAGGCGCAATCCATCGACGCCTATCGACAACCAGAAGTCGCAAACTTTTTCAACCGCCTCGTGGACTGCGGGGTTATCGAAATTTAAGTCAGGTTGGTGCGAATAAAACCGGTGCCAGTAGTACGCCTTGGCGACGGGATCCCACGCCCAGTTCGATGTTTCGAAATCTTTAAAAATGATTCGCGCCTCGTTGTATTTTTCGGGCGTATCGCTCCAAACGTAGAACTCACGCTCGGGAGAGCCCGGTGGTGCGCGGCGCGATTTTTGAAACCACGGATTTTGGTCGGACGTGTGATTGATCACCAAGTTCGGTGATGACGCGCAGTCCGCGTTTGTGCGCTTCACTGAGAAACGCGCGGAAATCCTCGAGCGTGCCGTAGTTTGGATTGACATCGAAGTAGTCGGCAATGTCGTAACCGTCATCTTTAAGCGGCGACGGATAGAATGGGAGCAACCAGATCGCGGTGATGCCAAGCTCTCTTAAATAATCGAGCTTCTCGATCAGCCCGCGAAAATCTCCAATGCCGTCGCCGTCGCTATCGTGAAATGTTTTGACATGCAATTCGTAGATGATTGCGTCCTTGTACCAAAGGGGGTCGTTGGCCTCGGTCTGCGGCATAACGTTAACCTTTGCCGCACCCGGCGTGCCGCGCAATTGTCGGTTTTGACAGTTGGCGGAGATTCATAATCGCTGACTTGGTGAAAAAAAAGCGGCCGCGTTTCCACGGCCGCTTTCAAAACAACCAAAACGTGAGATTAACCCTTAATCTTGCTGCTCTGCGAGGCGACGCATTGCCATTTACCGCCGCGCATCATCCAGGTGTCGGTGAACAGGAACGTGCGGTCGAAAGCTTTTCCGTCCTTGCCGGTTCCGACTTCCCGGGCTCGACCAGTGACAACGGCGACGTTGTTACCGTACATTTTGATGTTGAGCCTTTCATTCTTGGCGGACTTATAAGTGTCTTTATCGCCCTTATATTCGGAGAGTATTTCAGACCGGCCGACAAATTTGTTTTTAGAAGACACGCCAGTGAAGTCAGCGGCGATGTATCCGTCAACAGTCGTGTAGTCGTGTTTGGCAACCGAAGCTTCCCACGAGTTCTCCATGTCTTTAACGCTCATGTTCTTGCCGGCAGCTGCGGCGGTTGCAGGTTTCGCAGCGTTGGCGGCTGCAGGTTTTGCAGCTGTTGTGGTGGTCGCAGATGCTTCCTTTTTGGCTGCCTTGGCCTGAGCTGGCGTTACCATGGGTTCTTCTTTCGACTTAGAAGCGGGTGCGGTTGCTTCCGAAGGTGTGATCTCGGGAGCCGTTTCAACATTAGCTGACGGCTTCTCTTCCGCCGCGGGCGCAGTCGATTCGGTTGGCGCTGGCGATTCCTCCTGCGCGAACGTCATGGCGGCGAGGAAAAGGGACGCAAAAAAAGGGACGATGATTTTCATGTGAATTAAGTTGGTTTGTTGCAGCGTCTTAATGAAGCTGCATTGAGGGCGAGATCGTATTCGGGATGTTGTGCGAGGGTCAAGATTTATCAGCGATCCAAGTGCGCTCCGGCGGGGAAATCGGTAGACGCCCGTCGCCGATGGAACTAGAACTTGAACATGGCTTCGGCGTCCGATTCCAGGACGGAAGGCACGACAGCTTCGGAGATCGACATCGTATCGGAGAAGAAATCATTGGTAGCCGCGAAGCAGCCTGCCTCCGCTACGCCAACGGATGTCGAACTCATGACCGCGATCCAGGCAGGCGACCCGGATGCGTTTTCGCAACTCTATGATCGTTACGGCGGAATCGTGAAAGCGCTGGTCTTGCGGATCATTCATAACGAAACCGAGGCCGACGATTTGCTTCAGGAGGTGTTCCTGGAAATCTGGAACCGTGCGAAAAATTTTTCCGCGCAAAAAGGCAAGCCACTGGGGTGGATGGTCACACTCGCCCGGCGGCGCGCGATTGACGCGTTGCGAAAAAAGCAGGCCTACGCCCGGGCGGAAGAACGGCTTAAGGCCGAACCGGAGCAGCAGCCACTTGCCTGGGTACAAAACACTACCGCGGAGGATATTAGAGCCGGCGATACCCGCGCGTTGATGGCAAAAGTCATCCGTTCATTGCCGGAAGCTCAGCAGCAGGTGATCGATTTCGCATTTTTTCAGGGGATGAGCCAGCGCGAAATCGCGGTTCATACGAATATACCCTTGGGCACGGTAAAGACCCGCCTGGAGCTAGGCTTGAAAAAGATCTACGAAAGTTTGAAGGAGTTAAAAGATGAGCTTTGAGCAGTTCCAGAACAGCGCGCGGCTTTACGTCATTGGTGCTCTCGAACCCGAAGAGCTGCAGGAGTTCGAAGCTGCCCGCAAACAGTACGGCGCCGCCGCCGAAGAGTTCATCAATCAGTGTTACAGCCTGCACGAAGCTTTTGCTCTCAGTCTTAAGCCGGTCACAGCGTCGGCCGCAATCAAGGAGCGCTTGATGTCGATGGTCAGGGAGCGTAGCCAACGCCAGTCCACTTCGCCGCCAAAGTAATCTCGCCCCTGGCGAATCCCCGCGGGGAGTGACCGCATTCTTCAACTTCTGATAGAATTGCGCCGCTAGCCCGATTGCATTTCCCGCAAAATAAATTCCTGGAGAAAGCCGTAGAGATTGACCTGAAATAGCCCGAGGTCGCGGCGCGAACCAATCGGGGAGCGATCGTGGTCGTTCAGTTCCTCGTCGGAGAACTTGTATTTGGTCGCGATTACCAGCCGGGCCTGATTGAGCGCACTCAGCCAGGCATCCGCATGTTCGAATGGAATGGCAAGCGTGCGATTGCGAAGCGATTTTTCATCTCCGTTTAACTGCCTGAGATCGTCGGCGACCGTTTCGGTTGCGCTGCGAAAAAGCCGTCGCAATTCCGGTTCGACGTAGCTCTTCCACTCCGCGCAAATCTCTTCTTCCGCCGAAGGCCGGCTGAACAAGCGGGCTTCGGCTTCGGGCATGCCATCAAATTTGGCGCTTCCAGGGATTTGTCGGAAAAGCTCGGCCAGAAAAGGATCGAGGTCGGAAATCTCCAACGCGTCACCTTTTCGGCAAATCTCCATATCAAACAACTTTTTCGAGGGTCGCGAGCAGGAGATGACCGTGCAGCTGCTGGACGTAAAACTCAGCGCGCTCGCGTACGCCGCACCATAAAATCGAACGGCCCTTGTGATGCACTTCCAGCATGTGTCGCTCGGCTTTTTCGCGCGGATAACCGAACACGCGCTGAAAGACCATCGTCACGTAGGTCATCAAGTTCACCGGGTCGTTGTGCACCACGACCTGCCACGGCACGTCGAGCTCTTCTTTGTCGCGCGTCTCGGTTTCCTTCGATGGTGCTTCAATGGTGGAAGCAGAACCTCGTTCGATCTCCGTCTCGTTCACCGCGGAGATTCCTTCCTCGCCATCGACCCGTCCCGGGCTGGCCGCGCGCTCATTAAAAAATGCTATCACAGCGCGCCTTCAGTTCAAACCTGTTAGCGACGCAGCCTGTGGAGAATCGTTTTCTCGGCCGCGCGCATTTTTCGCATGCCGGCCGGATCCCGATCGTCGAACCCATTCAGGTGAAGGAGACCATGGACAACGTAGAGCTCGAGCTCGCGGGCGAGAGCGTTTCCGAATCGGCGCGCGTTGCGAACCGCTACTTCAACACTGATGAAAATTTCGCCGTGCCGAAACGTCAACACATCAGTCGGACCCAGTTCGTTCATGAACCGACGATGCAACGCGGCCATCCGCCGATTGGAGATAATCAACACTGAAATCTGTTCCAACTGTTGAAGGTCCGTTTTTTTCCTGGTTGGAAACTGGAGACAAAGCGCGGCTGCTTTTTGCGCGAACCGTTGAAGATCGACAGCATTGACGGTGATTCTCCGCTGCAGGTTGCGAGCTTCAACGTGCGGGATTGGCCGAGCTTTGATTTTCATAAGGCTCGGCGACGCTCGTCCAGCTCCTTCAGAAACAGGTAAATCGTTTCCGTGCGCGGCATTTGTGCGCCGATGGCCGCGGCGCGTCGAATGGGTTCGCCCCAAATCGCCTCCACTTCCAACGCCCGGCCAGCTTCCCAGTCGCTCAAGGTTGACGGTTTGTATCCGGCGATGGATTCGGTCCGCTCAATATGTTTGCGCCAGGCATCGCTCGGCAGTGCGTGTCCGCATTTGTTGGCCGTTGCAATCACTTCCGCCATTAATGCAAGCGTCAGTTCACGCAGGTCTTTGTGGCCGAGTATCGCGGCCGTGTCGATTCCGCCGGCCACGATGGAGAGCCCATTGAATGGAATGTTCCAGATCAATTTTCGCCACCGCTCAAGGGCGAGATCTTCGGTCACCGTGCAACGGACATTTGCCGGGGTGAATTCGGCTGCCACTTCGTGCGTTCGAGGTTGAGAGGGACGACCGAATTCGCCAAGAATTAGCTGACCGTAGGCGTAACGTTCGACTTCGGCCTTGGAGTGTCGCTCCACGGCAATGAAACAAAGTCCGCCAAGCACTCGATCCGCGCCGAAATTTGCGGCCAGGAATTCTTCGTTACCCAAGCCGTTTTGCAAAGTGAGCATCATAGTTCGTTCGTGAAGGAGTGGGGGAACAAGGTCGACAAGATCGCCGTTCGAGGTTGTTTTTACCGCGACAATCACCAGATCACACGGCCCGATCTCTTTCGTGGAATTGTAACAATTGACTTTGGCGACTCGAAAGTTTTCTCCCGCGCCACGAACGAAAATTCCGCTAGTCCGGGCGTCGCTGAGGTCCCCGCGCATCAAGAAATGCACGTCACTTCCGGCATAGGCAAGCTTGGCGCCGTAATAGGTTCCGACTGCGCCAGCGCCGATTATCCCGATTTTCAGACCCATTTAGCGATTTAGTGATTCAGAGCTTTAGCGATCGCGTTTCGTGGTTGCCAGCGATGCCGAGCGAGTCTTTAAATCGTTAACTGTTTTCACGCCGGCGGTCTTTGCTCGGATCGGAAGTTTCGCGTGATCAATCGTGCGCCTTTATTGAAACTCAAATAGGCCCAGGCCCACTGAAACAGCACCACGAAACGGTTTCGAAATCCGACGAGAAAAAGGATGTGGACGAACAACCAGGCCAACCAGGCCGGAAATCCCTTCAAGTGGACGAGTCTCAAGTCGGCGACCGCTTTGTTCCGGCCGATCGTCGCCATGCTGCCCTTGTCGAAATACCAAAAGCGTTGCGACTTTTCGCCGTCGATCATCATCAGAATATTTCGCGCGGCGTGACGGCCTTGTTGCATCGCAACTGGCGAGACTCCGGGCAAAGGTTGGCCGGTTTGATATGGAAAATTCGCGAGATCCCCGATGACCTGCACTTCCGGATAATTCGGAATCGTCAGATCGTTGTTGACCATCACGCGCCCCACCCGATCGACCGGCACGCCTAACGATTTGCCGACGAAAGACGCGTTGTTCCCGGCCGCCCAGATTTTCACCCGGGATGGAATGAATTGGTCGCCAACCTGCAGGCCCTGGTCCGAAAGATTTGACGCGTGAATGCCGGTTCGCACTTCCACGCCAAGGTCGGCCAACTGTTTCATTGCGCTATCGCGCAGGTCGTCGGGATATGATGCGAGCACTTTTGGTTCGCCTTCGACCAAGATCACCCGTGCCTGCGAAGGATCGATGTGGCGAAAATCCTTGGCCAGGGTGTAACGCGCGATCTCAGCAATCGCGCCGGCCATTTCCACGCCGGTCGGTCCACCGCCGACAATCACGAATGTCATTGCGGCTTTGCGTGCGGCTTCGTCTGAAGTTCTCTCAGCATATTCGAATGCCATCAAAATGCGGCGGCGAATCTCCACGGCGTCTTCCAAGCTTTTCAACCCGGGTGCGAGTCGTTCCCACTCCGGATGCCCGAAGTAGGAATGCCGCGCGCCCGTAGCGACGATGAGATAATCGTATTCGACCTCGCCATCGGTCAGCTTCACTTTCTTTGCGCTGACGTCGATCGATTGCACTTCGGCCAGCACGACTTCCACGTTTTTGCATTTACTGAGAACCGCGCGCACAGGTGCGGCGATGTCTGCCGGCGAAAGCGCCGCGGTCGCGACCTGGTAAAGCAACGGCTGGAACAGATGGTAATTCGTCCGGTCGATCACCGTCAGGCGCACGGTCTTTGCAGGCCAGCTTCTTCGCGGCCTCAAGCCCGCCGAAGCCAGCGCCGATGATCACAACGCGCGGAACCTTCGCCTGCGATGTTTCCATGGATCAATCTGCGCATGAGCTGCCACAATGGAAATCCCAAATTCCAATCTCCAAATCCCAAACCAGCCTCAAGCTCCCACTAGCGAGTAAAGAGCAGCGATTAGGCAGATTTGAAATTTGAACCTTGGAATTTGCTTGGGGCTTGGGATTTGAGATTTGGAACTTTCGCCGCCGCGCCGAGCAAAAGCCAAAAAAGGATTTGTCATACCGGCGGGGGCATCTATCTTTCGCGCCTCATGCCTAAGGCAATCGCTCGCAGCAAAACTCGCAAATCGGTCGCGAAACGGTTTAAGATTACCGCAAGCGGCAAAGTTTTGCGCTCGCAATCGTCCCGGCGTCACTTGCTTTCGGCCAAGAATGCCAAGCGCAAACGGCATCTCAGTAAGATGGCGCTCGTCGACAGAACGGACGAAGCACGGGTCAAAGCGAACCTGCCGTTCGGTTAAGAGGCTGTAGCGGCGGCCGAGGATATCCGAAGCGAAGTTTCAAAACCTCGCGACTCCGCGCTGTTAATTCCTTCAACATTGCTCAGGAACGGCTTGCGGGTAAGTTTCCTCTCCGTCAGGGGCTATGGATTGAGGGCTGACGAACCCCGCCAGGGCAGGAATGCAGCAACGGTAGTTTGATCCTCCTTGCCGTAGTTCTCTGGCGGACTTTTTATCGTTGAGAGGTTGAGAAGTTGAGAAGTTGAGACGAAACCCCATTCCTCTTCTCAGCGGCTTAACTCCTCAACAGCTCAACTCTCGTGTGAAATTGCTGAAGACGAAAACGAAACGCTTCGCTGATGTCGTTGCCGAAGCCGGAAGACCTGCGCCTTATACCCTTTGGCAAAAACCGGCGCAGGACCGGCATTTACAGTCGGAGATCAAGAACAACCGGGTGATGACGATTTTAAAGACCGAGGCGGGGAGCGAATTTGGAATGGTTGGATTCAAAGAAAAGAAAGGCGCGAGCTATCTCATCTTTCCGAAATCGTTGAAGCGTTTCGAGAACAGGCGGATCGTTGGAATCAATTGGGACTTACTCAAAACGCGATGACCAAGGATGAACAACTGCGCTACTCGCGGCACATGATCATGCCCGAGGTTGGCCCAGAAGGGCAAAAGCGGCTAAATGAGGCGCGCGTGTTGTGCATCGGCGCAGGCGGACTCGGTTCGCCAGCTGCGCTTTATCTTGCCGCGGCCGGAATCGGCAAGCTTGGTCTAGTCGATTTCGACGATGTCGATCTTAGCAATCTTCAGCGCCAGATTTTGCATGGTACTAAAGATGTCGGACGGAAAAAACTGGATTCGGCGCGGGATCGTTTGCGCGACGTGAACCCGAGCATCGAGATTGAAACGCACGAGTGCCGCTTCACAAGCGCAAATGCGATGGCAATTGTATCGAAGTACGACGTGGTTGTCGACGGCTCGGATAATTTCCCGACGCGCTATTTGTCGAACGATGTCTGCGTATTCGCCAAAAAGCCAAACGTTTATGGATCAGTTTTTCGATTCGACGGCCAGACTACCGTATTCGCGCCCCATCTTGGTGGGCCATGTTACCGCTGTTTGTTTCCGGAACCGCCGCCGCCCGGCTCGGTTCCAAATTGCGCGCAAGCCGGCGTCCTCGGCGTTTTGCCGGGAATTGTCGGAACGATCCAGGCCAGCGAAGCGATCAAGTTGATTTTGGGAGTTGGCGAACCGCTGATCGGCCGCTTGCTTTATTTCGATGCGCTGAAAATGAAGTTTCGGGAATTCAATCTTCGCCGCGACCCGGAGTGCCCGGTTTGCGGCGAGTCGCCGACCATCACCAAGCCGATCGACTATGAACAATTTTGCGGGGTCTCGACCAATGCCATTCCGACGGTTTCAGTGCGCGAGCTCAAACAAAAGATGGATGGGCACGAACCTTTTCAGCTGGTGGACGTTCGCGAGCCGTTAGAATACGAATTAGCGAACATCGACGGCGCGCGACTGATTCCGCTTGGAGAATTGCCAGCTCGATTAAATGAGCTGGACCGCACGCAACTGACGATTGTGCATTGTCACAGCGGCCAGCGCAGTGCGCAGGCGGTGCGCTTGTTACGCGACGCTGGGTTCGCGAACGTATTTAATCTCGAGGGTGGCATAGCGAGGTGGTCGGACGAAATCGATTCCGGCGTGTCACAATACTAGTTTTGTTTGAGGGCGGCAGTCAGCTCCTCCGCGCTGGGAATGTCGCTCCAGTGCTTCATGAGTTCTCCATTTTTCCCAAAAACAAAAACGTGAAAGAGACCGGTGGCGAATTGTGAACCGAGCTGGGTCGTGATCGTGCCGTCGAAATCGGCCGCGACGAAGACGTCTTTGCGCGCGTCTCGTGCGATTTTCAATTGATCGTAGCGGGTCTGAAGCTGTTGGGCCTCCGAATTAACGCGTCGCCGCATTACCGACGCCATGAAGGCGCGGACGGGCCTGGTGTGTTTTTCAAACGCGACGATGGTGATCATCCGATAATTCAGGTTTCCGAGGCAAAAATCCGGCGTTCGATCGCCCACAGCATGGGCTTTGTCGACATTCGCCTTGCTGACCAGAACCAGTGTCGTGGTGTGACCATCCGCGGTCGAGAGAGCGTTCCCGTCAACATCGACGAAACTAATTCGATAGGCTTGGCCCGCCGTTAGATCGGCGTAGATAGACATGGAAGTGATCCAAATTGTGGATGCGATGGGAATGAGCCTTTTCATTTAACGAGTTAGCGATTTACCGATTGAGTGAATAAAAGAAATGAAGAAGTTGAAGATGTAACGCATTTTGAACGCTGGTAACCCAATCGCTAAGTCCCTGAATCGTTAAATTCGTTAAATGTCACGATATCGAGCAATTCAACATTTTGGCCACTGCCTACTGGTCGTGTTACTGCTTGGCGGTTGCGAGCGGATGGTAACGTCGCGCAATACCCAAAGAATCAAAGAGGCAGACTGGAAAGCAGCCCAAGGCGAATATCTCTGGGCAATCAATCTGTACGAATCCGCGCTCGACGGCACTCCGCAGTCCGCGGAGGTGCATTACAAGCTCGCGTTGCTTTACGATGACAAGCTGAACGACCCGCTTCAGGCTCTTCATCATTTCAAGCGCTATCTGGTGCTCAATCCGGAAGGATCGCACGCGGCGGAAGTCAGGGATTTTATGAAGCGGGACGAAGTTGCGCTGGGTACAAGTTTGTCCGGGGATTCGGTCGTGACCCGGGCTGAGGCTGCGCGTTTGCGAAACGAAAATCTCAACCTGCATCGCGAGATTGAAGAAGGACGCCCCCGGCCGGGCGCGGCCAAGTCACCCTCGCGTCACGGGGCCAAGGAGAAATCGAGTGGCTCAGAAAGCTACACCGTGAAGGAGGGCGACACGCTGGCTTCCATTTCACGCAAGTTCTACAAGACGTCAAAGCGATGGCGCGACATTCTCGACGCCAACGAAAAGAAAATCGATGATCCCGACAATTTGAAAGCCGGTCAAACATTGAAAATACCGCCTAACGACTGATTGTCGAAGCAGGGACGATTGGAAGATAATGCCAGCGACATTAATTACGCGAATCGCGCCGGACGTAGGCTGGATGCCGGTAAGCTTTGCCAATGTTTACTTTATAGGACGCCCAGGTGGTAAATGGATATTGGTCGACGCCGGTTTCCCTGGGTGGGCCACGGAGATTCGTCACGCGGCCGAAGCGCGATTCGGCTCGGGCTCGCGGCCGGAGGCGATTGTTCTCACCCACGGTCACCTCGATCATGCGGGTTCGGCCTTGGCCCTGGCGAACATATGGGATGTTCAAATTTTTGTTCACCCACTTGAGTTCCCATATTTGACCGGCAAGTCGCAGTATCCTCCTGCGGACCCAACGGTTGGTGGCGCCACCGCTTTTCTGTCGCGGTTTTTGCCAACACGTCGTCGCGACCTCGGCGGACGGCTTCGAGAATTGCATCGGCACCGAGTTCCCGGAGCAGCCGGTTGGCAATGGCTGCCGACGCCGGGCCATTCTCCCGGGCACGTCTGCTTTTTCAGGGAATCGGACCGGCTTCTCCTGACCGGCGATGCGCTGGTGAGCGTCGACATGGATTCGTGGCGCGGTTTGGTCTCGTCGAAACCCAAATTGTTCGGGCCACCGGCCCCGTTTACGATCGATTGGGACGCCGCGCGCGCATCGTTGAAAGAGCTCGCCAATCTGCGTCCGAACGTCGTCGGTTGCGGTCATGGCGCGCCGATCTCCGATTCTAACCTTGCCGAACGCCTAGAGAAATTCGCGGCCCGATTTCGTGGGCCGCGCCGGGGCCGTTATGTAAATCGGCCGGCACGGACTAACCAAGATGGAATTGTCGATCTTCCGCCCGCGCCGTTTGATCCAGTTCCGTTCGCGACTGCGGCAGCGCTATTTTGCGTCGGGCTCGCGCTCGGTGCGGGTCATTTCGACGAGCACGAGCGCAAATAAAGGTGGTCGCGCGCCTCTAGCTTACGGCCGTTTCAAAAGGTCACGGTCTGGAGGCTGCGTCGGCCGTGGCGGCGGGGGCGGGGTCGGCCGCGCAAAGATACTTTGATCGATAGTATCGTGACTGGTGGGATCGACCAGCTGCGAAGCCGCCGGCCCGGTCCGTTGCCGGTCACATTCAGCCACTAGCAGAGGCAAACTTGGGAGCTTGCGCGAAAAGCCGGTGATCAAGAGTCCGTTGCTAATTGCTTTGCAAACGTCGAATTCCTGCGGCTGCGGCAGCACTGTTGCGTTTGGTGGAAAGACGAGGATTTGTCCCGAGTGCAAGTGTCGATGATCGGATGGATTATTTTTCAGCCACAGATCGCCGTTGCCTTCAAAGATGAGGACCTTGTTCCAAGACTTGTTGTGCGATTCCCAAATTCCGGTGAAACCGCTGACTGCGCAGGTTGCGACTCCGGAGGAAATTTTGACCGTGCCGGTTTCGCTCGGGGCTGTCATTAGAATTGCCCCGCTCCCGAGATTATAAGTGTGCGCGGCTGCGCCAAAACTGAAGACGGTGTTCGCGCCGAGCCGGGTCAATGTTTGGTCTGAAAACATAAGCTCGGCGCGCGAATCGGTGCCGGTGCGAACGGCCGTGCCCTCGTTCACGGCGTCGTTGACGACGGCAGGACGCCCTGCTGCCCCTCTGAACAGACGAACGTCGCGAATTACTTCAGTCACCCGGGCCTGCTTTCTTTCCGCGGCCAGCATGACGGTGACGACCATGATGACGGAAAGACTGACGACTGCCACGAGACTTAATTTTGGATGCAATGTTTTCATTACGGTCATCGCCCCCTAAAACTTGACCGAGAATTCAAGGGCACCGCCAGCGTTGCCCACATCGTAGTCAAACTGGTCCTGGTTCGAATCGCTATGCGCAAACGAGCTGATGGCACTAACCCAACACCAGTCGGTGACGCGATAGGTGGCCGTGGCTGAAATGATTTCACTGATCTCGTTGCGGCCGTTCTGGTGGTAATCGCGCACCACGAAACGGCCGACCGCTCCAATGGAAAATGCCCGAGCAAGATCGACTGAATAGCCGATGTAGCTCTCATAATCGTTGCGGCGCGGCGATTGATGGTCCGCGGCCACGCTGAGGTAGGTGTCTGCACCGACGGTGACTTGCTGGGCGCGGCCAAACCGAAATGGCAGCTCCGCGTCGAGAAGGATCTGGTGATTGGAAAAAAATTCGTCGCCCAACCGGTCGCCGTTGGTGAGCCGGTTGAAATCGTACCAGGCCCGCAACATTAGATTGTGAAACTGCGGGAGAAAATAGGTGAGACCCGCCTGGCAATCGAGGCTGGCGAAGTCGAACGAGGTGTATTTGCCGTAATAAAAAACCTGTTCCTGTGCGCCGAGATGGGCGTAAAGATTCTGAGCAATTCTCGGATCGTAAAAAGCAGACGCCAGCGGTGCAATTATCACGTCGCTGACCTCGCCGCTGTTTGTGAGCGCAACGTTTGATGTGTAAAAAATCGGCGTCGAGAACGACGCGGTGAACGGCTGGTACGTTTCGGTGCGCTTAAGAATTTGCTGCTCGCCTAAATCAGCATCGTTGGGACTGGGCACCACCTGATCGCCAATCACTCCACTGTTAGGCGCCGTAGACTGAACCAGTGGCTGGTTTTGGGCTTGCACCAGCGCCACCTGATTTAGCTGAACAATCTGTCCTTGGGCAGACCCTAGCGAGCCGATCAGAAATACAACCATTATCCAGGTCGCTGAGCAAAAGACTCCAAAACGATGCGTTCTCATTGTATCCGCGAAGGCGCGCCTGGGCTGGTGAGCGACTGTGGTTTTACGACACTGTTATTGGGGCTCATTGCACCGTCCCCTGATTTAGCATGAGCAGCGGGATTGCTCCGGCTGGAATTGGGCGAACCGCTTGAAATGTTCGAAGCGGGAATGGTGATCTTTCCACGCGCCCCTGGAGTAGCAGCATTGACAATGGAAAGTAACTGTCCCGAGTTGCTCACATTGATCGTACTACGTTTCGATTGCGCGCTCGCAACCGTTGTGGCTTTACTGGACGAGCTGGCATTCCCACCCGACGAGGTTTGATTACTCGCCGTGGTGCTGCCGGTGTTCGACGACGAACTTGGAGAACTATTAAATGGAGGCGCGCTAGCGAGCGGCACCGGGTCATGCGCGCCGTTGCCGGCAAACGTGCCCGTGGTGTTGCCGTTTCCGCCAGAGCCCGTGTAATTGGCGTTGTTAGTATAAATGTTGGCCATGCCGCCGTTGCCGGCAATCGTGACAATCACGCCGTTATTGATGGTTATCGTATTAGCGGCCAAGTCCATCTCCGTGCCGCTGCTCAGCGTGACGTTGGCAACAAATTTCAGGAGCCCGTTGCTTCCGGGCGCATACAGTTTGAGCAGTGTATCCGCCGAAATCGTGTTACTGCCGCTGCCACCGATAATCAGCGTCCCGGTTGTTCCGAAGACACCTGCTTTGATGATGTCGGCGTGAACATTGGTGTTGGTAAATGTGATGGAGCCATTTCCATCAATGCTGCTAAGGAACGTTCCGGCTACATTGTAACTGCCGCCATTGAAATTGATCGCCGCGGATCCTCCGGGATCATTACCGAGAATCTGAATCGTGGCATTGTTGGTCACCCTCGCCGTGCCGACGACATTCATATTGATGGTTGCGTCGCCGGTTCCGTCACCGCCAATCGAGCCGTTGGTGTTATCAATTACCGCGAGCAAATTGGCTACGTTGACGTTTCCCGTTGTCCCGATCTGAATCGTAGCGTCGCCCCCGATGGCTCCGCCGGCATTATCGATTTCGGCGTCAAAACTGCCGCGGGTCGAAATGCCCGCAGCGGTGATCGCAATAGTAACATCGGATCCGATCGTGCCGCCGCTGCTGTTATTAATCTCCGCGTTTAGGTTACCGCTACTAGAGATTAGATTCCCGCCGGTCGTGATGGAAATGTTCCCGCCCGTCCCGATCGAGCCGCCGTCGCCGTTAAAAATTTCCACAGCAAGGCCACCGCTACCGGTGGCTAGAGTCCCGCCGGTCGTGATGGAAATGTTCCCGCCCGTCCCGATCGAGCTGCTGCTGGTATTGTCGATTGATGCGCCGACCGAGCCGGCGGTGAGTCCTCCGTCGACGGTTAGTGAAATATTTCCGCCCGTTGTGATGGCGCCATCGAAATTATCGATCCCCAATGTAACACCGGACGCGGTCAGATTTCCGCCAACGGAGAAAGTCAGGTTCCCACCGGTGCCGATTACGCTGCTATTAAAGTTCGTGAGGTCCGCATTGATCTGATCGGCGCTGAGATTGCCACCTACCGAGGCAAAAATATTCCCGCCGTTGGGGACCTCGGTGACACCCGCATTAGTCATCTGCAGGCTAAGGTCGCCGCCTGAAGCAAGCGTAAGGTCGCCGCCAATAGTCATGGTGACATTGCCACCGGTCGTGAGCGGAGGACGATCGGTTCCCACTGGAGTAGAAAGCGCTAGGGTCACGCCTCCCGCAGTTGTGACGAGGTCGTTAGCAACGGTTAAAGTCAGATTCTCGCCGTTGGTTACCTGTGCGGAGGTATCGAAAAAGAGATCGAAATCCAGACTGCCGGCTGTCAGCGATCCGCCGCTATCCACATTGATGTTTCCTCCGACTCCGGTGGAGGTTCCTGAAGCGGCCCCGATAAATAGCTTAAAGGCTCCGCCAATCGTCATGTCGCCGCCGCTCGTAACGGAGATGTTCCCGCCGGTATTAATGTTACTCGCATCGGTCGTAAGGCTTAGGTTGCCGCCGACCGATAGATCAGTGCCCGCGTTGAGCGTAATATTCAGGCCGGAGGTTTGACCGTCGTTTGTCTGTTCAATGTTCAGGCCGTTCGTGATATTAATCGCCTGGCCGGCAGAAAAAGTTACATCGCCGTCTGAATTTGTTGCCGTCGCGCTCAGGGTTCCGCCGCTCCAGTTCAAGTTGTTCGCGGCGCTGAGCGAAAGGGTGACAGCATTTATCGTCACAGCGGTGTTCAGCCCGATATTCACATCGCCACCGCCTGTAATATCCAGGGTCTCACTCGTTAGGGTCGCACCGTCAATTGTGACGTCGCCATTGAGCGTTTGGATGCCAATGTTGTTTGCGCTAATGGTTGCGCCGTTGACAGTGAAATGTCCCCCCGATAGTGACTCGAAGTCGTCGGTAACACTGATGTTCCCGTTCACGTCCGTGTTACCTTCGGAGAACAAATGCACGACGCTCCCGCCCGAAATCGGGCTGGCCAGCGTCAGGTTCGAGTCAGCGCCGCGGGCGTAGAATTCAAGGTGATCGATCCCGGAAAACGAAATCTCGGGGCCAAGATTAATCGAACCGTTTTCGGTGATGAAACTAAGGCGTGTGATACCGGCAAAAGTGAGGGTTCCGCCTGACGGACCAGACGTAATGTCGCCGACACTGACCAGAGCGAGGTTCGTTGTGGCGCCACTTGGCACGATGACTGTCGGGTTACCTGCCAATTCGAGATTAGCGAACTTAAATACGGCAATCGGAAGGTTATTCTGTGAGCCGTTAAAGACCATTTGATCAAACGCCGTCGGCGCTTCTCCGAATAGAAACTCAGTCGGAGATCCATCCAGAGCAGTGCCGCGATAAAGTGTCCCAAAATCCGTCACGCCGTTTGTGGTACTCGTCGGATCGGTTGTGATGGTTGTGCCGCTTGTGATCACGTACGGATCCGGCGAACTAATCGTCGGCGGCGGTCCAAACTCACTCGGCGGCCCGCTTGGCGGGGGCGTCGGACTCGAACTTGCCGCCGTACTTTGAGAGATTACGTCCACGATGGTCTGTGAGGGAGGTGGACTTGGTGTCGCCAGCTGCTCTTCCACTTGTAAAATGAGCGGCAAATTCGCGAGATCAGGAAAATCGATTACCAGGTGCGATGTTTGCATCACTTTCTTAACATCAAACTTCGTGGTAGCGAGGTTTCCGGCGCCCGACAGGGTTGCCATTTCGCCACCATGCAGCGTTACCGCTTCTTCTGGATGACCAACCGGATAGAAAGTACCAACGCCTTCCAGGACCATGAACTTTACGGGCGGGCCGCTTCCAAACATGGCGGTGCCGCCAGAGATAGCGGCTGAAGCGATACTGGAGATAATCTTGGCGGAAGCGGCTCCAGGCGGGACCTCCAGAAGGATAGATCCATGGTCCACATTCAGTTGCCGAGCTTCCTGGTTAAGACTGAATACCGTGTTTTCGCCAAGACGCGTGATCGTCAGGTCGTTAAATGTCAGCTCTGCTCTTGACTGTCCCCCGGTGCGTACGGCCATTCCCAGCCTGACTTCATCGTTTAACGAAGCAGGACTCGCTGCCGCGTTTGACCGCAACAAACTTACGTCGTGAAAAACTTGAGAAACTCGTGCGCTTTGCAGTGGTGACGCCCCGTCTGCCGCTGATAACACTAACACGCATGCGGAAAGTGCCGAATAGCGGATCAATAACCGCCGCTTCAAAGCATACCTGTGACCACGAGCCGTGTCTGCGGTTTTCAAGGTCGAACCTCCTCCGAAGGCCGAAGTATGGCTGAACCAGGCTTGGGCGTCTTACCATTTACGGGATCAACAATCGAAACTGACGATCCGCTTCCCGAAATTACGAGGTTGGTTTCGATCAACTTGCTGTTCGATTTCTCTTCTTGCTGGCTCGCACTCGCGGCCGCTATTGAGCGTTCGTTTTGAAGTGGCGCGAAGTTCCGAATGAGCGGGCAGGTGTTTACGAACCGCGCGATGTCGAAGTTCACCGGATCAGTCAGGGCAGCCGTAGCATTTCCGAAGATCATCTCGCCGCGATGAACAAGGACAGAATCGCCCAGCTTGGACGGCCGATATAATCGCGCCGTGCCCTCGAGAAGGAGGAATTTGAAAACCGTCGGCTGATACTCAAGCAATGCGGTGGCGTGACTAACTGCAGCCGATACTGCTCCGGCTTGCACCTTGCCTTTGGCGTGCCCCGGAAACTGAAGCAGGACTGCACCATGCGACAATTCCAAAACATTCTTGGACTTCAGCGTGAGGGCCGCATTCGCGCTCAAACGTGCGACTGCCTTGTTTTCGAAGGTAAGCTCAGCGCGCGAATCCACGCCGGTGATTATTTCATTTCCTATCCTGACCGGATCGCCAACTGAAGCAGTCCGGCGGCCAGCGTCGTTCGTCACCAAATTCGCTTCTTTGACGATTGCGGTAATTCGAACTTCTTGAGAAGCGGCGCTTGCAACTGAAACCGGAAAGACGTGCGGAGCGAGAAGTAACCCCGTCAGCGCAAAACATCTGCGAATTCTTGGATTCGTAGTCACAAAAAGGGCTGCCTTTTTCGGGTTTGGATATTAATAAGTCAAGCTTAACCGTGCCGAGTGACACCCTGAGATCCGGAGTAAGTGTTTTGGTTTGTGTCGCTGTTTCTTGTGCAAGATCAACAGTGTGTTTGACTTAGGCGTTTCTGCACAGAAGAGTTGCCTTGTACGATCTGGACTAACAGGTGGTCCTTAGAAGGAACTTCAACGGTTTGCCGTGGCCCTTTGCCACGGCTTTATCTCTTTTCGTTAGGCGAGTCGGCGCCTCGATTATTCGCGCTCGAAGCGGTGGCACAACGGCTGCTATAATTTCTAGAATGCAGTCCTGCGAAGCAAACGATGTCCGAGTTCGTATAAGTTCTCGTGTTGCTCGAGAGCTTTCCATTGACGACTGCGCATTGATCGACACGCTGTGCGCGGTCCATATGGATATTAACTCTTCCAGTTTTAGTTTTGATGACCGGATCGCTGAACTGCTCGGCGATTTTGGTCGTTGCCGCACAGTAACGCCCGGATCTGAAGCAACAGCGATGGGTTGACGGCGAGCTGTTTGATCCAGCACTCCGGATTCATCCAATTGCCCAGATTCCTTAGCTAGCACAATTCCCGTTTTCCGGCTTCGGAACGGCTCGCGATTCTCACGGAAATAAATTGTAACGCAGGATGGCGTAGATGGCGTGAAAGCCGTCTTTCCAATTCACTTTCTTGCCTTCGCTATAGGTGCGGCCGTTATAGGAGATGCCAACCTCGTAAATGCGATACTTCGCTTTCGCCAGCTTCGCGGTGACTTCCGGTTCGAAGCCAAAACGATCTTCGCGCAGATCGAGTTTTTTTATCACCTCGGCGCGAAACGCTTTGTAGCACGTTTCGACGTCGGTGAGGTTCAAGTTTGTAAACATGTTGGAAAGTAAGGTGAGAAACCGGTTGCCGACCATGTGCCAGAAATAAAGAACACGGTGCGGCCGGCCGCCCATGAATCGCGAACCGAAAACCGCGTCGGCTTTTCCGGAAAGGATCGGTTCGAGTAAAGTGGGATAATCGGCCGGGTTGTATTCGAGGTCGGCGTCCTGAACCAAAATTACGTCGCCGGTAGCGGCCGCGAATCCGGCGCGCAAGGCCGCGCCTTTTCCCATGTTCCGGGGCTGGTAAATGATCTGGTTCGCGAGCGACGAAAGTTTTTCCTTCAGGACTTGTTGTGTTCCGTCGGTCGACGCGTCGTCTACCACAATAATTTCAATGTCGGCGATTTCCGCTCCGCGCACTGCGTTCACCAGCTGCTCGACGGTATTGCGCTCGTTATAAACCGGAATGACGACGGAAACTTTCATGGATTCAAACCACGGATTACGCCGATTTAAACGGATCAAAGACTTTTTACAAACCTGGAAACAGGAAGGGCGTCGAATCGAGCTGGCTTGAAACGAGCCGGATTAAGAGCGCGGCCGATCTGGGCGGTTTCTCCGATTAAAAAAGATGTTGCAATCCATACTGAATCAGTATAGTTTTAATCCATAGTCAAACAGTAGGAATTAAAGTGAAAACGATAATCTGGTTGATCATGCTCGTTTCTGATGCCGGTTTGCTTTCTTCCGGGAGTCCCCGGCTTTGTTTCGGGTTCGCTTCCATCCTTCTCGGCCTGTCGGTCAGCTTGGGCGCTCTGTTATGGACGCTTCGCAACGCTCCGGAAGGATATGAAGACGAGAGTGGATTTCATTTTAGGAAAGCTCGCACCGTTATCAGCGATTCACCCCGGATAGCCATGCTTCGCCCCCACAACGCTGGTTAATCAATCACCTTGTAGCCTGAAACGCCCGACCCATGAAACTTTCTAAACGTGGCGAATATGCGCTTCGCGCATTAATCGATCTTGGAATTGCGGCGAAACTGGGTTGGCCATTGCTGCAGACGACTCAGCTTGCGGCAAAAGAACGAATGCCGATCAAGTTTCTCGAACAAATCTTCACTCAGCTCAAAGCGGCGGGGTATGTGAAAAGCAAACGCGGTAAACTCGGCGGCTATTCGCTGGCGAAGAAAATGGATAAAATCCGATTCGGCGCCGTGATCCGCCTGATTGATGGCCCACTCGCGCCCATCAAGTGCGTCAGCCAGACAGCTTACGAACGTTGCACCTGCCCGGACGAGATTCACTGCGGTTTGCGAATGCTCATGCTCGATGTGCGCAATGCGATCGCCCGAATTCTTGATCGCTACACTTTGGAAGACATTGTTGAGATCACGTTGCGCAAGTTGCGCCGCGATAAGGTCGTGCCGCCTTTTCTTCCATCGTCATTGGGGCTCAACACGATCTTATCCTCCGCTGGTAATCGCCGCTCTCATCGATCACAAAAAAGCGAATCGGTACTGCCTAACATTCAAGGCAGGAACTGATACGAATTCCAAATCCGATATATCATCAAGTGTCACCAGGAAAAATCTATGAATACTAAACACACTCTCTTCATTACGATCAGCCTACTATTTGCATCGATATTGATCTCGCCCCAATCACTCAAGGCACAGAGTTCGTCGGAATCAGAACGACTCGAAAAGCTGGAACGCGCCGTGGAACAGTTACAGCAGCGCAACACCGAACTCGAAGCCGAAGTGAAGAGTTTGAAAAAGGAGCGGGCAATTGCCGCCGCTCCTGCAGACCGCGAAAGCAAAAGAAAAGTTGTTTCCGACGGAAAGAGCTACGTCGAGAAATCCGTTCCAGTAGAAAACACAAGCGCCAGCAAATGGAAATTGTCTACGCCGATTACCGAGCTGGAACTCTACGGTGACGCTCGGTTGCGATACGAATACCGGGGTGGCGAATCGGATGACGATTCGCCCGTGGCTGGCCGCGCGGCCGGTACAGCGGGTCACAACGATTGGCAGGAACGCGACCGCGAACGTTACCGGATTCGTCTGGGGTTACGTGGAACATTGCTTGACGACTGGTTTTTCGGAGTGCGATTGGAGACCAGTCAAAACCCGCGTTCGACCAATGTAACTTTCGGTGATGACACGTCCGGGAGCTCGACGACAAGCTCCAACGGGCCTTTCTCGAAAACGAACGACGGTATCTCTGTCGGCCAGGCCTATATCGGTTATCGCGGCATTCCAGACATCACCTTGACGGGGGGAAAGATGCCCAACCCACTGCTGAACACGCTCATGGTCTGGGATCCGGACATTAACCCGGAAGGTCTCGCCGAACAATGGAAGCACACATTTAACATCGGCAGCACAGGAGGCGAGGCATCCGCGGCATACGCAAAGGAGGGTAAGAATGTTGCCCCCGCAGTGTCGAAACCTGAGCCCCTTATCAAGCTCGATCTCTTTGCTAACTTTGCGCAATTTGTTTACGACGATGCGAATCCGGAGAATCCGCTTGGACTTCGGGCCACGACAGCCGCTAACGGCGGACATCAGTTGGTTCCAAATAGCGACGCGTTCCTGTTAGCGTGGCAGGTCGGAGCGAAACTGAATTTTCCGAAATCGATCTATTTTCAATTTGCGCCCACGATTTACAACTACACGGGCAACGGCGACACCTTCAATGTCCACTTCCAGGGTGGTGACCCGAACCTGACCAACAGCGCCTCGTTGGCTGAAAATCAAACCGGAATCAATAGCCTGCTGATATTCGATGTACCCATGGAACTTGGTTGGAAGATCGACAAGTTGCCCATGCGCATCTTCGGAGATTTCGCCGTCAATCTAGACGGCGACGACCGCGCTAAGGCGGCTGGCCATCCGGGCCATGGCGATCAGCGCTACGCCTATCAGATGGGCGCCGGCATCGGACAGTTGAAGAAGAAACATGATTGGCAATTAAATGTCTTTTGGCAACGCCAGGACCAATACTCTCTCGACCCGAATCTGGTCGATACCGAGTTCTGGGACAGCCAACTAAACTTGCAGGGCATTGGGGTTACCGCGGGCTATATGTTGAGTGACGCAGTCTGGCTGAATTTCACTTACGGTTACGCCTGGCAAGCTGATCATGCGCTTGGAACGGGAGGAGGCGGCGATGAAGCAATCAATCCCGTGGGTAACTTTCAACTCTTTCAAGCAGACTTGAACATTAAGTTTTAAACGCCCTGCTCATCTCGACACATAATTATGGAAACAAGGATATTGCTTTTCGCTTTCGTCACACTTGGCGTCGTGAGTCGAACTGTCCAAGCCGATGATAAAGTCTTGGTCCGCTTCGGCCATTTCCCAAACATCACCCATGCGCAAGGGGTCATCGCGCATGCGCTTTCGCGGGAAGGGAAGGGATGGTTCGAGGAGCGCCTCGGGCCGAACGTAGAGATTCAGTGGTTCACTTACAATGCCGGTCCTTCGGCGATGGAAGCCATTTTCGCCAAATCGCTGGACGTTACCTATGTTGGTCAAGGTCCTGCGCTGAATGCGCACTTTAAGTCAAATGGTGACGAGATTCGAGTCATCTCCGGCGCAGCCAACGGCGGTGCCGCACTTGTAGTAAAGCGAGATGGGACCGTCCGGGTTCCGGCGGATTTTCGAGGAAAGAAGATTGCCACTCCCCAACTTGGCAATACTCAGGACATCTCCTGCCGCGCCTGGTTGAAGAATCAAGGATTCAAAGTGACTCAGTTGGGCGGCGAGGTGACGGTAATTCCAACAGCAAACTCCGATCAGCTTTCGCTATTCGAGACCGGGAAAGTCGATGCAGTATGGACGGTCGAGCCATGGGTAACGCGGCTTGAGCGCGAAGCTGACGGAAAAATCTTTCTGGAAGATTCAAACGTAATAACGACGTGGCTCGTCTCGAGCGCCAGATTCCTGAAAGATCACCGTGAACTCGCCTCTAAAATAGCGGCAGCTAACGCCGAATTGACGCAATGGATCCAAGCGAATCCGGCGGAAGCGCAGAAGATCCTGATCCGGGAATTAAAAGAGGAAACGAGGTCCGACTTCACGGCGGACGCGGTCGCACAGGCTTGGAAACGAATCAAGTTCACCACGGAGGTTGCGCCGGACTTGGTCACAAAAGCCGTCCAAGACGGCAAGGACGCCGGCTTTCTTAAAGGCAATACCGACACGTCGCGTTTAATTGAACGGCTTTGATTGTCCGGCGGATAGAAGCAGGCGCGAAAGGATTTGTCCTACTGTCATGACCGCTAAGAAAAGGCAGCAGCTGGTCGCCAGGCAAGAAGTTAGGATTGTTAACGAACTTGGGCTTCATGCCCGGCCGGCGGCGGAGTTCGTGCGCATGGCTAATGTTTTTCGCTCGGAGATCTGGCTGGTGAAGGGAAAGCAAAAATTCTCAGCGACGAGTATCGTTGAAGTTTTGACCGCGGATTTTTGCTGCGGAGATATTGCCGTCGTTGAAGCCGAGGGTTCCGACTCTGAAGATGCAGTAGTCCGGCTGGTCGAATTGATTCGCGGGTTAAGCGATTAACACAAGTCCGAGACCGAAAACAAAGTGCACCGTGCAGGGATCGAACCTGCGACCCAGTGATTAAGAGTCACTTGCTCTACCAGCTGAGCTAACGGTGCGTTGAAATTGCCGATCTCCAATTTAACAGAATTTTGGCAAGCGAGAAATCCTCGCTGTTCCTGATTATTGGAAATTGGCAGCGCATTCGGTAGCACAGAATCGCTCTTTGTTCCAGCGATCGCCTCGCCAGAAGCATCCAGCGGCGGTCTGAACATCGACATCGAGCGGATCGATATCTATTTCAGTATGCCGAACGCCGGACCGCGAAAATCGAAGACTACGCTTTTCTGAGCGACACCCAGACAGGCGCGCTGGTCAGTCGCGACGGTTGCGTGGATTGGCTTTGTTTTCCGCGCTTCGATTCGGGCGCGTGCTTCGCGTCGTTGTTAGGCAAAAGCGAGAACGGACACTGGCGATTTTTCCCGCAGGAAAAGATTACGAAGTTGCAGCGCCGATACCGCGGTGACACACTGATTCTGGAAACGGAAATTGAAACGACGAGCGGCGCAGTGCGTCTGATCGATTTCATGCCGCCGCGCGGGAGAAATCCCGACCTCATTCGCATTGTTGAAGGATTGCGCGGCGAAGTCGCGCTGCAAATGGAACTGATCATCCGGTTCGATTACGGTCACATTGTGCCATGGGTGCGGAAGTGACACGGCGGACTGGAAGCGATCGCTGGTCCCGAATGGTTTGATTTTGCGAACGCCGATCAAGACCCAGGGCAAAGATCTGACCACGGTCGCGCGAATTCACGTTAAAAAAGGCGAGCGCATTCCATTCGTTCTCACCTGGTTCGCATCGCACGAGGAACCGCCAAAACCGGTCACGGCCGATCATGCGTTGCGCGACACGGAAGAATTTTGGACGCACTGGTCGAACCACTGTCATCGGAAAACTCCGTGGGATGACGCAGTCGTCACGCTCGCTGGTTGTTCTCAAAGGACTAACGTATGCGCCGACCGGCGGCCTGGTTGCTGCGGCGACGACTTCGCTACCGGAAGAAATCGGCGGCGTCCGCAACTGGGACTATCGCTATTGCTGGCTGCGCGATGCAACCTTCACGCTGATGGCGTTCATGAACGCCGGCTACAAGGAGGAGGCGAGGCAATGGCGCGAATGGCTGCTTGCGCGCGATCGCCGGCGAACCTTCGCAAATGCAAATTATGTACGGCGTCCACGGCGAACGCCGTCTGGAGGAATTCGAAGTGCCGTGGCTGGATGGTTACGAAAATTCAAAGCCGGTGCGAATTGGCAACGCGGCTTCGCAGCAATTTCAGATCGACGTCTATGGCGAAGTGTTGGCGGCGATGCATCGCGCGCAGGTCGAGGGAATTCAAAACGACGAAACCGATTGGGCGTTGCAGGAAGGTCTGATGAAATTTCTCGAATCCAACTGGCATAAACCCGACCACGGAATTTGGGAGGTTCGCGGTGAGCCGCGGCACTTTACCCACTCAAAGATGATGGCGTGGCTGGCGTTCGATCGCGCAATCAAGCTGGCGGAGGCCTGCAAGTGCGGCGCCGGCGAAGACATCGGTCGCTGGCGAAAAGTCCGCGAACAGATCCATCGCGAAGTGTGCGAACGCGGCTACAACTCTACCAAGAAAGCGTTCACCCAATATTACGGAACGGATGCGCTCGACGCGAGTTTGCTGATCATGCCGCTAATTTCGTTTTTGCCGGCGACCGATCCGCGTGTAGTCGGGACGGTCGACGCGATCCAGCGCGAGCTCGATGCAGGACGGTTTCGTTCTTCGCTATCGGCCGGAGCAGAAACACGTCGATGGTTTGCCGGGAACCGAAGGCGTCTTTCTTCCGTGCTCGTTCTGGCTGGCAGATTGTCTGCATCTCATCGGTCGAAAAAAAGAGGCGCGGGAATTGTTTGAGCGCCTGCTGGGTGTGCAGAACGATCTCGGTTTACTTTCGGAGGAATACAGCCCGGCGTTAAAGCGGCAACTCGGAAACTTTCCGCAGGCGTTCTCGCATGTCTCGCTGGTGAACGCCGCGCTTCTGCTAAGCGACCAACATCCTTCGATCGGCTAGCCAATCGAAGCGGGAGTTTTGGACGAATTCGAAGGGTAACGGACAGGCGACGGTTTCTTGCCGTTGCGGGTTGGCAAATTCGGGTCAAGGAAGCCGAGTGCATGAGGCGGCTTGATCACGCGCACGCCGGCGGCGCGTTGTTGTTCAAGAATTTGGTCGCGGAATGCCTGCATTCGAGTCCAATGAATTTTCGGCCGGAAATGGTGCTCGGCGTGGTAGCCATTAAAAAACCAGATCCAATTGTAGAGCTTGTCATAACTGCTCACGCCCCACGCCATCGGTTCGTCGGGATTCCCGCCGTAATGACGGTAATACCCGTTAAGATAGGACAGACAGTGGCCGAAATACCAAAACGGCAGCAGGAAACAGATGTAGTGCCAGTTGAGAATCCCGAGCGCGATAAAATTGCAAACGAAGAGCGTTAATTCCGTGATTCCCCAAAACGCTTCGCGTCCACTTTTTCGTTTTAACTCGCGGTAAACAGTCTTCGGGTCCTCGCGAAAGAAACTGAGAAACGTGTAGCTCAACGCGGATTCGGCTTCGCCGTCGTCTCCGTGTTTATAAATTGAGATCCAATCGATCGTTTCTCCGGATTCATCGGGCCGATCGGCATTGCCCTTATGATGTTGCAGGTGGATGCACTCGTAAAACACCTGGCTGAATCCGACGGTGATCGATTCAAGAATGCTGAACAACCTGTTGAGCAGGGGCCAACGGAAGTAGGGATTGTGGATAAAGTTGTGGGAGATGCCGTTGATGTTCCAGGAAATGCTCACCGAATAAATGAACCCAAGAATGAGCATGACCCAGAGAGGCGCACGCGGGAAGAGGTAGAACATTCCGTAGAAGTACGCGCAATGGAGAATCGCAGCGGCAACCGGGACAATGTCCCAACGGGTGTAGGCGAAAATCCTCGAATCGGTCTGCACTCGTTCCGAAGCGACGTCTTTCGCTTTCGGTAGCACGGCCACCGCAACCTCAGTTTGGGTCGTCATTCAGGGATGGATAAAACCAAGAGCGAATCCGCTCGTTGTCAATTCTCTTGACGGAAATCGTCCGACAAAATGACCAACCAGGCAATTGGACGAAAGTCCCACATCGCGAGGCCGAAAGGGGGTCAGGCCTGGGTGTGACGAGCGTAGTGACGGTCGACTCCCTTCGGCAGGAGGCGTTTTCGGCCGCGTTGGCGACGTCGCGCGAGCGTGGCACGTCCGCCTTTGGTTCGCATCCGGGCACGGAAGCCGTGCTGGCGTTTGCGAGTTCTCTTCGAGGGTTGGTAGGTGCGTTTCATAAGGCCGAAAAATCTGCTCGGCGCGAATTGGGAGCGGTTATCTTAGGATGGAGCATCGGATTGTCAACGTATCAGCCATTGGATATCGGCCCCTTCTCGTTGGTCAAACAAGGGCTTTCGATTCGCGGGTTGCCAGCGCGCATGATTTCTGCGAATAAGCAATGCAAAGCAAATTCACGGTGAGCGAAAAAGTAGTCATCGAGCCGGCTACCGAGGCTGATTTGGACGAGTTGTCCGAGATGCTCGGCGAACTGTTCGCACAGGAAGGCGATTTTCGGCCGGACAAGGACAGACAGCTTCGCGGTTTGCGATTGATCTTCGAACAACCTAGCCGTGGGCGCGTGTTCGTGCTTCGCCGCGACGGGGTGATCGTCGGCATGATTAATTTGCTTTTCACGATCAGCACCGCCGAAGGCGGCTTCGTGATTCTCCTTGAAGATTTGGTGGTGCAGAAAAAATTCCAGAGCCACGGCTATGGCGCAATGTTGCTCAAGCACGCCATTGAATTCGCGCGCCAGAAAAATTTCCTCCGCATCACCCTGTTGACCGATCGTCCGGAAAACGTGGCCCAGGAATTTTTCCGGCGTCATGGTTTCCACGAATCGACGATGATTCCGATGCGACTCTTGGTCACCCCCGAGCCGGACCAATCGCAATCGAATTTGTAACCGCCGTTCTTCGTTACGGAAGAATGCGGTGAATCGCCCGCCGCAACCGATGCCAGCCGGCGACAACTGGATTAGCCGGCTGCACCTGCCGGTGTCGATGCGTTGCCTGTTGATCGTCCTTTACTACCAGGACCAATAAAAGTTGGCCGTTGCCGACTTGCGGACCTTTAATTACCAACGGGCTGCTTCGGCTCAGGTTCGCGTCCGTTTCGAGCAAGACATCTTTCTCCTTGTAAAGCTTGAGGTTCAAATCGTAACCCGCGTCGCTTTCGCCGCGGGCATCGCAATGCAAGGAAAAATACTTGCTCGATGCGAGCCAGTCTTCCTCGCCGGTCCGAAGCGTTTTGTTCGATTGGCCAATTACTTCGAATTGGTTGTAGCCGAACAAATCTTTCAGCGTTTGTTCGAACTTGTTCAGCTCCGGAGGGATTGCCGCCGGCTGCGGTACATTTTCGGCGATCACGAGTCCACTCCAAACGGCGTGGGCCGCGTCGGCCGACACCGAGCCCACTGCCAACATCACCACCACTGCGATAAGCAGGGGCCTCAGCATTTCAAATCTATTTCGCTGCGTAGTCGGCCGGGAGCGATTGGAGTCCTTCGGTCCACAGCACCGTTACCTTGTTATCGTTCTTGCTTTCGAAGATCGAGATTGTGGCGTTCGGATTTGCCGCCGGATCAACGCGCGAATTCAGAATTTGCGTCAGATATTCCGATTGTTCACCCGGTTGATTCTGGCGGAGGATCGCCACGGCGCAGACTAAAAACAGCACAAGCGCGGTCGCTCCCGACCAAACCAGCCGCGGAATTGTCCACCAGGTCGACCCTGCGCTGCCGCGCGAACGGTCTCCGGTTGTTTCCCGCGCGATACGGTCGCGAAGTTGATGGCTGAAGAACTCCTCGTTGCTCAAAGCCTGCGCTCCGAGCTCTTTCTTCAAGAATGCACCGAGCTTTTGGGCGTCGCGCTTCTCTGCTTCTGCCGTTGCCAAGTCCGGCAACGACGATTCGAATTCAGTTAATTCCCTGCCGCTCAATTGGCCATCGAGCCAGGCAGTCCATTTTTCTTCAAACGTTTTCATACACGTCCTTCAGGGTGTTTTGCAATTTCTTGCGGGCATAAAACAAACGCGACATCACGGTGCCGATGGAGCAACCGAGGCTCTCAGCGATCTCGTGATATTGCATCTCTTCAATTTCTTTCATCAAAATTACCGCGCGGTGCTCGGGCGAAAGCTGCTCGATCGCCTGGTCGATCCGCGCCCGGATTTCGCTTCGCTCCATCTGTTGATGCGGAAGCGGATCCGCTTTCGGCACGGTCTTGGACGCAGGATCGATCTCCTTCAGTTGAATAGCGTCATCGAACTCCGCTCCACCAGCTTTAATTTGTTTTTTTCGCAGCCAGTCGATGGTCACGTTCATCACGATTCGGTAAATCCAGGTGTAAAAAGACGATTTACCGCGAAAGCGCCCGATCGATTTCCAGGCTTTGACAAAGCTGTCCTGCGCCAGGTCCCAGGCGTCCTGCTCGTTGTGGACCATGTTGTAAATCATAGCGAATACTCGTGTTCGGTAGCGCGTCACCAGCTGGTCAAATGCCTCGGCATCACCGGCCTGGCACTGCTTCACCAGGTCCAGTTCCGACACATCGGCTTGGGCCGGAGTCGCTTCCGTTTGCATATTTCGACGGAACTGGCCCCTATTTCATTCAACTCCGATAACCTTCGGAGCCGAAGCGGCGTCGCCATTCGCCGCGGTATTCGCCCATTAGGGTGATGATGCCATCACGCACCTGAAAAAGTCGTTGCTGGAGAACGGAATACTGACGGGCGCCAATCATCTTCTCCGACACCAATTTTGCTGCCGAATCCAAAGAAACCGTGATTGCCTTTAGCGCCCGTTTCAAATAAGCGATCGTCATTCCGAGCTCGTCGACGTCGTCATCGCTTAATGCCGCCGCGAGTTTGGCACTGGCCAGTGCTGCGTGGGTGGCCAGCTTAATCGCCGCGGGCTCGTTCTGGAGAGACGCGTTTTGGTCGAACAGCTTGTCGATCCAAACCGTCAGCGCGAAGGCGGCACGGTAAAGGACGTGGTCCTCGAACGATTCGTTTGGCCTTTCGGCTTCCGCAACCTCTTCGTCCTGCCCTCGCCAATCTTCGTCCAATAGCGCGTCGACTTTGGCGCTCCAGTCGTCCGGCGTCGAGGACTGCGTCCAACCCATTTCCCGCGCGATGATTTCGTCGCGGTTCGGATCATCAATGTATTTCTCCAGCAGCTCCATATACTTCTCGGTCCGCTGGTCCTGCTGTTGAAGGAACCGTTCCCAGTCGTATTCGTCCCAAATCCCTTCCGGTCTCCGATCGAAGTCGGACATGGGATGACTAAACGCCAGCTTGAGTGCGGGTGCAAAGAATTTCCGCGATCTACGAAGTCGTAGATTGTAGTTCGCGTTTGGTTTGCAAACGCAACTGTCCGCAGGCCGCATCGATGTCGTGTCCTTTTTCACGGCGAAGGGTGGCGGCAACTCCGCTCGCCCGAAGAATCGAGAGAAATTGCTCCTGTTGCTCTGGTGAGGGTCGCGACCATGGCAGTCCGTGAACGGTGTTATAGGGGATTAAGTTTACTTTTGCTTCGAGGCGGCTCGCAATCCGGCCTAACCGGCGCGCTTGGTCTGGCGAATCATTGACGTTCGCAATCAAGATGTATTCAAAGGTGAGGCGCTGTTTCTTGTGCTTGGCGTAGTAATCGCAGGCTGCCAGCAACGTTTCCAAATTGTAACGCCGATTGATCGGCATGATTTGATTACGCACGTCGTCAGTTGCCCCATGTAGCGAGATGGCCAGCCGGATTTGAAGTTTATCGTCGCCCAATTGACGAATTTGTGGCGCCAAACCACTCGTCGAAACCGTGATGTGTCGAGCCCCAATCCCGAGTCCCCACGGAGCATTGATGATTCGGATGGCCCGAATCACGTTGTCGAGGTTCGCCAACGGCTCGCCCATTCCCATGAACACAATGTTGTCGATCTTTTCGCCGCTCTCGCGCTCAATTGCGATGACTTGATCGACAATTTCGTTTGGCTTGAGGTTCCGGCTGAATCCTTCGAGGCCGCTCGCGCAAAATTTGCAGCCGTAGGCGCAGCCAACCTGCGTTGACACGCAAATCGTTCGCCGGTCGGATCGCGATCCGTAAAGCGCCGGTGAAGCCGGGATCAAAACCGTTTCGATCAAACTTTCATCGCTCAGTCGAAACAGAAACTTGCGCGTTGTGTCATGGGACCCGAGGGCGCGGACAATGTCGGTCTTGCTGAACTCGAACTGCTCCGCCAGTCGAGCGCGAAATTCGCGCGGCAGATCGGTCATTTCGTCGAACGATTGGACGCGCTTTTGATACAACCAGTCGGTGATCTGGCGCGCGCGGTAGCGCGGTTCGCCAAGGTCATGGGCGATTTCCTCCAGCTCGCCGAACTGGAGCGATTTGATATCGGTCTTCCCGTCCTTGATCACTTTGGAGGTTACGGGAATTGCCCTTTTCCAGCAATCCCGCCAGCCGTGCGATTTTTTGTGGAGAAATGTCGTGAGCAGACTAAGGTTGCGCCTCGTTGATGAAATATTTCTCAATGTTAGCGATTCTCGCCGCCTTGATTTGTGTGCTCAATGGGTGCGCCACCACCGACACAGCTTCTACTTCAACCGGGGAAAAGGTTCCTGGCGAAGTAAAGAGTGACGAGGAAAGTCGGCTCCAGCCCGGCGCCGGTGCCGGACCAAACGCCAGCGTGAAATGGTGATTGGCCCTTTCCGCTGAGCATTTGAATTGCGGCGATGACCAAATCGCGAACGCCGCTCACGATTGGCTGGGACGCTGCGCGCGCAAACGCGAAACCGGCACTCATCATTCAGGCGATCATGCTCGCGTTGGCGATCGCCTATTACACAAACCCGGCGACTGCTGATGCGCTTCGCAGTCTGGCAAAATTCAAGCAGGCGCACGGGCTTGTGTTTGTGATTGCCGCATCGGTCCTCGCCGGCGCGATCATTCCCGAGCTCTTTTTGATTCTATTTTTCCAACGAGGGCGGCCACAGCGCGTGAACCTGCGCAATCTTGCGTTCACAATCCCGGTTTGGGGATTCGACGGTTCACTGGTGGATCTTCTTTATCGCGCGGAAGCGCATCTGCTGGGCGACGTCGCTGCGGCGCCGGTGGTGCTCGGGAAAATTTTGATCGATCAGTTTGGTTACAACGTTTTTTTTGCCGCGCCGTTCGGTGTTTTAACCTACGAGTGGAAAAACAGCGGCATTTCGCTGCAACCTGTGCGCGACCTCTTCACCTGGCGGCATTACCGCGACAAAATCTTTCCGACGCTGCTTGCTACCTGGGCGGTTTGGATTCCGCTAATGGCGATCATTTATTCATTGCCGCTCGTGCTCCAGTTTCCGCTTTTCGGCCTGGCACTTTCGTTCTGGGTGCTACTGCTGACCTACATGACGAACCGATTCGCCGGAAAAGTCGAAGCCGATGCGCCGATCGCATTGTCCGTTACTGCCGGTAATTGACTTATCCGCAGATTTTCAGAACCCTAATTCCTTCACAGATTAGAACTCTCCAAAAATCTGTGAAAATCTGCGAATTAATTAATTTCCAGCGAAGTACAAAAGCGCTTCGCGAACCCCGGCTCCATGATTGCGTGTCGCGACATAGCCTCCGGCATTGCGAACAGCCGTTTTGACTTCTTCGATTGCGTTTGCCGGACACGCCGGCATCGCTGCGACTTCGCCGTCCAACATTGAGATGTCGTTATGATGATCGCCCGCCGCGAAAATATTTTCGCGCGGAACGCCGGTTAAGCGCGCCAGCTCGACCAGAGCGGCGCCTTTGTGATAATCCGCATGGCAAAATCGAAGGTAAATAGTGTTGCGCTGGTAATGGAGCTTCGATTCCTGGTTGCACGCGTTTTCAATGAACTTAACAATACGGTTCATCTCTTCTTCGTTTGCGGCGCGCAAACCCTCCAGTCCTTCGGTGTGATAAAGGAGCTGCGCCTTGGTTTTTTGGCTCACAAAATCAACCACCTCGGCGAGGACCGATTGAGCCGAGGAAAACAATTCCGCGTGATCGCGCGCGCAGCGCTCGTTCCAATCGCCGAACGGCTCCCATTTCTCGCCGTTCGTTCCCGGACGGAACACTTCGCGCTCGGTGGTCAGAATGAAATCCGGTCGAATTGGAAATTCAAAATCGGCGAGGCCCGACTCGAGCAACTCGACGGACCGTCCGGTGTTAATAGCCCAAATCGCGCCGTCCTTCTGCATTTCGCAAATCAGGTCGACGCAATCGTGGTCCAAAACCGGCTCGCTCACGTGTGAAACCATCGTGCCGTCGAAATCGATGCTGAGAAGTTTGATTCGCTCCGAGTTCAAACACTTAACTTAGGAATTGATTTGCCAAACGCAACGCGGGAGGTTGTAGAGGCGCTTGCCGCGGCGAACGCCTGTTTATTTAATTCGGCGTTTGAGAGCAAACGCCGCTACAATTGTTGAAATGAAGTCGGCATACGAACTGGCGATGGAACGGCTGGCGAAGGATCAGCCGATCGTCGCTTTGACTGACGACCAGAAGAAGCAACTGGCCGAGATCGATTCACAATTCAAAGCCCGGATCGCGGAGAAGGAGCTTTTCCTCAAAGGCGAGATCGCCAAGGTGCAATCGGCCGGAAAGTTCGAGGAAATCGAGGCTTTGGAGAAACAACTGCGCTCCGAAATTCGCCGTTTGCAGGAAGACTGCGAAGCGAAGAAAGAAAAACTCCGCGCGAGTTTTGCAAAATAGGTAGGGGCGATTGACCGTGCAATCCGCTCGGAGTCGCCCGCGTAGGTGGAACGGCGATCTCCGCGCTCGATGTTAAACATTAGCCGCGATTGCCGCCTTTTTTTATACGATCGCTTTCAGAGAAGCCGATCCACCTTGCCGCAGAGACGCCTGCAGCTGGCCAAATGCTTAGGGCGTTTGTATAAACCCGATCAGATTGCCCTCTGCATCTTTTGCAGTTGCGACCAGTTTACCGCCCCCGACGTCTTTCGCTGCTTGCTGCGTTTGTCCGCCAGCATCGAGGACCTGCTGGAGACTGTTCTTGATATCGCTTACGTGCAAGAACGCCACCGGACCGGGCTGCTTGTTAGGAGTCAGGCCGATCTCTTGATCGCCGCACAGGCGAACAATTGTTCACCTAATTCGGAACTGCGTTGCCTGACATCGCCCGCGGAGCGGCCGATCCACCGCCACGCTTCGGCAGATTCGGATCCAGGAAGCCGAGCATGTGGGCGCGTTTGATGGTCCGGACGCCTTCTTGTTTTTGCAGATCGGCGATGTTTTGGCGGAACGCTTCCATTTTCGTCCAGTGCACTTTCGGGCGGAAATGGTGCTCAGCGTGGTAACCGTTGTAGAAAAAGAGCCAGTTATAAATTTTTCCGTAACTGCTCACGCCCCACGCGATCGGTTTGTCCGGGTTTGCGCCGTAATGGCGGTAGTAACCGTTCAAATAACTGAAGCAGTGGCCGAGATACCAAAACGGCAAAAAATAAAAGATCACGAAGCGCCAGTTGAAGATGAACATCGTCAACAACGTGACCGCGAACGCCGCCAGCTCGAGATTGCCCCAAAGCACATCGTTGTTGTTGCGTTTGCGAAGTTCGTTTCGAATCGCCCCGACATCGTCGCGAAAGAAACTTTTAAACACATAGCCCCACGGACTTTCCGCCTCGCCGTCGTGGCCGTGACGATAGATCGACAACCAATCGATGGTATCGCCACTTTCGTCCTGCCGGTCCGAATTGCCCTTGTGATGCTGCATGTGGACCGCGTCGTACATCGTTTGCGAGAAGCAGCAGGCGACGGACTGCGTGATTCCAAACGCGCGATTCAGGAAATTTTTTCGGAAAAACGGATTGTGAATGAAGTTGTGACCAACGCCATTGATGTTGGCGTTGACCATCAACGAATAGAAAAAGCCCAGGATCAGCATCACCCAGAGCGGGGTGTGCGGATACAAAAAGAATAGTCCGACAAAGTAAGCGAGGTGAAAAAGTCCGGCCGCCGCGGGTAACACGTCCCAGCGCGTGTGGGCAAAGATCCGCGAGGTCGTTGCGGGCCGCTCAATGCGAATGACGTCGGTGTTCACGGAGGTTGGTACCAATCGCGGAAGAGCGCCTGTCCCGCAAGTTTTGATCATTGCCAACTGAGAGCGTGCGCGGCAATTTAGCGCCTCTCATGTTTGCTCTTCAGCCGGAAATGAAAGTTTTTAGCGGCAGCGCCAACCGGGTTTTGGCCGAACAAATCTGCAAATACATCGGCACGCCGCTCGGAAAGGCGACGATCAGCTCATTCCCCGACGGTGAAACGTATGTGATGATCGAGGAAAACGTTCGCGGCCGGGATGTCTTTCTGATCCAGCCGACCTGCCCGCCGACCAACGAGCACCTGATGGAACTGCTCATCATGGTCGACGCCGCCCGCCGAGCGAGTGCCGATCGAATCACGGCGGTGATTCCATTTTTCGGATACGCCCGCCAGGACCGCAAAGACAAACCCCGGGTGCCCATCACAGCCAAACTGATCGCGAACCTGCTTTACGCAGCTGGGGTGAACCGGGTCCTGACGATGGACCTCCACGCCCAGCAGGTGCAGGGATTCTTCGATATCCCGGTCGACCACCTTTACTCGCTGCCTGTACTAATTAAGTACCTGCGCAGAAAGCTGAAGGGTAAGACGGTGGTCGTTTCCCCGGATATCGGGGGTCTGAAAATGGCCTCCGCCTACGCTGGGGCGCTGGGAGCCAACCTGGCCATCGTGGCCAAAGAGCGGAAAAGCGCCACCGAAACCGAGGCGCTCTACCTGATCGGTGAGGTAAAAGATAGCGATGTTCTCCTGGTAGACGACCTGACCGAGACGGCGGGCACCCTGACCTCGGCCGCCGAGATCTTGAAGAAAAACGGGGCCAAACGGATCTACGCCGGGGTCTCCCACGCCGTGCTGGTGGACGTGGCCATTGGCCGGTTGCAAAAGTCCAAAATTGAGGAATTAATAACGACCAACAGCACGCCGGTTCGCTCGGTGGAAGGATTTAAAGTCACCGTGCTCAGTGTCGCCGAGCTTCTCGGGGAGGGGATGAAACGAATCCATAATGACGAGTCCGTGTCGTCGCTGTTCAAAATCGACAACTAACGACCATGGCCAAGCAAGTTAAATTGAAAGCGGAACCGCGGGACGCGATCGGACGCATCGCTGCGCGCAAATTGAAAGCGCGCGGAATCGTGCCGGCCGTCATTTACGGCGGTAAACAGAAGTCGCAGGCGCTCCAGGTTTCGGAGCGCGACATCAATGCCATGCTGAGCCATGCGTCGGGCGAAAACATTTTGGTCGAACTCGAAATTGCCGGCGAGAAATCGAGCCGGACCGCGCTGTTGCAGGAAGTCCAGCATTCGCCCGTGAGAGGCGATGTAGTGCATGTCGATTTCCATGCGATCTCGATGGACGAGAAGATCGAGGCAAACGTGCCCCTCGAAGCGCTTGGCGTTGCGACTGGCGTGAAGAATTTTGGCGGATTGCTCGAGCAAAACGTGCGTTCGTTGTCGATCGAATGTTTGCCGCGCGACTTGCCTGACAAGATTACGGTGGACGTTGCGGCTCTCAACATCGGTGATGCGATTCACGTGCGTGACATTAAACTGCCGAACGGTGTGGTCCCCAATGTGCCGCCGGATCTAACGGTTTTCTCAGTGGTCGCGCCGGTGGCCGAAGAGGAACCGGTAACGCCAGAGGCCGAAGCCGCTGCCGCTGCAGGTCCGGAAGTCATTACCGCCAAGAAGGAAGAGGGCGAAGCTGCCACTCCTGCGGCCGGCGCGAAAGGCGCCGGAGCTCCTGCTGCCAAAGGTGGCGCTCCCGCTCCAAAGGAAAAAGAAGCCAAGAAATAGGTGGATCGAGCGTTCCGCGCTCGATGTTAAATGGCGGCGAAGCCGCAAGAACTTTATCATCGGTGCGAGCCGCACTGGCCTTAGCGGAGCGGCCGATCCACCAAGCGCATGTCGAACCTAAACGAAAAGCCAATTCGACTTGTTGCCGGCCTTGGAAATCCTGGCGCCGAATACGCCCACACGCGTCACAACATCGGGTTTATGGTGGTCGATTTCCTCGCGCACGGAGCTGGGTTGACATGGGAAAAATCGAGCAAATGGGACGCGGTTACGGCGAAACTTGGCGACGCGGTGCTTGTGAAACCCGCGAGCTACATGAACCGCAGCGGTTACCCGCTTCACGCGATCGCGCAGTTCTACAAGATCACACCGCCAGAAATTCTGGCCGTGCTGGATGACTTTTCGCTCCCGCTTGGCCGGCTGCGAATCAGGCAGAGTGGGGGACCCGGCGGGCACAACGGCTTGGAATCGATCATCGTTCAATTCGGCACCGAAGAAATTCCGCGATTGCGTGTCGGAATTGGCGCCGCGCCGGCTGAAGGATCGACCGACTACGTCCTCAGCAATTTTTTTGATGAGGAAAAACCGCTGGTGAGATCGACAATTGAGCGAGCGGCAGAAGCCGTGAAATGCGCGATTGACAAAGGCGTCGTTTCCGCGATGAACACTTTCAACAAAATCGAAGAAGAAAAACCATGAAGAACCGTTATGAAGCGCTGTTGGTTCTCAACGCGCAGGGAAAAGAAGACAGTGTCCACGATATCGTCGACCGGCTGGAGTCTGAGTTTAAGAAAGAGGGCGCTGAAATCGAGCAGGTGCAGAAAATGGACAAGCGTCCATTCGCTTATGTCGCCGGTCCGCTGGATGCCGGCTTTTACGTGAATTTTGTTTTCCATGCCGAGCCGGATCTGGTCACCAAACTGAAGTCCAAATTCAAACTCGATCCCGAGGTTTATCGCCAACATTACCAGCGGCTTCGCGCGAAGACTGAAAAGAAGGAGCGAAAGGAACCGCCGGCGAAAAAGTTGGCGCGTTCCAAGTAATTCGGATAGACCTGGCGCATGGCCAGTTTCAATAAAGTTATTCTCCTCGGAAACCTGACGCGCGATCCCGAAGTGCGTTACACCCCCAAAGGCAGCGCCGTGTGCGATCTCGGCATTGCCGTAAATCGTCAATACACCCTAGACAGCGGCGAGAAACGTGAAGAAGTCACCTACGTCGATGTCGTCCTGTGGTCGCGGCTCGCTGAAATTGCCGGCGAATATTTAAAAAAAGGCCGGCCCATTTTCATTGAAGGCCGGCTTCAACTCGACACCTGGGACGACAAACAAACCGGACAAAAGCGAAGCAAACTGCGCGTGATCGGCGAAACGATGCAACTTCTTGGCGGTCGTCCGCCTGGAGCGGGCGGTGCAAGCGAAGGCGGCGAAGAAGGCAAGGCACCTCGCGTAAAAACAACGCCGCCGCCGAAGCCTGCAACTGCGGAACCGGACGACGACGAAATTCCGTTTTAGCGCCCTACGCGATTTTGCCCCCCGACGTTGTAGAGGCGCTTGCTCTCAAGCGCCTGTTTAAATTAGTTCGGTGCTTGAGAACAAGCACCGCTACAACATGAACTCCACCGAGGCCTGCATCGTCTTAAACATGCTCCCGACGATGGGACCGGTGCGTCTGCGAAAACTGCTCCAGGTTTTCGAAACGCCGGAACGAATTCTAAGCGCGAAACGTGATGAGCTCCGGAAAGTCGAGGGCGTTGGTAAAGAAGTTGTCGATCAAATCTCGAATTGGGAAACGATTGTCGATCTTCCGGGCGAACTGAAACGGATCGAAGATTTCGGCGCGAAAGTGATCACCCAAGTGTCGCCTTCCTATCCGAAATCTCTCCGCGAGATTCATTCGCCGCCGATTGTCCTTTATGTTTGGGGCGAAATTCAAGAACGCGATCACCACGCGATCGGCATTATCGGTGCTCGCCGGACCACGCATTATGGAAGCGAATCTGCGAAAAAGCTGGCCTATCAGCTCGCCTACGCCGGATTGACCGTGATCAGTGGCCTCGCCCGCGGAATCGACACCGCCGCGCATCAAGGCGCGCTCGCTGCCAAAGGCCGGACCGTGGCGGTGATTGGATCAGGGTTGTCGAAGCTTTATCCGCCGGAGAACGAGGGCCTCGCGGAAAAAATTCGCAACGGAAACGGAGCAGTTGTGTCTGAGTTCTCGATGGAAATCGAGCCGGATCGTCAAACTTTCCCGATGCGAAACCGAATCATCTCGGGTTGGAGCCACGGGATTCTTGTGGTCGAAGCGGGTGCGAACAGTGGCGCGCTGATTACAGCTTCGCAGGCGCTGGAACAGGGCCGCGCGGTCTACGCTGTGCCGGGGCACATCAATGCGCCGAGCGCGATCGGATCGAACCGGCTTATCCAACAAGGCGCCAAGCTGGTCATGGACGCGAACGATATTCTCGACGACTTGCAAATTCTTCTCCCCGAGACAAAACCATCGCCGCTCGCCGCCGTGCGCCCCCTGCCTCCACTCTCGGATGACGAGCGCCGTGTTTATGACGCGATCGAGGCGAGCGAGACGCCGATTGATCGGATCGCGTCCGAATGCAATTTGCCAAGTTCGACAGTCTCTTCTATCCTCCTCGCCCTTGAGCTGAAGCGACTGGTGAAGCAGTTGCCCGGAAAATATTTCGTGAAACTGGCTTAACCTCGTCCGCGATCTGCTCTCCCCCGGTTTGCAAGAGCTTCAATTTCAATGACTAAATCACTGATCATCGCGGAAAAGCCGAGCGTCGCGAGCGATCTCGCCCGCGCTCTCGGCGGCTTTCACAAAGAGGGCGATCATTTCGAGAGCGACAAATATGTCATCTCGTCCGCGCTCGGACATTTGGTGGAACTGGCGCTACCGGCCGAGCTCGACGTGAAGCGCGGGAAGTGGAGCTTCGCCAATCTGCCGATCATTCCCGAGGAATTTCACCTCAGGCCGATCGAGAAAACCAAAGCGCGCTTTAACATGCTGAAAAAGTTGATGAAGCGCGATGATGTTGATCTTCTGATCAACGCCTGCGACGCCGGCCGCGAAGGCGAATTGATTTTTCGTTATTTGACCAAGCTCGCGGGTGTGAAAAAGCCTGTGCGCCGGCTCTGGCTGCAATCGATGACGGCCGACTCGATTCGCGAAGCGTTCAATCATTTGCGGACGGAAGAGGAAATGGTCCCGCTTTCGAAGGCGGCGGTCTGCCGGTCAGAGAGCGATTGGCTGGTTGGTATCAACGGTACTCGCGCGATGACTGCGTTCAACAATCGTACCGGGGGATTTCAACTGACGCCAGTGGGTCGCGTGCAAACACCGACTCTGGGAATTCTCGCCGAACGCGAAGACAAGATTCATCAATTCAAGTCGCGTAATTATTATGAGGTGTTCGGCGATTTCGACGTCAAAGCCGGCGCCTATCGCG
The DNA here is from genome assembly GCA_963786135.1 of uncultured Verrucomicrobiae bacterium. Classification (GTDB taxonomy): domain Bacteria; phylum Verrucomicrobiota; class Verrucomicrobiia; order Chthoniobacterales; family UBA10450; genus AV40. The sequence continues at coordinate 84,043 of CAWAYF010000010.1, read as the reverse complement.
GCCGCTGGTTCCGGGAGGATTTTGCCAAGGACGGTGAGGAAGACGCCCGGGCGGAACGGATTTGGGATAAAGCGCAGGCCGACGAGATCAAGAATCGTTGTGTCGGCAAGACCGGTGTCGCGACTGAAGAGAAAAAGCCGACAACGCAGGCGCCGCCGTTGCTTTATGACCTGACGAGTTTGCAACGTGACGCCAACGGCCGCGGTTTCAGCGCCAAGCGCACTTTGCAGATCGCGCAGCAACTTTACGAGCGGTTCAAGGTCATCACTTATCCGCGGACCGACTCGCGTTACCTTCCGGAAGATTACATCCCGACGGTCAAGGCGACGTTGAGCAAAGTCGAGAATCCACATGCGCGGACTGCGCTCGACAATCATTGGGTCAAGCCGTCGAAGCGAATTTTCAATAACACGAAAATCTCCGATCACTTCGCAATCATACCCACCGGCACCGTGCCTCACGGGTTGGATGAGGTTCAGCAGAAAATTTACGACATGATCGTGCGCCGTTTCATCAGCGTATTCTTTCCGCCGGCGCAATTCGAAGTCACAACGCGAATCACGCGTGTCGACAAAGATGCGTTCAAGACGGACGGCAAGATCATCAAAGATCCGGGTTGGCTGGCGGTCTACGGTCGTGAGGGTGCCTCGGAACAAGGAGAAGAATCTTTGGTTACGATTACGCCGAACGAACCAGCGAAGGTTCTCGATATCGAAGTTGTGCAAAACGAAACCAAACCACCGGCGCGCTTTAACGAGGCGACATTGCTCTCGGCAATGGAAGGGGCCGGCAAGTTGGTGGAAGACGAGGAATTACGCGAAGCAATGCGCGAGAAAGGTCTCGGCACGCCGGCGACGCGCTCGACGATCATCGAGGGTTTGATCAATGATGGTTACGTTCACCGACAGGGACGCGATCTGATCGCAACCGCCAAAGGTCTTGCGCTGATCACACTTTTGCGCGGCATCGGCGCGACCGAGCTTACTTCACCGGAGATGACCGGCGAATGGGAATCGAAGCTGAAGCGGATGGAGAAAGGCGCGATGAAGCGGAACGATTTCATGGCCCACATCCGTCAGTTCACGCGCGAGATCGTCGAGAAGGCGAAAAATTTCGAGGGTGACAGTGTGAGCGGCGATTTCGAACCGCTCGACGTGAAATGTCCGAAGTGCGGCGGTGGACCGTTCGAAGAGACCTATCGCACATTCAAATGCCAGTCTTGCGGGTTGATCGTGTGGAAGACGATGGCCGGACGATTGTTCGAGCGCGCGGAGCTGGAAAAACTTTTGACCGAGAAGCGCGTCGGACCACTCGAGGGATTTCGCAGTAAGATCGGGCGCAAGTTCAACGCCATCGTTAAACTCGGCGACGATTTCAAACCTGCGTTCGACTTTGGCGAGAACGGTCACGATCAACCGGTCGAGATCGATCCGGCAAAGCACGAATTGCTTGGGCTTTGTCCGCTCTGCCACAAAGGTCAGGTTTATGTGCTCGATCGTGCCTACGCCTGCGAGAACGCAGTCTCGAAAGAAAAGACCTGCACCTTCCGCGTGAGCAAAACGATCTTGCAGCGCGAGATCCCGAAAGAGCAGGTCCAAAAATTAATTGCAACGGGTAAGACGGACCTTTTGCCGAAATTTATTTCCAAAAAAGGCCGGCCATTTTCGGCTCACTTAAAATTGGACAACGGAAAAATCGGGTTCGAATTCGCGGCAAGAAAACCTAGAAAACCGGCACCGCGCAAAGCAGTGGCGGCCTAAGGGCTTGGCTCGGCCGGAAGTTGTAGAGGCGCTTGCTCTCAAGCGCCTGTTTATTAGTTCGGTGCTTGAGAACAAGCACCGCTACAACTGCATGGCTCGCACCCTCCCAAACCGCAACACAATTCCAAGCGTTAAAGATCGTTGACGCCACAACGCGTGGTGTGTTATTAAGCTCTTAACACTATGCGTTGCCCTAAGTGCGGCTCGCGTGACGACAAGGTAATTGATTCCAGACAATCTCGCGATAGCTCCAGCATTCGCAGGCGCCGCCAATGCCTCAAATGCGGATACCGGTTCACCACCTACGAGGAAATCGAGCGCTCCGATCTTCGCGTGATCAAGCGCGATCGCACTCACGAACCTTTCGATCGGCGCAAGCTTGCGGGCAGCATCGCCAAAGCGTTCGAAAAACGTTCCACGAGTTTGCTTACCCTGGAGCAGTTGGTTGATGAAATCGTGCACGATTTGGAAACCAGCGGCCGCGAAGTTCAGTCGAGCGCCATCGGCGCCAGGGTCCTGGAAAAGCTCCGCGCCATCGATGAAGTAGCCTATCTCCGATACGCCTCGGTCCATCGTCGTTTCGAAGATGTCGATCAATTCGTCGATGCCATTCAGACCCTTGGCAAGATTTCCAAACCGGACTCGAACCAGCGCGAGCTGTTTCCGACAGATCAAGTGAATCATGGTAGCGTTTAAAGAAGAATTCCCTTACTTGCGTTGCGAATCCGGTCAGCTCTTTGAGTTCGACCGCGATTGGCTGCACGCCGCGATTAATCGCGCCGCCGACAAAGCCGGATATCCAAGCTGGTGGTTGACCGATCATGTGACCGAGAGCATCGCTTTCTATCTCCATTTGCGAAACGACGAGAACGTCGTCGCGTTCACTCAGCTTCAGGAGACCGTGCAATACGTTCTCAAGGCGATTGGTTACAAGGAAATCATTCCTTACTTTCGGCCCGCACCGCCGCCGATTTCCATCTCGCTGATTGATATCGCACACCAAGCGGGCAGCGGCTATGAGCTGGCATTTTTTGATCTGCTGGAAAAGCGTCTCGCCGCCTTAATCGATACCGGCGTTGATAATTTGCAGCTTTGCTCGCTCCAACCCTGCGTGAAACATCTGCGCTGCACCAGGGTTTGGACGCGCGCATGCGATTCTTTACGAGAAGAAATTGTCTGCTTCATTCGTGAACGGCTGACTTCGACGACGAGCGAACGGTTGAAGTGCACGTTGAAGTAGAGCGAGTTCGACAAATCATGACTATTTTTGAAAAGATAATCGCGCGCGAAATTCCGGCGAAGATCATTTGGGACGACGACGAGGTGGTCGCGTTTCATGATGTGAACCCGCAGGCTCCGGTTCACGTTTTGATTGTGCCAAAAAAAGTGATCTCGCGATTGGGCGCGGCGACCGAAAAGGATCGCGCCCTCCTTGGGAAATTGTTGCTGGTGGCAAGTGAGCTCGCGAAGAAACTCGAGATCGACAAGACCGGTTATCGAGTGGTTATCAACAGCGGGCCGGATGCGGGCGAAAGCGTACCTCACCTTCACGTTCATTTGTTAGGCAAGCGTGCTCTGGCCTGGCCGCCGGGCTAGTTTCATTGCCAATCTCCAATTCCAATTTGGAAATGGCACTTCGCGTTTCGCCTGATGCGCCGCTGGTGTAGCGGTGCTTGATCTCAAGCACCGAACTCAGTAGACAGGCGCTTGAGACCAAGCGCCTCTACAACCTATGTCAGCAACCCTCTCACCGATCCGCTCGATCTCGCTGGACGAAATCAAAGACGCGCGGAACCGGATTGCGAAAACGATTGTCCGAACGCCACTGGTTCGCCTGGAGCTTGGTCCCGATTTTCCGGACATTCGCCTGAAGCTGGAAAATCTTCAGCCGATCAACGCCTACAAATTGCGTGGCGCGGCGAACGCGGTCGCGATGTTATCCGATTCGGAGCGCAAACGCGGTGTCTGGACGATCAGTGCTGGAAACGCGGGACAAGGTGTTGCTTACGCCGCGCGACAGGCTGGAGTTCCGTGCGCGGTCGTAGCGATTGAAACCGCACCGAAAGCGAAACTCGAACGAATGCGCGCTCTGGGCGCTCAGCTGTTTCTTGTTTCCTATGACGTGGCCTGGAAGACGCTGGATGAGCGCGCGTTCCCCGGCGTCGAAGGCACATTCGTTCATCCGTTCGACGATGATAATTTCATCGCCGGTCACGGCACGATGGGGCTCGAGATTTTGGAAGACGCGCCCGATACCAAAGCGATCATTGCTGCGATCGGCGGCGGTGGATTGATCACCGGAGTCGCGAGCGCGATCAAAGCGCTGAAACCCGAAATTAAAGTCTTCGGAGCCGAACCGGAAACCGCTGCGCCGGCCGCGCTTTCGTTTGAAAAAGGCTCGCCGCAGGTTTTCAAAAATTGGAAGGCGTCGTTCGTCGATGGCGCAGGTGGCCAAAGCATGTTCCCGCGCATGTGGGAGCGGATGAAGCCGCTGGTCGACGATTACATCGTCGTCACCTTGGAAGAAACCAGGAATGCGATGCGATTGATGGCGGAAAAGGCGCGGGTGATATCGGAAGGCGCCGGCGCGCTGCCACTGGCCGCGGCGCTAACCGGAAAAGCTGGCAAAGGGCCGATTGTTCGCCATCGTTTCCGGCGGACAACATCGACCTCGCGAAATTCTCCGAGTTGATCGCGTGATCAGCTCAATGCGCGGGAAGCATTTCCCGGCAGCCTGCAATGTTGCCGATGAGCAAAACTACCAGCACGCCGTAGAGAATCACAGTTCGCGTCGTTGTTTTCGATCGGAAGTAAAAATAACCGTGAACGATATAGATGAGATAAAGGCCTATGAGCACGCCCCACCCGCCGTCGTTGGCGAGATGTCGATCGATCACGGCGATTAAGCCAAGAGGAAACATATAAGCGAGCGGCCACAGGCCGGGTGCTGTTAGCAAAAGCGCAGCGATCCAGATCGCTACGTAGGCGATGATCTTATAGAGAAGCCGAACCTGACCTGCTTTTCCGGCGTCGGGATCGGTCATTATTCTCTGACCGTAATCGGCGTGCCCACCGGGGCGTTGTTATAAAACTTCTCTGCCATTCCCTGCGGAATCCGAATGCATCCGTGCGAGGCCGCATAAGGCGGACAGTAGCCCTGATGCATTGCGTAACCGCCGTTGAAATGCATGCAATACGGCATTTTCGCCGGATCGAAATGCGCGCCTTTCGGGCAGCGATCTTTCCGGACATCGATATTCGAGACCACGACATTCCCGTCGTGGTCGATGTAATCGCCGAACTCGCTCGAAAAATGGTTCTTGTCCTTCGAGACGACGGAATAATGGCCCGGCGGCGTTCCGAAACCCGGCTTTCCGGTCGAAACGGTCGATTCGCCGACCAGGCGTTTGCCCTTGTAGAAGTAAGCTTTTTGCTCGGATATGTGAACCACGATGCGAGCCTCGCCGTGAGCGCCTGCGTCATCCCACCAGCCGCCAGGCGTCGGCGTCGGCAGCACTGAGCCAAGGGTCTGCTGGGCCTGCTGCTGCATTTGCTGCATGTCTTCGCAACTGCAGAACAAGAAGCGCTACGACTCCCAACAACCCGAACTGAATAAAACCCCTGTGTTTCATAAGGCGGCGACTATTAACGCGTAGTTAGTTAGGTGGCGCAATTGTAAAACGTTGTGGTGTAACCACGCGCCTGCAGCATCAAACGGCCCGCAGGGCCGTGGCTACAGCTGTTGACGGTATGCATTAGCGGAAATACGCTCGTTTCATGGCCACTCTTACAAAAAACGCGTCGTCATCGACCAAAGAACGCGACACGGCCTCCGTTCAGCCGCCAATTAATTTGGGAAATTGGATCGAAACGAACCGCGATTTATTCAAACCGCCGGTTAGCAATCGGTATCTCTATGACGGGCGGGACTTCTTCGTGATGGTAATCAAGGGACCGAACGCGCGAAACGACTTCCACAAGGTAGACTCGGAGGAGTATTTTTATCAGCTCAAGGGCGACATCAAAGTGCGCATCCGCGAAGGCGACAAGATCGTCGATCATCTCGTGCGCGAAGGCGAAACGTTCTTCATTCCACCGAACGTGCCGCATGCACCGGTCCGCCCGCCGGACACCATCGGTGTCGTCGTGGAAAAACGCCGTCCGCCGGGCGAACACGAACACGTCATCTTCTATTGCGACAATTGCGGCGCCTTGGTCGAAGACATTGATTTCGATTGTGCCGACATCGTCGAGCATTTCAGTCAGGCGATGAAGGATTTCTGGGCGGATGACGCGCGTCGCACCTGCAAGAAGTGCGGACACAAGGTTCCGCAACCCGAGCCGGTTAAGCCGTTCGGGGAGTGACGAGTGACGTGTGACCTGTGACGAGCTAACGTCGCGCGTGATTGTTTTTCTTGTCACTCGTCACTACTGCCAGTCCGGCTCGGACTCACCCGTCACTTCTTTCAAATGAAGATCGATCTCCATACCCACATTTTGCCGCGCGAGTGGCCGGACCTGGATAAAAAGTTTGGCTATTCAGGCTTCGTCCGATTGGAGCATTGCGACGAATGCAGCGCCCGCATGATGATCGGCGACCGTGTTTTTCGCGAAATCACCGATAACGTTTGGAATCCCGAACGACGCATTGAAGAGATGGACCGCACGGGAGTTTCAATGCAGGTGCTTTCGACCGTGCCCGTAATGTTCAGTTATTGGGCGAAGCCGCGCGACGCGCTCGAGCTTTCGCGATTGCTAAACGATCACATCGCCGAAGTGGTTCGCGAAAATCCAGGAAGCTTTGCCGGGCTCGGCACAATTCCGTTGCAGGATGTCGATCTGGCCGCGCGGGAATTGACGCGTTGCGTGCGCGAGCTTGGATTGCGTGGGCATCGAAATCGGAACCCATGTCGATCCCAACGATCACTGCCACGGTCCGGATTGTCGCAACCTCGATCATCCATCTCTCGATGTCCTTTGGAAGACGGCTCAGGATCTCAACGCGGCGATCTTTGTTCACCCCTGGGACATGATGGGCAAGGACCGAATGCCGAAATACTGGCTGCCATGGCTCGTCGGCATGCCCGCGGAAACTTCACTCGCGATTTGTTCGATGGTCTTCGGTGGCGTCTTCGAACGATTTCCGAAATTGCGCGTAGCATTTTCCCACGGCGGTGGCGCCTTTCCGGGAACGATCGGCCGCATCGAACACGGATTCCACGTGCGACCGGATTTGGTCGCGATCGATAACCAGACGAACCCTCGAAAGTATCTGGCGCGTTCCGATAATGCCAAAGGCGGCTCGCCTTCGCGCTTTTATGTCGATTCACTCGTTCACGACGCTGACGCCGTGAAGTTGCTGATTAAACTCTTCGGGGCGCAACGTGTCGCGCTCGGGTCCGATTATCCGTTCCCTCTCGGCGAAGCGGAACCGGGTAAACTTATCGAATCAATAGCCGATTTTTCTGCGTCAGAAAAATCCCAGCTTCTCTCCGAAACCGCCCGCGAATTCCTTGGAATCGCGTAACGCGGATCAGGCTGGCGGCGGGGAGCCGCTACCCGACAAACTTTGCATCAGGGCAGGGATCAGGCTCATCAGGCTTTGCTGATGATTGGCGTTCGGGTCGACCTTTCCCTGTGGCGTGAGTTTATCCACGACCTTCGGCAAATATTGGGCCAACAGCGTGGAGGCTTGCGCAGGGTCGATCCCCATTTTCGCCGCAAGCGCGCGGACTTGATCGGAGCCGAGCACTTTTTGAATTTGATCGGTCGAGATTGCCTGGTTTTCTCCGGTGCCGACCCAGGAAGCAAAGGCGTTCCCTGCGCCGCCCTGCGAAAATTTGTTCGCCAGGCCCTGTAATCCACCATTTTGTTCGAGAAGCGTTCCGACGACTCCGACCAGAGCAGCTGCTCCGCCGGCTTCGCCAGTTTTTCCAGACATCGCGCCGATTACTGAATCTAGTAGTCCCATAAGTTATTGTTTCTATTGGTCTTAGGTTGTGAGCTTTTGCTAATCCCGTCTAACGAATCTCCGAGTTGTTCACTGCGAAGCGTTAGCGGATTTATCAATCTAGACGAGCAGCAATTGGTTAGCGCTAAGACCTTTGTCGTACTAACGGCCGAACTTGGTCACTCGTCACTACTCTCACATTTCGTGCCGAATCGCCCAGAGATCGTGAAAGACTGGTCTAAACAGCGATTCCTTGAGAAATGGAACGCCCGGTGACCCGCCAGTGCCTTTCTTCGCGCCGATGGTGCGCTCGACCAATTTGATGTGACGATAACGCCATTCCTGCAATCCTTCGTCGAAGTCGGTCATCAACTCGAACAGGATCGAAACTTCGGGTGACGATTTGTAGAGCTTAAGAATTTCCTTCTGCACTTGTTCGTTCGGCCCGTTGGCTTGAGTCAGATCGCGGTTTTTAAGCTCGGCTGGAATCTTCGCGCCACGGGTCTCCAGAAAATCGTAGAAGTGATCGATCACCGTGCGCTCGCGGAGCCGTTCCTGAAGGCGATCCGCGCCCGGAAAATCCGGCTTCACGTATTTCAATGTCGATTCCCGCTTGTAGCCGAGCACGAACTCGACTTCGCGAAACTGGATCGATTGAAATCCCGACGCGGTTTCCAGCCGGTCGCGAAAGCTCGAGAAAGACGATGGCGTCATCGTTTCAAGAATGTCGATCTGCGCCACGAGCACTTTCATGATCGTGCGCACGCGTTTAAAGGAATGAATCGCTCCGAAGAGATCGCCGGCGGAAAAATCCTTTTTTATTTTCTCAAACTCATGGAGCAGCTGTTTGAACCAAAGCTCATACGTTTGATGGATGATAATGAACAGCATCTCATCGTGTTCGGGCGGGGTTGAACGCGGGCGCTGGAGAGTGAGTAACTTCTCCAGGTCCAAGTAATTGGCATAGGTGAGTGGTGGCATGACTGTTTCTCTCAACTCTCAACCATCAACTCTCAACTTCTTTGAATAAGTCAGCGGCGGCATGGCTGAATGCTCCACGCCGCGCGTGCGCGCGTCAACGTTGTAGAGGCGCTTATGTTAAGCGCCTAATTAATGAACAGGTGCTTGGCACAAGCACCTCTCCAATCAACCGGTCCACTGGTCACTTATTTTAGTACTGCCTGATGAAACTCGTACCAATCGTCGAGATTGTTCAGGTTCACCGCGTCTTTGAACGCTGAAGCGTCGTCCGCGATTCCGCACGCTCCGAGAATCCCTTTCCGAGTCTCGTCGTCGTGATTATAACCGCGCACGGCTGCGTTGTGTTTTTCGATCGATTGTCGATCCAGCGACTTCGCGTTCTTCTTCACCCAAGCCTCAAACTGCGGATAGGTCGGTTTGTTCTGCTTGATGAAATCTTTTACCGCCTGTTCTTCCAATCCGAGCGCGGCGCAGGTCATCGCATCGTAGCCTCTGCCAATGCCGGGATAACCAGCGGCGAGTTTGCCTTGCGACTCGAGCGAAACTTTTTGCCACATCCGCGGCAGATGCAGAACTCCGAGTGGACCGGCAGTGCCGGAACTGATCATTGGAATGTAAGTCATAAGAAAGTAAGAAGTAAGAGTTATGAATTAAGAAGTAGTTACAGGTTCGACGGCGCTAAAACAATCCATTTCGGCAAATGCTGGGTTTCTTAATTCTTAATTTATAATTCTTACTTCCTGCGAATCATTTCATGATTCGTAGATAATATTCGTCCCACGCGGCAGGTATCGATTCCCGCGAAGAGTAGGGGCCCGGTTCGTAGGCGCGCGATGCGATGCCTTGCTGGCTCAGTTCGCACATGTGCCAGTCCTGTTTGTTGGTCATGTCCCAGAATTCAATAGCATCATCCGGATTGTATACTGCCTGCCCGGCTCGGGCCGCATCCGGATGGAAAAACCAGTCGCAGACAATCAATGTTCGCCCCGACGATTGCGGCCAGAGTTGATGCACCATCACATATTCCGGGTGCAGACTGAGAAGCATGTTTGGGAAAATCGAATAATAGAAAACCTGCTGCAGGTTCTCGACCTTTCCGACGAATGCCGCGCAGGCGTTTCCGCTCATGGTCAGACTCTTGCCCGGGATTGATCTTCATGAATCCGCCGAGAAATGGTCCTTCGCGCAAATCGTTTTCCGCCGAATCGTACGGTGAAATTTTTTGCAACTGAGGATGAACACCCGGGCAGTGATAACACTCCGAATAATTCTCGAACATCAGCTTCCAGTTCGCCTGCACGTCGTATTCGATCCGCTTTGCCGATCGCAAGATCGGCATGTTCCAGTGCGAAAATTTGCCAGTTAACGGCGCGAACCAGCTCTCCAGCGGCATTGGATTATTTGCAAGGCTCACGAAAATGAAGCCTTCCCAAAAACCGAGATCGACCGGATGCAGCGGATAATCCGCTTTATCGAATCCGGGCACGTCATCCATGTGCGGCGCGCCCATCAATTGACCGTCGAGTCCGTAAGTCCACGCATGATATGGACACTGAATCGTCGACGAATGTCCGCAAACTGCCTCACCGGCTCGGTGCTCTTTGAGTCGCGTCCCCCGATGCCGACAAACGTTGTAGAATCCTCTGACCTGTGACCGCTGATCTCTGATCACAATTATGCTTTCGCCCGAAATTGTGACCAAGAAATAGTCGCCCGCGTTCGCGATCTGATTTTGATGTCCCACGAGCAACCATTCTTTTGAAAAAATCTTTTTCTGTTCCGCAGCAAAGGTCTCCGACGACACGAAATACTTTTGCGGCAGCGACTTGACGGCCTCGGATGAAACTCGAGACGTTCTGCGAAACGCAGTCGACGTTCTCGGTTTGATCTGAATCGCCATGCCGCAATGGTCTACTTCACCGTCGCTTGCGTCAATTCAGTGTCGGACGTCGACGGTCGCGGGAATTTGTAACCGCAACGCCGATCGATTGGTCACTTTAGATGTGTGCGATCGTGCTTTGCTGGAGCTACGTAAGATGAGATGGCGTCTAGTTTTGCTCGCGTGCGCTTTGCTGGCCGTCGGCTGCACGCATGATCAAGATGCGTCTTCCGACTCGCAGGATCATCCCCATGGGCATCACGGACACCGGGGCGGTGAGGGAAGTTTTACCAGTCCATCGCCGTCGCCTGGCGGATTTTAGAGTCACGAACTGACAAATCAAATCCGGAGCGCGCTGGCAGGATCCACGCGGGCAGCGCGGCGAGCCGGCAGGAAACAGGCGATCAACGCCACAGCGATCATTACGATCAGCGCGAAGCCGAATGCGATCGGGTCGCGCGGACTCACTTTATAAAGCAAGTTGCCCATCAATCGAGTCATCAATACTGCAGCGAGCATGCCGATGACAATTCCGGCAGTCGTTAGACGAAGTCCGCGGGAAATGACGAGTCTCAAAACATCGTAGGCGCGCGCGCCAAGCGCCATACGCATACCCAGCTCGCGCGTGCTTTGCGAAACCGAATACGACATGACCGCGTAGAATCCGATCGCTGCGAGAAAGAGCGCCATTCCGCCGAAGATGGCCAGCAACGCTACCGCCAGGCGTTGGGTATAACTCATAACGTCGACTTGCTCCTGCAAAGTGATTGCGTCCAGCGGCGCGAGGTTCGAATCGAGCGCGTGCACCTCGCGTGCGAGCGCTTTGCTGAGAGCGGGCGCGCTCTGGTCCGTCCGAATGATGATGTTGTTTTGGACGAAAAAGTTCTGGCGAACCGGGACGTAAAAAAATGGCATCGACTGCTCAAGCTTGGTCCGGTAGTTCGCATTTTTTGCCGCGCCGACGATCTCCATCCATTTGTCTTTGACCTTGAGACGCTGACCAACTGGATCTTTTCCCGGCCAATATTTTTCCGACATGGTCTGATTGACGATCGCGACTGGCGGCGCGTTTTCGTCGTCAGTGCGGGTAAATTCGCGGCCAGAAACAATCGGAATTCCAATCGTGGCAAAATATCCTTCGCCAACTTCATTGTAGTCGGCCGTCAACTGCTCATTACGCGGCGGCTGATAACCTTCGATCTCCAAAGGCGCAGACGAGTAAACGCCATAGCTGAATGGCCGGAGCCGCGCCAAGGTTGCCGATTGAACGCCAGGAAACGTCCGAATTCGCTCGAGCAATTGGTCGTAAAAAATCTTTGCCCGATCGGGTTTGTAGCCGGCGGACAAAAGATCTACCGCGGACGCGACGACGTTTCTGGTTGAAAATCCGGGATCGGCACTTTGCATTTGCACCAGGCTTCGCAGCACCAATCCGGTTCCGGCGATGAGCACAAAACTCAGCGCCACTTGAACGAACACAAGCACCGAACGCAGTCGGGATCGACCGCTGCCGCCAATCATTCCGCTTCCTTCACTTTTGAGCGAGCCCGAGAGATCAACGTGGCTGGCTTGAATCGCCGGCACCAATGCGAACAGCATGGTCGATCCGATGCAAACCGCAACGCTCAGGACCAGAACACGCCAATCGAGGTGTCCGGGATAATCAATTGTGATGCCTGGAGTCCGGACCGGAGAGACCAGAATCAAAGCGTTACGGCACCAGTAGGCGACGATGATTCCACCGGCGGCTGCGATCAGAGAGAGAAGCAACCCTTCGGTGAAAAGTTGTTTAATCAAACGCCGGCGCCCGGCACCGAGCGCGAGCCGCATCGTCATCTCATGTCGCCGCAACAGAGAGCGTGCGAGCAAAAGATTGCTTACATTCGCACAAGCGATGAGCAGAACGAAAAACGCTACCGCGGCTGTGATGCCGAGCGTAGGCGACAGATTAGCGACGGCGTTGAACGGCGTTTTCCAGAGCGGCAGAATTTCAAAGTGATGCCCGCGGTTTGTCTCCGGATAATCATTTTCGAGGCGCTGCGCGATTGCGTTAAGCTCGGCCTGCGCCTGTGAACGCGTGACGCCGGGTTTTAAGAAAGCGTAACCTTCAATCCAACGCGCGCCGCGGTCTTCGAGTTTGTAGCCGGTTGTGTCGAACGTCTCCTGCATCGACGTCGGCACCCAAAAGTTAAACGAATAGCCGATGAACGTGCCGTGAAATTTTTCCGGTGCGACGCCAATGATCGTGTGTTGAACGCCGTTGAGGAACTGTGTTTTGCCGATGATGCCGGGATCTCCTGTGTAACGGTCCTGCCAGGTGAGGTAACTAATGACGGTGACCGGATGGGCGTTGCGTCCTTCGCCTTCTTCGGGTCGAAATCCGCGGCCAATCATCGGCTGAACCCCGAGTGCGTCGAAATAATTTGCCGAAACGATTCCACCCGAAGCTCGCTCTGCCCGATCGCCGATGCTGAGCGTCGTGCCCATGATCCGATCGACGATGAACGACTCGAACAGAGTTGAGTTTTTTTGGAGATCGAGAAAGTCGGGATAGGAGAGGCCTTCCTTTTCCGTAGTTCCTTGTTTGGTGCCGACGAGTGCGACCATTCGGTCCTGGTGTGCAACCAGAGGGTAGGGGCGAATCAAAATTCCTTCGATCCAGCTCATGACGGCGGCGCTGGTGCCGATTCCAAGCGTGAGACAAAGGATTGCCAGGATCGAGAATCCGGGATTGCGGAAAAGCATTCGCCCGCCGAAACGGATGTCTTGAACAAATTCGTCCGCCCATCTCCACACACGCTGTTCGCGCGCAACTTCTTTGACCTGCTCGACCCCACCGAATTGTCGGAGCGCGGCGTTGCGTGCGTCATCCGGCGACAATCCCGCGGCAATGTTTCGTTCGATCAACAGATCGATATGCGTCTGTATTTCCTCCGCCATCTCGGCATCGGTGCGGCTTTTGCGAAACAATCCAACGAACCGACAGAGCCAGGCGCGGAGTTGCGGCATATCGTTATGCTCCCGACAAAACGAAATCGATTCCCTTGGTGATGCGGAGCCAGTGTTCCTGTTCAGCGGCGAGTTGTTTGCGTCCGGAAGCAGTCAGTTTGTAGTAGCGCGCGCGACGATTGTTATCCGACACGCCCCATTCCGCTTTGATCCAGCCCTGCGCTTCCAAACGATAGAGCGCCGGATAAAGCGAACCTTGTTCGACGTGCAAAATGTCCTTCGACATTTGCTGGATCCGGTCCGCGATCGCCAATCCGTGTCGCGGATCCTGCTGGAGCGCCTTCAGGATCAACATGTCCAGCGTTCCGTAAACAAGATCGGGTTTCTCTCTCGCCATAAAATCTTTCAAGCCTAGACAGTCTTGGTAAAGGTTTGTTCAATCTTTCCCCTAGACTGTCAAGATGAAGCTGCGTACCGCCCTACGATTTCGACTGGCGGGATTTCGCCGTCAGTACGCGATGTGTGGCCAATGCATTCAATATCTCCGGATTGCCCTGTGCCCACACGTTGTCGATGATCATCCGTTTGAAGCGCCATTTCTGGCCATCTCGCACAAGTTCACAATCGTAACGATTCATCAGGAGCGCATTTTCCGACCCGGGGCGCGGACCTTGTCGCGGCATGAAATGTTGCGCCAGAACATAGGCATAGAGCGTGGCCGATTCGTCGCTGACCTCGATTTGCAGATTGCTGACCGTGTGGCTTGTGTCGAGGGGACCGAGCAGGGGAATCAGCGCATCAATGATTGCCTGGCGGCCGGTCAGTTTCGGAAAATCGAGGCCGAGTTTCTTGCCGGCCGGCCGAAAATCGAAAACGCAATCTTCGGTGAGCGTTGATGCCAGAGACTCGGCGTCACCGTGATCGAGGCCGAAGGCAAAGCGGTGCAACGCGTCGGCGATTTCGTAACGGTCGGCTGCGAGTTGCGCGAGATCGTTGCTCATTGGCTCAGACTTTAAGCGCCGGGCATTGGAATCGCAAAGCCAACAGAACACACAATCTTGCGCTAAACTTGACGGCTTAAAGCCGTCAAGTCTTTGGTGCTGATTCGAACAGGCCCCAGCGCGGTTGCCAGTTGATCGGCAGATGCCGCCGCGGCGCTCGCGTACGCTTTTTCCGTCGCGATGTTGATCGTCGCAGCGCGGCATACTTAGCCCGCGGAAGTCGCCCATTTAGCTGGACCAGCGCGACCAAATGCGCGAACAGAGCGTGCGATTGATTCGCAGCATAAAACCGATGGTAGCCATTCGACCATGTTTTCACGATTCCAATGGCGCTTAGTTTTCGGAGCTCATCTTGAACGGTGTGCAATGCCAGGCCTGCTACGCCCATGAGTTCACGCACATAGTATTGGCGGAGCGGTCTCCGAAATAAAACTTCGAACAATCGGGCGCGTACTTGTGGAAATAAAACTTCTATGACGGGACGGTCCCTCTTGCTCACAAGGTCGATCTTGAACTTGACGGCTTAAAGCCGTCAAGTTTGCGATTCAATAAGCCGACAAGCCGTGAAACTGATTTTGGGTACGGCTAACTGAACACTACGATGAGCACGCTTAAGCAAGAGAGCGCAAGCGCTGCGAGGATAGCATAGACGATTGCGTCCTGAAGCGCCGCGCGTCGCTTGGCTTCAGCGTAAGGAATGCGGGTGAATGTGACCATCGTGTACAACGGCAGATAGATTCCCGGAAGTGCAGCTTCGAGAAGGTGATCGAGTTTTTTCTTGGCGCGAAAGCTCTTGGACGCAGTTTTGTCGCGCATTTCGATGAAATTTTCGAGCGCGAGATCCGCCAGAGCGTCCGCGTTTGCTTTTCGACGTTTGAAATACTCTGTGAACGCGCGTCCTCGATCTTGTTTGCCACCGGACGACCCCGCCGTGGCACGCGCAAACTCCTGCAGGCATTCATCGAGGACGACGCAATCTTCGAAGGCGGCGTTCATTCCCTGTCCGTAAAACGGAACAACGGCATGGGCTGCATCGCCAACGAGACAAACCTTGTCGCGATAAAACCACGGCGCGCACCGGATCGTGACCAGCGACCCTGTAGGATTATTTTTAAAATCCTCGAGCAGATTTGGCATTAGCGGAACCGCGTCTGGAAATTCCTCCTCAAAAAAGCGCCGGACGTCGTCATCTGTCTTTGTTGTCGCAAAACTGCGCGGGCCTTCGAATTCCCAAAACAGCGTGCAGGTGAATGAGCCATCTGGATTCGGCAAAGCAATCATCATAAAACTTTTGCGCGGCCAGATGTGGAGCGCGTTCTTTTCCATTCTCCACGAACCGTCTGGACCGGGCGGGATGGTTAATTCCTTGTAACCGTGCGCAAGATAACTCTCGTCGTACTGGAAATTATTGATCCTGAGTTGCATCGCTTGCCGCACCGCGGAAAACGCGCCGTCCACGCCAATGACTGCGTCCGCTGACGTGGTCATTCGTTGAGGTCCGAGCCGGAGTGGCGTTGTTGAGGAGGTGAGAAATTGAGCCATTGCCGAATCGAGATTGACGCCGGTGCACTTGTGATTGAAAAACACGTGCACGTTAGGATAGCGCTGCGCGGCTTCGATTACGGTCGTGTTCAACGCAGCGCGGCCGATCGAATTAATGTGCTTGTTTGGGTCGACATCGTAGGGAACAAGAATTGGCGCCTTTCCCGCCTTGGCGGGATGAATCATTCGGCCGCGCATCGGGATTGCGTGCTTCAACACTTCATCGACGATCCCGATCTGTTGGAGCGCGTGAATGCCGCGCGTCGAAAGAGCGAGATTGATCGAACGTCCGCCGATCATGTTGCCTTCGCGCGGATCACCTCGGCGTTCGTAAAGATCAACCTCGTAGCCGCGCCGACCGAGATACGCGGCGAGTAACCCGCCAGCCAAACCACTGCCGATGAGAACAAACTTCGCCACGAGTAATTCTTTATCAGGAAACCAGGAACGCGGCGAGCAGGGATGCCGCCGAGCAGATGGTCAAACCGCTGCGGGCAGGCGGTGAGTGAGTGGGAGCGAACGAATCAAAACAGGAAAAGATCAGGCGGATCCTCGCGAAGCCTTTCGGAGCTACTGATAAAGACAAACTTCGTCATCTACGAACGGACAGGATTAACGGGGATTTGATCGATATTCATTCTCCAAATCCGGTAGAATCCAGTAAATCCTCTCTAAATGAAAACTTTGCCCTTTGCCGCAGTTGTTGCTTGCTTGATTGCTGTTCAGCCGGCTCCAGCGCAAGAATCGAAAACTAACAAACCGAAACAGTTCATTTATGTGCTGCATCTCGTGCCTCGCCTTTATGACGACAAGAGTTGGACCGAACAAGATAAAGCGGCCGTCGAACGACATTTCAATCGATTCAAGGACGCGATAAAAGCGGGTCAGCTCATTCTGGCCGGACGCACTCTTGAGACAGGGGAAAAAACATTCGGAGTCGCGATCTTCGAGGCTGTTGACGAAAACGCAGCTCGTGCATTTATGAACGCTGACCCAGCTGTCACCGCCGGCGTGATGACGGCGGAGCTTCATCCGTTTGGCGTCGCACTGGAAAGAAAGAATCCCGAGTAGGAGCGAATCCGTTAACTGAATGACGTTCGAAATGAATTTTGTAGGAAAGGATTGAAAGTGACCTGACTGGAAACATCGGCCTAGATCAATATGAAGGACGGTGAATTTAATAAGAATCTGACGCAGGGCGCCGAGCCGCCCGAAGAAAAAGCGCGGCCGAGCCTGCGCGCGCCGGACCGGGTCGCGGCGGGAATGCGCGCGTTAGTCGAAAGTTTGAAATTTACCGCGCGCGAGACCGGTTTTGTTCGCGGCATCAAGGATTGGGTCAAGATCAACAAGAAAGACGGATTCGATTGCCAGAGCTGCGCCTGGCCGAGTCCAGATGAAAATCGGCATCTGTTCGAGTTTTGCGAGAACGGCGTCAAAGCGCTGGCCAGTGAGGCGACCAAAAAGCACATCGGCCTTGAATTCTTTCGACGGTATTCAATTACCGACTTGCGCGAGCAAACGGACAACTGGCTCGAGCTCCAGGGACGGTTGATCCATCCACTGGTGAAGCGCGAAGGCGCGATGCATTACGAGCCGATTGAATGGAACGAAGCGTTCGAATTGATGGCGCGCGAACTGAATGCGTTGCCAACGCCAAACGCGGCCGCGTTTTACACCAGTGGACGCACCAGCAACGAAGCGGCGTTTTTGTATCAACTATTCGCGCGGCAATTCGGCACCAACAATCTTCCCGATTGTTCCAACATGTGTCACGAATCGAGTGGCGCGGCGCTGAGCGAGAGCATCGGCATCGGCAAAGGTTGCGTAAAGCTCGAGGACTTTGAACACGCCGAAGCCATCTTCATTATTGGCCAAAATCCCGGCACGAATCATCCACGGATGATGACAACCCTGGAGCACGCAAAGAAAAACGGCGCCACCATCGTCGCGATCAATCCGATCCGCGAAACTGGTTTCATTTCGGTGGTGAATCCGAACCCGCAGGAATATCGCAACCCGCTCACCTTCGCGGCGAAAATGCTCGCTAATCATGGAACGCCGCTCGCCGATTCCTGGCTGCCGGTGCGCATCAACGGCGACATGGCCGCCATGCGCGGAATCATGAAGGAGATGCTCGAAGAAGAAGACCGCCGTCCCGGCGCGGTGGTAGATCGACAATTCGTCGAGCAATGCACCGTCGGCTTCGATGAATTCGCTGCGCACGTGCGAGCGACGCGCTGGGACCAGATCATCAAGAACAGTGGATTAACGCGGCAACAAATTCGCGCCGCCGCCGAAATCGCCATGCGATCGAAGCGGATCATTTGTTGTTGGGCGATGGGACTCACCCAGCACAAGAACGCGGTCGCAACGATTCAAGAGGTAATGAATTTCCTGTTGCTCGGTGGCAACATTGGCAAGCGCGGCGCCGGTCCCTGTCCGGTGCGCGGGCATTCAAATGTCCAGGGCGATCGGACGATGGGGATTTGGGAGCGAATGAGCGATGCGTTCCTGGAAAAGCTCGCTCTTGAATTTCAATTCAATCCGCCACGCGAACACGGCGCGGATACGGTCGAAACGATTAAGAAAATGCATGAAGGAGAAATTCGGTTCTTCTTCGGCATGGGCGGCAATTTTCTTTCCGCCACCCCGGACACAGAATTCACCGCAAACGCGCTGCAGAAGTGTCGCGTTACCGCGCATGTCTCGACCAAATTGAATCGCGCGCATCTGATCACTGGCGAGATCGCGGTCATTCTTCCTTGTCTCGGCCGATCGGAAATCGACCTCCAGGAGTCCGGCGAACAATTTGTGACGGTGGAGGATTCGATGGGCATTATCAATCCGTCGCGTGGTCACGCGAAGCCGGCGAGCGAACATTTGATGAGTGAGCCGGCGATCGTCGCAGCTCTTGCCAAAGCGACGCTCGGGTTGCGTTCGACGGTTGATTGGGATGCCCTCGTCGGGAACTACGACCGAATTCGTGATCACATTGAGCACGTCGTAGCCGGGTTCGATGATTTCAACGCGCGAATCCGCAAAGATATCTTCTATTTGCCGAACGACGCCCGCGATCGGCGAAAATTCAACAACAAGGAAGGCAAAGCGAAGTTCATCATCTCGGAGGTAACACCATTCGAATTGCGGCCCGGTCAGTATTTGATGACAACGGTCCGTAGTCACGATCAGTTTAACACCACAATTTACGGTCTGAGCGATCGCTACCGCGGCGTTTATAACGGCCGTCGCGTCATTTTCATGAACGCGGACGATATTCGGTCCGCGGGTTTGCGACAGGGGCAGCTTGTCGACCTAACGAGTTATTACAAAGACGAAACTCGCGTCGCCCGACATTTCATGGTTGCGCCGATGGAGATCGCACGCGGTTGCACGGCGACGTATTTTCCGGAAGCGAACGTACTCGTTTCCATTAACAATTCCGCCGATCGAAGCAACACGCCGGTAAGCAAGAGTGTTGTCATTAGCATCGCACCGTCGAAGGACGCTGCCGCTGGAGTTGATCGGATTCTGCGCGAAGCGGCGCAGGTCTAATCTAGAATCACCCGCTCGACGTGCGAGTAAATGTTGAAGGACGGCGGTCGCAAGAAGCCGACGAGGGTTTGATTGCTGTCGCGCGCGAATTCCATCGCCAGACTCGACGGCGCGGAAACGGAAGCGACGATCGGAATTCCGGCAGCTAGCGCTTTCTGCATGATCTCGAACGACCCGCGACCGCTCACCAGTAAGATGTGATGATCCAGCGGAAGGTTTCGGTCGAGAAACGCGCGACCGATCACTTTGTCGACAGCGTTGTGGCGACCAATGTCTTCGCGAACAATCAGCGGTTTACCGTTCGAATCGAAGATTCCGGCGGCGTGAATTCCGCCCGTGCGGGCGAAATCAGATTGATGCTCGCGCAACAAATCCGGAAGCGAGAGCAGCGTTTGAATCAAGATCCTCAGCGATGTCGACGCGATTGGTGAGAAGTTTTGCCGGATCGCTTCGATGTTTTCTTTGCCGCACAATCCGCAGCTACTGGAAATTGTGCCGAAGCGCTGCGCGGAGTTGGGATTAAGTTTTGTTCCGGCGGTGAGATCGACAAGGATGATGTTTTCGCGATTACGTGCCTCTTCCGGTCGCGAAAACTCTACGATTTGGTCGCGATTACGAACGATTGCTTCCGAAAGCAGGAATCCGGCAGCAAGTTCTTCGTCCTCACCTGGTGTGCGCATCGTTGTAGCGATGGCTTTGTCGGCAATGCGAATTTCAAGCGGCTCTTCAATTGTCAGCTCGTCGCGCTGATATTCGAGGCTGCCGTCCGATCGACGGCGAATGACTTGTCCTGGTCCAATTCCGTCCGCTTTCATCACGCCAACCTCATGATATCATTCGCGCGGTGGAAATCTGTCATCTTTACATTTCGGGCGGCCATAATTTTGTTGGACATCATGGTCGTGAGCCGGACCAATTTCCGATGATCGAGGTTCCGGAAGTGGAATGTGTGGCCGGTCGGGGTCTGCGCGGCGATCGGTTTTTTGATTACGTGGAAGATTACAAAGGACAGATCACATTTTTCTCGCTCGACGTTTTCGACGAGCTCTGCCGCACGTTGCAAGCGGAGGGTGTCGGCCCAAGTAGCGTTCGGCGAAACGTTTTCGTTCGTGATGTGGATCTTAACACGTTGATCGGAAAGGATTTTGAGGTTCAAGGAGTTCGCTTTCACGGAACCGAGGAAAGCAGGCCGTGTCATTGGATGAATCGCGCGATTAAATCAGGTGCGCAGGAATTTCTTCGTGGACGCGGTGGATTGCGTGCGCGTATTTTGACTGATGGTATTCTTCGATCGACTTCGCGCGTGGCCGCGGTGACGGAATGACGATTAGTGCGGTGCTCCTCGCTGGCGGCAGGTCGAGCCGCATGGGGCGGGACAAGGCGACGATGCTGTTTCGGGGCGAGGCGCTTTGGAAAAATCAGCTGGAACTGTTACGCCGTCTCCAGCCGGAGGAACTTTTTGTGTCGGGGCAAACGGATCCACCGTGGCGTCCCATGGATGTCGAGTTTGTCCCCGACGTTCAACCGTCGCGCGGCCCGCTTAGCGGAATCGCGGCGACACTGTCACGGATTTCTGGTGATTATTTGCTGGTCCTGGCAATCGACACGCCGTTCGTCACCGAAAATTATCTTCGCGATCTTTCCACACGAACGGCGCCAGGCTGTGGTGTTGTTCCACTGATCGAAAACCGGGCCGAGCCTCTCGCGGCAATCTATCCACGCGCTGTCCGCGCCGATTTCGAAGCCGCGTTGGCGGGAAGCGACTTTGCACTTCAACCACTGATCCGAAACATGATCGCGCTCGGAAAATTGCGACCAATTGAAGTTACTCCTGAAGAAATTGCGCTTTTTCGCAACCTCAACCAACCGGGGGACTTCAACACCGGCTAAGCAGGTGGCATTAGGGCTGCTTAGAACTGCCTTTGTCCAATGAGAAAATTCGAGCCGCTCCCGGACGAACTGCGGCCAAACATTCACAATCTTGAGCTCAAAGCCCTCCTCGTGGTGGACGATGACAAACAGCTCGCCTCCGCCCTTCAATGGATTCTAGCAGACGAGAATTTCCTGGTCGACATCGCGTTCGACGGCGAGGAAGCGATGATGAAGGTCAAGGCGCACGAATACGACGCCGTCATCTGCGACCTGAAGATGCCGAAGCTGCGCGGTGACGAATTCTATCTCAAGGCGAAGGACACCCGTCCGTCGCTAGCGGACCGCTTCATTTTTATCACCGGCTTCGCGGCAGATCCGCACATCGCCCTTTTCTTTAACAAGCACGAAGTGAAGTATCTGGTGAAACCGTTTTCGATTTCGGTGCTGATCGATTGCGTAAAAACGCTTCTCAGTTAGTCGCGTGGCTACTTATGCGCGCTCAAAATCTCCGCAAAACGCCAAACGTCCCCAAACGAGTTGTAGAGCGGCGTCGGCGCGACGCGGATGACGTTCGGTTCGCGGAAATCGCATTTCACACCGGCGGCCTGGAGTTCCTTGAACAGTTCTTTCGGGCGTTCGTGAGCGAGGATCGACAACTGGCAGCCGCGCGCGTTGGCGCTCGTCGGCGTAATGATCGGGAATTTCTTCGAGCCGATTTCGTTCAATAGAAATTCAAGATAGCCGGTCAGCTTCGTCGACTTCGCGCGAAGTGGTTCCATTCCGCCAGCTTCGTCGAAGATCGAAAGCGACGCGCGCAATGGCGCCATCGAAAAAATCGGCGGGTTGCTGACTTGCCACGCGTCGGCAGACGCGACGGGAACGAATTCCGGTTCCAATTGCATTTGAAAACGTGTATTCGGATCGTTTCCGAACCAACCGGCGAACCGCGGAAGTTTTGTGTTGGTCGCGTGCCGTTCGTGAAGATATGCACCTGCAATCGCGCCCGGTCCGGCGTTGAGGTATTTGTAAGAACACCAGACTGCAAAATCGACGTTCCAATCATGCATCGAGAGCGGCACGTTGCCGACCGCGTGAGCGAGATCGAATCCGACGGTGATACCGTGCTTCTGCGCCGCTTTCGTGATTGCGGGCATATCGAACAATTGTCCGGTAAAAAAATTAACGCCGGCGATCCATCACAATCGCGAGCGTGTCGCGATTCTTGTCGATCAGATCGACAATGTCCTCCGTGCGCACGGTGAATTCGCCTTTGCGCGGACTCGCGAGGACCAGCGCGTCTTTTGGATCGAGTCCGTGATGGCGAATTTGCGTTTTGATCGCGTAGGTGTCGGAAGGAAATGCCGGGTCTTCCATCAAAATTTTGAATCGCGATTTGGTCGGCCGATAAAACGTCGCCATCATCAGATGCAGGTTCACGGTCAGGCTGTTCATGCAGATCACTTCGACCGGTTTTGCGCCAACAATCCGCGCCATCGGTTCGCGCAACGGTTCGTGATAGGTGTACCACGGTGTCTTCGCTTCGAGGTGCGCGTCGACGCCGAGGTTTGCCCAATCCTCCAACTCTTGATCGACCAATTCCCGAGCTAACTTCGGCATCAAGCCTAACGAATTGCCCGCAAAATAAATCAGCGGCTTGCCATCTTTGCTGAGCGGCAGATGGAACTTTTCGCGAAATGAACGCAACGGATCCTGAGCGTCGAGTTGCTTCGCGAAATTTTCGTCACCGGTAAATTGCATGGTTAAGTTTCGGAGACTCTCAACGTTCAACTACCGAGTATCAACCCGCTTCGGGATTGCCATTATCAGGGTGGTTATTTTTTCGGAAATTGTAATGCTGGATTCAAGATTATGTAGACGTAGTACATTCACCTACGCTAGGATCAAACCCTTCTAAAAGAATAACTTATGATCACAACCCTGAAGATCCTGCGGTTTATCGTTGTGCTCAGCGCCGCAATAGTCGTCCAGAAGGGTAATGCGAAAACAATTACCGTTAACAGCACGGCCGACAATGGGTCGGGTTCCTTGCGCCAGGCAATTATCAGCGCATCCAATGGCGACAGGATTAACATCGTCGTCAATGGCACAATCACGCTGACGAGCGGCGAACTGCTCGTAAACAGAAGCTTGATCATTAACGGACCCAGTCACCAAGGGATTGTCAGTGGGAATAAGACCAGTCGGGTCTTTCATCTGACGCCGGGCGTAACCGTTACCCTAAACAATCTGACGATCACGGATGGTGCCGCCAGCCAGGATATCAATGACTTTCCCGCAAATGCCGGCGGCGGAATCTACTGCGATCACGCGAGGCTAACAGCTATTAATTGCTCGCTCCGCGGTAATTCCGCTTCGCTCGGCGGCGCGATTTTCAGCAACTCGATGGATGGCGGTAAAGCGGCGTTAGTCATCAGCAGCACAACGATCATCTATAACTCGGCCGGCTTCGCCGGCGGCGGGATATTTAGCGGAGGAGGATTTTA
Organism: uncultured Verrucomicrobiae bacterium; assembly: GCA_963786135.1. Lineage (GTDB taxonomy): Bacteria > Verrucomicrobiota > Verrucomicrobiia > Chthoniobacterales > UBA10450 > AV40. Next base: position 60,053 of record CAWAYF010000010.1, on the reverse strand, counting down.
TGACGGTGCACCGGCTGGACGCGTTACAGCGTTGATCGAGAGCAGCGTGATCACCAACAACAGCGCGATGCTTTACGGTGGGGGAATCTTTACTGATGGATTTGCCGGGAACGCCAGCTTGACGTTAAACAAAAGCCTTCTCCATGGGAACTCGGCCGGTTTGGGGGGCGGAATTTACAACAACGGCGACTCAGGTGCGTCAAGCGCGACGTTGACCAACTGTACGTTGACTAATAACCGCGCATCTTTCGATCCTCAGAACCCTACCACCCCACCGGGTGGCGTCGGGAGTGCCATATTCAACGACGGGTCGGCGAGTTTAAGTCCTGGTAATGCGATCTTGGCGGCAACTAATACGACTGTTTCGAACAACAGCGCCTACTTCTCCGGCGCGATCTTCAGCTCCGGCTACGCGACAATGACTTTGAGTAACAGCTCCATCCGCGATAATCGAGGCGGGATTGTCAATGGTGGCGACGTTGCCACGATAAAAAACTGCACCATCAGTGGAAACAGCCCAATAGGTGGGATCGACAATAAAGGTGGAACCCTGACACTGATTAACAGCATCGTGACTAACAATTCAGGCACATTCCCAGTCGGTGGTGGTATTACAAACGAAAATGGCTCCGTGCTCGTAATAACGCACAGCTCTATTACAGCGAATACCGCCGACGCTGGCGGCGGCCTCTCCTGTAGTGGTTACGTTACGATATCTGATAGCAGCATAAGTGGAAATTCAGCTGGCGGCCAAGGCGGCGGCATCTTTTGCTACCCGTTTGGCAGCATGACGTTGAATAACTGCACGATTAGCAGCAACACGGCTTCCGACGGCGGTGGCATCTGGAGCGAATCCAACGGGCTCGACATTAGCGTGACTCTGACCAACTGCACTGTTAGCGACAATTCCAACACGTTCGCTGGCGGCGGCTTCAATCCCATCGCTGGCGGCATTTTCAGCGGAGCTGGGAGAGGCAATGCGACGCTGACCCTGAACAATTGCACGCTTAGCGGTAACTTTGGCTGGGGCGTTCTCAATTTCGGGTTTGACCCCAACAGCACGGCAAAAGTGGAAATCGCGAACACGATCCTAAACGCGGGAACATCAAGCGGAACAATCGCCAGCGTTCAGGGCACAGTCATTTCGCATGGCTACAGTCTGAGCAGCGATGCCGCACTCGCCGGGGATGACGCCGCTGGCCCAGGCACACTGCTCGATGGCCCCGGCGACATTCGCAACACCAACCCGATGCTCGGACCGCTCCAAAACAATGGCGGACCAACGATGACGCACGCGCTCTTGAGGAACAGTCCGGCGATCAATGCAGGCGATCCATCCTTCAATCCTTACTTACTCAATCCACCACTAATCTACGATCAGCGTGGGACGGGTTTTCCGCGTGTTGTGAATGGTCGCATCGACATTGGGGCATACGAAGCGGGGCCACACTAACGCGTTCGCAACAGCTACCAAACGCAGATAGGTGGATCGGCCTCTCCGAGGACGATGTTAGATTTACTCTCGGCTTCGCCGACATCATTTAGCAACGCGCTCGGAGATCGCGTTCCACCTCAGAAAGCGATTTCCATGAACTCGATAGTCGTTCCGTCGGGATCGCGGACGTAAATGACGCGCTTGCCCGCGTTGGGACCGGAGGTCAACGACTGTGGTTTGCCGGCGGCTTTCCAACCGGATGTTGCAGATCTTCTGCAATAGCGGATCGAGATTCTCGACCGTCAAGCGCGACGTGAACATGGCCGACATCGCACGGCCGGAGAGTGTTATCTCTCTTTCGATCGGCAGGCGCGAGATACTCGAGTAATTCTATCTTGTGACCACCGGGCGTTTTTACGACCGCGAGCTTGAGCTGGCTACCTTTGACTCCGGTGATTTGCTCAGCGATCTCGCCACCTTGCTGCGTTTGATGCGAAAATTCGAACCCGAGGACGTCGCGCCAAAATATAAGCGAACGCTCGAGATTTGAAACGGTGATGCCGGTGTGATCAGGCCGCGAGTGAAACTCTTTCGAATCGACATGTTCAGCGTTGTGCGCGGCAGGTGTATCACCGCTGGAACATAGATTGCAGTCCGATGACGGATGCCGCCAAGACTAGCAATTCTTATCCGACTGCAGCGATCACCTTGAGCTCAATCGCGATCGGCGTTGGCAATGCGTTGACCTCGATTGTCGTGCGGGTCGGGTTGGGTTTGCCCGGGCCGGCGAAATATTCGGCGTAGAGTTTGTTGTAGATCGGAAAATCGTTTTTCATGTTCGTGAGAAAGACGGTCACATCGATAATGTCCTGCCAGGTCGCGCCGGCATCTTCCAAGACGAGACGCACGTTTTCAAAAACCGCACGGCATTGTGTTTCGATGTCATAGCTGACGATGTTGCCAGTCGGATCGAGCGTGACGCCCGGAATTTCTTTGCTCCCGCGGACGCGCGGCCCGATTCCCGACAGAAACAAAAATTCGCCAACGCGCTTTGCATGTGGAAACGCGCCGACCGGCTCGGCCGCTCGTTTGCTCTCGAATGATTCGTTCATTCATTTTAGTCGCCGGATAATTGCAAACCACGCTTTTGGTCCGCCCTCGGAGAACAGCTCCTTGAACGGCGGATTCACTTCGACGCGGACTGCGTCGATCGATTCAATATTCCAACCTTGGGCGAAGGCATTACGCAATTCCTGCTGCGATACTCGCCGGGGACCTTCGGTTCCGGGTTCCTCATCGCTGAAACACATCAGGAATAGTTGTCCACGCGGTTCGAGCACATGCGCCAGGCCTTGGACGTAGCGGCGCCGATCTTCGTCGGACAGCGCGTGAAATAGTCCGGAGTCGAGAACCGTGCTGAACCGCGCCTCCCAATCAGCGAGTGTGACCGCATCCTTGACCAGGAACTCTACGTCCAGTTTTTGTTCGGCCGCTTTGGCTCGAGCTCGTCGGATCGCCTCTTTTGCAAAATCAATGCCCGTAACGTTGCAACCACGTGCGGCGAAGAACAACGCGGTGTCCCCAGTGCCGCAACCAGCGTCCAGCACTGGACTCGTGATGCGATCACCGATTTCGGTAAAAGGCCGCTGTGGTTTGCCGATATCCCAGGGTGGTTCGCCAGCGTAGGATTCTTCGAACTCAGCACGATCGTGTACGCTATTCATCCTGGTAAGCCGGTGAACAACTCCGGCGCTGTTTTGCTTTTAAATGCTTTTCTCAAACTAATGGAAATATTTCTTGAGCAGCGACCAATAGTTCTCGTCCCAGCCTTGAGCGAGATGATCGTGCAAACCTTCAGGAAAACCGACGTGATCGAGGACCACGTGGGTTCCGGTCCCGTTTGGCTTCAGATCAAAGCGCGCGATTGACCAAACACCTTCGGGCCAGGTCACAACGCGCCAGCCTTGAACGATCCGCTGATTGGGAACGAGCTCGAGATTGCGCGCGATGATATGGCCTTTGAAAAGTGAAGATGCGCCACCGACGTCGCGATTTATTTCCGCCGTCCGCCCCGAAAACTCCGAAAACTGTTTTGAATCAAGCAGCGCTTCGTAAACTTTTTGCGGACTGGCGTTCAAATCGATTTCCTGATGAATCACGATCGATCTGTCGTTCTGCGCGGAAGCGAGCCTGGCCAGTACTAGAGTAAGTAATGCGGTCAGACTGGAGATTTTAGTCTTCATGCCAGATCGCATTCAGCGTTGTAGCGGCGTTTGTGTCAAACGCCGAACTAATGATAGGTGCTTGGCACAAGCACCTCTACAACTTACCCTCCGGCGATCGCGCCCATGACGAAAAACGGTTCGTCGCCTTTGACGATCGCGTCAGGCAGGGGATTGTCCGGCGACTCGTGAGAAATGTCTTCGCCGCAAGCAAAGAAGCGAACCAGCGGGCGGCGTTTCAACGTTCCGTGTTCGCGAATCGTGCCGCGTAAAACTGGATATTTTGATTCAAGCGCCTCGAGTAACGATTTCACCGTTGCGGATCCATTTGGATCGACGGCCACTTCGTCTCCGACTTTCGCCAGCGTTCGAAGATGATGCGGTAAGAACAACCCTAATCATCGGGTAAATCCCAAATCCCAAATCCCAAATCCCAGGGAAAACTCAATTATCCAAATCCCAAGGACTTCTTGTCCGCGCGCCCTTTTGGATTTTTGAGCGTTGGGGTTTTGAATTTGTTTGGGATTTGGTCATTGGGATTTGGGATTTCCTCACGGTAAAGTCTGAACTTCCACTGATAGAACAGCGGGCAAATCTCTCACAGCTGCCTCCCAACTATCACCAGAGTCACGTGAGACATAAACTTGTCCGCCGGTTGTGCCAAAATAAATGCCGCACGGATCGAGCGAATCGACCGACATGGCGTCACGCAGCACGTTCACGTAACAATCTTTCTGCGGCAGACCCTTGGTAAGCTCTTCCCATTTGTTCCCGCCGCTGCGGCTTCGATAGACGCGCAGTTTTCCTTCGAGCGGGTAATGTTCCGAATCGCTCTTGATCGGCACGACGTAAATTGTTTCCGGCTCGTGCGCGTGCACATCGATTGGGAACCCGAAATCAGTCGGCAAATTTCCGCTCACCTCTGTCCACGAATCGCCGCCGTCATCGCTTCGCATCACGTCCCAATGTTTTTGCATAAAGAGTGTGTTCGGCTTCGAGGGATGCATCGCGATCCGATGCACGCAATGTCCGACCTCGGCATTTGGATCGGGAATATATTGCGAGTGCAAACCTTTGTTGATCGGCTTCCAGGTCTTGCCGGCGTCATCAGTTCGAAACGCGCCCGCTGCTGAAATTGCGACAAACATTCGCTTCGGATTCTTGGGGTCGATCAAAATCGTGTGGAGACACATTCCGCCTGCGCCGGGTTGCCAGCGCGGACCGGTATCGTGTTTGCGAAGACCGGAAAGTTCGTTCCAGGTTTTACCGCCGTCTTTTGATTCGAACAGCGCCGCGTCTTCGACTCCGGCGTAAACATGATCGGCATTATCGAGCGCGGGCTCGAGATGCCAGACCCGTTTGAATTCCCATGGATGCTGCGTGCCGTCGTACCACATGTGCGTGCCGGGAATTCCGTCGTAAACGAACTTGTTGCTCTCGCCTTTCGGCATTCCGTCTTCGCCTTGCAATTCCTCGGGGCTGCTGCCCGGAGTTTCCCAAGTTCTGCCGCCGTCGTTCGATCGCTGAATGATCTGTCCGAACCAACCGCTGGTTTGCGATGCGTAGATCCGGTTCGGATCAACCGGCGACCCTTTCATGTGATAAATTTCCCAGCCGGCAAAATGCGGTCCGTCCACCTTCCAATCTTTGCGTTTCGCGTCCGACGTGAGAACGAACGCGCCTTTCCGTGTGCCGACCAGAACTCGAATTCCGCTCATGGTTTCTCCTTATTGCTTAACTCTCAACAATCAACTCTCAACCATCAACTTCCGAGCAATAACGGATCGCGCGGATGAAAATTGCATTTGTTGGAGTTGCGCTTTCCCCCAAGGACTGATCTCCGGCCGGGTTCAAGGAACGAATTTATGCTTGCAAAAGAGGCTCGGACTCCTCAGACCGTAAGTTTATGAAACCCGTTCGAGCAACCAAGTATCTATTGTTAGGGGCACTCGGGGTGGTCTTTATTGTAGCATGCGCAACGGTCGGCCGATCGACAGGCCCGATAAAGTTCGGCGACTATTACGCGGTTATTACCCCAGACGCCAAGGTATCGCAGAGCGATTGTGACGCACTGAACCGAGTGTTAAGCAAACATCACAAGATTATCTACCGGATTGAGACGTTCAAAAACGGCAACCTTGTCGGAACACGGGGACGATTGCCGGAGAAATGTATGCGCGAGGGCCTTGTAGCCGAGGTTGCCGAGAAGGCGAAGGCCACTGGATTTACGGGATGCGCTCTCCAGGCGGGAATAAAGACCAGTTCGACGCATCCGAGTCCACAAGAGCCAGGAGGCACGAGCTCGACTCACCCGACGCCTTCTCCCGTTGCCGGGACGAGTTCAACTCATCCCACGCCCTCTCCTGTCGGCCAGACCAGCTCAACTAACCCGACCAGCTCGACCCATCCTTGTCCTGACATGGGAAGTTCCACTGCCCGCAAATTGCAGGACGAAGCGCAGGCGATGATGGAAGAGATCAAGCCGATCCTGGAGAAATACAACAAGCCATAGTCCATTTCGGCAGCCGGTGCGGCACATGAAGCGCGTTTATATCGCATGCTTCGTCCTGCACTTTCTCCTTATCCTGTTAATCAGTGTAAGGCAGGGACTATCAGATCTCGCCCGCGGCGAAACGATTCTACCCGACAAGTGGATGCCTTGGGCGCAGCGGGCCGATAACGTCGCCGCCGCAGCATTGGGGGAACAATTGCAGTCGTCCAATCTTTATCGGCAAGGCGTCGCAGCGTACACTCACAGCACAGGTATTGACACCGGTTATGGATTTTTTGCTCCCAATGTCTCGGTCAGCCACAAGTTAGTGTTTGAAGTAAGATATCCGGATGGCCGAGTGGAATACGAGTTGCCGCACGTCGGCGAAGGCGCCACCGGTGTGCGGTTGCCGCTCCTTTTCGATAGCATCGCTCGCACGCGTTACGACTTTTTGCGCGAGACAATGCTCAAAATGATGGCTTTTTCCGTTTTTAAAGAACACCCGGATGCGTCTGTGATCCGAGCCGTATTCGGATTCATCCGGCTGCCGAGCGTAGCCGACTTCGAATCGGGCAAAGAAGAGTCCTACCAGTTTTTGTACGCCTACGATTTTCGATTCTCGCCGTCCGCGCAGCCTGAACAGCCTCAACAACCGTAGTTCTTGCCGATGCGCCTGGCTAAGCTAAAGGGGTTTCTGTTTCCGGCGGAATCAGATACCTGGCTCACTGTGTTGAGAGTGGGCCTCGGGCTGCAAGTCGCCCTCTACACTTTATCGTCCCGCGCGGATTGGAACGAGCTCTTCTCCAGCAGCGGTCACGGATTGATCAATCGCGAAGTGACCGAGGCGGTTCTTAGTGTGGAAAGTCCGCTGGCTCCGCGTTTAGGCTGGTTAATCGCGGCCGGAAGTCGCTTCGGAATCAGTGAATCATTCGTCCTCTGGGCGGTTTGGACGGTCCTTCTCGGCGCCGCTTGTTGTCTGCTCGTCGGGTTTTGTTGCCGGCCAGCTGCCATTATTGCCTGGTTTTTTCACCTCTGCGCGGTGAAGAGCGAGCAATTTCTTTCCTACGGAATGGATAACTTCACCACTATTGGGCTCTTCTATCTAATGCTTTCTCCGCTGCCCGATCGCCTTTCCCTGGATGCGCACATTCGCAGCTGGCTGCCGCGTGACGCGCATTTTCTCGGCTTTTTCCGGCGCGTCTTACAAGTGCATGTGTGCATCATCTATTTCTTTGGCGGAATCACCAAGTGCATGGGCGCGGAATGGTGGAATGGCAACAGTATTTGGTGGGCGTTGACCTCGCCTCCCTACAACGTTGTCTCTCCTGAGGTTCTGGTTATGTGGAAGCACTTCCTGCCGTTGATTGGAATTTCCATCTGCTTAATAGAAACCGGATATCCGTTTTTCGTTTGGCTAAAGCAAACGCGTCTGGTTTGGTTTCTTTGCGTCTGCGGGATGCACGTTGCCATTGGGTGCACCATGGGCTTGTACCTTTTCTCCCTCATCATGATTATTTTGAATCTCGCCGCTTTCGGTCCGGGATTCAGTTTTGGAGTCGCGGATTCGCCGGCGACGAATTCTTTGGAAAGAAAAGTCCAGCCGTCAGGAGATCTTTCGACAAGGACACCCGGCCCTCCTCCTGATACCGTAGTATTATGATCGACGCCCCGAATCCCGGTGGAATAATGAAACCCCACGGGTCGGAGCGTTCATAATTCATGTCCGGAGATGCCAAAACGGATTCTGAGCTGGAAATCGCGCATGTTTTGTTCATCGACACGGTAGGCTACTCCAACCTTTCGATTCAAGAGCAGCGCGAACTGCTGACCGAACTCAACCAAGTTGTCCGGGACTCGAGCCGGTTCAAGGCGGCTGAATCCGCTGGGAAATTGATTCGTTTGCCGACGGGCGATGGAATGGCCCTGATTTTTTCCGACAGTCCCGAGTCACCTTTGCAATGCGCGGTGGAGATTGCTGGAAGTTTGCGAGACCATCCCCGGGTTAAAGTGCGAATGGGCATTCACTCTGGCCCGGTCAGCCGAGTCGTGGACGTAAACGATCAATCCAATGCCGCAGGCGCCGGAATCAACATCGCCGAGCGAGTCATGAGCTGCGCGGACGCCGGGCACATTTTGCTCTCTAAACGCGCAGCCCAGGATCTCGTCGAGTACAGTCATTGGCAGCCGTTCCTGACCGACTTGGGTGAATGCGAAGTCAAACATGGCAAGAAGGTCGGCCTGGTAAATTTTTACAATAACGAAGTTGGGAATCCCAAAATACCGGGCGCGTTGCAGAGACGCGCCAGTGAGCAAAAGAAAGCGGAGCGCGCTCTTTTGTGGCGCAAGCTGGCGGCGACGACCGTCATCATCGCGATCTGCATCGCCGTGGTGGCTGCACTTCTTCTCAAGAACGTGCTGTTCAATAAAAACTCTTATCCGCGAATTCCTTTTAAAAGCATTGCGGTGCTGCCGTTCGAGAACCTGACCGACGACAAGCAAAACGCTTATCTCGCCGACGGAATCACGGATGAAATTCTGACCAATCTTGCCAAGGTGGCGGACCTAAAGGTGATCAGTCGAACCTCGGTCATGCAGTATCGGGTCGGCATCCCGCGCAATCTTCGCGACATTGGCGTGAGTTTAGGAGTGGCCCACGTCCTGGAAGGGACTGTCCAACGATTGGGCGAACATCTGCGAGTGAACGCTCGATTGATTGACGCCAAGAGCGGTACACATCTGTGGGCTCAAAGTTACGATCGCCAGGTAGCGAACATTTTTACCATCGAAAGCGATCTCGCCGAAGATATCGTGACCCAACTACGGTCGCAGCTTTCTCCGGAAGAGAAGGCGAGCATTGAAAGTGTGCCGACAAACAATCCGGTGGCCTACGAGTTGTATCTCCGGGCCAGGGCCATCAGCAGCACCGCTGCCTTCGGCGTCCGCGAAAAAGAGAAACTGCTGCAAACCGCCGACCTGCTTCAACAAGCTATCCAGCGAGATCCCGATTTCTTTCTGGCTTACTGTCATTTGGCTCGGACCCATGACCGGATCTACATCCTGGGGATCGATCATACAGCCGCGCGGCTCGAGTTAGCGGATGCCGCGATCAAGAAAGCCTTGGCCCTGCGGCCTAATGCCGGAGAAGCACGCCTGGCTTTGGCGACGCATCTTTACACGTTGCTCGATTACGATGGCGCTCGGCAGGAACTGGCCGCGGCCGGGCGCGCGTTGCCTAACGAGCCGCTGGTGTTCGAGCTGACCGGTTACATCGACCGGCGGCAAGGACGCTGGGACGAATGCTTGCGCAATTTACAGCGGGCCCTCGAACTCGATCCCCGCAATTTCCTTATCCTCCAACAGATCTCGCTGGCCTGCGAAAACATGCGGCGTTTCCCGGAAATGATTGCCAGTCTCGACAAGGCGCTCCTGATTGTACCCGATGACACCCCAACTCGAATGCAGCGCGCCTTGGCTGAGCTCGATTGGCGCGCCGATCCCAAACCGCTCCGTGCCGCGGTCGAGTCCGCCGTCGCCCAAGACCCTGGGTCCGCCGCCGGCATCGCCCAGTTTTGGCTTTATCTCGCGCTTTGCGAGCGAGACACGGCGGCAGCCGGGCGCGCCCTTGCGGTCATGACCAGTGACGGCTGTCGCAACGAAGGAATTCCTCTTCCCAAAGCATGGTGCGAGGGCGTTGCTGCGCGAGCCCGCGGCGATAACGCTTCGGCACAGGCCGCGTTTAAGACGGCTCGGACCGAAATAGAAAACAGTCTTCGCGATCAGCCCGACTACCCTGCGGCCCATTGCGTTTTGGGAATGGTCGATGCCGGGCTGGGAGTGAAAGAACAAGCCGTGCGCGAAGGACAACGCGCCGTCGAATTACTTCCGGTGAGCAAAGACGCGATCAATGGCGCGCTCATGGTCGAATATCTGGCGCTGATCTACGCCTGGACCGGCGATAAGGATCACGCTTTCCAACAACTCGAGATCGTGGCCAAAATTCCGTGCGACGTAAATTACGGACAGCTTCGCTTACACCCTTACTGGGACCCGCTTCGGAACGATCCCCGGTTCGAAAAAATCGTTCAGTCACTTGCTCCCAAATAGCAGGCAGCGAGGAATTTCAACCGCGGATCGCGCGGATGAACGGATTTTAAGACAGAGACGAAGCCGCTAACGGCCGAGGGCCAAACCGTTTCGCTGATCGCGCTTTTGCCTTCAATGCCTCGGTCTCGCGATTTCGCGGCGGCGAATTCGTCACCAGCGATTCGAGCAAATGATGCGCGGCGTGGGCGACTTCATCTACCGCGCGATTAAATGCTTCTTCATTCGCGTGTGACGGTTTCGTGAATCCGCTGAGCTTCCGAACAAATTGCAGCGACGACGCCCGGACCTCGTCATTCGTCGCCGGCGGACTGAAGTTATGAAGGGTTTTGATGGCTCGACACATGAGAAAGAATTAACCGCGGATTACGCGGATGAAAACGGATTTTGTTAACTCGCGAAGCAATTTGCGAGCTTGCGCGCATTTCCATCCGATCGTCGTCGACGAGTGGGCACTCGTCGCCAACCAGTCGGTAAGTTTCCTGAGAGTTCTTCATAAGCGCCATCCTTCAGATGAAACTCTGTGCGATGAATTCTGTTCTATTTTCCGAGCTCGCGAACGTGGAACGCCTCGATCTTTCACGATGAGGTGCGTTGAAGAATGCGAAGATGTCCAGCGTCCCTGATTCCTAGCAGGCAACAATGATTTCTGCGTCGCGTTTTCGGCAACGTCCGCGTCGGATAGGACCAATGTACTGCTGCCAAAGGTCATGATCTTCGACCTTCGACTTCGACCGTGCACGAGAGCACTCGACACGGTGCCGCTGAACTTCACGCTCGTTGTACCTCGCCGTGTCGTGAATGCCGCACAGTTCCCTCGGCTCGATCGAATCTGTTGATCCAATCTGTTCCATCGTTAACTATTTCGCGATGCAGACGTTTTTTGGTTCGGTGAAAAAATGGAGCGCCTCAGTGCCGCCTTCGCGGCCGACACCGCTGGCTTTCATGCCGCCGAAGGGGACGCGCAGATCGCGAACGAGCCAGCAGTTTACCCAAACGGTGCCGGTGTGAATTTGTTCGGCGACGCGATGGGCGCGGCTGAGATTTTGCGTCCACACACTCGATGAAAGTCCGTAATCGACGTCGTTGGCGTAACGGATCACTTCTTCTTCGTTGTCGAACGGCGTGATCGTCACGACTGGGCCGAAAATTTCTTCGCGGTTGGTCCGGCACGCGACCGGAAGATCGACGATCACCGTCGGTGAGAAGAAATAGCCGTCGCGGGTGCGCTCGTTCGGCGATTCCGGCGCTTTACCGCCGAGCGCGATCTTGCCGCCTTCTTTCTGGGCGAGATCGACGTAGAATTTTATTTTATCGAGCTGCGCCTTATTCACGATCGCGCCCTGCTCGGTTTTCTCATCGAGCGGATCGCCTTGTTTCAACTTTGATGCCTTCTCGATGAACTGTTCGACGAACTTCTTGTAAATCGGTTTCTCAACGAATACACGCGAGCCGCACAAACAAATTTGTCCCTGGTTAGCGAACGACGAGCGAACACTGCCGGCGATCGCCGCATCGAGATCGGCATCCGCGAAAATGATGTTTGGATTCTTGCCGCCAAGCTCGAGCGAAACTTTCTTGAATAACGGTGCACACGCTTCGGCGACCTTTTTTCCGGTCACAGTTCCGCCCGTGAATGAAATTGTTGTGATTTTTGGATGGGCCGTGATTGCCGCCCCGACATTTGGGCCACTTCCATGAACAACATTGAGCACGCCGTTCGGTAATCCGGCTTCAACACAAACTTCGCAGAGTAAAAACGCCGTCATTGGCGTCAGTTCGCTCGGCTTTGCGATAGCAGTGTTGCCAACCGCGATCGCAGGCGCGATTTTCCAGCTCAACAAATAAAGTGGCAGATTCCACGGTGAAATTAATCCCACAATGCCGCGCGGCTGACGCAGGGTGTAATTGAAAGCGATGCCGTCAGTGACGTGCGCTTCGTTCTCGGTGTGCAGAATCGCCGTAGCGAAAAAACGGAAGTTTGCGACCGCGCGCGGAATATCGAGCGATCGCGCAAGCGTGATTGGCTTACCGGTGTCGATCGATTCCGCCCGCGCGAACTTTTCCAGATCGCGCTCGATTAGATCGGCAATGCGCAGCAGAATTTTCGAGCGTTCGGCCGCCGATGTTTTCGACCAATCAAGGAATGCCGCCTCAGCGGCCTGCACAGCAAGATCGACATCTTCCTTTCCGCTATCGGGAACTTGCGAGTACGGTTTTCCAGTCGCCGGCTCAACGTTGTCGAGATAATTGCCGCTTTTTGGCTCGACGAATTTGCCGTCGATGAAGTTTTGGATTCGAGCTAATTCCTTGTGCACGGCTAGGTCAATAAACGTTGTAGAGGCGCTTGTGCCAAGCGCCGTTTATTTAATTCGGTGCTTGAGAACAAGCACCGCTACAACGTCATCTGGATTGCTCGCCTCGGATCTAGTCCACCTTTCATGAGAGATCTATTGCGCTTGTATTGAAGAGCGTCCTGCCTTGTAATCGTGCCATGAGAAATATGAAACGAGCTTTGACTCTTGCCGCAGCGATCAGCCTTGTACTAGCGGCCGTTAGCCAGGCTGCCGGGGAGCAAAAATTTAAGGCTGAAGGCACCATTCAGCGAATAAGCGGGGACACGATACTAGTGCGCGCAAGCGCAGCGGACATTGAAATTACCAAGGACGCGAAAACCAAAGTAACGGGCCAGCTAAGAAGAGGTGCGAACGCAACGGTAATTTATGTCAAAGTAGCGGGGCAAAACCACGCCACCGAAATCATCATGGGCGGTAACGTCAGCTCGGGGCGGACCTTGTAAAAGCGTTCGGGGTGGCGAGCGACGGTGACTCGCGACTTCGAAATTCTCGCCGGTAATCTAAGCCGAGGCTTCGTTAGCCCAAGTCACGGCGTGGGCGCGGATGGGAGTGTCGAATCCTTTAAGACTGACTTCGCCGACTTCTTGAAAGGAGAGGGTCTTGCCGGCGCATAATTCGGCGACCGCGTTGGAGACCAGGATTTGTTCTGCGTCGCGCCTGCGAACAAAGACGGGCGGCGAGTTGGACGGTGCAGCCAAATAAATCATTGTGATGCTCGACTGGTTCGCCGGCCGCGACGCCGATTCGAAGTTGAATTGGTTTACCTTCTTCTCGCACTAGCCGCGATGTCCCGCTGGATCTCGGTCGCGCATTTGACGGCACCGGCCGCGGAAACGAATGAAGCCATGATTCCGTCGCCGGTGTGTTTGATTTCGCGTCCGCCGACGGCCGTCGAGAGCATCGCGCACGATCTTGTCGTGCACTGGCGAGCAATTCCATCGCCGCTTCATCGCCCAGGTGTTGGGTCATCGAAGTGGAGTCGACGATGTCGGTAAACAGAATCGTCCGAATTCCAGGGTCACGGTCGCGTTCCGCCTGGAGCCACGACAGCTCCAGCAGGATTGTCTTCGCTGCGCCCATGAACAGCTCGGCCATTTCCGGTTCGACCTGGATAACTTTGTCCGGCATCAGTCCATGAGCTTCTCGATGAACTTGCTCGGCCGATTCAGCGTTCGGGCGCGTGACAAAGACAGAAAACCTTGCCGGCTTTTTCGTTCACCCAATACTTGTGATAACGTGACGCCGTATTTGTCCTGCACCTTAACGTCCTTGGCGTGCGCGTTGGCGACGTCCTTCGGCGGTCACGCCACCTGGAATGTCATGGATGTCCATGTAAGTCGGCATACGACATTTCTAAGATAACAACGGCCCGCGGCAAATCTACCGGAACTCACGAAACGTTTCGGGAGATCTCGATCTTCGGTGGATGAGCGAGCGTTTGATACACAACGCAATACCGCTCGGTGAGTTTCAAAAGAGTCGCGAGTTGTTCTTCAGTTGCGTCGGTATCGAGATCGAATCGCAATCGGAGGTGTTGGAATCCAACCGGAACGTCTTTGGAGACGCCGAGTGTTCCGCGAAAATCGAGATCGCCTTCCGCGTAAACGGTGGCATCGCGCAGCGGAATCTCGAGGGCGGTCGCCACCGCGCGCAACGTCACACCCGCGCAGGCGGCGAGCGATTCCAGCAACATATCGCCCGAGCAGGCGCTCAATCCGTTTCCGCCAGTTGCGGGGTGAAGGCCCGCTTCAACGATCGCTTTCCCGGTCGCGACGTTGCAGGTCACGCCTTCGCCGATTTTTCCTTCGGCGCGAAGGGTGATCATCGCTGACTTTGGTTCGTTTCGATATCGATCCTTGATTGGAGCCTGCAACGATTTCAGCTCGGCGGCGTCCATTGATCAGGCGGCGCGCTTTGCTCCGCTGGGTTTGATGTTCTGGTTCACGCGAAACAGATTTGTTGGATCGTATTTCGCTTTGATTTCAGCAAGACGCTGATAATTCCCGCCGTAAGTCGCTTTCACGCGCTCCTCGCCCTCTTCCATCATAAAATTTACATAGGCGCCGCCGGCTGAGAAAGGATGCAGCGCATCGAAATAATCTTTCGCCCACTTGGAGATTTTTTCCTTATTCGCGGGATCGGGGTCGACGCCGACCATTACCTGCGCCCAATTTGCGTCGCGGTAATTCCAGGCCGTTTCGGTTTTGCCAACGCGCGCCGCCGCGCCATTGATTGGATACATGTGCATCGTCGAATGCATCTTCGGCATCATCTGGGCGAACCGCACATGTTGGGCGATCGCGTCGTCGCTCAATTCATTCACAAAATCAGCGCGCCAGTACCATTGCAGTCCCGGCGGGTAGATCGGGTCGAACATGCTTTGCAATGCGGGCTGGGGCAGGGGACCGACGAAATCGAGGGCCGGCTTTTTGAACGCGCGAATCGGTTCGAACATTTTTTCGGCCTCGGATTGCGGTTTCGTGCAGCACCAAATAATCCCGCACATCTTTTTCAGGTGAAGATTTTCGGGGAAGGGTGGCCCGGGCGGCACGGTGAGAAACGCAAACCAGCCGTTGAGATCGTCCGGCGCGTTGAGGATGAACTTTCGGTACCACTTCATCACTTCGGCGGCGTCGCTCAACTCGTAGAACATTGGGCCCGCATAAACGATGTCGATCTTGTGGAGCTTGAACGTGAATGCAGTTACCACGCCGAAATTTCCGCCACCGCCGCGAAGCGCCCAGAACAAATCGGGATTCTCGTCCGCACTTGCGCGAACGAAATTTCCGTTTGCCAACACCACGTCGGCCGAAAGGAGATTGTCGATGGTTAATCCGCATTTCCGGGTGAGATGGCCAATTCCGCCGCCGAGCGTTAGTCCACCGACGCCCGTCGTGGAAATGATTCCGCTTGGCACGGCCATTCCAAAGACGTGGGTGGCATGGTCGACATCGCCCCAGGTACAACCGCCGCCGACGGTCACGGTTCCCGCCGCCGGATCGACTCGCGTGTATTTGACTGCCGCGAGGTCGATCACCAGACCGTCGTCGCAAATTCCCAGACCGCCGGCGTTGTGCCCGCCGCCGCGAATTGACAAAAGAACTTTGTTTTCACGCGCGAAGTTAACGCAGGCAATTACGTCCGCGACGTCCGCGCATTTCGCGATCAACCGCGGTCTCTTGTCGATCATCGCGTTGTAAACCTTGCGAGCGTCCTCGTAATCCTTGTCGCCCGGTTGAATGATTGGGCCCCGCAACTTTCCCTTTAGGTCGTTTACCGACGTTTCGTTAAGTTGATTACTCATAATGACGAACCACCGTGAAGGAGCTATAATCCGTTAGATATGAAACAGCTTCAACTAGTTGCCTTGGCGGCCGCCGCCGCCTTCTTGATTGGTTGCGAAACCACAAATCAAACCGCCGGCGTGGGGAATCAGGAGCAAAAACGTCTGGCGCAAATCCAAAGGCAGCAACAGGAGAGTGCACAGTACACCGAAGAGGACATTAACCTCTGGAACGCGCAAGTGGATGTATTGAATCGCGGGACCAATCCAGCGGTTCGGTACTGAACTCGAACCTGTAGGCTGCAATCCGACAAACCGGCTGCTGCGTCTCACTCTCAAGCAGCGACTTACCCGGTTTTTTTGCTTTTCTGTGCCGTCAATTTTTCCTAGCGTCGCTGCATGAATACGAAATTTCTCAGCCTGTTACTCGTGATCGGGCTTGTCAGCGTATGCCTGGTCAACGGTCAATCACCATCGCCGGCCGCCGGCGAGTCGCCGGCTGCTGCTGCATCTCCGGCGAAGAAGTCTCGCAAGAAAGCGAAGGCAGAGGCTTCTCCAGCAGAAAGCGCCTCACCGGCTGCTGCCGAAGCATCAGCGTCTCCGGCCAAGAAGTCGCGCAAGAAAGAGAAAGCGGCAAGCTTCTCCGGCGGAAAGCGCGTCACCAGCGGCCGCCGAAGCATCAGCATCTCCGGCCAAGAAGTCGCGCAAGAAGGCGAAAACGGAAGCTTCGCCGGCTGCGAGCGCATCTCCGGCCGCTGCCGCCCAACCGACGACTCAACCGCTAACCGAACCGGCATCCAAGACCGCGCGAAAAAAGTCGGCAATGACGACTCCAGCTACCGCGGCACCTGCGGCATCCGCATCACCGGCCAAGAAAACTTTGGCCGATCTGTTCAAGCCGAAAAGTTCACCAACGCCGGCGGCAGCTGCTGCTGGTACCAAATCAGAGGCGATGGCCAAGACAACACCCGCTCCCGGCGGTGGGCCCGGAATGGTTTGGGTAAACACCGAAACCAAGATTTATCATAAGGAAAGCTCGCGGTTTTACGGCCGGACGAAGAAGGGTCAATACATGACTGAGGCCGACGCCATGAAGGCGGGCTACAGAGCAGCGAAGGGGAACGACTAGAGGGCCGTTTACAAATCAAAATTAGAAAGCGGCGATGGGCGAAATCCCATCGCCGTTTTCTTTGCTCACATGTCAATCGCAAGTCGGGCGTCGGTTCGGTGTTAAGCAAAGCGTGGAGTTAAGGGGCACAGCCCTTCCTCTTCCGCACAATCTGCATCTTCGGCTTGCGATGAGGGATAAAAAAGGCAGTCGGAGGACAGTGCGGTTGGCAATCACCAATTCTCCGGCATATTGCCTGCGCTAACGCAAGTTCGTCTCCGGATTTTTTGGTGAGGTGGCTGAGTGGTTGAAAGCAGCGCTTTGCTAAAGCGCCGTGCCCCAAAAGGGCACCGAGGGTTCGAATCCCTCCCTCACCGAGTATCCGCGCCTTGAATTTTACTGGCGCGAACTGGGCCCGTTCGTTCCGGAACGGAGATTCGAACTCGTTCGACCGGCGGGGCGCGGAGCGCTGGGTCTAATTTCGAGACTCCAGACGCGGGAGCGCAATCCCTCCCTCACCGCGCTTAATCGCTCGACAGGCTTTGATGCGGATCGAAGAGTAAGAGGAAGAATGATTAGCGAAGAAGACGCGCGCGCGAAGATTTTGGATTCGGTTCGGCCATTGCCGTCGCGGCGATTGTCGATTCTGGAGGCGTTTGGTCGATTTGCCGCGCAGGATTGCTTCGCGCGCGTGCCGCTGCCGATGTTCGACAATTCGGCAATGGACGGTTACGCGGTTATTGCGAGCGCCTCCAAAAAAGGCGCGCGTTTGCGCGTGATTGGCGAGCAACCGGCTGGAGCCGATCGAAATCTGCGCGTTTCGAATGGAAATACCGTGCGGATTTTTACCGGCGCGCCGATGCCGGCCGGCGCGGACGCGGTCGTGATGCAGGAAGATGTCACGCGAGATGGTGATGAGATTCTCGTGAACACAGATGTTGATGCCGGTGAATTTGTGCGCCGGCGCGGCTGTGATCTTGGCGAAGGTCAAAAAATTTTGACCGCAGGCGAGCAACTCACCGCGGCGACAGCGAGCTTACTCGCGTCGCAGGGATTTGATGAGGTCGCGGTCGGCAGCGAGGTGCGGGCGGCCATCATTTCGACCGGCGACGAATTGGCGAATCCGGGGGAGAAACTTCGGCCTGGCCAAATTTATGACAGCAACTCAATCCTGCTTCAGGCTTTGTTGAAGCGTACCGGCGCCATCGTCGCCTCGAGCCAGCGTTGCAATGATGATGCGGGTTTGTTGAGAAACGCCTTTCAAGCATGCGCGAAGAACGAAATTGTCGTTGTGACCGGTGGCGTTTCGGTAGGTGAACACGATTTTGTTCAAGCAACACTGCGCGCACTCGACGCCAGGATCGATATCTGGCGGGTAGCAATCAAGCCGGGGAAACCATTCTTGTTCGGGCGACTCGAAAACGCTTTTGTGTTCGGCTTGCCGGGAAATCCGGTTTCGGCATTTGTCACATTCTTGCAATTCGTCCGGCCGGCGATTTTGAAAATGATGAGCGCAACCGATCTCGAGTTGCAGAAGGTGACCGCTCGATTAACGGTCGATCTAATCAACGACGGCGAACGGGCGCATTACTTTCGCGGAAAATTCGAGCGCGGAGCATTTGCGCCGATCGGGCGACAGGAATCGCACGCACTCTTTGGACTGAGTCAATCGAACGGGTTGTTGCGGCTGGCTCCGGGAGAAGGTCGCAAGCGCGACGACCTGGTTGAATTGCAAGTGTGGTAGCTCCTTTTGCGCGGGCGGAGTTTGACAGTCCAGCGGCGCATTTTAGCTTAAACGGCTTTGAACACGGAAACAGCGCTCGCAGAAAGCCTGCCCAGTCAATTCCGTGCCGATGCTGAGCGTCTTTCTCGCATCGTACTCGAAATGCAGCGTTGCTTCGTTCTGCACCTCTGCAAGGAGCTAGCCCCGGGCAACGTTTCTTTTCCGCAGTTTTTTCTTCTCGCTTTTCTCGATCAAAAGGAAGTGCTGACGATGTCTGCGATTGCAAAAAAAATGGGCCACACTACCGCCGCGGCGAGCGGACTCGTTGCGCGTCTCGAGAACCTCGGAATGGTGGTTCGCTCGGTCGCGCGCGATGACCGCCGCAAGGTAATGGTCTGCATTACGCCAAAAGGCTCGGAATTAGTGCGGCGAATTCGTCAGGAGATAGTTGGCAATCTAATGAAGATCATGGAATACCTTTCGCCGGAGGAACAAAAAGCGTGGCTTCAGATCTACAACAAAATTTACGATTATTGCCAATCGAAGGATTGCCGATCCTTTGGCAACAGTGCTAAAAGATAAACTAGGATTGATTGAATCCGCGCCTTACCCTTGGCGCATCTAATTTTAGACGCCTTAACCTTAATGCGAAAAAGCTCTTCTCGGATTTGCCCTAACTACCTCTTTGATCGCCCTCGTGGCCTTGGGACAGACTCCCAGTCCGACGGAGACTCCGGCCCCGACACCGGTGCTGGTCTCAACCGCGTCGCCGACGCCGACGCCATCCCCGTCGCTGAGCCCGAACGATGTGGGCACCGTGTCTGTGCCGTCGACATTGGCGACGCCAAATGAATCGCCGTCAGCAACCCCGTCGTCAACGCCGATCGCGATCCGAGCCGCTGGCCTCGGCGAGAGCGATCTCGGCGTGTCGGAGGAAGGCGCACCCGTTTTCCGGATCGACCAGGCGGTGATTACGGCACTCGCTAAAAATCCGGCCGTTCTTCAGGCGCTGGAGGAAATCCGCCGAACTAAAGGCGTCATTATCCAGATTCGGGCGGAGGCTCTACCGCAGATTGGCCCGAGCTTTAGCTGGAATTGGACGGATCCAAATCTGCGACGACAACAGCAGTTTCTCGACGTTCAGTGCCGGCGGCGGCGGCGGCGGCGGTGGCGGCGGTGGCGGCGGCATGGGCGTTGGCGGCATCAAGAATTTGCGCAGCGATATTACTTACAATGTCCAAGTGACCGGAACGCAGCTGGTTTTTAACTACAGTACACTTCCGCGCAATTCGCGGCACGTTCTTCCAGCGCGATTCGGCCTACTTCGCGCTCCGAAACACTGTCGATACAACAATCGCGACCGTGAAGACGCAATTTTATCAGGTGATCGTCAATCGCGAGTTGATCGTGGTTCAGGAAGATTCGGTTAGTCTGTTGGAGAGTCAGTTGAAAGATCAGCAAAACCGTTTCGAAGCCGGAACCGTCCCGCGGTTCAACGTGCTCCAGGCGCAGGTCCAACTTTACAATCAGATTCCGCAATTGATTGCCGCGCGGAACAATTATCGAATTTCCGTGTTGACAGTTAGCCAAGACTCTCGGCTTGGATTATGTGCCGGGAACGCGGGTTCGCTTGCCGCTGCGCGTATCCGGAGATTTGACTTACAACCCACGGAAAATCGATCTGCTGGCGGCGATCGAGGAGGGCAAACGTAATCGGCCGTTCTTAAAAGAGCAGCGCGCGAACGTTTTGAACCAGATCGAGCAAGTCCACGTTGCCATCGGCAGCTGGTTACCGAACGTCAATGCCAACGGCGGCGGCGAATGGCTGAGTAGGGAATTCAATCCAGGTTTTTTTGAGAATGTTTCAAAGGGCTGGTTGACGACAGTCACTGGCAGCTGGCCGATCTTCGATAGCGGCATGGCCTGGGGCAAGATCCAACAACAACGCGCGATATTGTCTCAGCAAGAGATCACCTACGACGACGACGTTCGCCAGGTCGAACTCGAAATCCAGCAGGCCGCTTCGAATTTGCTGCAGAACCGCGAGACCGTTGTGGCAACGGAGAAAAATCTGGAGACATCTGCGGAAGCTTTGCGTCTGGCAAAAGCACGATTGGATGCGGGCGCCGGCACGCAGCTCGACGTCTTGAACGCTCAAGTGCAGCAGACCACAGCTCAATCCACCTACTTGCAGGCCCTGTTTGGCTACATCTCCTCGCTGGCCGAGTTTGATCGCGCCACTGGTACGCAAAGCTCGTACACCGAACGATTCAACGGTATCGCGCCGCATGCGACCCAGAGCCGAACATATTATACCGGCAGCGATGTCGACGCCCGCGGGCAGCCTAAACTGAATCGGGGCATCCAGACGACCACCACGACTACGACATCGCAAACAGGGGCGAAGTAGATAACCGGGAAACTGTTGACGTGAGTGTACGGGCTCCGGTGGAATATTTTCCGGCGCTAAAATCGATCGCCAACATTCGTCACGCATTCATCGAACGTGTTCCGGGCATCGACGTTTCGCAGGATAAAGCCGAGGCATTGAAGCGCCTTGAGGTTGTCCACCGTGACGCGCGGCGCGAAATTGGAATCGGGGATTGGCCACTCTTGACCGCGCAGCAGGTCCACGGCGATAAAATTGCAGTGATTGATCGCCCGATCGCTCGCGACGACGAGTTTGCGGGTTGCGACGGACTGATCACGAACCAGAATCGACTCGCGCTCGGGATTCACGTCGCTGATTGCTGCGCGGTTTACCTTGTCGATCCACGGACGCCGGCTATCGGCCTGGTGCATTCTGGAAAAAAGGGCACGGAGCTGGCGATTGCCGCAAAAGCGATTGAGCGGATGCGGGAAAGGTTCGGATCCAATCCGGCCGACCTGATTGTCCAACTCAGCCCGTGCATTCGACCGCCGCATTACGAAATCGATTTCGCGGCGCAGATCGTCGAACAATGCCGCACCGCCGGGGTGAAACAAGTCCACGACTCGGGCGTGTGCACCGCCTGCGATATCGGCCGCTATTATTCCTATCGCGCCGAAAAAGGAAAAACCGGCCGAATGCTCGCACTCCTCGGGTTGATATAGCGGCTCTTTAAACCGCGAAGAGCACGAAGCGCTTTGAGTGCTTAACCTTCGTTATCGTCGTGTGCTTGGTGGTGATGATATGGACAGATGCCGCGTTTTGTCGCATTCGCCACGAAATCGAGAAATTCACGCGCAGCAGGACCAAATTTCGTTGCCGTAGCTTTTTCGATCGCCTGATGAACGTTAAGTCCGCTGTTGTAGATCAGCTTGAAAGCCGCCTTAATTTCATCGCGGTCCTTCGCGCTGATTCCTGCGCGCCGTAGCCCCACCACGTTCAAGCCGAAAACGTAATTGCGCTCGGCCGCAATCACGAACGGCGGAATGTCTTTGCCGAACGCGGATGCGCCTTGCGTGATTGCGAGTCTCCCAACGTTCATGTTTTGATGGAACACGCAACCGCCGCCGAGAAATGCGCCGTCTCCGACACGCACATGACCGCCGAGCAGGCAATTGTTCGCGACGATGACGTTGTTACCGATTTCGCAGTTATGCCCGATGTGCGCGCCGGTCATCAGGAAATTGTTGTCGCCGATTCTCGTGGCGCTTCCGTCGGCACTGCCACGATGGATCGTGCAGTGTTCCCGAATGACATTCGCATTTCCGATTTCGACGCGCGTGGTACGCTCCTCCGAAAATGAAAGATCCTGCGGCGCCGTCCCAATGATTGCGCCATGACCGATGACATTGTTCGCGCCAATTCGAACATCAGACTCGATCACGGCGTGCGATTTGATCACTGACCTGTCTCCAATCTCAACACCGGCATCGATCACCACGTAAGGCCCAATCTCAACGTCGACGCCGAGCTTCGCTTCCGGATCAATGATTGCGGTGTGATGAATGTTCACAGAACGCCGGCCTCCTTGAAACTGAAATACCCGGAGCCGCTGTTCGATTGGCCACCAATGATGACATGATCGAGAAGTTTAATTTGCATCAGCTCGGCGGCTTCGGCGAGACGACGCGTTAAATTGTGATCGGCCTGACTGGGCGATGGATCACCGGAGGGATGGTTGTGGACGACGATCACCGCATAGGCCGACGCGATTACGGCCGGACGGAAAATTTCGCGCGGGTGGGCAATGCTCTCATTCACGCTGCCGGTGGAAATTTCCTGTGTGCGAATCAAATGGTAACGGGTGTCCAGGAGAATAACGCGCATCGCTTCTGTGCGGAGCATTCGCATTTCGCCGCCCAGGAGCTCGTTTACCAGTTCCGGCGAATCGATTTTCTGTTTAGCCAGGGTTTCCCGGGCGAGCCGTTGTCCCAGTTGGAACGCCGCCACCAGATGAAGCGCTTTGTCTCGTTTGATGCCCCTTATTGTTTTCAATTCATCCAGACTGCAGCGACTCAACTGGTTCAACGATCCGAATTGCTGTAAAAGCTCGCGGGCAAGATCCACTACATTCTTTCCTGTCACCCCAGTGCGCAGCAAAATGGCGATCAGCTCGGCATCGGAAAGAGCAGACGCGCCGCGGGTTGCCAGTTTTTCACGTGGCCGTTCATCTTCCGGCATTTCACGAATGCGCGATTGCAAGGCTGGGGGGATGTGACTCGAGTTTGTCCGCAGATTTGTTAAAGAAACGATCAACTTCGAAATTGGTCGAGCATTTCGCGCAACGCGTCGGCGAGGCCCGCCAGCGCCTCGGTATACCGGTTCGGGGGGAGGCTTTCGATCTGTCCTTGCCCTTCGGTGATGAGCGCCTGTCCAGCTTCTATCGACGCGCTAAGCGCGCCATTGGCCTGCGGCGAATTCAGCATTTGGCCGATTTCTTCGAAACGCGCATCGAGGATCAATTGCGAAAAGTGTTCTTTGTCCGCGCCATTCCGTCCGCCCAGCAACATCAAGACTGGCAAAGTCAGCTTCCCTTTGCGCAAATCGCTTCCCAACGTTTTGCCGGTCAACCGCTCAGTGCCGGCGATGTCGATGCAATCGTCGTAAATCTGGTAAGCCGTACCGATTTTCTGGCCGAAAATCCTCAAGGACTCCTGCACCGCCGGAGTCGCTTTGCTCAGCAGGGCGCCCAATTCGGAGGCCACCGCAAACAGCGAACCCGTTTTCATCTCGATGATGCGCAGGTAATCGTCGATACCGAGATGAAGATCGAACCGGCGTTGGGTTTGAATGATTTCCCCCGTGCAAACTTCACGCGCAGCGCGGGCAATCGAACGGCTGACTTCCACTTCGTCGAATCGAGCCGACAAATTAAGAGCGTGCGCAAAAAGCCAGTCGCCCAACAGCACGCTGAATGAATTTCCCCAGCGTGCGTTCAACGTCGGCTGCGCCCGGCGCCATTCCGCTTCGTCCACGATGTCGTCGTGAACCAGCGTCGCGACGTGAATCAGTTCCACGATCACCGCCAAGATCGACATGTTCGGATTTGATCGACTCCAATCGCGCCACCACTGAGTAAAGCGACCAACGGACGCAATCGTTTCCGCGGCCGCCGATTGCATAACTGACGTAACCTTCCACCGCCGGATCGAACGAAGATGCCTGCGCGATGATGCGCGATTCGACATCGTCGAGTTCCTGTCGCACCACTTCCGTCACTCGGCTCAGCAGCCCGTTCGGAACTGTGGGCGCGAACGTCGAGGTACGGTGGCTTCCACAACCGCAGCATAGAAGGACGCGCCAGCGATTGTCAAAACAACACGTCGGTTGGTTTTCGCTACATAGGGGCGTCACCGAAATGCCCGCAGGCGTTGCACCTTCAGCGTCGCGCAGCCACGCCCTGGTAGCGTATTTTTGCTCCGCAATCTGCTGAGCGCGTGCGAGCAGGCGGTCGTCGAGGTGGATTGGCCGGTATTCGCCGCAAAGCTGTTTCGCAAACAAGTCCGCGAATCCATTTCCAAAATCGACATTCTGGATGCTGCCTTGCTGTAACAATCCGCTTCGCGCGCGGCGCTGCGCCGCCCCGGCAACTTTGCGGCCATTCGACAAAACGTCCGCGCGAACTGGATTGGCAAAGCAGGAGTCGGAAATCGTTCGGAGCGGCGATTTGTGACCGCCAGTCTCTGCCTGCGGCCCAAGCGCCGCTGCTAGTTCCGTTGCGCCACGCAGCGACGCCGTGTGGACCTTCTCGTAAATCGACATCGACGATTCGCCAAACGCCGGATCGCTCCCCGGAATCACCAGCGAATAGGTCAGATCTTCGCCGTGGAAAACAATTCCGCCGCCTGTCCAACGTCGGACCAGTCGCGCGCCTCGTTGCCGGCGACATCGGCGAATCGTCCAAAATAACCGAACGAGAGCGCCGGATGATCCCACTGATAAAATCGAATCGTTGGCCGCGTTGCGATTTCGAGCAACGCTTCGTCGATCGCCATATTCAACGCCGCGCTTCGAGAGTCGCGACGTGATAAACGTCGAATGAGGAAACAAGCAGGCTAAGCCCTCACCTGCCGTAAAGATCGACTTCCTATCCCTGAGGGACAGGAGCGAGCCTATCGATGTTCGTTCCGAAAATCTTCTCGACTGCTTCGCGCGGATTTTTGTGCGCGATGATTGGTCGGCCGATCACCAAATAATCCGCGCCGGCCTCGAGCGCTTCGCGCGGCGTCATCGTTCGCTTTTGATCGCCAGTTTCCGACCATGTCGGTCGAATTCCCGGAACGACGATTTTGATTTTGTCGCCAAACTTGCGCCGAAGCAGCTTTGATTTCGTGAGGGCTCGCCACAATTCCATCGATTCCAGTTTTCAACGCCCAAGTCTCGCCAGTCGCAAAACCTGTTCTTCGATCTTGTCTGAGAATTCCGATGTCGCGCGAACGTCTGCCTCGTTCGAGCTGGTCAGCACTGTCACGCCGAGGATCGACATGTTCTTTGGCCCGCGACCGCCGCCTTCGAATCATTTCATCGCCGCCGCTCAGGTGAATCGTCAGCATCTGGACGCCGAGGTTGGCCGCCGATTCCACGGCTTGCGCAACGGTGTTCGGAATGTCGTGAAGTTTGAGATCGAGAAAAACTTTCGCGCCGGTCCTAGAACACGGCTCGCACGATTTCGGGCCTTCCGCGGTAAAGAGTTGCAGGCCGATCTTGAAGAACGAGATCTCAGGGCGCAATTGCTCGACCAGTCGCAGCGCGTCCTTTTTTGTCGGGACATCGAGCGCGACGATGATTTTATCTGCCATCTTTGTCATTTTCAGGTAGCTGCGGTTCACCGAACCGCCAAAATGCCAGTCCGGCTCGGACCGGTTGAGCTGAACCGCCGCTACAAAAGAGAGATTCCTCGACTTCGCTCGGAATGACAAAGAATTGTGCAAATGCAGATTCTCGCTCCGGCGAAGATTAATCTCTCGCTGCGGGTCCTCGGGAAACGCCCGGATGGTTTTCACGAAATCGAGACGCTCATCTCGCCGATTTCGCTCTACGACAAGATCGACATCGAGAAGCAATATCGCTGGATCGATTTCAGTTGCGACGATCCAACGCTTTCCAGCGGCGACGACAATCTTGGTGGTGCGGCGCCGCGAAACTGTTTTTTGAGCAGACGAAGATCAAAAGCGGCGTCTCGATCAAGCTGCAGAAGAAAATTCCGCACGGTGCCGGACTCGGCGGCGGGAGCAGCGACGCCGCGGCGACCTTGCGCGCTCTGAACGAGCTTTTTGAAACGAACTGTCGCGGCAAAGAATTGGCGAAAACTGGCATCGACGATTGGATCCGATGTTCCGTTCTTCCTTTTTGAATCCGCCGCGCTTTGTAAAGGCCGCGGCGAAATTGTCGAGCCGACGAAGCTGAAAAAGAAATTGTCGATCTTGTTGTTGAAGCCGGCTTTTGGCGTCGCGACGGCCTGGGCTTATTCCCGCTGGCAAGATTCAAAAGAAATTCCCGGAATTTCGTATGAGCCGCAGAACCTTCGACAGGGCAGATTTTCGTCAACGATCTGGAGCGACCGGTGTTCGAGAAATTTGTTTTTCTCGCGCAACTGAAAACCTGGTTGCTGAAACAAGCCGGAAGTTGCCGCGGCGCTGATGTCCGGGTCCGGGTCGACCGTTTTCGCGGTGTTGCGCGACGAATGCAAATGTCGAATCGTTAGCGAAGCGACGCGAAAGAGCTCGATCGCGAAATTTGGACCTGCGCCGTTCAAACGCTCTATCGGGTGGATCGAGCAGTCCCTTGCTCGATGTTAGAGACTCGCGGCCGTCGGCCGCCTAAATTAAACATCGCCCGCGGAGCGGCCGATCCACCTATTCGCCGGCGCTACGCTTCAAACTCGCCCGCGAATATTCGCGATTCAGTTTGGCGATAAAACTGGCGCTGATCTCAGCCGGACAAACCGCTTCGCATTCGTAGGTGTTCGTGCAATTGCCGAAACCTTCAGCGTCCATCGCGCGAACCATGTCGATGACGCGCTTCGTCCGCTCCGGTTCGCCCTGCGGCAACAGCGCGAGATGCGAAACTTTTGCCGCCGTGAAAAGCATCGCCGACGCGTTCGGACAAGCCGCCGCGCACGCGCCGCATCCGATGCACGCCGCCGCTTCCATCGCGAGATCGGCGTCGTGTTTCGGAAACCGGAATCGAATTCGCCTCCGGCGCCGAGCCGGCGCGCGCGGAAATGAATCCGCCGGCCTGAACAATCCGATCGAGCGCGCTTCGATCGACCACCAAATCCTTAACGATCGGAAAGCATTTCACCCGAAATGGCTCGATCACGATCGTCTCGCCGTCGCGAAATTTTCGCATGTAAAGTTCGCAGGCCGCGCCGGGATGATCTGGTCCGTGTGCTTCGCCGTTGACCGTCAGCGAGCAAGTGCCGCAAATTCCTTCGCGACAATCGGAATCGAACGCGATCGGTTCTTCGCCGTCGCAGAAGCAGACGCTCATTGACGATGTCGAGCATTTCGAGCAACGACGCTTGCGGCGGAATGTCGAGTCGCGTCGTAATCGACGAGCTTGCCAGTCGATTTCGGTCTTTTTGCCGCCAGACTCTTGAGTTCTGGAAGTTCATTTTGAATAGCTGCGCTAGTTGCGTCGTACGATAGTGAACGGTTTCGAAGTGAAGCGGTTCGCGATGCAATTTCGGTGGCGTGATGGTCCCGTTGCATCCCTGAAATTCCCAGGCGAAAACTGCGGCGAAATTGTCATCGTCGCGCAATGCTTCGCCTTCGGGCGTTTGATGTTCTTCGCGAAAATGTGCGCCGCACGATTCGTCGCGGGTGAGCGCGTCAATGCACATCAACTCGGCGAACTCGAGAAAATCGGCGACCCGTCCGGCGCGTTCGAGCGACTGATTGAAATCTTCGCCATCGCCGGGAACACGCACTTCACGCCAAAATTCGTTGCGCAGCTCTGGAATTTTTCCAAGCGCTTCTTCGAGTCCGGCTTTGTTTCGCGCCATGCCGCATTTGTCCCAAAGCAACGTGCCAAGCTCGCGATGAATCGAATCGAGCGAGCGAGTTGCCATTCACGCTAAGTAATTTCTGAATCTTCGCCCGCACATCGTTTTCGGCGTCTTTGAATTCGGGAGCGTCCGTTGAAGGTCGTCGGCCCATTTGGCCCGCGAGATAATTCGGAAGCGTGTAAGGCAAAACGAAATAACCGTCGGCCAGGCCTTGCATGAGCGCGCTTGCGCCGAGACGGTTCGCGCCGTGATCGGAAAAATTCGCTTCGCCGATGACGAACAAACCGGGGATGTTGCTCATCAGATTGTAATCAACCCACAGTCCGCCCATCGTGTAATGGACGGCGGGATAAATTCGCATCGGAACTTTGTAGGCATTTTCGCCGGTGATCTTTTCGTAAACCTCAAACAAATTTCCGTAACGCTCGCCGATTGTTTGTTCGCCGAGACGCTTGATCGCGTCCGCGAAATCGAGATAAACACCGCGACCGCCAGGGCCGACGCCACGGCCTTCGTCGCAGACTTCCTTGGCCGCGCGCGAAGAGATGTCGCGCGGAGAAAGATTGCCGAAAGCTCGGATACTTTCGTTCGAGATAATAATCGCGATCCGTTTCGGGAATTTCGTTTGGCGATTTCGTGCAATCTTCCTTTCGTTTTGGGACCCAAACGCGTCCGTCGTTGCGCAACGATTCGGACATCAACGTCAGTTTTGATTGGTAATCGCCCGAGTGCGGAATGCAGGTGGGATGGATCTGGGTGAAACAGGGATTGGCGAAGAGCGCGCCCTTTTTGTAAGCGCGATAGGTGGCAGTCACATTGCAACCGCGCGCGTTGGTCGAAAGATAAAAAACATTTCCGTAACCGCCGGTGGCGAGCACAACGGCGTCGCCCGCGACGTTGTCGATCTTGCCGGTCCGCAGATCGCGCGTGACGATTCCCTTGGCGTGACCGTCGACAATGACGAGATCGAGCATTTCGGTTTGAGGAAACATTTGCACGGTGCCGGCGGCGATTTGGCGGCAAAGCGCCTAATAACAGCCGAGCAAGAGTTGTTGGCCGGTTTGTCCGCGCGCGTAAAACGTGCGTGAAACCTGCGCGCCGCCGAACGAACGATTCGCGAGTAGCCGCCGTACTCGCGCGCGAACGGAACGCCTTGAGCGACGCATTGATCGATGATGTTGCCGCTAACTTCAGCGAGTCGATAAACGTTCGCTTCGCGCGAGCGAAAATCGCCGCCTTTGATCGTGTCGTAGAACAAGCGATAAACGCTGTCGCCATCGTTCTGATAATTTTTCGCGGCATTGATTCCGCCCTGGGCCGCGATTGAATGCGCGCGGCGTGGCGAATCCTGATAACAAAAACATTTCACCCGGTAACCAAGCTCGCCCGAGTGTTGCCGCCGCCGAACCGCCGGCCAGTCCCGAGCCAACGATAATGATTTCGAATTTGCGGCGATTGTTTGGACTAACGAGCCGAGAGTGGTCCTTGTGGCTCGTCCATTTTCGATCGAGCGGGCCGCCCGGAATTTTTGGATCGAGATTCCCAATCATAGTGAGGCTTACTTTGCGCGGGCTTGATGAATCCGAGCAGAACGGCAACCGGAATCGAGGTGTAGCCGATGAAAAGCAGCCAGGCGAAAATTCGTCCGGCGACGGCGAGCTTCGGCGTGAGTTTATGATCATTGAGGCCGAGCGATTGGAAAAAACTCGACGAGCCGTGCGTGAGATGAAGCGTCAGCAAAAATAATCCGACAACGTAAAATGCCGACACGTAAACGTTTTGGAATCCGTAAACCATCATTGAATAAACATCGTAACGCCCGAGCGGATCGGGTTTAAGCAGCGCGAACCGGGGATCGGTGCTGCGGAAAGTGAAATGAGCGAGGTGATAAATTACGAACGCGAGCACGACTAAACCGCTCATGACCATGTGGCGCGATGCCCAGCTGGCTTTGACGTAATTCCGATCGCGGTAGGCTTCGGGGCGGGCGCGTCGATTTTCGATCGCGAGCAGAATCGTGAAATAAATGTGCAGGATCACGCTCGCGAGAAGAAAAGCACGAATCATCCAGAGAATGGGACCGAGATCGCGTAGATGCTGCGAGTAGCCGTTGATCCAATCCGGGCCGAGAAAAATTTGCAGGTTGCCGAACAAATGACCGACTACGAACAAAATCAGGATCACGCCAGTGACGGCGACGATCATCTTTCTTCCGACCGACGAATGACAAAACTCCCGAATGAAGCCGCGCGGCTTAATTCGCACAGTCGCGGCAGCTGCTGATTTTGGCTCGGTCGTCATTTGCTTCCAGGTTTCACGGCAGGAATTTTTGCCAAATCCGGCGGCAATTTGTCCGCCGCGAAATTCTCAACATTCATTTCGACTAAACTGATGAACGGGCAACCGAAATCCGGTTTTTTGTCGCCGCTACGATCGACAATCACACCGACAGCGCGTAACGATTCCGCCGTGCGCGCGCACAATGTCGATTGTTTCCTGAACTCGGCCGCCGCGGGTGACGACATCCTCGACGACGACAAACTTTTCGCCATTGTCGATCTTGAATCCGCGACGGAGCACAAGTTTGCCCTCTTCCTTTTCGACGAAGATGTGGCGTTTGCCTAACGAGCGGCCGACTTCCTGGCCGACGATAATTCCGCCGAGGGCAGGGGAGATGACCGAATCGCAGTCGAATCCCCGCAATTTGTCCGCCAGCATTTTGCAAACACGTTCGGCGATGTCGGTGTGCGAGAGAAGGATGGCGCACTGAAAATATTGGCGACTGTGCAATCCGGAACGCAAAACGAAATGGCCATCGAGCAGCGCGCCGGTTTTTCGGAAAAGAGCGAGCAGATCTTCGCTCATCCCGACGTGTCCGCTACCGTTTGGCCTCCGTCGCCGGCGACCGCGATAACCTCGATTTCAATGCGAACGTTCTTGGGCAGCGCCCCGGCCTGCACGGTCGAGCGCGCGGGCGGCGCTTGTTTGAAATAGCTGCCGTAAATTTCGTTTACCGTCTGAAAATCGCCAATGTCCGCGAGAAAAATTGTTGTCTTAACGATGTTTTCGAATCCTAAGCTTTCGGCTCTCAACAAGCCGCCAATGTTCTCCATCACCCGACGCGTCTGGACGTCGATGCCGCCGGAAACGACCTGTCCGGTCTTAGGATCGAGCGGGATCTGTCCGGAATAATAAATGATCGATCCAACCCGCACGCCTTGCGAATACGGGCCGATAGCCGCGGGCGCTTCGTTTGTGGAAATGATTTTCTTCATGCATCGAGCTTAAACAGCCAACCGCCAGACGCAATCATTCTGGCGACGGTGTTGGAGAGGCGCCGGCCTTCTTCTGCAGCTCGAGCTTGTCGTGAAATTCCTTCTCGTAGTGAGTCACGAAACGCTTGTAACCATCGGGATCGATGAACGGGTTTGGATTTTCGCCGCGGGCCAGACGTTCGCGCTTCTTCAGAAAATCAAAGAACCATCCGTGATCGGAAAGAAAAATGTCGCACGGAAGTTTCTTCAGGAGAGCGAAGGTCTTTTCGAAATCGGCGGCGATGCCGGGATAACTTTCTTTGCCGACGAGCTGATAATCTAACGCGGTTGGGACTGCCAGCGAAAACAACCTGGTAGGTTTTTGCGCCGTCGGAAATCTTTGTCGTCCAGGTGGTGTTGCCCTTGGTGTGACCGGGCGTGAGCCACGCCGTGAGTTTTTGATCTCCGAGCTGAATCGACTCACCGTCGGCTATGATTTGATCGACTTCGACTGGCGGAAACGTGAGCGTGTCACCGAATCGAAAATCCCCGTGGCCACCTTTTCGCAGCAGTTCCGCGTCCGGCGCACTCGCGATCAACTTGGCGCCGCTCTTTTGTTTCAATTCCGCCAGGCCGCCGGCATGATCGAGATGCGCGTGACTGTTTAGGAGAATCTTTACATCCCCGATTTTGAATCCGAGCTGGGCAATATTTTCTTCGATCTGCGGAGCCGTTTCGACAAATCCGCCGTCGAGCAGGAAATGGCCGTGCGGCGTTGTGATTAGAAACGAAGCGATTTCTGTTGCACCGACATAATACAGATTTCCCGCGATGCGAAACGGCGGGACGGGTTGATTCCAGGCCCGACTGGTGGGATCTGCCTGGCCAAGAGCAATTGAGGTCATGGCGGCGATGGAGACGACGATTAGGCGAGCTGAGTAATTCACACGGCAGCGATTCGTCTGAGACACTGCTTTTCTTTCACGATTTCTTAAACTGCACGCCGAATACCTTCAATATGACCTCTGCTGGCGCAGTATCTGCGAGGCCATTGCGACCCGCTTAATCTCACCGATATTACGTCCTCAATGGTCAATTGGATTCTAAAGAAGATTTTCGGGTCGAAAAACCAGCGCGAGTTGCGTCGGCTGGCGCCGATTGTTCGCCGAATTAACGAATTTGACGAGCAGTTCAAGTCGCTCTCGGACGACGATTTGCGCGCGAAGACCGCGGCTTGGAAAGAGGAGTTTTCGAAAATTTCAGATCCGGAGGAACAATGGCGCCGCCTCGATGAAATTTTGCCGGAAGCGTTCGCGGTAGTCAAAAACGCCGCCCGCCGGCTGAAGGAGCAACAGTATTCATTTACCGTCTGCGACCAGCCGATGACGTGGGACATGGTGCACTTCGACGTTCAGTTGCTCGGCGGAATGGTTTTGCATCGCGGCCGGATCGCGGAAATGGCGACCGGCGAAGGCAAGACTTTGGTGGCGACGTTGCCGCTCTATCTCAATGCGCTTACTGGCCGCGGCGCGCACCTGGTGACGGTGAACGATTATCTCGCTCGACGCGACGCGGAGTGGATGGGCCAGCTTTACACCTTTCTCGGGCTCACCGTCGGTTGCATTCAACACGATCAGGAGCCGGACGTGCGGCGACAACAGTACGCCTGCGACATCACTTACGGGACGAATAGCGAGTTCGGTTTCGATTATTTGCGCGATAACGGAATGGCGACGACCCGCGAGCAGCAAGTCCAGCGCGGGTATCATTTCGCGATCGTCGACGAAGTGGACTCGATCTTAATCGACGAAGCGCGGACGCCTTTGATCATCAGTGGGCCGGCGACGATCTCGACGCATCAATACGACAAGTGGAAACCGCTGATCGAGCAATTGGTTCGCAAGCAAACGATGCTTTGCAATCGCGTCGCAAGCGAGGCCGCGGAGGCGTTTGAAAAAGGGGATGTCGAGCTTGGCGGTCGTTTGATGTTCAAAGTGAAACTCGGCCAGCCCCGCAACAAGCAATTGTTGCGGATGATGGAAGATCCGGACAAACGGCGCGCCATTGATAAGGCCGAGCTGTCTTTCTACACCGACACGCGCAAGGAGGAATTGTTTCAGCTCAAAGAAGAACTTTTCTTTACGATCGATGAGAAATCGAACGAGTCGGATCTATCCGAACAGGGTCGAAGTTTTCTCAACCCGGACGATCCAAACGCGTTCGTGCTTCCCGATCTGATCAGCGAATTCACCGAAATCGATCTCGATCCAACATTGTCCGACGAAGAGAAGGACAAGAAAAAATCCGAGCGCCAGGAGCATTGCGACCAGCAAGCGGAGCGGATTCACAACATCTCGAATTTGCTCCGTGCCTACTGCGTGTTCGACAAAGACGTCCAGTACGTGGTCGAGGAGAACAAGGTCGTCATTGTCGATGAATTCACCGGTCGCAAAATGCCGGGGCGGCGCTGGAGCGATGGTTTGCATCAGGCGGTTGAAGCCAAGGAAGGCGTGCAGATCGATCGCGAAACCCAAACCCTGGCGACGATCACGATCCAAAATTATTTCCGGCTCTATCAAAAGCTGGCCGGCATGACCGGCACGGCCGAAACCGAGGCGGCCGAGTTTCACGACATTTACAAGCTCGACGTGAACGTGATTCCGACCAACCGGCCCGTCGCGCGCAAAGATTCCAACGATCGCATCTACAAGACGCGTCGCGAAAAATACAACGCGGTGATCAACGAAATCAAAGAACATCACGCGAATCAGCAGCCGGTCCTCGTTGGCACCGTCAGTGTCGAGGCATCGGAGTTAGTGAGTCGAATGCTCAAGCGCGAAAAAATTCCGCACAACGTGTTGAACGCGAAATTTCACATGCAGGAAGCTGAGATCGTTCAGCGTGCCGGTCAGCCCGGCACGGTCACAATTTCTACCAACATGGCCGGCCGCGGCACTGACATTAAACTTGGAGCAGGCGTCGCGGACCAAGGCGGATTGTCTGTTATCGGCACCGAACGACACGAAGCGCGCCGGATCGATCGACAGCTTCGCGGTCGTTGCGCGCGCCAGGGCGATCCGGGCGCATCGCGATTCTATGTCAGCTTCGAAGACGATCTCATGCGCAACTTCGGCGCGGCGGATCGAATGACGAAAATCATGGAGCGTTTCGGCCTCGAGGAAGGCCAGGAGCTCGAGCATCGCTGGTTGAACAAATCGGTCGAAACCGCGCAGAAACGCGTCGAACAGCGCAACTACCTGGTTCGCAAGCGCACGCTCGATTTCGACGACGTGATGAACATGCAACGCGAAGTCGTTTACACGTGGCGCAACGACGTCATCGACACCGAAGATCCGCGCTCGGAAATCTTCGAAGTGATCGACGAAGCCGTGCCGAACAAGGTGAAGGAATATCTGGATGGCGAAGAGCCGAACTATACCGGCTTGATGAACTGGGTGAACGGCACGTTCCCGCTTGGTCTTAATAAAGAGCGTGCACAATTCGAAACCCGAAGTGTTGATGAAAACGCGACGTTCCTGATCGAGAAAATCAAAGACGCGTACCAGCGCAAGTCGAATCACGAAGAACCGGCTGCGGTGAAAAGTCTCGAGCGCTATATCATTCTGAACGCAATCGATCGCCTCTGGCAGGAGCACCTTTATGCGATGGATGCTCTGCGCGAAGGCGTTTATCTCCGCGGTTACGCCCAAAAGGATCCGCTGGTCGAGTACAAGACCGAAGCTTACGACATGTTCGTCGAATTAATGGCGAACATTAAAAACGAAGTGCTTCACAATCTTTTCCGGAGCACAACAAACCTGCGCGCGTTCGAAGATTTCCTCGGCAGCCTGCCGCAATTCTTGCTTCGCGAGGAAGGGCCCGGGGCGCTGGCAGCAAATGCTCCGGCGCGCGCTCGTCAGCCACAACCGGCAATGGCCGGTGTTGCGATGGATGGCGACGGGGACGGCGCGGGTGGAGTGTCAATCGATCTGCCGGTCCGGCGATCACTGCCGAAAGTTGGCCGTAACGAGGCGTGTCCGTGCGGCAGCGGGAAAAAATATAAAAACTGCTGCGGTCGCACCGCGTAAACTTCGAAGGATGCTGGCTTTCGAAATTGACGAATCGTTCTAGTTTAGAAATTCTTCAATCGATATGCTGACGACTCACCCGCGACGCATCCTCGCAATTCTTCTCGTGGCGACTTTTCTTCCCGCCTGCGCGATCCACCCGCCCACGATTCGGGAATACCAAACGGATCAGGCCGGTCACGTTTCGGTAAACAACGTAACCGAAGAACAATATTGGAAGGAGCGCGTGGATGAACGGATAGCGGCGGAGGTCAAAAAGGAGAAACCGGAAGCCGGCTACGACACGTGGGAAAGTTATTGGCGGTGGTGGTACGGAGTGATTCGCAAGAAGAAGAAACCGCCGTTCAAATCCGACAGTTTCAAGACGTCGGAAGACATGGTGAACTATATTAAAGACAAGAGACGCGCCAAAGGTTTGCCGACGTACCGACTGATCGACGACGAACGATTACAAAGTAGAAAAGTTTCGTCGCGTATGCGCGCTCTTTGCGCGAGAGAAAAGCGATGGGCGAAACGATTGAATCGCAGGTGCCGGCGCGCCTGGACCGCCTGCCGTGGGGCCGCTGGCACTGGTTGATCGTCGTCTCACTGGGAGCCACCTGGGTTCTCGATGGTCTCGAAGTCACGCTGGCTGGCTCGTTAGGCGGAATTCTGACTCGATCAGAGACGCTCGGATTTACCGAGAGCGACGTAGGCGCCAGCGCGAGTTGTTATCTGGCAGGCGCGGTTATCGGCGCGCTCCTGTTTGGTTACGGAACGGACCGATTCGGACGAAAGAAATTATTCTTTGTTACCGTCGCCGTCTATCTGTTCGGCACAGCGCTCTCCGCGTTCTCCTGGAACTTTGCCAGCTACGCACTTTTTCGCGCACTCACTGGCGCCGGTATCGGTGGTGAATACGCCGCCATCAATTCGGCTATTGATGAATTGATCCCGGCGCGCGTGCGCGGCCGGGTCGATTTAACGATCAATGGTTCGTACTGGGTGGGGGCGGCGCTTGGTGCAGGGGCGACGCTGGTGCTGCTTGATCCGAGTCGCTTTCCAATTTGGTTGGGCTGGCGATTTGCGTTTGGAATCGGCGCCACGCTTGGCTTGGTCGTGATCTTTTTCCGACGCTGGATCCCGGAGAGTCCGCGTTGGTTGATGATCCATGGCCGCAACGCCGAAGCGGAAGAAATTGTGGATGTCGTTGAACGACGGATCGTGGCCAATCCCGAAACGTTGCCGGCGCATGAATTTCCGCCAACTCGCATCCACACCCGTTCGCGCACGTCGTGGCGAGAAATTTGGAACGTCATCGTGCACGAACACCGGCGTCGCTCCTTTCTCGGATTTGTTTTGATGACTACTCAGGCGTTTTTCTACAACGCGATTTTCTTCACTTACGCGCTCGTATTGATACGATTTTACGGCGTGGCGGAACGCAGCGTGGGTGCATATCTGGTTCCATTTGCACTCGGCAATGTTTTGGGCCCGATCGTGCTCGGTCATTTATTCGACACAATTGGCCGCAAAAAGATGATCGCCGCGACTTATGGGCTTTCGGGAATTCTGCTGGCGATCACCGGTTGGCTGTTTCACAGGGGAGTCCTGACCGCCCAAACCCAAACGGTTGCGTGGACGATCATATTCTTCGTCGCCTCAGCCGCGGCCAGCTCCGCTTATTTGACTGTGAGCGAGATTTTTCCGCTGGAAATTCGCGCTTTCGCGATCGCGATTTTTTACGCAATCGGAACTCTGGTCGGGGGGGTGTTTGCGCCGTGGCTGTTTGGCTGGATCATCGGGACTGGGTCGGCAAACGCGTTACTGGTCGGCTACCTGGTCGCCGCTTGTTTAATGGTTGCCGGCGCGATTGTTGAGCTTTGGCTCGGCGTGGCGGCTGAACGCCGGCCGCTCGAGCATGTGGCTGCGCCACTTTCCAGTCGAACGCCTACGTGATCGCGGGCACCGAAAGTTGGCAGGTGTGAATCGGACCGGACGGCGTGAGTTGACTGCAATAAAGATGAAACGCCTCGACACGAAACATTCCCGACATCCAGCTGTGCGTTTGATTTCAGAAATTTGCGAAGCGCACCGCCCGGAACATCCCGGCATCGCGCCAGCGTGATGTGCGGATGCCACGGCCGCAGTTCCGGCTCGATTCCCACTGCGAGCGCTGCTTCCTGAACGCGTTTGTGCAACTGAAAAAGATGCGGATGTCCCTGGCCGACTCCAATCCAGATTATCTTTACGATTCCTTTGGGTGGAAAAGTTCCCACGCCTTTGATCGGAAGGAAAAATGCCCGGAACTCAATCGCGTTGAGTTTTTCACGCAGCGCAAGCTCGACATCCTCGGTAACGTCAGGAAAAAAACCGAGGGTGAGATGCATTTGATCGACGGCAGTCCAGCGGACGCCGCGAATGCTCGGATCGAGATCGACCAAGACCCTCCGGATCGATTGCGGCGGATCAATTGAGACGAAAAGACGGCTTAACTTCACTTTACCGGTCGGATCTCGGCGCCCGATTTTGGTTCGTCGCCGCTACGACTGACTTGCTGCGGCAATGAGCGATTAAACATTTTCATCGCATGTGCCATCAGGTTTGGGAATAGCGCGTTGGCCGCGATGATAAGATATGTTGAGAAAGGCATGACCAGGACCGGCTTGCCGCGGGCGCACGCATTCACAATTTTTCGTGCTGCGCGCTGGACGGAAATCGAAGCGAACGGAATCTTCATCGACCAATCGAACCAGCGGTATTCGGCCGCATGATCTCCTTTAAATTTCGCGTGAACTTCCGAGCCCGTTCGCATCAGGCCCGGTGTTACCGTTGTGACGTAGATTCTTTCGACGCGCGAGCTCGGCGCGAATCGCATCGGAAAACCCGACAAGCGCGAACTTGCTGGCCGAATACGGCACCATGTGCGGAACGGCAACTCGACCACCGATGGACGAAATATTTACGATTCGTCCGCCATCTTGGGCGCGCATCTCGAGGCACGATTAGGAACTGGAGAATGATATGGCGCCCAAAAATGCAGCCGCATCGCGCGATCAAAATCCTTAAATTGCATGTGGGCGAGCGGACCGACTTCGATAATGCCGGCGTTATTGATGAGGATGTCGATCCTGCCGAAATGCTGCAGCGCTTGTTGAACTGCGGACTGGATCTGTGCGGTTTGAAGCAAATCGCACGGGATGGTTACGACTTCAGTGCCGAACCGGTCCAGGTCGGCTTTTGCGCGCCGCGAGTTCCTCTGCGTTGCGAGCGAGCAGCACGACCTTTCCGCCGCGTACGCAAATCTGGCGCGCGATTTCAAGGCCAAGACCGCGCGAGCCACCGGTGATGAGCGCTACTTTATCGCGATAGAATTGCCGGGACATTCAGAAAATGTCCAACGCACAACCCGGCTTCGCAAATCCTCTGGCGCGGGCGACTTCGATTCAAGAATGCTTGCGATTGAAACGTGCTACTTCGCGCGCTGTCTCGCGTTCCACCGCGCGCTTTTTCAAATCGGCCCGTTTGTCGCGCGCAACTTTGCCCTGTCCAACGCCAAGCTCCGCCTTTAGGTTTCCGTTTTTCCAATAAAGCTTCAGAACAACAAGCGTCCGGCCTTTGACCTGCGTTTCGCCGTAAAGTTTGTCGATTTCCTGACGATGCAGTAAAAGTTTTCGAGTGCGTTTGGCCGCCGGCACCTCGTGGCTCGCCTTTTCGTACGGCTGAATATCGGCGTTGTAGAGAAACGCTTCGCCATTCTCGATGCGGGCGAAAGCGTCGCTGATGTTGGCCTTGCCGGCGCGAATAGACTTTACTTCACTGCCTTTGAGCTCGATGCCGGCCTCGTAGCGCTCGAGAATGTGAAAATCGCGCAACGCCTTGCGATTGAGAATCGACTCGGCGGACATGATCGCGTGTGGAACGCGATGAGAAAACTACGCGTTCTTCCGGGGAACTCTTGATCGCCTCGAAAGCAAGCTTGCCGGCAATGATTTCCTTCAGAGCGATATCGGTAAGCGACATCCGCGGGGTGGTTTCAACCATTGGCCGATGGCCCAAACCGAGCTGGCGCACGCGTTTGGAAACGACATTGATCAGGAGTTGCTGGTTCGGGATTAGTTGAGCGGCTTCCTGGAGAAGTTGAGTCGTCATATGGCGCAAGGATCTGACGGCGCGGGTCGCTTCCGTCGGGAATTGAAGGATGGTCGGCGCACTCTGGGCGAGCGCTGATGAAGTAAACTGTGGGGCGGCGAGCATAAAAACGGAGCGTGACTGTGCGAGCGGTTGAACGGGGTTGTCAACCGATTTTGGCGGTGCTGGCGAGTCGGGCCCGGAATCGACCTACAGATTTTGCCAGGAGTAATGGCTCCTCTCGAACGCTTTCTGCAATTCCCGAAACGCGTCCCGATAACACGTGAGTTGAAAACGAATTTGCTCGTTCTTGACGATTCAAGAACATCACCGATCGCTGGTAGGACTGGCTGTAGTAATCGTAACTGATCACCACCAGAAGGGTTTCCTTGCGATCAATGAGCAAAGGATTTCAGCTGTTGAGAAACGAGCACGACATTGATCGCTCCTCGCGGAACCGAAGCGAGGACCTCATCGGTCAGGCGCTTGATCGAGGCTTCATCAAAACTTTCGGCGCGTGCTACTTTGGAGGCGGTGATCTCAGCCTCGGCGGCTGATTCTGTTGTCGGATGAAGAACAAAACGATTGCCGTTGCCGGAATACTCCCAGTTTCGAGGCGGAGCAGTAGGTAACGTCGTGTCCCCATCGGCGAACACGAGCTGATGGAGCTTTACGCCCTCGAGCTCGTATTCCTGCTGTCGCGGCGTCAGATCGAGGTCCGCATAGGCAAGCCCGGCAGTCGAGATGAGCAGCGCGCTAATTCTTACTGCATGGACCATTGGCCTTTTTCGTAAGCATAAACCATGAGAGTGCCCGGGCGGTGGTCTCACCTTAAAGTTTGTGTCGAAATACCAATGGCGCGTCGGCGGAACATAAACATTCGCTTTTCCCCATTCGCCGGTGGATTGCTGGCTCTTATACAGCTCTACCATCGATCCGTAATAGGTCACAATTGCGCTGGACCAATCTTCAAGGAAACGCGGGAAAGTTCTCCGCGCCGCCGCTGTAAGATCCGTCTCCGCCGGCCGGAGCTGTTGGAACGATTCCGGACAGAATGGCGGTATTAAAGGTAGTGTTCGTGGCAACTCGCGAACTCGTTCCGGACGATGAATTCGCGTCATTCCAGGAATTCGAAAGGAGGTTTATCGCGTCGCCTATGACCGAACACGGCGCCCGTGTGTAGCCTGATACTTGCGGGGTAGTTGGATCGTTCGAACTAGTGCTATCTGAAGGCGGACTTCCGCCTGTATTGAAGTCGCCCTGGATGTAAATCGGATTATTGCTGGCGATCGTCAGCCCGGATGTAGGAATCTTGACACCGCCCTTGATGCGGATGCCACGTCTCGCGCTGGAGGTCGCGCTTGAGTCATAGACGTAAATGATTGGGTTTGCGAACGAGGATGACGTGTAATTCGGATTGCCGCCTGGGACACTCGTTACAAGCTTACTAACATCGATTGTGGTGAGACGAATGGTAGCTGTCTCGCGATTGTCTTGAATGGTTTGATTCGTAGTAATGGCACCGGAGCTTGCAAACATACTATAAAGCGATCCACTGGTGAGCGCCTGGGTAGCTCCTGTTTGCTGGTTGGTAACAGTGTAAAAATTTACAAGATCATGCCCTTTTACTCCATCGAATCCATTCGCGTTCGGATTAGGATTGTCCTGAACCTGGATGATTATGCCGGCCTGATCCCAGTAACGCTGGCCGGCAAACGGATCTGAATAGCCGGCGGCTGGGCGGTTCAACTAGTTCGCGATAGCTATCGTTGTTTGGGTTTGGATCAGTCGTGCTGAAAATCGCAGTCGAATCCATTCCGAATGGCTGCATAGCCATGTCTCGCGCCGGCGGAAGGTTGGACAGATATCCTGGCGACGCCGGAGTGTCAGCAGTGTGTTGCTGATCCCCAGGCATGAAGTTAATGAACCAGTCAGATGCGTAAGTGACCTTGTCGGCAAAGGTCAACAAGTTATGTGCGGTGTAGAGATTCGAATTGGTGTTTACCCAGCCGGTGACTGTCATGGGAGCACCAGGGTGAATTTCCAACGGGTCGGTATAGAA
Source organism: uncultured Verrucomicrobiae bacterium (assembly GCA_963786135.1). Taxonomy (GTDB): domain Bacteria; phylum Verrucomicrobiota; class Verrucomicrobiia; order Chthoniobacterales; family UBA10450; genus AV40. Next base: position 18,382 of record CAWAYF010000010.1, on the reverse strand, counting down.
AATTGCCCAATTCCACGGAGAAAGTTGCTGCTTCGAGAACACCCGACGCACTTTGGCGACAACGTTTCCTCTTAGTGTGGGCAGCGTGACGTCTGCGGAGGCGATATAATTGTAACTGGCCGACGTCGTATTGATCGCGCCGGTTTGCGACATTCCAACTGCCGGAGGCGGTGCTGCTGCCGCACCCCCAGCCAGAGCCTGCAAAGTACCGTCTACCGCGACGACCTTAACGTTGGAAACTGAAAAAGTTGAATCATACTCGTCGCTCGTGTCCGGGTTTGTTCCAGCCTTGCTGAAGTTCGTACTGGTCGGGAGACTCAATTGCGAGCTTGTAGGTAACGGAATACTCGAGAACGCGCTGGTCGAAAGCGGCGTGGATGGTGCCGCCCGGCAAATCGCTCGCCAATTTGTAAACAACTGCTCGATGGTTGCGTCTGCCGCGGTAACAGCAGTCTGGAAAGTCGTTGTGCGCTGGACCAGGCGATTAACGTTGGTGCTGTAATCCAATGTGACGCCGACAATGACCGCCAGCGTTGCCATCGTTAGGATGACAACGACGAGCGAGGTCCCTGATTTAGTGAGATCGGATGTTTTTCATTGATAGGTGGTAAGCCGAGCTTTCATCGGGATCTGGCCGTTGAGAAAGATGTTGGCGGCTTTGAACCCACGATTGCTGTAATTCGCATCTGCGGTTGACAGGTTTATGGCGGAAACAAACCGGTAATAGAGCGCACCGGCCGGTGTCTGAGGTGTACTAAAAGGCAAATTACTGGTGATGTCGTTGTTGAGAACAGCGAACGATCTCTTGGCGATTGATCCCTGCCACTGAAGATTACCGTTGGCTACGGTGTACGCGCAACGATCGGTGATCAGGGCGACAATGGTGTATGTGCTAGTGCCCGAGATTGCTACTGGAAGAGTATGTGCGAGCGTCACAGTGATGTTACTGCCGGTGCCGCTCACTGCGGTAATGTCATCCTCGATTTGATGGGTCGGAACAATGAGTCTCTGCCCAACCGAGACGGTCGGGATGGATCCACCGATTGGAGTAAGTGTAAGCGAGACTTGGTTTTGGCTGGTGGTTGCGTCCGCGCTGATCTTATGCGGGCCACTCGACAACTCCTGGAAAGCGATTCCGGCCGCCGGACCCGCGCCACTGACGGTGTTGCCGTTAGTGTCCACCAGATACGGAAGCGAGACTGCCGAATGAAGATCGCCTAGCATCTGCATCATGGCGGTGCGCGCTTGTTGGTGCGCGGTGTTCATGGCAACGTTCTTCGCTCCAAGCACCAGACTAACGTTCAGGAGCGAGCACAGGGCGATGCCGACCGTGCTGAACATGGTCGAAACCATTCCTAACTCTATTAATGTGTAACCTCGATTTTGTGGGCAAAGTTTCATATGTCGGATGTTCGGATTGTACTCATGGAACAGGAGTAATTGCGGTTTAGATACGTATAAGTGACCGTGACCACGGCCTTATACATGGTCAGTGGAAATGTGACGGAACCATTCGTGTAGGTAGAGCTGATGTCAGAAACGGTTGTCGTCATCGTTCCAGTTACGATGACGCCGGTTTTTGGATCCTGATAAACCGGAATATTGCTTTGGGTATGAGTGCCGATCTGCAGCTCTGGTGGAATTTGCGCAGTGCCATCCGGGTTCGTCTTTTGTGGATTGAATGGGCTGTCCGACTCGATGAGATCGATCTGATTCATGACGGCGGTGTAGGCTCCGGTTGCGTTACGCGCGGTGCTTGCCAGGGAGTTGAACCGCGTGAGAGCTCCGACCGCGCAGGCGGTTCCGATTCCGATGATTGCAATGCCTACAACAGTTTCAACCAGGGTTAGGGCTGCCGTCCTATGGGTGCTGCGGATCATGGTTATAATTACCATAAAAACCAGCAGAGAGTATGCCGACTTTCGCGCTTCTGCGAGGCGAGGCCTGAAAATTGAGAAATGTGCCATTTTTTCTCAATGGTGAGAAATATTCAATCTTCTACGAGAATGAAGTATGTGATAAATTTTTGAACAACAATAACGGCACCGCCCTTGCGTGGCGGTCGATCCGCATCAGAAATATGTCCGCGATTCGACCGTCATTTCACCATGAGTTGTCTCAATGCTTGCCAGAAGTGGCGAAATGCGCGAAGTATGCGCGCCGAAGCATCAATCTTTGTTTTGGCAGAATTTCGGGCTGTGGCTCAGCTTGGTAGAGCGCCTGGTTCGGGACCAGGAGGCCGTGGGTTCAAATCCCACCAGCCCGATCTCCAACAATTCCCCGCCGCTTTGGGATATTGAACGAAGAACTGGGTTGAACCTGCAGGCTGGATGTGATTGGATCAACGACCGCAAGGCAATTTCATCATGGGTTCTCTCAAAAAGCGACGGAAAGCAAAAATCTCCAAGCACAAGCGTCGCAAGCGTATGCGCGCAAACCGGCACAAGAAACGTTTGCGCTACAAGTCCTGAAATCTTTGATTCGTTAGGCCAAACTCGGGCATTTGCGCCGGTTGTTACGGGCGACTAGACTCGAAGCATGATCGGACCGGGCCGTGGCGAGCAGCGGATCGCTGCGTTGCTGCTTGTGCTTCTATCTAGCGCGCTTTTGCCATCGCTTTTCGCCCGAGAGCAGGTTGCGTCTCCGGCGCCCTCCGCTAGGCCTAATGTTGCCAGTGGAAAAAAACCCGCCCGCCAGGATGACTCGATCGCTATCGCTCCGGCTAAGGACCTATTGCTTCGACTCGAGAATGAACATAAATCCGACGCTCTGTCTCATTTCGTCGAAGGCATTTCGTTTGAGGAAAACGGCGAGATGGACAAGGCCCTTTTGGCTTACCGAAAGGTGCTCGACGTTGACCCGGGACAGGTCGACCTGGCATCTCGAGTCGCATCATTGCTCACGCGTCAGGACGATTTTCCGCAGGCAATCGACGTTTTGAAGGACGCAGTGAAAGCAAAGCCAAATGCGCCTCAGCCCTTACTCCAATTGGCATTCATCTACGCGAAGTATCTCGGCCGAACCGATCAAGCCATCGAGTATGCGAATCGGGCAATCGCACTCGATCCGCGCGACTTCGATCCATATCAACGTCTTTGTGAAATCGCCTTAGGGGCAGGCGATCAGAAAAAAGCGCTGCAGGCGCTGGATCGCGCCGTCGCCGTCAAGAACGATGACCCGACTTTTTGGACGCGCCTCGGAAAACTCTATGCATCGATTGTTTTCAAGACGGACCGCCCTCCGATGCCGGACGAAATCGCGCGCCTAAATGACATCTTCAAGAAGGCAGCCGACCACGCGGGTGACGATGCCACTGTCTTGAAAGACCTGGCCGATTATTATGCATCAACCCAGCAGATCAAGGAGGCGATACCGCTTTACTTGCGATTGCTTGAGCTGGAACCGGAAGATGCCAATGCGCGCGAAAAGCTCGCTACCGGTTTTGTTTTAACAAATCAGCGCGATAAGGCGGTGGGACTGTTGGAGGAGATCATCAAGCAACATCCCGAAAAATATCAGCCTTACGATTTACTTGCCGGATTGCTCGATGATTCGGCGCGTGCCCTGGAGCGGGACAGAAAAGCAGACCAGGCGAAGGCAACATTCGCCAAAGCTGCGGCCAACTACGAACAGAGCATGATTGTCAATCCGAGTCGCGTCAGTCCGTACATGCACTTGGCCGAGCTGCTTCTTGGGCCGCTAAAGGAAGATGAGCGCGCGGTCAAAGTCCTCAACGAGGCCCGCGAGCACTTTCCGCAAACGCCGGAAATCACCTATTATCTCGCGATTGCTCAGCGAGAAGCGAAGCATTCCCAGGAATCGGTGGCGACGTTCGAGGAAGCGTTGCACGAGGCAGCAGTTGCAGGACGCGGAAATCACGAATGCTCGATTCTATTTCGATTACGGAGCGGCGGCCGAACAAGCAGGCCTCTATGATAAAGCGGCCGATCTCTTTAAAAAATCCATCGCCATCGATCCCGCCAGCGCCGCCGATGCCTACAATTACCTTGCTTACATGTGGGCGGAACACAACATGCGCCTGGATGAAGCGGAAGAAATGATCAAGCTGGCGCTGCAGGCCGACCCAAACAACGGCGCTTACCTCGACACCCTTGGATGGCTCGAATACCGTGCAGGGTAAGTTCGATCAAGCCCTGGTGGATTTGCTTCGCGCCGCTCAAAAGCTAACGCGCGATGATCCAGTCGTATTCGAACACATCGGCGACACTTTCGCGAAAATGAACAAAAACGCGCAAGCTGTGGATGCCTGGCAAAAAGCGCTCAATCTTGATCCGAAGAACAAAAGCTTGAGTGAGAAGATCGACCACGCCAAAACGAAGATGAGCAAAAGCCAGGTACCGAATGCCAATCCGATTCATTAAAGTTCGGCACTGCCGCGTAGATCATGAGCGCTTATCCGACGCCGTGGCAAAGAACGAACGATGTGGGCCGCGCTCACTGCGTTTTTCGTCGTCCTGCTCATCGTCATCGCCGGCGCAGTTGTTTACGTCAGCGCCAATCTAATCAGTTTTCTTCAACCAATTTTAATTCCCGTTGCGATTGCGATCATTCTTGCCTATCTGCTCGACCCTTTGGTCACGGTGATCTGTCACCGCGGCATGGGCCGCATCTGGGCGATCGTTCTCATTTTTCTGAGCGCGTTCTTCGCGTTGCTCGGTTTGTTTTGGTGGGTGGTGCCGACCATCTCGATCCAAAGCGCAAACTTCGCGAAAGAGCTTCCCGTCTTACAGCCAAACCGCACGCGACAGGATTGTCGATTTAGTGGTTCGATATAACCGAACTCTCGGCGGAACCCGCAGTAAATCCGCTACTTCGGGCTTGGTAAATCTTCTTCTCGGAACACCACCGCCCCATGCGAGTGCGACTCCGTCGGCGACGCCGGCTCCATCGCCGTCTCCGGAAGGTGCGGTCGAGTCGATTGCTCCGGCGCCCTCCGAAGCTCAGTTCGGCGGAGCGTCAGAAAATCGAAGCCGATGTGGAGAAAATGATTGTGTATGTGCAGCACCAGCTGCCGGCCTGGAGCGAGAAGCTGTGGAACATCACCCAGAAAAGCATCGGCGGATTTCTCGGTGTTGCCGGTTTTCTGCTCAGCCTGGTCATGGTACCGATCTATCTTTTTTTCCTTTTGAAGGAACGGCCCCGGATCGAAAGACGATGGAAAGATTATCTTCCGCTTCGTGCGTCGCCATTGAAAGACGAGATCGCGGAGGCGTTATCCGAGATCAACAGTTACATCATCGCCTATTTTCGCGGCCAACTGCTGGTCTGCCTTGTCGACGGAACTCTTATTGGCTGCACGCTCTCTTTGCTCGGCTTGAATTTCGCGCCCCTCATAGGTCTCTTCGTGGTCATCCTCACCATGATCCCGTACATCGGAATTGTGATCTGCTGGGTGCCGGCGGTCCTGATTGCCGCGTTTCAATGGGGCGACTGGATGCATCCGATTGTCGTTACCGGGATTTTCATTTTGATCCAAAATCTCGAAGGCATGTTTTACGCGCCGCGCATTGTTGGGCAATCGGTCGGTCTCCATCCGATGACCGTCATCGTGTCAATCTTCGTCTGGGGCTTGTTGATCGGCGGCTTGCTCGGGCCGATTCTCGCCGTACCATTGACCGCGACCATTAAGGTGCTGCTTGCGCGCTATGTTTGGGGGCCGCGAATGCGCGACAGAATCCGCGCGCAGGTCAAGGATGTTCCCGTCGTGAGCGAGGCACACGGCGAAACTTAGAACTTCGCGCAACCGTTCGCTTCAAGCCGCAGTTGCATTCTCGGGAGCGCCCACGGATAAGGATTAGATGCCGGAAAAAATTAGACGCGTGCGCCGAAGAAGACGCAGTCATTCTCTACCCGGTGTCGAATCATTTCCCCATCTTCGCTTTCGTTTTCCGCCGCTGCGCGTTGCCATTTACGTGATCGCGGCCGCGATCGCACTGTTGCTCATTATCGGGTTCGGGACCTACGGCTCCAAGTTTTATTCGGGCTGGCGCGAATCACGTCTACTGAAACGTGCGTCAACGCTGTTGGAAAACAAGGATTACGCGGGCGCCAATAGTTTGGCGCGACAGGCCCTCGAGGTCGATCGCGATTCGCTTCCGGCGTTTTTGATTCTGGCCGACGCGACCGAGAAGCAAAACTCCGAGGAGACCGTTGCCTGGCGTGCGCAGATCGCGCGCCTCCAGCCCACCAACATCGATAGCCAGCTCAATCTCGCATCGGCCGCGTTGCGATTCGGCCAAATCGATCTCGCCCGCAAAACCTTGGAACGAATTAAACCGATGGCAGAAGATCGCGCTGCTTTCCATGTCGTTTCGGGTTGGCTCGCGCGCGCGGAAGGCAATCTGGTCGAACAGGAACAGCAGTTCGGCATCGCTGTTGGCAAGGATCCGAAGAACGATCTTTACCAGTTCAACCTCGCGGCCATTCAAATTCGTTCGTCCGATCCGGAAAAGAGCGCACAGGCGCGCAGCACTCTTGATCGGCTCTCTCAGGTTCCTGAATTTCGCAGCGGCGCACTGCGAGCGTTGCTCAACGACGCGGTCGACCGCAAAGATTTCGAATCCGCCGATCGTTCTGCGCAACAACTGCAAATGTCGCCAGATGTTACGTTCGGTGATTATCTCCTTTGCCTGAACTTCTATCGCAAACTCGACGCGAAGAAGTTCGACGCCCTGTTGGAGAAAGTGAAACCGGTTGCCGCTCGCAATTCCAACGACCTCGGGCTTCTGATGGATTGGATGAATCAAAACGATCTGGCGTCGGAAGTTATCAATTGGATGGACAAATTGCCGGCCGCATCCACCGACCGTCCGCCACCCGCGGTCGCAATCGCCGCCGCCTTTGCCGAGCTCAAGAATTGGTCGCGATTGCGGCGCTGGACTCGAAGCGAATCATGGGGAGATGATGATTACTTGCGTCTCGCTTACCAGGCTTTTGCCGCGCACCAATTGCGGCAATCGAGCTCGGACGCCGAGTTCGACACGCTTTGGCGCACTGCCGTTCACGCTGCTCTCCAATCAACCCGATCGCGAAATCAAACTCGCGCGACTCGCCAGTAAATGGAACCTGGCGATCGAGAGCGAAGAACTCTGGTCACGGTTGTCGCGGAATTCTGGCAGCCGTCGCGAAGCGCTCGACGCGCTTTACAAACTTTATCGTGGCAAGAACGACCTCAGAAAACTCTACGACGTGCTTCAAGGTCTCCACGAAACGTCGCCGGACGAAACCGGGATCAGCTGCAATCTTGCCCGCCTCGGTCTGAACATCGACCAAAACACCAAACAGGCCCAGGACCTCGCGAAACAAGCTTACGATCGCGCTCCCGCTGATGTGAATTGTGCCGTCACGTATGCGTTCTCGTTATATGTCCAGGGTCGAACTCCGGAAGGCCTCGACATCATCCGAAAATTGACGCCGGAAGCGACGCATGAACCGCACAACGCGGTTTATGTCGCCGTTCTGTTACTCGATCTGAACCAGACTGACGCCGCCAAAGAATACATTCAGGCGGCGAAACGCGGTTCCCTTTACGTTGAAGAAAAGCGTTTGCTCGAAGACGAGCGCGTCAAAATCTCTGGCGCAACCCCGAATCCGAGCGCTACTCCGGTGTCGACGTCTGCTCCGACGCCGATGCCTTCAGCGACTGCAAGCCCCTGAACATTCAGTTTCGCCTTTATAGGATCGACTCGCCTACCGAAGCTTGGGTCGCGGGAGTAATGAATCGATTCGAACGTCACGCTTTCGGGTTAGTCCTTATAGGGATCCACAATGTCGCGGCCGGCCATCGCCACGCCGAGCGGATGCAAGGTGTGAAGCACGCGAATTGTTCCCGCGTGTGCCTTCAGTACATCCGGCAAGCGGCGATACGCCTGCGGCGCTTCATCCAGATCGCCGCCGCGCAAAACAATTCCGCGATCGTGCAGCCATTTCATCATCTCGTCGTGCCGAACCAGTCCGTCTTGCCGAATTCGCTTGTTGCCGACTTTCACGAATCTTCCCTTCGCCGCCGTCCGCGACATGATTCGCCCCGCGCCGTGAATGGTTGAGAACAGCGCTTCGCGCGAAACGGTCGAATCGATTCCTTCAATGATCACCGCGTCGTCGCCCATGCTGCCGCCAACGAATCCTTTCTGACCGGGAAATGCCGGCGTTGCGCCTTTGCGTACGACCCAAAACTCTTCGCCGTCGTGTTTCTCGCGCCAGGCGAAGTTGTGATGGTTGTGCACTTCCTCGAGAATCCGTGCGCCCAAAATGTCTTGCACCACGTGACGCGCCGACCGCTTCGCGGCCGGCGTAAGCGTAACGACCAGCCAAATGCATTCCGGCGAGGTAATCGTGACCGATCTCCGACTTTTCGTCGACCACTGTCGGCGGTACATCCATTCCGTCTTTGCCGCCGGCTGCTTTCAAAAAATGTGTCGCCGTTTTGTGCCCGAGCCCGCGCGAACCAAAATGCACGCCGACCCAAATCCGGTCGTCTTCGTCCGCGAAAAGGTCGACGTAATGATTTCCGCCGCCGACCGTGCCGAGCTGATCTGCCGCCATCGATTTCAAATCGCCGATCGGTTTCATTTTCCACGCTGGATCGTCGAACAACTCGTGCTCGACGCGCGTTTTGCTTTTGCGTCCGATGCCGAACGAAATGTCGCGCACGACGTCGTCCATGATCTTGTCGATCTTCGGTCGCGATCTCTTCGCGTTTTGCGTCGGTCAGGATGGCGAGATTTCCACAAGCGATGTCGAATCCGACGCCGCTCAGCGAAATCTTGTCCTTGTAGGCGACCACTCCGCCGATTGGTTGGGCGTAACCTTTGTGACCGTCGGCGCAAAGCACGCCGCGCTCGCCGCCGGCCGCCACGCAGGTTTCAATTTGTTTGATCGTCGCCGCGTCGTGCTGGCCGAAGATTTTCGTCCGTTTGCCGCCACGTGGCAATGAGTAACAGGTCCGCGGCCGATTGACACGCAATCGCCATGGCGGGTCGTACCCGCGCTACCTAGCGATTTCGTTGCAATGATTTTCCATGCCTCGACATCCGCGCGCGTTCGACACGGGTAGAGTCAATCGCACAGCGGCGATGGAATCGAAAAGGACGGTCCGAAACGGCAATCTTATGATCGCGCCAATTCTTTTTCGCGCCGCGCGCGAAGTTTTCTTGTAAAGCAAACTCACGTGCGGATCGGTTGGACGCTTCGTTCGAGATTTTGCGGCGCATCCAAGATCGAGAACAAGCTTTCGCAGCGACGGGTTCGGCTTAAAGCGGACAAACAGCGTCTTGGTGAATTTCGGCGAAAACGCAACTCCACGCGCACTTAGCCGGATCGGCCGCGATCGAATTTGGCGCAAAACTCTTGGCCGGATGTTGTCGACCCTTCGCTGTGACGAAAAGCGTGAGGTGTGGCTCGAAATTAGGTGCCCCAAATTCCTTGCGAAGGATTCGGACGATCTCGCAAAACAGGTCGCGCTCCGGCTTTGCCGGCAGCAACCAGTAGACAATGGCGGTTCTTTTCATGGGGTGAGGCGCGAACCAGCGACCTTTTGAGCACCAATCGTAAAACATTGCCCGCGTGGATGTCGATCTTCGCGTGATTTGATGAATCAATTGCCGCGAAGCGGCGCTTAGCGCAGATTATCTCATGCACAGAGCCGCCAGAAGTCAACGTGGATTGGGTCGGCGCTTCGCGAGGATTTCCCGATTCTTGCGCGAGCACGTGAATGGTCATCCGCTGATTTACTTCGACAACGCGGCCACTTCGCAGAAGCCGCGAGCCGTGCTCGACGCGGTCCGCAATTATTACGAGCACGAAAACGCCAATGTGCATCGCGGTCTGCACACGTTGAGCGCGCGCGCGACCGAACATTACGAAAGATCGCGGCAACGCGTGGCCGATTTCATTGGCGCAAGACAGCGCGGACGAAATCGTGTTCACTCGCGGCACGACTGAAAGCATCAATCTCGTCGCGCAGGCCTGGGGCGGAAAATTTCTGCGGATCGGGCGACGTGATTCTGCTCACAGAAATGGAGCACCACAGCAATCTGGTGCCGTGGCAATTGCTGGCGGAACGAATCGGCGCCCAACTTGCGTTTCGTGCCGGTGCGCGACGATGGGACGCTCGATCTGGAGAATCTTTCGATCGTTGCTCACGCCCGGAAGTGAAACTGTTCGCCTTCACGCATGTTTCGAATTCGCTCGGCACGATCAATCCCGTGGCCGAGCTTTGCCGGCAAGCGCGAGGAGTGTCGGCGCGGTCACCTTGGTCGATGCGGCGCAAAGCATCGGGCACATGCCGCTGAACGTGCAGGAGATCGGTTGCGATTTTCTGGCGTTCTCCGGTCACAAAATGTGCGCGCCGACCGGAATTGGCGTGCTCTACGGCGCGCTTCGAAATTCTCGATGCGATGCCGCCTTGGCACGGCGGCGGCGAAATGATCGTCAGCGTCACGCTCGAAAAGAGTTCGTTCAAGAAACCGCCACATCGATTCGAAGCCGGCACGCCGAACATTGCCGGCGCGATCGGACTCGCTGCCGCGATCGATTATCTCGAAGGAATCGGGCGCGACGGAAATTTTCGAGCACGATCTCGAACTTGCGAATTACGCGTTGGAACGGATGAAAGAGCTGCCCGGTTTGCGCGTCCTCGGCACCGCCAAGGAACACGCCGGAGTTATCAGTTTCGTGATGGACGCCGCTCATCCGCACGATCTCACGACATTCGCCGATCGATACGGGCTCGCCATGCGCGGCGGCCATCATTGCAATCAACCGCTCATGCGCCGGTTCGGCGTGACCGGGACAACCCGCGCCAGCTTTTATTTTTACAACACGCGCGAAGAAATCGATCGGATGATCGAAATCCTTCAAAAGGCGATTCGCTTTTTCAAATGAACACCGAACTTGGCGAGCTCGAAGAACTTTATCAGGAAGTGATCCTCGATCATTCGCGGCGGCCGCGGAATTTCGGCGAACTGCCGGACGCGTCGGTCCGGGTGCACGGCGATAATCCGTCCTGCGGCGACGAGATTCATCTCGCAGTGAAGTTCGACGACAACGGCGGATTGGAAGAAATCAAATTTACCGGGCACGGCTGCGCCATCAGTCAGGCGTCGGCTTCGTTGATGACAATGAAGTTGAAAGGCAAGAGTCGCGAGGAAGTCGAAGAAATGCTGCGCGCGTTTCATGATCTCGTCACAACCGGACAAAAACGATGCGCCCAAAACTCTCGGCGATCTTCACGTGATGCGTGGCGTCCGAAAATTTCCGCAGCGGGTGAAGTGCGCGATGCTTCCCTGGCGCGCGGTCGAGCAGGCGTTGCGGCAAAGCGAAGGCGAATCGACCGTCTCGACCGAAGATCCGGAGTTTGACTGAGTTATGCCGACCAACGTTCTTGGCACGGAACTGAAATGTTGTTGCCGCGATCCGATGACCGGATTTTATCGAGACGGTTTTTGTCGAACCGGTCCGGAAGATGTCGGCCTGCACACCGTCTGCGTGAAAGTCACGCGGAGTTTCTCGATTTCTCCGTGCTCGACGGCAACGATCTTGGTCACGCCGATTCCGGAATGGGGATTTCCCGGACTAAAACCTGGCGATAAATGGTGTGTTTGCGTCACGCGCTGGAAATCCGCGCTCGATGCCGACCGGGCCGCGCCCGTCGATCTCGAAGCGACGCACTCGTCGGCGCTCGAGTTCGTCTCGCTCGAAGATCTACAAGCGCACGCTTTGTAGCCACGGCCCTGTGGGCCGATTCCCACCCTTGCAGACCGCCCGCAGGGCGGCGGCTACATTTTGGCCTGAAATCAGCTTCTGGACAGGCGTGCTTCGACCCGCCTCACTAATTTTTGTCGTCACGATCGCGGCGTCTTTTTTGTTCGCAGGAAGCAGGCGCCCAATCTGGTCGACACGCGAACCCGTTTATCCGTCGCGAATTGCTGATGGCGGACCGCTTCAACCGTTCACGTTTAGCGACAACCGGTTCAGCGCATCGACGATGCGCGTTGCCTACTACGTTCCGCACGCTCAGCCCTCCCAGCCGATCGAGCGCAGCGACGACGATTCGGAAGTCAGAACGCCGGGATTCGATCTCACTGATTCGCATCCAATGGTTCACGGAAATCGCGCTGTGATACGAAACGGAATCGCCTACGCGCCATCGAACGCGCCCGACTCGGTGAAACATGCTATCTGGGCGGTGAACACAATTTGCCGTCGCCCGTATGTGTGGGGCGGAGGACACGGATCGTTTCACGATTACGGCTACGATTGCTCCGGAACGGTTTCGTTCGCGCTTCATTATGCGGGCATGCTGAATGAACCCTTGCCCTCGAGCGACTTCCTCCGCTATGGAGAACGCGGCCGCGGCCGATGGTTCACGATCTATTCGCGACACGGTCACGTATTCGCCATGATCGCCGGATTGCGACTCGACACGACCGATCTTCGTTATGGTGGCGACGTCGGCCCACGCTGGCATCTCGATGGACGCGACACCTGGGGATTTGAGGCGCGCCATCCCGTTGGGTTGTAAAGCGGCGCGTTCGCAGCCAACATAACGGCGATTTGAAACTGCCGTTCAGTTTTTTCCTGGCGCTGCGTTATCTCAAACCGAAGCGCACGTTCCTTTCGATCATCACGCTGATTTCGGTGCTCGGCGTCACGCTCGGCGTCACCGTGCTCGATCCTGGTTATTTCGGTAATGACAGGATTCGATCGCGAACTGCGGCAAAAGGTGATTGATTTCGACGCGCACATTCTGGTCACGAGCGAAGACGTTTTGTCGGACTGGCGTTCGTTGAAAGCGAAGATCGACAAGGTGCCGGGCGTAGTCGCGACCGCGCCTTACGTGCAGGGCCCGGTGATTGTCGAATTCCAAAACCGCCGACTGGCACCGATGATTCGCGGGATCGATCCCAAACAGGAGGAAAACGTCGTTCCGCTCCGGAAGTTTATTAAACAGGGCAAGCTTGATCTCGATGGCGAGTCGGTCGTGCTCGGAGTCGACATCGCGCGCAAATTGCAGATCAGCGTCGGCGAAAAGCTAACGGTCTATTCGCCCGGAAATCTCGGCCAGATCCTGGACGGAATTAAGAAGCTCGAGAACGCCAAGGGAAACGAAGAGAAAGCGGCGATCGACGAACTCCGTGATGTGATTTTGCCGAAGGAGCTGACCGTGACCGGAATCTTCGAGACCGGTCATTATGTTCACGATTCGGAATTCCTGATCGTGCCGCTTTACATCGGCCAGGAACTTTACGGCCTCGGCGATTCGCTCCACGGCATCACCGTCAAAACCGATAACCCCTACAACGCCGAGTCGGTGAAGAACGAAATCGAGAACGTTTCTCGACGCCGCCGGCAGTTTGCCGAAACCTGGATCGACATGAACCGTCAATATTTCGAAGCCGTGCGGCTCGAGCGCACAGTCATGTTCTTCTTGCTTTTCTTCATCGTCGTCGTCGCGGCGTTTGGAATCATGAGCACGCTGATCACCGTCACGGTTCAGAAACGTCGCGAGATCGGCATCGTCAAAGCGCTCGGCGCGAACATTTCCCAGATCATCTGGGTTTTTCTGGGGCAGGGGACGGTCGTCGGACTTTTTGGAACGCTGACCGGTCTTGGCCTCGGGATGTTGTTGATCCGTTACCGCAACGAATTCAGTCAATGGCTTGCGAATACTTTGCACATCGAGATTTTTCCGCGCGAAGTCTACCAATTCTCCGAAATCCCCGCGCAGGTTGTTCCCCACGACGTCACGGTGATTTGCATCAGCGCGTTTTTGATTTGCGCGGTCGCGGCGTTGATCCCGGCCTATTTCGCCGCACGGCTCGATCCGGTGAAAGCGCTGCGTTACGAATAAGGAGACGAACCGTCGCGCAATGACATTGCGAAGGTTTTCTCAATGGTGCCGATCTTTCTTACGACGCGATTGGTTTTTGGCGATTGCCCTGCTCTTCGTAGTCTTGATCGCTTATTCGCCTGCCTGGAACGGAAAGCCTATCTGGGATGATGACGAGCATCTTACCAAGCCGGACCTCCGCTCGCTGCATGGGTTGGTGCAGATCTGGACGCAATTGGGAAGCACACAGCAGTATTATCCGGTCGTTCACACGGTTTTTTGGGTCGAGCACCGAATCTGGGGTGACAAACCACTTGGTTATCATCTCACCAACATCCTTCTGCACGTTGGCTTCGGCCCTTCTGCTGGTCAAGATCCTGAGAGAACTGAAAATACCCGGAGCGTGGTTTGCAGGTGCTCTCTTCGCTCTTCACCCGGTGCAAGTGGAGTCGGTGGCGTGGATGTCGGAACTGAAGAACACGCTTTCAGGGTTGTTCTTTCTTTCCTCTGCATTTTTTTATTTACGATTTGATCGAGACAGAAGGCTCGAGCCGTATCTCGCAGCTCTCGGGTTGTTCTGTCTCGGACTCCTGGCGAAGAGCGTCATCGCCATCTTACCCGCGATTATTCTTGTGGTTCTCTGGTGGAAGCGGGGCAAACTTTCCTGGAAGCGAGACGTTCTGCCGCTTATCCCGTTTTTTGCAATTGGAATTGGCGCCGGGCTGCTTACCGCGTGGGTAGAACAGAACTTCGTCGGCGCACAAGGCCGCGCCTTTCAGTTATCGACTATCGAGCGAATCCTCATCGCCGGACGAGCATTTTGGTTCTACCTATCGAAGCTTCTGTGGCCGGCCAACTTGATTTTCATCTATCCGCGATGGGACGTTAGCGCCGCTGTTTGGTGGCAGTATCTCTTCCCGAGTGCGCTATTAGTGCTTTTCGTAGCGCTATGGATGTTGCGGCGGAAGAGCCGCGGACCGCTCGCCGCATTTCTCTTCTTCACCGGCATGCTTTTTCCAGTCCTTGGCTTTTTCAATGTGTTTCCTTTCATCTATTCGTTCGTTGCCGATCACTTCCAATATCTCGCGTGTATCGGCATGGTTACATTGACGGCAAGTTGTATTGGGCTGCTTGTCGATGTTGCGCCACCTGCGTTCCGTCGAATTGGCATCGCGAGCAGCTTGATGCTGATCTCAGTCTTGGCCGCCTTGACCTGGCGACAAGCACACATGTATCGGGATGAGGAGAGACTCTGGCGGGTGACGCTTTCACGTAATCCGGATTGCTGGATGGCCCAAAACAACCTGGCCGATCTGCTCCTCAACAGCGGGCGCCTCGACGAAGCGATCGTCCACTATGAACAAACGCTCATAAAACGGCCCGATCCGGAAAAAGCGCACTATAACCTGGCGAGTGGCATTCGTGGCGGAGGGGAAGATTGACAAGGCGATTGAGCATTATCGCGCGGCTTTAGAAATAAAGCCCGATTACGTCGACGCACATTACAATCTTGGCGGTGCTTTTGCGCGCAGCGGCCAATCGGATGAAGCGATTGAAGAGTACGAAAAAACTTTGGAGTTACGGCCAAATAGTCCGGATGCGCACAATAACCTCGGCAGTGCCCTTCTGGAAAAGGGGCGCATGGTGGAGGCGATCGGTCATTACCAAGCGGCCCTCCAGTTGAGAGGCGATGACCCGGAGGTCCAATACAACCTGGCTCATGCTTTTGCCAAAGAAGGGCAGCTCGATCAAGCTATCGTGCACTATCAAAAGGCGCTCGCGCTCCGGCCAGATCATATAGATGCACAATATGAACTAGCGGGCGCGTTTCTTGAGAATGGCCAGGTCGATGACGCGATCGTCTGTTACCAGAAGGTCTTGGCGATACAACCGGATCACATCCGGGCGCATACCAACCTTGGAAATCTTCTTTTGCAAAAAGGCGACACCACAAACGCGATCGCCCAATACGAAAAGAGCCTCGCAATCGCTCCTCAAGACGTCGCCGCTCAAACGAACCTGGCCTGGGTGCTCGCCACCTGCCCGGACGGATCGCTGCGCAATGGCACCAGAGCGCTGGAGCTGGGGCGGTCCGCAAATGAACTCTCGAGCGGGAAAGATCCATTCGTGCTTCATTCCCTGGCCGCGGCTTATGCCGAGATCGGTCAATTTTCTAATGCAGTTGAAACTGCTGAGGAAGCGTTGCGACTCTCCTCCGAAAGCGGCGATAAGGGACTAACGAAAGCGCTCTCGAAAGAAATGGAGTTCTACAAAGCTCGCTTGCCTTACCGAAAGAATGCTGAGTGAGTGTTGCGCTATGCGTAATTGAAGCTCTTCCTGTTAACCTGCTCGCCGATTCGGAGATTTTCGTCATCGCCGGCGGCCGCTGAACTTCATTCTGGTCAGCAACACATCGATCGCGCGAAACGTGTAGTCGTAACCGCCCGCCCATTCGCTCTGACGCGGGCCCGCGAAGTTGAGAATCTCAATGTCGTGATCGCGCATGAAGGCAGCCATCAGAGGCACAGCGTCTTCGGGTGAATATTTTGCGGCGTCGATCAATCGGTGCGGCTGTCGCTGTTCGATGCAGCAACCCACGGTGTAAGCAGTTCCGCCGCTTAACTCGTGGAAGTAAATCACGATTGTTCCATCTGAGTCCTGAACGTTGCGGGACGTGCGTTCATCCGGACTGCCCTTTTTCAATTCCGTCATCGGGTAACGATCGGGAATTTTCCCGTCCTCGTCGATGCGCCCTTCAGGGCACCACCCACCGCACGGTACGCGGTGTTTGAGCGCAACATCGAGCGCCGCGCGGTCTACTCCAGTCTGGCCTCCAGAAACAACTTTCAAGAGATCGATCCTACTGTGATGGCATGCATCTCGTCCGCAATTTTTCTTGAGGTAGGGTTCACCGAACCGCCCGCGGGCGATTGGGGTCAATCGCCCCTACCTAACGGATTCAATCACCAGTCGGAACGATGTCCGCCCGCTCGATCATTAAAATGACGCAACGCTTCGGCGCGCGCGTCCGATGTCGAACCCCTCTCGGAACGACAAATCCCTGGCGCGGTTTTAACTGGACCGTCTTATCTTCGAGGTCGATCAGAAATTCTCCGTCGAGGGTAAAGAAAAACTCGTCGATGTCGTTGTGCTCATGCCAGTGATATTCGCCTTCCAGCACGCCAATTCGCACAACTGAATCGTTCACTCGACAAAGCGTTTGGTTGTACCACTTGTCTTTGCACGCATCGGCGAGTTTCTGCACGTCGATCAACTCCAGCGGCCCGTGCAAAATGTTCAGGTAAGTCTTGTACGGAAAATCTTCAGGCGAATTCTTCGCGACCATGATTTCGATCTTAACTGAAACTCTGGGGAGCGCACGCGCCTCGCGTGCACTGTTCGGCGCCCTCGCCGAACAGAATCTTAAGCAAAATCATTTTAGAAAGTTTGCGATTGCGAGGGCGCAATCGCCAGCACGCGAGGCGCGTGCGCTCCCCAGAATTATTCTTCCCCGTCGAAGTAATCCGTTTCCTTGCCTTTGATTACCACACGGTCGGCGGCTGATGTCTTGTTCGCTTTCCATTTTTTGCTGTCCGGATAGTAAGCCGATTCGCCGATCGGATTATCCGCGATCACATAATAGATAAGATCGACGTCGCCCGCGTTTGTAATCTGGTGCGGTTCGTTAGGACCAAAGATAAACGCATCGCCCGCGACGACATTCGTCGATCCATCTTTATCGCGCACAGTGCCGTTGCCGCTGACGATGAGATACATTTCCCATTGGGCGGAGTGCGCGTGAAACGGGAAATTCGGTTTACTCGGCGGCACGCGGTTCAATTCCAAATCGAATGGCCATCGCTTGGCTAAATCGAATGAAGTCGGCTCACGCCCGAGCGCTTCCGAAATCCCTGTGAAGAAGACCGCATACTTCCCCTTCGGCGATTGCCACGGGTCTTCTTTAATCTCGTTAATGTTAATCTTTTTCATTCGGATCTCTCAGGAACCCAGGAAAGCAGGAAACCGATTACAGTTCGGAATTCCTGCGTTCTCGCTTTCCTTAGATATTCACTCCTCTCCGTCGAAGTAATCGGTTTCCGTTCCTTTCACGATCACTTCGTCACCGCGTTCCTTACAAACCGCGAACTTGCCGCTATCCGGATAAAAACAGGAGTCGCCGCGCGGATTGTCGGCGAGCACGTAGTAAACAAAATCTTCCTCACCGGCATTGGCGAGCTGATGTGCCTCGCCTGGGCCGAAGAAGAACGCGTCGCCGGCGCCAACGTCGGTCCAACCATCTTTGTCGCGAATCTTTCCGCGACCCGAAACCACGAGATACATTTCCGATTCCGCCGAGTGTGAATGATACGGGCAAAGCGATTTGCCCTTTGGAATGCTGACTAACGCGAGATCGAATGGATGCCGTTTCGCCAAATCGAGCGACTCCGGGTCGCGCCCGAGCGCGACTGAAATATTTTTCGCCTTGCGACCAAACTTTCCCTTCGGAGACCGCCGCTCCTGCCATTCAAG